>JAEUKA010000014.1 GCA_016794465.1 Myxococcales bacterium | reverse complement strand
CCCCAGCGCACGAAAATTGGCGACCGCGTAAACTGGTACGAGCCAACGCCGGACGGGGGACTTAAAAGGGTGAGTGGGCTTGTCTGGGAGATACGGAAAGACGGCCTGCTTGGGATTCGGAGGGGGGACGGGGGGTATTCGGCGCTGGCGGAGTCACAGGCCGGGATGGTGATACGGGGCAATACCACCAGCCCGCCACCAGCAAACCTTCCGGCACACCAACGTATCCGAAAGGCGATCATCACCAGAGAAGAGTCGCTGGCGGATGATCGTCAGAAATCGCAGGAGCTACGCGACCAACTGGGCATTCCGGCGGTTTCAGCCGTTGAGCCACCGCCAGAAGAAAAACCCGCTCCGCCTCCGGCTGCTTCAGACAAGAAGATTCTGTTCGTCCACGTTGGGGACAAGCCGAGTAAGCCCACCGAGCTGATTCCCTCCTCCGATGAGGAGGTCGTCTTGCGCTACAGCGTAGAGATCCGTGGTCGGTGGGGAAGGAAGCGGACGGACGGCTTCATGAGCGTCGATATTGCGAAGCGGGTCGATCCCAAGAGGCCTCTGCCTACAGAGACTCTGCTCACCATGATGAACAACAAGGTTGCCGAGCTGAAGGTCATGCCGGGGGCCGTAGTGAAGCTCATCGAGCAGCCCTGGACCGTGAGCAGAACCGGCGTTGAGCGGACCAGCCTCCTGTCGGGCCGCACAGTCCATACGGAGACGGTGAAGTGACCAAGCTGGTTACTCGTTATCCGCAACGCTGGTTTTGCGAAGAGTGCTCTGAGGTACATCCGGCGCCCCACCTCACCAGCAAGCGGCTCTGTGGATACCGGACGTGTCTCAATGAGATAGCCCCCAAACAGAGTGTCTGTTGTGATCTGCACGGACTCCTGCTTGCTCGTGAGCGCGGGCGCTCCATCCAAGTCAGCCCCTACCGGTCGCCGCTTGTCCCGACCGGCGACTGGTTCTTTGCAGAGCGGCAACGCCTCCGGAAGGCCCGACCGGAACTCGCGCAGATCCTCCGGCCCATCGCTGACAATGCCGCCTCATCGAACAACCTCTACTACATTGAGGTTGGCAATCTCAACGTGCCACCAGGATGGCTGCCGGCGTTGGCATCGCTCGGATTCTCAGCAAACCCTGTTGCACTTGAGGACTCCACTTTGAGCGCAGGCTGGTTAATGCAGGCAGTCGATGAGGTCGCTGAGCGCCGAGCTTGTCACGCCTGGATACTCTCGGAAGCGTGGTTCGGACTGTCCGCGAGGGGACTTCGCCGCTGGGCACATGAGCGCAGACTCCTTCCCCAGTGCTTCCTGCCTGCCCTCTACTTCTACCGCCTTGCCCAACCCGAGCTTCAGCAATGACTCAATCGAAAGGAACACACCATGCCCGCAGTAAAAGTGATCAAGATCCAGCCCGAAACAACAAACTCCATTCCTGAATCCCAGCGACCTGTGACCATTGGCTTTGGGAGCGTGCCAGGGGGGACGGGCTGCACGACGCTGGCCTGTCAGTTTGCGGTGCATGCAGCCAACATGCGGAATCGCACCCTCGCCATCTCCGTAGATCGCAGCGGTGACTTGGTACGAAGGCTGGTCGGCGACATGGTTCTTCAGGTTGACACCCACTGGAAGCACCCGGATATCCAAGGACTCCGAGTCTCCTACTGTCCTCCTGAGATTCTTATAGAAGAGGAGTACGAGGACCGCGTTCCTGACGCCCGCACGGATCTTCTCGAGTATCTTCCGAACCTCTCGCTCCCTCGGATTCCCGACTTGATTGTGGTGGATCTCGGCCCTGGACAGACTCCTTCTTTCGACCTCGACTATTGGGTGGTTCCGGTCAGGGATCAGCGCTCCTTTCGATCATTGCATGAAGGGACGTATCCGGCGGGCCTCAAGGGGACTGTGTTCCTGGGCAATGCCGAAGACACTTGGCGCAAGACTTGGCTTCCTTCTGAGGAGTTCCGAGCCGCGATCAAGGCTCGCGGCTCGGCGCGATTCCTCTCCACAACAGTCCCCTATTCTGGGCTCCTCCGGCGCACCGCAATGGAGTCCAAACACATCTGGGAGCTTGGGGAGGACAACAGCGTCACACGGCTGCGGGTCGAGCGGGTCTGCAACGATCTACTCTCGATTGTTCGCGCAGAGAAACAAGCTCGGCTTTTTGCAGAGGAAATGAAGCGGCACTTAGCGGCGCAGCCCCAGGTGCCCGTCGCGCAGGAGAACCCAAGAATTGCAGATCTATTTGCAGAGGAATTGGCGAAGGCAGACATCCCAATCCAGTAGGAGTGCCAATGCCCCAGTCGCTCAGTCGAGAGGCCGCTGCCGTCCTCCAAGTGCGGCGCCAGCTCGGGATTACGCAGTCCGCCTTGGCCCGCCTCATCGGGGTGCATCCAATGACTGTCTCCAGGTGGGAGCGCGATGACCTGCGGCTTGTTGGGTGGCATCGCAGTCTCATCGGCGCACTGCTCATGGCCCAGCCCCGCGCCAACCTTCAGGAGCGTCTGACCGAAGACCTCTCCAGCCCAGTGATGATTCTGGGTCATCTGCTTTCGGATGCGATCCACTCGACCACCCAGCGCGGGACTCCTTCGCTGGCACCCGCTTCGCTCCCATCGGCTCCCCGCGCACCACTGCCGGCTCCCCCGCGCAGAGGACAGGACAGACCTCTGGCCTTGCCGGCTGCGCCTCCTCCAACTGCTCACATCCCAGCTGTGCCCGATCCAGATCTCACGCGCTTTTCGCTCCTCGACCTAGACGATTGAGTTGCGGCCTAAGTCCCACCGACGGCAACTAAGCGTAGGCTGAGTTGCCCTAAGCCCAGGCTTAGACCTCCTAAGCGCAGGCTTAGAACTTCGCGCGGCCACGCATTCACCGACGCGAACTAAGCCACGGCTTAGTGAACCTAAGCGTAGGCTTAGAGCGACTAAGCGCACCGCCCGGCCACGCATTCACCGACGAGAGCGACGGAGCGGCCCAAGTTCAAACCAACGTAAGTTTGAACACAAGATCTAGTCGTTTTGTTTGGGAAGGCGGGAGAGCTTCTCTGACTTCCCGCACCTTCTCACTCGGGGACGGGAAGTCTCTCAGCGCTTCTCGACGGTCGTGATGTTGGAGGGTTTGAGATCGCGGTGCAGAACTCCTCGACGGTGAAGATAGCTGATCGCGCTGAGCAGCTGGCAGAGCAGCTCGACTTTCTGCGGCACCGCAAGTCCGCGTGTGGCCTCAAGCAGCGATCGGGCGTCGCTGATGAACTCCATCGTAAAGTACGGTCGCAGCTCCCTATCAAAGCCGTAGTCGAGTACCGAGATGATGTGGGGATGACGCAGGGAGGCCAGCGTATGAAACTCTTGCGCGAGTGCCATGCGGAGTCGGTTGGTTGCCTCCGTACTCCCAACACTGATCCGTGGTCCCAACACGGTGTCGCTCTGCTCTGGTTGGTTGGAAGGAAAGTGCTGCGTACTCCAGCGCTCGATGCTGGTGCGTGGGGCTAGCACTCCGCCGCTGTGAACATCGGTAGCATCCAGTCGTACCCGCTTGAGCGCGACCGGCGTCGAGGTCAGGCGATCGAACACGCACGACACCTCGCCCATGCCGCCTTGCCCCAGAGGCCGTACAAATCGATACCGACTGTCAATCGTGGAGTGGGCCGCAGAGAGGGTCGAAGACATAGACACGGACAGAGACATGGCAGCTCCCAGCAGAAGAATCCGCGCTCATCATATCACACATTGGGCCGGTCCCCCGCACGACCGACCGGTAGCCCAACCAGGATACAGGGCAGGATACAGGGCAGGATACAGGGCAGGATACAGGGCAGGATGCAGGGCAGAATCTGCAATGACAGGCCCACGCTGGCCGGGGTGTAGATGGAAAGGAATGCGAACGCGATGGCGGTAGCGAGCCCCGGTGTGAGCGTCTTGCTTGGCTACAGAAGCAGTGCGACCGGGACCACCAGCGTCGAGAAGCCGTGGCCGATGGCTCCGTTTACCATGGCCGCAACCAGCGCTAAGACGATCAGACTGGGATCTCCGGGAAGGGCGGGTAGCCAGGCAAGCATGAAGACCTCTGGGAGGCCGCATCTTAAGGGGACAGGTGCTGAACTGGCTGACTTTTCCAAACGGGCGTTATAAAACGCGACTCTTCCTTGGAAGGGAATCCATGGCACTGACCCATCTTTCTCGACTCGAAGCAGAGAGCATTCACATCCTGCGCGAGGTCGTCGCAGAGTGCGAAAACCCGGTGATGATGTACTCGATTGGCAAGGACAGCTCGGTGATGCTGCACCTTGCCAGGAAGGCGTTCTATCCCAGCCGGCCTCCGTTTCCGCTGCTGCATGTCGATACGACCTGGAAGTTCCGCGAGATGATTTCTTTTCGCGATCAGATGGTGCAGCAGGACGGGCTGAACCTGATTGTCTACATTCATCAGGAAGGACTTGATGCGGGGGTGAGTCCGATCACACATGGCTCGTCGGTGCATACCGATGTGATGAAGACGCAGGCGCTCAAGCGGGCGCTGGATCTGCATGGCTTTGATGCCGCGATTGGGGGAGCCCGCCGCGATGAAGAAAAGTCACGCGCGAAGGAGCGGATCTTCTCTTTTCGTACTGCCGATCATCGCTGGGACCCCAAGAATCAGCGACCGGAGTTGTGGCGGCTTTACAACACCCGCAAGCGCAAGGGAGAGAGCATCCGTGTCTTTCCTTTGTCGAACTGGACCGAGCTGGATGTCTGGCAGTACATCTATCTGGAACAGATTCCGATCGTGCCGCTGTACTTTGCGAAAGAGCGTCCGGTGGTCGAACGGAATGGCATGCTGCTGATGGTCGATGATGAGAGGCTGCCGCTGCGTCCTGGCGAAGTTCCGATGCAGAAGCGCGTCCGCTTCCGGACCCTCGGCTGTTATCCGTTGACCGGTGCGATTGAGAGTGATGCCGATACGCTGCCGGCCATCATTCAAGAGATGCTCCTGACCACCACATCGGAGCGGCAAGGCCGCGCCATCGATCACGATCAAGCCGCTTCGATGGAGAAAAAGAAGCAGGAAGGATACTTCTAATGTCGCACAAGTCTTCCCTGATCGCAGCGGACATTGAGGAGTACCTCAAAGCGCAGGAGCAAAAGAGTCTGCTCCGCTTTATGACCTGCGGCAGCGTCGATGATGGCAAGAGCACGCTGATCGGACGACTCCTGTACGAATCGAAGCTGGTGTTTGCGGATCACCTGCTTGCGATCGAAGCAGAGTCGAAGAAACGGAATCCCCAGACCGGCGAGCTGGATCTGTCTCTGCTGGTAGATGGCCTGGCAGCAGAGCGCGAGCAAGGCATCACGATTGATGTCGCGTACCGCTTCTTTTCCACCGAGCGTCGCAAGTTTATCGTCGCTGATACGCCCGGCCATGAGCAGTACACCCGCAACATGGTCACGGCGGCATCGAACTCTGAGCTGGCGATTCTGCTCATCGATGCGCGCAAAGGAGTCCTGACCCAGACCCGCCGCCACAGCTATCTGGTGTCTCTGTTAGGAATCCGCAGAGTGGTGCTGGCAGTCAACAAGATGGATGCGGTGGATTTTCATCCCGAGATCTTTGCCGAGATCGTGCGGGACTACCGCGAGTTCGCGCAGCGGATTGGTCTTACCGACGTGGTGGCGATTCCGATCTCGGCACTGAAAGGGGACAACGTCACCGCAAAGAGTGACCGCACTCCGTACTACCAGGGACCTTCCTTGATGGAATATCTGGAAGCGGTCGAGGTACAGCAAGAGCTGTCTCAGCTGCCGTTCCGGATGCCGGTGCAGTGGGTGAATCGGCCCCATCAGGACTTCCGGGGTTTTTCCGGACTGATTGCCAGCGGAACCATCGAGCGCGGCTCCCAAGTGCGAGTGATGCCGTCGGGAGTCACCGCGCAAGTGAAGGCGATTGTGACCTATGACAGAGAGCCTTCCTCTGCTTGTGCGGGGCAGTCTGTGACCCTACAGCTGGCGCAGGAAGTCGATGTCAGCCGAGGTGACATGTTGGTGGCAGCGGCCTCGCCTCCCTGCACTGCTGATCAGCTGCAAGCGACCCTGATCTGGATGCACGAAGAGCCACTTTTGCCCGGTCGTCCGTATCTCTTGAAGCTTGGTACACAAGTGGCGACAGCGACGGTGACTTCGCTGCGCTACAAAGTGAATGTCAACACGCTGGAGCATGTGGCGGCCCGCACGGTAGGACTCAATGAGATCGCAGTCTGTAACATCGGCAGCGATCGGCCCCTGACATTCGATTCCTATCAAGAGAATCGTGACACCGGCGGCTTCATCCTGATCGATCGACTGAGCAACAACACCGTCGGAGCCGGGCTGATTCACTTTGCCCTGCGGCGCGCCGACAACATTCACTGGCAAGCGCTGGATGTGAATCGCGAGTCACGGGCGGCCCAGAAGGGCCAGCAGCCGCGCTGTCTGTGGTTTACCGGACTGTCGGGGTCGGGCAAGTCGACGATTGCCAATCTGGTCGAAAAGCGGCTCTTCGCGCTGGGTCAACATACCTATATTCTCGACGGAGACAACGTTCGCCATGGCCTGAACAAAGACCTGGGATTCACCGATGCCGATCGGGTGGAAAACATCCGGCGCGTGGCCGAGGTCGCCCGGCTGATGGTCGATGCCGGACTGATTGTGCTGGTGTCGTTTATCTCTCCGTTCCGTTCCGAGCGGACTCTGGCGCGAGGTCTGTTTGCCAAAGGAGAGTTCCTGGAGATCTATGTCGATACGCCACTTGCCGAGGCTGAGCGCCGCGATCCCAAGGGTCTGTACAAAAAAGCGCGCGCCAACCAGATCAAGAACTTTACCGGAATCGACTCTCCCTACGAGCCGCCGGAAAGTCCCGAGCTACACCTTGACACCACCAAGCTCTCGGCGGAAGCAGCGGCGCAGCGAGTGGTTGAGCTGCTCGGGTAGCACTCTCCCCAGCGTGGGCGGTGGAGCCAGCGGTCAGGCGTCGTCGCTACGCAGGGTGATGTAGCGGGTGAGCTTTTCGAGCAGCTCAGGGTCGGGCTTTTGAAAGACGAGCAGTCGCCACAGCCGCGCTTCCCGAACCGTATCGGGATGTACGACTTCCTCGGCGCCGCGTGCCAGCAGCCGCAGGTTGCCATCCCACTCCTCGGCAAACAGGCGCGCCAGCTCGGCGGTGGGCGGCGGCAAGGTCAGGCGAATTCGCAGCGGGCGGCGCAGAAACTCCTCGGTCAGCGGCGTGCGCAGGCGCAGTCCGGACTCACTGACAGCGGTGGCAAGGCGGAAGCAGCGCAGCTCTCCGGAAAGAGTCATGATCGCAACGGGCACACACAGCGGCACTTGGTCCATGCAGCGCCTTGTGTGCCACAACCGCAGCATCCCGGACAAGAGGCAGCCATGAGTGGCTGTATCATGCCGGACACCATGGCCAACCCGCTTGTCTGCGATCGCAACATTGACTTTCTGCTCTACGAGGTGCTCGACGCGCCGTCGCTGTGTACGCTGCCGACGTTCGCGGAGCACGGGCGGGAGACATTCGATCTGGTGCTACAGAACAGTCGCCGCTTTGCCCGCGAGGTGCTGTTTCCCACCTACAAGCCGATGGACGCCGAGCCGCCGCAGCTCGAGAACGGTCGCATCGTCCTGCATCCGGCGTGGCGGAAGATCTATCCGCAGCTGTGCTCGCTCGATCTGATTGCCGCGAGTCGACCGTTTGCGGTGGGCGGACAGCAGCTGCCACTGCTCTTGACGACGCTGGCGAGTGCATATCTGATGGCCGGGAACCTCAACGTCGCGGGCATCTTGGGGCTGACGGCGGGGGCGGCGCACCTAATTGAAGCGTTCGGCAGCGACGAGCTTCGCCAAGAGTTCATGACCCGCATGTACCGAGGCGAGTGGACCGGAACGATGGCGCTCACCGAGCCGCACGCCGGCAGCAGCCTGGCCGATGTCAAGACCCGCGCGACGCCGACTGCCGACGGACACTACCTGATCCAGGGCGCCAAGATCTTTATCTCGGGCGGGGATCACGACCTGACCGACAACATCGTTCACATGACCTTGGCAAGGATTGACGGAGCGCCGGCGGGGCTGAAGGGAATCTCTCTGTTCGCGGTGCCGAGGCGACGGCGGCACGGGGACGGCTGGGTCGATAACGATGTCGCGGTCACCGGGATGATCCACAAGATTGGCTGGCGAGGCGCACCGAGTCTGGCGCTGCAGTTCGGGGAGCAGGGCGACTGTAACGGCTGGCTGTGCGGAGAGCCGGGGCGCGGACTCTCGTGCATGTTCCAGATGATGAACGAGGCGCGGCTGATGGTCGGAACCAACGGCGTGGCGACGGCCTCGGTGGCGTATCACCAAGCGGTGCAGTATGCGCGCGAGCGTCCGCAAGGAAGGCCGCTGTCGAGCAAGGCCGATGCGAGCCGTCCACAGGTGCCGATTGTCGAGCACGCCGATGTACGGCGGATGCTGCTGCGACAGAAGGCGATTGTTGAAGGTGGACTGGCGCTGCTGGCGACGGCGGCCAAGCAAGCGGACCTCTTTGGGCATGCCGGTACTGCGGCGGAGCGACATCGCGCCGGGCTCCTGCTCGATCTACTGACGCCGATTGCCAAGAGCTTTCCCGCCGAGTACGGCTTCGAGTCGAACGCGCTGGCGCTGCAGGTCCACGGCGGCTACGGCTACAGCAGTGAGTTTCTCCCCGAGGCGTGGCTGCGCGATCAGAAGCTCAACTCGCTGCACGAAGGAACGACCGGTATTCACGGCATCGATCTGCTGGGTCGCAAGGTGGTGGCAGAAGGCGGGGCGGCGCTCGTGATCCTGCAGGAAGAGATCTTGGCGACGGTGGCGCGGGCGCAGCGGGCGGCGATTTTCCCGACACTTTGCGAGCGACTGGCCGAGACGATGGCGAGCGTCCTGCCGCTGACGATGCAGCTGGCGAGCAAGGGCCTGCAAGGAGATGTCGAAGGCATGCTGCTGCACAGCGCCGATTACCTGCAGCTGCTGTCGATTGTGGTGGTGAGCTGGCAGTGGCTCCTGCAAGCGGCGGTGGCGGCGGAAAAGCTGGCGGCAGGAACCCTGACGACCGACATGCAGACAACCGAGCGCGATTTTTACGAAGGCAAGCTCTGTGCGGCGCAGTACTGGCTGGCGACCGAGCTGCCCAGAGTGCCGCAGCTGCTGGCGCTGTGTCAGCAAGGCGAGGACTCCTACGCACGAATGAAGCCAGAGTGGTTTTGAGTGCCTCGCCAAACCCGCCTACAGCCCAAGCGTCCGATCCTCACTCCCGCCACCGCATCCCCCATGCCAGAACCAAAAAAGCCCCCACTCGTCGCCAAGTGAGGGCTTACTGCGCAGTGCTCGGAGCCGGAATCGAACCAGCGACACGCGGATTTTCAGTCCGCTGCTCTACCTGCTGAGCTATCCGAGCGAAAAGCGAGTGGAAACCTAGCGGTTTTGGGACGTTACCGTCAAGGGAATTTTTAGCCTTTTACGCCGCCTTGGGTCAGGCCGCCGATCAGGTGCTGCTGCAGCGCGAAGAACAGCGCCATGACCGGCACCGAGACGAGAACGGCACCAGCGGCAAAGTGGCCCCACTCGGTGGCGTAGTCTCCGACGTAGTGGTTGAGCATGACCGGCAGGGTGTAGTTCTGTGGGCGGCTCATGAAAGTGGCGGCGAGGATGAACTCGTTCCAGGCGGTGAGAAAGCAGAACAGGGCGGTGACGGCGATCGCGGGTCGGGCGAGCGGCAGTACCACGCGGTAGAAGGCATCGAAGCGGCTTCCTCCGTCGAGAAGCACCGCCTCCTCCAGCTCTTGCGGCAGGCCATCGAAGTAGCCTTTGAGCATGAACACGCAGAATGGAATCGCCGTCGTCGCGTAGCACAACACCAGGCCGCCCAGGTGGTTGAGCAGGTGGAGCTTCTCGAGGACGACGTAGAGCGGAATGGTCGTCACGACGCCGGGAAACATCTGCGCAAACAGGAACAGCCGTAGCGAGCCGTCGCGACCGGGGAAGCGAAAGCGCGACAGGGCATAGGCCGCCGAGCACGACAGCGACACCCCGACGACCGTCACCGCTGCCGAGACGAGCAGCGAGTTGACGAGCTGACGGAAAAACAGATAGCGACCGTCTGCGTCTTGACGAAGCAGCACATCGGCGAAGTTGGCGAGCGACAGCTGCGTGGGCCACGGATTGACCGACAGTGAGAAGCTCTGCGACGGTGACAGCGCCATCTTGAGCACCCACAGCACCGGATACAGCGTCGCGGCAGTGATCAGGATCAGGACAACGTGGACGAGGGCGGTTCGCAGCGTGCGCATCACTTCACGGCTTTGCTCGGGGGGTCACTCGGGTTAGCCACTGGGCAGCGGCGGCCCGGGTTTGGCGGGCGCAGGATACGGCAGCAGCCCTTCCTCGGGAAGCGTGGAAACGCGCTCGCAGCTCCAGGGCACGTCGGGCATCGTCGCCGGCTTCGGCCAGCCGATGCGCAGGGTAGGCTGCGGCATGACGAGCTGCGGCGATGTCGGTGGCGGTAGCTTGGCGGGACGGTGAGCCGGCGGGGTGCTGCGCTCGGTGAAGACCGGCGGCTGGTCGGCATACAGCTCCAGCAGTGTCCGCACCACGTCGTTTTCACCGAGGCTGTCACGTAGCTGGCTCGCCAGCGCCGCATCCGTGTGACCCAGATAGGCCAGCCGCAGAGCCTCCAGCACCGTCGAGACAAGCCGCACTCCCAGCGGTGGGTCGTCGTCTTGCGGCAAGCGCAGAAAGTCGAGAAAGTCACTCTGCAGCGACGCCAGCACACCGTCGAGCGGCGCATCGCAGACAAACCCCAGCCGGTCTTTGCGGGGCGGTGGTAGCGGGCCTTTGTCGACGAGCTGGAGCGTCAGGATGGCATGCAGCCGAGCGACCAGCAGCAGCTCGCGCTGCGCCCGAGGCAAGATTCCCAGTCGGTCACACAGGCTCGTACAGTGCTGGACCACCAGCTGCGGCCAGTCGCTCTCGTAGGGCAGCGACAGCAGCTCGGCCAGCGAGGTCGCACAGCGAAACAGCACATCCGTCAGTGGGCTGGCCACGCTGTCCACAAACGGATCGATCCCGAGCGAGCGCGCCGGTACCCGCAGCGCATCAAGACTTAGGTTCAGGTTCGACGGACGCTCCTCGATGATTAGATCGGCGGATGACGGAATGCCCACCTTATCGCTGATGGGGCGGCGGCGAATCGGACCACTGCGCACCGTCCCCACCGGGGTCGGGATCGCCTGCTTGGGAATCGGCGGTGGCTCGACGCGCTGAGGAGTCGCTCGCGGTGGCATGCTTCGTCCACTCGGCGCCGACTTGGCCGACCCGGATCGATCAAGACTGGCTACTGCGGTGGGAATGCCGTCGCTGCTGCGTGTGGAGTCGCCTCGGTGACTGTGTCCCGATGGTGGCGGCGGAGGGCCTGGCGGGATCGGCGGTGGCTGGACACGCGGCGGAATCGACATTGCCGAGGCTGGCGGTATCGGCTTGGGCGGATTCTGGACCTCTGGCTTGGAGATCGGAACCACGTCTTGCCGAGAGGAAGAAACCTCTGGCTTGGAGATCGGAACCACGTCTTGCCGAGAAGAAGAAACCTCTGGCTTGGAGATCGGAACCACGTCTTGCCGAGAAGAAGAAACCTCGGGCTTCGAGAAAACCTCTGGCTTCGAGGAAACCTCTGGCTTCGAGGAAACCTCGGGCTTAGACGAAGGCGGTGGCTGGCTGGCCTCGACGATGGGCGCGCTCTCCCCGGGCTCCCAGGCTTGGTTGTAGAACATGTCCATCCCGAGTCGCAGCGTCCCAAAGCGGATCAGGAAGCGGCGGACCTCGACGACTCCGTGCGAGGCGAGCTTGGGCAGCAGCGTCGACAAGTCCTGCGACGGATCGACCATCGCCAGTGCAGCCCGTCGGCCATCCGTCGAGCGCTCCAGCGGCAAGATTCCCAAGTGCCCGGCGAGCACAGCCGTGATCGCTTGCTTCAGCTCGGGCGCGACCACCACACCGTCGAGCTGATCATCACTTAGCACCGGGAGCTTGAGCTGCGACTCCAGCACTCGGAATAGCTTGTCGTCGGTCAGCAGCCCTTCGCGCAGGAGCACAAACCACAGAGGACGCCCGCTCGTCTCGCTGTAGCGCTGGGCGCGAGCCAGCACGGTCGGCGGCACAAGCTCGGACTCCTTGAGAATTTCGACGAGAGGCCGGGGGCGGGCCGGGCTGCTCAAGCTGCGATACCTCCTCGTGGCAGCGTAGACCGTTTTTGTAGTTTCGGGAATCCCTCCTCGCTATGGTAACGGGCGTGGAGCTACCCAAAGTCGGTTCGCTGGTGTACGAAAACAGTCACGTCGTCGTCGTCGATAAGCCAGCGGGGTGGCTGTCGGTGCCAAGCCGCATCGGTGCCAAAGATGAGCGCTTCTGCCTCGGGCGAGTGCTCGAACAACAGCTCGCACTGCGGCTGTGGCCGGTGCACCGCCTGGATGCCGAGGTGTCGGGCCTGCTGATGTTTGCCAAGTCGGCGGCGGCGCATCGGCTGCTGGGTGCGGGCTTTGAACACCATCAGATCCACAAGACCTACCTGGCTTGGTCGACGGGACGGCTGCCGCCGGATGCCAAGCTCGGGGTGGCGCAGCGCTGGCAGTGTCGGCTGCTGCGTGGCAAAAAGCGCGCCTACCTGCATGCCGCCGGAAAAGACTCGGTGACGATGGCGACGCCGCTGCTGTGCGAGTCGGGGCAGACGCTGTGGCGGCTCTGTCCGCTGACGGGGCGACCTCATCAGCTGCGGGTCGAGCTAGCCCGGCGGGACTGTCCGATCGTGGGCGACAGCCTCTATGGCTCGACTGCGACGTGGGGCTGCGGGATTGCGCTGCGGGCGATCGAGCTGGATCTGACGGACTTGGTGGGACGCGCGGAGCTGGAGCTGCCGCTGCGACTCAGCCTGGCGCTGCCTGGTCACGAACAAGCGGGCAGGGCGTGGCGTAGCGCCGTTGCCAGCACCTCGGGACACTCTATCCACACGGCATGTCCCGCCGAGGGCAATAGCTGAAGCTGCGCGTGAGGCAGCAGCTCGACGAGTCGTTTTTGAGTCAGCGGCGGCATGAGAAAGTCCTCGGCCCCCGCGATGACCGCACGGACCTGATGCAGCGTCGGCAGCTGTGCGCGCAGATCATGGCCGAGCAGGCTGGTCAGCTGCCCGTATACCGCCGCCGGCGCGTGATGCTGTTCTTGCCACAGCGCTTCCATCATCGGGATGATGCTCGGTGGATCGAGAAAACCCGCCGAGAAGCACATCACCTGTAGCGTCCGAGACAGATCGAGCTGACGGACCCCCGCTTGGTGCTGGGCGAGCAGTCCTTGCACAATGCAGCGCAGGCGCGGATTCGTGGCGGCGGTCGTGGCGACCAGGGCGGCCTGACGGAAGCGCTGGGGATGTCGCACCAGTACGTGCTGCGCCCACATTCCCCCCATTGAAAGACCGGCGAGATCCACCACCGGCAGGCCCAGTTCGTCTAGCAGCACCGAGAGCCGCTCACTCTGGGCCGCAAACGCATACTCCGAGGGCGCATCCGGAGCCTCACTGCGACCACTGCCCAGCGGGTCCACCACGCAGACGCGCCGCGAGAGCAGCCGACTCAAGCGCGCAAGCTGGCGCCCATCGGCAAGGAGGCCCGGCAACAGCAAGAGCGGAAGCCCGACGGCACCCGGTGGCTCGAACAGCTGAAAGAACAGCCCGGCCTGCTGACCGGTACGCGGAGGCTGACGATTCATGCCCGCTATTTTGCGCAAACCGTCGTGCCGGTGCGACAAGCTAAGCTCATGGTGATGCGACGGTTTTTGCGCGGACTCGGACCGCTTCTCGGGGCGCTGGCGCTGGGCTGCGGGCTGTGGTGCGGCGGCGTCGGCTGTGGACCTCGTGCCGTTCGTCCGGACCTGGAACATCACAACCTGTCCGATGAAGACTTGCTGTCGCTGCTCCCGCAGGGGCAAGAGGCGGTGCTGGACGTGGATGTCGTGGCGCTGCGGGCGTGGCCGCAGAGTCGTTCTGTGCTGGAGCTTGTCCCCGACTCGCTGCGCGCCAAGCTGGCTGGGGTGGTCCGCGATCCGCTGGCGGATGTCGATGCGGTGTGTGTGGGCTGGCGCGGGCTGGGAACCGAGCACATTGAGGCGACGCTGCTGGTGCGTGGTCGCCTGCTGCGCGAAAAGCTGTGGCAGAGCATTGTTTCGCAGCCGGGTAGTCGCGAGGTCACCTATCACGGCATGCCCGTCGCCGAGGTTGACCAGCGTGCGGTGGCGCAGCTGAGCGATCAGACGGTGGTTCTCGGCAATCGGCTGCAAGTGCGTCAGACCATCGACATCTTTCGCGGGGTCGATCACGGCGCTCGCAGACAGCCGTCGTTGATGGCGGCGCTGGGGATGGCTCCGGGGATGAAGAGTGGTCGGCCACCGATCTTGGCAACGGTGCTGCTATCGCCCGAGCTGCACCGTCGAGCACACGATGCCGGCGTGCTGCGGGTTCTCGATGAGGCTCAGGCGGTGGCGGTGGCGATCGCCGTCGGGGACGGCTTCGACATTGGCGTGGTCGCGTCCTATCCGGTCGGGGCGGCAGCAGTGGATGCGGTGTCGCAGATCAAGGCCCAAGCCAGCGAGCTCTCGGAACGAGCCCTGGTCAAGCTGCTGCGCCTGGATCGCTTTGTTGCGCCGCTGGTCGCCGTGGCGGTGCCGCAGTCGCCGAAGCGCAAGACCCCCGAGCTACACCTGGCCTATCGACTGCCCGGCGATGATCTGGCCGAGCTTTTGCGGCGGTGGACTGAGCTACGCAAGTACTTCCCGAGTCCGACGCCTTAGTACGACCAGTACAAGCGAGGAGAGCGTCTCCTCTCCCCCTCCACTTCTCCCTGGAGCAGGACGATGTCCCGTTTTGAAGGGTCTGGACCCTCCCGGATCGGGACGATGTCCCGTTTTGAAGGGTCTGGACCCTCCCGGATCGGGACGATGTCCCGTTTTGAAGGGTCTGGACCCTCCCGGATCGGGACGATGTCCCGTTTTGGAGGGTCTGGACCCTCCCGGATCGGGACGATGTCCCGTTTTGGAGGGTCTGGACCCTCCCGGATCGGGATGATGTCCCGTTTGGGGGGGGGTCTGACCCGTGTCAAACGGCACGATGCGGTGTTTCGGCCCCCTACGGTCGTCCGCTACAAGACCACCGAGCTGCCTTCTCGCGAAGCAATCAGCTCAATGTGACGACCGCCGAGAGAGTCGAGCAGCTCGCGGCAGCGCGAATAGATCTGATCCACCGCATCATCGCTGTAGTCCTGGTCGAAGTGGAACAGCGCCAAGCGACGAACCTGGGCCCGCACCGCTGCATACGCGGCATCCGCAAACGACGAGTAGCCACGCGAGCGCCGCACCGAGCGATCCTCGGGCGTATAGGTCGCGTCGTGAATCAGCAGATCCGCCCCTTGGTACAGCCGCAGCACCTCTTCGCTCGGCCCCATGTCGGGATAGCCAGCGTCGGGCGCATACACCAGCGAGCGGCCATTTTCCTCGATCCGATACGCCATACAGGTCGACGGACCATGGGGATTGGGCCGGCCCGAGATCGCGATGCCTTCCCAGAAGATCGGCGGCGGATCGTTGTCGGTTGGAACAGCCACCAGCTCGAACATCGCGCCCAGGTTCTTCATCGTCTGCAGCGGCGAGAAGTGCGGGTTGACCTGGCCTTCGAGAATGCCTTCGAGCATCGACGCGCTCTTGGCAGGACCAAACACCGAGAAGCGGTTGCCGGGAATGAACACCGGCGCAAAAAACGGGAAGCCTTGGATGTGATCCCAGTGGGCGTGGGAGAGCAGGATGGCGCCGTGACCTCGGCCTTTGCCAAAATCGGTCTGAAGCAGCTGTCGTCCCAGGCTGATGATGCCCGTTCCCATGTCGAGCACCAGCAGCTTGCCCTGATCGGATCGAAGGCTCACGCAGCAGGTGTTGCCGCCGTAACGGACTGTCTCGGGACCAGGGGCGGGGATCGACCCGCGTACACCGTGAAATGTTACTTCCACGACTCTCCCTCGCTGGAATCGGAGCCGCCGCGATGTCCCTGGCCCATCGAGCGGCTGCTCGAGTGACCGATCTGCATCCCGTGCTGCGACAGGTCGACTTCCATCCCCTCAAACGCCGCGTGAAGCTCCAGCCGACTGCCATCGTGGTGGAGCTGCTGCCGGTGTTGGGCGAGTAGCTCATCAAGCTGGGCATCGGTGCGATCGGGCGCGTGGTGATACAGCATCAGCGACTCAGCGCCAGCCTCACGGGCGATCTCGATCGCATCTTCGGCACAGCTGTGGCCCCAGTGCGGTCGCTGGGCGTACTCGCTGGGCGTAAATTGGGTGTCGTAAATGACCAGCTGAGCGCCTTCACAGAGCCGCACCACGCCTTCGCGCATCGTGGCGAGCTTGGCGGCATCTTCGGGCGCGAGCGGCTCCCCTGGCTTGGGCGGCTGGCGGATGAACTCGTGCTCGATCAGGATGTCGCGGAACGGCGCCGTATCGGTCACATACGCAAGCGACGCGCCCTCATAGTCGAGCCGAAACGCGATCGCGATCCACGGATGATTGAGCCGCGTGCAGCGCACCTTGACCGGACCGATCTCGAAGCGAGCATCATCGGTCAGCTCGTGAAAATGCACGTTGGCCGCCGCCGCATCGAATGGCACCGGAAAGTACGGATTGTCCGACTGCAGCGCGAACACCATCCGCAGGTGCATGTCGTCGCGCTGGCGGGCATGGACGTGGAACTTGTTACCGGGTCGATACAGCGGCGAGAAGAACGGCAGGCCTTGGATATGGTCCCAGTGCGTGTGGCTGACCAGCAGGTGGGCGTCGCCTTTGCCTTCTCCGAAGGGCCCCTGCATCAGGTCTTTGCCGAGGCGGCGCAGTCCGGTTCCAGCATCGAGGATGATGCGCGGTGCCGACGGGTCTGTGGGAGAGGCGCAGCGGACCTCGACACAGCTGGTGTTGCCACCGTAGCGCTGCGTCGTCGTGCCGGGCACCGGATAAGAGCCGCGTACGCCCCAGAACCGAAGCTTCACCTTCGCCCCCCTCTTCGTGATGACAGGCGGCGATCCTCCCAACGTCGAACCGACGGATTGAGGAGATAGGACGCCCTGCTCATCATGAGATGCTTTAGGGGTTTCATAGCTTGCTAAAAACAGCCTTCATCGTAACACGCTGCGATTTGAGAAATCTACAGATTCTCCGCCGAGTCATGTGGCTGCCTGCGATGGCTACATCGAGTGGTTGGGCCAGGCGCGTGCGCTTCGGTGGGTGAGGGCGGCGGCTCGGTAGGGGGACCTGGGCGCAGGTCGCAAAGCGTGTTACAAGGCGGTCCGATATGGACAAAGTCGGATCGCGGTTGCGGAGCTTGGGAATCCGTCACCTGAGCAGAGTGGTGGGCCTGCGCGTCCTGAGTTGCTGGCTCGGTTGCTGTTTGGGCGGCTGTACGGTGGTGCGTCCCTATCAGCGGGAGTCGCTCGCCGAGCGCTGTATGGCACCGGGGTTTGGCGACAAGTCCGAGGTCAAGTTTCGGGCGCACTGGGAATACTCGCGACAGGGCACCCAAGGCGGCTTTGGCGATGACGCCGGCGGTGGTGGATGCGGCTGCAACTAGACGGGCCTGCGCTTGGCCGCTGCGCCTTCCTGCTGGTGCTGCTGGCGCTGTCTGGAACGGCCCAGGCAGAGCAGCTGCCGCAGAACGTCAGTGGCGAGGCGGTGTTTCGCGGCAACTACTGGCGAGATCGCAACACCCGGGTCTTAAACCCTACCGTCGACCTGCGGCAGCAGACCGCGAGCGGCTTTGGCGTCACCGCAGCGTATGGCCTTGATGCCATCACCTCGGCCTCGGTGGCAGCCGGTGCCACGTCGGATCAGCCCTTCACCGAGCTGCGCCATGAGGTTGGCTTTGGCGTCGAGGCACCGCTGGTCGGCAAGTCAACTCTCTCGGGCGGCTACGGCTACTCCACCGAGAGCGACTACTTCTCCCACACCGCGTCGCTGCGCGCCAAGATCAGCCTGCTACAGGACAACACCGTCTTGCGCTTCGGCGGCGACTACACGCATTCGTCGGTGGGCAAGCGGCTCGGGCCGACGGGCTACCTCAACATGGGCATCTTGCACGAGGCGCACGGCGTGGCGGCCTGGTCGCAGGTGCTCGGGCAGACGCTGGTTGCCTCGCTGACCTATGAGCTATTCGTGCTGTCGGGCTACCAGAACAACCCCTACCGACCCGTCTTTGTCGCAGGGGAGCGGCGCGAGTTCGAGAACCTGCCCAGCCTGCGAGTCCGTCACGCCCTGGGGCTGTCGGGTCACAAGATGTTTCGCTTCACCGGGACGCTGGTGCCGCACTTGGTGTTGCGACCGGCGCTGCGATTTTGGACCGATTCCTGGGGAGTGAAGAACCTGAGCCCCGAGCTGGCCGTCCACCTGCCCATCGGTCCGATCGAGCTGCGCGGTCTGCTTGGCTACTTTCAGCAGTGGCAAGCGTCGTTTTATCGCTCGAGCTGTGGCGAGCAGCCCATGGTCTTCCCCGGCGCGCCCTGTTATGCCGAGCGCGGCGTCGAGTTTGGCACCACCACCGATGGCTCTGGCAACCCGGCGCCGTTTTTGACCTATACCTCGGACCCCAAGCTGGGCTCGTATTCGACGGTGACGACCGAGCTTTCGATCAAGTGGCGAATGACCGTCTTTTCGCACCTTGGGCCCATCGGCGCGCACCTGTCACGCAGCGTCATCGAGCTATCGGGAGGGATGTGGTTTGCCCACAATGCGGTCGGCAACCAGTTCGGGATTCCGCTCGTGGCCAATGACGCCATCGGTGTCGCCGGCTGTGCGGCTCTTTGCGGCGCTGGCTTTGCCAACCTGGGGCTGTACGTCCCGCTCTGATGCCAATCGAGCCTCCCGGAAACCCTTCGACCCCCTTTGCGAGGAGAGTGCTTGTGAAACAGCCGATTTCCCTCATCGTCAACGGCGAGCGGCACGACACCCTGTGTACCCCCAACCTGACGCTGCTTGAGGTCTTGCGAGAAAACCTGCAGCTGACCGGAACCAAGCACGGCTGTGAGCTCGGCGAGTGCGGGGCCTGTGCGGTGCTGCTGGGCGAGGAGCCGGTGCTGTCCTGTCTGGTGTTGGCGATGGAGTGTGATGGGCTGCCGATCACCACCGTCGAGGGGATGAAGCGCGGCGCCGAGCTCCATCCACTTCAGGCCGCGTTTGCCGACCATGGCGCGGCCCAGTGTGGCTACTGCACACCGGGAATCCTCGTCACGGCCAAGGCACTGCTCGACAGGAATCCTTCCCCGACCCGGACCGAGGTCCGCGAGGCCCTGTCCGGCAACCTCTGTCGCTGTACCGGCTACCTACAAATCTTCGAGGCGGTCGAGGCTGCCGCCGGCATTCTTCGCGAGGAAAAGCAATGAGCCAGCGGCCCCTTCACATCATTGGCAAGGCTCGTCGTCGCGTCGATGGTCGCGCCAAAGTCAGCGGCGAGACGCGCTTTGCCGACGATCTCATCCTGCCGAGGATGCTGTTCTGTCGACTGCTCCGCTCACCGCTGCCGCATGCTCGGATTGTCTCGATCGATGTCAGTCGCGCCCAGGCTCTGCCGGGGGTTCACTTGGTGCTGACGGGCGCGGACCTGCCGACGACGTTTGGCATCTTGCCGGTCAGCCAGGACGAGCACGCGCTGTGTCTTGACAAGGTCCGCTTCGTCGGTGATCCGGTGGCGGCGGTCATTGCGCAGACCGAGCTGCTGGCCGAAGAGGCGCTCGCGCTCATCAATGTAAAGTACGAGCCGCTGACCACCATCGCTTCACCCGAGGAAGCCCTGGCGCAAAGCGAGCCGCGCATCCACGACTACGGCGACAGCGGCAACATCCACAAGTCGGTGGCGATGTCATTCGGTAGCGTCGAGCAAGGCTTTGCCGAAGCCGATCACATCTTTGACGACACCTTCAGCTATGCCGGCAATACCCACCTGCCGCTCGAGACGCATGCCGCCGTTGCGGCCCTCGATCCCGATGGCAAGCTGACGATCTGGTCGAGCACCCAGACGCCGCACTACGTTCATCGCTCGATTGCCAAGGTGCTGGCGCTGCCACCATCGCGGGTGCGGGTCATCGCGACGCCGCAGGGCGGTGGCTTTGGCGGCAAGACCGACCCCTTCAACCACGAGATTGTCATCTGCAAAGCCGCCTTGGTGACGGGCCGTCCGGTCAAGATCTGCCTGTCGCGAGAGGAGGTCTTCTACTGCCATCGCGGTCGTCACCCGGTGCTGATGCGGCTGCGCTGCGGTGTCAAACAGGACGGGACGCTGACGGCGCTGCATCTGCAGACGCTGCTCGACGGGGGGGCCTATGGCTCGTATGGCGTCGCCAGTACGTTTTATACCGGCGCGCTGCAGACGGTGACCTATCACCTGCCAAGCTATCGCTTCGAGGGCTGTCGCGTCTTTACCAACAAGCCGCCGTGTGGACCCAAGCGAGGCCATGGCACGGTGCAGCCGCGCTTCGGACAGGAGGTTCAGCTGGACAAGATTGCGGTGGCGCTCGGGCTGGACCCCGCCGAGCTGCGGCTGCGCATCGTCGAGAAGCCGGGCGCGCTGACCGCCAACTTTTTGAAGATCCGAACCATCGGTCTGGCCGAGTGCATTCGATCGGTGGTGCGGCGCTCGGGGTGGGCGGACAAGCACCGCAAATTGCCGTACGGGCGGGGCGTGGGCATCGCGTGCTCGTCGTATCTGTCGGGCGCCGGGATGCCGATTTACTACAACGACATGGCTCACTCGGGGGTGCAGCTCAAGCTCGATCGCTCGGGGCTGGTGACGGCATTCTGTGGCGCAGCCGAGGTCGGGCAAGGCTCCGATGATGTGCTGTGTGCCAGCGTCGCCGAGGTGCTGGGTGTCGAGATCGCCGATGTCAAGGTCGTGACCGGGGACACCGACCTCTCGCCGGTCGACCTGGGCTCGTACTCCAGTCGGGTGACGCTGATGATGGGCAACGCCGCAATCCAAGCCGCCGAGCGCGCCCGTGAGCTTGTGGCCGGTCCAGTGGCCGCCAAGCTGGGGGTGCCGGTCGAGCAGCTGGTCTTTTCGCATGGCCGGGTCTTTCCGGCAGCGGCCCCCGAAACCGGCATGTCCTTCCGCGAAGCCGTGATCATTGCCGAAGCCGTGCATGGCACGCTGGGCACGACCGGCTCGTATAAGCCACCAAAGCCGGCGGCCCTGTTCAAAGGCGGTGGGGTTGGACCTTCCCCTACCTACTCGTACACTGCCGCTGTGATCGAAGTAGAGGTCGATCCCGACACCGGCTGGCTCCACATCGAGAAGATCTGGATTGCCCACGACATCGGCCGCGCCTTAAACCCGACGCTCACCCGGGGCCAGGTCGAAGGCAGCGTCTACATGGGCCTGGGCGAAGCGCTGATGGAGGAGCAGGCGTTCCGGCGGCTGCCTCCCAAGCTGTCGGGTGCGCTGGTGCATCGCACGCCGTCGATTCTTGAGTACAAGAGCCTGACCTCGCTGGAGATGCCCGACATCGACACCGAGCTGATTGAAGATCCCGATCCGAGCGGGCCGTTTGGCGGCAAAGAGGTCGGCCAAGGACCGCTGCTGCCGATCATGCCGGCGCTGGCCAATGCCATCTTTGATGCGGTCGGGGTGCGCATTGATGAGGTGCCGATTACGCCCGAGAAGATCCTCAAGGGGCTCGCGAACCTACAGGCCGGCAAGCCCGCTCGCGTGGGGCCAAAGGGCTTCCCGACCGTGCCCTATCCCGAGCCGCTGCAGGTGCCGACGCCGTGGCAAGGCGGGGATGGTCGTGCCGTAAACGACGCGGTCCGCTCCAAAGACAAGCGCGCCAAGAACGTCTAGGGGGACAACATGCTCAGGCTTCCAAACTTTACCCTTTTGCAACCGCAGACCCTGTCCGAGGCGCTGGCGCTGCTGGCCGTCGATCCGCACAACACCGCGATCCTGGCGGGCGGTACCGATCTTTTGCCCAACATGAAGCGCCGTCAGCAGACGCCCCGGCGGCTCATCAGCCTGCGCCACGTGAGTGAGCTGCACAAGCTGGCAGTCAGCGACGCTGAAATTCGTATCGGTGGGGCGGTGCGGCTGCGGGCGATCGAGGACGCGCCGATCATTGCCGAGGAAGCGCTGGCGCTGCGGCAGGCGGTGTCCCAGATTGCGACCGTTCACATCCGGGGCACCGCGACGCTCGGCGGCAACCTCTGCCTGGATACGCGCTGCGACTACTACAACCAAAGCGAGCCGTGGCGACAGGCGATTGGCTACTGCAAAAAGAAGGACGGCGACATCTGCTGGGTGGCCACTTCCAGCCCGCGCTGCCTGGCTGTCTCGTCGACCGATGCGGCGCCGGCCCTGATGGCCCTGGATGCCAAGGTCCAGCTTCGCTCGGTCCGTGGCGATCGCGAGCTGAGCCTGTCCGACCTGTATCACAACGACGGCATCCACTACCTGACCAAGCGGCCCGACGAGCTGCTGACGCAGGTACGGATTCCCCGCCGCCCGGGTCTGCGCAGTGCCTACTGGAAGCTGCGTCGCCGAGGCGCGTTTGACTTCCCGCTCCTCGGGGTGGCGGTGGCGGTGCAGCTGGATGAGGAGGGTCTGGTCCGGGACGCTCGCTTGGCCTTGGGCGCTGTCTCGTCGCAGCCGATCTTGGTGGAGGAAGCGGGGAAGCGGCTCATCGGCCAGGAACTCACCAACGACCAGATCGATGAGGTTGCCGACGCCGCCTATTCGCTCGCCAAGCCGATGGATCACGCCGACATGTCGCTGTCCTATCGCAAAGGCATGGTCCGCAGCCTGGTGCGCTCGGCCCTGCGCGAGGTCCGTGGCGATGACATTGCCGCCGATCGCCAGCGCCTGATGCGAATGCTGGGCTAGCCCGTTAGCGCCTCCGATTACTGCGCCGTGATGGTCACTTGCGTAGTCACAGGACTGTTGGTCAAGCTGAGGACCGGGGTGCCATCATCGTGGTGCAGCTCCAGCGTGATGGTGTGCATGCCCGTGGCGGTTGCGCACTTGCTGAAATCAGCCTCGACCGGGCTGGAAGAAGCCAGGGTGTTGTAGGGAAGGCCCGCGCTGTTACAGCTGCTGTTGTCGACGAGCACGTAGACATGGCCGCAGTGGTCCGCACCCTGGCAGGTACCGGGCGCCTTGATGGTGTAGTTGGTGTTGAAGTTGACCACGACCTTGCGGGTCAGAGACAGGTTGACGCTCGAGTTGTTGGTCGGTGAGCTGATCGCCACGCTCGGAGTGACACCGGGTAGACCGCCGCTGCTGCCACACGCAGTGAGGAGTCCAGTAAGGGCAGCGAGCTGGAACAGAGGGCGCGAAGAGATAAGCATAAGCGATTCCTTTTTCTGTCTAAGACGTTCGGGTTGCGGTTCCGTCCCGCGACTCTGCAGACTGCAGAAGTCGTGGACATCTCAGCCTTATGCACGGTGTGTGCCGTCCTCTTGATCGACGGGGCACGGTCTGAAAGGGAATCCGCACCAGCTCGGCGGACTTCGCGGACCACGTGCGGATCTGTCCTAGTGAGCGGAAGCGGTCGCCAAGACGACTGAGGGTTTGCTCTTGAATCGGCGCAGCACTACGATCCGGGCCAACGTGAGCGAAAAAGTCTTGGTAGTCGATGATGATGGCGACACACGGGATCTGCTCGCCAGCGCGCTGCATTCATTCTCCTACGCCGTCGAAACGGTGGAGAGCGGGGCCGAAGCGCTGGCCCGGCTGCAGACCGAGTCCTTCCACGTCGTGATCGCGGATATCAATCTGGTGGGAATGGACGGCATCGAGCTGTGCACAACGTTGTCCGCGACCTGGCCCGAGCTTCCGGTCATTATGATCACCGGCTACGGCAATCTGGATGTCGCCATCGCAGCGATTCGCGCCGGGGCTTATGACTTCATCACCAAACCCATTGTCATGGATGCCCTGCGCATCGCGGTGCAACGAGCGGTAGAGCGCCAGCAGCTGCGCAGCGAGGTGCGCCGGCTGCGCGAGGTGGTGGAGTCGAGCCAGCACCTGGATGGCATGATCGGGGACAGTCCGGTCATCCGTCGGGTCTACGAGCTGATCGAGCGCGTGGCGATAACCGACGCTTCGGTCCTCATTCACGGAGAAACCGGCACCGGCAAGGAGCTGGTCGCGCGCGCACTGCACGGTCGAAGTCCGAGAAAGAGCGCGCCCTTTGTCGCCATGAACTGCGCCGCGCTGCCGACGACCCTCTTGGAGAGCGAGCTGTTCGGTCATGCGCGCGGGGCTTTCACCGATGCTAGGCAGGCGCGGACCGGGCTGTTTGTCCTGGCCAATGGCGGGACGCTGTTCCTCGATGAGATCGGCGAGATGCCGCTGGAAGTTCAGGCCAAGCTCCTGCGCGCGCTGCAGGAGCGCAAGGTGCGTCCAGTGGGAGGAGACGCCGAGGTTCCCTTCGACGCGCGGCTGATCTCGGCGACCAGTCAGGATCTCGATTCGGCGGTGGAGGAGAAGCGGTTCCGGCGGGACCTTCACTACCGCATCAACACGGTGATCATTTCGACGCCGCCGCTGCGCTCGCGCGGCAATGACATCTTGCTGTTGGCGCAGCACTTCCTAAAGAAGCAAGCGGCCCGGCAGGACAGAGCAGTCGTCGGCATGGGCGCGGCGGTGATGCGCAAGCTCCTCGACTACGACTGGCCGGGCAACGTGCGCGAGCTCGAGAACTGTATGGAGCGGGCTGTGACCCTGGCAGAGCTGTCCGAGCTTGGCGTCGGGGACCTGCCGGACAAGGTGTGCCAGCATCAGCCCTCGCAGCTCGTGCTCGACACCATGAACCCCGAAGACCTGCTGCCGCTCGTGGAGATGGAGCAGCGCTACGTGCGCCGGGTGCTGGCCTCGGTCATGGGGAATAAGACCCGCGCGGCGCAGATCCTCGGGCTTGAGCGCCGCTCCTTTTACCGTCGGCTGGCACGTATGGACAAGAAGCCGGCAAGCTAGTCGGTTCCCTACGCCACGACCGCACGCTGCGTCAAATCCGCACGGCCAAAACTGACACAGTGGCGCGGGCTCACAGGCTGATGCCGACGGCAAATGCGGCCCTGGCACCTGTCTTGCTATTTCCCCGAGGGTCGACAAAAACGGCGCTCGTACAGGCCCACTCTTTGGGAAGGAAAACTCGCATGACAATCCAAGCCAGCTCTGAGCACACCAAGGTCCGCTGCACTCCCCTCCGCGCCAGATTTGGGCTCACCGCTCGAGTCGGTTGCCTGCTGCTGTGGACCGCAGTCGGCGCTGCCTGCACGGGGCCCAAGTATCAGGTAAACGACGAGGTTCTGTCTGATCTGCCGCTACAGGACAAGCAGCGCATGCTGGCGGTCCAAGGAGAGATCAATCAGGCAAACGAGGAGAAGAACAAGGCCCAGTCCGACATCGCAACGGATGATCGCGACATCTCGGTGGCAGAGGCCGAGAGTTCCCAGGCCCGATTGGAACCGGACAAGCTCGAGGCGAACCTGCGGCTCGCGGAGCGCAGTCAGGACCTGAACCGCATCGGACCCGCCAAAGCCAGCTTCAATGCGGCGAACAGTGCCAAGAAGACCAGTGAAGCGAAGCTCAAGTGGCTGCAGCATCGCCGCGACTACCACCACATGTTGGTCGAGGTCGCAGAGCTGCACGGCGTCTCTGCGCAGCACCGCTACGAGCTGGAGAAGGCCCGGCTCGCACAGTCCGCCGGCAAGCTGCCCAGCAAGGACTTCAACGTCGCTCAGTTCGAGGGACAGGCGGCGCAGGCGCAGCAGAAGTACGACCAGGCCCGCGCGCGCGCCGACCAGCACAAGGCGGAAACCAGCCAGCTCGAGCAGAGCTATACGCAGCTGGCCGCCTCCCGACCGTCCAACTAACACCGCGACCCAATGATTGATCGCTTGGGAAGACCTCGCCGCCGGGCGTGCCGTGATTTCGCGCGGTCATTTTCACTGGGTCGAGGGACTGGAAGGCTCGCTCATAAGCCCACTTAAAAAAGGAACGACGATGATTCTTTTGAAGTCGAATCTGCAAAGAGCCGCATTGGCATTTCTTCTGCTGTCGCTCGCTGCCGCGTGCAGCCCTTCGACCACTACCAACTCGACGGACGGGGGAAACCCGACGCAGCCGGCGGTCGTATCCAACACCCCCCTGGCCAATGCCGTCGGCGTCGCCGTCAACGGGAACGCCAGCGCGACCTTCAGCGAGGTGATGGACCGCGCCACGCTCACCGCGACGACCTTCACGCTGACGTATGGTCAGCCGGCGGTCCCGATCCAAGGAACGGTGATCTACGCCAACCAGACGGCGGTCTTCTGGCCGGCCGTCCATCTTCCGAGCAATACAACGTTTACCGCGAGGGTCACCACCGGTGCCAAGAGCCGCTTCGGGGTGGCACTGGCGGCGGACTATGTCTGGAGCTTCACCACCAGCAACATCCAGGCGCCGGGCCTTCCCGTGCCGCTCGGAATGGCCGGCAACTTCGTGCTCCTCGGCAAGAGCCGCCTGTCGACCGTGCCGACCTCCGCCATCACGGGAAACCTCGGAGTCAGCCCCGCCGCCGCCAGCTACATCACGGGATTCTCGTTGATCGCGGATTCCACCAATATGTTCTCGACCTCCTCGCAGGTGAACGGGAAGGTATATGCAGCCGACTACGCGGTACCCACTCCGTCCAACTTGACGACGGCGGTCAGTGACATGGAGCTGGCGTTTACGGATGCCTCGGCGCGCGCACCTGACTTCACCGAGCTGGGCGCCGGAAACATCGGCGGCAGGACCCTGACTCCGGGGGTCTACAAATGGAGCTCCGGCCTGCTGATTCCGAGCAATCTCACCCTCACCGGCGGATCGACGGCTGTCTGGATCTTTCAAATCGCCCAGAATCTCACGCTGAGCAGCGCGACCCGCGTTGTCCTTAGCGGTGGTGCGCTGCCGAAAAACATCTTCTGGCAGGTGTCTGGAGCGGTGAATCTCGGGACGACTGCGCACCTGGAAGGAGTCGTTTTGACGCAGACCTCGGCGACGCTGCAGACCGGCGCATCCATCAACGGCAGACTCCTGGCGCAGACGGCGATCGGCATCGACAGCAGCACGATTACCGAACCCGCTCCGTAGCGAGGGCCAGGGTGCGCTCCCTGCGTTACAGCTGTTTTGCGGGGGCTGTGCCTGCTGCCGGGACCGCGAGCGGCACTGCGCCGGGGCCGGCCCGCGACACCCAATCGAGGATGAGGTTGCTCTTGGTCGTGATCGCATCACTCTCTTTGCGCGCCGCATGATCGCGGATTTCATACAGCGAGATCACGGCCCAGGCGGGAAGAGGGACTCGCGGCACGGTGACCGGGATCGCGTCATCACTTTTGGGCAGGGGCTTGGGCGCCAGCCGGGGCGGAGCGATTCTGGCCAGCGCATCAAGCAGCGCCGTGATGGAGGGCGTCACACCGACTTCCGTGCTCAGGACTCCCAGGTTCGAGCGCAGCTGGTTGAGCCCGGCGCGGGGATCGACTCCCTGGCTGAAGCGCACCTGCAGCGGGAAGCGGTTCAGGATCTCCCGAGTCGCCACAAGCTGCGCCTCCTGCTCGGTTCCTTTTTGGCGCATCGCCGCCCCAGCCTGGTTGCCCAGCTCGGTCAGGAAGAACTTATAGCCGACCTCTCCGCAGACCACTTGGCGGGGCCCAAAGAGATTGTCGACCGTCTGCTTGATCGCGGCTGGTGAGTGCTCGGCGAAGCGCTGGGTGGAGATGATCTGAAACGCCTCGGCGTAGTGCAGCTTGCAGTTTTCCGCGTTGGCCGATCCGCCAAGCGCGCAGACCACGCCGACTCCCATCGCCGCCAAGAGGGCCCGCGCCCGCCACATCCCATCCCAACTTCCAAGAGTACTTTTTCTCATGCTGATCTCCATCTGAACGGTTCTCTATCGGTACGGACGAACAGACCGCAAGACACATGCCGCGATCCAGATCGCCTGCGGACGTGGTCTGCTCGCGGAGCTTGTCCGATAGTGCCGCCTGCGCCGTACCGCGTGTCCCAGCTCAGAGGGGGCCGCTTGGACCGCGTGCGGAAATGACACACTGAGCGGATCTGGGACTCCCTGGTGGGGCTCTGCTTGTCTAGTGCTAGATTGCGCACCCCATGCCCATTGATGACCAGCAACCGATTGAAGAGCGCGAACAGACCGATGAGAGCCTGCGCGCCGAACGTGAGAAGGCCGATGATGTACTCGGGGAACAGCTCACCGCCATGGATGAGACTGCGGACGCGGTCATCAGCCGGGCTCGGACTCGCGCCGACGAAGTGCTGGCGGCAGCGCGGGCGAAGACGGATCGCCAGGCGTCCGACCCTCGGCCAAGCGCGCTGATCACAAGGGAGCGCGGGCGAGAAGACGAAGCGCTGCGAAAGGAGCGCGCGGGCGCGGACCAGACCCTTCGGGAGGAACGCGCTGAGCAGGTTGCCCTGCTCTCGCTCGAACGACAGGAAACGGACAAAGACCTTCTCTGTGAGCGCGCTCGAGCCGACGGTGCGCTGGCAACGCGCGATGAGTTCCTGAGCATCGTGAGCCACGATCTGCGGAATCTGCTGAGTGTGATGGTCGGCTTCGCGGCCCTGATTGAAAAAGGAGTGTCGCGGGAAGACCACGTGGAAGAAGTTCTGGCGCAGGCCCAGCGCATTCAGCGCTCCGGGGCGCGCATGAACCGCCTCATCGGAGACTTGATCGATGTCGCGAGCATCGAAGCGGGCCGGCTCGCTGTGACGCGTGAGCTCGCAAGCTCGGCGCAGGTCGTGACCGAGGCGGTGGATACCTTTACCGCGCAAGCTGCAGCACGCGGAATCTCGATCGTGGCCGAGCTGGTGCCGCCGTTGGAGCTCGCGGCGTTCGATCCGGCGCGGATTCTTCAGGTGCTCGTGAATCTGCTCAGCAACGCGATCAAGTTCACGCCGACAGACGGGAAGGTGGTCGTTCGCGTCGAGCGCCTCGGTGACGAAATCCGCTTCGCCGTCAGCGACACGGGCGAGGGAATTCCCACCGACAAGCTGGAAGCGGTCTTTGAGCGCTTCCTGCAAGTCAAGCCCAACGATCGACGGGGCGTGGGACTGGGCCTGTATATCTCCAAGTGCATTGTGCAAGGCCACGGCGGACGCATCTGGGCAGAGAGCCGGATGGGCCACGGCAGCACCTTCTGCTTCACGATTCCGATCCTGGTCGCGCCGCTTGCGGAGTCTTAGCGGCAGTGCTGCGGCGAACGTGGGCGAGGATGCAAGGCACGCCCTTTCACAGGTCAGGCTCGTCATTCCATAGGTCAGTCTTGTCGTCTAACGAGCCAAGCTAGTACTTCGTCAAGCCAAGCTAGTCCTTCATCGAGCCAAGCTAGTACTTCATCAAGTCAGGCTAGTCCTTCATCGAGTCAGGCTAGTCCTTCATCGAGCCAGGCTAGTCCTTCATCGAGTCAGGCTAGTCCTTCATCGAGCCAGGCTAGTCCTTCATCGAGCCAGGCTAGTCCTTCATCGAGCCAGGCTAGTCCTTCATCGAGTCAGGCTAGTCCTTCGGCAAGATCGACTTCGACAAAGCCTGCCACGGGATCGCCCGCAGCTAGCCAGTCCTCGCCCGCTGGCTACGCCACCGCTGGGGAGGCTGCTTGGGCCCGGTCAAAATCACCGGGGGAAGACACGAGCTGACGTGCTGCTTGGGGGGCGGAGAGCGGGACTAGGGGGTGAGGGCGGCCTGGACGATCTTGCCGGTGGTGATCTGGTCGTTTAGGACCTCGCTCGAGAGGCCGACGGCGGCAGCGATGGTCTTGCCGACCGCGCCGAGGGTTTCCTCGAAGCGGATGTCGGCGCCCGCCGTGGCAGGCAGGCCGGTCTTCGAGTCAATCGGGGTCGCCGCGTAGTCGTTGCCCGCCTTGACGACGCCACCAACCACACTGCCGCGAATGCGCTTGCCGATGATGACGCTGCAGTGGTGGTTGCCCAGGTGATCGCGGCCCATCCGCTGCGGTCGGTTGAGCGAGCGCCCAAACACGTTCATCAGCACGAAGGTCACGCGGTCTTGCAGCTTGGCCGTCGCCAGCCGCTGCATCAGGGTCGCAATCGCCCCGCAGCCGCTGACGTGCTGGGCCGTCTCGCGCGCCAGGTTGGCATCCGAGTGGTTGTCGCCGCCAAACGGAATGAAGATGACCGACGCGGGCGAGACGTTCATCTGGATGAGCGACACCGCCGCCGTGAGCTGTCCATCGAGGTCGTTGGCGCGAATGTTGGACAGGTTCGCGAGCAGGCTGTCCGAGATGTTGCGCAGCTCATTCTTCGAGTTCGCCATCCTCTCGAGGTAGCTGCGCTGGATGCTGTTGCCGCTCTGCTTGAGCACTTCATGCACGCGATCGAGGTCGGCGTCCCGCAGTGCCTGGAGGTTGGTCAGCGGACCTTTGGGACTGACAAACACGTCGCGCAGACCGACCGGCGTCAGCGCGGGCAGGATGCGACCGCCAAAGGTGATGACCTCGCCGCTGATCGATGCTGGCTCGGCCTGTACCGTGGAGAGACACGGCGCCAGGTTCTTCGCCAGCAGCGAGATCAGCATCTCCTGCCGCTTGACTGCGCCCATCAGCTTGAGGACCTTGCCCTCGTTGGCATGGCTGTTGGTCAGCGTCGTGTGATGGAAAAAGCAGGCCCGATCGAGCACCGCCTGCGGCAGCGACGCCCACGGCTTGGCCGCCGTATAGGTCTTGCCCGACAGCGTCATCGGCGTCGGCGCCATCGCCGGGTCCAGCGAGTGGGCAATCCCGGGATCGTCGTAGGTGCCGGGGACGTTGGCGTTCGACGGATCTCCCGATCCCGAGGTGGCCCAGATCAGGTATTGAGCGCGCTCGCGGCTCGCACAGGCATCGGCCAGCGAGGTGCGGGGGTTGAGCAGCACCGAAGCTGGCAGCCCCGTCGCGAGAGCGCGCAGACCGATCGAGCCTGCGCCAAACAGCGCGCTCACAATGGCTTCTCGTCGTGTCACGTGCATCGCGGACCTCCTTACAGACCAATCGAGATGCTGGTCGGCGACATGCACGCCAGCGTGAAGGTGGACTTGAGCGCGTCGGTGGCGGTAATGCCAGCGGTCTTGCTCGCCTTGGCATAGTGCTCACTTAGGATCTGCAGCAGCGTCGGATACCGCTTATCGCTCGTCACGATGCCCATCACCGTCTGCACCATGTCGCGCACCGCGTCATCCGGCAGCTTGCTCTGGTAGCGACTCGGCTTGCCGGTCACCGTGCTATCGACGACATAGTCGGCAAAGGTTCGACACAGCTGCTCGGTCGCCGCTCGATAGAACAGGCTCGGGTCGGTGGCCAGGATCGGCGCCGTCCCGCCGCGTGTGAAGCCATCGCTTGGCACCAGCTGCACAAGCCCCGGCGCCCGTCCGAGCGCACACAGGTTCGGCACCCCAAGCCGCGTCGACATCGCGTTACACAGCTGATCGCGTCGCGACACCGAGATGGTCATGCCCTGATCGGCAAAGGTCTGGGTGTTGCGGGTCCCGGTGACGAGCGGCGAGGACAGTAGCTCGCGCACCAGCGTCTTCCACTTGTGACCACTCGACTCGAACGCCGCCGCAATGCGCTGGAACTCGGGATCGTTTTCACTACACGGCGACGAGTTCGCCCAATAACAGAGCTTCTGCGTCCACGCGAGCGCAAACCGGGGATGGCTCGCCATTGCCAACGCCAGATCCTTCGGCGACGAGATGTTCTTGGTGATGCCGTCGAACGCAAACACGCCCGGCATCGAGGTCTGCGTCGGGTCCTTCTGCTCGTGATAGGTCAGCGTGTACGCCTGCCGGAACACCTGCCGCATCGGGTCCAGCGTCTTGTGACACGAGTAACAAGCAGGATCGGCGGCATGCGCCTTGTCGAGTGCCGGCAGCGCCAGTGGCTGGGTGTTGTTGGTGTCATCGAAGCTGCGACCCAGCGCCACGATCAGCGTCTGGTTCACCGTCACGCGCGCCAGGTTGCTGGTGTTCGTCGCCCAGTTGGCAAAGAACGCCGGTGTCGAGAAGAATCCGACACGCGGGACACGCAGCACCAGCTCGCCGCCGGTCCGCATTGTCTTGAGGTCATAAAACAGCGTCGCCGGCTCTCCGGGCTTCGGCTGCCGGACGGTCACCATCCGCCAGCTGTCGTACTCGGCATCGGCAAACTGCGACGGCGTCACGAACGACTGCAGACACACGCCTTGGCTGGCCACGACCGTTCCAAACAGGAACTGATACAGCCGAGGCGTATCGCGGTTGTAGGTGAGGGGATCGATACACGCCGGCGGTGGCGCCGCAGGCAGATAGAAGTTCATAAACAGCGGGTCTTGCGGATCGAGCGTCTTTTCGAGAGGAATCGGCCCGCTCTTGTTCGACAGCGTGAACTTGAAGGCCGGATTGGTCGACGTGATGTAGTCGGTGCCTCGGTTCTGGTCGCTGGTGTGGCGGTTGTCCATGAACGACAGCAGCGTCGCCAGCGGGGCCGTCATCATGAACCGCTCGGTGGTCAGGGCCTCGGTGAACGGCTTGCCTTCGACCACTGCCAGCTGCCACACCGTCAGCGGGAAGCTCGACTGAATGTTGCCGAGCATCCGCTCGCTGATCGGTGCATCCGGCGCCATCTCGATCAGACTCGCGCGGTTGAGCTGCCCCTGCTGGAAGGCATTCGAGAAGAACCGCAGCATCCGCGCCTGGAACTGCGGCGTCTTCATCCACTCGTCGATGAGTCCGGTGAGCGCTTGCTCGTCGGCTCGCACCGCTTGCAGCTCGGCATCGGTGGGACCAAGCCCCGTGAGCAGGTTCTTGACCTTGCTGACATAGCTCTCGGGACCGACGGACTCGAAGGTCGGCGGCAGCTCGACGGTTTCCACGGGCGGCAAGCTCACCGAGTCTTGCGTCCCCTGGGTCGGCTCACACGAGACGCCCAGCGTCAGGCCGAGAGCGAAGGTGCCAAGCAGTGTACGGCGTATGCGGCGAATCATGAGGCCTCCTTCAGAACCAAGCGGAAAGTCGCTAACCATCTGAAAATAGTAGGTATTGTCGGTCCATAGAGAACCTTTTTTCGACATATGCGAACCACACATCCAAACGAACCGAGGCGCTCAAACAAACCGAGGCGCTGGCTGATGCTGGGCTTGCTGAGCTTCCTGTGCGCCGGGGTGGTCCAAAGCCTGGGCTGTGGAGTCGATCTTCCAGTCGGTGAGCCGCTTTCCCTGGGGCAGCTAGCGATTCATCCGATTGACTGGAATGCTTCGCCGATCGAGGCTGGCCGCGTTGCGACGATTGCCGAGGGGGACGACGAGGTGGCGCTGTTTGGTGACACCGGCGTGTCGCTGTGGACAAGTGGCGATTCCCATGGTCGCGACAGTGCGGTGCGCTCCTGGCGTTCGTCAGCAGTGGTGCCGGCGCTGGGATTTTCGGGGCGCTGGCTGCTCGGCATCGACGGCGAGGGTCACGTGCAGCGGCTTCGCTTTGGTCCGACGCAGTCGCTGTCGCTGGAAGATGTGTCGGCGCGCTATCAGCTGCAAGGCAAGCCGGTGTCCGAGGTGGCGAGCATCGGTGGCGCGCTGGTGGGCTTCGTGCTCGACGGGCGGCTGGCGGTGTCAGATGGCAAGACTCTGAAGCACTACGAGCTGTCCGTGCGCAGTCTGGTCGGCGGTCGAGGCCGGGCGGCGGGACTCTCGGAGCGCGGAGTTGCCATCTTTGATGCAGAGAGTGAGTCGCTGCGCCACGTCGAGCTTCCCGATGCCAAGGGGCTGGCGCTGGCTCCGGATGGTCTGCTCTGGGCGGCGACGGCAGATGCGCTCTATCGAGAGAGTGGCAACACCTTCGAGCAGGCCTACCATGTCGAGTCTCCGCAGCAGATCGTGGCGCTGTCGTCATCGGGTATGGGCGTGTGGGTGCTGCTTAGCGACTCACTGGCGCAGATTCGGGATGGCCAGCTGCTGGTGGCGCCTCTGCCAGGGATGTTGAGTCCGGCAGACGGCTCTTCACCGACGCTGCGACTGATCGGTTCCCCGAGCGGAGACGCCTGGCTGCTTGACGATACGCAGGTCCTGCGAGTCGGCGAAGACAGCGGCGGTGGTCAGGACCTGGCGCTGTGGCGAAAGCAGATGCTGCCCGTGTTCCAGCGACTGTGCCAAGGATGTCACCTCCCGAGCGGCAGCGCCCACATCGACCTGTCCACCCACAGCTCGTGGGCTCGCTACCGTCGGGTCCTTGCCAAGCGTGTCGTCGAAGGTCTGCCGACGCCGATGCCGCCCGTGGGAAGCGGCAAGCTGACCCCCGAGGAGCTGGCCGCGCTGACCGCCTGGGTTTCTCGCTAGGGGTTTGTCCGCAATTTGCTGCGGCGCTTCTGGCGTAACCCAGCGGAATTGCCTAGATTACGGGTGGGAATTGGAACCGCTGGCTAGCCGGCTTGCTTAACCTCCGGCTTGCTGCGATAGATTCCCGTTTGCGAGCTTTGCTTCTCTATACCGCTTAAGACTAACGAGGTTCTGTATGAGGGTCAGTATTGCCGTCCCTGCCTACAACGAAGAGCGCAACATCGGCGAGCTCCTCGATACGCTCCGGGCCCAGCGCGTCAAGCGCGCCAAGATTGTCGAGGTCGTGGTAGTTGCCTCTGGCTGTACCGACCGCACCGCCGAGATTGTCCGCGAGCGGATGGCACGACCCGGCGTTCCGGTCCGCCTTATCGAGGAGCCCGAGCGTCGGGGAAAAGTCGCCGCCATCAACTCCTACCTGCGGGCGCTCAACCCACATGTGGATGCGATCTGCGTTTGCAGTGCCGATCTCCTGGTTTCGCGGGAAGTGGTCGAGCGACTCGTCCAGTGTTTCCTCATCAACCCCGAGGTCGGCATGTGTGGCGGGCGCCCCATGCCCACCAACGGCAAAGGCAGCTTCACCGGCGAAGCGACCCGCTTTCTGTGGCAGATGCACCACCGGGTAGCCCTCGAGGCGCCGAAGCTCGGGGAGCTGGTCATGATTCGCGCCGGCATTGTCCGCAACCTGCCGCCCGAGAGTGCCGTGGACGAGGCCAGCATCGAGCAGCTGGTCTGCAACGCCGGCTATCGACTCGCCTATGTGCCAGAAGCCGTGGTCCACAATCACGGTCCCGAGACGGTGCGAGACTTCATCCGTCAGCGGCGACGGATTGCCGCCGGTCACATCTGGCTGCGCTCGGTATCGGGCTACTCGGTGTCAACCATGAATGTGTGGCGGATTGCCCGGCTGGCACTGTCCGAGCTCGACATCACCAGGCCCCGCGAGGCGCTGTTTCGCCTGGGCACGATGGGCGTAGAGGCGATCTCGCGCGTGCTCGGCTTTGTCGACTACCACACCAACAGCACCAAGCACGCGGTGTGGAAGGTCAGCGAAACCACCAAGCGGGTCATGAACGATCAGGTCCGCGAGCTTTACCTCCGCGATAGTGAAGAAGAGGCAGCTGGCTCAGGAGTCGATCGCGTCCCCGCCCAGCAAGGACGCGCCACCGGTACGTAAGCGCGGGGCGCTACTTTTTGCCAGGGCTGGTGGAGGGGGCGGGCGCGGGGGTTGTCGCGGGCGGGGCGGCGGCATCGATTCGTCGCTTGATGCGCACCGACACCTCGCTACCCCACTGCTGGCCAATCTGCATCGCTTCCTGGTTGATGGCCGGCATGACCTGGGTGGTCTTCTTGCCGATGGGCGACTCGTAGAAGCGAATCAGCTCTTTCATCTCGGCGGCGCCAAAGTGCTTGTCGTAGACCGGGACCAGGCGGAGCAGCAGCTCCTCGGCGCTGATTTCCTTTTTCAGCTCTTGCCAGATCTCGTCTTTGACCTGCGGCATCAGCTGCCGAAAGGTCGTGATGATCTGCTGCGCCGCCAGCTCGCCCATCGCACCGGCCTGAGTCAGCTGTAGCAGCCGCAGGATGTCGGCGCGCTTGGTGGCCTCGACGCTGCGTACTTCCGGCTTGCCAGCCACGGCGACCGGCTTGCCTTCTGGCTTTGCTTCGCCCTCGGCAGCAGCCGGCAGGGACCACAGCAGAAGCGGCAGTGCCCAGCTCGCTCGCCGCCGCTGGTTCGGTCCAGATGTCGCGCGGTTCACCACGGCAGCGTCGTGCCTTGGTAGTGGAGGAACAGGCCCGTCTGCTCCAGCGTCAGCTTGTCGATCACTTGGTTCATGCCCGAGACGCTCTCGGCGGGCGTCAGCATGCCAAACCCCCGTGTGAGGTCGGTCTGCACCATCCCCGGGTGCATTGCCACGACGATGATGCCTCGGCTCTTCAGGTCGACCGCCAGGCTGCGCGTGGCCATGTTGAGCGCTGCCTTGCTCATCCGATATCCGTAATAACCCCCCGACGTGTTGTCATCGAGAGAGCCCATCCGCGACGTGATGTTGATGATCTTGGCGCCATCGCGCAGGTTGGGCAGAAGCGCCCGGGTGACCTGGAGCGTCCCGAGCGCATTGACCTTGAACTGCTCGACGATGCTGGCGAAGTCCATGTTCTCCAGCGTCTCGACTTGCAGGATGCCGGCGTTGTTGATGAGCAGGTCGATGTTGAGGTTGCCCAGCGCTCCAGCCATTGTCTCGACCGATCGCTCATCGGTGACATCCAGCTGCATGACCCGCAGCCGCTCGCCGTATTCGTTCATCAGGGTGCCCAAGGCGGAGGCCCCCGCTGGAGTGCGACATCCGGCGATGACCTGGGCACCGCGCTCGAGCCATGCCCGCACAAAATCTAGTCCAATCCCGCGACTAGCCCCCGTCACCAGCACTGTGCCTATGGCTGGCTGACCTGATTCGCTGCTCGTTTCTTGCATTTTGACCTTTGTAGGGCAAATACCGGCTCGACTGCAAGCGGCACCGGGGTCTGACCGTGGCTAGGACGTGCGGGTTGTGGCCCCTACGAGTCGCAGCAGAAGCAGCCGCAGGTCTTCATCTCGCAGGTCTTGGCTCGCGGTCGCAACCGCCAGCTGGGTTTCTATGGTCACTTTCGGCGGTGGCGGACGGCGGCGAGGCGTGGGGCGCTCCTGCCACTCTGCGGGGTCGGGCAGCCCGGCGAGCTTGCCTACGCGGTGGTGAAGTCGCAGCACCGGCCGCGCCATCCGTCGCTGCTTGTGATCCAGCCGGCCCACCGCTTCCAGCAGCTCGCGGTTGACCTGCTCTAGCAACAGATCGCGGACGAACGACAGCTCACTGGCCACCGCAGAGGACGTAACCACGACGGTCAAGGTGCCATCGGCCAGCTTTTCGGCCCTCGTGAAAGCGGACAGGCGTGGCACACAGCGATGCAGCGTTAGCGCGAAGGTCCGGCAGACCCACTGCTCCCACAGCTTCGGCCACAGTCCCAGCCGATCGACCCCTGACGCCAGCAGAGACAGGCCACGCACCGGACTCGCGCGGTGCTTCCTTGGCCGCTTCCGCAGCACCACCTTCGCCCCGGGCAGCGTCACCGCCGACGCCGCGTGGGATGGCGCCTGATCCGAAGCGGAACCAGCTAGCGGAGCTTTGCCAACAGCGCGGGGAGACACACCCACAAAGTGGCACAGTCAACCGTTTTTGTGCACTTTTCCGCGCAATCGCAATGTATATGATGCCCCCTAACGAACTGATCTTGTGAGGAAACCCATGAAGAGACTCTCTGCGATTGCATCCGCAATGGGGTTCACGCTGCTGATCGGCTGTTCGACTGGCGGCGTCGACAACAACAACAACAATATGAGCGGGTCAAAGGACATGGCTGTGTCCGATGACCCCGATGGTGGTGACCCGACCAAAGACATGAGCGGGCTGCCACCGGGCGACATGGCGGGCATGCCATCGGGCGATATGGCCTTCACCACCGGGCTGCCGTGTACGCCTGGGACCTACCGCTGCGGAGCCGGACTCAGCGTCGAGATCTGCAATGCCACGGGCACTGCATGGCTGTACTCGGCGACTTGCACCGTCGGCTGTATGAGCGGTCTGTGCACCGGCGCCTGTACGCCGAACGCCAAGCGCTGCAACGTCAAGAACGTCGAGACTTGCAACGCGACCGGCAGCGCCTGGACCGTCACCGAAACCTGCGGCACGTTCTGCGAAGAAGCCCGCTGTGCGCTGCCCAGCCTCGATGTTGGTGCCAACAAGACCATGGATGGCGATCAGCTGGTCGATGGCGACATCATCATCCGCTCGGGCGCGACCCTGTCTTCCCCGACCGGCAACCTGACGCTTCGCACCAGGGGCTCCATCACCGTCGAGATGGGCGCCTCGATTGTTGCCAACCCAACCGGTAAGTCCTCCGAGGGTGCGGGCAGCTGCTACTACTACTACAGCTACTATGCGGCGGGTGGCGGCGGCTATGGCACGGCAGGAGGAGGCGGCACGGGTGGCTACGGCTCAGGTTCGAGCTGGGGCTCGACCACCGACATCAACGTCGAGGGCGGCAGTCCAGGCGGTGTAGGCGGCGGTAGCTCAATGTCTGGCGGCAGAGGCGGCAAAGGCGGCGGCGTGCTGCGCCTCATCGCTGGCAAGAACATCACCATCGACGGACAGGTCACGGCCAATGGCGAAGCGGGCGGCAGCTCAGCGAGCTATGGCGGCGGTGGCGGCGGCTCGGGTGGTGGCATCCTCATCGCGAGCCAGAAGAAGGTCACGATCACGGGCTCTGTCTCGGCAGCAGGCGGCTCGGGCGGCTCGGGTGGCTCGGGCTATACCGGCGGCGCCGGCGGTCAGGGCCGCATCAAGATCCTGACTGGTGGCGACAAGTCGGTCACGGGCACGATCAACGGCACTCGCACCGATGGCCTCATGCCTCCGCTCAGCATCTCGTCGTCGTCGCATCCGGACCAGACCCTGTACTACAACGACGACTCGCCCGGCCTGTCGTTGGCTTGGGATCAAGCGTTCATGGGTCGCCAGGGCTACTACTGGGGCGTGAACACCACGCAGTCGCGGCCGCCCACCCCGGCGAACGGCGGCAAGGTGGTCGCCACCGAGATGGTCACCGCAGCAGTCAGCGAGCTGACGGCCGGTGCCAACTACTTCCACATCGTGCCCATCGACGCGATGTCGAACATCGGCACGGTCGAGAACATCTTCAGGGTCAACATCAACACCTCGCCGCCGACGATTCGCTCGACGAGCCATGCCTCGCCGGGGTCTTGGTATGCGAGTGGAGACGTGTTCTTCGAGTGGTCCTTCCCGCAGGCCGACTCGAACTTTAAGGGCATCTACTACATCCTCGATCGCTACGGGGATACGACGCCGGCGGCCTCGATGGCGACCCTGGTTCCTTCGTCGCAGAAGCAGCTTCTGCGGGCGGGCCTCGCGAATGGCATCTGGGTGATGCACATGGTGCCGATCGACCAGCGAGGCTACCTGACCAAGGCGGCGCAGCACTTCCGGGTGTACATCGGTACCGACCCCGGCAAGGGCGGACTGCTTGGCCAAGTCGTCGACGGGATGGGCAAGCCGGTGAGCGGCGCCAAGGTGACGGTGAACCGGGGCCTGTGGAACTCCACCACCAATGCCTCGGGCGCGTACAACTTCCTGACCACCATCCCGGCTGGGATGTGGGAAGTCCGCGCGATCAGCCCTGATGGCGCACTCACCGAGACGAAGATGGATGCTGTCACCAAGGACGGCACCACCACCGTCAACTTCACCCTCAAGTAGCCATTCCCACCTCGAGCCCGCGCTGCGACTTTGCTGCCGGGCTGTCCTTTCCCCAAACCGCTTGTTGTCTTGGCGCTCGGTCGCCTAAGCTTTCGGCCATGCGACCTCGACGCGTGCGACTTCTGCCGTCCCTCCTGCTTGTGCTGGGTGGGATGACGCTGTCCGGCTGTTGCAGTGCCGTCTTGTGCGATACCTGCCAGCCGTCCGGGATCTATCTGCGCGTCACCGATGCGTGGACCCAGCTGGTGCTGGGCGAGGTGACTGTCTCGGTCAATGGCCAGCCGTGCACACCGATGGTCTTGGGCGACAGCCAGGTGTTTCGCTGTGCACTTCCCGCCGGAGAACACTCCATCGACCTGACGGCGCCAAACTACCAGCCGAACCAAGCCAAGCTCACGCTCCAGGCAGAGAGCGGGGAGGGCTGCTGTCTGTGTGGACCGATTGGCTATGGAACGGCGGAGCTTACTCCGCTGGACACGATGGAAGGGATGTAGCGGCGGGCGCGGCAGGCAGGCTTACAGGCTGAACGTCGAGCGGCGCACAAACTGACCGTGGCCAGGGCGGCTGACGTGCTGACCTTGGTCAATGATCAGCTCGCCTCGGGAAAAGACATAGCGCGGTGAGCCAGGCACGGTCTTGTCAGGATAGGCAGCGTAGTCGACTCGCATGTGGAGGTTTTCGAGCGACAGCTTGAGCGCGCGCTTTGGGTCCCAGACCACGACATCGGCATCGGAGCCCACCGCGATCGATCCCTTGCGTGGATACAGGCCGAAGATCTTGGCCGGCGCAGTGCTGGCGATCTCGACAAAGCGGTTGAGCGAGAGCTTGCCTTCGGCCACGGCCTCGAACAGAAGGTGCAGCCGGGTTTCGATGCCGGGCATTCCGTTTGGGACTTTGGCGAAGCTGTCACGACCGAGCACCTTCTGATCCTTCATGCAGAACGGGCAGTGATCGGTCGATACCACCTGCAAGTCGTAGTTGCGGAGCCCTCGCCACAGGTGTTCGTGGTGGCTGTGCGGCCGGAGCGGTGGGGTGCAGACGTACTTGGCGCCATCGAACGGATCGTCGGGGGTGCCACGCAGCGCGTCGTCGGACAGAAACAGGTACTGCGGACAGGTTTCGGCATATGCCGGAAGCCCGCGATCTCGGGCCTCGCGGACCCGCTCTAGCGCTCGTGCCGCCGAGAGGTGGACGATGTAGACCGGGACCTTGGCCATCTCAGCCAGCGCAATGGCCCGCTCGGTGCCGGTGGCCTCGGCTGCCTCGGGCCGGGTGAGGGCGTGATAGATCGGTGCGGTGTGACCTTGGGCAACGGCGCGCTCGACGAGGACATCAATGGGCAGACCCGTCTCGGCGTGCATGCAAATGAGTGCCCCGATCTCACCCGCACGCAGCATGCAGCGAAAGATCGACTGATCGTCGAGGAGCAGCACCCCCGGATAGGCCATGAACAGCTTGAAGCTGGTGACGCCCTCGGACACGATGTCGCCCATCTCGGTGAGCACCGACTGTGGGGCGTCGGTGGCGATCATGTGGAAGGCGTAGTCGATGCAGCCTCGGCCAGCGGCCTTGGCGTGCCAGGTATCGAGTGCTTGGCGCAGCGTGCCGCCTTTTTGCTGAATGGCGAAGTCGATGATGGTCGTGGTGCCGCCAAACGCCGCCGCGCGAGTGCCGGTTAGGAAGTCGTCGCTGGAAGTGGTGCCGCCGAACGGCATGTCAAGGTGGGTGTGGGCATCGATGCCACCGGGAATGACGTAACAGCCTGTGGCATCGACGACTCGGATGTCGCCCCCCGAGGGGATGGGCTGGCTGGGATGGCTGTGACTTACGATCTTGTCGCCGTCGATCCACAGGTTTGCTTGATAGGTGTCGCTCGCCGTGACGAGGGTGCCGTTCTTGATGACCGTGACCATACTGACCTCCGCGTGGCGGGCACCGTAGCGCAGACGCGTGCGACGTGAAAAGCCCTAGTATTGCGAGGCTTGTGCGAAGAGCGTGCCTCAGGTGGTCGACAGTGCTGTAATGATGGGGTCGAGGCGAGGCAAACAGCGGTGCGGCAACTTTGGATCGGGCTTTCGGCATGTCTGTGGCTGGTCCCGCAGTGGGCGGAGTCGGCTGTGCCTGTAGGTCTGCGCAGCTCGACGGTGCGACCGATTCCTCAGTACCTGCACAACCTGCCGCCGCCGCCGCAACCGCCACCGCCGAAGAGTGATACGCCCCAAGATCACATCCTGGAGCGCGACGTGGTCAGGCGGGTCATCTACCTGCACATCAAGCAAGTTCGTTACTGCTATCAGCAGGCGCTGTTTAAGCAGCCGAAGCTGGCCGGTCGCTTGGTGGTCCGCTTTGACGTGACCCCGCAAGGAAAGATCGAGGAGCTGCTCGTCACTGAGAGCAACCTAACGGTGGACATGCAGAGCTGCATCGCCGAGACGATCCGTACCTGGGAGTTTCCGCCGAGTGATTCAGATGAGAGTGTCTCGGTGGTCTATCCGTTTACATTTCGACTGAAGAGCCCAGATGTCTCGGGTGGGATTCAAGTCAGCGACTCAGAGCTGGAAGCGCTCGGCATCTTCAAAGACCCCGAGCCACCGCCGGTCGAGATCCTGTTCTAAGATGCACTGTTAGGTGCGCTATGCCGCTGGTCGTCAGCGATGGTGCAGGCTAGCGCGGCTCGTCGGGGTGGTTGTAGCGGGCCAGCTTCTGGTACAGCGTTCGGCGCGTAATTCCAAGCTTCAAAGCCGTCAGCTGTTTGTTGCCATCGCACGCACGCAGCGTGGCCACGATCAGCGTCTGCTCCGCTTGCCTCAGCGATGTTCCGATCGGCAGCCGAATCTCGGTGAGCGACGGTAAAGCGGGCAGCAGCGGCGTCAGTGCCTCGCGGCCGATGGGGCGACCCGAGGACCACAGCATGGCGCGCAGCAGGATGTTGGACAGCTCGCGGACGTTGCCCGGCCAGGCGTAGTCACGCAGCATGGCCAGTCCATCGGGCAATAGCGCTGGCGCCGCACAGTCCTGGGCGTAGGCATGCTCGGCGAGGAGGAGTCGACACAGCTCGGGCAGGTCATCGACGCGCTCACTCAGCGCCGGGATCTCGTGCCGCAAGACTGCCACTTGATCGTATAGCGACCGCATAAAGCGCCCACTGCCCGCGAGTGACTCCAGCTCTGGCTGGGCGGTGGTGCAGAGGCGCGGTGGCCGATACCACGCCGAGAGCTTGCCGAGCAGGCACTTTAGGTCGCGCTGCCCATAGTCGTCGAGTCGCTCGAGGTCAGTGACCAGCAGCGTCCCACCACGCGCGCGATCGGCAGCGACGTTCCAGTTCTCGGGCAGCGACGGCGCCATGCTGGAAATCTCGACCAGCGGCTTGTCGTCCCGTCGCGACATTGCATGGATGGACTTGGCCAAGAAGCTGCGACCACTGCCGCTCGGCCCGATCAGCAGCGTGGGCTTGTCCGACTGCGCGGTAGCCCGAAGCTGTCCGAGCAGTCGCCGCATCACGTCCGATTGGACGACGATCATGCCGGGCTCTGAACTCGACGGGGGCGGAGCAATCAGCGGAAGAGCCGGTTCGGAATTGATAGGTAAAACAGCCATTGCGACGGTAACCGGAGTGTATTTCCGTCGAGAACATGCTCTCAATGGAGAAATCAAGGGTAAAGTGAACTGGTCAAGATGTATCAATACACAATTACTACCTAATCGGTTACGGCAGCCAGCGGAACACTCCGACTTCATTGGTACCGCCGCTGTTCGCGATGACGAAAATATCAGGTGGGCCGGACGACAGATTTTTTTCTGAATAGCCTAGGGCGATGGCTACCGCAGTATAACCACCTCGGACGGCGAGGTTCTGTGGTGCCGACAGTGTGTTGGCTGCGGCATTATAGGCATATATCGAGACATTGCTACCGTTTATCGCAATAAGCTCGTCGATGCCATCGGCATCTAGGTCAGTAAACATCAGCTTGCTACGATCGGCTGATGCGACAGGAATATTGATACTGATCGCTGATTTTGGTGTAATGGTTCCTCCGGCGGATATGATGTGAGGAACGATCTGTGGTGGATCTGTTGATGTGACAATCACCACTGCATCGTCGAAAGAGTCATTGCTGAGCCGTGCTGAGGTAATACGGTTTAAATCGGCAAAATTAGCAGTCAGTGTAGCTGTACCTTTTACTGTCGCCGGCGTCGCCATGTGATTGTTGTTATAGGCTCTCATCCGACCCATGCTGCCGTTTACTTCTAGGGCGATCACATCGAGCGTGCCGTCTGGTGCTGCATCGTCTATCCGGGCTCCGGTCGCATTGCGTGGCTCGAAGTTGTTATTGATGTCTAGGTTCACCAGCATCACGGTTGATGCAAGACCTGCAGTGGCATCAAGCTTCACAGAATTGACTCGATCACTGGAGTTGCTGCTCTTCTCATGCAGAATAAAAATCCCGTTGGTATTTGATTTCAGGGGTGGAACGGTTAACTCTCGGCGAGGGGAATTGCTAGCGAAGTTTCCATTCATAATGGTTTTGTGATTAATTGGAATGCCAGTACAGGTTGAGATTGCGTTGGCACTGGCGTTGCTTCTGGCCACCACAAAAGCACCGGCTGTGCCATCGATGGAAAGTCCCCGAAGATCCGCGATGGCATCATTGACGATACAGTCGGTTGCCGCACCAAATACGCAAGTCGGAGCACCACTTAGTTTGAAGACTTTAACTGGGGATGAAGTGGTGGAAACGGCGACCTCGGCCAGGCCATCTTTGTCAATGTCCATCACGGCAAGCTTGCTCGCAGCGAGTGATGCCAAGGGAATTGCAGTCGCATAAGTTGAATAGGAAAACACACCCGATTTGGCCGTTGTCAGACCACATGGCTTGGGCGGCATGATCAGGTCCGGTGGGGAAACTCCGGTGAAGTCGGCGCCAGTCAGGTCGGGCGGTGGCACTCCGGTCAGGTCCGCGCCGTTGAGGTCGAGCTCATCGACGGAGGCATCGACAAGCGGATCGTCGATGGGCGACAAGTAGCCCTGCCACAGCGCGTTACAGCCAATGAGAGTGAGCATGCCCAAGCCAAGGCCAAGCCACGTTGAGCGCATAGTCAAAGACTCCTTCAGTCGATAAGCCCGAGGCAATCAGGATGGCAGTTCTGCTCGATGTTAGCGCACTGCGAGGAGTCGACGCAGGCGCAGGTACAGTTGCCATGCAAAGTCGAGCGCTTAGGTGCGGATGTGCGACGGTTGGCTGGACGTTGGGTCAGATCAGGAGCTTGCGGGCAGCAGCGATGGCGCGTAGGTCGGCAGCGACGGCCCGGCGCAGTCGAGGCTCGGTGGTGGAGAGGGCGGCTGGCGGGGCGGACAAGGCGGCCAGTATTGCAGGCAGAAGCTCAGCTTTTTCGACGACCACTTGCGCTTGACCCGTCTGCGAGAGCGCGCGGGCGAGCATCAGCTGATGATCGTTGATGGCCTCGCCAAAGCGGGCCAGACGGGGCACCAGGATCGGGCGTTTGCCAAGTCGCAGACAGGTCCCGACAATTCCGGCACCGGCATGACAGATGACAACCCGTGCGCTGGCCAGGCGCTGATCCAGCTTGTCGCTTGGTAAAAAAGGGTAACTAGGAAAGGTGCTGGGCTTGTGTCGGGCATGACCGCGCTGGGCGAAGAGTGGCGTCGGGACTGCGCCTTGCTCGGCCAGCTCGTCCAGCCAGCGCAGCAGTCGATCGAAGCCGCGCTGCGAGGTCCCGACTGCAACGAAGATGCTGCCGTCGTCAGCGCTGGACGAGGCCGCCGCCGCTTCCCGGACAAAGATCGGCCCCTCGCAGCGACCACTCGGGAAGTACTGCGCCAGCGACGGCCACTGGTAATAGAAGCGATCGGCGAGCGGCACCATCATTCGCCCGGTCAGCGACGGCTGATCGACGGAACCAAACGTCTCGATGTAGATCGTCTGACAGCCGAAGAGCTTACCGACAGCGGCGAGTGGCACGATGGGGCCTGCTCCCGTCGAGAGCAGCACATCGGGGCGATCTTTGGAGAAGCTTACGACGGCCTCCAGCGCGTTCCACAGCACGCGCAGATCCCGCTCGGCATGGGCGATCTGCTCGACGGGGCCAGGCAATGGGACGTTGACCTTGTCATTGACGACAAAGCGGACCTCGGCGGCGCCAAAAGCTGGGACCAATTCCAACACTTCACGCAGGTGGCCGCCCACCGAACTGACGACGCAGAGATGGAGGCGACGGCTGGCAGTGGGCATCGACGGGCATAGTAGCCGAAGCGGTTTTGTTGCGGAGCGGGCACTTTTGGCAGTAGATTCGCGCGCCATGGAAGCGGCGACTCCCGACGAGCCAGCACGAATACTTCTGGTAGATGATGAGAAGGTCGTGCGTGAAATGCTGGCGCACGTCCTCTCAGCAGAGGGCTTTTCGGTGCGACTCGCCGAGGACGGCCTGCAAGCGTTTCAGGAGCTGCAGCGGCGCTCGTATCACTTGGTCTTGTCGGACCTGAAGATGCCGCACATGAACGGGCTGGAGCTGCTGCAGCGCATCGCCGAGCAGCGACTGCCGGTGGTCACGATCATCATGACTGCCTTCGGTACCGTCGAGACGGCGATTGAAGCGATGAAGCGCGGCGCCTACGACTACATCCTCAAGCCGTTCAAGAACGAGGATGTGATTCGCGTCATCCACAAGGGACTCAAGCAGCAGAAGCTCCAGCAAGAGAACTTTCTGCTCAAAGAGGCGGTGACGCTGTATCAGCTGTCGGAGGCGATGGCGCATGAGCTGTCGCTGGAGCGCATCTTGGACATCATCCTCGATGCGACGCTGATCGAGGCCGAAGCGGACGTGGCGACGCTGACTATGCGCCACCCGGTGACTGGCGAGTTTGTCGAGCGGACCCGCAAGTACTCGAAGAACGCGCAGACCGACCTCAACTGGTATGGCACAGCGACGGGAGTTGGCGAGCTGAACACCAACGCCATCCTCGATCACTACATGCAGGGGCGGCCTCTGATTGCCCACGGCATTCGGGCGCTGCGCTACTTTGCCGAGCCACCGAAAGACAAGCGGCTGGTGTCGTTCTGCTCGACGCCGCTCAAGATTGGCGATCAGGTCATCGGCATGCTCAACGCGTATTCCTACACGCGGGGCTATCGCTTTTCCGAGGGACAAAGGCGGCTGCTAACGGTCCTGGCGTCGCGAGCGGCGGTGTCGATTGAAAACGCCCGACTGTATGAGCAGCTGCGGCGGAGCAACGACGATCTGACCCGCGCCAACACCTCGCTGCGTGAGAACTTTCGAGCGACGGTGGTCGGCTTTGCCCATGCACTCGAGGAGAGCGATCGCTACACCCGTGGCCACTCCGAGCGAGTGAGCCGCTACGCCGAGCTGATTGGCAAGCGCCTGACGCTGTCGGAAAACGAGCTGGAGATGCTGCGGTGGGCGGCGCTGATGCATGACATCGGCAAGATCGGCATTCGGCAGGAAAAGCTCAACAAGCCCGGCAAGCTCAGTCCCGAAGAGGTGGCGATGTTCCAGACCCACCCGGCCAAGGGCAAGCGCATCCTCGAGCCGATTCCGTTCATGGCCGACCTGATTCCGGGCGCGTTCTGTCACCACGAGTCCTGGGATGGCAACGGCTATCCGCAGGCGCTGATGGGCGACAACATTCCGCTGATTGGACGGATTGTCGCGATCGCCGACAGCTACGACGCGATGACCTCGGATCGGGCGTATCGCAAAGCGATGCCGCATGAGACAGCGATCTCCGAGATCGAGCGCTGCTCGGGCGTGCAGTTCGATCAGCGGCTCGTCGATGTGTTCCTGGTGGCGGTCGATGAGTTTCGCGCCAGTGGTCAGCACCTGGGCCACTAGGTACGCTGATCGCTCATGCGAATCCTGGGCCTCAATGCCTTTCACGGCGATGCCAGCGCGGCGCTGCTTATCGATGGCCAGCTGGTCTGCGCGGTCGAGGAAGAGCGGCTCAATCGGGTCAAGCACTGCGCTGGTTTTCCGTCGCTGGCAGTGCGTGAGTGTCTGCGCCTCGGGGGCATCTCGGCTGGACAGCTAGATCACGTGGCGATCTCACGCGATCCGCGTGCGCACCTTGCTGACAAGCTGCTTCACGTCGGTACGAGGCTCCTCCACAGCCGCGATCTGCCCGCGCTGTTTCGTCAAGTTCGCGATCGACTCACCAACCGCAAGAAGATCACCTCGGTCGAGTCAGCCCTTGCCGATGCGCTAGGCACGGACGAGCTGCGGGCGACGTTTCACACCGTGGAACACCATCGCGCCCACCTGGCGAGTGCGTTTTTTGCGTCGGGCTTTGCGGAAGCGGCGGTGCTGTCCCTGGATGGCTTTGGCGACTTTGTCTCGACGATGTGGGGGCGCGGTACCGATCGTCACATTGAAGTCCTCGGCGAGGTCGGCTTTCCGCACTCGCTGGGGGCGCTGTATACGGCGGTGACGCAGTGGCTCGGCTTTCCCAAGTACGGCGACGAAGGCAAGGTGATGGGCCTGGCCGCGTACGGGAATGCGCAGGCGGTGCCCGAGCTACGTCAGCTCTTGCAGCTTCATCCCGACGGCGCGTTTGCGCTGGAGCTGCGCTATTTTCGCCATCACCGCGACGGCATCGAGATGTCGTGGGCGGACGGCTCGCCCAAGCTGGCGCGACTGTATGGTGATGAGCTATGTCGGCTCCTTGGGCCGGCGCGGGAGCCGGGCAGTGCGCTGCTGCCGCGTCATCAGGATGTTGCCGCCAGCCTGCAGGCGCTGCTCGAGGATGCGGTGTGCCATCTGGCGCTCGGGGTGCAGCGACGGACGGGACTGACCAAGCTGACGCTGGCGGGGGGCGTGGCGCTGAACTCTGTCGCCAATGGCAAGATCCTCGACCGCACTCCGTTTGCCGAGCTGTTCGTACAGCCGGCCGCCGGTGACAACGGGACGGCCATCGGGGCGGCGCTGTGGATCGAGCATCAAGTGCTGGGACGACCGCGTCGCTTTGTGATGCACCACGCCTACACCGGGCCGACGTTTTCCCTGGATGAGTGTACCCAAGCGGTACAGTCGATGTTTGGTGCGGCGGCCAGCCTCGATGCCCACGGTCAAGCGGTCGTGTCAGGGGTTGCGACGGTGGGCAGCAATGGTCAGCCGTCCCAAGCGCGGCTGCGCATCGAGCGTCTGAGCGACTCGCAGCTGCGTGAGCGAGCGGTGTCAGCCATCGAGCGGGGCGAGGTGATCGGCTGGTTTCAAGGTGCGATGGAGTTTGGGCCCCGGGCGCTCGGGCATCGCAGCATCCTGGCCGATCCGCGACGGGCCGATATGAAGGACATCCTCAACCGGCGCATCAAGCACCGCGAGCCGTTTCGCCCGTTCGCGCCCGCGATCTTGGCCGAGCACACGGCACAGTGGTTTGTCCGAGCGGCGCCCTCGCCAGCGATGCTGCTCGTCGATGAAGTGCGAAAAGAGAAGCGAGCACTGGTGCCGGCGATCGTGCATGCCGATGGGACGGGGCGCTTGCAGACGGTCGAGCAAGCGCACAGTCCCCACTTTTACGCGCTGATTGCCGCGTTTGCGGAGCGGACTGGCGTACCGATCCTGCTGAATACCTCTTTTAACGAGCACGAGCCGATCGTCTGTTCCCCGAGTGATGCGCTGCGCTGTTTCGTAAAGACGCACATGGACGCACTCGCACTATGCAACCTGTGGCTAAGCTGGGTCATCGAAGTGAGCGAAGCGGAGTTTCATTATGGCAATACAAGTATCGACGCTGGCTAGGCATCCCGGGGTTCGGACAGAAGAGCAAATTTCGCAGCTGAAGCATCAGTGGAGTGTCTATCAGCGTGAAAACTCCCTGAAGACCACTGCCCAGCGAGAGCTGATCGTGGACGTGTTTCTGCGGGGCAGCAGCGCCGATACCCATGTCTCGATCGATGAGCTGCTGGCGTTGGTCAGGGCCCGCAATGCGCGCGTCGGTTATGCGACGGTGTATCGCACGGTCAAGCACTTGCTCGACGCGGGACTGGCGGCCTCGCGGCAGTTTGGGGACGGGCAGACCCGCTATGAGGTCGCCGGCTCGGAGTCGCGGCACCACGATCACCTGATCTGTCAGAAGTGTCGGCTGATCCTCGAGTTCGAGGAGCCCGAGATCGAGCGGCTGCAAGATACCGTCGCCACTCGGCTCGGCGGCTTCAAGGTGATGCAGCACAAGCTGGAACTATACGGACTGTGTCCCAAAGAACAGGGTGTCAGCGGCGGTCAGTGTCCGGGCGATGACGCTCAGAAGCCCGAGCCCAGAGTCGCACGGCGATGAGTCGGTGGCGGACGCGCGCTTGGCAGCTGGGGGCGGTGGCGCTGCTGTTGCCAGCGGGCTATCTGACGCTGCACCGCGATGATGGAGCCGTGACGGCGCAGCGCCTGGGGCTGCCGTTTCCAGCGGTCATGGCTCATCGCGGCGCGTCCTACCTGGCTCCAGAGGAGACGGCGTGGTCCTACCGAGTCGCCAAGCTGGTGGGGGCTGACTACTTGGAAGCCGACATTCAGCGCAGCAAAGATGGGGTGCTGATTGCGCTCCACGACGACACGCTGCTGCGTACCACCAACGTCGCCACCGTGTTTCCCGATCGGGCGCAGCAACCGGTCAGTGAGTTCACCTGGGAGGAGCTGAGTCGGCTCGATGCGGGCAGCTGGTTTAACGCCAAGTTTCCGGATCGGGCCCGCCCAGAGTTTGCCTCGGCGCGCATCCTCCGGCTTGACCAGCTGATCGACATCGCGCTTGCTTCGGACAAGCCGAGTGGTCTGTACCTGGAAACCAAGGCACCCGAGCGCTTTCCGGGCATCGAGGCAGAGCTGATTCGCCAGCTCGAGCGGCGTGGCTATCTGTCGCCAAGCCTTCACGGCAAGCTGGTGTTTCAGTCGTTTTCCGCCGCCAGCCTGCTGCTCTTCAAACAGCTCGCGCCCACGATCCCACGCGTCTATCTGCTCGACGAAGAGATGGTGCGTCGGGATGGCTTTGCGACCTTGGTCGGACAGGCGCGCGAGCTTGCCCAGGGCATCGGGCCGGTCGGTTACTACGCGTATCCGTGGCACACAAGGCGAGCGCACGCGGCGGGTCTGGTGGTGCATCCCTACACGCTCAACCAGGGCTGGCAGCTGCGGCTGGGACGCTGGTTTGGGGCGGACGGGGCGTTTACCGACCGCTGCGAGCTGGCGCTGACGGTGTACGGGCGGCGCTCGCCCGTGGATGTTGCGGCGCTGTGGCGCGAGGCTGCTGCTTCATCGCTTGGGCAGTAAGGGCTCGCTGCGGGGCGTGAAAGGCGTGGCAGAGCGCAATCGCGACCGCATCCGCCGCATCGGGGGGCGGGGGCGAGCTGAGCTTGCACAGCCACGACACGATCCGCTGCACCTCGGACTTTTGGGCGCGACCGTTGCCGCAGACGGTCTTCTTGATGGTGGCGGGCGGATACTCGTGGATGCAGAGCCCGGCCTCGGCTCCGACCAGCATGATCGCGCCTCGCGCCTGTCCGAGCAGCAGCGCCGAGCGAACGTTGATGCCCGCGAAGGCCGACTCCAGGGCCAGCTCGCTCGGCTGAAGCTCGACGATCACCTCGCGCAGATCGCTGGCCAGTAAGCGCAGGCGCTCGGCGATGGGCGCCTTGGCCGGTAGCTCGATGACGCCGCACTCCATGTAGCGAGGCTGGGTCGCGCGACTGGGATTGGTTTCAACGACCGCGTAGCCGCAGCGGAGGGTGCCAGGATCGACGCCGAGTATGCGGGACATCCGGGCATCATTTGGGCAGGAGCGACTTTGGGCAAAAAAAAAGCGGAGCCAATCTTTCGACTGACTCCGCGACAGTAGCGGGGGGAGGATTTGAACCTCCGACCTTCGGGTTATGAGCCCGACGAGCTACCAGGCTGCTCCACCCCGCAACAACTAAGGTGAGGAGGACTCTACTTTCTTTTTGCCAGGAGTCAACGCCTATTTTCAACTATTTGCATCGCTAGCCGGGAATTCGACTGAACCAGGCTTGGACCGGCGCATGATCCGACGGCTTTTCCCCTTTGCGTGCCTGGCGATCGACCTCGACCTTGCGGCAGCGCTCGCCCAGTGGTGCGGTGGCCAGGATGTGATCGATGCGGATGCCGAGGTTCTTCGGAAACGACAGGCCGCGATAGTCCCAGTAGGTGAAGATCCTTCCGTCAGGATGGACGCGCCGCAAGGTATCAATGAGCCCGAACTCGCACAGCGTCTGCAAGGCCGCGCGGGCATCGGGGTGACAGATGACGGTGTCGCGCCAGACCTCGGGATCGTGGACATCGTGATCGGCGGGGGCAATGTTGTAGTCGCCGCACAAGGCGATGGGCTGGTCGGGACGTAGCTCGCGGTCCAGGTAGCTACGGAAGCGCTGCAGCCAGCGCAGCTTGTAGGTCCACTTGTCGGCGCCGACGACCTGGCCGTTCGGGACATAGACCGAAGCGACGCGCAGGCTCAGGCCGGGAATGGTGGCGGCGATGAGTCGGGCCTCGGTATCGGGGTCACCGTCTTTGAGTCCGCACTGTACGTCGATGGGGCTGCCGTGCTCGATGCGGCTTAAGATGGCGACGCCGTTGTAGGTCTTCTGTCCGTGGGCGATGGCGTGATAGCCCACGCCGTGTAGCTCCAGTGCTGGGAAGTCGGCGTCCTGGATCTTGATCTCTTGCAGGCACAGTACGTCGGGTCGCTTGTCGGCCAGCCACGCGGTCAGGCGGTCCCAGCGCATCCGCAGCGAGTTGACATTCCACGTAGCGATCATGAAAGTGCCGCTCAGGTCGGGCTCGCTGTTGGAAGGGCGCTCAGACGAGGCAGATGCAGCGGTAGGTCTTTGTACGGCCATGGCGACATCCTACCACAGGCGTACACCACCGCTGAGTCGAGCCAGCGGGATAGATCATGATAAGCTGAGCGCTTAGCCATGTCTGCGCGGCGCATGATCGGGCGAGGGGGGCGCGTCCATGCTGAACCTCGCTGCGCTTTCTTTCGGTGGGTATCGCGGCTTGTCGCGATGGCCATGATCTTGACGCTGTGCGTGGCGCCGGTGGCGGCCCGTCCGCGCAAGCCGCCGGTCACTCAGCTGTCACCGGCTGAGAAGCTGACCGAGCAGGGTCTACAGGCGCTTGGCGACAAGGACTATTCACGGGCCTATGCGGCGCTGTCCGAGGCGTTTCGGCTGCACCCCAGTGCCGAAGGACTGCTCTACCTGGGGCGGCTGGCGGCGGCGGAGCAGCGGACGCTGGAAGCCCAGGACCTGCTGCGCCGCTATCTGCTCGACCCGGCGCGGAAGCCTGACGACGCCCTCCAGCAGCTGGCGACGAGCTTGCTGGCCGGTGCGACCCCACCCTCGGGGCGAGCGATTGTACTGGCGGACCCAGGGGCGCTGGTTTCGGTGGATGAGCGACTGGTCGGTGTGCTGCCGCTGCCGTCACCCCTTCTGTTGTCACCGGGAGAGCACCGCCTGGCCATCGAGTATCCGAACAAGCGACTGGCGGCGCAGGTGACGATCTCGGCGGGGCGACAGTTCGAGGTGCGCTTCGATCGATCCACCGGGACGCTGCTTCAGTCACTGATGCCGGCTGTCCTGACGGTCAATGAGCTGGGCACGACGCTGCCGGAGGTCTTGGGCGAGATCAACACCACCATCGAGCAGTCGGTGCGCGCAGTCGATCAGACCGTCCTGCCGCAGGATCAGGCACTGTTCTCGGCTCCGCACCTGCGCGACTGCATCAGCAAGCCGAGCTGTCAGCAGCTGCTGGCCCAGAAGGTCGATGTCGAGTACATCCTGCACGCGTCGCTGCGGCGGTTCGAGAAGGGCGATGGCTATTCGCTCAAGCTGGCGGTGCGGCACCGGGACATTGCCGATCCAGCGGCGGCGGAAGAGGCCAAGTGTCCGCGCTGCACCCCGGCAGAGGTGGTGACGCTGCTGGGCCGGACGCTGCCGACGCTTCTGGTAGGCGCGCTCAAGCGACGGACCAGTACCTTGACCGTGGCCACGCAGCCGGTGTCAGCAGAGGTCCTGTCGGGCAAGGTCCGGCTGGGGATGACGCCCTTGCGACGGATCTTGTGGGCCGATCCGATTCAGCTGACGGTACACGCGCCGGGCTATCGGCCCGTTCATACCGAGGTCACGCTGCCTCCCTCTCAGCCGCTGGCGCTCGATCTGTCACTGGAGCCGCTGGCGCAGACCGTGGTTCGCAAGGAGAAGCCGAAGACCCCCGTCTATCGGCGCTGGTGGCTGTGGACCGGAGTCGGAGTGGCGGCAGCAGCGGTGGCGACCGGGCTCTGTATCGGACTGATTCCTTCTACTCATGACAACGTGGGCTGGCTTCCATGACCAAACGATCGCTTGCTTCCTTCCGTGCTGATTCCTGGCTGTGGGCACTGCTGCTGGCTGGGTCGGCGCTCGCCGGAGCTTCCTGCGCCCCGGTCTGTCGCTGGGCAGAGGGTGCCTGTATCGATCTGCGCGTCGAGGGGGCCGGCAGCTATTCCAGCTACTCGATTGAGTGGCGTTATGGCATCCCTGTCGAGCCACAAGCCGCGCTGCGCAGAGGTGCGACCGAGTCGGGTGGCGAGCTGCCTCGGACGTTTCGGGTCCTACCCCCGCCAGGTGTGACGGCAGAGAGTGTCCGCAGCATGGGTGTGCTGGGGCTTAGTGAAGATGGCAGCGAGCAAGCCGGGGGCAGCATCGAGCTGTCGCTGAGCGAAGGTGAGCAGCCGAGCAAAGTCCTGCCGCTCGGGCTGCGGGTCAGTCGGCACAACATCGCGCTAGGGGCCAGCAGTGCGCACGTGATCGCCGGAGACTTCAACAAAGACACGGCCATTGACCTGGCGGTGGTCGGGACTCCCAGCGGAGCGATGGCCAGTGCGACCAGCGGCGGGATCTTAAGTGTCCTCTACGGCGTGGGCGATGGCACCTATCAGCCGGCCAAGACCTTCGATATCCCGACCCATGCCAGCTCGATCGTGGCGGCAGATGTGGATGGGGACGCGCGACTCGATCTGCTGACCACCGGGGCCGGCGACTCGTTTTCGCTGTTCCCCAACTCGGTGACCGGACAGTTTGGCAGCCGCACCTCCATCCTCAGCACCACCGGCGCCCTCAGCGGCGAGTGCCAGAGCGGCAGCGATCCCCACAGCTTGGCGGTGGCTGACTTCAACGGCGATGGCTTTGTCGACATTGCCGCCACGCTGCGACTGCGGCCCTGTGTGTCGCTGCTTCTGGGCACCAGCAAGACCAGCTTTGTGCCCAAGGACCTGGCGCCGCGACCGACTCCGGTGGTGGCCGGCGACTCCTTGACCAAGCTGGCGGTGGCGGACTTCAACCAGGACGGCTTCCCGGATGTCGCGGTGATCCGCACCACCGAAGGCCTTGGCAACATTGCGGTCCTGCTGAGCGGCGACAAAGAGAGCGGCTTCACTGTCTCCTCGATCTTCACCGCCGGCAACGAGCCCACCGGCATCATCGCGGACGACTTTAACGGCGATCACCGGTCAGCCGTCGCCTAGCTTGGGGGCGGTTCCCTGGCACAGAGCGTACGGCTCAGGGAAGGAACAGGCCAAGTAGGGACGTGACAAGATCGGGCCGCCATCCTACGTTCAGCCCCTCGCTAGCAAACAAGGATGAGCAGGCCATGATCAAACTGAATGTGAACGGCAAGCAGCTACCTGTGGATGTCTCTCCGGATACGCCTCTGCTCTGGGCACTGCGTGACGGACTGAACCTGACTGGCACCAAGTACGGCTGCGGAATGTCGATGTGCGGCGCCTGTACGGTGTGGGTAAGCGGCGCGCCAGTCCGAGCGTGTCAGACTCCTGTCTCGGCGGTGGTCGGTCAGAAGATCACCACCATTGAAGACGTAGCGTCGAACCCGGCTGGCAAGGCGGTGCAGGCGGCGTGGCGCAAGCTCGACGTGGTGCAGTGTGGCTTCTGTCAATCCGGACAGATCATGGCGGCCACCGCGCTCTTGACGCGCAACAAGCGACCCACCGATGCCGACATTGATGCGGCAATGGCCGGCAATGTCTGTCGCTGCGCAACCTATGTACGGATTCGGGCTGCCATCAAAGAAGCCGCCGCCACGCTGACCTAAAGAAGGAGTTCGACATGAGCGCAGAGAATCGCTTTGCAACCGGCAGTGAGTGGAGCCGTCGCGACTTCTTCCGGATCGGCCTGGTCGCATCCGCCGGACTTACGCTGGCCGCGTTTGTCCCTACCGAGTCCTTTGCAGAGTCCGTACCCGCCGCCGCTCCCAAGCCCGGTGCCGCATTTGCCCCGAGTGCGTTTGTCCGGATTGCGGAAGACAGCACTGTGACCGTGATCTGCAAGCATACCGAGATGGGGCAGGGGACGTATACCGGACTCCCCACCATCGTGGCCGAAGAGCTAGACGCCGACTGGGCGCAGGTTCGGGCAGAGGGCGCACCCGCCAACGCCAAGCTCTACAACAATCTGTTGTGGGGCCCGGCGCAGGGAACCGGAGGCAGCAGCTCCATTGCCAACTCCTATGCCCAGCTTCGCCATGCGGGAGCGACGGCCCGGGCGATGCTGGTCGCGGCAGCCGCCAAGCTGTGGAGTGTCCCGGCAGACTCGATCACCGTGGCCAAGGGAGTGGTGTCCCATAAGGCCTCTGGGAAGAAGTCTAACTTTGGGAGCCTGGCCAAGCTGGCGGCGACGCTGCCGGTGCCGACCGAAGTCCGGCTCAAGGACCCCAAGCAGTTTGTCTACATCGGCAAGCGAGTGTCGCGCACTGACTCGGTGGCCAAGACCGATGGCTCGGCGATCTATACCCAAGACCTGAAGCTGCCGGGAATGCTGACGGCCGTGGTGGCGCATCCGCCGCGCTTCGGGGCGAAGGTCAAGTCCTTTGATCCCGCGCGTGCCAAGGCAGTGGCCGGGGTGGTGGCGGTGGTGGGAATTCCTTCCGGGGTCGCGGTGGTGGCCAAGGACTTCTGGTCGGCCAAGAAGGGCCGCGATGCCCTGACCGTAGACTGGGAGGAGAGCCAGGCTGTCAAGGCCAGCTCGACCGAGCTTGTGACCCAGTATCGGGCCTTGGCGCAGACCCCGGGGGCGGTGGCGCGCAAAGACGGCGATGTCACGGCGGCACTTGGCAAGGCCATAAAGCGAGTCGAGGCCGAGTTCGAGTTTCCGTTCCTTTCGCATGCCTCGATGGAGCCGCTCAACTGCGTGGTGCAGCTAGGCAAAGACGGCTGCGAGGTCTGGAACGGCGAGCAGAACCAGACCGGTGATCAGTTTGCGATCTCCAAAGTGCTGGGACTGCGGCCCGATCAGGTCAAGCTCAACCAGCTGTTTGTCGGCGGCAGCTTTGGGCGTCGCGCGAACCCTCAGTCTGACTATGTGCTGGAAGCGGTCTTCATCGCCAAAGCGCTCAGCACTTCCGCGACAGCGGGTGCCCCGATCAAGCTCTTGTGGACGCGAGAAGACGACATGCAGGGCGGCTACTACCGACCGCTGTATGTCCACAAAGTCAGCGCCGGTCTGGATGCGCAAGGAAAGCCGGTGGTCTGGCTGCAGCGGATTGTCGGGCAGTCGATAGCAGCCGGGACTGCCTTCGAGCCGATGATGGTCAAGAACGGAGTCGATGGGACCTCGGTGGAAGGGGCCGCCAACCTTCCCTACGCGATTCCCAACTTGCAGGTCGAGCTGCACTCCCCGCGATCGGGGATTCCGGTCCAGTGGTGGCGGTCGGTCGGGTCCACCCACACAGCCTACTCGGCTGAGACGATCATGGATGAGCTGGCGACGCTGGCAGGCAAAGATCCAGTCGCATTCCGGACCGAGCTGCTCGACAAACATCCGCGTCACAAGGGAGTGCTCAAGCTGGCAGCCGACAAAGCCGGCTGGGGCAAGCCACTGCCGGCGGGCAAGGCCGGAGATCGGCGCGGTCGTGGCGTGGCACTGCACGAGTCATTCGGGTCGGTGGTCGCGCAAGTGGCCGAGGTCACGGTGGCCGCAGATGGCAGCTTCCATGTTGACCGGGTGGTCTGTGCGGTGGACTGTGGACTGGCGGTCAACCCTGATCAGGTGGCGGCGCAGATGGAAGGCGGAATCGGCTACGGTCTGTCAGCGGCGCTGTCCGGGGCAATTACGGTGACGCAGGGAGCGGTCGATCAGTCAAACTTCCATGACTATCAAGTGCTGCGGATGCCCGAGATGCCGAAGGTAGAGGTACACATCGTGCCCTCGACCGAAAATCCGAGCGGCGTGGGCGAGCCCGGCGTTCCGGTGATTGCTCCAGCGGTGGCCAACGCGCTGTTTGCGGCCACCGGCAAGCGGCTCCGCAAGCTGCCGTTCGTGACCGCCGACCTAAAGGCGTAGCTGTCAGTTGCTAGCCGGTGGGGGACTGGGGCTGGTGGTCGGAGTCTAGGGCGGGCTCGGGGCGGGGGGCCCGGGTGCGCTTGGACGCCAGGAACAGGTTGGGGAAGCGCGCTGCTTCAGTGGGCTGCTTACGGGTCAGGAAGCGAGCGGCGGCAGCAACTTCCTCGAAGTCGGCGGCCAGCTGGGTCGTCACCTGGGCCAGCAGCAGCGGCAGGCTGCGATCTCCCTTGTCGGACAGCGACTTGCCAAGCTCGGCCACAATCTGGGCGGCGACCTTGGGGGCATCCTGGGCATCGCTGTCCCGGTAGTGCAGTGGCGCCGCGCTCATCAGCACCACCCGGTGATTTTGATACAGCGTGCCGAGCGCCACCAAGTCAGCCGCCAGGTCTTGATAGCCGCTGCCCTGGCGGATCATCGTCAGCTCTGCCACCACCTGGGCATCCGCCGCCAGCACAAAGTCGAGCAGCTGGAGCATCCGTGAGCGGAGGTCTTGGGCCTTGATGTGCAGCGACTCTGGGATCTTGGCCTCGCTGCCCAGCGCCAGGCTGCGGTCGAGCTGATGGCGCAGATACCACGCCGCCCGCGCCAGATCGGGCAGCCGCTGGAGCGAGAGCGGGTCCAGCTCTCCGTCGGTCGCCAGCTTCTGAAGGCGAGGCCCCAGCTTGAGATCGGCAATCGCCGACAGCATCGCGATGGTGGTGCTGGCCGCTGCCTGCTGATTGAGCTTGGGTGCGGTGGCGGGGGTCACCATCAAGCTGCTGACCAGCGTCCGGACCCGTGCCAGTGCTGCGGCTCCGCTCTTTTCATCGAGTCCCTCACCGGCAAAGTCACTGGCGACCGTGGCCACAGGTGCCGCTGCTTGTGGAGTCCCCTTGGATGGAGCAGTCACTGCCCGTGTCCCTTTGTCTGAGTCCGTTCGTTTCTTGTTTGTCATGGGCGGCCTTCTAACATTGGCCGTACCAATCACCAAGAAAATAACACCCGAGGTATCTTTTGCAGTGGTCCACCCCTGTCCGGAATACCCCCAAGGTATCTTTTGCAGTGGTCCACCCCTGTCCGGAATACCCCTGAGGTATCTTTTGCAGTGGTCTACCCATGTCCGGAATACCCCCAGTCTTTAAATCGCACGTTTCGCCTGGGGCCCCCCTTCCCTTCGAGACTTTTTCCCGTTCCGCTTTGCGGCCCGAAAAAAAGCTCTGCGGTCGGCCCCAGGCTTGCTACTCGACTTGTTGGGTCTGTAGTGGACTTTGTCTACCACCAGCGCCAGTTGGGGGCTTCTTGTCTGATGTTTGCTAGGGTCTGGGTGGGGCGGCGGATGAGGTCGCGGGCCTTCCAGCCTGGTACTCGCTCGTCGAGGCTGTAGAAGAGCGACAGTGCGCCGTCAAATTCTAGGGGTCGGTACTCTAGTGGCAGCAGAACAAAGCGACCGGGCTGAACTGGCCTTCTGGGATCGATCAGGATGAAGTCGGCCAGGTCCCGCGCGCGCCTGTCAATCGTTGCCGTGCTCAGCTCGGTCGTGAGGGTCATCGTGGGATCGTAGTGCTGGAGCAGCCGGACCAGGGTGTGGGTCGCCAGCATTCGATCCTGCATGAACACAGAGATCTCGCCGTCATACTGCATGCTGCGGTAGGTCCAGTTGGCCGAGCCGCACACCAGCCAGTCATCAATGATCGCCAGCTTGGAGTGGATGGTCAGCGTGCGCAGCGTGATCTCTGCGCGGACCGCCGCCACATGGACGGCGGGCGTAAAGAAGTGAAAGTCGACATCGACATCGATGATGTCCTCGAACTTCACCTGAAGGGCGCCGAAGTCCCGGTAGGCCGCGCTGGTCTTGCTGGGGATGATGCAGTCGGTCTGGAGCCACTGGTGCTGGGTCGTCCGGCCAGGGCGATAGTGATCCTCTACCGTCCACTGCGGAACGCCATTCACACGCGTCAGGGTGCCTGCACGATTGGGAGCGTCTTTGCACATGAACGTGATGTTGCGACAGCTCGGGTGCCGCAGGGCCAGGTGTAGCCAGGCGCGTCGCGTCAGATAGCCGACACCACTCTGATTGGGGTTGGTGACGATGAGTACCTGCAGCGAGGGCACCTCTTTCATGCGCTGGTAGATGGCGCGCACGATGTCCGGATCGGTGAGCTGATTGTTCTCGAAGTAGATGCGCTCCCGAGCCCGCTGGATGCGGGTGAGGATCTGTTCGTGGATCTCGCAGACGTTGAACGGCAGGGAATAGCGGGTCACTGCCACCCGAGCGGGCAGGGCGTAGAACCTCTCATTGGGGGTGTCGACCGGGAGCTTCTGGACCGTGAGGTTTTCTTGGATGTCTGCTGCGTGGGCACTCTTCCACTGGTTGTCAACTCCGGGGGCTGTCAGGTGGTTTGACAGTCGCTCGGTGGGAACCTTGGCCTTGGCGATGGCCATGACCTTGCGCCAGCGACGCATCCACTCATCCTCGATGTCGGCGGTGACCGGGCCGGTGATCTTCACTGCGGTGTCGTGCCAGTTGGTATGTTCACCATCGATCTGGATCGTGTGCGTGACATTATCGAGGTAGCGCTGTGCCATGTTTAGTCCGCCCAGCACCACGGTGCGCTGCCCATTGACCGAGAAGATCGCGAACTTCTGGTGCTGACTCGATCCAGAGATTCCTTCATAGCGCTCGCGGTACAGCCGCGCCCGTCCTACCGGCCCGGGGTGAAGTTCGAGCTGAGCGTTGAGGTCGGCAATCCTCCGGGCCAGCGCGTCGTGTTCATCGATCTGCTGCTCAGGACTAGACAGTCGGGTCTTCAGGTTGGGATACCAAACGATGATGTCCACGTTGTGCCCAGCCCACAGGACGCGACCAATGTGATGGAGGAGCGAGCTTGTATCGGGACGGGTAAAGGCAGCAGTATTCCCGACACAGATTCCTTCCTCGATCAGCCAGAACGCCATGCGGACATAGGTCAGGGGCGTACCGCGCCGCTCTCGCACCATCATCTCGAAGCACTGCTCGAGTGCCGTGAAGATTTCCTCGCCATCGAGCAGGAAGCGCACCCGATTGTACGGACGGACAGTGTAGGCCATGACTGCTCCAGATCCTCTGCGCGGCGACTAGCCACAGGGGAGCCCAGTCATCTTAGGGGCCCGGCTAGACGGACAGCAAGTGCTATCACCACGTTACCGCGCGAAGGGGCTTCCTCCTTCCTTCCCTACTTTGTCTGGTGTGCGCATCGTGGGAGGAGACTTGCGAGGAGACTTGCGAGGGGAGCCGTGTGCTTAAGATGAACGGCGACAAGCGCGCGGACTTGGCGGTGGTAAGTGCGCGGAGTAGCTCTTTGCAGGTGTTTTTGAACACGGGATTTGTGACAGGAATGTTCGGCGGCTCGACGGGGAGTATCAGTAGTAGGCCGGCGGATTATGAGTATCGGTTCGGGCTGCCTGGATATGGTCCCACCTGCATCACCAGCGGGGACGTAAACACCGATGGGATACTGGATGTGGTGGTGTGTGACAGCGCGCTGCCCACCATTGGGGTCATGCTGGGTCGAAGCGGTGGTGGCTTTGATCCGCCGATTCGCCTGGCGGTGGACCGGCAGCCAAGTGCGGTGGTGATCGCGCAGCTCGACGGCAAAGGGCAGCAAGACCTGGCGGTGGTACACGCTGGGAGTAACCAGCTCAGTATCCTCCTCAATCGCACCAACTAACTGCAAAAGCGCCACACAGCAAGGGGCGATGTTGTCGGGCTGCGTCGGCTCTGGGTAGTGCGGAGCTGCGACGTGTCTCCCGACGGAGATTGGTGCTCTCAGAGTCGGGCTCGGGCGGTTGGCATGGCGAGTGCTCTGGCCCTTCGTCAAGAACGCGGCTCGCGATAAGGTGAGCCAGAACGTCTTACCAACCGTCAACGTACTGAATCAGGAGAGTTTCCCATGAACAAGAACATCATCGTCGCCGTCACTGCCGCTTTTGCTTTCGCCACCGCCGCCCCCGCTTTCGCCAACAAGCCCGAGAAGGCTGAGAAGGCCGCCGAGAAGGCTGGCGACAAGGCCGAGAAGGCCGAGAAGAAGGCTGAGAAGGTCGAGAAGAAGGCCGAGAAGGCTGGCGACAAGGCCGAGAAGGCTGGCGACAAGGCCGAGAAGGCTGGCAACGAGAAGGCCGAGAAGAAGGCCGAGAAGGTCGAGAAGGCTGCCGAGAAGGTCGAGAAGAAGGCTGACAAGGCGGGCGACAAGGCCGACAAGGCTGGCGACAAGGCCGAGAAGAAGGCCGAGAAAGCCGAGAAGAAGGCCGACGGCAAGTAAGCCGAGCAGCCGCCGCTTCCCGAAAGGAATGCGGCAAGTCTGATCAGAAGAGGCTCTGGAGAGATCCAGGGCCTCTTTGCGTTTCAGGGAGGGCCCCAGTCGAAACGTGTGCTCTAGGACTGGTAGGGGGGGCGGCGGCTGCGGCAGTACTCTGCGAACTGAAACAGATACTGTTCCTGAATGTCAGACTGAACCCAGCCCGGCTCGATGGTGCGGGCGACTGCCAGGGCTTCCGATGGCGGCGCACCCTCCCAGATCAGATACGACACCAGCAGCGTTCCCGTTCTTCCCAGTCCGGCCTTGCAGTGGAAGGCGATCACTTCACCACGCTCTAGCGCCAGCTCGACCAGCGAGCAGAGATCCTCGGTCGCGCGGCAGCTTGGCACACTCATATCGACGATTGGGAAGTACAGGCTCTTGAGTCCGTGGGGTTCGAGCAGCGTCTCGGGAATCGGCTGCTCTGTGAGCGTCACCAGCGTCGTGATTCCCGCACTACGGAGCAGCGTCAGATCGTAGTCAATGTCGAACAGAATCCCTGGCTCAGGAGTCCCGGCCAGCTTTCCTTCGACCAGCCAGCGGAATCCTCGCGGGCCCTGCTGACCATTTCCGGTTTGACGATGTGACTCTGGTTTGTCGCTTGGGGGACTGGTTCGGACCGCTGACTCTGGAGGGGTCACTGCTGGGGGCAGCACCGACTCTGAGTCATCCGCAACAGAGGACTCTGTGCCGCCATCTGCAATGCTGGTGACAATCCGGTTGCCGTGATGCCAAGCCACCCTCTCTGTAAGGGTACTGAGCTGCCCCAGCTCTGGCGCCATGATCAAGATCGGCTGCTGGACTGCAACCTGGCGAAGTACCCGCAGAAGGAGGCTCGCTCCTTCATCATGGAGCTCATCGAGCGGATCATCCATACAGAGCAGCGGACTGCCGCGAAGGGAGGCGTGAAGGATGGCAACCAGTCGCCTTTCATACGGCTCCAGGTCATGCAGAAACCAGCACATCTTTTCTTTCAGCGGCTCAAGCTGCAGAGTCGTCAGGAGCTCATCAATGCGCGTCGTGGCTTCGCTTTCGAGCGCTCTGTGAAGGTACTCCCCTAGCGGCAAGAGCAGCTCTGTGGCGTGTAACATACACAGCTGCGGGCGACCGCTTGGCGCATCCTCTGCCCACTGCAGAGTTCCCTCCATCCGGACGGCTCCTTTGCTGCCGGTAGAGGTAAGCACCGACAGCAGCAGGCGTCGACAGTACCGCTCATCACAGATCACGATGTGAATGCCATCGCGACTGATGTCCAGGTTGAGCTCTGTCACCAGCACCCGCTGCCCATGGATCAATGAGACGTTGCGCATCATGAGCAGAGGTGAGCTGCTCTGCCAGACGATCTCTGTCTCTGTATTCGTAGAAGGCTCCCATCCGTCGCCTTCCTCCAGCGGAACCTGTAGGCTCTCCCGCGAGCCCAGCGACTGCCGTGACTGCGGAGGCACGTCGACATGATCGCTCGCTCCTCTCCACTCGATGGACAGGGACTCGCTCGATGTCCGATCGGGAGGCAGTGCGTGCGTAGCCAGCGCAGACTGTGAGTCCCCCATCGCATCTTGGCTGGATATCGCGATTTCTAGGGAAATATCGTTATTGCGCTGAAACCCATAAAGTGCGCGGAAAGCATCCTGTTGACTTACATCAGTTAGCGATCCCAATACATCAAATGATCGGTTAGAGGGCGCCACAGTCGGCGTGGGCGGTAACTCTCCGGGATCACTGATATTGAAGTCAGAGGTTGCTTCGTTGTCATTGAAATTGCGATCACCCTGCATGAACTCATAAGATGCCGCAGGGTGAGATTTCTGGGCCATGAACCACCTCTGCAGACGTAGTCGTCCGGGTTACTAGCTGGTAGTGACTCCATCATTGTATGCTAGTCGCTGTCCTCGTGTAAACAATCACCTACAAATTCGATATCTCAGGACTTTTTGATGCTCGGAAACAAGATGAGCTTGCCCACGAGATGTCGATAGAGAAGAAAACCTCACAACGGGACTACGTCTCGGCGCAAATGGGTGATAGGCCGCAGCTTCATGCAGATCTGCTACTGATGGACAAATCATCGTGATTCTGCGTAGTTGCGTAGCTGGATTGTAATTTTGCAGCTTTTGGTATCTCTTGAATCGTTTCTTGGTACTTAGCAGGTGTAATAAAGGGGGGCCGATCATGATGCAGCTTGAGAGCACAATCCAGAAGGTGATGCGCGACATTCCTGAGTGTGTCGCCGCCGGGTATGTCGACATGGCGACCGGTATGTTGTTGGCAGTCAGGACCATTGATTCACATCCGCGAGAGGTCCTCGATCTCGTCGCTGCAGCAACTGCAGATCTGTTTCAGGGCAGTACGGTGACTGCGATCGAGAAGCTCTTCCGCAAGTCACGCGGAGTGAAGGACGACGGCCACCACTACTTCCAGGAAATGGTGGTGTTTTCCGACAACCTGCTCCACGTGTTCCTGCGCGGTCGCAAGAATCCTGACCACGTGGTCGCCTTCGTCTGTCGCAAGAGCGCCAACATCGGCATGGTGCTGACCAAGTCTCGCCTGTCGATGCCCACGATCGAGAGCACGGTCTAGTCACCTCGCCTGGCGACATCGTCCGGCACTCGGGGCCAAGCCGTGCACGTCAGCTGGCACGGCGAAGCTATTGGAGTTACCCTAGGAAGTGTAGAAACTCCATGCCCAAAGTGGCTTCTAGCCAGCCAAAGACGCCGATGCAAATGGTCGAGGCTCTGAATACCCGAGTGGCAGCTTCCGCACGTAGCTACAAGATGGCAACGGTGCGGTATCTTATGCGACCCCCGCTCTCGCTGCGGGCCAAGTATGCGGCCTTCCTGCTCGACTTCGCGCAGCAGAGCGACCTGATTCAGGACGTGCTGGGGCGGGCCGGCGAGCGAGTGGCGGACCCGCAGGTGGCAGAGCTGCTGCGCAAGCACCAGCGCGAGGAAAAGGCGCGGATTCAGCTGGTGATGTCGGATCTGCGGCGGCTGGGCTATTCGGACGAGCTACCGGAGCGGCCGATGACCTCTGGCGATGCGGCGCTGCGGGCGTACTGCTCGAATGTGAGCGGGGAGCGTCCGTTTGCGATGCTCGGGGTGATGCTGGCTCTGTTCGGGGTGGCGGCAGAGGTGAGTCCGACGGTGGTGCGGCTGCTGTCGGTGGGCAGTGTCCCGCGAGAGGCGATGCGCTGGCTGCTGTTGCGACAGTCGGAAGACGCGCAGGAGCTGAAGACGCTGCTTACGCGGACGGCGGAGCTGATTCAGGACCCGCGTGAGCAGGCGCAGCTGCTGGAAGCCGTCGAGGTGACCGGTGAGCTGTTGGCGCTCGGTGCGGCGGCGCGACCGGCGGCGTAGCGTCACTCCGCGCTTACTTGGTGGATGAGCTGGCTGGGGCTTTTCCGGGATCTTGCACCAGCAGCTCGTCGGTCGGTTCATCGAGCAGAGCCGCGCGCACCGCCGCAATCAGGAAGATCGATCCATAGACGAGCAAGCGGCCCCCGGGCGCGGTCTGCTGCAGTGCTGCGTGTAGCGCGGCTTGCCAGTCGTCGATGGGCTGGCCAATGGAAAAGGGCGACAGCGCAGCCAGCTCGGCAGCGGCGAGCCCACGAGGCGTCGGTGGCCGGCACAGCACCACCACGGCGGCGGTCTGAAGCGGAGCGGCCATTTCCGTCGCCAGCTTGCCCACGACGACTCCACACAGCACGGTAAGCGGCTTCTGCGGTACGGCGTTCAGCCAGCCAGCCAGCGCCACGGCTCCTTCCGGGTTGTGGGCAGCGTCGATGACAATCTCGCGATCGGCAAAGCCCAGATACGGCGCGGCTGTCGGGACGAGCTGCTCAATCCGGCCCGGCCAGCGGGTCTGGGTAAGCCCTTGTAAGACGATGTCAGGTACTGTCAGCAGCGGCCCTAGCGGCTCCGCGACTTGGCCAGCAACATGAGACAGCGCATAGGCCGCAAGCGCGGCATTGTCCCGCTGATACCGCCCTCGCAGAGGCAGCCGTGCCGCCAGCTGGTCATCGAGGATCGGTAGCGGCTGCGCATCCGGCTCGTCGTGATAGGGATGCAGCCACAGCGGTGCACCTACCTTGTGGGCGCAGGTACGCAAGACCGCGCGCGCCTCCGGTTCGTAGGTCACACACAGCGCCGGCACATCCCGACGAAAAATCCCGGCTTTCTCGGCAGCAATGTGCGAGAGCGTTGGGCCCAGCCACTCCATGTGATCCAGTCCAATGCTCGTCACCACCGTCACTCGCGCGTCACACAGCCGGGTCGCGTCGAGTCGCCCCCCCAGCCCAGTCTCCACGATCGCCAGATCGACCGATCGGCGAGCAAAGATCAGGAAAGCGGCGGCGGTGAGGACCTCAAAAAAGGTCAGCTCCTGCGCGGGGTCGGCCTGGCTTGCGGCTTGTACTTCGGTCACTGCGTCGGCGAGCAGCTGCTTGGGGCACTCGGCCAGCTCGCCTGCTTGGGAAAAGCGCACCCGCTCGGTCAGGCGATGAAGATGCGGCGAGGTATAGAGCCCAATCGTGAACGGGCGACGGTGCCGCGCCTCGGCCTGGTTCGCGGCGCACTGGGCGATCTGGGCTGCATAGGCCGAGGTCGAGCCCTTGCCGTTGGTGCCAGCGATGTGAACCGCCGGATAGCGCAGCTCGGGTGAGCCCAGTCGACGCAGCACTTCAGCGAGACGTTCGCGACCCGGCTGAATCCCGCGCGGAGCGAGTGCCGCCAGGGCTGACAGGGTCTGCTCGTAATCGGGATGGCTCACGGGGTCGGAAGAGTGCCGCGCATCAGTCGCAGCAGCTGGCCAAGTCGGGGCTTGAGCTCGCAGCGGGGGACGATGCTGTCGATGATGCCGTGCTTGAGGAGGAACTCGGCGCGCTGGAAGCCCTCGGGGAGCTTCTGCCGGATGGTCTGCTCGATCACGCGCGGTCCGGCAAAGCCGATCATGGCGCCGGGCTCGGCCAAGATGACATCGCCGAGCATCGCAAACGAAGCCGCCACGCCGCCCGTCGTCGGATGCAGCAGCACCGAGACATACGGCACGCCGATCGAACGCAGCCTCTGCAGCGCCGCCGAGGTCTTGGCCATCTGCATCAGCGACAGAATACCCTCTTGCATGCGGGCGCCACCCGACGCGGACAGCACAATCGCGGGGATGCGCTGCTCGGCCGCTCGCTCGAAGACGCGGGTGATCTTTTCACCAACGACAGAGCCCATCGAGCCGCCCATAAACTCGAACTGAAACACCCCGAACGACACCGGCACTCCGTCGAGCTGGGCCAAAAAGCTACGGAACGCATCGGGCTGGCCGGTGTGCCGTCGCAACGCCACGAGCCGATCGGCATAGCTCTTGGTGTCGCGAAAACCGAGCGGATCACGCGGGGTGATCTCCAGGTCTTGCTCCTCGGCGGATTCTTCGTCGAGAAGCAGGGCCAGTCGCTCCTCAGTCGGCATCGTGAAGTGATGACCGCACTGTGGACAGCAGCGCAGCGCCTCGCGGATCTTCTCCGAGTCAACCGTCGCCGAGCAGCCCTCACACTTGATAAAGAGGCCGGTCGGGACGGAGCGCTTTTCACTCGACAGCTCCGTCGCCTTGTTCTTTCGGGACCACCACGCCATGTTCAGCAAGCAGGGTATAGACCTATTTACCGTGAGACAAGGGCCACGGAGCTGGGCGGCAAACCGAAGTCGATCGGCTCGCTAGGAAGTGCCATTCCCGTCGCTGTGCCTAGGTATAGACCGGGCTTTAGCTGACCTGGATTGGCTTTGCCTCCCGATAGCACGACCAGTCGACCGCCCAGCACCGCAACCGCTGGTACGTAGTTCATTGGTCCAAGGAGGGCTAAGCCCTTGCTCTTGGCGGCTGCGTCGATGGCAAAGACGGTGTTGTTATAGCCGCTCGGGCCCTTGATGGAGACATCGGCGAAGACGTGCTGCAGGTCGCTGGCATCGAGGGTGCTGACATTGCCGCCGAGTGTTGCGTCGGTGACGACGAGCCCGAGGGTCTTGCCGTTTCTCAGATCGACGCGCTCGACGCCGCTCTTGCCGCTGAGCATTCCGCCGAGCTGATCGCCTGCCGAGCCGACGATGGCCTCGTCGCAGCCGGCAAAGATGGACATGGCGGTCGGGTTCTCGCCGGCCAGTGGAATGTAGGTCGCTGTGGTCGGGTTGCTGAGGCTGAGCTTGGCGAGGCGACCGCTGCCGGCAGGCTTGTAGCCGTTGTTGCGATCGAGGTCTTGGAGCAGCACATAGAGGCTGTCGCCGCAGCCGACGAGCTGGCTGGCGTCGGGATTGGCATCGCTGTCGGTGGCGCCGACGTTTAGCGTGACAAACGAGCTGATGCCGGCGGCGAGGTTGCCCAGATCGAGGACCGCGAGCGCCGTCGTGGCCTTGACCTGCGTCGAACCGAATGAACCATAGAGCGTGACGAAGGCGCGGCCGTGGGCGCTGTCGACGTAGATGTCGTGAGGATTGCCTTGAATGGCGTCGACGATACCGTTCTTGCGGAGCGGGTAGTCTTTCGGGCTCTTGAAGTTGTCGGCAGCGTCGTAAACGCGCAAGCTGCCGTGGCTGCTATCCAGGACGTAGAGCTTCTTGTCGGCGGCTCGGACCGTCGAGCTGGGATCGATCTGATCGATCGCTTTTTGCAGCTGTAGCGTCTCGGGATCGAGCAGCGACAGGGTGCCCGAGCCTGCCGCGAAGTCACTGGCGGTCACGGCCAGATAGGTCGGCGCTGGCGGCGGCGGCATCATCTGCGAGCTCGTATCGCCGCAGCCCACAGCCAGCAGCGAGACGAGTGGTGAAACAAACGATGAAACAGTTCGTGAAACATTCGGTGAAACGGACAATCGGTACTTGCGCATGTGAGCTCCTGGCGACGGGAGTAGCAGGCCCGTCTGGGGTTACAGCCGCCCGGACAGCGTCGCGTAGAGCGCGCGGCCTGGCAGCGGGTAGTCAAAAAAATCGGTCAGCGGCACCGGCACTGGCTGCGTCATCAGCGGCAGCGTTACGTCGACCAGCCGAGTGTCGAGCAGGTTGCGAACCTCGACGCGCAGCGACAGCCGTAGCGGACCCAGCGGCCCGAGTGCCAGCCCGACGGCGTGCAGCGTGCGCGGCGGGCGGAGCACGAGATTGGCCGGGTCGAGAAAGACCTCGCTGACGTGATCTAGCTCGTAAAACAGCTGCGCGGGCCGGTAGCTGGCGGTGCCGCGCAGAAACACGCTGTGCTGAGGTCGCCCCGGCAGCAGCTTGTCGGTCCGGCCCGGCTGATCGGTGCGATCGCGGCTGTCGAGGAAGCTGTAGTTCAGATCGAGCTGCAGCAGCTCACCGAGGTGGGCAGAGCTGGCCAGCTCGAGGCCGGCGGTGGAGGCTTGGCCGACGTTGCGGGCGCGGAGCGTCGGTCCATCGCGAACCACGTCGATGAGATCGTCGATGGTGCGACCGAACGCGTGCAAGCTGACGACGGTGGTGAGCCGAGAGAAGGGCTGGCCTCGAGCCTCGACGCCGATCTCGCCGGTCCAGGCTGACTCGGGGCGCAGGCCGAGGCTCTTGCGGAAGAATGCACCGTCGCCAAATAGCTCCAGAAAGCTCGGCAGGCGGACGAAGCGACCACAGCTCATGCGCAGCAGCAGCCAGGGCAGAAGCAGTACCCGCGCCGCTGCTCGTGGGGACGGCAGGGCGTCGAGGCTGGCTGGGACACTCTCAAGGTCGCGATCCCCAAGACCGGCAAGCTGAGATTGTGCGACGAGCAGATGCAGCCCCGGTTCAAAGAGCAGGCGACGATCGGCTAGATATAGCTCTCCACCGACGGAAAATGCTCCGCGTAGACGCTCACTTTGGGCGGCGTGAGCACGCTCGCAGTCTCGTCGTGGAGCTGGACACAGATCGCGCTGCTGCTGGCGTTCATAGCGGACTTCAGCGACGGTGAGCAAGTGACTCGTCACCGACTCGCTGACCACGCCGGGAGTCACCCGAAGCAGCGTGCGTGCGCCCATCTGGGTGGTTAGCTGTTCGGTCAACACCGTCGGCAGTGCGACCAGATCCCGATGCTGACTGCCTTCCATGAGCACGTGTCCGTCGAGCTCGATCGAAATCCGTCGCGAGGGATGATGCAGCCGAGCCCCACCGTCGAGAAGAGCCCGACCACTGTGCAGTCGCGGCTCGCCGGGGAGCGACGAAGGCTGACCGATTCCTGCAACTCCTTGGCGACGGAGAACCCCGCTGCTGTGAATGAATAGCGAGCCGTGCGAACCATCCGCTTGCATCCGCAGATCGACATTGATCTGCGCAAAGTCGTCGTTGCGTCGCTGCAGCTGCGGCAGCTCGTCGTGGCGATAGCGGAGCCCTTCATTGAAATAATAGGGAAAGTTCCCGTCGGCACTTTGGTAGCCGAGCGAGATCATCAGCTTGGGCCGGGGCGCCTTGAATCCGACGCTGAGCCGCTTGAGTCCAAAGGCACCACTCCCGAGGCTGAGCCAGGTACTCTGGGGACCTTGGCCGTGCCGGGTGATGAGGTTGATGGCGCCGCCGATGGTTTCACTGCCGAGTGCCAAGGGTGGTACGCCGCGATAGATCTCGACGCGCTCGAGGCCATCGAGGGGAAGCTGCGACAGATCGACCGCCGCCTGACTGCCGCGCGATAACGGAACACCGTCGAGGAATACTGCAACTTGTCCGGGCGCCGCCCCCCGCAGGCTGGCACCGCTCCACTGCCCCAGGCCGCCGCTGCGGCGAATCTGTACGCCCGGCTGACCAACCAGCAGCTCTGCCACCGACTGTCGATAAGCGCTTGGCGCGTTGGCCTGGCCGGGCAGTCCCACCTCGACCACCGACACCGCAGCGGGCGCGTCACGGCGGGACAAAAGCTCGTCGGCGCGTACCGTCGTGCCCAGCGACTGCGCGGCCGCTTCTGACTCAGCCCACACGGTCAGCGCGACGGCCAGCGCGACGAAAAGTGCGACGGTAAGTCTAGCGGTGAGCAGCGAAGAGCAGCGCGTGTGGTGCAGACGAGTGATGCGTAGAGACAACCGCAACGGACCCTTCCTCCCGAAAGGTGTTTGCTGCGGACAGGCCGGTCTCCTGGCTTCGGAGTCTTCCCAACCTTGAAACCTTCCCAGCGAGTTCAGCTCGCCAGTGGTCCTGCGGGGTGGCCCGTCAAGGTTCGTCTTCCGTTACAGTCGCGGGGGCGGCGCCAGCTTGGCACTGGCTTCCCGATCACCTGCTCGCACTTGTTAGGTTTTCAAAGGACGGGGCAGCGTATCGACATAGCGCATTTGCTGTCAAGTAAGCGTGTTACGCTAGGTGTCGTTGTAGGCTTGGTAGCTTGGTGGGAGCTTGGGGGACTTTGCGCTTTGGCCTTTGATAGTTGCGGGGTGTAGGCGATGTCTGACGCTCTTCCCCTTCGTAGCCAGGGGACTCTCGGCCCGCCGGCGGTTCGAGGGACTCCGGTCGTTACGCGGCTCTCTCTGCTGCGGTTAGAGAATCCGATCTCGGTCCTGTGGATTGGCTTTGTCGTTTACGTGCTGTGGACGATGGTGGTGCTGGGGCTGTCAGCGCTGCCGGGCCCTTCTGGCGTAGAGTCCGTGCCGAGCGACGCCTTTGGCATCGTAGACTCTGCAACGACGGCTGGACCCAATCCGGTCAAGTGGGAGGTCTGGAGTCGAGAATCGCCCATTCGGGCTCCGTCCGCGACCTCGATGCTGCTGTTCGGCTGTAGCTTGCTGCTCGGCTGGGTGTGGCTGCTGACCTCGGGGCTGGCGCATATCGTTCGACCAGATGGAGTGGCGGCGCGCGCCTTTTCACGCTGGGCCGCGCTGGTCGCGACGATGCTGATCACCATCTGTGACCTGCATACCTCGCGGCGACTGGTGCCGGTCTACTTGGTGTCGTATGCGCTGATGCAGTCGGCTTTGCTTGAGTTTGTTTTCTTTTTTCCGAAGCGAGTGCCGCTGCTGCTCAGGTGGCCGTGGCTGCATCGGGGGCTGCGACTTCTCGACGGCGTGCTGCTCCTGCTGGTGACGGTGGCGCTGTTGCAAGAGGGCGAGTGGGTTGTGCTGTGTCGGCGGGTCGTCGAGTTCTCGGCGCTCGGCAGCGTGGCTGTGGCCTGCTTCACGGTGACCTGGCGAGGCGTGAAGCATCAGAAGCGGCGGCGCTCACAGGCGATCTTCGGGGCGATCGCGGTGCTGCCTCTGCATCTGGTGTTTGCGGTGATGTTGATCTGGCCGCAGCTGTGCGGAATGCACCTGCTGGTGTTGGCGCTGCCGATGGGACTTTTGTGCGCGCTGGCGCTCATCTTTGCGATGGTGCGTCATGATCTGTGGGACAGCGAGCTGGTGGTGCCGGGGACGGGCCTGCGACGGCTCCTGATTGCGATCATCAGCTTTATGGGAGGTCTTCTGGCGGTGGTGGTGCTGCGCGCTGCGACCGGGCTGCCGGTGCCACTGCAGGTGCTGCTGATGCTGGTGATCATCAGCATTTCCGGGCCGGCGCACGACTTTGCGGGGCACTGGCTGGCGGCGCGGCTGTTTCCAGCAGAGGCGCTGTATCGCGCGACGGTTGACGAGCTGATTGTGCTGTTTACCGATCTGCGGACGCGGCTGGCGGTCATCGAAACGGTAGAAAAGACCGTGACCACCGTGTGCGCTTGTGATCGGGCGAAGCTGGTGGCGGTCAGCTCTCCGCGTCGAGTTCGCCAGAGTGACAGCAACATGGATGGTCGTGGGCTGCGGCCCGGTGGGGTTGCGCCGCAGAGTGATCCCGGACATAGCTCGAACGTGCCGCTGCTGGCGATGCCAGAGAGTGGTGTGGAGTCGGGGCGGACACTGTTTCGACTGACGCAGCGGGCGATTCGGCGGGCTCTGCGCGGGGCCGGCGTCGACAACCTGCGGCCCGAGCAGCTCGATGCGCTGTGTCACGGAGAGCTGGTGTTTGTGGGCTCGGAGCGCTCGATTCGGCGGACCAGTCCGGGCATCTGGGCCTGGCTGCTGGTGCCGGTGCGGTTCCGTGAGCAGGTGATTGGGGTGCTGGTGGTGTCGCCAAAGCTGCGCGGCAAGCTGTTTACCAGTCTTGATCAGGAGCTGCTGCTGACGATTGCGCACCAGGCGGCACTGGCGCTGGCCAATGCGATCGCCCTGGAGGAGCTCGATGAGCTGCGACGGGCCGAGCACAGTGCGCATCGCGAGCGACTGGATCGGGCGATCTCGACCATTGCCGCCGAGATTGCTCATGAGATTCGCTTTCCCATCAACTTCTTTCGCATGCTGATCGAACGGCAGGAACGCGCGCTGCATCAAGGCAAGCCGCTGAGCGAGATGGACTGGGCCGAAGACCTCGACATTGGGCGCGAGGAAGTGTCACGGCTGGAGCGGATGGCCGATCGGCTGCGCAAGATGGCGCTGTCGCGGACCGTACAGCCTCGGCCCGTGTCGCTGCGCTCGCTGTGTGATCATGTGCGACTGCTGCTGGCGGATCGTCTGGTGAAGCACTCGCTGAAGCTGGAGATCAAAGACGGAATCGAGCTGCTGGCCGATCCCGATGCGCTGATTCAGGTGCTGCTCAACTTGCTTGCCAACGCCATTGATGCCTGTCCGCAAGATGGCGCAATTGGCCTGCATTCGGTGAGCGATCCCGACGGTGGACTGCGGCTGGTGGTGTGGGATGACGGACCGGGATTTGCGGCTCCGGTGGCGCGGATTTTCGAGCCCTGGTTTACGACCAAAGCCCAAGGAACCGGACTGGGACTGGCGATCACTCACCGCTTGGTGCGCGCGCATGGCTGGGAAATCGTGGCCGAGCGGCGTGGATCGCAGACCTGTTTTGATGTGGTGATTCCCGTCGGTGAGTGGCGCCAGTGTTCGACCGCTGAGATCTCTCTTTTGGAGTCCGTTAGCTCGGATGAGAAGAAGTTCCCAACAGAGTCCTGATCTGCGATCCTAGGAACGTGACTAGGAATGCTCCTGACCTGCGAATCCTGTTCCAGACTCCGCAGCGAATGTCGGCCAATCCGCACTACTACGACTACATTCACTTCATTGAAGTGAATCCCGATCAGACTGTGCGAATGGTCGACGGGGGCGGCCAGGCTCTGCATCGGCGGCTGGATGGTCGTGTTGGCGTGATCAGCGCCACCGAAACAGAGTGTCAGCTGCGGTTCTTCGAGCTGCGTGAAGTCGATCCGTATCAGCGGAGGTCGGAGACAAAGTCTCTGGATGAGTTCCTGGTTCAGGTGACGGTGGAACCGGGGCCATTCCTACTCAAGTCTGAGCTGGTCTGGAACGTGGCAGAGGAAGAGCATCCTTGGCTGCTGTTTGAGTGGAGACTGCTGTTCAGTAGTGATCCACTGCGCGCTGGTCTGCCGTCGCTGTTAGACCTCCCTCCCGAAGTCTTGGCGCATCCTGAGCTGTGCAAGCTGGTCGAAACCGAGCAGCGCAGTCGGGAAGCGACTCGGCGCTATTACCTAGCTACCTCGGGAGTCGAAATTCCGCAGAAGGAGGCCCGGCGCAGAGGACTCCCAATCGATCAGCCAGGTTAGGAATCGCGAGGTGCCGGAAGCAGTGGCAGCAGGTGTTCCCAGATCTTTTCGGCCACGGCACTCTTGCCAAGGAGTGGCAGCTCTTGTCGCAGGACAGAGTCGCCGGATTGACGGGTCAGGATGGTGACGCGGTTGGTGTCTGTTCCAAAGCCACTGCCATCTTCGGCGACGTTATTGGCGATGATCACATCACAGCCTTTTTCGATGAGCTTGCGGCGGGCATACGCTTCGACATCGTGAGTCTCTGCCGCAAACCCAACCAGCAGCGGATGGGGTCCGCGTCGCGCCTCACCCAGCGAGCGGAGGATGTCGGGATTTTCTGTCAGCGCAATCTGCGGACTCTGTCCCAAGTCTTGCTTCTTGCGCTTGCGTGTCGCGACCTCAGTCGGACGATGATCAGCGACGGCAGCAGCCATCACAATACAGTCCGGAGGACGACTCCTTTCCAGAAGTGGAAGCACCGCTTGTGCCATCTCGCGGGCACTTTCGACATTCTTGCGATGAACCCCTGGCGGAGTGTCGAGCGCCACCGGGCCGGCAATCAGGGTCACCTCTGCCCCGCGCCGCACCGCATCGGACGCCAGTGCAAAGCCCATCTTTCCCGACGAGCGATTGCCAATAAAGCGCACCGGATCGATCGCTTCATAGGTAGGTCCCGCCGTCACCACCACCCAGCGACCTGCAAGATCTCGCTTCTGCTCTGCCGCCAAGATCGACTCTGCAGCGGTCACAATCGCGCTCGGCTCTACCATTCGACCGCTACCGACCCAGCCGCAGGCCAGCTCTCCCTGCTCGGGCCCGATGATGTGCGCACCAAACGAGAGCAGCTGTGCGATGTGCGCTTGCACCTGGGGCTTGTTCCACATGTTCACATTCATTGCCGGACACAGCACCAGCTTTGCCTGACAGGCCAGCGCCACCGTGGTTAGCAGATCACTGGCGAGTCCCAACGACAGTCTGGCCAGCAGATCTGCCGTCGCTGGCGCAATCAGTAATAGATCCGCAGAGTCCGCTAGTTGAATGTGACCTATCTGCGATTCCTGCGTCAAATCCAGCAGCTCTGTGGCCACCACATTTCCGGACAGAGTCTGCAGAGTCAGCGGAGTGATGAATGCCTGCGCGGCCTGTGTCATGATGACGTGTACCGTCGCACCGGCCTTGCGCAGAAGGCGGGTCAGCTCCGCCGCTTTGTACGCAGCGATGCCGCCCGAGATACCCAAGACGACGCGCTTTCCAGACAGTGCTCCACCAGAGGGACGGTTCACTTCATCGTGAGGAGTCTCGACTTCATGCGCATGGCTGGCTTTGGTGGGGGGAACTTGCATGGCGTCACTCTATCAGCTGAGCGAAACAGGCACGCGGTTTTGCGATGCACAAATGTTTAGCTCACGGGTCTACCTCCACTAGGGAATGCTCGCTGCGTAAGCCACCGTCGTACAATCGAAAGAAGGAGTCCTGATGGCTAGCAAGATGTCGATCAAGATCTCTGACGATCGGGCCACGCGAAAAATGGTGTCCCTGCGGGGACTGATTCTGCTCTGGGTGGTCGCGTGGCTGGGACTCCTTTCGGGATGTGAACAGCCAGTGGAGCCGCTCCGGATCGGAGTGCTGATGAAGATTCCGCGACCGGTGGAAATGATGATGGGAATGATGCCTTCACCGCCCCCGCAGAAAATGGAGTCCACGGCGAACGGACATCCCAACTTGGACTGGGCAGCGGAGCTGGTCAACGCTGCTGGAGGAATCGCTGGACGCCGGCTGGAGTTGGAGTACATCGACTTCACCGGGCAAGATCTTCAGCAGGTGATTGCGACGAGCAAGGGAGTCGCTGGAGATGCTCGCTATGTGGCGGCGATTGCCCCACCGGGATCGGATCTGCTGGCTGCGGTTGCGGACTCCTTTTTGGCGGTGAACAAGCCGATAGTCTCGACGACTTCCGCTGCTGCAGAGATCCTGCGTGCCTACGGTGGCAAGGGCGTGGTGTGGCGAACCAGACAGTCCGACATTGCCCAGACAGAGCTGCTGGTTCGGATTGCCAAGGATGAAGGAAGGAAGCGGATCGCGCTGCTGAGTACGCTCGATTCCGGAGGCTACACGTTCTTTTCCTGGTTCGGATTTTTCGCCAAAGAGCTGGGCTATCCCGATGATGCGATTGCCATTGCAGCGCTGGAAAAGGGAGTGGCTTGTGATGCCGCTGTGCAGACGGTGGTCGACCACAAACCGGAACTTGTCTTCATCGCTGCGGGTGCTGACCCAGAGCAGCAGTGTGCGATTCGCAAGCTGGCGCAGACTCCGGAGCTGCGGGTGCTGGTGGCCGACACCGGACTTGACTCCAACTCCCTGATGAAGCTTGGTCCGGATGCGATGCGACTGGAGGGTCTAAGTGGTGCGGGCAGCGAGCAGTTTACGCAGGCCTTCCAGCAGCGCTTTGGCAACGATCCGCTCGCACCACATGGCCCAAGTGAGTACGATGCGGTGCTGCTGTTGGCGTACGGACTGGCGGCATCAGGAGGGCAGGGGGGACAGGCTCTGATTGACGCGATGAAGTCGGTGGTGGATGGAAAGGAGCCCGGAAACATAGGCTGGGATGCGAGCGGAATTGCCAGTGCATTGACGCAGCTCTCGCAAGGCCAGCGGCCCACTCTGATCGGCGCGACTGGAGCGCTTCGCTTTGAGCCCGGACTCTATGTAGATCTTGCTGCCTCGACGCTGACTCGCTGGAGAATGGGTCCACAGGGACTGATTCCCTTTCAGCGCTACTTTACGGGCGACGCTGCATTCCTAAGCAGTGGTGGAGTGCTGGTGGCACCCAATCAGCTGCTGCAGAGTGAGGTCATGGACAGTGCGTGGACTCCCAAAGTTGACAAGACAGATGCGTGGGCCGTGATCGCTTCGCTGTCGTCAGGATGGAGCAACTACCGGCACCAAGCCGATGCCCTGCGACAGTATCAGCTGCTGCGCGCGCGCGGATTTTCCGACGATCACATCGTGCTGATCATGGCCGATGATCTGGCCAAGTCGATCCGCAATCCGCTCCCTTCAATTGTACGAAATGAACCAAATGGGGCAAATCAGTATAGTCAGGTACAGCGTGACTATCAGCTCGCGCTGAGTCCTTCCGATCTGACCAACATCATCACTGGCACGATCACGGAGCGGACTCCTACGGTCATCCGCATGACGGAAGGGAGCAACCTATACATCTACTTGGTGGGACACGGTGGCAGTCAAGGGATTCCCATTGCGGCCACTACCGCGTCGGAGGGACTGAAGGCCAGCAGCTCTACCTTCACTCCAACCCAGCTGCGTGAGGCACTGTGCACGCTGCAAACAGAAGGTCGACTGCGGCGCGCGCTGGTGGTGATCGAGAGCTGCTACGGGGGTGCGTTCGGGGATGCAACCTACGGAGGAATGGAGCTGGGCTGCGGTCCGGCGGGCGTGCGGACTCCGCTGCAAGGAGCGCTCCTGATGAGCGCAGCACACAGTCGGGAAGTCTCCTATGCGGGGGCCTATGATGCTGAGGTGGGAGTGTGGGTGAACGACGCATTCTCGAACCAGCTGGCGACGAAGCTGACCAAGGCGCCGACCACCTCTCTGGCAGAGCTGTATACCGAGGTCTATCTGCGCATTCCGGGCTCGCACGCATCCTTGTACAATGCTGCGGCTGCGGGGCGACTGAGTAGCTTTCAGGTCAGTGAGTTTCTAACGCCATGAACCCCGCTGTTTACAACGTAGGAAGGAGTGCTCGATTCGGCTGCTGGTTGCGGCTGCTGACCCTCATGGTCGGCCTCCTGATTCCAAGCTCTGGCTGGGCACTGCCCGACGAGTCGTGGCTGGTGGTGATTGGCAACAACCGAGGGGATGCGGACGAAGTGCAGCTGCTCTATGGCGAGCGTGATGCCCGCGAGTTTGCGGAGGTACTGCGCACCCAGGGAAACATTGCGTCCGATCGACTGCGGATCTTGATTGATGAAAATGCAGAGACAGTTCGGCGGACTCTGGTGGGAATCAATGCCGGACTGCGAGCCCGTGCCGCCGATGGTAAACAGACAGCCCTGCTGGTGTTCTATTCCGGACATGCGGATGCCGATGCGCTGCATCTTCGCGGAACCCGACTCCCGATTGAGGAGCTGCGCGGACTAATCTCTGGCTCGCCAGCAACGATGCGAATCCTAGTGGTCGATGCCTGTCGTTCTGGATCGGTGACGCGCGTGAAGGGAGTCCGTGCCGCACCGGAGTTTGCCATTCGGTTAGAGGATCGCGTCGAGGCGGAAGGTACGGCGATGATCTCCTCCAGCACCGCCGGGGAGTCGAGTCAGGAGTCTGATCGCCTGCGCGCTTCGTTCTTTTCCCATCACTTGGTTAACGCCCTGCGCGGCGCTGCGGATCGCAACGGGGATGGTCGGGTGACACTCTCGGAAGCGTATGCGTACAGCTATTCCGAGACGCTGCGATCGAGTGGACAGACTCTGTCTCTGCAGCATCCAACCTATGCCTACGATGTCAAAGGAAGTGGTGATCTGGTCCTGACTACGCTGGGAACGATCGAGCACAACGTCGGTCGCTTGCGACTCTCCACTGCCGGTACATACTTGGTCACGGAAGAAAAGGAGAGTGGGGCAGTGGTGGCAGAGCTGACGACCACTCGCGATCAGGCGGTGATTGCGCTGCCACGCGGAAAGTACTTCGTTCAGCGACGGGGAAGCCATGAGTACAGAGAGTATCAAGCAACGCTTCTGCCCGGGCAGCAGGTCGATCTAGAGTCGCTTCCCTATCGCTCTGTTCGTTACGATCAGCTGGTGCGAAAGCGCGGTGGGGCGCGTGCCTCTGTCCATGGAATGAACCTTCTGCTGGGGGCCCGGGGTGAGATCCTGAGTGGCGAAGGAGCGACTCCGCAGCTGACGCTTGGATACTCTGCTGATCTGCCCTGGTTGACCGTGGGAACCCGTGTCCGGGGTACGACCGGATCGCTGCTGTCCGTCGATGGCGGGCTGCTCTCGCGACACTATGAGCTGGGTCTGGCGCTACTGTTGCAGCGCTATGTGGACTTGCCGTGGTGTAGCTTGGCGTTTGGTGTCTCGATCGAAGGGACATGGTATGCGCAGCGCTTTGCTCCAGGGCTTCGTCAGGTCGATGCGCGCAACGTATTTGGAATCGGATTCTCTGCGCTGTTTGCGCTGGAGCGGCAGCTGGTCAGGGGCTTGGGAGTGCGCCTAGAAGGTGGTCCGATTGCGAGTCTGGCTCGTCATGCGAAGATCGTCAGTGGGCAGGAGCTCGATGCAGAGACGCGCTCGGTGTTTACGTGGTGGCTGGCAGGAGGAGCAATATGGCGCTTTTAGGAATCACGAAGTACGCTGCTGCGCTTGGCGGACTGGTGCTAAGTAGTCTGTCCCTTGGCTGCGGAGATGCGCTGATTGACAGTGAGTTTCGCGGCAAGGCGGTGTGGCAGTTCTCTGGTGGACTGGAGCGCAAGGGGTCCAGTGCGGACAACGCAGCTTCTGTGCGGATGGCGATGTTCTGGAATCCCAAGGGTGAGCTAGGCCGCGACCCGACCGAGTTTGTGGAGCAGCTGTCGACGGGAGTGAAGCAACAGCTTCCCAGTCCCTTTCTCATCAACATGTTTGAGTATCCGGGGGCCGAGCACATTGCGCGGACTCCCGATGGTCGCAGTCGTGGCTTTGGAATTGGGCGACTGCTCGTGTATGTCGACAATGATCTGGATGGTCGCTACTCCTCGGGAGACAGCTTCGCTGGAATCCTTCCCAACCGCGCGTTTTTGTATGTACCAGCAGACCTTCCAGCGTGGGCAACACCGACGAACAGTGGACTCCCAGCGGGACTCTATCCGGTCGCGTTACCACAGCGCTGCGATGCCTCGATTCCCACGGGCACGGATGCAGACAACTGTGGCGTAAAGCTCGGCAGCAGCTGCCAGCAAGACAGCACCTGCGGCAGCAGTGGTGTGTGTCTGCGCGAGACAGACGTGCCATGGCCCACCGGCTACTGCGCAGTGGCGGACAGCAGCACCACCACCTGTCGACCCAAGCAGTCTGCGTACTATGGCGTTCCCAAGTACGGACTTACCCCAAAGGGAATCAGCGGCTACTACTTACAGAGCTGTCAGGTCGATCAAGACTGCGGCAACATGGGCATTGGGATGGGCAACCGGGACACAGGACTATATGTCTGCGACAAGGGTCTGCTGGCCTGTGTACCGCAAGCGGGTGGCAAGCTTCCCGTCGGTGGTGAACCAGACCTAGAGCCCTTCTGCATCGGCGGTCAGTAACCTAACGAGATCGGAGAGAGTCGGCCAGCATCGCTTGCACTGTACGCAGCGCAGTGGGTAGGAATCGTAGGTTCGCTTGATGGGAATGCTCGCAGAGTGCGTCTGTACTCTCTGCCACTTGGTATCCCAAGCGCTGAAGTTGGCAGCTCTGGACGATCTCACTGCGCAGATCCGGGGCACTGTGTTTGGTGTGGGAACGGAGTCCGCCTGCTTCAAGCAGAGGCTTCCTGCGTGCCGCAAAGGAACGCCTGCTATGCCAGGGGTAAAGTGGCAAATCAGCGACGGGAAGTGGCTCGCGAAGCAGGGCCAGCTCGGGATGGCGGACAAAGGTCTGGACCAGCTGCTGCAGACAGTCCGGAGTGCGGGGCGGTGCAGTCAGGAAGCAGAGCAGCTCCGAGCTGGACTCAGCAATGGCAGCACTGAGCGACCAAGTGGCGGCTGCGTCCGGAACGTCGATCAATCGGAGCCGCGACACAAAGGAATCCCCACAGGTGGCGCGCAGAGAGTCGAGTCGCTGCCGAGTCTGTCCACTGCGGGCTTGGCGAATGATCAAGATCTCGAGCTGGTTGCGCGACAGAGTCTGCATCGCCAGGGAATGAAGCAGAGTGGTCAGTGGCGCGGCCCCTTGCGCTTCATCAACCAGGACGGTGAGCGAGCCCAAAGGAGTCGGCTGTTCGGTGGTGATCTCCAAGCGGCGCAGCGCATCGGCACGACACCGGCAGTCGAGTGCTCGCACCAGCGTAGCGATGCTGTCCGTCCGCCATAAGCCTTGATAGGAATCGGGCCGCAGCCTCGGGGTTTCGCCCGTACCAATCGCTGCCACAACCTGCCACTGCGCATGCGGAGTCACGGTAACGGAGGGATTGGCATCGCGCAGCAGATATCCACAGAGTGTCCCTTCCGGAAGATCGGGAGGAGGGGGAAGCTGACTCTCTGCCACTGATCCCAAGCGCAAAAAAATCGCTGGTAGGAAGTGACGTGGCAGCGCAAGTCCACGGATCTGTCGATGCGAAAGCAGGGTGTGATGAAGACCGCTGAGCTGTTCCCGCAGCGCCCGCAACACCGCCGAAGCGCGGGCCGGATCATCATCTTCCCAGATCCACAAGAGCGGGCGCAGACACTGCTCTTGGCGAAGCTCATCACTGACCAGCAAGCGCTCGCGGGCCTCCGCAATGCGTAGCTCTTTGGCGCGCGCGGTCAGCGATCCTGCATGAAAACGGTACTCGTACACCGGCTCTGGGAAGTCGACATGCGCCACCTGTAAGAGGGTGTCACAGAGCAGCCAGTAGTCGTAATCCTCGACGGTAAAGCGCTGACTGCTGTAGTCACCAAGCAGGTGCGCCACTCGGTTTCGATACAGGAACGCCGCCCCGACATAGTTGCCATCGGAGTGAAGCAGCTCGGTGCGATCGGGCAGGTGAACGTGCTCACTCCCGGGCGGACTCTGTAGATGTGAAAAGTAGCCACTTCCGCGCAGCGGCTGGCCTTGGTCCCCGATGATGTCTTGGTTGGCGTAGATCAAGTCCCAGTCAGGATGACGCTCCAGACAGTCAACCATCTTGCGCAGAAACTGCGGACGCAGGCGATTGTCGGCAGAGGTCCAGGTCAGATACTGTCCCCGCGCCCGACGAAAGCCACGCGACAGCGTCTTGGGAATCTTGCGGTTCTCTTGATGCAGGACTGTGATTCGATCATCGCGCTGCGCATACTCGGTCGCAATCGCAGCGGTAGCATCTTGCGAGCCATCGTTGACGATGATGAGCTCCCACGCAGCGTAGTCTTGCGCGAGTACAGAGTCGATCGCAGCGCCTAGCAAGTCTGCGCCGTTGTAGACCGGCAAGACGATCGAAACCAGGCCAGAGACTGCCGGACACTCCAGCTGCGACAGGTCGGTTCCGTAGCGCTGTTGCCGACGGCGACGATAGTCCAAAAAGCGTCGCGCCAGCCACTTCAGGTGTGCGATCCGCAGCAGCTCCTGAGCTCTCTGTTTGAGCGAGTAGGAATCCATCATATAAAGTACTCGCCCTGCATGCGGGCGTTCTAGGTTCCGGTGCGGAGCCGCTTGGCAGGAGCAGGCGCTGCGGCGTGGGCATCGCGAGCAGGAGCCGCAGAAAAGGACTCTGTCAGGGCGCCGGTCTTCAACACCTCGACGATGCGCGAGGAGGCCAGGCCGTCTCCGTACGGACTGAGTACGGGCCCGCGTGCTTCACTTCCCTGCAGCAGCGCGGTGGCGCGATCGACGATCAGCTCGACACTCGTTCCGACCAGCTCTGCTACACCCGCTTCAATTCCTTCCGGTCGCTCGGTGGTTTCGCGCAGCACCAGGACTCGCTTGCCGAGCGCGGGGGCTTCCTCTTGAACGCCTCCAGAGTCGGTCAAGATCAGGTCTGCCGCAGCGAGCGCACCGACGAAACCCGGATACTCCAGAGGCGCACACAGATAGACCCGGGGATGCGCCGACAGCTGCTTTTGCACTACGTCCTGCACGTTGGGATTGGGATGAACCGGATACAAGATGTGGAGGTTGGGATGACGATCCAGCAGCTTGAGAACGGCCTGACAGATGCGCAGGAGTCCTTCCCCAAACGACTCTCTGCGATGCGCGGTCAAGAGCGCCAGCTTGGCACCTGCGGGCAGGTTGATCGGCAGCGGATGACCTTGCCTGCGCACAATCTCCGTCGCCATCAGCAGTGCATCAATGCCGGTATTGCCGGTCACAAAGATGCTCTCTTTCCGATATCCTTCCTTGCGGAGGTTGTCGGCCGCACCACTGGTCGGCGCAAACAGATAGTCCGAAAAGACATCGACCAAGCGCCGGTTGGCTTCTTCCGGGAATGGCTGCTGCAGATCAAATGAGCGCAGTCCGGCTTCGACATGCGCAACCTTGATCCGCTGATACATCGCCGCCAGTCCGACTGTAAAAGCGGTGGTGGTGTCGCCTTGTACGATCACCAGATCGGGACGTGTCTGGGCCAGCAGCTGATCGGCGCCGCGCAGGACATTGCAGGTCAGATCCGCCAGCGTTTGCCGAGGCTGCATCACCTGCAGATCGACATCCGGACGGACATCGAAAAACGCCAGCATCTGCTGTAGCAGCTCGCGGTGTTGCGAGGTGATGCAGGTGGTCACAGAAAAGAACGGATCGCTACGCAGCGCATGATAAAGCGGCGCCACTTTGATCGCTTCGGGTCGAGTCCCTATGGCCAGGAGGACATGCATCGCGGAGTCCTTGGTGAAAGTTAAGCGAGTGAAGGAGTATAGGAAGGAAGGTCGGAGCCGCTGCCGCTAGTGCGCCACGTGATCATCGCCGCGCGTCAGAATCCGCTCCGCCCCACGCTTTTTTTGTAGCCAGCGGCGTAGTCGGACGCGGTTGTCATCGACGGCATTGATGCCAGAATACAGACCCAGGTAGAACCTTCGGGACAGCGAGGACTCTGCTGGTGGAGACTCCTTCTGCTCTGCGGTTTCAGGAATCGCGAGGATCGCGGACACAGCCTGCTGCGCGCGCGCTTGCCAGGTATTTTCGCGGGCCAGCTTCTGGACGCGAGCGCGGAATGCGGGGTCCTGTCCCTGTTGTCTTGCGAGGTCCAGCTTGTCAGTAAACTCATCGGCGGTACGAGCAATCAGGACTTCCTCGTAAGCCATGCACTCCGGCATCGGCGTCGTCAGAGTAGCCCGTCCGCCGGCAAAGTACTCGTAGAGCTTGAGTGGCGAAGTCGCGAGCGTGATCTCGTTGATCAAGAACGGAATCGTTGCGACATCAAAGCGCGACAGATAACCCGGCAGACTGCTGTACGGTCGCGGCCCCAGATAGTGGATGTTCTTGCACTTCAGCATGCTGGTCTTGCTCAAGCTGTCATCGAAGCGCACGCCAATCAGGACAAAGTTCCAGTCCGGACGACGCTCAGCGACGGTACGCAGCAGGTCATAGTCAAACCAGCTCGCCAGGGCTCCGTAGTATCCTGCGATCGGCTTCCCTTCCGCACAGATGCGCGCAAAGGCCTCATCGGCAGGCATCGGCAAGTCAGTGGCAGCAAAGCGATCAAACTCCACCCCATTGGGAAGGTAGATTGCATCGGGGCGCTGCTGCTTCGCTTCGACATCTAGGACCCGCGCCACCGACAGCACGACCTGCGACTCTGTCATCGCGCGTGCATGGGCTGCGGCCAAGAACTTTTGATCGTGTGGGAAGACCTTCAGATCATCGATCCAGTCGTAGATCACCCGTACGTCTTTCGCGAAGGAGTCCTTGAGGTGGAAGTTGTAGGTGAAGCTCCACAGAATCAGGCGCGGAAGCTCGGTCAGGAGTCGCGGATCTCCTCGGAATAGGAATAGGTTCGGCTCAATCTCCTGAAAGCCAGCAGAGTCGTCCGCTTGATGCGTCCGCGCCTGTCCCAAGTTGGTTTCATCATAGATGACCACATACCCCAACTGGGCCAGCGCGCGCGCCAAGTGTTGCGGTCTTTGGAACAGCGTAAGATGCCACTCCACCGACGGCAAAAAGACAAACGTAGCCCCAGCGTGGGAAGCGCGCTCCCACAGCAGCGGAGCGAGTCTTGGCAGCTGCGGCAGACCCGGAAGATGGGTCACCACGCGCTGCCGTGCCGACTGCAGACTCGCCGCCACAAGTCCAGAGACTCCGTCGCTGCGCAGGACTTGGGCAGCTGTCAGGAGCTCTTGCGAGAGCGGAACTTTTTCGACCCGACTGGTGATGCCGCGACCGATCTTCCAGGTCATCGAATCAAGCGCAGTCTGCCACTGCTGCTGCATGTGCTGCAGGGACTGGGACAGCTCGGCGATCTGCTGCTTGTAATGCGCACTCTGCGAATCGAGGATGAGCTTGTGCTCTGCTTCATCCAGTACGTGCTGGCGCTGGCGTGCCACTGCCACGGTCTGCCACAGATCCCGATGCGCTTGTGCGCCCGTGACAAGCTCCGGAATGGCACGCTGCAAGTCACCGGCCAGATAGTGAGCCCAGCCCCGCAGCGCTGCACTTTCCGACGCTGGCAGGACTCCCTGGGGATCTATCTGTTCGTGAAGGAGCTGCTGAAACTGCACGTACAGCCATGACAGCTCGGTCAGGGAATCGCTCGCTTGCGTTCCCTGCCGCGCCACAATCAGCTCACCCAGCCGACGCTCTTCCGGTCGCAGTCCGCCCTTTCGCGCGACTCCGATCAGCGTGCTGTAGGTATCTGCTCCCGATCGATACACAAAGCTCACCAGCAGCGGCGGATGACCAAAGATCTCGGTCAGCGAGCGGTCTAGGAATCGCTGATTCAGGAACGTCAGGTGTTCCAGCGAAGATCGATAACCAATCCAGCTGTCCCCTTGCGCCATGACCTCTTCCGCCCCGGCATCAGGAGTCGAAAACAGGAACACGCCATCGTCGGTGAGCAGCGAATGTACTTTGCTGAACGTCGCGCGCAGATCGGCGACATGTTCAATGAACTCCCAAGCGGTCACAACCTCAAACTGACCGGGCTCACCCACCTTCTCGAACGGCTGGGAGTGAACCAGGAGTCCGCGCTGCCGCGCCTGCGCTGCCGCGACATCGAGCAGCTCAATTCCTTCGGTCGCATAGCCATCTTCGCGCGCCAGTCCCAAGAAGCTGCCATTGGCACAGCCGACATCAAGCAGCGCGGGCGCCTTCTGCTCGCGTGGACTCCGGACTCCGGGACGACCGGCAAACAGTCGCAGCATCGCCTGCTGCCAGCGGAACTCATAAGGACCAAGCTCTGCATAGACACTGTACCCGACCTCTGGCTGCGCTTCCCCTGCGCGCTGTGCCTTGTCGAAGTAGTCATCTTGGTACAGCTTGACGACATCCTCGGGCCACTCGCGCAGAAACAGAAGGTCACAGAGGGAGCAACGGAGGACTACGTTTCCGTCGCTGCGAGTGTAGGCTGTTGGGATCTTCTTGCCACGGCAGTAGGGGCAGGTTCGTCGTTTCATGATGGGTAATTCTTCCCGCTCTTACTACACGCGTTGCAGCAAAGTCAACATGACCTCCCTCGGACAAATCTGCTTGCGCGGTCACGTCGGGGTAGCGATACTCGCGCGCCGAGAGGTGATGTGAAGATGCGATGGCAAACGCAGACGCGCTGGCTGATCGTTGCACTGTTGGTGATAGTTGCAGCCACGGTGATCGTCGGGAGGCAGCTGTTTGTCCAGCCGATTGTCGGCATGGCAGACAACGGTGACTTCGAGCGACTGATGGAGTTCGGTCGCTGCACTCACCTTAACGTACCGACGGGAACGCGCTACTTTTCGCACATCCATCGGGTCTTCTACTGCGAAGAAAATGAAGCGCGAATCGAATATTACTCCTCACAGATGATTCTTATTCGCTTGGCGGTCAAGCTCGCAGCAGTCATCTGGCATCGCACCTATTTTGATCTTCGCGCGCTGAGCCTGTTGCAGCTTCCGATTCTGCTGAGCGCAATCTCAGTCACCTTGATGGCGCTCGCGCGGCGCCCACTGTTCGACTCGTTTGTCGTCGGTGGCTTGTTCCTTTTGATCTTCTGCGATGTCGGTTATGTGGCCTACTTCAACTCGTTTTATAGCGAGCCGGGATCGTTCCTGTGGCTGCTTGTGACTGTCGCGCTGTCCCTGTATTTGGTCCTGCAGGAGCCGCGCGGGGCCATACGCTGGCTGCTGCTGTTCGCGCTGCTTTTGGCGATGTCTCTGTTTGTGACCGCCAAGGCGCAGAATGTGCTGTTGGGAGTCCCGCTGGCGCTGTATCTGTGGCGACTTGGTGCAGCGGGGGATGCGCATCAGCGACGGCGATGGCTGGCGGCGATGGTGATGCCGCTTCTGCTTCTGACGCTCTGCGTGGTCTATTTTCAAGGCGGACGGAAGGAGGAAGTGAAGCGGGTCAACCTTTATCACCATGTCTTTGGCGAGCTGCTGCCTAGCTCTTCCGATCCCGAGTCTGATCTGCGTGCGCTGGAGCTGCCGACTCCCTACGCGCAGCTGAGCGGAACCAACTGGTTTACGCCGGGCATTCCCAAAGATGATCCCGCGTTTGTGCAGACCTTTTATAGCAAGGTCAGCAACGGCAAGATTCTGAAGTTTTATCTGCTGCGACCGGCGCGGCTGTGGGGTCTGTTTGCTCGCAATGCAGCGCGGGCGTTTGATCTGCGACCGTACCTTGGCAACTTCGAGCCGAGTGCGGGTCATCCCCCTTTGACCTTGAGTCATCGCTATGAAAGGTGGAGCGCGTGGAAGAACTCCCTGCCGAGCAAGTCGTGGCTGCTCCTGTTTGTGTTTTCCTTTCACCTTGGCGTGATTCTGTACAAGTACGGCTGGGAAGATCGGACGCTGTCGCAGCGCCTTGTCACCGAGCTACACGCCGTCTTGGTGCTGAGCGGAGCGGCTGCCTATGCCACGATTCTCCTCGGGGAAGGGCGGGGCGAGGTGGTCCGCTACATGCTGATCGTAAATACCTTCCACGATCTGGCGCTGCTGTTCTTGGTGGTCTATGGACTGGCCAAAGTACGCCAGCTGATCGCAAGGATGTAGGGTTAGGAATCGCAATATGAGTCCGACAAAAGGATTCATATTTGTGACTTCTGGATCAGCGCCTGATCAGTGCTTAGGGCGGGCCTTGTGATGCGCAATGAAGGCGTCGATCTGCCGCCACTTGTCGGCGAGGAGCTGCCGCTGGGCGAGCGGATCTTGGGGCAGCTCCGCAAACGGAATCCGCTCGATGTGGATGCGCACATCTTGGTTGACAAGCTCGCCCTGTAGCAGCTCACCAAGTGAGCCAGCGGCATCCAGTCCGACGTGTCCTATCAGCAGCAGATCCGCAGTGCGATTCCGTTCCAGAAGCCGCAGGGGTCCGCGCTGCAGCGGCGGCAAGGTCTGGGTCAGTGAGTCTGCCAGCGCCAGGGTATCGGCTGGTCCTTGCTCGCGCAGTCGGGTCAGAATTCGCGCGCGCTTGGCCGCTGTGAACCGGGTTCCTTCCGGATAGATCACCAGCGCGTCTCCTGAGCCCAGATCTGCGGCCAGCGCATCGACGCCGAGCAGATCTTGTTCGGTTTCCTTGCCACCGCGCGCGACAAAGTAGTTGCGGAGTCTCTGTCCAACAATGTCCAGACACGGATCGAGCAGCAGCTCGCGCTTGAGCACATAACGGAGTCGATAGCCCCGCGTCGCCAGCAGCACCACCGGGAGCACGGTATCGGCAGTACTGGCGTGGCGAACAAAGACCAGCAGCGGTGGGACTTTGAGGGCTTCCGGATCGGGTGGCGGCAGACTCCCTTCGATGTGGGTCCGTAGCGAAAAGAAGTACTCTCCAGACCTATATAATGTCGTTGACCACCATGTCTGCGCGGCTCGATTGGCACGCACAAAGAAGGCCTCATCACGAAGGATCAGGTGGACAAACCACAGCAAGGTCACGCCCGCGATCGCGGCTGACTCGAGGAGCAGGAAGGTCGCAAAAAAGAGCAGCCCTCGGCAGAGAACCAGTCGTCCCCGCAGCGGCCCCCGCAACAGCCCCCGCAGTAGCCCCCGCAGTAGCCCCCGCAGTAGATCGATCAGCGCCGCCACCAGCAAGAGCAGAGGCAGCGCCGCCACAAACAGGATCGTCACCGCAAACACCAGCGGAACCGTCAGCAGCCGTCGCCGCAGTCGTCGCCAGAAGCCTTCGTGCGAGGTCGCCGCTTCATTCGCTCGCGGATTCGCTGCTGGATTCACCGTTGGATTCGATCGCACGGTTGCAGTCATGTTCGTATGATGCGGTAGGTCTGGGCCGCGCGTCGATAGGCAAGACATTCCACTTCCCGACTGGGCCTGCGTCGTGGTACTAGCCCAAGGGTCATGGACGACACGGTACTGATCGTGGGTGGCGGGTTAACGGGCCTCGGAACGGCTCTGCATCTGCCTGCGCACGTTCCCTGGCAGCTGTTCGAGAAGGATGCCCGCCCCGGTGGTCATGCTCGCACCGAGTGCCGCGACGGATTTTACTTCGACAAGACCGGCCACTGGCTGCACCTGCGTGACCCCGGCATCAAGACTCTGGTTGGCGAGCTGTTTCCTGGGGATGCTCCCGGACGCGCGCTGCTGCAAGTGGATCGCAAGGCGCGGATTTTTTCGAGCGGTGTGCTGACTCGCTATCCGTTTCAGGCCAATCTGTTTGGGCTGCCTCCGTCGGTGATTAGCGAGTGTCTGCTCGGCTTTATCGAAGCCCACAGCGATCCGCACTCGCAAGAGCCGGCGCAGAACTTTGCGGATTTTTGTGACAAGCGCTTCGGCAAGGGAATCTCGCGGCACTTCATGCTTCCCTACAACCGCAAGCTGTGGGGAGTCGATCCGGCGGAGATTACGGCGGCGTGGTGTTCGCGCTTTGTGCCGATTCCTAAGCTTCCGGAAGTGGTACGGGGTGCCGTCGGTGATACGCCTCCCGAGCTGGGTTATAACGCGCACTTTCTGTATCCGCGTGAGGGCGGAATCGAGACGCTGGTACATCGCATTGTCGAGCGCTTGCCAGCGGAGCGACTCCATCGCGGCGCGCCGCTGGAACAGATCGAGCTTGCTACCCGGACCGCAGTCATTGGGGGAGAGCGCTTTCCGTTCCGTTCACTGGTGGCGACGCTGCCACTGCCCGAGCTGTGTCGTCGCATCATCGATCTGCCGGCACATCTTGTTCCGTGGGTCGAGCGGCTGCGCTGCACACCAGTGCGCTATCTCAATGTCGCGACCAAAGTGCCGCCGCGATCGGACTATCACTGGCTGTACGTTCCCGAGGAAAAGTATCCGTTTTATCGGGTCGGGGTGTACTCAAATGCGGTGCCATCGATGGCGCCTGCGGGCTGCGGTTCCTTCTATGTTGAGCTGTCGGATCGGGGGCCTCTGGATGTGGCGCGGCTGGTTCCCGAGGTGCTCGATGCGCTCGTCGCTGCCGGGATTCTGCACAGCAAAGCGGATCTGCTGTTTGCCGACCTGCGCGAGATTGAGTACGCCTACGTGGTGTTTGACGACAACTACTATCCCGCGCTTGCGGCGCTGATTCCGTTTTTGGAAAGTTACGGAGTCTATCCGCGCGGGCGCTATGGCTCTTGGACCTATAACTCGATGGAAGACTGTCTAATGCTGGGGCGCGAGATCGCGGCGCGACTGTCGACACCGTCGAGTGAAGCGAAGAAGACGTAACATGTCTGGTTTGGAACAGCCTCCGCTCGTCTCGATTGTCATTCCTGTCTACAACGAAGAGGGAATCCTTCACTCTGCGGTGGTCGATCTGATCGATCGCTTGCACAGTGCGCAGGCCGAGACTCCGCTCTTGGCGAGCTATGAGATTCTGCTCAGCGAAAATGGCTCGCGCGATGCAACGGTGCAGATTGGTGAGGAGCTGGCGGCGCGCTATCCGCAGGTCCGGATCGACTCGCTGGGCCGTCCAAACTACGGAGCGGCGATGAAAGCCGGCATCGAGCGCGCGCGCGGAACCTACGTCATGTGCGACGAGATCGATCTGTGTGATGTCGACTTTTATCAGCGAGCGCTGCGACTCCTAGAGAGTGAGCAAGCGGAGCTGGTGGTTGGCTCCAAAGCGATGAGCGGAGCCCATGATAAGAGGCCGCTGCTGCGACGGGTAGCGACCCAGACCATCAACGGAATGCTGCGGGTGCTGCTCGACTTTCACGGCACCGATACGCACGGACTGAAAGCATTCCGACGGGACAGACTGCTAGATACCCTGTCCCACTGTGTGGTTGATAAGGATCTGTTTGCTTCAGAGTTTGTCATTCGTGCGCAGCGCGAGGGCAAGCGGACGATGGAAATTCCGGTCCACATCGTCGAGAAGCGGCCTCCTTCGATCAACCTGTTTAAGCGCGTTCCCAACGTGCTAAAAAACCTGGCGCGGCTGACCTATGTGATCCGCATCCAGAACCCACACTGACTCCAGAACCCACACGGATTCCTATTCTGTGCGCTGCGTGCGCGCTCTGTCCTGTAGAAGAAAAGGTTGTCGATGAAGACGCTCACTAGCTTTCTTTCGGGCACTTGGGTTGCAGGTCATGGGCAGGCAGCTCTGCTCTACAACGCCACCACCGAGGAGCCTATCGCCGAGGCGAGTACTGTCGGGTTGGATTTTGCCGGTGCGCTGCGCTTTGCTCGGCAGGTTGGGGGTCCGGCGCTGCGACGGCTCTCCTTTGCGGAGCGCGGGCAGATTCTCAAGCGGCTCGCCGATGCGATTGTGGCGCATCGGGATGAGCTACTCCTGCTTGGAATGATCAACGCGGGCAACACGCGATCGGATGCCAAGTTCGATGTCGATGGCGCATCCGCGACCTTTGCGTACTACGCCGAGCTGTGTAAGTCGCTGGGGGAAGCGCACTATCTGGTCGACGGGGAGCCGATTCCGCTTGGTCGTTCCTCGCGGCTGTCGGGACAGCATGTGTTCTGTTCGCGGACCGGAGTGGCGATTCACATCAACGCGTTTAACTTTCCGGCGTGGGGACTCGCGGAAAAAGCAGCGACGGCGATTGCGGCAGGAATGCCGTTTGTTACCAAGCCGGCGACCTCGACCGCACTGCTCGCGCACCGCATGTTTGAAGTGATGATCGAGAGTGGCGCGCTGCCGGAAGGAACGGCGCAGCTTGTCTGTGGTGGCGCTGGCGATCTGCTCGATCACCTCACGTCGCAAGATGTGGTGGCGTTTACCGGCTCTGCGGATACTGCTGCCAAGCTGCGGGGTCATCGCCGGGTGCTTGCCAAGGGAGTGCCCGTCAACGTCGAGGCCGACAGTCTCAACGTCGCGCTGCTTGGTCCGGATCTGGACTCCGGAGCGCCTTCCTATGATCTGTTTTTGACCTGCGTGGTCAAAGAGCTGACCCAAAAAGCGGGACAGAAGTGCACCGCGATTCGGCGCATCTTTGTGCCAACAGACAAAGTGGAGCAAGTGGTCGCGGATCTCATCGATCGCTTGAGCATTCACAAGGTCGGCGCACCCAGCAAAGACGAGGTCACCATCGGTCCGCTGTCGACGGCGCAGCAGAAGGTCGATGCGCTCGCAGGAATTGCCAAGCTAGCGGCGGAAGCGAAGATTGTATTTGGCGGACCGGACTCCCTTTCGCTACACGGCGCCGATCCGAGCAAGGGCTACTTTGTGATGCCGACGCTGCTGGTGGCGCAGAGCAGTGAGTCTCTTTCTGCGGTTCATTCCCACGAGGTCTTTGGTCCGGTGGCTACGGTGATTCCGTATACCGACTCTGCGCAGGTGGTGGCGCAGATCGCGCGTGGGGAAGGGAGTCTTGTGGCCAGCATCTACAGCGACGACAAGTCGTTCCTTCAGGACACCGTGCTCGGCCTTGCCCCCTATCACGGTCGCATCTGTATCGGCAGTGAAAAAGTCGCCGGCACTTTCATTCCGCCCGGCACGGTGATGCCGCAGCTCCTTCACGGTGGTCCGGGGCGAGCTGGTGGTGGAACAGAGCTTGGCGGCACGCGCGGCATGACACTGTATATGCAGCGCACCGCTCTTCAAGGCTTCGGCCCCTTCCTAGAGAGTCTGGCCACCGCTGGAGCCAAGCTCAGCGGCGGTCGCTGACACTGGACTCTGTTCACACTGCGTTACCGGAAAAATAGAGGCAGTGGCACAAGTGCAAGGCCGACCGCAGCGGGAAGCTGGGCGGTGATCGAGAGCATACCGTAACCAAAGTGCTGACCTGCGACAACCTCGGCACCACCTGTAAGAGCGGCTCCGATTCCGATCTCGCCCCACGCTACGCCGAGGAACGACGCCTTGCCACTGCCCCCACCGCTCGGACTGCCGCGTAGGAACTGGCTGATGCTGAACTCGATTCCTACATCGCCACCACCGGACATGCGAAAGCCGCGATCTTCATAGAGCCCGAGCAGATCGAGGTGGCTGATGATGCCCAGGCGCATCGCCATTCCGCCAGAGACATGCCGCCACGGAAAGACCCGCACTTCGAAGCTGGGCCCGTGCACCCAGGGCGATGAGGGAGCATCGGGATCTTCTGATAGGTATGGGAATCGCTGCGCTTTGTATCCGATTCCGAGGTCGAAGCTGCGGTCAAGGAGCGATGAAAAGGAGGCGAGCGGTCGGGCGACCACGCGGATTTCCTGGCTGACTTTCGGGCCGAAGCTGCGCGGCGTCTCGTCGGGGGCAACCTGCAGGCGACCGCCACCAGGCCCAACTCCGACCGAGGCCGCGATGGGCGGAAGGAGAATGGGCAGTGGCAGGCATCCAGCCATTGCCACTGCTGCGAGAGCAAGCGCTGGCGTTCTGTTTGCGCCCAAAGAGGTTCGCACCGACTGCGATCCGGTCATTCCATCTCCTCCCGGGTTTACAATACATGGTTCGCGAGGTAGCAGCGAACGCCGACGAGAGATCGCCCGAACGTACACTGGCATTCTCGCATAGGAGTCGGTGTAGGAGTCGGTGTAGGAGTCGGTGTAGGACGGATCTGTCCAGCTGCGGTCGCTGACTCTGTTCACAATCGCCAGGATGTCTGTTGACTAGGCTGCGCGCATTCCGGGGGCCTCGCGTCCGGTGGTGCTGACGTACTCACTGTAGCTGCCGTTATACAGGTGCGGACCGTCGGACGTGAGCTCTAGGACTCGCGTCGCAACTGCCCGTAGGAAGGCGCGATCGTGCGACACAAAGAGCACCGTCCCGGGATAACTGCTCAGCGCTTTCATCAGCGCGCGCTTGGTGGCAATGTCCAGATGGTTGGTCGGCTCATCGAGAACCAGCAGATTGGGCGCATCAAAGAGCAGCTTCGCCAGCACCAGTCGGGATCGCTCGCCACCAGACAGAACCCGCACCGGCTTTTCAACATCATCGCCTTGGAATCCGAACGCTCCCGCGAGGTTGCGGAGGACTCCCAAGCCGGTGGTTGGCGCGTGCGCTTGCAGCTCCTCAATCACGGTTGCACTGCCATCGAGCTGCTCCATCTGATGCTGCGCAAAGTAGCCCATCGTGACCGAGGCACCGACGGTAACTTCCCCGCTATCAGGAGTCAGGACTCCCGCCACCATCTTGAGCAGAGTGGTCTTGCCCGCGCCGTTCTCGCCCATCACAGCCCAGCGCTCGCCGCGTCGCACCAGCAGATTGAGTCCACCGTGAACCACCTTCGCTCCGTACGCTTTGCGAAGCTCCGATACCTTGACCACATCGTCGCCAGATCGGGACGGCTTGCGGAAGTCAAACTCGCGCTCGATCAAGCGACGCGGCGGCTCAATCCGATCGATCTTGTCGAGCTTTTTGACGCGACTTTGGACCTGCGCCGCTTTGGCGGCTTGGGCACGGAATCGCTCGATGAAGCGGATCTCTTTGGCGAGCATCGCCTGCTGCCGTTCGTACTCTGCTTCCCGTCGCACAGCTTCCAGCGCTCGCGCCTGTTCATAGAAGTCGTAGTTGCCGGTATAGCTGCGTACTTGTCCGCCATCGATCTCGATGATTTTTTTCACGACGCGATTCATGACATCGCGATCGTGACTGGTCATCACCACCGATCCGGGATAGGAGCGCAGGAACTCTTCCAACCAGAGGATCGACTCGAGGTCTAGGTAGTTGGTTGGCTCGTCGAGCAGCAGTACATCCGGCTTTAGCAGCAGGATCTTCGCCAGCGCCACTCGCATCTTCCAACCCCCGGACAGATTCCCAACATCACCGGCAATCTGTTCTGCGGTCAGTCCCAGTCCCGCCAAGATGGTGTGGGCGCGCGCATCGACATCGTAGCCACCTAGCTCCATGTAGCGCGCTTGTACTTCTCCGTAGCGCGCAACCACCGCATCCAGATCTTCACAGCCGGAAGCCATCTGATCTTCCAGCTCCCTCATCTCTGTTCCCAGATCGGCAACTTCTCCTGCACCGGCCACTGTCTCGACGAGAACTGTCCGCCCGCGCAGTCCCGAGATGTCTTGATTGAAGTACCCGATCGTCAGCTTGCGCGGACGCTCGACACTGCCGTCATCAGGAGTCTCTTGCCCGATGATCAAGCGGAAGATGGTGGTCTTGCCTGCGCCATTGGGACCAACGAGTCCAACTCGCTCTCCGGGGTTTACTTGAAAAGAGGCATCCACAAAGAGGATTTGGCCTCCGTACTGCTTGGTGACGTTAGAAAACGCAATCATTTTGGCGCGGCATGATGCCAGCGCAGCGGCCACTGTGGAACTTTTTGTGAATCGGGAATGGGAAAGGAGCGCTGCGTGGGGGGTGTGGTGATCAGATTCCGCGCTGGGCGGTGGCCTTGGCAACGCGCTGAATGGCGACGACAAAAGCGGCGGTGCGGAGGTCGATGTGGTGACTCTGCGCGGTGGCGTACAGATCCTGGAAGGCGCGGCGCATGATGCGCTCTAGCTCGGTGCGTACGCGGAGCTCTTCCCAGTAAAACTGCTGAATGTTCTGCACCCACTCGAAGTAGCTGACAGTGACACCACCGGCGTTGGCGTAGATGTCAGGAACGATCACCACCCCGCGTGCATGTAGCAGATCATCGGCTTCCGGAGTGGTGGGTCCGTTGGCTCCTTCGATGATTACGCGTGCTTTGATGCGGTCGGCGTTCTCGGCGGTGATGACGCTGCCAAGCGCCGCTGGTACGAGCACATCACACTCCTGAAACAGGATCTCATCGCGCGGGATGCTCGGCGCGCCGGTCCAGCCTGCGAGGACTTTGCGTTCCTTCACCCAAGCCAGCGCCGCAGGAATATGAATCCCTTCAGGGTCATAATATGAGGCGGTGTGATCTCCGATGGCGACGACCTTGCCGCCCCGCTCGTGAATCAGGCGCGCACTGTGGCTGCCGACGTTGCCGAAGCCTTGCACCACGAACGTTGCATCCGAGATTTTCTTGTCCTGGGTGCGCAGGTATTCTTCGGTCGCGATCAGGACTCCGCGCCCGGTTGCTTCGTCGCGGCCGAGCGAGCCGAACATATCGACGGGCTTGCCGGTGACCACGCCGGGATGGAAGCCATGGAACTTGTTGTATTCGTCCATGAACCAGGCCATCACCTGAGAGTTGGTGTTCACATCAGGAGCAGGAATGTCGATGTTGTCGCCGATAACAAGATGAATTCCTTGCACAAAGCGGCGGGTCAAGCGCTCCAGCTCGCCGGCCGATAGCTGGGCAGGATCGACGCAGATTCCACCTTTGGCGCCACCGTAGGGAATTCCTACTACAGCGGTCTTCCAGGTCATAAGAGAAGCCAGTGCGCGGACTTCATCGATGTCGACATCGGGGCTGTAGCGCAGTCCGCCCTTGAACGGACCACGGGAGTTGTCATGTTGGACGCGATAACCGACGAAGGTGCGGATCTTTCCGTCATCCATGCGGATGCTGCACTCGACGCGCAGCTCGCGGAAGGGAGTCATCAGCTGTTCGGCGATTTCGGGAGCCAGGGAAAGGACTTGGGCTGCTTTGTTGAAGTAGCGATTGACGTTGGAAAACGCGTTGGACATCAAAGTCTCCTCATGGGGAGCGAGTCAGTGGACTTGCGGGGTCTGTCCCTTCGCTGAGCCGCATGGGAAAGACTCCAAAGAGGAGGCCATCTTACTACGGAAGCCTAGGTCTATTTCCAGCAATGATCGTCGACGCACTGCGTCGAAAAGGAGGCCGCACCCGCTTCTAAGCAGCAATAGGAGTGGGACAGACAGAGACGCTGCTCGATCAGTCGCAGCGCTGGGTCAGCCGCCGGAAGCACCGCTGGCAGAGTGGCCTCCTGCCGGGGCTCCCGTGGCACTGGTCGGACAAGCAGAGAGGATCTCTTGGGCTCTGCTGTTCTGGGGTTGCAGCTTCAGCACATGTGAAAGGAGTGCCCGCGCTTCACTACACAGAGAGAGCTTGGCGGCGCGATCGGCTTCTCCTAACAGATCGCTCACGTAGGAGGCCATCACGGTCTGGACGCGACCATCTGCTTTGGCACGCTGTGGAGAGCTGGCGGAGATCTCCTCGGCCAACGCGATGGTCGCAGAGTGGTTTCGTCGCGAGAGGGCCTGCTCGAGCATCTCCAACCGGAAGCGATCAAGCTGCTCGGCCTCTGCTCGCTTGCGCCGTGCCGTCAGCTGCGGATCGCCCGGACTCCCGCGCAGCGCCTCATCGCACAGAATCAGCGCCGTCGAGGCATCGTGTTCCAGCAGCGCCTGATCGATCTCGGCCAGCCGACCGGACGGACTCTGCGACTTGAGCAGCAGCGGCGCCTTGCTGGCACTCCCAGCGCCACTCGACTGAAGCGTTAGCCGGGCCAACAGCTGCGATCCCAGACTGCCGATCGCGGCCCCGCCCAGCGCCACTGCCACGACCAGCGCACCCGTACGCAGCCAGGCGCGATCCTTGCCGCTGACCGTTGCAAGCCGCATGGTGCCGCTGCTGATACGGGGGGCCTTGTGCGGGCTGCGGCTCTCTGCCATGGCTCGCTAGCGTATCACGGTTGCGGCTGCGTTTGTCGTCGCCCGTACACGGCCATTTAGTTGTTGACGAGACAAGGCGTGGCGAAGTAGATCCTGAAGCTGCCTCGCGGGAGTAACTCAGTGGTAGAGTGTTAGCTTCCCAAGCTGAAAGTCGCGGGTTCAAGTCCCGTCTCCCGCTCAGCCACAAGCCACCGGTTCTTAGGAATGCGGTGGCTTTTTTGTGCGCAAAAGATGCTCCTCCTGCGGGGAAGGAGTGCGCAGGCTCGCTACTGTACTTCGTGGGCGCCGATGTCTGCGGCTGAGCCTTGGGGTCGAGTGGTCCCGTCGAGGTCGTAGGCAATCGGACTTTGCTGCACCTTGTCGACGCAGCAGTCGCGGTTTTTCGGGCTGTCCTTGACGAGGTGAAGGTCGATGCTGGCGATGTTCGGGGACACCGCGTTGACAAACTCGATCATGGTCTTGTAGATGCCCGTCGACGCGGTCTTGTCGCTGGTGACGACGTTGGTGAGCGAGCAGCCGACGAGCTGGGAATCGAGGCTGTAGCTGCCGCTCGCGCGCGACCAGTTGTCAAAGACGATCGAGTGCTCGACGGCAAGGGGTGTGGCTCCGCAGTCGATGCCGGCGGGCTGGCTGCTGGTCTGCGAGCCGTTGGCGTAGACGGTCAGGAAGCGCATCGTGCCGGTGTTGCCAGCTCCAAGTGCGATGCCCGAGACGCTGTTGCTCCAGATCATCAGGTTGCTGAGCGCGTAGGTACTGCCTCCAACATAAATGCCGCTGCCCTTGCTGCCGAAGATGTGGCTCGAGTCGACGGTAAGGTTGCAGCCGCTGACGTTGATGCCGTCGCCACCGCTGTCGTGAAGTCGAACGTCACTTACGAACAGCTCAGCGCCCTTTTCGCAGAAGATGCCGCTTGCCTTGGTTCCGCCCTGCAGATCGATGTTGCGCATGGTGACGGCCAGCTTGCTGCCGGTGCCGCTACCCGTGATGGCGAGAGCTGGCTCGGTGCCAATCCCTTCGATGCGCGTCTCACCGGGCAAGCTGCCGCCGCCGGCAATCGTCAGGCTGGTGAGTCCGTCGGCCACGCTCAAGCTCAGCGCGGCGTACGACTTGCTCGACGGTGCAACGCTGATGAGCGTCTTGCCGCCGGCGGTGGCTGCGATCACCGCATCGCGCAAGCTACAGAAAGGATCGTCGGTGGTGCCTCGGTGATCGATGCCGCTGCAGCTGCCGTTCTTGTTGTCGACGTAGATGACCTCAGCCACCGGAGCGCAGCTGCCGTCGGCGCTGCACAGCTTGCTCTGACAGTCGTTGGCACTTTTGCACGGTGCACAGGCATTGCTACGACAGGCCGGCTTGCGCAGGTCACGGCTGGCGCAGTCGCTGTGGGCGAGACAGGCGACGCAGCTGCCTTGCGGACCACAGCGAGGCGTAGCGGGTCGGCCATTGCGACAAGCGACATCGTCCGCGCCCATCGTGCAGGCTCGGCAGGTCAAGCTGGCGGCATCGCAGATCGGCGCACTATCAAACAGGCAGTTGGCGACGGTCCGGCAGCTATTGCCGCTCTCGGTCGGGCTGCTGCAGGCGGTCAGTACAGCGAGCGGAATCAGTCCAAACACAAAGCCGCGTACGCCTTCGGTCCAAGCGGGAAGAGAGCTCATCGTGGGGGTCCTCACAGGTTGATCTCAAGCCCAGCGCTTCCATGAGGGATACCGAGTGTGTAGATCCCTGCGGCTGTGGGAATGGCCAGTCCCTTTTGCACCGCTGTGCAGGCAGAAGTGGTCACGTCGTAGCCGTCGCTGCGGCAGGCCTCGACCAGCGTGGGATCGAATGCTTGCCCGGCTTCGGGTGAAAAAATCATCCAGGTCGCACCGACGCTGAGCAACAGAGACAAGCGCTTGTACAGTGCCAGCCGCAGCGACAGCGACAGATCAAGCTTGTGACCATCCAAGTTGGCCGGTGAAACCACGTTCGCAGCGACGCGTGGGGTTTCGTAGAGGAGCTCTTCACCCAAGGTAACCTGCTGAAAGTACTGTCTTAGTCCCAATGTTACCGCGAACGCGGTCTTGGCCGATAGCGGTCGCGCATACAGGCTCGGCTCCAGCAGCGAGCGCTCGACCTGAAACTCTTGATCGGGATGACCGGGGATGGTCAGGCGCAGCCAGCTGCTCAGCTCGAGGGCGCGCGGGCGACGGCTGTCGGCGGATTTTTCGACACTGGGCGACAGCGGAAAGCGCAGCCGTCCACCCAGGTACATGATGTGCGGGAACGATACGGTCAGACGGGCGGCTCCACAGCGAGGTGCGGATTCTCGATCGCTGATGCGGGCGCCACTGCGACTGCCGGTACAAGCGCTGCCATCGTTCCAAGGCAGCTCCGACGGCTGTCCTTCGAGGGGGACGATGTCGCCTTGGTTGGTGAAAAGTGGGCTGATGTACGAAAGGCCAAGCCACAGTCGACTGGGCAGCGCTTCGATGATGGCGCCGGCGGAAAAGCCGTAACCGAGCGCGCCTACGTCTAGCTCGACGGTGCTGCGGTTTTGCCACTGTTCACATGGGCTGCCCTTGGCGCCGTCACAGCCGAGTGAGTGCCGATGGTCGGTGTCGCCATCGCGCAAAAACTGCGACGAGCTGCGGGTGTAGCCAAAGTTGAAGCTTCCGCCGAGGAGCAGCCAGCTCTTGAGCTTGAGCCCCACCGCGATGGAGCCCCACAAGCTGTAGCTCTGGTCATACACGGCGTGGTAGCGCGTCGAGAGCTGGTCAATCGGCTGACCCGAGCTTCGGTAGTCCGTCAGATCCATCGTCGGTGTCGAAAACGCGAGCCCCAAGGTCACCGAGTCACTGCGCAGATCCCACGCCAACGCCGCCTGCGCCTGCGGATTGACCCAGCGAATCTGCGCCGGTGAGGCCGGGCCGCCCTGTCCGTTTGGGCTGAAACCGGCGGGAAGACTGCTGCTGCGCCGGTACTGCCCGAGATACCCGTGGACCCCGCCTTGGAACAGGACCTCGCTGCCGCTTACGACGCGGATCGACGCTGGATTGTAAAACAGAGAAGACAGGTGCCCATCCGTCGGTCCCGCGAGGATGAAGTCGGACGGTCGCAGTGCCAGGTACGGATAGGCAAGCGCCGTCGCTGGACAGCCTGCAGCCAGCGCGACACCCAATGCCATCACAGCCCGACGCAGCGTCACCGGCACATGGTAGTTTTTGCGGCGAGGCGCGGCAAGTTTCTCGGCTGGGTGGTGCCCCACGGACTGCCCAGGCTTTGGAGACGCGGGCGCAGCGGTCATGCGAGGACGACCCGCAAAAAATTTCACCGACCGAGATTTTTTTGTTGCCACAGAGAATCGTTATGATAGCTTCCCAACTGCCCCGCCGTTCAGCCGAAGCGTTCGCCCCCCCAAGCGTTAGGCTGCCCGTCGGGGCATTTTTTTTGCCCAGCGTCTGGGCTGACTAGATCGCTGGCTTGCCGCGACGAGTCGCTCGGGCGGGCTTGCCGTCAGGATGGCGTCTGCTTGCCGCCGCATCGAGTCGATCGTGGACGGCCGCTAGCAGCAGCTTTTTGTGCAGAAGCCCCAGCAGCACATCGACCTGCGCAACGCCCTGACCGATCAGTCGCAGCATCTCGTCACGACCGAGTCCGCGCAGGGCAGGGCTGTCGAACTGCTCGACCTCGCGAACCACCAGCACCCGCAGCGCTTCGACGTAGCGCTGCAGATCGCCGATCGCAAAGCCCAGGTGGTCGTTGTAGCCCGAGCTGCGCAGCGCACCGACGACCTCGGCAATGCGGGCATCACGCTCGGCATAGACCGTAGCGCCATCAACTTTGATCGGCGTCAGCAGGCCATAACGCGTCAAGTCATGGATATCGGCCATTGGCAGCCCGGCGCGCTCTTGCAGTCGCTGCTCCGAGATCGGTGGCTCGGCGTTGGTTGGATCGATCGCCTCGTCGAGCCGGTCGCGTGCTGCCAGCCGCAGCTCGATCTCATTGAGCGTCGCCAGCGGCCCAGCCTCGATCAGCAGCTCGGCAATCTCACGCAGGGACAGGCGCCAGCGGTTGCGCAGCTCGCGAATGACCTCGAGGCGAACCATGAACGCGGCGTCATAACGACCAACGGTGCGACCCGCCGTCCGAGGCCGTGGCAGCAGTCCTTCGCGAATATAAAACTTGATCGTCGCGATCGGCACGCCGCTGCGCTCGGCCACCTCGGAGATGGTCAGCTCGGTGGGCTGCTTGTCCATCGCGTGGATCGCTCCGATCGGCGTGTGCGACGAGCGGAGCGAAGGGCGGCGCGAATTGGCGGAGGTCGTCATGTCGGGCGCATCTTAGTGGTGGTTGAGGTGTTGCGAACCAGGCCGCCTCCGCTGCGGAACAGTCCGCTGGCGAGAAGCATTTGTTGCGGTCGGATGATTGACAACGCGGTGCGGCAATTGGATAGTGAAGGTATCTGACTAGATAGTATCAGTATCCAGCGCGGAAGGAACAACCATGGCACAGGGACAGAACCATTATCTTGCCGACCTGAGAGAGATTCAGTTCGTGCTCTTTGAGCAGTGCGGCCTCGGTGAGCTGCTCAAAAGCGCGCCGTTTGTTGGCACCTTCGACGAGAGCGGCGTGGACATGGTTCTCGACGAGGCCTACCAGTTCGCGACCACCGTCGTCGGTCCGATCAACGGCAGCGGCGATGCCGAGGGCTGTCGACTTGAAAATGGCCAGGTCAAGACTCCGGCCGGCTTCAAAGAGGCGTGGAAGCGGGCGTACGACTCGGGGCTGCGGCAGGTGTCGCTGAGTCCAGAGTGGGGTGGCTCGGGGGCGCCGACGCTGCTCGGGATGGCGGTCGAGGAGCTTGTCTCGGGGGCGAATACCTCGTTTGCGATGTATCCGGGGCTGTCGATTGGCGCCGCCGAGGTGATCGAGAAGTTCGGAACGCCGGAACAGAAGACGCTGTTTTTGCCGAAGCTCTACGGTGGGCAGTGGGCGGGGACGATGTGTCTGACCGAGCCGCAGGCAGGCTCTGATGTGGGCTCGGCGAGGACGCGGGCGCAGAAGCAGGCCGACGGCAGCTACCTCATCAGTGGCACCAAGATTTTTATCTCTTCCGGCGATCACGATCTAACGGAAAACATCATCCACTTGGTGCTGGCGCGGACGGAGAATGCTCCGGCGGGGACCAAGGGTCTGTCGCTGTTCATCGTGCCGAAGTACACCATCGGCGCGGGCGGAAGTGTCGGCGATCCGAACGATGTTGCCGTCGGTGGCATCGAGCACAAGATGGGCATCCGGGCGTCGTCGACGGCGGTCCTGAACTTTGGCGAGAACGGCACCTGTCGCGGCGAGCTGGTCGGCGGTCTTCCGAGTGAGCATCAGGGCATGAAGCAGATGTTTATCCTGATGAACTTTGCGCGCATCGGCGTCGGCATCCAGAGTCTGGCGGTGGCGTCGACGGCCTACCTTAACGCACTGCGCTATGCACGGGAGCGCAAGCAGGGTAGCTCGATTCGCAACTTCAAGGACCCGACGGTGCCACGAGTGCCGATCATTGAGCATCCCGATGTCCGGCGGATGCTGCTCGATATGAAGGCTCGCGTCGAGGGACTGCGCGCGCTGATTGCCAAGCTGGCGTTTCACAATGATCGGGCGACGGTGGCGCAGCACGGCGGTGGCGACGGCAACGCCAGCTATCACCAAGGTCAGGTCGAGCTGCTGACTCCGCTGGTCAAGGCGTACGGCAGCGATCAGGCGTTTCGGATCTGCGAGACGGCGATCCAGACCCTCGGCGGCGTCGGCTACACCTCGGACTACGGCATTGAGCAGTACTGTCGCGACGCCAAGATCTTTTCGATCTATGAGGGCACCAACCACATTCAGGCAATGGACCTCGTCGGTCGCAAGCTGGGAATGGCGGGCGGCGCGAACCTGCAGGCGTATCTGACCGACGTGCAGAACTTCGTGACCGCGCACAGCGAGCATCCGAAGCTGGGAGTCGAGGTCAAGCTGCTGGGCGAGACGACGGCGGCCCTGCAGGGGACGACGATGCGGCTCCTCTCGTGGTTTTATGGCGGTCAGCTCGATCTGGTTCCGCTCGTCGCCAATCGCTTCTTGGAGATGATGGCCGAGAACACGATTGCGTGGCTTTTGCTCCACCAAGCGGTGATTGCCGAGCAGAAGCTCGTCGACGTGGCCGAGGGCCATCCCGATCAGGCTTTCTACCTCGGCAAGCGACACGCGGCGCAGTACTTTGCCCGCAACGTCCTGCCAGGCGTGCTCGACAAGGCGGACATCCTCGCGCGCGAAGACAAGAGCCCGGTCGAGATTCCCGACGCCGCCTTCGCCCGTGTCTAGCTCCCGTTCCCAAAAATCAGTGAAGCGAGCCCGGCGCGGCGTTACTCGCTAATCGTCGCGACGCCGGTGCGGCCCACGCCGATGCTGATGACGCTCACGTCCCAGCCCAGCGGACTCAGCTTCGTCTCGGTGCCTGGCCCGATCAGGATGCCGACGGCGTGGTTGACGCCTTGGGTGGTCTGCAGCTGCGACAGCACGCTCGACGGGACGATGCCGGTCCCTTGGCTGCCGTCGAATGAGCACTCGATGAGCATGCCTTGGCTTGAGCCCAGGTCTTGCGACAGCTCGACGCGAACGCTGCTGCCACTTGCAAGCGGTGCCCAGGCCAGCGCCAGGTCCTGTTTTTTGCGAAGCACCCAGGTCAGGTCGATGCGGGCGGGACTGGGCGACTGCAGCACGAACACCGTACTGGGCATCACCAGCGAGGTCTGCCACGTCGGAACCGCTTTGCCTACCGCGCTCGTCGCCAACGTCTGGCCGCGCTGAAACACCAGCGCCGAGGTATTGCGGTATTCGGGATAAAAGCCGTCGAGGCTGGGCTGGAGCACGACCTCTTCACTGCCTCCCTTGATGGTGATGTTTCCTGCCGACGGCAAACCGACGAGTGCTCCACAGCGATAGATCGAGCAGGCGCTGGTCTGGCTACGGGTGCAGACGGAGGTGGCCTGGTTTGGATCGAAAAACAGCGCCATCGCCATCGACTGCTCGAACGTGTCGACCCCTGACGTGACCGAGGAGCTGCCGATGCGAACGAGTCCCAGCTTGGACGGTACCGCCAGGTCGGGCATCGCCTCGGGTCCGTCGGCGGCTGTGGCACATCCAGCCAGTGAGAGAGCTGCGCAGAGGGTGGTCAACGTGAGTCGCTTGGAAGTCATAGGCGGGGTCCTCTTACGACGGTTGAAACAGGCGCTGGGCCTCGTCGTAGGTTTCTCGGCTGCCGATATCGAGCCAGATTCCCGAGATGCGGTAGGTGTAACACGGTAGCTGCGGATACAGCCACTCGACGAGACGACCAGGCTGATCGGGATTTTTTCCCTCGGCCAGATAGCGATGCAGATACGGCAATACCGGGCGCGGATAGTGGTACAGCGCAATGGCTGTGACGGTGCTGATCGGCTGGCTCGGCTTTTCCTCGAAGAACGTGATGCGTCCGTCGTCCGCGAGGCCGAGGTTGTTGTATTTGCGGATCTGTTCCAGATCACCTACATCGTACACACCGACGAGGACTCCGCGCTGCTTGGTGCTTTGCACGAAGTCGGTGAGCGTGCCCGAAAACAGGTTGTCACCCGCCACCACCACCAAGTCGTCGTCGATGGCATAGCTGCGTAAGACGTAGCCGATGTCGCCGATGGCACCGAGCCGGTCCTCGTTGCTACTGGTTCCGTCGTCGACAATGTGGAGGGGCTTGCCGGCAAAGTGACCGTGATGGGAAGCGGCCCAGCTGTGGAAGTTTGGGGCGTAGCGGCGGTTGGTGACGACGTAGATGGCGTCGATCTCGGGACAGTCTTGGAACTTGTCGAGGACGTGCTCGATCATCGGCCGTCCCGCAACCGGCAACAGCGGCTTGGCTTGATTGTCGGTGAGCGGCCGGAGGCGAGTCGCGTAACCTGCCGCAAGGACAAGCAACTTCATGCCAGGAAGCGTCGCGCGACGGCGAGATCAGGTCAAGGGGGATGGCTCTAGCTGGTCTGGCGCAGGCTGAGCAGTCCGACGTACGCGTAGCCGAGGAAGAACAGCAGCAAAAACGGCAGCGACACCCAGTGCCCGTTCTTCATCGCCATCACAATTGCGAGGGCAAAGTAGGCTGCGAAGCCGACCTCTAGCGCGGGGACGATGGTCTTGGCGGCGCGGTACTTCTTGGTCTTCCAGCCTTCGATCTTGGCGACGACGCCGTGCTTGGGGGTGCGCACGAACTCGCCCGATTCACGCTGCATCAGGGCTTCGAGGACCGCGCGGGTCTGATTGATACACAGGCCAATGCCCAGCGACATCATGAGCGGCAGGCGCTTGATGGTGCGCATCCAGCCGCCTCGGTCGATCTCGCGCTGGCTGGTGATGTAGAACGCGGCCACCGACAGGGTCGTGCCGAAGAACAGCGGCAGGTCGATGAGCAGCACCTCGCGCAGGCCGTGGGTCGTCCGAACCAGCAAGTTCGGCAGGAGCAGCAGCGACAAGAGGAGCAGCAGCGGATAGGCAAAGTTGTTGGTCAGGTGGAAGAACGCCTCGGTCTTGACCGAGAGCGGCGCATTCGAGCGCATGATCGTCGGCAACAGCTTCTTGGCGACCTGAATCGAGCCCTTGGCCCAGCGGAACTGCTGGCTCTTGAAGCTGTTCATCTCGACGGGAAGCTCGGCGGGGGAGACGACATCGGGCAGGTAGACAAAGCGCCAGCCCTTGAGCTGTGCGCGGTAGGAAAGATCCATGTCCTCGGTGAGGGTGTCGTGCTGCCAGCCACCCGCGTCGCTGATTGCCGAGCGACGCCAGATGCCGCCAGTGCCGTTGAAGTTGAAGAATCGACCGGAGCGGTGGCGCGCGGTGTGCTCAATGACAAAGTGCCCGTCGAGCATGAGCGCCTGAACCTCGGTGAGTGCCGAGTAGTCGCGATTGAGGTGATCCCAGCGGACCTGGACCATCGCAACCTTGGGGTCGGAAAAGAAGTGGATGGTGCGCTCGAGGACATCGGGCTCGGGCAGAAAGTCGGCATCGAACACCAGCAGGAAGTCGCCCTTGGCCGTCTTGAGTCCGTTTTCGAGCGCGCCCGCCTTGAAGCCGGTGCGGTCGGTGCGGTGGACGTAGCTGATTTGAATCCCGGTGGCGGCGATCTCGGCGACCTTGGCCTTGCACAGCTCTTGCGTTTCGTCGGTGCTGTCGTCGAGGACTTGGATCTCGAAGCGATCGCGGGGGTAGCGAATCTTGGCGACGGAGTCGAGCAGCCGCTGCGCCACATACATCTCGTTAAACAGCGGCAGCTGGACGGTCACTTTCGGCAGATCGCGCAGCCGGTCGAGCGGCTCCGGTCGCTTATCGCGGTAGCGGTAGTACAGGTAGACCAGCTGCGAGCGGTGGAAGCCGTAGACTGCCAGTCCGACGAAGACCAGCAGGTAGGCGGTGATCAAGATCTGGTCGTAGGAAGCCAGAGCCGTCGCGAAAAATGTTTGTAGGACCGACATGTTTGTTTCCAGTTGCGAGCGCCTGGCTCGCCATGCCGGTACTTTTGCGACAGCGTCAGGTCGTGATTGTCACCAAATTGTAATTTTTCGTTTTTTTCTGTCGGTGGCTGTCGGGCTTTGTGCGGCGGAAAAGGCAGCAAAATCACGGACTTGGGCGACGGGTGGAATCGATTCGGTGTTGGCAGTGAGCGCAGGCTCTCGAAAGTCGACAATTTCTGCGGCGCTGACGTTCGCTGTCCTCGATAATGCCGGGCGATGAGCGTGCAATCCGTGAACCGCAAGAGTCGCTTTTTGGCCGCCTGCGCCGGTCAGCCGGTCGACACCGTTCCGATTTGGTTGATGCGACAAGCGGGGCGTTACCTGCCGGAGTATCAAGCGACCCGTCGGCGCGCGGGGGACTTTCTGACGCTCTGTACGACGCCGGAGCTGGCGGTTGAGGTGACGCTACAGCCGGTTCATCGACTGGGAGTTGACGCGGCGATCCTGTTTTCGGACATCCTGCTGCCGCTGCGAGCGATGGGAATGCCGCTGACGTTCACGGATGAAGGCCCGCGCTTGTCGCCGCTCGATAGTGCCGCCGCGATTGATGCGCTGCGGGTGTTAGAGCCTGACGCGCTGCCCGAGGTGCTGGAGACGGTACGGCTGCTGCGTCGCGAGCTGACCGACGTGGTGCCGCTGATTGGCTTTGCCGGCGCGCCGTTTACGCTGCTGACCTATGCCATCGAGGGCCAGACCGGCAAGAGCTTCGTGCGCAGCAAGCGCCTACTGTATGCCGAGCCAGAGCTGGCGCATCGACTGCTTGGCAAGCTGACCGACTCGCTGATTGCGCATCTGACGGGGCAGGCGAAGGCGGGGGCACAGGCGCTGCAGCTGTTCGACTCGTGGGTGGGCGTGCTGTCGACGGAAGACTACGCGGTGTTCGGGGCGCCGTACGTCGAGAGAGTGCTCTCCGCGCTGCGTCCGCTGGGCGTGCCGCTGATCTACTTTCCGCTGGGCGGGCTTTCGCTGCTGCCGCAGGTGGGGAAGCTGTCGGCGGATGTCATTTCCGTCGATTGGCGGCAGCCACTGTCGCTGGCGCAGAAGCTGCTTTCGTCGCAGCAAGGGCTGCAAGGCAATCTCGAGCCGCTGCTGCTACTCGGGCCTTTGGCGCAGCTCGAGGCGCGGGTCAAGCGAGTGCTCGATGACGCACCGCGCCGTCGCTACATCTTCAACTTGGGCCACGGTCTGACCCCAGAGATTCCGCCTGCCCACGTCGAAGCGCTGGTCGAGATGGTGCATCGCCTCGGGCAGCGTCCGGCTCACGAATAGCGACGGATGAACAGCTCGCGCAAGGGGGCGTGGTCGCACAAGAGCTGCAGCGTCTCGTCGGCGTGCCCGAGGCAGAAGCCGTTGCCGATCAACATGTCAATGTCGCGACTGACCCCTTCGGCGCCGAGCGCGGCGGCGGTGAAGCTGGTGGCCATCGAAAAAAAGTAGACCGTTCCGCCTTGGCGACAGCACAGGATGGCGGCCATCTCGGCACGAGGAGCGCTGACGCAGCTTACGACGAGGTCAAACTCACCGTCTGTACACACGAGGCTGGCGATCTGCAGGGCGTCGGCAGCGTCGGCGCACACGATGCGATCGTAGATTCCGAGTGACTCTGCATCGGCTTGGGCCCTGGCGAAGCTCTCGACGCCGACGATGTGATCGACCCCGGCGCGACGGGCGGCAGCGCCAACCAGCAGTCCCGACTTTCCTCCAGCCCCGAGGACGAGCACTCGACGGACGCGCTTGCTTGGCCGCTCATCACGACACAGCCGCGTGACCTGAGGCGCCGCCCCGGCCACATCAAGTGCGGACAACGCCACCGACTCGGGCAGAGACTGCGGCAGCCGCGCCCATGAGCCGGAGTCGAACAGGATCGCGGTCCCGACGATGCTCACCTGATGGGCGTGGAGATTCACACTGAGGATTCGCTCGATATGAAGCGGCGTCAGCGACAGCGAAACCAGCGTCGCCACGCGCTCGCCTGGACGCAGCGATCGGTGCGGCTCGGACAGCTTGGCACCGACGTGACGGACTCGGCCAAGCAGCATGCCGCCGGAGCCCGTGACCGGGTTGTGCATCTTGCCGCGCTGCTCGACGGTGGTGAGGATCTTCTGTTCAACGCCGCGCTCGAGGTCGGTGCCGTCCTGGCGGGCCGCTTCCTCCATCTGACGAAAACTGGCCGCGTCGATGTTGAGTCGCTCGACATCGATCACCAGCTCGTAGTCGCTTCCACCGCCGAGGTCGGGGTTGCTCTCGACGGACCAGGCGGCCTGGGGAAGGACTCGCACAGCGTCGCGAACGCGATGAAGGCCATAGCGAAAGACAAGGGGAATGGGTTCTTGGCTAGTCATCCGTTTGCCTGAAAGTTCGGTTACTCAAGCTTTTGTACCCGCCAGTGCCCGTCTTGCAGCAGCAGCGTCGCCTCTTGCTCGGGGCCGAGTGGCAGCCGGGCGGTGTTGCCATCGATCGTCACCGGCTCGTCGAGATGTTTCCGCAGCGCTTCGACCTGCGCGGCGATCCTGGGTTCGTTGGCAAAGCGCTCGCGCAGCAGCTCGGGGGTGAGCTTGTTTTGGAACGACTTGGGCACAAAGCGGGTGAGCACATCGAAGCGCTTGGCCCCGAAGGCTTGCACAAACGAGCGCAGCGTCCGCGACGGCGTATCTTGCGGATAAAAGTCGAGCGGGTTGTCCGAAAAGCCGAACGTAGCGGGTCCCTTGCTGGTCGACGCGAGCGGCTCTTTTTCCAGTCGCAGCGCCGAGCCACTCTCTAGCTTCAGCTCTGCCGAGTAGACCACCGTCGGTTCTCCGGCGCGTAGCTCGTCGAGAAGCTGCCTGCTCTGACCGGGCTGCGAGTCGAGGATTCGTCCAAAGCAGGCCAGATCGCAGCGCTTGCGGAAGTCGGGATGAAGTCGCTGATACGCCGCGCTCAGGTTGCCGAGAGCGCTGTCTTGCAAGAAGCCTTGCAGGCTCTGCTGTGGAGTACCGCTGGCCGTCTTGCAGGCAGCGAGCAGGACCAGCAGCAGCACTGGGCGCCTCATCACGGCTTCGCTCCATCGGTGGTTCCATCGGTCGTGACGCTGAGTCGGTATGGTGACTCGAAGCAGGTGCGGCGCTCACGGCTGCTGACGCGAAGGAAGAAGTCCCCGGTGGTGGTCAGCGAGACTTCTGCCGGTTTTCCATCACTGACTTTGGCGGTGTCGCTCTTGGCGGTGCGGGTCTTGCGGTCCTCGGGCTTGCCGCCGTCGCGTACGATTTCGAGGCTGGCGCTGCAATCACCGCCGGGCAGGATCAGCTTTGCTTGATAGGTAGTCGGCTGGCCGCTCGGGGCCGTTATGTGAAAACAGTCGAGGTCACCCGGCCACAAAAAGCCAGCGACATCTGCTGAACCCGACGACAGCCCCAGCACCGTCGCTTGGCTTTGACATAGATCGTTTGGCTCGCTCTCCGCGCCTTCGAGAGGTGACTCCAGCAGCAGGCGGACGTGATAGCGGCTCTCACCGGGCGGACGGGCAAAGCCTGTGCCTCGGACAGCGACGAAGACTCGGCCACTGCCGGCGGGAATCGGCAGGTTGCGAATGCGCAAGTCTTCCCGACCTTTGCTCGCCGATACCTCTAGGACTGCTCGTAGACTTGGGGCACCACCGTCGGAGTCTGCGCTGGCTGCCGGCTCCACAAAGACTCTTATCGCCGACTGAACCGCTGGCGAGGTGAGCTCGATGCGCAAGATGGCTGCTTCGCGCAGGCCTTCGCCCGGTGTGGTGCTGGGCGGGCGTCGACCGGGGGTAGCGGGCAGGGTCAGGACAAAAAAGTCTTCATCTCGACGGGTAGACAGAGCGCCACTGGCATCACTGCCCAGGATCGGCGTGGCTTGGGCCAAGGTGTCATTGGGCTCGGCTTCGCTGTCGGGAGATGCCGCAGTGGCCGAAACAGCGAGCTGATACGCGCCCAGCATCGGCTCGTGTGCAGCCTCGGCTTTAAGTCGACCTCGCACCCGAATGAACAGAGGCTGTCCGGCTCGCAGCGAAAGACCCCACAACCGCTCCCCTTCACCCGCGCCGCGATCGTCGAGCACACCGAGCGACTGACCACTCTCGGTGAGCAACTCTAGGCTCAGATCCGGGGCACCGCTGCCATCGATCCGCAGCGTCTGTGCAGTCGGCTGGGCCGGCCAAACAAAAAAGTCGTCGTCGCCTTTTCCTGCACCGCTCGTCGTCGGTGGCAGCAGCGATCCGCGCAGGACTTTCTGTGGATCGAGTCGCTGCGCATGCTCGCGATCGTCATTCGGCTCAGTTTCGGGAAGAGGCGATGGGGTCAGCGCTCCGGGCACACCGACCGCTGGCTTGCCGGCCACATCAATCACCTGCACCGCCGGTCCCAGGTCTTTCGAGACAGGCAGCGGCTTGCGAGGACTACAGCCGCTCAGCTCGAGCAGCGCAAGAAGCAGAAGCGAGTGGCGCACCATGATCAGCCATCTTTGCAGAGCCGCGACCTCGGGCAATCCCAGACGCTGCGGTCTAGCTCTCGGACTCCGTACCCGCGCCTTCTTGTGCCAGCGCCGAGGGCAGCGTGGCCATGAACTCAGCTTCCGAAACGAGCTGTCCCGCGACATGAACTTCACCGCGAAACTTCCAAATCCGCCCCCGTCCCCGCAGCAGCGAGGTGGTCAGCACCAGCTGGTCCCCCGGCACCACCGGCTTGCGAAAGCGGGCTTTGTCCATGCTGACCAAGTAGAAGGCTTGCTCGCCGGCCTGCTTGCCCAGCTTGAGACAGGCATGCACTGCCGCCGTCTGCGCCATCGCTTCCAAGATCAAGACGCCCGGCATGACCGGATGTCCAGGGAAGTGTCCGACGAAGAAGGGCTCGTTGATGGTCACGTTCTTGATGGCGCGACAGGTGTCGCCAGCAAACTCGACGATGCGATCAACGAGCAGAAACGGATAGCGATGCGGTAGCAGCCGCATGATCGCCGTCACATCCAGCGGCAGCGCCAGCCCTTCACTCACGACTACTTGCTCCCACCTGTCTGGGCAGGTGCGCCACCGGCTGGCTGCTGCTTCATCTCGTTGACCTTGCGGATCACTTCGTTGGTGATGTCCATTGGGCTTTGCTGCGGCCACAAGAGGACATCGCTGCGCAGCACCATCTGGAAGTTGTCACGACGGGCGATGCCATCGATCGCGCGCAGGACTTTTTCCTGTAGCGGCTGCAGAACCTTCGCCTCTTTCTGGCCGATGTCCTGCTGGGCGCGCTGCAGCGCTTCTTGCAGCTGCATCACTTTTTGCTGAAGCTCTTCCCGCTTTTTCTGCGCGGCGGCTGGCTGAAGCACCGACTGCTGTTTGAGGAAGTCCTCTTCCAGCTTCTTGAGCTCATCTTGCTTGGTCAGCAGCTCTTTTTGCTTCCGCTCGGCTTCCGCCTTGAGCCCGCCGATGCTCTGCTTCCCCTCGGTGCTCTCTTCGATGGCGCGACGGATATCGACGATGGCGATCTTCTGCTGCGCCTGCGCCTTGCCCGCCGGCAGCGTCACGGAAAGTGCCAGGCCCATGCCCAAGGTCCATCGCACTGCTCGATTTAACATCTGGTAAGACTCCTGTTTCAGTGAGGGTTGGTAGGTGCGCAGAGCTTTCCGACGTAAGGCCCGGCACCGCGCATTCATTAAAAGAAGTTGCCGATGGTGAACTCGAAGACCAGCGGGTCTTCTCCGGTCTGGGGGTTCAGCGGAATGCCCCACTCGAAGCGGAGCGGTCCAATCGGAGAGAACCAGCGGAAGCCGAAGCCGACCGAGTAGCGCAGGTTCTGGAACGTCGGGTAGTTGCTGCAGGGGTTAAAGACCTCGGGGAGAGCCGAGGTTGCCGCCGCGCTGGTGCAGTACTTGGCCTCGAGGTTATAGCCGTTGCCCATATCAAAGAACAGCACGCCTTTGATCTGGACCGCCGGGATGATCATAAATTCGATCTCGCTGTTGAGGATGAGCTGCCAGTTCGCGCCGACGCTAAACGGAATCAGGTACGAGCCGGGCTCGAGCGCGCTCTGAATCTGGATGCGTGGTCCCAGCGAGAACAGGCGGAAGCCACGGATGCTCTGGATGCCGCCGAGGAAGTAGCGCTCGTAGATCGGGACGCCTTCAGCTCGACGGGAGAAGACCAGGCCGCTCTCGGCATTGAGCCGGAAGATGAACGGGCCCCAGATCGGTCGATAAAAGCGCGCATAGCCGGAGATGCGAACGTAGTCGATCTCCGAGGCTACATAGCGATCGGCAACTTCCAAAGACAACAGGTGAAACATTCCCTTCGTCGGGAACATGCGATCGTTGCGCGAGTCATACTGCGCCCACAGCCGCACCGACGAGGTCCAGCCGCGCCGATACAGGTTCGCCAGTGTGCCGCCGGCAATCGACTGCACCTGACCGAAGCCCGAGATCGACATGCCCTGGCTGTTCTGACCGATCGAAACCCACTCGAGCTTGTACGTTCCGAGCAGCCGCAGATAGTCGCCAAACAGATAACCCCAGGTCAGGTCGCCACCGCGCGTCGTGCGGTTGAAGTTCGGGTAGTAGAGCAGCTGATTATAGCCCGAGAACGAAAACGTGACGTTCGTGTCGAGGAAGTAGGGATCGATGTAGTTGACCGAGAACAGCTGCCGCAGCGACGAGACTTGTGCCGATAGCCGCAGCGTCGTGCCTCGGCCAAACAGGTTGTTCTGGGCGATCTGGGCTTGGGCGATGAAGTTCTCAATCGAGGAGAAGCCGGCGCCCACTTGGAAGGTCCCCGTCGGGCGCTCGGTGACCTCGATGTTGACTTCGATTCGCTCGTCGGTGGTGCCGCGCTTGGTGGAGATCTCGACCTTCTCGAAGAAGCCCAGGGCCTGGACCCGGTTCTTCGAGAACTCGACGAGCGCCTCGGAATACAGCTCGCCTTCGATGATCTTCAGCTCGCGCCGGATGACCTTGTCGCGGGTCTTGGTGTTGCCTCGGACGTTAATTCGCTCGAAAAAGACTTTTTTGCCCTGCTGCAGATCGAAGGTCAGGTCGACGATCTTCTTGTCGGCATCAATCTGGGTCAGCGGTGTGACGTTGACGTTGGCGTAGCCGCGATTTTTGTAGAAGTTGTTGATGTTCTGGATGTCTTGGCCAAGCTTGCTGCGGTTGAACTGCTCGCCGGGCTTGACCTTGAGTCCCGCCAGCATCTCTTCGCGCGTCAGCAGCAGCTCGCCCTGAAAGTCGAGCTTGCCGAGCTTGTAGACCTCGCCCTCTTCAATCGGAATCGAGATGTACAGAAAGCGCTTATCGGGTGACATCTCGACGGTGGGCTTGCCAATTTTCACCGTCACATAGCCCTTGTCGTAATAAAACGCCGTCAGCAAGAGCACATCGCGCTCAAAGGCGTCTTCGCGATAAGTGCCAGCCGAGGTCAAAAACGACAGCCAGTTGCCTTCCTGCGTCGCCATGACCGAGTGCAGCTCGTCGTCGCTGGCGTTGCGATTGCCGAGGAAAGTGACCTTGCGGACCTCGACCTTGGCGTGCTCGTCGACGATGAAGTAGACATCAAGCTGCGTCGCCGACTGGATCTTGATCTCTGACTTCACGTCGGCGAGGTAGAAGCCCTTCTCGACGTAGAGGTCGTGGATCTTTTCGACGTTGCGCTTGATCTTGGCCGGGTCATAGATCGTCTCTTTTTTGAGATCGAGGACTTCGTTGATCTTGTCGAGGCCGACTTCGCTGTTGCCCGAGACGTAGATCTTGCGGACCGAGCGCTTTTCGCGCACGACGTACCACAGCTGGATACCGCCGGAGTCACCCTCGTCCCACTCGATGCGAACGTCGTCGAACGAGCGCATCTTCCACAGCGTCTTCAGATCGTCCTGGATCGTCTCCAGCTTGAGCGGCTGACCTTCTTCAGCGGGCTTTTTCCCGAAGCGCTCCTCCGTCGACAGGGCGCGCTGCATGGCCGCAGCTTCCACCTTGACGTTGCCTCGGAAGCCAATCTTCTCGACGCGGCGACCGAGCGGCAAGTCTCCGTCTGCACGCACAGCGACGCCGGGCAGCGTGACGCCGAGCCAGCATGCGAGAAGTAGCCAGAACGATTGCTTCAAACTGCACCTTCCTGTGCGGCTGCGCTGCGGTGCTGTGTTTCGTCGTCGGTAAGGATGCGGCCATCGGCCATCTGCAGCCGACGTGGCATGCGGGCGGCCAAGTCTTCGTTGTGAGTAACCACGATCATCGTCATGCCGCGCTCTCGATTGAGCTCTACCACGAGCTCATGGATGGCGGCGCCAGTGCGTGCATCGAGATTTCCCGTCGGCTCGTCTGCCAGCAAGAGCCGTGGCTCCATCACCAGCGCTCTTGCCAAGGCGACGCGTTGCTGCTCACCGCCGGACAGCTCGCCGGGACGGTGCTGCAAGCGATGGCCCAGGCCGACCCGCTTGAGCAGCTCGGTGGCTCGCTGTTCCGCAGCGCTGCGCGGCAGTCCCGCAATCAGCCCCGGCATCGCGGCGTTCTCGACGGCAGAAAACTCCGGAAGCAGGTGATGAAACTGGAACACAAAGCCGATCGTGTGGTTGCGAAAGGCGGCGAGATCGCTCGGCGACAGCGAGGTGACATCCGCGCCATCAATGACGACCTTGCCGGACGACACAACATCCAAGGTTCCGAGCACATGCAGGAACGTGGACTTGCCTGCCCCCGACGCTCCGACGACCGCAACCATCTCGCCGGCCTTGATCGAAAGATCAATCCCTTTGAGCACTTCTATCGGACGGCCGCCGAATGCGAAGGCTTTTCGTAAAGCTATGATCTCAACGGGTGCGCCGGACATGGTGGTGGCGAGGGCAGGGAGCGTACTTGTCTACCTTGGGCATGTCAAATGGCCCGTCGCGTCGAAGGTTGTTCTTGTCCGATGGGCGAGCCTTGACGAGTTCACTAGCCGAGACACAAACTGGTACTAACAGCCACGACGGCTAAAAGAAGTGGGCGATGCTGGAGCCCTGGATCATCGATCAAATTCGCAAGCGGGAGGAAGAGCAACAGCGGCGACGCGAACAGCAGCCGTTTGTGGAGATTCCTGATTACCCGCCGCCTCGCGATAGCAGCGACGAAGATCGCGATGATCAAGACGTTCCCAGCGGGGATCGCGGCGTCGTCATCATCAGCTTGTAGCGTGGATGAGCTTGTCAGCTGCTGCCACGGCGGCTGCGTAGACTTGCTTGAGTGGAACGGCGCACGCAGTGGCAACCGCGCGAACCGATTCAAACTCTGGCGCGACGTTGCGGACTTGCTGAGTCTTGGGATCGCGGCCCAGCTTGACTGCAACCGGCCCGTGGATCGTATCGACGGTGATGATCTCGCGATCGAGCAGGAAGCGGCTGACGCGATGACAGCGCAGGCCAAGGCTGGTCGTCTCGGCAAGGATGTGGTCGATGATCCGGGCTCGCTTGTCGTCGTCGCACAGCACCTGCAGCAGCGTTCCTGGCCGACCCTTCTTCATCAGCACCGGCGTCAGCCACGCATCGCGCGCGCCGAGGACCAGCAGCGACTCGACGAGCGGCGGTAGCAGCTGCGGATTCATATCGTCGAGGTTGGTCGCCAGCTCCCACAGCGTCGGCTCGCTCTCGCTGGGCGTCACCGCTGCCCCTGACTCGTGGCCGGCGATAATGCGCAAGATGTTGGGGCGATCTGGCAGCTCGCGGGTGCCGGCGCCATGCCCGGTACCGACGATGCGCATCGCGGGAAGTGGCCCGTAGCTCTCGGCGTACACCGAAACGATCAGCGCACCCGTCGGAGTGGTCAGTTCACCGAGAAGATCACTCGCCTCGACCTGCGCGCCTTTCAACAGGGCTATCGTCGCTGGCGCTGGAATGGGCAGCAGTCCATGGGCCGTTCGCACCCGGCCACTTCCCAGTGGCACCGTGCGCGACACCACCCGACGAGGCGCCAGCCAGCTGAGCGCCGCCGCCACGCCCACAATGTCGACGATCGAGTCGAGCGCGCCGACCTCGTGGAACATCACTTCCCCGACGGCCACACCGTGCATCGCGGCTTCCACTTCCGCGAGCCGATCGAACAGCACCAGCGCCCGCGTCTTCACGTCGGACAACAGCGGCGCAGCCATCAGCATGCGACGGATATCCACATAGTGAGTGTGCGGATGTTCGTCGTGATGATGAGGATGATCGTGATGTTCGTGGTGATGATGTTCGTGGTGATGTTCGTGGTGATGTTCGTGAGCGTGGTGATGTTCGTCGTGACGATGGTGATGCGCGTGCGGCACACTCGGCGAACTCGGCTCGCCCAGATCGACGACGTCGACTTTCTTGCCGACCATTCCGTGCTTGGTCACTTGGCTGATGCGCAGCTCCCAGCTCGAGAGCGGCAAGACCGCGAGCTGCTGCCGGACAAACGACTCGGGCACCCCCAGATCGAGCAGCGCCGCCAGGGTCATGTCACCGGCAAGTCCCGTCGCACAGTCAAAGTACAGCGTTGCCCCACGCAGCGCGTTTGTGGACTCAGCTTGGCTCATGATTCAGGGCTCCTCGTCTGTTCGAGTGGTGCGGTGGTCGCGGAGCGCAACGTCAGAGCAGCGGCGTAGCCAGCGCCGAAGCCGTTGTCGATGTTGACGACGGTGACGCCAGAAGCGCACGACGACAGCATGCCAAGCAGCGCGGCCAGACCCGAGAAGCTTGCTCCGTAGCCCACCGACGTGGGAACGGCAATGACCGGTCGGCCCGAGAGCCCAGCAACTGCCGAGGGAAGAGCTCCTTCCATTCCAGCCACTGCGACGATGATTCGGGCTGCTCGCAGCTGCGCTTCGGCGGCCAGCAAGCGATGAATGCCCGCGACACCGACATCACACAATCGCTCGACGTGACAGCCCAGAAACTCGGCAGTCAGTGCCGCTTCGTCGGCCACCGGCAAGTCCGAGGTTCCCGCACAGACCACCAGCACCGGGCCAGGCCTCGGCGCGACGATGGCGGGACGCGGGGACATGAGCAGCCGGGAGCTGACGTGATAGTGAATCTGTGGCAGGGCTCGCTGCACGGCGTCGGCGTGTTCCTGGCTGGCCCGAGTCCCAAGCGCAGCGCTGCCGTGTGACAAAAGCTCGGAAAAGATGGCGACCACGTGCTCGGGCCGCTTGCCTTGACAGAACACCACCTCGGGAAAGCCGGCGCGCAGGCTGCGGTGATGGTCGACGCGCGCAAAGCCCAGGTCGGCAAACGGGAGCTTTGCCAGCCGAGCCATCGCCGTCGGTACCTCAACCTGTCCGGCTGCCACCTGAGACAGGAGTTCCAAGAGAGCTGCTTCGTTCACGGCGAAGAGCCATACCACGTTTCGCGGGTCCGGCACGGCTTGGGTCGGTTACATCCCATCGCCCTTGCTGACGCTGACGGTCGCTGGACTGGGCACATCGGGCGGTGTCGAACCGAACAGAAGCTCGGGGATGCGCTGGGGCTGATCTTCCCCGGCGTGGCAGGACAGCACGGCCTGGGCCCGCTGCAGATCGCGGCGAAACTGTGTGACGACCAGGTGGCGGTGCTTGGGGCTCACGATGGCCTGGCCGTGCTGGTTGAGCCTCTCCACGGTGGCCTGCGCGATCAGTCGCAGCGAGTCAATGCTGATAAGACCCCACTTGTAGGCCTGGACGGCGGCGCCGATGTAGGTGTCGAAAAAGATCAGCTTGCGGATGCCGTGGTCAAGGTCTGTGACGCTGCGAGGGTAGGGGCACAGGACGCCGTGCTTCCCATCGGTGACGAGCTGGTGGATAAAGACGGCGCGCATTCGGCTCGGCTGGTGATAGAGCATGAGCTCGCCGCTCAGCATGTCGCCTTGGCCGCTGTCGCCGATGAAGACGAAGTCCGACTCGGGGTAGAGCGCGGCGTAGGTGACAAAGTTGCGGAACTTCGCAAACGCTTGGACTTCGTGGACGTTGCCGATTCCTGGGTAGGCGCGCGGCGCGGGCAGCAGGCTGTAGCCGGTGATAAGCGCGGTGTTCGCTGCAAACAGCGGATTCAGCAGCGACGAGTAGCTTAGGCCGGCCAGCTCACGCGGGCGGGCGGACAGAAAGGTCACTTCGCCGGGCTGCTCAGCGGCGCGACTGCGGGCCCGGACGCCGATGGACAGCGCGCGATAAAACTCAAGGACGCCGGGAATCACGGTCTTGGGCTGATAGCGCTCGTCGCACAGCGAGCGGACCAGCGTGTCGTCAATGTCCGAGAGAACGCGCACTTTGTCGCGCGGGCTGTGACTCCGACTTGGCTGATCTGCGCCATGGGCCTCGCGCTCGAAGTGAGTCAGGATCGCTTGCCGCAAGATCTCGTCGGAGATGTCCCGATAGACCAGCCGGTGGAGCGTCGCGCCATCTGCGCCGTGCTCCAGCTGCCCTTTGAGCCGGGTTAGATCGTCCCCGTGCGTCGCCAGCAGCACCTTGGTGATCATCAGAGCCTCGGCGCGCGACACCGATCCGTGCGAAGTGCGGTCGATGAACGCCGCTCGCTCGCCAAGCTCCTCTCCGAGCGGCCGATCGAGCGGTCGAAAGTGCAAGCAGCCGAGCAAGCTGGTGACAAACCAGGGCAAGCAGCGGCAAAGGAATCGAGACGGCTTCACGGACATGCTCCTTACTGGCTCCGGCTCCGCAAGACAACCCGGACTGTGGCGTGATCTCGCACCGAGCAGCGCCAGATTTGGTGATAGCGTGCAAAGGATGAGTGGTGTGGCCCGGACGTGGGTGACCCAGGTGCTGTTTGTGCTGATTGTCGGGCTGCTGTTTGCCGACCAGAACCTGCTCGCTCCCAACATGACGGCGATCGGCGCGGAGTTTGGCTTTTCCCGCGCAGAAATCGACCAGCGACTTGGGGCCGATGTCAACCTGCTGTTCTGGATGCTCGGGGGGGTGCTGACGCTGCTCATCGGCTACCTGACCGACCGAGGCGACCTGACGAAAAAGCTGTCGCGCAAGTGGCTGCTGACCATCGTGGCGGTGATTGGACAGCTGGCCTGTCTGGGCTCGGGGCTGGCAAAGAACTACGACCAGCTCTTGTGGGCGCGGGCGCTGACCGGCATCGGCATTGGTGGGGCGTTTCCGCTCATTTATTCCTTGATTGGTGACTATTACCCACCTCACAAGCGAGCAAGTGCCGCCGCAACGCTCGGTCTTTCGCAGGGACTTGGCATCGGCATCGGCCAGCTCTTGTCGGGCATGCTCGGGCCACAGCTCGGCTGGCGGATGCCGTTTTATGTCATCGCGATTCCGGGCCTGCTGCTCAGCGTGACGTTTGCGCTGTGGGCGCGGGAGCCAAAGCGCGGTCAGCACGAAGAAGGGCTGCGTGAGCTGCTCGCCTCTGGTCAGGACTACCGCGAGCGGTTCCAGCTGCGCGACCTGCCCAAGCTGTTCGCCGTGCGGACCAACCTGCTCATCTTGCTGCAAGCGCTGCCGGGGACGGTGCCGTGGGGTGTGTTCTTCGTCTACCTCAACGACTATTACGCACACGACAAGGGGTTTTCGGTTCCCGATGCGACGCTGCTGGTGATGGCAATTGGGGTGGCGGCGATTTTTGGAGGCTTCCTCGGTGGGCTGGGCGGGCAAAAGCTGATGAATCGCAAGGTGCGCAACCTGCCGCTGCTGTGTGCGGTGACGACAACGCTGGCGGTGGTGCCGATGGCGCTGCTGATCGAGTATCCGGTCCGGCCCGGGCAGAGCCTGCTGGGGCCTGTGCTGATTGGACTTTTGACCGGCGGCTTGGCGGCAGTGACGGGACCGAACATCAACACCATGCTGATTGCGGTCAATCCTCCCGAGCGGCGCGGCTCGGCGTTTAGCTTCTTCAACCTGTGCAACGACCTGGGGCGAGGGCTCGGGGCATGGGTGGTCGGCGGAATGGCGGCCAAGCTTGGTCGGGTCAGCGCCTTTCACATCGCCAACTTGATGTGGCTGGTGTGCGGCGCGGTGCTGCTGTCGCTGGTGTTCCTGTTTCCGAAGGATGAGCGGGCGCTGCAGCAGCAGCTACGCGAGCTGTCGAGTCGCAAGCTCGGTGGTGGGGAGTAGTTCATGCGGAAGCTGCTGGCTTGTGATTCCTATGCGCTGGCGCTGGGGCCAGGAGGGCTGTCGCTGGGTCGTGTGGTGGCGGGCGTCACGCAGTCGCTGCTCGGGCGGTTCCAGGTTGTTGCCGAGGGACTCGGTGGCAGGCCGCTGCTGACGACCTCTGAGGCCGCGCTCTATGCGCTGGTCGATACGGCTGATGGAGGCATCGAGCTGCGCTATCCAGCAGCTGACGGCTCGGGCCTGCTGTGGACGGTCCATGCTCATTTAAGTGAGAGCGGTCTACTGCTGTGGCAGTCGCTGCGCAATCAGAGTGCCCAGGTGCAGACGCTGACGGCGTTTCGACTGGTCGCGCAGCCCGATGACCGCTGTTTTCTCGCGGGCGCGGGGACGAAGGCCGGCTGGCAGGTGTTTCGCACCGGGTACAGCTCGTTTACGCCGTCCTGTTCCGTTGACAGTCGCTTTCGCCCGAGCACGCCGCTGTTTCCCACCGCCGGCACCTTCAATCAACACAGCGAGTCCGAGTACTACGGTCATCCCGAGCAGCTGTCGTCGCCGTGGATGATGGTGCTGACCCGCGAGAGTGCGAGTCCGTCGCCGGAGCATCTGCTGATTGGCTTTGTCTCGGCGCGACGCGGGCTGGGCGAGGTGGCACTGTGCCGGGACGGTACACTTACCGTCGAGGCGCGTCTTGGCTTCGAGGGTCGGACGCTCGCCGTGGGCGAAACCCTGGTCGGCGACAAGCTCCTGATTGCCATCGGATCGGACGAGCAAGCGCTGCTGTCGTCGTACACGGATCGCACCGCTGCGGAGATGACGCCCCGCACAGCGCGCGAGCCGGTGCCGAGCGGCTGGTGCTCTTGGTACTACTACTACACACGGGTTACCGAGCAGGATGTGCTGTCCAACCTGAGTGCGCTCAGCGAAAAGAAGCTGCCGGTCAAGTACGTTCAGCTCGATGATGGCTATCAGCGCAAAGTCGGCGACTGGCTGACCACCAACGACAAGTTTCCCTCGGGCCTGGGCGGACTGGCGCGGCAGATCAAGCAAGCTGGCTTTGTGCCGGGCATCTGGCTCGCGCCGTTCTTTGTGCAGCGCTCGTCGCAGATCTTCAAAGACCACCGGCACTGGCTGCTGCGCGACGAAGACGGAGAGCTGCGGCGCCTCGGCTATCATCCCTTTTGGGGACTTACCGATGGACAGGTCTACAGCCTCGACCTGACCCATCCCGAGGTCAAAGCCTGGCTGCGGCGGGTCTTTTCGACGCTGTGCGAGCTGGGCTTCGAGTACTTCAAGATCGACTTCCTGTTTGCCGGGCTGCGGCGTGGTCGTCGCTACGATCCGTCGCTGTCACCGCTGGAAGCCTATCGCTCGGGGCTACAGCTGATTCGCGAGACGATTGGCGACCGCTACCTGCTGGGCTGTGGTGCGCCGCTGCTGCCGTCGATTGGGTACTGCGACGCGATGCGGATCTCGCCCGATGTCAAGGAAGACTGGCGCGATCCGCTGGTCGATTTGATTGCGCATGGCACTGGTTATCCCTCGGCAGAGCTGGCGCTGCACAACTGTCTGACCCGCGCGCACCTGCATGGCAAGTGGTGGGTGAACGATCCCGACTGTCTGCTGGTGCGTCGCGATCACAGCCGCCTGACCTTGCCCGAGGTGCAGACGCTGCTGTCGGTGATGTCGCTGTCCGGCGGGATGCTGCTGCTCAGTGACGATCTGCGCGGCCTGCCTGGTGAAAGGCTACAGCTGGCTCGGCAGACGCTGCCGCCCAGTGGGAAAACGGCGCAGGCGCTGGGCGTTCTCAGCGAGGAAAAGCCGCATCGCTTCGTCTACACCGGGGTCGATCGCAGCGGTACCACGACGGCGCTGGGCGCGCTCATCAACTGGCACGATGGCCCGCGCGAGCTGACGCTGAGCGCCCGGGCGTTTGGTCTTCCCGACGGGGACTATCACGCCTTTGAGCTATGGTCGCAGCAGTATCAGCGGCTCGGACCGGCGGGGGAAGTGTCGCTGCGGCTGGCGCCTCATGGCACGGCGCTGTGGCTGCTACGGCAGGCCAGACCGCAGCCGCAGGTGGTGGGTCTACGTCACCACTTGTGGCAGACTCTGCTCCTGCTCGATAGCGAGTCCTGGGATGAGTCATCACGGCGGCTGACCGTGACGCTGACGGCGCAGGTGGCCTGCGAAGGCGAGCTGCACATTGCCGTGCCGTCGGGGCTTCGGTTTGCAAAGCTTGCGGAATGTCAAGGTGCGATGGTCGTGCGAAGTCACAGCTCGCTCGGTGAAGGAGTCCTGCTGCGCTGCTCCCTGGCAGGCGGCAGCTCGGTGATGGTCACTGTGTCTTTTGAGCCGCTGGAAAGCCGCCAAGACACAAAATAGCGAGTCGTGTGGACGCGTTTCGAGCATCAAACTGCCGAATGGGAGCCGCGATGATGCGGGTTGTGCGACGGTTTGGTCCCTTAATCCTGCTGATCTGTTTGGTGGTCTGGGCGTCACTGCGACTGGACCTGCGCGCATTTGGTCAGTCGCTACAGCACAGTCATATCTCGCTGTGGGTCCTGGCCGCGCTTATCAATGTGGCGGTGCGAGCGAGTGCCCGGGCTGAGCGGACGCGCGGACTGCTGAAGTCGCTGGCCGGTCGGGCGCCGCGCTTTTTGGGACTGTATGTCGATCTGGTGAGTGCGCAGGCCGCGACGGTGCTGTGGCCGCCCGCTGGGATGGGCTTTCGGCTGCTGGTGCTGCGGCGTCGCTATGGCTTTGCGGGGACTGACCTATTGGGCGAACAGCTGGTCGAAAAGCTGCTTGACGGCATGAGCCTGGGACTGTGGGGAATTTTGGCGCTGGTGACGGGAGAGCTGCCGTCGGCGCTGCGCTTGGCGGTGCTGGTGGCGTGTCTGCTCGGGGGGCTGGCTGGGCTGGCGCTGCTCTTGTCCGATCTGCCGCAGCTTGCGCGGCGCTTGCCTCCGCTGCCGAAGATCTCGCTGCCCGGTCTGGGCTGGACGGCGGCGCTCGATGGCTTCGACATGCTGATGCTGTACCTGTGTCTGCAAGCCGCTGGGGTGTCGATTTCCCTCCATGTGATGTTGCTGCTGTTTGTGGCGCTCAACCTGGCGGTGCTGCTGCCCCTGACGCCAGCCGGCTTTGGCGTGGTCGAGGCGACGGTGATGTTGGTCTTGCAGCCGCTCGGGGTGTCGGCAGAGACGGCGCTCGCGGGGGCGCTGCTCTATCACCTGGCGCTGGTGGGACCGTTTCTGCTGCTCGGTCCTTTGGCTTCGGTGCGCGAGGTCTTTGCGCAAGCCCGTGCGGTCCAGGCTCCGGCGGTAGCGGCTGAGCCGACGAGCGATGCGGCGGCGCACCTCCAGCGCGAAGAGTGAGTGCTGCCCAAAATCGGGGGGACGAAATCGCGGCAAGCGGTGCTATATCACCGGCCATGCCAAAGACCCGAGCGACCCTGTCCGCTTTTGCTCCTGTTGTGCTCTGCGCTGCGATAACGACCGTCTCGCCCACCCAAGCAGCGAGCCCCGCCGCCGCTTCACCTTCTGCTCAGTCAGGTATCGACGAGAGCATCTTGGATCGCTCGGTCAGCCCTTGCGACGACTTCTATCGCTTCGCCTGTGGCGGCTGGATCAGCAAGACCGAGATCCCCGGCGACCGGCCCGGCTGGAGTCGTGGCTTTTCCGAGATCAACGAGCGCAATCAGACCGTGCTGCGCGGACTGCTGGATGACGCGGTGGCCAAGCCGGGAACCGATGCAAACAGCAAGAAGCTCGGCGATCTCTACAAAGCGTGCATGGATGAGCCGGCGATTGAGAAGTCGGCGGTGGGCGAGCTGGCGGCGCTGCTGCGGCCGATTGACCAGATCAAGAGCCCGGACGACCTCGCGCGGGAGATTGCTCGGCAGCACCAAGGAATTGGCAAGCCGCTGTTCGATTTTTCGGCGTCGCCGGACTTCAAGAACGCCAATCAGATCATTGGAAGCCTCGATCAGTCGGGGCTGGGCCTGCCGGATCGCGACTATTACCTGAAGACCGACGAGAAGAGCGAGGCGCTGCGCAAAGAGTACCTCGGTCATGTCGAGCGGATGTTGGTGCTGGCCGGTGTGCCCAAGGACAAGGCGGCTGGCCAGGCGCAGACCATCTTCGCGATCGAAAAGCTGCTGGCGCAGGCCTCGCTGTCGCGGGTCGATCGTCGTGAGCCGAAGAACCTCTATCACCGCATCGACATTGACGGCGTGCTCAAGCTGGCGCCGAACTTTGCCTGGAAGACCTACTTTGCCGCAGTGGGAATTCCGACGGTCAAAGAGATCAATGTCGCGACGCTCGACTTCTTCAAAGAGCTGAGCAAGCTGGTCGTGGAGGAGAAGCTCGACAACCTAAAGCTGTACCTGCGCTGGCAGCAGATTCACGGGGCGGCGCTGGCGCTGAGCACACCCTTTGTAGAGGAGTCGTTCGCGTTCTACAGCAAGCGGCTCACTGGCACCGACAAGATCCTGCCGCGCTGGAAGCGCTGTGTCGGCTTCGTCGATCACGCGATGGGCGAGGCGCTCGGCATGTCGTTTGTGGCCAAGACCTTCGGCGATGACGGCAAGGCCAAGGCGCTCGAGATCATCCACGGCATCGAAGGCGCGATGGAGCAGAACGTCAAGACGCTGGCCTGGATGGACGAGCCGACCCGCAAAGCCGCGCTAGAGAAGCTGCACCGCATCTCCAACAAGATTGGCTTTCCCGACAAGCCGCGCAGCTACGAGGCGCTCAAGACCAGTCCGAGCTCGCACCTGGCGAACGTGGCGGCTTCGGCGGCGTTCGAGAACAAGCGTGACCTCGGCAAGATTGGCAAGCCGCGCGACAAGAACGAGTGGCTGATGACCGCGCCAACGGTGAATGCCTACTACGAGCCGCTCTTCAACGAGATGGCCTTTCCCGCCGGCATCCTGCAGCCGCCGATGTTCGGGCGCAACGTCTCGCGGGCGGTCAACTATGGCGCGATTGGCATGGTCATGGGCCACGAAGTGACGCACGGGTTTGATGATGAGGGCCGGCAGTTCGACGCCGATGGCAACCTGCGTGACTGGTGGACCCAGACCGTCAACACCGAGTTCAACCGCCGCGCCCAGTGCGTCGTCGAGCAGTACAGTGGATTTAAGCCACTTCCCGACGCCAACCTGGATGGCAAGCTGACGCTGGGCGAGAACATTGCCGACCAGGGCGGGCTCAAGCTGGCGCTGCTCGCCTATCGGGCCAGTAACAAGGGTCAGCCGCCGGCACCGAAGGGTACGTACAGCGATGAGCAGCTGTTTTTCCTCGGCATGGCGCAGGCGTGGTGTGAAAAGCGCCGGCCCGAGTTTTCGCGACTGCTCATCAACGTCGATCCACACTCTCCGGCGGAGTATCGCGTCAACGGGCCGCTGTCGAACCTGCCCGACTTTGCCGCTGCGTGGAAGTGCGCACCGACGGCCAAGATGATCCGCAAGAACCAGTGTCAGGTCTGGTAGCTCGCAGTGTCGGGTCTGCAAGCGCGGCTTTTGCTCCTGCTGCTCACGATGGCTGCGGTGTGGGAGAGTGTGGCGTCGCTGTGGCCGCCGCGCATCTTCCCGCATGACGTACAAGCGCTGGCGGCGGCGGTTCGGGCGTCTCACCAGCCCGGCGACCTGATTGCGGTGGCCCCCGATTGGTTGTCGCCGCTGATTCGGCGAGAACTGGGCGATCTGATGCCGGTCGAGCATGTCGCCCGGGCCGATGGTCGTCGCTTTGCCCGGATTGCCGAAGTGTCCCTGCCGCCGCACCATGCCGCCGATGTCGATGGGCTGCCGCCGCAAGCGGGGACGCAGCGCTTTGGCCGACTGCAGCTTGCGCACTATCAGCAGACGCCGGTCGTGGTGACGTACGACCTGACCGAGCACTTTCTGGACCTGACCGCCAGCCAGCTTGCGCGAAGCCAACCGAGTGGCGAGCTGCCCTGCCTGTGGTCCGGCCCGCTGCCCGCCGCCGTGGTTCCGCTGGGGCCGATGGGCGCGTTTGTCTGTGGCAGCACCCGGGTCGAGCGACGAACGATGGAGATCGACTACCAGCCGCGCCGAGGCCTCGTCACCGAGCTGGCTGCCGGTCAAAAGACGCTGCTGCGCTTCTCGATTCCTGATGCTGCGTGGCAAGGCAGCACGCTGCACCTGTGGCTGGGACTGCACGACTATCACCAGCGCAAGCAAGCCCAAGGTCCGGTGGTGGTGACGGTGGATCTGGACGATGGCCAGGCGCTGCTGCCGCTGACGGTGTCGGTCGGGCAGGGCTTTGGGCATCACCAGCTCCAACTGCCGTCGAGTCGGGCCGAGGTCCATCACCTGAAGCTGGTGCTCGAGGCCGACAGCGCGCCGCACCACTTCCTGGGGCTTCACGGAGAGCTGCGCCGATGAGTGAGCCGGCCCGCCCCGCGTCATCCCGGCGCGTCGATGTCGCAATAGCGGTCGCGCTGTGGCTGGTGACGAGCCTGGTGTTGCAGCTGGCCAGCCGTCGCGAAGGCTTTGCCCGCGATGAAGGCTATTACTTCCACGCCGCCGAACACCACGCCGCGTACTACGAGGAGCTGGGCACGCGGCTCGGGCGGCGCGACTGGAAAGCCCTGCGCGATCGCGGCCTCATCGACCGCTACTTTTCCTACAACAACGAGCATCCACCGCTGATGAAGACCCTGTTTGGGCTGTCGTGGCGGGTGCTGCACAAGTGTAGCTGTCCGACCGAGGCGGGCCTGCATCCGCTCAGCTATCCGAAGCGGCACCGTACGCTCGGGCTGTTGCGCGCTGGCGAGGCGATGCGACTGCCGGCACACCTGCTGGCGGGAGCGCTGGTGGCAGCGGTGTATCTGATTGGGCGGCGGGCGTTTGGGCGAGCCGGAGCGCTGGCAGCGGCTGGCCTTGCGATCTTGGCGCCCCGACACTTCTTTCACGCCGAGCTGTCCTGTTTCGATGCGCCGGTGACCGCCATGCTCGGCTTGACCACCTGGGCCTACCTGCGCGCGCAGCAGACCTCGCACACTCGCTTTGCCGTTTTGGCCGGGGTGCTGTTTGGGCTGTCGCTGTCGACCAAGCACAACGCGTTCTTTTTGCCGCCGCTGCTCTTGCTGCATGCGCTGTGGCTGCGCCGCGACCTGCTGGTGAGCGATCCCGCCGCGCCGCCGTCATCCAAGCTGCGCCGGGTCTTGCGCTACCTGTTTCAGCCGTGGGCACTGGCGATGGCGCTGCTTGGGCCGCTGACCTACCTTTTGACCTGGCCGTACCTGTGGTTTGACACCGTGCGCCGCTTCTCCGGCTACGTCAGCTTTCACCTTCACCACGTCCACTACAACATCGAGTACCTGGGGCAGAACTACAACCGCCCACCCTATCCCTGGCACTACGTCCCGGTGATGACGCTCTTGACGATGCCGGTGGTGACGCTGCTGCTCTCGGTGATGGGGACGGCGCTGTGGTGGCGGCAGCGGTCGCAGCTTCTCGATCCGGTGCCGGTGGGCGAGCGCTCAGGCGGCGAGCTTTCGCTGGTGCTGGTGTCAGCGCTGTGGCCGCTGCTCATCATCATGCGACCGGGGACGCCGATCTTTGGGGCCGAGAAGCACTGGCTGCCCGCCGTGCCCTTTTTGGCCCTGCTGGCCGGTGCGGCGGTGGCGTTCTTGGTCAAGCAGGTCAGTGCCCGTCCGGCCCGGCAGCGGCTGCTGGCTCCGCTGATTGTGCTGGTGGCGCTTTTGCCGGCGGCGCTGTCGGTCTACCGCTCGCATCCCTACGGGCTCAGTCACTACAACGTGCTCGCCGGGGGACCGGTTGGTGCGGCTAGCTTGGGGATGAACCGCCAGTTTTGGGGCTACTCGGTGCGTGGCGTGATGCCGTTTCTCAACCAGTCGCTGGCGCCAAGTACGCCGGTCTACTTTCACGATGCCAACTGGTTTCAGCTGCAGATGAGCCAGCTCGACGGCTTTCTGCGCCGTGACATTGCCGACTCGGGGATGGAGGAGCCGGGCGTTCGGGGCTCGCGCGCGGCCTTGGTCCTGCATGAAAAGCACTTCAACAAGTACGAGTACTGGATCTGGGATGCGTACGGGACGACCAAGCCGAGCGCGGTGCTGACTCACCTGGGTGTGCCGCTCTGTACCGTCTACGAGCGACCGATTCCACCGCGAGGCAACCCGTGAACAGCCGGCGTGACCTGTACGTGGCGCTGTGGCTGCTGCTCTTCTCGACAGTCCTGTATGCGGCGACGGCGGGACAGCGGCTGCGGCGGCCCTCGTCCGATACCCACTTTGTCTACCAAGCCGAGAGCTTCCTTTCGCGCCGCTTGGACCTGGGCAGATCCCCGCCCCACCAGAATGACTGGGCCGAGGTCGAGACGCTGACGCTCCGCAGCGGTCGCACCCTGTCGGGAATGTTTCTGCGCGCCCATCCGCAGCGCTTTCGCACCCTGTCCGGCTACACCGACGAGATTCCCGCCTCGGAGATCGAGAAGCGCGACAAGAAGTACTACGTGTCGTTCCCGCCGTTTCCGGCGGTGCTGATGTTGCCGCTGGTGGCGGTCCTGCATCACCGGACCAACGATGTGATCTTTTCCGTGGTGCTGGCGGGGATGGTGCCGGCGCTGCTCTATCTGCTCTTGCGTCGGCTGCCCAGAGCCCTGGCTAGCCCGACCGATCCTGCCGCTCTCGCGCCGGCCCCGGACGCACCCGCCCAAGAGTCGCTCGATCTGTGGCTGACGCTGCTGTTTGGGTTCGGCTCGGTGTTCTACTTTGCGGCGGTGCAGGGCCAGGTCTGGTTTACTGCGCACGTTGTCGCGTCGCTGCTTGCGGTGCTGTATCTGCTGTGTCTGTGGCCGCTACGACCGTTTGCTTGTGGACTGCTGTGCGGCGCCCTGTTTCTGACCCGGCCTCAGATGGCCGCCATCGGGCTGCTGTTTGTGCTGGAGCTTTGGCGCAAGTACCCCGGTACGCCTGCCGATCCCTTGCTGCCCGCGCTGCGTCCGTCGGTCGGTTCGCGCCTGCGCCCGCTCGTGGGGCCGCTGCTCTGGTTTGCGCTGCCGGCGGCGACCCTGGCGTGCCTGGGGATGGCGCACAACTACCTGCGCTTTGGCCGGCTGCTCGAGTTTGGCCACACCTATCTGCAGACCATCCAGGCCGACAACATCCAGCGCTTTGGCCTGATGAACTACCAGTTCCTGCCGCGCAACCTGGCGACGGCGCTGACGCTTCTGCCCAAGCTGCTGCCGACCGCACCGTATCTACAGATCAGCTATCACGGCCTGGCGCTGTGGTTTACGTCGCCGGCCCTTTTGTACCTGCTGTGGCCGCAGCTGCCACTGTGGCGCCCCACGCCCGCTGCACCGTCGCCAGCTCCGCGTCCAATCGAAGCGAGTGAGCGGGCCCGCCAGCTGCGGCTGGTCCTGTGGGTGACGATCCTTCCGATTGCGCTGGCGAGCCTGCTGTACCAAAACTCCGGCTATGTGCAGTTCGGCTATCGCTTCAGTCTCGACTACATGCTGCTGCTGCTGGTGCTGCTGCGCCTGGGCAGTCCGCAGCTTGGTTCGTCGTGGCTGTTCCGCGCCTGTGTGGTCTTCGGCGTGGTCATCAACCTGTTTGGCGCGATTACGTTCAACCGCCTGGGCCAGTTCTACTGGAACGGCTTCTTCCCCGTGAACTAGCCGCCCGCGCTCCTGGGGCTGCTGGGCGCCGGCTTTCGCTTCCGCTGCCGTCGACAGAGAGAGCTTGTCAGCGGCGGCGCTTTGGCTCACACTGCCGCCATGCGTGAAGTCGTCATTTTGCAGGGTGCTCGTACTCCGTTCGGCCGTGGTGTGAAGGGCTCGCTCAAGGACACGCGGCCCGACGATCTGGGAATCGCGGTGGTGTCTGCGGCGCTCGCCCGCTCTGGGGTGTCGGCGCAAGAGATCGAGGATGTCGTCCTCGGCTGTGCCTTCCCCGAGGCTGAGCAGGGCATGAACATGGCGCGTCTGGTCGCGGTCGGCGCTGGCTTGCCGGTGGAAGTGCCGGCGATGACCATCAACCGCTTCTGTTCGTCCGGCGTGCAAGCGGCGGCAATCGTCGCCGACCGCATCGCCACCGGCCAGATCGACTTTGGCATCGGCGGCGGGGTCGAGTCGATGTCGATGATTCCCATGACCGGCGCCAAGGTGTCGCTGAACCCGCGCCTGGTCGAAGCGCAGTCGGCGCTGTTTACGCCGATGGGCGTCACTGCCGAGAACGTCGCCCGCCGGTTTCAGATTTCCCGCGCCGAGCAAGACGAGTTTGCCTACCAGAGCCACCAGAAGGCGACTCGTGCGCAGCAGGCCGGCTTCTTCACGGATGAGATCCTTGCCATTGACACCACTGTCTTTGACGAAACCGGCAAGTCGCGCGCGATCAAAGTCGAGCGGGATGAGCTGCCCCGCGCCGATACCGATGCGCAGAAGCTGGGTGGGCTGCGACCGGCCTTTGATCCGACGGGCTCGGTCACTCCCGGCAACAGCTCACCGCTGACCGATGGCGCCGCAGCGGTGGTGATGGCCGCCAAAGACAAGCTGGGCGGTCGGCCCTTCCTCGGCTACTTCCGGGGCTTCGCAGTCGCCGGTGTTCCCCCCGAGATCATGGGCATCGGACCGATTCCCGCCGTGCGCAAGCTGCTCGCCAAGACCGGCCTCTCGGTGTCCGACATCGACATCTGGGAGCTCAACGAGGCCTTTGCCAGCCAAGCCATCTACTGCGCCCGCGAGCTGGGCGTGCCGGCGGACCGCCTGAATGTCAACGGCGGCGCGATTGCCATTGGTCACCCGCTTGGCGCAACCGGAGCGCGCATGACCCTGACCGCACTGCGTGAGCTGGGTCGTCGCGGCGGACGCTACGGCATCATCTCGATGTGCATCGGTGGCGGAATGGGCGCCGCTGCCCTGGTCGAGCGAGCCTAGCCACGCCAATCGCCCCGTGCGCGGGCAGTCTGGCCGCGTTTGGTGGCGAAAATCGGCACCAGGCCGGGGTTGGGTCGATGTTGCAAAGAGAAAACCGGCACCAGGCCGGGGTTGGGTCGGTTTTGCAAATGCAAAACTGCACGCCGGCTAGACCCGAACCGATTTTCGCCCTGCGAAGCCCCACCTTGACTGTCTTAGTCGGTGACGAGGACGTGGCGCTTGCGGACCAGGGAGTCGCCGGCGCGACCGGCCCACTCGAACTGGGCGCCTTGGTCGCTGCGGAAGGTGCGCTCGATCCGCCACGATGCGCCCGGGCACAGCCGCCGCTTGAGGAGCAGCGTGCAGCTGGCCGCTCCCGCGTAGTGGTTGTAGGCCGGCGTGCCATCGGGGTCGACGTACTCGGTGCGCAGCATGTCATCGGCGCTGCACGACAGCTGGACCTCGATGCCGGTGCGCGGACCTTCGGCGGACATGACATAGGTGCCGGTGCGGTACTCGGCGCGGGTGAACGGCAGGTCGGCCCACTCCTTGAACGCCACTTCTTTGCCGCCGAGCCCATCCGGATACACCGACAAGAGCGTCACCGGCACCACCACCGGGCCGCGCCGCAAGCGCACCGTCAGCGACTCGAACACCGCCTTGGGTTTTTGCGACAGCTGCTCGTCTTCGCGGTCGAACGCATTGCAGCGCGCCCACGCCCAGCCATAGGCATGCTTCGATCCCCACAGGTGACTCTGCCCGCCCGGCGTCTCTGCCAGCTCGTAGCGCTCGCCATCTATCTCGATGGTTCCTGACACCGCGATGCTGTGGTTGGGCGACAGGACAATCGTCTCGGCGATGCCCATCGTGCTGGAGTACAGCGCCTTGGGTAGCAAAAGGTGCGTCCGGGTCTGACCATCCCAGTGGAGATCCCAGCGGATCTTGTGACCATCCCCGCTGAGCGTGCCGCTGGCGTGACTGTGGCCCAGCTCAGAGCCGGCGATGCGCACCACAAACGGACGCTGCTGGCTGTGCAGGCTGGCAATGTCGAAGCGACGATGGATGCCGAAGTTTCGACCGGGATCTTTGCCGTCCGAGCGGCAGAACCACAGCTCGGCGTACGGTGGGCCGTGTCCGGCTTCGGGCGATTCCAGGGTGTAACGAATCCAGAAGCCGGTCTTGCTCTCGCGGTGAGCGAGCGTCAAAAACCAGACTTCGTAGTGACCAGTCTGGCCGCGCCAGGCCATACGGTTGCAGTCTTGCGCGACGAGAGTTTGCAGCGGAGCGGGCCGAGGAGGTGCCATGATTTGTGTACGCGTCGGGGACGACCTACGCGATGGGCTGAACGTACACCATTTTCGCGGTGATGGGACGAGACGACGAGGCAGCGAATAAGATATTGTGTTTTGGCAATGTTGTCGGCCCACAGCGGAGCCTCGATAGAGGGGCGGCGTTCTGGTAGCTCGGGACACCGGGTACGTGTGCGGCGGTGGCCGTTTCGACTGGCGGTGGTCATCGGATGTCTGGCGCTGGTGCTGGGGCTGTGGCGGCTGAAGGTACGGCTGCGGGCCAGTGAGGAAGCGCTGCAGTGTGAGCGAGGGGCGCGGGCGTCGCTGCTGGTGCGGCAGCCGGGGCGCGATGGCGATGGCTTGGCGCTGGCGATTCGGGCAGCGGCGCCCAGCCTGCGCGATGGTCGGGCCCTGCCGACAGAGGCCAAAGAAGGGCTGATGGTGGCCTTGCGGGTCGCTGAAAACTCGCTGCCTCTTCACGGTCACGAAGATGTGGTGTCACAGGTCGCGTTTTCGCCCGATGGAGTGACGGTGGCGACAGCGTCTCATGATCTGAGCGTGCGGCTCTGGGATGCCAAGACCGGACAATCGCTGCGTCAGCTCAGCCAGCACGGGGATCGCATCAGTGAGCTTTTGTTTGTGCAGCAAGGACGCCTGCTCGCCACAACCAGCCTCGACAAGACTCTGCGGGTCTTCGATGTGCGCAGCGGTCAGCAGGTTCACTCGCTGAAAGGTCACGAGGCGATGCAGGCCGGGGCGGCGGCCCCCGATGGTCGACATGTCGCGGTCGGGTATCGAGATGGCAGCCTGCAGCTGTGGGACATTGTCGACGGACGCATCGTGATGAACTTTGTCGGTCACACCAGTGCGGTGCGCTCGCTTTCGCTTTCGCCGGACGGGCGACACCTTCTGTCAGGCAGCAGCGACAAGACCGCGCGCGTGTTCGAGGTCGCGACCGGCAAGACCGTCCATGTCATCACGACCGACGATCGGGTGTCGTTTGTGCGCTTTGCCTCGGATGGGCAGAAGATGGCGATTGCCAGCAACGACAAGACGGTGCGGCTGTGGAGCCTGAGCTTGGGCGAGATCCTGACGCTGCGTGGCCACGAGGAACAGGCCGTGCGCGTCGATTTTTCTGCCGATGGCCACTTCCTGGCGAGCGGCGACGCGAGTGGAATGATCCTGCTGTGGGACGGGCGGACCGGTGATCTTCTGCGCAAGCTGCGCGGCCACGATGAGCGCGTCAACGACCTCCGCTTTACCCCCGATGGCGAGCACTTGGTGTCGGTGGGCTCAGGGGATCGCGGCGTTCACCTGTGGCATGTTTTATCAGACCGCCCAGTGGCGATCCTGAGCGGGCATCGCGGCCAGATCCGACACATCGATTTGAGCACGGATGGGCTGCGGGCGCTGACCGGCAGCTACGATCGGACGGCGCGCATCTGGAACCTGGAGCGGGTGCTGCCGACGACCACTTTGGTGGGCCACCGCCGCCGCATCTCCTCGCTGGAGTTTCTGAAGACCGATGGGACGCGCTTGCTCAGTGCGAGCCTGGACCGAACTGCTCGGCTGTGGCGCTGGGACCCAAAGCGGCTGCGTGGCGAGCTGATTGCAGAGCTGTTGGGACACACCGATCAGCTGCATATGGCGCGGTTTGCTCCCGATGGACGGCAGCTGGCGACGGCTAGCTCGGACCGGACGGTGAAGCAGTGGGATGGGCAGACTGGCGCGCTGCTGCGGACGCTTGTGGGGCACTCGAACACGGTGTTTGCGGTCTGCTACAGCAGCGATAGTCAGCGGCTCTTTTCGGCCAGCCGGGACGGATTTCGGATGTGGGAGGCAGCGACTGGCAAGCTGCTGGCCACGGCACAGGCGCACACCGGCGATCCGATCTGGATGGCGGCTTCGCCCGATGGTCGCCATCTGGTGAGTGCCGCGACCGATCGCAAGGTCTGGGTGTGGGACGCCAAGGAGCTGCGTCCACTGGGCACGCTGCCCGACACGCCCGACCCGGTGAATCAGCTGACTTTCCTTCCGAGTGAGCGCGGCGGGCTGCTGGTGACCGCTTCGGACGATCGCACCGTGCGGCTGTGGGATGTCGAGTCACGGCGGCCAGTGGCACGCTTTCATGCGCTGCCGGACAGGCCGATGGCTGTGTCGGTGGGGCGAGGTGGCGAGCGGCTCCTGGTCGTGGGCAAGGATCGGACGGTGCGGGTCTGGGACATCTCGGCGGCGCCGCACACCGATGCGATCTTGCCGCTGGCCGAGCTGCCGGTCATCGCCGATGACATCGAGCACGGCGACTACGTTCCCGATGGCAGTGCCTTTGCGGTCGCGGGGGCCGACGGTCAAATCAAGATTTATCGCGACACGTTCGCAAGCGGCCTGGAGTCGATGTTCCGGGATGCCTGCCAGCGGCTGCGCTACCAGCCGCAGCTGGCCGAGGTTCGCGATGTCTGCCGCTAGCTGCGTGGAACAAAACTTGCGCTTGGCTCCTACTCTGTGCGTAATTGTCCTACATGGTGGCGGTGGAAAACGGCGTGCAAACAGGACAAGTCACCGTCTAGGAGTGGACTTTTGTATACTCAGCGTCGGTGTAGCCGTTATCGCAGCAGGTTGGCTCTCACGCCCTGGCGGGCCGTTAGCGGCAGATAGGTAACAGTCTCGTGGCGAACGTCTTGGTCATGCTGGAGTTTCTGGACAGCGAGCCGCTGTGTGCCTCGCTGGAAGCGCTGGGGCAGGCTCGCCGGCTGGGCAGCGCCGTTGGTATGACCGTGTACGCCGTGGCGCCGATGCAGTCGGTGTCCCCGCAAGCGCGCGAGCGACTGGGGCAGGTGCTGGGTCACTTTGGGGCGGACTCGGTGGTGATGCTGACGGCAGACTCGGCGCTGCATGAGAGTGAGCTGCGGTTTGCGACCTATGCGCGGGCGCTGCTGCAAGCCTGCGAGGAGCTGCCACCGAAGCTGTTTCTGTTTGCCGACACCCCGGCGGCGCGTGACATTGCGCCTCGACTGGCTGCGCGGCTGGGTGGCATCTATCTGGCGGCGGGGGAGCCGGTCTGCGAGCACGGCGTGCTGCGGCTCTATGACGCGGCGGGTCAGCAGCTTGCGATCAGTGATGATCCAGATTCCGACGACATGCTCGCGGCGACGATGGTGCCGGTGGTGATGACGCTGCCAGCGGGACGCTATGCGCTGTCGCGGGGAAGCACGGCGGTGCCGGTCCGGTTTATGGTGCCGATCGATGCCGATGCCTCGTCAGAGCGGACGCCGGTGCCTGGTGGTGGCTTTACAGAAGAAGGCCACGAGCCCTGGCCGAGAAGTGAGCGAGTGTGGCTGCGTCGGCCCGAGCATGTGTCAGCGGAGACGGTGCCGCCACTTGCCGCAGTTGTGACAGCGCTGCCAAGCCACGACCGGCGACTGGTCTATACGGTGATTGCGCTGGGCCTAAGCTCGGTCGAACGAAGCGATGTCCAGCTGGCGGTGCCGGTGGCCGAGACAGCGGATGGAGAGCTGCTGGCGGCGGTGTCAGCAGCCATGGCCAAGCCGCGTGAAAAGTCGGCTGAGCCAAACCTGAGCGGCCTGCAGTCGTTCGACCGTGATGATGAGGAGGAGCCGACGCCCTTGGCCAGTCGGACCTGGGAAGGCAGCGACATCGCGACCGGGGACACCGAGCCGCGCTTGCCCGTCTCGACCGGGGGTTCGGCTCCGCTGGAGCATGCCACCGTTACTACGGCGGCTTCGGCGGGTGGCGTGGTGACGTTTGCGCACGCTGTGGCACAAGATGGCGAGATGTGGGATGGCCTACCAACTCCGCATGGGGACGACGAGGCGGCTCCACAGGCTGAGCTGGATGGGATGGACACGGAGCCGATTGGCGAGCCGGTCAGCAGCAAAGACGCCGAAGGGGAGGGCAAGCCTTCCGCACCCACCGAGTCCACGACCGAGCGGGAGGAGCGACCATGAAAGTGCTCGTGATCATCTCTCCGCAGTGTGAGCGTGCCATCGCAGTGGCGGCGTCGCTGGGCGAGCCGGTGGCGCTGGCGATTGCTGCCGATGACAGTGTCTTTGCGGGCCAGGCGCTCCCCGAAGGTGTCGAGCGGTTTCGCATCTGGGACGAAGCACTTTCGCCGAGCAAGCTGCATCCGGTCGATCGCGAGAGCTGCATGGCGGTGGTGATTGCCCAGGCGGCGCGCCGCTTGGGGACGCCGGTGGTGGTGCTGACGGAGTCGCAGACCGGGCTTCTTGGGGCGGCGCTGGCGGAGCAGCTCAACTTGGCGCATGTCAGTGAGGTTGTTTCGGCGAAGCTGCAGCCGACGGCGGACGACGAGTCGCTGCTGCATGTGCGGCGGCGCGGCCTGCGTGGCATTCAGGTGCTGTGCGGGTCGCCGCAAGCGGTGCTGTCGGTGTTGCCGCCACTCACGGAGTCGCCGGCTGTCCCTGAAGTCACTGGGAATGCCGTCGTAGAGTGGTCACTCGCAGAGGTTTCCCTGGTTGCAGGCGAGCTGCCCGCGCCGCAGCTTCAGGTGTCGGCCCAATCGGTGCGTCGTCACCGGCCACGGCTGTTCATCGGTGCCGAGGCGCTGGTGGAGCGTCTTCGTCGGGATGGACTGGACTAAGTGATCCATGGGTAGGCCTCGCATTCAGCCGTCGGCAGTACGACCCGCGCAGAGTAGCTCGGTGGGACGCTCGTCCGCTTCAGCCGCTTCGACCGAGCGACTGGAGGATGTCAGCCGGCTGCTGCGGGCGCGTAGCTTTTGGGTCGAAGGCGAGACTCCGGCGGCGCAGCGGGTACGGAGCAACCTGGCGCTGGGACCGGCGCAGCTCGATCCAGCGGCGGCGGTGTGGATTTCAGGGGGCAAGGTTCCGCCGGGACGACTCGGGATCTCGCTGGATGACGCGGCGGCGCTGCTGGGGCCGCACAGCTTTGGATTTCTCAACAACGTCGATGGGATTGCGCCCCTGGCGGCTCCGATGGCAGAGCGTCCCCGGCTGGGTCGGGTCGCGCTGGTGGTGCCGCGCCGCGATGCGCTGCCCGAGCTGCCGCCACTGCTCGAGCAAAGGCTGCTCGGCGTGTCCTGGCTGATCTCGGTCGGGGATGGTGATCCTGCCGAGGTGCTGCGCTTCCTGGCCCACGATCCCGCGACGACCGGGCTGCTGCTGGCGCTGGGCAAAGGCGCGCGTCCGCAGTCGCTCTTGGACTGCTTGGGAGGCAAGCCGGCGGTGGTGCTGTTGCCTCCGCAGCATCGCGATCTGGCGCTGCTGCGGGCAGTGGCGCGGCGAGCGCTGACCCGAGTGACCGCGAGCTTTGAGGAGTGGCTGGCACACGGCGCGCTGCTCGATGCGGGCTTCGGTCCGGCAAGCCCTGGGCGGACGGTGGCGCGGCGGAATGTGGCCAAGCCTGCTCGGACCAGCGTGCTGGTGTTTGGAGCCGGGGCGGATCTGGTCCAGCGTGAGCTTGCGACCTTGCGGATGGCGCCTCCGCTGCGCGTCGATGCCGATGATGCGCTGGCGGTAGAGCAAGCCCTCGGGCGTGCGGCGGAGCAGTCGGAGCTGCTGATCCTGTGCGGGGCGCGACAGCAGCTGCTTCAGCTACGGCCACCACGACCGGCGGTGCTGCTCGACTCGTCAGAGCGTGATCGGCTGCGGGCGCTGCTGCAAGCGGTTCACGTAGTGACTACGCCTACAGGACAGCATGCGCAGGTGGTGCTGCACGCCGTGCGCGAGCGACTGGAATCGGTGCTGGGCGATCTGCCGCCGCCGCTCTACGTTGCGGGCGAGATGGTCAGTCGCGAGCTGCTGAGTGATCACGATGTGAAGCGGCTGCTCCACTGTTACGGGGCGACGGTGACGAGGCAAGCGCCGGTCAGTACGACCACCTCGGCGCTGCGGGTGGTGAGCAAGCTGGGGACGCCGGTCTGGGTGCTGCCGGGGCTGCCGCCGGGCGACGATGTCACCAAGGTTGCCAGCGCGGAGTCGAAGGAAGGGGTGCTGTGCGAGACGCAGGCCGAGGTCAAGCGGCAGACCTCGCTGCTCCTGGGACAGCATGAATACGTGCTGCTACGGGAAGTGGTGCCTCGGGGCGTGTCGCTGCGGATTCGGACGACGAGCGAGCGTGGACTGGGGCCGACACTGCGGGTCCTGCCGCTTGTACCCGGTGGCGACGAGCAAGCCGAGGCGGCGCTGCTGCCGCTGTTTGCCGACGACGCGCAGGCAGTGGCGCAGGCGTGTGTGGGTCTGGACGGTGAGCCGGCTGCGATCGAGTCGCTGGCCACGCTGCTCGGGCAGATCGCGGCCTGTGTCGTAGAGCAACAGCTCGAAGGCGATCTGGTGGTGCGGCTGGCTGCCGAGCCGGTGGTAATTCATGCAGCCGGCGTGCTGCGGCGCGAGCGCTGAGCGCGATCGCTTCGGCTTGGCAGTCGGCTACGCCATCACCAACCGGCTACGCCATCACTAGACAGATCACGCCCGCGACGGTGACGACGATTGCCAGCAAGCGCCGGACATCGAGCGTCTCGGTGCCGAGCAGCAGGCCAATCGGAACCGAAAACAGCGGTGACAGCGCGGCCAGCGGGGTGGCGATGCTCAGGTCGGTGTGGGTCATCGCGTAGACAAAGATCGAGCTGCCCAGGAACGCCTCAAGGAGCACGGCGGGGGCAAAGCGGACCAGCTCGCGGCGGGACAGCAGCAGTCGCTTGTGTCCGATGGCCTGCGCGCCTTGTCGTTTCCAGCGCAGCAGCCACAGCCCTCCGAGTACCACCGAGGCGACCAGATAGCGGAAGCCATTGACGACAAACGGGGCGACTCCAATGCCACCGCGCCGGACCGAATAGGTGTTGCCGGCCCAAAACAGCGAGGTCACAAGCGCGAGCAAGAGCCCGATCACGCGGGTTCGTTTGTCTTGGGTGACGTTGTCGGCGCGGGACCCACCGTGTAGCAGCACCAACCACACCACTCCGGCGATGCAGAGCAGCGTTCCGAGGAGCCGCTGGGTGCCGACGTGCTCGCCCAGCGACAGCGCCCCCACCAGCGTCGACCACACCGGATAGACCGAGCCAATGGCCAGCGCCGTCGGGGTGCCGAGCCGCAGCGCCGCCATGTAAAACATCATGTCGCCGATGCCGTACGAGCAGATCACCGACACCGACAGCCAGCCGATATTTTCGGGATGCAGCGCGGCAAAGCTGGGCAGCCCGCTCGTCAGGATCGCCGCGATGAGGAAGAGCGGGAACGCCAGGACGGCACGGGTGAAGTTCACTTCCATCGCGCCGACTCGACCGGCTTGGCGGGTGTAGACAGATGAGCCGATCGCCCAGGTCAGCGAGCTTCCGAGCGCACACAGCGGGCCGAGCACAGCGGGTAAGTCAGGGACATTCATCGTAGCAACGTGGTCTTTCGTGATCGGAGAATGAGGGTGGCGATGTCAGCGACGTGGGGCCGGCGGCTCGGCGGTCAGCGGGTCTTCGGGCCAGGCATGACGAGGATACTTGCGGACCAGCTCGCGTCGAATCGCCGGATAGTGTCGGGCCCAAAACCCGCGCAGATCGGTGGTGACCTGGACGGCGCGCTGATTGGGGGCCAGAAGGTGAATCACCAGCGGCAGGCGACCTCCGGCCAGCTTGGGCCCCTCGGACAGGCCGAAGAAGTCTTGCAGGCGCGACGCAATCCACGGCGGCTGACCAGCGACGTAATGGACTGGGGTGCGGCGACCGCCGGGCAGGACGATCTGATCGGGAAGCTGCTCGGCGAGGAGTCGGCTGAGGCTGCGCTCGGAGCTACCACTTGCCGTTGTCGCGCGGGAAAGCTCGTGGAGGATGGCGCTGATGAGTGGTAGATCGCGGAGCTCACGAAGGGCGGTCTTGCCTTCGCACAGGCTGCGCACGGCGCTGGCAATCACCGACGGTGACAGCGGTGGCAGGGCCAGCTCTGGGTAGGCGCTGCCGAGGACGGTGAGTCGAGCGACAAGGTGCGGCAAGCGATCACCATCACGGAAGATCGCTTCGGGCCGGGCGCTGGCGGCACTGGCAAGCAGCTCGACGGCGCGGGGATCATCGGGTCGCGCGGCGGTCTTGGACTCGTCGATGGTGAGCTGGCCGAAGCGGAGCCGAACGCAGCGCTCGACCTGGCCGGGGCCGGGATTCCACAGCAGCTCGTCGCTTTCGGTGACGGCGTCGCCGGGTAGATCGAGCAGCCAGTCGGCCAAGATGGCGCTGAGCAGGCGGGCGACGGGGACGGACGGACCGCCACGCTCCTCGACATCGACGACCACGACCCAGTCGGCTTGCAGCACAACGCTGCTTGGCGACTGCGCGGCAAAGCCACCGCTCGCCAGGGTGAGCTCGGTGGTGTCACTGCCACTTTTGGTGCGACGACGAGCGACGCGATCGGGAAAGCCGGCCAAGACGGCGCGACCGAGGGCTTCGTCTTGGGCCGCTGGGGATAACGAACGACGGACTGCCGCAGCTCTGGCGCGATCGACGAGCTGGCGGCGGGCTTTGTCGACGCGGATCACGGTATCGGCATCAAGTCCCTCGCGCAAAAGCGGTCCGCGCGCAAAGCGCTGCGACTCGGCCCAGCGGAAGCGATCGAGCCGCAGCCCGAGGTCGGACGGCTCACTCGAAGCTGCGACGCGGGCCCGTCCACTTGAGTCGAGCGAGCGGTGGCCCAGCAAGATGTCACGCTCGCTGAGCAGCGCCGCCACCACCGCCGCATCGTCGAGAATGCCCAGCTCCGCCCCCGCCAGCAGCACGCGCGACAGGCGAGGATGAAGCGGCAGCTGGGTGAGCGAGCGTCCCAGATCGGTCAGCTGCAACCTGTTTGACGTGGCGCCCAAGCGGTACAGCAGCGTCTCAGCCGACTCAATCGATGGTGGCGGCAGCGGATCGAGAAAGCGGACCTCGTCGACTTTCAGCCCCAGCGCGTGCAGCAGCAAGAGCGGCTCCGACAGGTCCATGCGCAGGATCTCGGGGCTGTCAAACTCGGCGCGCAGCTCGTGATCGTGCTTGGTGTAGAGGCGCAGGCAGCGACCCTTCTGGGTGCGTCCGGCTCGACCGGCTCGCTGGGCAGCGGCGGCTCGGCTGATGGGCGCCAGCTTCAGCGTCGGCAGTCCCGACCAGGGCGCGTAGCCTGCCTGACGATGCAGCCCACTGTCGATCACCACCGTCACCCCATCGATGGTCAGCGACGTTTCCGCAAGGTTGGTCGCCAGGATCACCCGGCGCGGTTCAGTCGGATGTCGAGGCGCCACCACCCGTCGCTGTTCAATCAGAGGCAGATCGCCGTGCAGTGGCAGGACTTCGAGAGAAAACAGCGGCACCAGCTCGGCCAGCTCGTCTTGACAGCGACGGATCTCGGCCCCGCCCGGCAAGAACACCAGGATGTCACCTTGTCGCTTGTTCGGATCGCTCGGCTCACGCGGGTCGGCTTTCTGGTCCCGCTGCACGGCCTCACGAACGGCGCGGCGGACTTGCTTCGCGAGCGGCTCGTCGCTGGGCAGTGACAAGTGCTCGATCTGAACCTCGTGACTTTGGCCCTGACTCTCGACGATCGGACAGTCGCCCAGAAACTCGGCGACCTTGGCGGTGTGGAGCGTCGCCGACATCACGCACAGCCGCAGCTCGGGCCGCTCACCCAGCTGAAGCCGACGCAGCAGTGCCAGCAGCAGATCGGTCTGGTAGTGCCGCTCATGAAACTCGTCGAAAACGACCGCTTTGACCTTCGATAGCTGGGGATCGGCGGCAAGCTGACGGAGCAGCACACCCTCGGTGACAAAGCGCAGGCGCGTCTTTCTGCTGATCACCGACTCAAAGCGCAGCTGGACCCCGACCGTGTCACCGAGCGGCTCGCCACGCTCCTCGGCCACGCGCAGCGCCGACAGGTGGGCGGCGATCCGGCGCGGCTCGAGCACCACGATCTCGCCTTCGGGAAACAGCGACAGCAGCGCTTGCGGCACTCGAGTGGTCTTGCCTGCTCCCGGCGGCGCAGCGAGCACCAGATTGGGACCGGACGCGAGCTGTTCGACGATGTGCGGCAGCAGCTCATCGATCGGCAGCGGCACAAGACCCGGCGGCAGCGTCAGCGACAGCGAGAGTGCAGGCGAGGTGGGCGGCAAAATGTCCATCGGCGCGAGTAGGAAAAGCGGCGCACCATACAGCCGTCGGAAAGCCAGGTCCAGAGCGGCGTCGGGCGGCACAACAATCGCGACTTAGCGGGGGGCGATGGCGGGCTTGCCGCCTTTGCGGGGATCGCTGGCGGCGGTCCAGGTCGCGGGTTGAGTGCCGCTGGCGGGGCGATAAACGACGACCTGCACTGCGGTTTCGAGCGGGGCGGGCGTCACCACCAGCTTATGGCCGCGGGCGGTAAGCTTGTCGCGCACGTCGCTGGGAATCTCGGGCTCGATAAGAACGCTGTCGGGCAGGAACTGGGCGTGGATGCGCGGCGCAGAGACGGCGGCCTCGGCGTCCATGCCAAAGTCGATCAGGTTGATGAGGGTCTGTACGACACCGGTGACAATGGTGGGTCCACCTGAGCCGCCTGCGCACATCACCGTACCATCGGGGCCAACGGCGATAAGTGGCGTCATGCTGGATGCGGGGCGCTTGCCGGGGGCGACCAAGTTGGCCTCGTCACCCACGAGCCCGAAGGCATTTTCGGTGGCGGGCTTGGCGGTAAAGTCGTCCATCTGGTTGTTGAGCAGGACGCCGCTCTTGGCGCCGACGACGCGCGCTCCAAACGAGAGGTTGACAGTGGTGGTGAGGGCTGCCGCATTGCCGTTTCGATCGATGACACACAGGTGGCTGGTGCCTTTGTCGCGTGGCGGGGAGAGCGGCTTGTCGGTGCCCGGTCGGCCATAGCTCTGCGGGGGCAGGACGCGATCGGGCTGAATCGTCGCTGCACGGCCGCTGGCATAGGCGGCGCTCGCCAGCTCTTCGACGGGAATGTTGGTGAATGCCGGGTCGCCGTGCAGCTTGGCGCGATCGGCAAAGGCATGCTTCAGCGACTCGATCGTCTCGTGCAGCGTCGCTGAGGCCGTCGGTCCTTGCGCAAGGGCAGGGCGGGCATTCAGGATTTGCAGCGCTTCGAGCGCGGTGATGCCTCCCGACGGTGGCGGAATCACAAACAGCTGATGGTTGCGAAACCGTCCAGTCATCGGAGTGCGCGCGACCGGCTTATACGAGGCCAGATCCTCGGCCTGGAGCAGCCCCCCGGCGCTGCGATTGGCTTGCAACAGATCGTCGCCAATTGCGCCCGGTTGGGTCTTATAAAAGGCCAAAAAACCGGCTTGGGAGAGCATGCGCAGCGTCGAGGCCAGCTCGGGCCGTCGCACCGTCATTCCAACGGTCAGAAGCTTGCCTTGCGGCGCCAGCAGGGCCCGCAGCGGATGTGGCTCGGCGAGCTTGGGAACCACCACGGCGGCGCTTCGAGCCAGGTGCCGACCAGCGGGAAAGCCACGATCCGCGAGTCGCAGCGCCGGGGCGATGACCTGGGCGGGCTTCATGGTGCCAAACTCGCTGAGTGCCTTGGCAAAGCCGGCTGCTTCCCCAGGGACGCCCGACGCCAGGCCGCCCCAGCGGGAGCGCTCCGGGACGACCTTGCCGGTGCTGGCATCGATGAACATGTCGCGGGTGGCGAGCTTGGGCGCAACTTCCCGAAAGTCGATCGCGGCGATCTGGCCGCTGCTGGTGCGAATGAGCAAAAAGCCGCCGCCGCCCAGCCCAGAGCCCGCCGGTTGGACCACTCCGAGTGCCAGGGCCGCAGCGATCGCCGCATCGACCGCGTTGCCGCCTTGACTCAAGATCTCGACGCCAGCTTGGGAAGCCAGCTCGTGATCGGCAGCGACGGCTCCATGACTGCCCGTCGCGGTGGGTGGATAGGCCGCCTGACCTGGCATCGCCCCGCCGACTGAGACGACAGCGGTGAGTGCGCCGAGCAGGCCTGGCGTAAGGAGTATCCGACGAGAACTCTTACTGTTCAGCGAAAAAATGTGTGTCATGTTATTGTTTTTCATCGCCTCTATTGGCTTGTCTGCCGACCAGAGGGCAGGTATGGCGTCGCGCCACTGTGCTCTCCCTTACACATTACGACGACGTATATGGTCAGCAGAAGACGGAACAACGGCGAGCGATAGAGCGCAATCCTCGATTGGGAGCAAAGATGTCGGCCTCTGAGAACCCCAAGGGCAAAGCCCCGCTGACGATGAAGATCAAGTTCAAGTCCGCCAACCTCGAGCAGTTTATCGAGCGGTATTCGGTGGATGTGAGCAAGGGCGGGATCTTTATCCGCACCAAGGAGCCGCAAGCGGTCGGCATCCAGCTGCGGTTCGAGTTTCAGCTCCAAGACGGTGCGCCGCTGATCGTGGGCGAGGGGACGGTGGTGTGGAATCGCGCTCCTGACCCGAGCAAGCCGTCGGTGGCGCCGGGCATGGGCGTGCGGTTCGACAAGCTGACGCACGATAGCCAAGAGCGACTCGAGCAGATCCTGGCGGAGAAAGCCCGTCGTGGCGAGACTGGCGTCGAGTCGCGCTTTGATGCCGGAGTGCGGGCGTCGATGAGTGAAGCGACCTCGCCGAGCCAGGTGACACCGACGGCAAATCCGAGCGGTGGCGGTGGTGGGCACAATGAGTTTGGCGACGAGCCGACTCGGGCGATGGCGGCCGATCAGGTCAACAAGCTCGCCGAGGCGATGCAGTTTGGCAGCATGATGGAAGAGGACGCGCCGACGAAGGCGAGTCCTGCGGCGGTGACCGAGGCGCTGCGCAAGAAGGCCGCCGAGCAAAATCCATCGCTGGCACCGATGACTCCGGCTGCGGCCAAGGCTGGACTGTCGAAGACGCTGCTTGGTCAGGGATTCGGCTTGATGGCCCCGCCGCTCAAGCCGGCGGTAGGTCCGGGCGCTGCTCCGGTGGTGGCGCCGTCCAAGCCGGTGGCTCCTCCCGCTGAGCCGGTGCGCGGCATTCCTGATTCGGCCAAGACGCCCACGGCTTCCGTCGAGGAACAGCAACAGCGGATTGCCGATAGCAGCCGTACTCCCACCGGATCGGCAGCAACTCCACAGCGACCCGTCGAAACACCATCGTCTGGACCCTTATCTGCACCAGCAGGCGCTGCCTCCCAGCCCGAATCGGTGGCTCCGTCGCTGCCTCCTCCGTCGCTGCCTCCTCCGAAGCTGGATGCGCCAGAGTCGCTGTTTGGGGATGCTCCGCCTGCTGCGGTGACAGCTCCGCCAAAGCAAGGTGGCAAGGGCGGCCTGATCGCTGTGGTGGGGGCGCTGGCGCTGCTTTTGGGTGGTGGTGGAGCCTATTACGCGACGGTGCTTAGCAAAAAGCCCATCGACAACGGTCCTCCGACGGTGATCTCGGTGGGAACGGTGAGCAACGGCGGCATGCAGGGCAGCGGCAGCTCGCAGCCGACGAATCCGCAGCCGACCGAGATCAAGCCCGTCGAGCCAGCCGTGAAGCCGCCCGAGCCGACGAGTGTGCCGGTCAAGCCGGACAAGCCCGCCGAGGGAACCGATGTGACGACCGAGCCGGCAGGGGCGCAGATCGAGATCGATGGCAAGCAGTTTGGTCCGACTCCGACGAGGATTCCGGGTCTTGCCGCCGGCAAGCAGCTGAAGATCACGCTCGCTGGCTACCAAGAAGCAAAAGTGAAGCTCAAGGCCAACCCGAAAGAGGGCGAGCCGCTTTCGTTCACGCTGACGGCGATCGAGCGGACTGTCGAGCTCACGTCGAATCCCAAGGGTGTGGATGTTTATCTCGACGGCAAAAAGATCGGCAAGACGCCGTTTGTGATCAAAAAACTTGACACCAAAGAAAAGCACGAGATCGAGCTGCGCAAGGGCGGCTTCGCCAACTGGACACGCACGGTGTCGTCGGCAGATACCTTTGAAGTGAAGAAGGGCAAGGAAGTGCTTTCCATCGATGCGACGCTGCAAGCGGGCGGCGATGCGCAGAAGAAGGGTCGTCCGGTGAAAAAGGAAGCGGCTCCTGCTCCGACGGCGGCTACAGCGCCCAAGCCTGCTGACGACAAAGCGGCCAAGCCTGCCGAAGAGAAGCCCAAGGCTGAAGAGAAGCCCACGGTCGAGGAGAAGCCCAAAGCCACCGAAAAACCCGACGACAAGCCCGTCGAGAAGGCCGTCGAGATTCCTGCGACCTAGCCTCCAGCCTCAGGCGCTTGGATCGAGCGCCCCCGCCAGGTAACGGGACGACCAAACACCGCCCGATACACCGAAGAACACAAGATGTAGGCCACCACCAGCCCTCCGACGGCGCGCAGGCCGCGTGGCGTGATGTCATAGGTGGAATACAGCGCCAGTCGAGCCAGCCAGTCAGCGCCGTACGCGACGGCAGCCAGCAGCGCGAAGTCGGGCAGGGCGCCGCGAGCGACTCCAATCGCAATCGCCAGCCAGAACATCACCGTCGGCAGCGTAAACACCATCGCGAGGATCGCCGCGAAAAGTGGCGCCAGCGCCCGCACCGGACCGAGCGCAACGTGGAAGTTTTTCGTCCAGCCCGCAATGATCGACGGCAGCGAGTCATACATCCGCAGCTTCACCAGCGAGGTCGCATGCGCGATACACAGCCCCAGGCGCTGCTGCTTGATAAGCTGCGCCAGCTTGAGGTCCTCGACGACCTCACTGTGCACTGCCTGATGGCCACCGACGCGCTCGTACGCATCGCGACGGAACAGCATGAACGGGCCAAACCCAGCGGCATCCGCCTTGTTGGGATCGCTTGTGCGCACCGGGTCGAGCAGGCCGTACAAAAGCAGCCCCACCACCGGCTGGGTCGCCCGCTCCCAGAAGCTCGACGCGACCAGCTCGGGCATCAGCGTGGTCAGGCCCGCTTGACGACTCTCCGCGAGCGCCATCGCCTGCGACACCGCCGTCGGTCGAAGCCGCACATCGGCATCAATGAACAAGAGATAATCGGCGACCGCTCCGAGCGCGCCATGGTGGACCGCGTGGGGCTTGCCCAGCCAGCCGATCGGCAAAGCCGGCGGATTCACCAGCGTTAGCCGCCGATCACTCTCGGCCAGCTTGCCCACGATCGCACCGGTACGATCCGTCGAGTGATCATCCACGACGCGAACCGTCAGCGCCGGATGATCCTGCAAGAGCAGGCTGCGCACACAGTCGCCGATGTTGCTTTCTTCATTGCGGGCCGGCACGACAATCAGCACCGACTTCGGCGGGGCTTGGGGCAGCCCGGGAGTCGGCAGCTTCGGCGTTCGCGCTTTGTTAAAGACCAGCAGCAACGCCAGCGCAAGGTGACAAAATGCTGCGCTAGCCAAGGCAATTGTGAGCAGGAGCGCCATCGCGACGAAGCTACCACACGGACGCACATGGCTGCGCATGGCACGGCCGGTGATAATGCGAAAGCTGGCTTGGCTCGCGATGGAGCCGCCGCGACCTCGAACCAGAGCTCGACTGAAATCGCCCAAATTCACCAGAAATCGCCCAAACTCACCAGAAATCGCCCAAACTCACCAGAAATCGCCCAAACTCGCCAAAACCAGATCGGGAGTCACATCATGGGAACCTTGAGCAGTACGGTGCTGATCTTGCTCGCCGCCCTCGCCAACGCCGACGGAATTGGCAAGTGGTGGCCGTCGTCGCGCTTCTGGCTGACCGCGCTGTCGCCACTCTCGGGTCTGCTCGGCGTCGGCGCAGTGGTCGCGGGCCTGATTACCATCTTCGAGATGGCGGCCTACCTGGGCTTTGTGCGCATCGCTCCGACGGTCTACCTCGGCTTTCTCGGGGCCGGCGTGCTGTCGGTGCTGCTCGGTCTGCGCTTCGGCTACGCGACGCTGTTGTCCTGGTTTGGCGCCAAGCTGTCCCCCGGTGTGCGCAAGGTCTGCGACGACTTTCAGGCCGTCCTGATTCGCAACGAGCACGGACTTGGCTACGCCGGACTGGCCACCGGTCTATTTAGCTTGCTGCTCAACGTCTTTACGTAACGTCAAGTCATGCTAACAAGTGCCGCAGATGGAGGTTCCTGTTCCCATGCGACACCTGAGAATGCTTGCGTTTGCGATTCCCCTTCTCCCGCTGCTGGCCCCGTCCTTTTCGACATCTGCGAGTCCGGCTGTGGCCACGGCTCCTGCTCCTGCTCCTGCTGCACCTGCAAAGGCTCCGCCAGAGAAACCCACTGAGGCGGTCCTTACCCCCAGTGACAATCTGGTGGTGGCGGGAATTCCGCCGGTTCCCAAGCGACTGGTCGAGCGCGTTGGTCGCTACACCGAGTTCCGAACCGCTGCCTTTGCCGACTGGCATCCACTCCGTCGCGAGCAGCTCATCCTGACGCGCTTTGCCGATGTGCCCCAGGTTCACCGCGTGGCGATGCCGGGCGGGGCACGTACGCAGCTGACATTCTTTCCTGATCGTGTCGGTGGAGCCAGCTACGAGCCGACGCGTGGCGACTACTTTCTGTTTGTGAAAGATGTCGGTGGTGGAGAGTGGTTCCAGATCTTTCGCTATGACCTCGCAAACGGTGACATCACCATGCTCACCGACGGGAAAAGCCGCAATGTAGGAATGGTCTGGAATCAGTCCGGAACCCAGATTGCGTACTCGTCTACCCGGCGGACCGGCAAAGACAATGATCTGTGGATCATGAATCCGCTCGACAAGTCCAGTGATCATCTGGTCCTCGAGCTCTCCGGAGGCGGCTTTGCTCCGCTCGACTTCTCTCCCGATGGAAAAAAACTGATCCTGCAGGAAGAGCTGTCGATCAACGAGAGCTATCTGTGGCTGGTCGATCTGGAGAAGAAAGAAAAGACCCTCCTGACTCCAAAAGGAGGCGCGGAAAAGGTTTCTTATGGGCGCGTTCACTTTGCCAAAGATGGCAAAGGAGTCTATCTGACCACCGATAAGGAGTCCGAGTTTCAGCGCCTCGCGTATCTCGATCTGGCGACGCAGAAGTACACTTTCCTGACCACCTCGATTCCTTGGGATGTCGAAGACTTTGATCTGTCGCGCGATGGTCGCAGTCTGGCGATCGCGGCCAATGAGAACGGCGAGAGTCGTCTCTACTTGATGTCTACGCAGACCAAGCAGCTGCGGCCGCTGCGCGAGATTCCAGTCGGGGTGATCGGTGGTCTTTCGTTTCATCGCAACGGAACTGAGCTGGGATTTACCTTAAGCTCGGCGCGGGCGAGCGCCGATTCCTACTCTGTCAGCGTCGCCACTGGCAAGCTGTCGCGCTGGACGCAGAGCGAGAGCGGAGGACTCCTGACCAGCGAGTTTGCGGAGCCCAAGCTGGTGAAGTGGAAGGGCTATGATGGCCGGGACATCTCGGGATTTTTGTATCTGCCGCCGAAAAAATTTACCGGCAAGCGTCCGGTGATCGTCAACATTCACGGCGGTCCGGAAGCGCAGTTCCGACCCGGCTTTATTGGTCGCAACAACTACCTACTCGACGAGCTGGGTGTGGCGCTGCTCTTTCCCAACGTGCGAGGATCTTCGGGGTACGGCAAGACCTTCCTCAAGCTCGATGATGGCGACAAGCGCGAGGATTCCTACAAAGATGCAGAGTCTCTGTACAAGTGGCTCAAGACGCAGCCAGAGATCGATGGCGAGCGGATCATGGTGACGGGCGGAAGCTACGGCGGACACATGACCCTTGTCTCTGCAACGCAGCACAGCTCGCTGATTCGCTGTGCGCTGGCCGTGGTGGGAATGAGCAACTTGGTCACGTTCCTAGAGAACACCGAAGGCTATCGCCGTGACCTCCGCCGCGTCGAGTACGGCGATGAACGGAGTCCCAAGATGCGCGAGTTTTTGAACCGAATTGCGCCGCTCAACTTGGCCAAGAATGTGACCAAGCCGCTGTTCATCGTGCAGGGACAGAATGATCCGCGTGTGCCTGCCAGCGAGGCAGAGCAGATGATTCGGACCGTCAAACAGAACAGCGTTCCGGCCTGGTATCTGCTCGCCAAAGATGAAGGTCACGGCTTTGCCAAAAAGAGGAATCAGGACTTCCAGTTTTACTCCACGGTCCTGTTCATCGAGGAGTATCTGCTCAAGTAGATTCCGACAGGACCGCGCCCAGCTCGGTGAGGAACTGGCTCAGCAGAGCGGGCTCGGTCGCCCAGGAAGTCATCAGTCGGTAGCCACTCTCGCCGATGAAACGGTAGAAGTGCCAGCCTCGCGCCCTCATCTGCTCTGCGGTCCCCGAAGCCAGCTCAACAAACACACCATTTGACGCTGGCTCCACCAGGATGCGCAGTCCGAGCGCCCGCAGTCCGCTGGCCAGCTGCTGCGCCATCGCGTTGGCATGGGAGGCATGTCGCAGCCACGCTCCGTCCTGCAGCATCGCCACCCACTGCGCGGAAGCAAAGCGCTGCTTGGAGGTAAGCTGTCCCGCCTGCTTTATCCGAAAGTCGAAGTCGCGCGCCCGCTCACGATCAAAGAACACCACCGCTTCGGTCGCCATCATGCCGCTCTTGGTGCCACCAAGGCTCAGCACCTCGACGCCGGCCCGCCACGTGAAGTCAGCCGCTGAGTAACCGTGTACTGCCAGTGCCGCTGCCGCATTCGCAAAGCGCGCACCATCCATATGAAGCGACAGACCATGCTGCTTGCTCACTGCGGAGAGCTTCTGTATTTCCGCTGGCGTGTACAGCGTGCCCCACTCCGTCGCTTGCGTCAGCGACAGCACCCCCGCTTTCGAGTAGTGCAGGTTTTCCCGCCGCGCGATGACGCGCTCGACTTCTTTGGGGATGAGCTTGCCGTTTTCTCCCCGGATGGTGAGGACCTTGCTGCCCCCGCTGAAGAACTCTGGCGCCCCACACTCATCGGTATCGGCGTGCGCAACTTCATGGCAGAGGATGGCGCGATAGCTGGGACAGACATGCGCGAGCGCGAGCGCATTGGCCACGGTGCCGCTTCCCACAAAAAACACTGCGCAGTCGGTGTCCAGCAGCTCGCAGATCAGCTGCTTGGCACGCTCTGTGACCGCATCACTTCCATAAGAAGGATGACTGCCAGCGTTGACCGCGACCACTGCGGCCAGGGCTTCGGGGGTGAGTCCAGCGGTGTTGTCGCTGGCGAGGCCGTGATGTTCGGTTGTGAGACTCGGGAAAGACATGCTGCGAGGTTGCCTGCGCCCGCGACCGTTGAACAGTCCGAAGTGACTGCTGAGCTGGGGGATCGAGAACGGTGTTTCCCGTGGCTAGACAGTGCAAATAACAATAAATTTCTGATTATTTCGCAAATTGCTATGGCTTTCCCTGCACTGACACCCCATACTCGGGCTCTTGAAAAACAGTCCGCGTTTTCATGTTCAGGTTTTTCGCTCTGCTCGCAGATCGAAATGCGTGAGCACTGCATGAAAATTCATTCCGTCGCGAGCAAGTTCCATCAAGTACATGCGTGTCAGTCCTTGGTGCTCGTGGCCGGCTGCTTTCTCGTCGAGAATCTTGAGTTTTGCAGGAGAGTTCAGATCTAAGGCACAGAAGAACAACGTCAAAACAGCGCAATGAACGTGCCGAACCTGCAAAATGCATTGCGGGGTAATGACCGGCCAGACAAGCAGTAGCAGTCGAAGTAGTACGGAGAGACAAATGGGTAAGAAACTATACGTTGGTAACCTGGGTTATTCGGTGAGCAGTGCGGATTTGAATCAGCTGTTCGCTCAGCATGGTAGCGTGCAGAGCGCTCAGGTGGTTGAAGATCGCGACACCGGACGCAGCAAGGGCTTTGGCTTTGTCGAGATGGGCTCGGACACCGAGGCCCAGGCGGCCATTGCCTCCCTCAATGGTCGTGCTCACGATGGTCGCACCCTGACCGTCAACGAAGCCCGTCCTCGTGAGGAGCGCTCGGGTTACGGTGGTGGCGGTGGTGGCGGCGGCGGATACGGTGGTGGCGGTGGTGGCGGCGGCGGCTATGGTGGTGGCGGCGGTCGCGGCGGTCGTCGCTAGCGCCGTGTCCCATGGTAGAGCAGCGACTACGAGAGCTCGATAATAAGCTCGAAGGGCTGAGTCGGCGTTGGCCTGTAGCAGATCCGCAGGCCTTCCTGTCATTCCAAGACAAGCTGACTACGTTATGGCTCTACCACGACCATGCACTGGAAGGAATTGCCCTTTCAGGCGAAGACATCTCAGACGCTCTCACCGAAAAGACCTTCCCCGAACGCACCAGAGACGCTCTGTGTAAGAGCATCCGTGATCACAAGCTCACGATAGACTTTGTCAAACAGCAGGGTCTGCTTCACGCCGGTCAGGTGCGAGGCCTGGTGACGGTTCCGCTCTTACGCAAGCTGCATGAGAGTCTGACTCCCTCGGAAAAGGGGGAAGGTCATCCGTTCCGTAGTGATCGCGTCCTTCATCGGCTCTATCACCATCCCATCATTCCCGCTGGTCAGATTGCAGCGAGTCTGCGCAAGCTGTGTGAATCGATCGATGAGGAGCGCGAAGCCCATCAGCACCCGCTGCTTCGTGCGGTCGCGGCTCACTTCGAGCTGATGACCATTTATCCGTGGCCGGATCACAACGGTCAGGTCGCACGGCTGCTGATGAACCTGCTGCTTCTGGCGGATGGCTATCCACCCGCGATCATTCGCGGAGTCGAGCGCCTGCGGTATCACGAGAGCTTGCGGGCCGGCAGTGAGAGTCTCATCGAGCTTGTCTTCGACAGCTTGCATTCCTACTGCGCAGTGGCAGCGCAGTTTCTCGATTCCCAACCAGCGGAAATCACGCCAAAAAGAGGCAAACTACATGCCTCTTAATCCTTCGCACCAGACTCGTCGCTGATCTCTGCGCTGGAACTTTACGGTTCTGCGCATGATATAGTCACTGCTTCTGCGTGGCTTGGAGAAGCGAAGATGTCCGACGTGCAATCCGAACCTCAAGCAGCGACGCTGCCAGACTCTGCGCCTGTGCCGTTTGCGGTGTATCTTGCCAAGCGGCTGATGGGCGACAAGCAGTTTCAACCGGGAGCCCCTGCGGAAGCGGCGGAGCTTGTGGAACACAGTGATGTGGTCCTGTCCTACGCCGACTTTGGACTGGCCATCGCCTGCATCTTGGATCGTGAAAAGGAGCCGAGTCGGCACTTCGCGTTTTCCCAGCAGCAGCTCATCAACATCGGGAAGGACTGTCTAAAGTACACCGGAACGATGAACGGAGCGAAGATGCCAGTCGGGATCACGCTCTATGAAGTGGGACACGGACCGCCCTCGTCGGACGACAAGCTGCGTCTACAGGCGCTGCAGAGAACGATGCCGGGTCTGACCAAGGTGGCGATCACGTGCTTCTATCTGGATACAGAGAGCCGTCAGCTGTGGAGTAGCGCGCCGCTGGGCGGACTCCTGAAACGACTGGGTCACCGAGGCTGGGTCGCCAGTGTGCTGGAAGAAGATCGCAAGTCCGATCAAGAGATCTTCGTTCCTTCGCCCGCGCTGCCGCAGCAGGAGCGAATCCCAGTGGTCACGATTGCGCTACTTACTGTGCTGGTGGCAATGTTTGGGATGGAGCATCTGGCCAAGCTCAGCGACGGTGGATCAGGACTACTGGGAGTCGATGTCTGGACGCTTTTTGCGCTGGGCGGAATGAATCGCGATGCGGTGCTGGTGCATGGAGACTGGCATCGACTCCTCTCTGCCGCGCTGCTACATGGGGATGCGTTTCATCTGCTCCTCAATGGGGTTGCGCTCGCGCTGGCTGGGTATCTGCTGGAGTCTCTGCTCGGTCGCGCCTGGCTCCTGCTGCTGTTCCTGATCGGGACGCTCGGCGGCTCGCTGCTCAGTCTGGCGCTGAATCCCGCCAACATTGTCTCTGTGGGAGCCTCGGGCGCGGTGATGGGCCTGCTTGCGGCGGCACTGATGGCGTCGCTGCGATATCCTCCGGGGGCGACACGGACGCAGATTCAGGCGCAGCTGATGCAGTTCCTGATTCCTTCGCTGATTCCGCTGACCACGCATCGCCAAGGTGGGAAGATCGACTTTGCGGCACATCTGGGTGGTGCGCTAGCGGGTCTTCTGGCCGGCTATGTAGTGATGAAAATTTGGCCGAAGACCGACGAGCAGCCGCGCTTTCAGGTCGCCACGCGAGCCCTGGCACTGCTCGGCGTCCTTCTGTTCGCAGGGAGTCTGTGGCTGGTACACGCTGGCTATGCAGAGCTCGCCGAAGCCGCCAAAGTAGCCGTGCAGAAAAGCGGCGCGCCAAGCTGATTCCTACAGACTATTTCTTCAGCTGCTGAAGGCTCTGTAGTCGCTTGCGCAGCGTCGCCACCACCTGCGGTTTCTGTCCGGCCAGGTTCTTCTGCTGCGTCGCATCTTTGGCCAGCTCGTACAGCTCGTACAAGTTGTCGGTGAACTTGGCGTAGAGCGCGTATTCCACTCCATCGACCGCATCGACAATCACTCGCTCGTTCTTGGGCCACGCAGTACACGGCAGCATCTCGGCAATCGCCGGCAGAGGCGCCGCCAGCTTGTCCCCAAGGATGAGCGGCAGCAGCGACTGACCTCGGAAGCTGTCCGGCAAAGGCAGTCCTGCCAGCTGCAACACCGTCGGTGCCATATCGATCAGCCGCACCCGCTCGTCCACTTTCCGCGCCACCAGCCCCGCCTTGGACGGAAGGTAGATGATGAGCGGCACCTGCAGCACCTCGTTGTAGAGCGCCTCGCCATGGAAATAGAGCGGCTCACCACTGAGCTTGTGCTCGCCAAACGCTTCCCCGTGATCGGAAAACACCACCACCGCCGTGTCTTCCGCCAGTCCCGCCTCACGGAGCGCCGCCAGAATCTTGCCAAGGTGCAGATCGGTAAAGCTGACCTCTGCGTCGTAGCGTTCTTTCAAATACTTGAAGCCTTTTCCGACGGGAAACTCTGGATGATCCATGTAGGTGCTGTGCGGCCCAAACAGGTGCGTCCACAGCGCAAACTTGGGCGACTTCCCGGACTTGGCCTCTTTCCCGAGGCTGCGCAGCCTTGCCACTACCTGCGCGGTGATGCGCGGCTCCGCGATGTCGCTGTTCGAGTCGTGCAGGTTCGTCGCCGCATCGTTTTTGTACTCGTCAAATCCCAGCGAGAGCCCGGTCTTGCGATCGAGATAAAAGTGCGAAAAGACCCCGATGGTGCGCAGTCCCCCCGCCTTTAGCGCCGTAAACAGCGTCGGGTCTTTCCCGGTCAGCGGCGAGAAGTTGAGCGACTGCTTGACAAAGTGAACCTCCGACGGCAAGCGCGAGGTCACAAACGAAGGAAAGCTTCGCGGCGTGTTCGGCGCCTGCGCATAGGCCTGGGTGAAGTGAAAGCCGTCCTGTGCCAGCTTGGCCAGGTTCGGGGCGATCTTCGGTGAGACTCGGTCGGCGCGCAGGGTGTCGACGGTGATGATCAGCCAGTTGCCCGGCCACGGCGTCCCGCCTTTGGGCGCTGTGCTGGGCTTGTCAGCGACGACAGGTGCAGTCAGGGCCGGCGCTGGAGCAGGCGGGGCAGCCTCGACGAGCTTCTCGGCATCGGCTCCATCGCAGTCCTCATCGACGCCGTTACCGGGCTCATCATCGGCACCGGGATGAACAGTGGGATCGCGGTCGTTGCAGTCCCCTCCACCGAGTCGCCCGGCATACCCATCGTGATCGTGGTCAAACAGCCGCCGCGCCAGCAGCAGCAGAGTCCGTCCCGCAGCCGTCTCCTCGGCAATCAGGGCTCGCGAGCGTGCTTCCCCGCCAAACCTTTGCACCGTCACCGCGCAGCAGCCCACGACCAGCACCAGCAGTCCTGCCCCCCAAAGCTGCGGCCGTCGCAGCCTCGTCAGCACCAGCGCCAGCCCAACCTGCAGAAACAGCCACATCCCCAGCGCCTTCCACGGACCAAAGTGAATGATTCGCCAGTCGACCGACAGCACTGCCAGCGCGACGACCAGCAGCCCGCCGCTCGCACACAGACCGACCAGCCAGAGCAGCCGAGGCCTCGGCAGCAGCAGACCGACCAGCCGATTCGTCAGTCGATACAGCGGAACTGCAAACGGCAACAGTGCCACCAAAGTTGCCACTGATACCAATGCCGACGACAACGCGCCATTGCGCTTGTTTGCCATCTCCAGCGCGGCGGCCTTTACAAACCCATACAGCAGCACCGCATCGACGAGCACAATCCCCATCAGCGCCAGCACCACCGCCGCCAGCCAGCGGTCGTACGCTTCATCGGCGAGCGCGGCGCGTCCCCGTTCAATCAGCCTGTGGCCAAATACCGCCCGCAGTGAGTCATCCAGCCACTGCTCCGCGATTCCGACGACGAATGCTGGAATGCCAAGCAGTCCGACCGCGCAGATCAGCGCCTGGCGAAGCGCCTCGCCACCGACAGGGTTTTCCGTCGATTGAGCCGCTGCCAGTACATCGCCCACTGCGACGACAAGAGCGGCCAACAGTGCAGCGGTCCACCATGGCACCGAGCGAACCTTGTTCCCATGGGCGACTGCATCAGAAGAGGCGGTACGTTGTGGTTCGGTTGTCATCGACGTTTGGTCCAAAAGTGGGCAGAGGATAACGACTTCCCACTGATTTGCATCGGTTGCGCGCGCTACCTTGCAGAGATCTCTCGCGGATGACGCAGTGCATCCACGTCTGCGACCGCGATTGGAGGCCAGGCACGTGAGGTGAGGTGTAACTGCAAGGTGAGATATTCCCAGATAGTGCTTGCGAATTATCCGACCAAGCGATAGCCTCGCGCTGGTAAAGCTAGCTCGGTTGTTGGAAAAGGTTCTGCAACATTTGGCGCTTGAGCTCCTGTCGAAGCCTCGACTGCCTGTGCCGCCTTGTTACCACCGCTAGGCTTCTTACCCGGAACGAACCCGCAACATCGCAAGGAGACTCAGAATGGGCACCAAACTGTATGTCGGCAACCTCTCGTATAACACCACCAGCGAGGAGCTTAGCTCCATGTTCGCCGGCTTCGGCAGCGTCCGCAGCGCGCAGGTGATCGAGGACCGCATGACCGGCCGTAGCAAGGGCTTCGGCTTTGTTGAGATGGAGAGCGAGCCCGATGCGCAGGCCGCGATCAGCGGACTCAATGGCAAGATGATGAGTGGCCGCGCTCTCACCGTGAACGAGGCGCGTCCTCGTGAAGAAGGTGGCGATCGTCGCGGTGGTGGTGGTCGTCCCGGCGGTGGCGGTGGCGGTGGCTATGGTGGCGACCGTCGTGGTGGTGGTGGCGGACGTTCGCCCCGCTCGTCGTACTAGTGACCGGTTCCCCGCAGGGGTTCAGACCGTAGCGAAGGAACACAGAGTGCCTGGTTGGCTCGTTCGGTGGCAACACCATCGACGGGCTAGCCAGGCACTTTTCATTTGGGGGACACAGATCGAGTGGTCCATCGTCTGTGCGGTTCTCCTCGGGGTGCGAGCAGCCTGACTGAGTGTGGCGTCGAGCGCACAAGCTTGGCCAAAACAACCAGTGAGTCGCTATCGGGATAGTGGTGTAGACCGGTATAGGACAGACTCTCGCGGGCTCTCTCGCCGCGCTTTGCCGATAGATAGCGTGTAGCGCTGGCAGGAGTCGGGGACAGCTTGCAGTGCCACAGGGGTTGACGGGCCGAAGACGGACGGTATCGAGAGGGACAGCAGTGCGGTAGCGGCAGTGCTTGCGGATCTACTCGGTCTTGCCCTCGTCGGTGATGGTGACCTTGATGATGGTGTTGACCGGGATGTAGTAGATGCGGCCGCTCGGGTGACGAAGGATGAGCTGCTGCTCGGGGATGTACTCGAAGTAGGTGCCGAGGACGCGAGAGCCACTGTCGAGGTGGACGAGCAGCTCGCCGGTGAGCGGAATCGGCGACGAGACGCCTGGGGCAAGGGGCGCGGTGATGCGCTGGATGTCGCTCCACAGCACGCGGCGGATCTCTCCGGAGCCGAGGCGGATGGTGGTGTGGATGCCTTGAACGGACTCGACGAGGTCGCCGCGCAGGGTGGTGCCGCTGCGGAGCACGATGGTGCGCTCGGGGGAGCCGACGTGGCCTGAGTCGCCTTTCTTGCGGGGCGGCGAGATTCGTTTGGCCTCGGCCCAGGTGATCCGGCGGTTGCTGAGGTCGCCGAGCTTGAGGATCAGGTGGCTGCCGACCTCGTATTCCATGACCTCGCCGTGGTAGGTGATGTTGTCGCGGGTCTGAACCGTGCGCTCGAAGCCGCTTCCGACGAGGGGACCGCTGGACGACGGCGCGCTGGGGGGAGGCATGCTGGACGGAGGCATGCTGCTCGGAGGAGTGCTGCTCGGAGGAGTGCTGCTCGGGGGGGGACTACTCGGAGGAGCACTGCTCGGGGGAGGACTGCTCGCGGACGGTGACTTGGGGCGCGGTGGTGACACCTGATCGATGTCGTCCCAGCCGATCCGCTTTGACTCGCCGCTCGACAGGCGCAGGGTGATGTGAGAGTTGATGGCGTACTCGAGGACCTCGCCTCGGTACATGCTGCCATCCTTGGTGATGACGCTGCGCTCGACGGGGCCTGCATCCGATTTCGCCGGTTGAGCGTAGGCGGTCTGCGGTCCGGAGAACGCCGTCGCTGCTGCCATCGCCAAGAACGCGCAGCCAACCAGGGTCATGACACGTCGCTGCATCACAGAACTCCTCTGTCCCGTATGTTACGTTACAAGAAGCTGAATCGGCTACTGTCATCGAGGCTGCGCAGCGCTGGGATGGGCGAGCGGCTACTATGTCCGAGCTGTGCGGTGTGTGTACGCGATGTGTGATGATGGTGCTGTAGGAGTCCGTTTAGGAGTCCGTTTAGGAGTCCGTTTAGGAGTCCGTTTAGGAGTCCGTAGGCGGCAGCAGCGGGAGCCTGACTTTGGGCTTTCCCGGTCGCAGTCTGCGCCACAGTGCGCGTGGTGAATAGCGACGCAAGACTCCTCCGATTGCAAAGGCCATCACCTGCCACGTGGTCAAGAGGGAAAAGCGTCCCAGCTCGCAGCCTTGACACGGAGTCGGGAGTCTTCCTTCCGCAAGCTCTGCGGAGAGCTTGGTGCGAGCGGCCAAGATCTGTTCATTGCTGTCGGTGCCGACAACTCCCAAACGGAATCGCTCGGTGTCTTTGATCATGCAGCATGCGGTGGCGATGCCTTGGTGATTGACATACAGACCTTGCTCTAGCCACGGACAGCTACGCTTTCCAGTACGGAATCCGGCCAGCAGCTCATCGTAAAAGCTCGTGATCTTGAGCTTGTCCTTCTGCTTCTGAATCTGGCGCAGCTCGCGGTGCATGCGATAGCGAACCCACAGGTCATCGACCTCGTGATCGGACAAGACTTGCTGGCGCAGACCCTCCGGATAGTTCTTTTCATAGAGCGGCATCGTCGACAGCGGCTGCACCGTGATGCCACCATCCAGACCGAGCTTTTTGTACAGCGCGATGATTCCCGGCAGATGATCCTGGGTGTCTTTGAGGACCGTGATCGACAGACCGACAATCGGACGCAGACTCCCTTGCTTTCGCTTTTCGGTCATCAGGTTGGTAAGTCCAGCGATGACTTTTTCGAGCTTGCCTCCGCGCACCTGTCGGAACGTCTCAGGCTCGGCAGACTCCATCGACACCGATACCTTTTCGATTCCTAACTCGACCATCCGCTGGGCATGCGCTTCGCTGATCAGACTTCCGTTCGAGATCACAGAGACTCTCACGTTGCGAGCACGCAGCGCCTTCACCATGTCAAAAAAGCGCGGATGAAGCAGAGACTCTCCTTCCCCTTGCAGCTCGACGTGCTCGACGTGAGGATGGGCAGCGAGGAGACTCTCAAAGCGCTCGAACGGAAGGTCGGCTTGCTCCATGTAGCGACCACAGCAGAAGCCACAGGTGAAGTTGCAGCGAGTGGTCGGCTCGATCTGTAGGAAGCGTACGTTTGACACGGTGACACGATAGCAAAAGGTGACTTGCTCGCGGCGCAAATTGTTTGACACCTGAGCGGAGACGAGGGAAACCCTCAGAATTCGCTCTGCGTGTCAGGTCGGTAGCGCCTGACATCACATCGTGACCTTGTGCCGAGAATCTCAGAGGTGAAACATGCGAAGGACAGTCCATCAAATACTCAGCCGAACTGCCCTGCTTGTCTGTGGTGTTTCGATGATCCTGGGAGCTGCTTGCAAGCGAAGAGAGACGACCGGAAAGGCAGCCGAATCGACTCCTTCTGCCGTCGCTGGAAAGCTAAATGTTGGCTTTGTCTACGTCAGCTCTGCTTCGGATGGCGGCTGGTCATTTGCGCATGATCAAGGTCGCAGATACCTGGAACAGAGTCTGCCTTATGTTCACACCGCGACCATTGAGAGAGTCGCAGAAGGAGCCGAAGCAGAGGCGGCACTACGGAGTCTTTCGCGCAAAGGATTTGATCTGCTGATTGCCGCTTCGTTTGGGTTTATGGATGCGACAGCGACCGTCGCTGGGGAGTTCCCAAAGACCAAGTTCCTACACATCGCTGGCTACAAGTACAACGACAAAAACTTTGGCAATGCCTTCGGTGCGATGGAGAGTATGAAGTACCTGGCCGGAGTGATCGCGGGAGCCCGTGCCAAAGCCGATGGCCGAAAAAAGCTCGGCTACATTGCTCCGTTTGCGATTCCTGAAGTGGTTCGTTTGATCAACGCGACTGCCATCGGAATGCGGCAGAGCTGCCCAGACTGCACGATGGAGCTCCGATTCCTAAACGCTTGGTTTGATCCAGGACGTGAGCAGGAAGCCGCTGAGTCGCTGCTGCAAGCCGGGGCCGATGTGGTGATCACCGGAGCCGATACCAGCGGACCAGTTGCCGTCGCTGGCAAGCATGATAGGTGGGCGATTGGGTACGACTCTGCGAAGGCTTGTGAAGTGGATCGCGCGCACTGTCTGACCTCTACCTATTGGAACTGGGGGGTGCTGTATACCCAGATCGCGCGGCAGGTCCATGAAGGAACCTGGAAGCCGACAGCCTATTATGGTGACGTGGACTCTGGACTGCTCGGACTGCTCGGCTTTGAAGAAGGAGAGACGCCGCTACCGGGGGTTCCTGCCGAGATCATTCCGACCATCAAAGAGAAGCTGCTTTTGTTTCGCAAGGGCTCGCTGACCCGCTTTGAGATCTTTTCCGGACCGCTGCGTGACAATCACGGACAGATCGTCATTCCCGACGGAAAACGGCTGTCCCAAAGTGATCTGGAAGGACTCCCTGGCTGCTCAGTCTGCATGTCTTGGCTGGCTGAGGGAATTGTTGGCGAGCTGCCCAAAAAGTGAAACCGACACTGTTGCAGATGAAGGGAATCAGCAAGCGGTTCCCGCTGGTGACGGCGCTGTCGGATGTCTCGTTTTCGGTGGCACTGGGAGAAGTCCATGCGCTGCTCGGCGAAAACGGTGCCGGCAAGAGCACGCTGATGAACCTGCTCAGAGGACTCCTACAGCCCGATGAGGGACAGATTCTGCTGCAAGAACACCCAGTCACGATTGGGAGTCCTCAACAAGCGGCAGCGCTGGGAATCGGCATGGTACATCAGCACTTGTCGCTGGTGGGAACGCTGACAGCGGCAGAGAACGTACTCCTTCCGCGCCTGCCGTTTTGGATCTCGAAACGTCGCTTGCAGGAGGAGTTTGCGCAGCTGCGCAGTCGCTTCGGAATGACGGTCGATGGTCGCGCGCTTGTGGCAGAGCTACCGCTTCCGGAGCGACAACAGGTAGAGCTTCTGCGGGTGCTGGCGCCTGCACCCAAGCTGTTGATTTTGGATGAACCGACCGCTGTTCTGACCATCGAGGAAGCAGCGCGACTGGCCCTCTGTCTGCGTGAGCATGTCGGTGGCGGAGGATCGGTGATCTACATCAGTCACAAGCTCGATGAGGTCTTGGCGGTGGCGGATCGCGTGACAGTGCTGCGACGGGGAAGGGTGGTGGCGGCGGGTATTCCTACGCAATCGCTTGATAGAGCAGAGCTGGCGCAGCAGATGATGGGAGAGCAAGCAGCGCTGTCTTCCCAGCTGCAAGAGGAGCGGTCCGAGCGCACCGGGATCATGACTGAGCGGGCAGAGATCCTCGTTGTGGAGAATCTGCACGTAGAGTCCGATCGTCACCACAGAGTGCTGCGCGGTGTCTCTCTGCGGCTGCGTGCGGGTGAGCTATTTGGCATCGCCGGGATGGGAGGCAGTGGACAGCATGAGCTGTGTGAAGCGCTGCTGGGAACCCGGCCCGTACACTCTGGACAGATCTATTTGGGAGGAGTCAATATTGGAAATTTTCCGACGGGAAAGCGGCGTCAACTTGGACTGGGAGTGGTGCCCGAAGATCGGCTGTTGGAAGGTGTCGCGCCGCATCTATCAGTGGCCGAAAACTGCTGTCTGAATCCACAGCTGCGACCGCAGAGCTGGCTCAGTCAGAGCGCATTTGTTCGCAAGGCGCGCACGCTGATTGCACAGGTGGAGCTACCCGAAAGCGCGCTCTCTGCACCGGTGTGGACACTGTCTGGCGGCAACATGCAGAAGGTGATCTTGGCGCGGGAACTGGCGGCTCCTTCTCTGCGAGTTCTCGTCGCTGCATATCCTTGTCGCGGACTGGACATCGGGGCAATTGCTGCCGTCCATTGCTTGCTGCGCGCGTGCTGTCAGTGCGGGATTGCGGTGATCCTCCTTTCGGAAGATTTGGATGAGCTGCTGTCACTCTCCGATCGGATCGCAGTGCTGGTCGCGGGTCAGCTTCATGGTGAGTGTGCGGCCACCGATGCGGATCGCACGACACTCGGACTCCTTCTGGGGGGCGTGATTCCATGAGCGGACTCCGTTTGGTGCCTCGGCTGGTGATTACTCCCCGTCGACAAGTGCTACAGAGCATCGTGGCCCTGGGCTTGGCGCTGCTGGTCGGCGCGATCTGTCTATTGCTGGCCGGTCTGTCACCGCTTGATGTCTATCTTCACATTGCCGAAGCCGGACTGTTTTCGATCGATGGCTTGGCGGACACTGCGGTCTGTGCGACCCCGATTCTGCTCTGCGCGCTGGGACTCCTCTTGCCATTCCGGATGCGGCTGTGGAACATCGGTGGGGAAGGACAGCTGCTGCTGGGAGCCTGGGCTGCGACGGGAGTTGCACTCTTTTTGCCAAGCTGGCCACGGAGTCTGCTGCTCCTGACGATGAGTCTGGCCGCGATGGCAGCGGGAGGTCTGTGGGGACTGATTCCGGGGGTGCTGCGGGTCCGTCTGCGAACCAGTGAGGTGCTGGTGTCGCTGATGCTCAACTATGTTGCGCTGGCCTGGCTGCGATTTTTTGTGTTTGGACGGTGGAGCGAGAACGGCTTTCCGCTGACTCCGCAGCTGGTCAAGTCTGCGTGGCTGCCACGTCTGCTCGACTGGGCAGAGCGCTTTCCGATCCTGGCCGGACTCCCTTCCCATGCCGGATTTTTGTGGGCGCTGCTGCTGGCAATCTGTTTGGGTGTGTGGCTGCGTAGAAGCCCAGTGGCGTTCGATCTGCGGGTCATCGGGGACAGCTCAAGGGCCGCGCAGACAGCAGGGATTCCCGTTGGTGCACGCATGATTCTGGCGATGACTGTCAGCGGCGCATTCTGTGGTCTTGCGGGCATGATCGAAGTGGCAGGAGTGGTGCATCGTCTTCAGGATCGCTTCTCACCAGGATATGGATATAGCGCGATCATTGTGGTGTGGCTGGCCCGGCTGTCTCCAAGCGGAGTGGTGCTGGTGTCGATTCTGTTTGGCGCACTGCTGGTTGGCAGCAAAGACGTAAAGCCGAGCGGAGTTGCGCAGCTGCTTCAAGGACTGATTTTGCTGACGGTGATGGCGAGTGAAATAGGACTCCGTTACCGGCTGGTGCGGACCCTTCCGAAGGACAAGATCTGATGGCGATGGACACTCTGTCTCAGCTTTCGCATCTGTTGGCAGCGGGGGTGACGCGAGCGGCTCCGCTGCTGATTGCGGCACTGGGCGCCATCACTGCCGAGCGCGCCGGCGTCCTGAATCTTGGGGTGGAAGGCGTGATGTTGCTGGGCGCAATGACTGGCTTTGCGACAACGGCAGCGACGGCGAATCCGTGGTTGGGACTGGGCAGTGCGCTGCTGGCGGGGGCCGCGCTGGGTCTGCTGTATGCGGTGGTGGTGGTATCGCTACAGGCCGATCAGGTGGTCAGTGGTCTAGCGCTCGGGTTTGTGGGCACTGGACTTAGCGCTGTGCTGGGCGCTCCGCTTGCTGCGGCTCCACAAAAAATCGTCGAGCTACCCCAGCTTTCAATTCCCTTTCTGCAGCAGATTCCCTTGCTTGGCAGGGCTCTGTTTGCGACCAGTGTGATTGTATATGTAGCATTTATTTTACTTCTTATTACGAAGCTGCTGGATGCAAGCCGGTGGGGTCTGCACATCACGGCCGTTGGGGAAAATCCGTCGGCAGCAGATGCGATGGGAGTGCCGGTGCTGCGCTACCGCTATGCTTGTACGATCTGGGGTTCGGGGCTGGCGGGGCTGGCGGGTGGTGGTCTGAGTCTGGCCATTACGCCGATGTGGGTGGATGATCTTACGGCCGGGCAGGGCTGGATTGCGGTGGGACTGGTGGTGGTGGCGCGCTGGCGAGCGATTCCGGCGGCCTGGATTGCGCTGCTGTTTGGGGTGCTGCGGCGCCTGCCACTGGAGCTACAAGGTATGTCGGCGCTGCTGGGGAATCCGAAGCTGGGCTATCTGTTTGAGATGCTGCCGTACCTGGGAACGATCGTGGTGCTGGTGATTCGGACTCGTCCGGGGGTCGGAAAGTACTTCGCGCCACCGTCGGCGCTTGGCATTCCTTATGTGCGGGGCATGCAGAAGTAGGTGCGGCGGAAGCTACTGATACTGCGGCGACTCGTTGCGGAGCAGCGGGCGCTCTTCCGTGTCCTTGTTGAAGCCAAACTGGGTGTTGTAGGTGGACTTGTCTGGCTCACACTTGTGTTCGCTGTTGCTGCGAAGGCGGGAGGGGCAGGCTCGCTGAATGTACTCAAGATCGGTTTCATTCCAAGACAGATCGGACTTCACCCAGCGGGTGTGATTGATGCAGGAAGCGCCGTCCATGCGCCACTCTGCTTCGATCTCCCAGCCGGGATTGTCGCTGGCTTGGAGTCCAAGCTGATCGTACAGGTTGATTCTGGTTCCGCTGCGGGTGTGTGAGACGCCATCGCCGCAGTAATCAGCGCGCACCATGCGGGTACATGCAGTGTGCCAAGCCTTGAGATCGCGCATCCGGCAGGAGCTGTTGCGGCACTCCTGAACCGTCGACCACGGCTGGTATCCCCAGATGGCGCACTTGCCGATGGCTGCGTTTAAGCATCCGAACGTGAAGACAGTCTTGTCGTCTACGTAAGAGCCAGAGCGGTCCCAGTATCCGCGTACCGCGATGGCCGGAACAGCGCTGGTTCCGACTTGTCCACAGAGTGGTACGAGGCCGGTGTCGGAAAGGACGCCAATGGAGTAGACAGTGACTCCATTTTGGACCGCGACATCTTCGATCCTGAGTCGGAGTGACATCCGATTCAGGAGGTATCCCGTCATCTCTGCCCCGATGAGGTCGCTGCCAGAAAGGAGAGTGCGGCCGCTCATTCCCTCGAGTACCGAGTTATTGAGCTGAGCCCCTGTAACGGTTGCTGTTCCAAGCTGCAGCGAGTCAAACGCGATGTAAGCAAGATCAACTTTCACGCGGGCCGGGGTCGGTGAAGTCTGCTGTGATGCGCTCGTGCCATCGGAGGCGAGAGTGGTGCCCTGAAGGTTGATGCCCTGAAGGTTGATGCCCTGAAGGTTGATGCCCTGAAGATTGATGCCGTTGGCTTCGGTGTCATTCGGTGCAACCTGGCCAAGCTGCGATAGGTCCAGGGGCAGGTGCGGGTCAGAGCCACATCCTCCGAGCCAGGTGAACCCGAGGCCGAAGCAGAAGCAGAGCGAAAGCGAAGTATGTAGCCGCATCATCATATCCTCCGGAACCAACCTAGATGAGAAGCAAGGATTGTGCCATCCGTCGTGAGCGCCTGCCACTTCAGCCAGCGGTGACAGTCTGGCCCGGAAAGGAGAGACACAGCTCGTGGCCAGAATTTTGCGAGCGCTTTTCCTGGGTTGGCAGATGGATGTCTAGGTCGTACCTGTCAGGAGAGGGTGGACATCCGGGTAGACAAATGACCCAAGCGGACTTGGGTGGGGTCAGTTGTTCCCGTTGTGTAGACCCCATGGGCCAGGAACTTGGTCGATTGTGTCCGCTCACGAACGCTGGTTTGGGAAGGTTGCACAGAGTCGCAAAGAGATGCCAGGACTCCGGAGTGCGGGATCGAAGATGTTGCGGTTGGTGCTGCGCTGTACGATTCCGGAAAAGAAGTAGCTGCCACTGCGAACCAGAGACTCGCCCTTGTTCAGTGCAGAGACAGTCCACTCGAACACATTTCCAGCCATGTCATCGATTCCGAACGGGCTGCGTGAGATGGGATAGCTTCCGACTGAATCCGGCCCCATCGAGGGAGGATCGGAGTTGTAGGTTGCATCGAAGTTGGCATCGCCCGCACTGATGTCATCACCATGTGGCCACTCGCGATCATCGGCGCCTTTGGCAGCGCGTTCCCACTCAACTTCTGTACACAGCCTGGCTCCTTTGACTTTGCCACTCCTATCGAGCCAGGCGGCATAATCCTTGGCATCTTGGAGCGTGATTCCGCTCACAGGAAGCCGATGCCAGTCATGCTCGCGATGTTCCTTGCGTGACTCGTACACCAGCGGCTGTCGATCCCTGATCACATATTGTTTGCTGGTGGGCTGTAGCGTAAGTTCCCATTCTCCCGTCGGTAGCATCGTCAGTCCTACAGATCCTGGTAGGCTCCCTTGGGTCGGCTTGCTCTGATATCGGGCGCGATCTTGCGGAGACAGAGACATCAGGAACTGTAGCCAGTCATCAAACGTAGTCTCTGTCTTGGCGATCAAGTAGCCGCTGGTCTGTACTTCGTGAATGGGAACCGCAGAGAGCAGGCCCTTGCGCATCGTCTCTTCTGCTGCGGAGCCGAATAGGAATCGTCCGGGCGGAATGTAGGCAAAGCCGCTGGGAATCTCTGTCTGGCTCGGCAGCGTCAGATCGATGGGGAGCTTTTGATCGCGATACAGTACGACTGGGTAGCGGATCTCTGTCTGTCCTTCTGCATGGACGGTAAGCAGATAGGAACCCGGTGCGAGCGTCGATTCCCTGATCGGAGTGACTCCCAGCTCGTGAATGGCGGTGAGCAGACGGCGTCCTTTCGGATCACGCTCGTAGCGTCCAATCGTCACGCGTGCTCCGGAAGGAGTCGTTTGCAGCGTCAAGGATGCGGGGGCATTCCAGCGCTTTACCCGAGCCTGCGAGACATCATAAAGAGCCATCCGCTGTAGCAGATCATCCAGCTGCTGCGGTCGGCGATCACGCTCTGCAATCAGCGCTCGTTCATAGAGCACATCGGCCAACAGCTCGCGCGATTCCACATGCGTACTGTCCGCAGTAAGTGCCGCTTCAAACGTCTGGCTGGCGCGGGAATAGGCTCGCTCTGCTTCCACAGTTGTGGTGAGTGCCCGCGTCCACAGCTCCTCTCCCTCGGTTCCTTTCATCGCATCGAACGCGGAAAAGGCACTCCTTCGCAGCTCCTCTACTTCGCGGTTGCGCCGACGGGCAGTATCGAGCTCACTGCGACCTTCGGTCAGATAAGCAGAGATGCGTTTGGTCAGGTTGCGGTGCGCGGCATACTCGAACGCTCCGTAGCTAAGTCCGGCGAGGAGCGGCAGCGCGCCAATCATCAGGTTGCGTAGTACTTGGCGCTTGCGAACCGATCTGCGGGAGGCCGCGACAAACTCTGCTTCGCGGGTTCCGATGTCCCCTTCTTCCAGGAGTGCCAGATCCGCCAGCTGTTGTCCTGACCACAGTGCTTCCGGACTCCGCGACAATCGGCGCCACTCGGCAGCTGCGGTTTCCAGGCGCTGCTTGGCGGCACGACTCTCGGAATACTCCTCCAGCCAGCGACTTAGCGTCGACCATCCTTTGATGAGCGCTTCGTGCGCGACCTCGTACGCGGTTCCTTCCGCCGTATCGCGGGCCACCAGCAATCGACCCTGGACCAGCGCTTCCAGCGCCAAGCGAGCACTGGCATCGGCGTTGATCAGCTCCTCTTCACTGCGGCGAGCACGCGTTCCTTCCAGAGTCACCAGGCTCATCAAGACGCGGCGGGCACTGTTGCGCTGAGGAGGTGGCAGCGTTCCGATGACGTGATCGGCATGCCGCGACAGCGCACCGGTGACTCCTCCGATCGCATCGAGCGCCGCTTTGGTGATGCGATTGCCCTCCCGTGCCTCCCACAGCTCGGCCAAAGTAAACTGCAAAAGCGGCAGCGCTCCGTCGGTGTGAGCCGTGGAATCGACCAGTCCGCTGATCAGCTCGGTACTCTCAAACAGCACTCCTTTGGCATGGGCTGGCCCCACCACCGCTTCACGAATCCGATCCGGTCCGAGCGGTCGCAGAATATACAGGGAGCGCGTCACTGCTTCCCCGATGCTGGGCAGGCTCGCCACCCGTCCCAGATAGTCGCTCCGGACCGTGATCAGCAGCCGGACACTGGGAATCCGGGCCAGCAGACTCCCGAGCGCTTCGCCGACGATGCTGGCTTCGCGCGGATCGGCAATCGTCGACAGCTCTTCGAGCTGATCGATAAATAGCAGCAGCCCACTGTCTGAGCCTTGGCTCTGGTGCAGCATCCGCCCGAGTCGCTCGGGCTCCGAACTGAGATCCCGGATAAAGTCGTCCTCACTTTGCTTGAGCTGTGGCGCCACTGCTTGGGCCAGCGAGCGCAGCGGATGTCGCCCCGGAACCTGGGTCAGCACTTGCCAGCGACGACCACCACCAAGCGCACCTTCCGCGACCAGCGGCAGCACACCGGCTCGACACAGCGACGACTTGCCCACGCCAGACTCGGCGGCCACCAGCACACAGGCATCGGTACGCAGGCGCTCGACGAGAGTTCCGATCTCACTGCGGCGACCAAAAAACAGCGACCGATGCTCGGCTTCAAAGGGCAGCAGACCTCGGTAGGGATTGCCCTCGGGAATCTTGTCGGCGCCGCTGCGGGGCTGTAGCTGTTCCAGTGCGGACTCCAGCTCCTCCGACGAGCCAAAGCGCTCCGGTGGATGGGCCCGCAGGCAGCGCAGGATGATCTTCGCCAGTCGCGAGTCGATGTCGACCGGCCAGCCGCTGGCTTGGAGATCGTCGCTCGGTGGATTCTGGATGACCGACACCGGCGGCGGCTTGCCAATACACAGCTCATACAGGATCGCACCGAGTGCGAACAGATCCGCTCGCTGCGTCGGGGGTTCCTTGGCTTTCAGCTCCGGAGCCGCGAACAGGTCGGCACGCAGTCGCAGCTCCGCCGCTCGGTGGGGCAGAAGCAGCTCGGGCTGGGAATCAGCCGGCTGACTCGGCCCATCGAGCAGCGATCGAACCTGCGAGATCTCTTCGCCGCAGAACTCCCGCAGTCCAAAGTCGGTCAGCTTGATGGTCCCGTCCGAGGCCACGATGATGTTGTTCGGGCGCAGGCTGCGATGCAAAACCCCGCGCCGATGTGCCGCCGCCAGACCCCGCGCCGCCGCCATCGCCAGCGGCAACACCTGTCGCCATGGCAGCGGCTTCGGCAGCTGCTCAATCGTCTGACCGCGCACGTACTCACTGATGATGTAGGGGCGGCCATCGATCGCGCCGACGCGGTGCACCGTCACGACGTTGGGATGCTGCACCCGCGCAATCGAGCGCGCTTCGGCCAAGAACCGCTCGCGCAGGCCGCTGTCCCGCTCTTCCAGGTCGAGAAAGCGGATGGTCACGGGACGGTCGAGCACCGTGTCTTGGCCCATGCAGAGCGAGCTCTGTTCGGTGCGGCTGATCGTCCACAGGACGCGATAGCCATCGAACAGCTTTGGGGGCTTCCACTCGACTTCACGGGAGGCTGACATGCTGCTTGATCTCCTCGTCATGTCCGACCATCGTCGGCAGACGTACATCTCGGTGTCCTGGCAGGGAAACGGTGAGCAGGTAACTCCCCGGCACGATCAGCTGACCGCGCAGCGGGGTCGTTCCTAGCACCCGGCTGTCCGCGACGGACCACTTGCCCTGCGCATCGAGCACATGGCGCTGCGCCGTCACAGTCGCTCCCTCGGGCTGGCTGCTGAGCCACAGCAGTCCCGGCATCTGCCAGCGATTTTTGAACTTTAAGTCGTCGTCGTACAGCTGCAGCCGCTTGAGCAGGTCGTCGAGCAGCCGCTCTTGCTGATCCAGCTCGGCCAGCAGGGCTCGCTGATACAGCACCAGCGCCAGCCGCTTGCGCGCCACACTCTGGGTGCTGTCATTGCTGAGCGCTTGTTCCAAGGCCTGGCTGGCCCGGCTATACGCCCGCTCGGCCTCGGCAGCGGCACTGTGCGCACTCTCCCACATCCGATCTGCCTGCTGCGGCCGTGGCCCGTCCAGCGCCGACAGCGCCTGTTTTTGATACAGCTCGACCAGCGCATGTTTGCCGCGCGCCTCTTGCAGCGCCTGCTCGGCCTGGGCCAGCTGCAGCGCGCTCTGTGTTCGCCCTTGCGAGCGACGGTACACATCCCGACCCACCATCCCGCCGAGGAGCAGCAGCGTCGGCAAGATCGCCCACATCACCTGTCGCGCCTGCGTCGAGGTCGACTGCACCGGCAGCTTTAAGGCCGGCAGCGAGGGTCGCGAAGCCTGCGGCAGCTGCTCGTCCAGCCAGCGCAGCATCGTCGGCCACTGCTGCGCCAAGATTGGGTGCGCCAGTCCCAGCGCCGAGCCAGTTGGCGTCTCCATTAAGCTGAGTAGTCGGCCACTCAGCAGCACCTGCAGCACCTTGGCCGCATCGCTTCCCAGGGCCAGCAGGTCCTCTTCACTGCGCTGACACGGCGAGCGATCGGGCGTCACCAGTGCGAGCAAGACTCGGCGGGCGGTGGTGCGACGCTCTCTCGACAGCGACCCGAGCACGTGATCAGCATGCCGAGCCACCGCGCCCGGAACGCCACCTATCGCCTGCCGCGCCGCATCGCCAATGGTGTTGTCTTGACGCGCATCCCACAGCTCGGCCAGGACAATCCCGAGCAGCGACAGCCCGCCATCGCCCCGCGACGCAAACTCGATCAGCTCATCGATGAACGCCGGTGGACCGTAGCTGACCCCTTTGCTCAGCGCTGGCTCGACGATGATCTCGCGCAGCTTGTCGCGCGGCAGTGACTTGAGAAAGTAGACCTCGCGCGTCCAGTCGAGCAGCTCACTGGCCAGCGTCGCCATCGTGCCCAGAAAGTTGCTCCGCACCGCGAGCAGCAGGCGCAGGCCGGCATGACGCTCGAACAGGACCGTCAGCGCGCGCATGTACGTCTGGGCGTCACTCGCTGAGCCCTGGGTCAGCAGCTCCTCAAGCTGGTCGATAAACAGGACGATGCCGCGACGGTCGCTGGTGCGCTTGTGAAGCAGCTTTTGCACCGACTCCGGGTCTTTTTGCAGCTGCAGCTGCAAGTCGTCCTGATCGGTGCGCGGACCGAGCGCTTCGGCGATCGCTTCACTCAGCGACTGCAGCGGATGTCGTCCCGGCTGCGTCGAGATCGTCCGCCAGCGTCGACCCGCTCCCACCGCGCCCTCGCCAATCAGCGGCAACAGACCCGCCCGCAAAAGCGAGGTCTTGCCGCTACCCGCATCCCCAGCGATGACCAGCACCGACTCACTGCGCAGCCGGTCGAGCAGCGTTCCGCACTCACTGCGCCGACCTAAGAACAGCGCCCGGTGATCACTGTCGTAGGCCAGCACACCTCGGTACGGATTGCCCTCGGGGAGCATCGCCGCATGCTTGCCTTTGACACACTGCTCCAGCGCGCTCTGTAGGTCTTCCCCCGACGAGTAGCGATCGGCGGGATTGCGCTTCAAGCAGCGATCGATGACCTGCGCCAGCTGCGAGTCCACCGACGGAGCCAAGTGGGTAAGCGGCGGTACGTCTCGCTCCGGCACCACCTGCGGCAGCTTCTCGAACGGCACGTCGTAGTGCGGCGGCACCCCCGACAGCAGCTCATAGAGCAGCGCGCCCATCGAGTACACGTCCGACCGTCGAGTCGCTGGCGCTCCGAGCAGTCGCTCTGGTGCCATGTAAATCGGTGTGCCCTTGATCTGACTGCTGCGCGAATAACCCAGCGGAGTCTTTTGCGGCTCGGCACGCATCAGCTCCACCGGGCGAAACTGATCATCGGACTGCTGGATCGCCGGAAACGCAGCCGGCAGCGGCACCAGCTTTTGTGCCGACAGCGCGGGATGACCTTGCACATGAATCTTCGACGGAATATCCATCGGCGACGACGGCTCATTGCCGAGCGGAGCAAAGTGTCCCGAGGCCGTCGCTTCCATCGTCGGTGCCACCACTTCATGGTTGGCCCATCGCACCGTCACCGCGTCCGGCTTGTCGATGTATTTCGCCAGTCCGAAGTCGAGCAGCTTGACCTCTCCGTTATCGGCCAAGATCGCATTGGCGGGCTTGATGTCGCGGTGCAGCACCCCGCGCTTGTGGGCGGCGGCCAGACCCCGCGAAAGTCCAACTGCCAGCTCCAGCGCAAACTGCCACGGCACCGGCTTCGGCAGCGCCTGCATATCCTGCCCTTGGATGTATTCGGCAATGATGTACGGATGCGCTTCGATTTCACCGACGCGGTAAATCGTGACGACGTTGGGATGCTGCAGCCGGGCCGCCGCGCGGGCTTCGATGAGATAGCGCTCGCGAGCCTGCTGGTCGGCCTCTAAGTTCATGACGAACTTGATGGCCACCGGGCGGTCGAGCACCGTGTCGTGACCGAGGTAGACTTCGCCCATCCCTCCTCGGCCAAGCGGCCACAGGAGCCGGTATTCCTCGAAAGAGGTCGGCGGCGACCACGGCTCGTCGTCCTTGTTTCCGCCCGGCTCGGCCAAGTCCGCGTTCTCCCCCCACACGAAGTGCTAGCGGTGCGACAAGACTAGCTTCCTAGGATATCAAGCGGCGCGATTCGCGTCGGCGGAAAATGGCCTGATCTTGCGGAGGGATTGGCGGGGGGTTGGCGCCGGGCGAGACGGTGCTACCATCTGCCGCATGAACGTCATTTCCCGCCATGTTGCGGTGCTGTTGCTCGGACTGGGAACGCTGTCTTCGGCATGCACCGAGGCCCTGTATCCACCCCGCCCACCGCTGGTCCCTGGACCGGCGATAGCTGACCCGCCGCACTCGCGCGTCAACATGCACATCAGCCTGACCGAGACGGGACTGCGCGAGCTGATTGAAGTGACGGTGCCGCAGACAGGCGAGGTGCCGTTTTCGTTTTTGGGTCAGCGCAAGCTGATCTGGAAGCGCACTCCTGTCGAGCTGCGCTTTAACAATGCCGCTTCGACCATTGGGGTGCGTGCGACCATCACCGGTCAGGCCACTGTCGCCACCAATCCGACCTTCACCATTACGCTCACCGCAGAGGTTCAGCCGGCGCTCGGCTCGGACTATATGGCGCTGCTGCAAAACCCGCAGGTCCAGGTCCAAAGCGACGACAAGCTGCTGCGAGCCGCCGAGTGGGGAGCCGGGGCGCTGACCATCATCAAGGACGAGGTCGAGAAGCGGCTGCGCGAGCTGCGCATCGATCTGCGGCCCTTGCTGGCAGAAAACTACGCGAAGCTGGCACGACCGATCGCGTTTCCCGTTGGTGATGCCAGAGCGTGCGTAAAGCTGGGCCTGCAGTCGATCGAGGCCGGTCCAAGTGTGCTCTCGGGTGGGTTTGAAAAAGACCTAAGTGTAGTGGTTGCGCCGTCGGTGACTCTGCCGTGTAGTGATGAAAAGGGCATCGCCGCTGGGTCCGTCAAGCTGCCGCCGCTGCACAACGTCGCCAGCATTCCCTCGGGGCCGTTCGAGGTCACAGTGCCCATCGCTGCGACCTATGCCGAGCTGCAGAAAGCGATGAAGCAGGCGTTCACAGACGGCAAGCTCGTCTTCGATCCCGAGTATCCCGACCTCTATCTTGAAAAGCCCGAGCTCTACGCATCGGGGGGCCAGATCGTCACCAAGCTGCACCTGAACGGCTTTGTGAAGAAGGGCTTTAAGATCGATCTCGTCGGGGATCTCTATATGTCCGGTACGCCCGAGATCGTCGACAACCAGCTGTCGGTGCCCAACCTCGAGCCGACGATCGAAACCAAGAGTGCGATCTTACGGCTCAAGACCTCAATCGACAGCGACAAGATGAAGAAGCAGATTCGGCAAGCGCTGCGGCTCGACATCGGATCGCGGCTGCAGGCGGTGCGCGACAAGCTCAGCCGGGATCTCGTGGTCCGTCACAAGCTAAACCCTGGTCCCGAGGCCTGCGTCAAAGCCGACATCGGTCGCGTCGAGATCGCCGGTCTGTTCGCTCACGATGCCTATCTGCGAATGTATGTGAAGGTATCCGCGCGCTCGGCGGCGTATCTGCCGTGCCCGTAGCCGCTGCGGACTCCGCGCAATCTCTTACAAAAATGGTGCGAAGCGGACTTTCGCTGTGATAGCGTGCCGCTGTTTCTCGGTCCGAGCCGAAGTGGCGGAATGGCAGACGCAGGGGACTCAAAATCCCTCGTCCTCCGGGACATGAGGGTTCGACTCCCTCCTTCGGCACTCTGACAGCGCACCACATCACGGTACGCTGTGCGCACGCGGTGGCAGCGGGGGGACTGTCTGTCTGTGCGGAGTCAGCGCCGTCAGAGCGGCAGCGGGTTCGGTTAGCTGCGGCGAGTGGCCAGGTAGTCGATGAGGTCGATCTTGGTGATGACGCCGAGCAGGCTGTCGCTGGGGACGGTGGACTTGTCGGCCTTGTTGCCATCGCCGCCGCTGACGGGACCCGACGACAGCACGCACACCATCTTGGCATCGTTGAAGATCGTCTTGAGCAGCCGCACCTTGGTCTGTGGCGTCACCGTCTGATAGTCGGCTTCAATGATCGGCTCAATCGTCGATTCAAACGACGCGCCCTTGACCAGAATGTGGTTGAGCAGATCGACCTCGGCGACGATGCCGCACAGTCGACCGCGATCGAGGACCGGCACCTGCGAGATGCCATGCTCCTTGAGGACTGAGATCACCTGGCGCAGCGTCGCACCTCGCTCGGCGGTGATGACTGGACGAGGCGGGCGGCTGGCGAAGATGTCCGAGACTGTGCCCAGCGGATCTTCGGTGTCGAGGAAGCCGTTGTCGCGCATCCAGTTGTCGTCGAAGATCTTCGACAGATACTTCCCCGAGCTGTCGGGCAAAAGCACCACGATGTTCTGGGGCGGCAGGCCCTGCGCGTCGAGCTGCTCGGCGTAACGAATCGCGCCCATGACGGCTGCTCCGGCGCTGCCACCGCACATGACGCCTTCCTTTTGCACCAGCGCACGGGTCAGCAAGAAGCAGTCTTTGTCATCGACGCGGATGATCTCATCGACGATGCCAAGGTTCATGGTCGTCGGGACGAAGTCTTCGCCAATTCCCTCGACGGAGTACGAGAACGGCTTGGTGATGCGACCGGTCTTTTTCAGCTCGTAGTAGATCGAGCCAATTGGATCGACACCGACGATCTTGATGTTCGGATTCTGCTCTTTGAAGTACTTGCCACAGCCCGAGATGGTGCCACCGGTGCCCATGCCAGCGACGAAGGTGTCAATCTCTCCAGCGGTCTGTTCCCAGATCTCGGGGCCCGTCGACAGGTAGTGAGCCTCGGGATTGGCCTGGTTGTGATACTGGTTGGCGTGAAAGGCGTTCGGAGTCTCAGCGACGAGCCGTTTGGTCACCGAGTAGTAACTGCGCGGGTCCTCGGCATCGACCGCCGTTGGACACAGCACCACTTTGGCGCCAAGCGAGCGGAGGTTTGCGACTTTTTCCGTCGACATCTTGTCGGGCATGACAAAGATGCACTGATAGCCGTGTAAGGCCGCCACCATCGCCAGGCCCGCGCCGGTGTTGCCGGAGGTTGCCTCGACGATGACACCACCCGGTCCGAGCAAGCCCTTCTTTTCGGCGTCACGGATGATGTTGAGTGCGATGCGGTCCTTCATCGAGCCGCCGGGGTTTAGGTACTCGCACTTGACGTAAATCGAGCTGCGGACGTGGGTGGCGACCTTGTTGAGTCGCACAATCGGCGTTCGACCGATCGCGTGCGTGATGTCAGCGCAGGCGCCGTGCATCAGCTTGCCGCTGCGGTCACTGGCTGGGGCTGCTGCAGCTGCTGGAGGCTTGCCACTCGCCGGACGCTTGGTGGGCTTGGCCATGGCTAGCTTCCCTTCTTCTTGCCGCCCGACGCTGGCGCTTTCTTGGTCGTCTCTTCGTCAAGGTGTGGATGCGGCGGCTCATCGCCAGCCTTCTTGAGCAGGCGCGCCCACGCCGACTCTTCGATGACATCCTGCATGCGCCGACCGCCGTACTGCGCGACGATCTGGTCGTCGTAGCGGTCTGCCGCCAGGGCCACGTCGTGTACCGCCGCCATCACTTCATTGGGGTTGAGCGTCGCTCCCCCGAGGAGGCTGTGCGAAAACAAGATCAAGTCGCCATCGGGCTCATAGGCAAACGCGCCAAACCGCAGCCGTCCGTTCAAGATCAGCAGCTTGCGCAGCAAGGCTGGCTCGGGCTTGACCCCTGCGACGACTTGAGCCGTCACTCGAACCAGTGCTTGGTCGCGGTTTTCACCGGTGTGGGCCACCGAGATCATCACGTACGACGAGCCCTGCTTGATGACGTAAAGACCTCTGTCGATGAAAATTCCTCGATCGGACTCGCGATGTGACGTGCTGAGGCCGAGGATTTTTTCGATGACCGCGCAGCTCTGATCAACGGCAGAGCCTGCGCTCTCGGGGCTTGAGTGTGTGGATGGCATAAAAGCTCCTGCTTGCGGTGCTTGCGCCATCGCGGCTCGACCCCGGTGTAGGGCCTACGTGCCTTTCTCGACGGCGCTGATAGCAGCAATATCACGCCAGTGCGGTCGCTGACAATGGCGGCGCCCTCCCAAAACCGGGCGAAGCGCCGGCTGGGACGGCATGCCGGGTGCCACTTTGCTGGCGCTTAAAACGAAACTTTGAAGCCGATCGATGTGCAGCGGCTGCGGACAAACTCTTTGGAGGCTTGGTCAAGATGCGGAACGACGTACTCGAGGATGTCGCGGCTTTGCAGGTGGCAGGCCGAGACGCCGGCAATGCGCCACGCCAGCAAGCTCCGAATCGGCACCAGGGTGGCGGTGTGAGCCAGCGCGACCGCCTTGCTGTACTCGCCGCGCTGGTGGGCAATCTGGGCATCGCGCAGGAATCGATCGATCTCGGCGAAGTTGTTGCGCTGCTTGTCGTAGTCGCCCGCGAGCGCCAGCGGCTTGCCATCGAAGTCTCGCAGCGAGGGATACCCAGCCATCTTGCGGGCTCCCGGCGGCTGACCCGTGATCAGCGCACAGGGACGCCAGCGGGCCGTCAGCGCATCGACATGATCGGGCGAAAGCTCCAGAATCTTGGCGACGTGCGGCTCGATCTTGTTGCAGTTACCGAGCGAGCGCTCTGCTTCGGCCTGTTGCAAGTGATGCGCAATCACCAGCTGTTGCAACAGATCATGGTGCTGCTGCGCCGTGATGCGGAAGCTCGTCCGGGGCGGCAGTCCGCGATTGCGCGCCAGCGCTCCGTCATAGTCCTGGTTGGTCAGCGACTGCATGATCTGCAGCGCCTCCCCCGAGATCTGACGACTGCGCTCGACCCGACGCTTGATGTTCTCGGTCGCTGACCCGACATACGCCGGCTGACCCGGCACGGCTTGGGCTTGACTCGCCAGCCGCAGCGCGTCGTCCCAGCGCTCTTCCAGCAAGGCTTCGTCCGCTTGCACCAGCAGCTGACCGACCTGACCCGACCGCTGCTTGCCTTGCAGCTCGCGCACCAGCAGCGGCATGACGATGAGCCCCGCCAGTCCCGCACCAGCCAGACCAAAGACCAGGCTGCGCTTCCACGAAAACGGTGGCGCTACCGGTGGTGGCTCCAGCGCTTGCAGGAACTCGAGCATCGAAGGGAAGCGATCTTCCTTCTTCTTCGACAGCGATCGCACAATCGCCGCTGCCACGTAGGGCGGTACCGTCGGCACCAGCTGCTCAATCGGCGTCGGCTGTTCGTTGATGACCTGCTTGAACAGGTCGATCACGTTCTCGTGGTCAAACGGCAGCTTCCCCGACAGCATTCGGTACAGAATCACGCCCACCGACCACTGATCCGAGCGCCCATCAATCTGCGAGTTTTGCCCCATCGCCCCTTCGGGCGCCATGTAGCGCGGCGTGCCCAGCACCAGCAGGTCACGGGTGGCCTTGTCGGCGGGACGCGGCACCTTCGAGACGCCGAAGTCGATGACCTTGGCCGTCTGCTGCACCTCGCCGTTTTCTTCGTGTCGCGACAGAAAGATGTTGCGCGGCTTGAGATCGCGATGGATGACCCCGCGCAGGTGGGCCGCATGCAGCGCCGACGAGATCTGCCGCGTGATCAGCAGCGCTTCATCCAAGGGAATGCTGCCGGTGCGCTCGATCCGGTCTTGGAGATCCTCGCCCTCGAGCAGCTCCATGACGATAAACGCCATCCCTGAGCGGTCCCGGTCGAGATCGTTGACCTGGACGATGTTCGGGTGGCGCAGACCGGCAATGATGCGGGCTTCATCTTGAAAGCGCTCACTCAGGTCGCCCTGCATCGCGGCCCGTGAGTGCAGCACTTTGATCGCGCAGACACCGCCGGTGCGGACGTGACGAGCGCGAAACACCGCACCCATTCCACCCGTCACCAGAAGCTGCTCCAGCCGGTAGGTGTTGTTTAAGACCTGACCGACGAGCTTCTCGGCTTCCTTCTGCTCTTGCGACATCGCCTATCCGGAGTCTCGCTGACTTTACTTAGGTCTAGAGGCTATCAAAGTCGCCACTGCCACGAAAGGCTTTGCGTGCGTGCCGGGAGGTCGGCAAAGCGCCGGTAGGTCAGCCGCTGTGAGCAGTCGGTCAGCCGCTGTGAGCAGTCGGTCAGTCGCTGTGCTCGGGGGTCGGCACGCGCAGGACAGGTCGGCGCTTGGGGGTGCAGGTGGGCTCCTGGCTCCCAAGTGGCAGACTTCCGCCCGTACCCCATGGGCTTCATAATGGGCGGCATGGATGAGATCTTTGTCTCGGCGGTCCTTGGCAACTCTCAGCGTCTTGATGGTGGCGCAATGTTCGGCAACGCACCCAAGGCGCTGTGGAGCCGCTTCTGTCCGCCTGACTCCGAAAATCGCATCGACCTCGCGTGTCGGGCGCTGCTGATCGAGACAGGGGACCGCAAGATCCTGCTCGAGACAGGCATTGGCGTCTTCTTTCCCCCCGAGCTGCGCAGTCGTTACGGCGTGGTCGAGGAGTCTCATGTCCTGCTGGCGTCCCTGCATGCCCTCGGAGTTTCGGAGGATGACATCACCGACGTGATCTTGTCGCACCTGCACTTCGATCATGCCGGCGGCCTGCTGGCTCCCTTCACGGAAGCGGAGCCGCGCCGGCTGTTGTTTTCACGGGCCCGCTATGTCGTCAGTGAGGCCGCACTCGCCCGCGCCGAGCATCCCCACGTCCGCGATCGCGCCTCGTTCATCCCCGAGCTGCCAGGGCTGCTGCGCGACAGTGGTCGCCTGCACATCATTCCTCGTGGGGCGACGCAAGACTTGTTGCTGCCCGGGGTCCGCTTTCACTACTCGGATGGGCACACGCCGGGGCTGCTGCTCACGGAGGTCTGTGGACCCTCGCCCGACCGCGCGGTGGTGTTTGCCGGAGATCTGGTGCCGGGCACAGCCTGGGTGCATCTGCCGATGACGATGGGCTATGACCGCTATCCCGAGCTGCTCATCGATGAAAAGACGGCGCTGCTCGGCGACTTGTGCGAGCGCGGCGCCTATCTGTTCTATACCCACGATCCCAAGGTTGCGATGAGCCGGCTTCGTCGCGGGGACGGCGGTCGCTTGCAAGCCATCGAGAGCGAATCAGCGCCGGTTCGATTCCGCCTGTAACAGGTGGTTTTTATAAACAGGTGGCTTTTAAGACCTGCTGCTTGCACGGGAAGCGGTCAGGGTATGCTCGTGTCATGCCGGATCGAAATGAGCGCTCGGTGCGACATCGCTTCGTGCGGTGCGCGGCCCGCCTGACAAATGGAGGACTGCAATGATGGTAGCGCTGGGGTTTGGACTCGGTGTGCTGCTCGCCGCAAGCTACGTGCTGCTGCTACGCTGGAACACACGGCTCTACACGGCAGAGTCGGGATCAGGCTGGGCGGTGCTGCTGCACTTTGTGCGCCTGATTGCGCTCGTTTCGGTGATGGCACTGCTGGGATATCTGGGCAAGCAGGTGCTGCTCTATGGGCTGCTTGGCTTTGTGCCGACGCACTTGGTCCTGTACATGTGGCTTCGGAGACAGCCCGATGATCTCACCCCTCCATGAGTCCACGCTGCTCTCCATCGGGCCGGTGCCGGTCAGCGGATCGATGCTCACCAGTGTCGGCATCACGCTCGTGCTCGGCATCGGCAGCCTGATCATCGGGCGATCGTTTCGTCCCGAGCCCGGCAAGCTCCAAGCCATCCTCGAGGTCATCGTCACCACCATCTTGGAGCAGATCGAAGAAGTGACTCGCAAGGATGGGCGGCCCTATCTGCCGCTGATTGGCACGCTGTTTCTGTTTCTGCTCGTCGCCAACTCGCTGCCACTGGTGCCAGGACTGTTGCCGCCGACCGAGCGCTTAGAGACTGTGATGGCCCTTGGACTGGTGGTGTTCGTGTCGGTGTACTTCTTCGGCATTCGTCGTCACGGGCTGTGGCAGTACCTGAAGCACTTCTTTCAGCCCACGCCGCTGCTGTTCCCGATTCATGTCCTGTCGGAGCTGACCCGGACTTTTTCCCTGATGATGCGGCTGTTTGGCAACATCATGAGCCACGGGCTGATCCTCGGCGTGATTGTCTCCGTCGCGGGGCTGCTGGTTCCGATCCCGATCATCCTGTTTGGGCTTCTAACCGGCGTCGTTCAAGCGTACATCTTTACCATCTTGGCGACGGTGTACATCGCAGCAGCGGTCGAAGATCATCCCAAGTCCCAAGGTCACGATTCAAAGGAGTCAGTACGTCCATGAGCGTTCAGGTGGTAAGCATCATCGGCGCAGTCATCGCGGTGTCGTTTGGCGCCCTGGGTCCGGCAATGGCCGAGGGTCGCGCGATCCAAGCGGCGATGGAAGCGATTGCGCGGCAACCCGAAGCAGGGCCGACGATCTCGCGATCCCTGTTCGTTGGACTGGCGATGATCGAGGCGATGGCCATCTACTGTCTGGTCGTCGCGCTGGTGCTGCTGTTCGCCAACCCGTTTGTTAAGTAAGCGATGCAGATCTCGCTGTGGAACGTCGCGCTGCAGACGATCAACTTCTTGGTGCTGGTCGTGCTGCTGCAGCGCTTTTTGTATCGGCCGATCTTGGCGGTCATCGCGGAGCGCAAGCAGAAGGTCGCGCGTGAGCAGGAAGCGGCGGCCTCGGTGCGACAGCAGGCGGAGCAGCTAAAGCAGGAATACCAGGACAAGCTGGCGGCCCTGCAAGACGACAAGCAGCGGGTGCTCTCACAGGCGCACGCGCAGGCCGAGGTCGAGCTTGCCGAGCGGCGTCGCATCGTCGAGCAGCAGCTGACAGACTTGCAGACCAGGCAGACGGCGCTGCTAAAGAGTGAGCGCGTGGAGGTCGAGCGACAGCTGCGCGAACAAGCGGTGCAGCTGGGACTGTCGGTGGCCGAGCGGCTGCTTTGCGACGGAGCGGTGGTGGTGGACCCGGTGGCGGCGGCTCAGCTGGCGCTGCGCAAAGTGGCAGAGCTGCCCAAGCCCGAGCAGGAGCGATTTTTCAGCGATCTGGTCCGGCATGGTGGCGAGCTGATCTCGGCGCAAGAGCCGTCGTCCTTCCAGGTGCAGGCGATCGCAGCGGAGCTGACCACTGCAGCAGGCACGGCCATCCAGCTGACCACGCGAGTCGATGCCAAGCTGGTGCAAGGTGTCGAGCTGCGCCTCGGGCACTTGTCGTTTGCGCTGCATCTTCAAGCAGGACTTGCGCGGGTTCGGGCGGAGCTGCTGCCACGATGACGGAGCTGTCCCGCACGCTGTCCGACTGGTCAACGCAGACGCAGAGCCGGCTGTTGAAGTTGGATCTTTCGCCGCAGCCAGAGTCGCTCGGTCGGGTGGCGGCGCTCGCGGACGGGGTGGTGCAGGTTCATGGTCTGCCGCACGCTCAGCTCGGGGAAGTGCTGCGCTTTGCTGGCGGCGTGCTGGGAACGGTGGTGGTGCTGGATGAGGATCAGCTTGGCTGCGTGCTGCTCGGTCGTCAGGACGGCATCGCAGCTGGCTCGGTGGTGTGTGGCACGGGTCAGGTGATGTCGGTGCCGGTGGGAGAGGCCTTGCTTGGACGGGTCGTGGACCCACTGGGTCAGCCGCTTGACGGGGGTCCTGCGATCCAGGCGTCGGGCAGTCTGCCGATCGAGCGAGCCGCGCCGGGCATCACCGAAAGGCAGCCCGTCACCGAGCCACTTCATACCGGGATTACCGCGATCGATGCGATGCTGCCACTCGGTCGGGGTCAGCGCGAGCTCATCATTGGTGACCGCTTCACCGGCAAGACCGCGATCGCCATCGACGCCATCATCAGCCAAAACGACAGCGACGTGATCTGCATCTACGCGGCGATTGGGCAGCGATCTTCGTCGGTCGGCCAAGCCATCGAGTCGATTCGCGAGCGAGGGCCGAGAGCTCGCACGATCTGTGTGGTCGCTGCGTCCGACTCAGCGGCAGGTCTGCAGTGGCTGGCTCCGTATGCGGCGTGCTCGATGGCGGAGTACTTTAGTGACCGGGGTGGTCATGTGCTGCTGGTCCTCGATGATCTGACCAAGCACGCGCAGATCCATCGTCAGGTGTCGCTGCTGCTTCGTCAGCCACCGGGGCGCGAGGCGTATCCGGGCGATGTGTTTTATCTCCACTCGCGACTGCTCGAGCGGGCGGCTCGACTGTCGAGAGAGCGGGGCGGTGGCTCGCTGACGACGCTGCCGATTGCCGAGACGCTGGCCGGTAACTTGTCGTCCTACATTCCGACCAACTTGATCTCGATCACCGATGGGCAAATTTTTTTGGAGCCGCGCCTGTTTCACGAAGGTCAAAAGCCGGCGATCGATGTCGGCAAGAGCGTCTCGCGGGTGGGCGGCAAGACCCAGCAGCCGATCCTGCGCAAAGTGTCCGAGAGTCTGCGGCTTGGCTACGCCCAGTTTTTGGAGCTGGAGGTCTTTACTCGCTTCGGCGGGGCGATCGATGAGCGAACCCAGAGAGTGATTGAGCGGGGGCGACGGGTGCGAGCGGCGCTGCAGCAGCCACAGTTTCAGCCGCTGTCTACCGCCCATCAGGTGCTGCTCCTGCAAGCGCTCGAGCTGGGACTGCTGGATGGTCTGGCGGTGTCAACCGTCGGCGCGTTTCGCGAAGCACTGCGACAGCTCGTCGGGGAAGAGCTGGGGCAGCTGGCGCGACGAATCGAGCAAGGCATTCCGCTGTCAGCCGAGGAACAGCAGCAGCTTCAGACGGCACTGACGCAGGTGGTGAAGCAGCAGAAGGACCGAGAGGGCGCGGATGTTCGGGGCTGATCTGTCGGCGCGCATTCGTACGGTCGAGCAGCTGAGTGACTTGACGCAAGCGATGCGGGCGCTGGCTGCGGCCCGGCAGAGGCAAGCGCAAGAGAACTTTGCTGGACTGGCTCGCTATGCAGCGGCGACGCTGGCGGCCTTGAAGCTGGGGCTGGCGCTGCTGCCGCACTCACCGGGCGGATCGTTGCCAGGGACAGGAGGCCAGCGGCTGGTGGTCGCCTGTCTGTCCGAGCACGGCTTTGTTGGCTCTTTAAATGATGCGCTGCTCGCCAAAGTGGTTGCGGTGATGGCCGAGTCGCCGTGTCAGCTGCGAGTGCTCGGCAAGCGGGGGCTGCGGCGCTGCGAAGAGCGTGGTCTGCAAGTGCAGGAATCGGACAGCATGCCGACGACGCTGGGGGCAGTGGCGCGGACGGCGAGTGCGCTGCTCGAGAGCCTGTTTGTCGGAGTCCAGCGCGGGGAGCTGGCGCAGATCGAGGTTGTCTTTGCGCGCCCACATGGTCCCGCGAGCTACGAGCCATTTCGACAGCGGCTGTTTCCACCGCTGGTCGAGCCGGCGGTCTTGGATGGCGATCCTCCGATCCATACCTTGCCGGCGGAGCAGCTGACGGCGCGGCTGTTGGAAGAGTATGTGTTTGCGCAGGTGACGTGGATGATTGCCTCGGCTTTTGCGTGTGAGCAGGCGGCGCGCTTTGCGGCGATGGACGCCTCGCACCGCAACCTGGAAGAACAGCTGGGCGAGCTGCGGCAGGAGGAGCGGGCGTCGCGGCAAGACAGCATCACGAGCGAGATTCTCGAAGTGGCGACGGCGAGTATGCTGCTGACGGGAGGTGGTCGGTGAAAAGCGCTGGCGTCATCGTGCGCATCCGAGGCTCGGTCGTGGATGTTCGCTTTCCCGATGGAGAGCTGCCTGATATCGGCGAAGCGCTGCGCATCCAGCACGGCGAGCACCAGCTGGTCATTGAAGTGCAGCAGCACCTTGATCCGGGGCAAGTGCGCTGTGTGGCGCTCGATTACACCGAGGGACTGCGCCGTGGGCAGTCGGTCGAGCGCAGTGGCCGCTGTATCCATGTTCCCGTCGGGGAAAACATGCTCGGTCGGCTGTGCAATGTACTGGGCAAGCCGATCGACAACCTGCCGCCACCGCCGTCGGATACGCCGCTGCGACCGATTTATCGCTCGGCTCCGCCACTCTCCACGCAAGGCCACGCGCCCGAGGTGTTCTTGACCGGCATCAAGGTCATTGATCTGCTGCTGCCACTGCGACGGGGAGGCAAGGCCGGTCTGTTCGGTGGTGCGGGTGTTGGCAAGACCGTGCTGCTGATGGAGCTGATTCGGGCCACGGTGCAGAGTCACGGCGGTGTCTCGGTCTTTGCCGGCATCGGCGAGCGGTCCCGCGAAGGCAATGAGCTGTGGCTGGAGATGCAGCAGTCCGGCGTCATCAAAAACACGACCCTGGTCTTCGGGCAGATGAATGAACCACCGGGGGCGCGCTGGCGGGTCGGGCTGACGGCGCTGACGTTTGCGGAGTTCTTTCGCGACGAGCGCAAGCGGGATGTGCTGCTGCTGATCGACAACGTGTTTCGCTTCATTCAAGCCGGCGGCGAGGTGTCGGGTCTGCTCGGGCGACTGCCGTCACGGGTGGGCTATCAACCGACGATGGCAACCGAGGTGGCCGAGTTTGAGGAGCGCATTACGTCGGTGGCGGGCTCGGCGGTGACTTCGATCCAGGCGGTCTATGTGCCAGCCGACGATCTGACTGATCCGGCGGTGGCGCAGCTGTTTTCGCACCTGGATGCGAGCCTGGTCCTGTCACGCAAGCTCGCGTCGGAGGGCATCTATCCGGCGATTGATCCGCTCGCCTCGTCATCGAACTTGCTCGATCCTCGGTTCGTCGGTGAAGCGCATCATCGGGTGGCGGAAGGAGTCCGCAAGACGCTGGCGCAGTATCGAGAGCTGCAAGACATCATCGCGATGCTCGGGCTGGAAGAGCTGTCCCAAGACGATCGTCGTACCGTCGCCAGAGCGCGTCGACTACAGCGCTTCTTGACCCAGCCCTTTTTGGTCACCGAGGCCTTTACGGGACGAACCGGCCGCACGGTGAAGCTCGACGACACACTCGCCGGCTGTCGTGCCATTTTGGCGGGTGAGTGCGATGCCTGGCCCGAGAGTGCGTTTTATATGGTCGGTACGCTCGACGAAGCCCGTCAGCGAGTCTGACCCTGGTTAGGCTGAGAGCAGTCGGCTGAGCCGGCGCTCGCCCATGACCCACTGCGGCACAGCCACAGCCAACAAGATCATCGCCGAAAGACAGTAACGAATGCCCTGTCCCGTCGAGTCGAGGCCGGCACCTAGCTCCTCTGCCTGTTGCTGCATCGCGGCAAGCAGGAAGTAGGCAATCCCGATCAGAAACACCACCCAAGCGACCGCGCTGATCAGCACACCTGAATACTTTTGCAGTGTGCCGGAGCGGTAACTGATCGACAGAGCGCGTATGTCATTACGCACTGCGAAAGTGTCTACACGGTTACTGCGTACTAAGGGTTGCGCTGTTTGTCCGTGACGCTCTGGTTGCATGTCGGGCTCCGTGCTGCACTTCCCTCGCCGAGGGGCTTCTCGGAGGGACCGCTGCAAGAGCGATCCGAAGGGCGTGGCTGCCTGGAAGTAGTGCAAGCACGGGGCCACAACAGGCGGTGGCGCAGCGACGGAAAATTGCTGGCAGCTGGGTACCAAAACGAGCGCAACAACTCACAACGCGCTGCGTCACAGATGAAGCCAGGCTGCTGGTGGTTACTGGAAGATCTCGGAGACGGGACGGCCAGAGATGCGGGTCAGCGGCGATAGGCCCAGGGCGGCGAGGGCAGTGGCGGCGGTGTCCATCGTCGAGACAGCCGAGCGAATGTGATAGCCACGACGGACGCCAGGACCGGAGGCGATCCACGGGATCTCGCGGTCGCTCGGCAGCGCACCGCTGTGGCCTCGGGCATGACCGCCGTGATCAGCCGAGACAATCACCAGCGTATCGTCGAGGATGTTGGCTTGCTGGAGCGCCCGATAGATCGTGCCCAGGCACGCGTCGGCAGCGAGCGCGGCTTTGCGATAGCTGGCCGTCATCCAGCCGTCGGCGTGGCCAGCCTCATCGGGATCGGAGAAGTGAACAAACAGCAGCTCGGGCTTTTCGCGCTCGATGTAACGGGCGGCTTCGTCGCTGACCTTCTTGCAGTAGTAACCGGGTCGGGCGAACACATCGACGGTGCCAGCGGGCATGATGTGGCGCAGCTTGGGCTTGCCGACGAACGCAGCGGTCTTGAGCCCACTCTCGCCAGCGGCCTGAAAGATCGTCGGTACGCGGATAAACCCTCGGGTCTTCAGCCAGGTATTCCAGGTCAGCCCGTGCTGGTCGACATCCACACCCGAGAGCATCGAAGCGTGCGACGGCAGCGTCGAGGCGGTGCGGATGGTGCGCGCTTTCCACGAAAACGAGCCATTTCGATACAGCTGCTCGTGCCAGATCATCTTCTGCTGACCGTAGATGAGGTCGGGGCGCATTCCGTCCTCGCTGATGATCACCACGTGGCGCACGGCGGCGGGCTGATGCTCTGTCAGCGACTGGCGCTGTACCAGCGGCACCAGAGGCATGCTCTGTCGCGGCTGGAGTGGGGTCGAGGTCACCGGTGCCGGGGCTGCTCTCGCCGTCGCTGAGTCGGCCGATAGCCGCAGCAGCAAGGAGGACAAGAGCAGACCAAGAGCACTTACGGTAGCAAGCCGGTAGACGCTAGGTCTTCTGCGCATGATTTTAGGGTACCGTCAAGAAGCCACGCAGTTCAACTACCAGCGCAGGTCGAAAGCTCGCGCAAACCAGCGGCTTTTCTGCGGCATACGAGCATCGCTCGGCCAATCCGCTTGCCCGGCGCCTGGATAGCGATTCGCAACAGCCGGAACACCGGGATGGACAGCACGGATTTACACAGTCGAGATCCCCTTGCCGCAGGGCTCGGGCCCACACGGCCCACACCACCGGTTGGAGGAAGCTACGTCGGGCTGCTGTTGCGCAATGCGGACTTTCGACGGGCCTATCTGGCGACGCTGATCAGCCTGGCGGGCGACTGGTTCATGCTGGTGGCGCTGTACGATCTGGTGCTGGCGCAGACCGGCAGTGCGACGCTGATTTCGCTCGTCAACGTCTGCTTGGGGTTGCCGCCGCTGCTGGTGACGCCGTGGGCGGGCAGCCTGATCGATCGCCTGGATCGTCGGCGCTTGATGGTCACTGTGGATCTTTTGCGTGCGGGGCTGGCGCTTCTGCCGCTTTTGGTGGTGTCTCCGTCGCTGCTGCCTTTGGCTTATGTCGCGGTGGCGGGTCTTTCGGCGGGCTCGGGCTTCTTTGACCCAGCGGCGGAGGCTGCTGCGCCCAACTTGGTTGCCCCCGAGGATCTCGGACGAGCCAATGCGCTGCTGGGCTCGGCGTGGGGGACGATGCTGATGGTCGGCTCGGCGCTGGGCGGGCTGGTGGCGACGTATCTTGGCCGCAATGCTGCCTTTGCGCTCAATGCGCTCAGCTTCCTTGTGTCGGCGCTGCTGCTGCTGCGAATCAAGACGCCGTTTTCTGCCGAGCGGACCCAGCCGCAGGCGTCGTCGCTGTCGTTGCCTGAGTCACTCGGCGAGGCGCTGAGTTTTTCGCGAAAAAATCCGCAGGTGATGGCGCTCCTGCTGGGCAAAGGCTTGCTGGGGCTGGTGCTCGGGATGACGGCGCTGTTGTCGGTGTTCGGGGAAAAGGTGTTTCTGCGCGGCTCCGAGGGGATCTCGAAGCTGTTTGTCGCGCGCGGACTGGGAGCTCTCGTCGGGCCGTTCCTATTGTTTGCGCTGGTTCATCGTCCGTCGCGTCGCTCGCTGATGATTGCGCCGTGTCTGATGTTTTACTCACTCGGGTACGCGTTTCTGTCGATGAGTGGCAGCCTCGAGATCGCCCTGATTCCGGTCACGATCGGTCACATGGGCGGCGGAGCGATGTGGCAGGCGACGACGTACGCGATGCAGCAGGCGGTCCCCGATTCACTGCGCGGTCGGCTGTTTGCGTTTGATCAAGCGATCTTGGCGATCGCCTACAGCGTCTCGACGGTCTGCGTCGGTCTGCTCGTCGATTCTTATGGAGCGAGGCCGGTCTATTTTGTGCTTGCTCTCATCGGCGCAGGGCTCGGTCTGGGGCTGTTTTTGGCGACGCGACGGCTGTGGCTTGGGTCCAGCAGCGATCGATCAGAAAGCGGGCAAGCGTCCAAGTGATGTGACAGCCCACAGCGTATGACCATGTAGGACAACGTAAGATTTTTGACTTCCTTATCGCACCGAAGTAGGGTCGCAGGCATGAAGCCCACGCTGCCGCAGTCCTCCGCCAAGTCCTCACCGAGTCAATCGACTCGTCCAGCCAGCGGTCGCCCCGCAAGTGGTCGTCCCATCAGTGGTCGTCCTATCAGCGGTCGCTCCACCCGTGCCCACGTTCCTTCGGGCTCACCAACCCGAGTCGAGAAGCGCCGCAGTCTCCGCTTTGACAAGGCCTTTGCCGTTGCGCTGCGCAGCGAGGCCTTCGGGGAAGTCTCGGCGATTGCGCGCAATGTCTCGACCGGCGGCATGATGGTGGAAATCCGCGAGCCGCTGCCGATCGGAACCCAGGTCCAGGTGTTCTTCTCTCTACCGGATTCCCATGCGCGCGTGACGGCGCGTGGCGAAGTGAAGAATCACTACTTTCTCAATTTCTCTGACGGCAAAGGAGGAGTCCGTTCGCTGCTGGGAATGGGACTCCGCTTCTCGTCCTTTGAGAGTGACAGTGACCTGACGCTGGGAATGGGAATCTCTCGCTTACGGACTGTGCTGCATTAGGAGCCGCTGACGTTGGTACGGATTTGATCGCTGCACGGCGGTCTGTCTGTCCTACATAGGGAGAGTGCTGCGGCTTGCGTACTGCGTGGCGCTTCCCAAAAGGTCTTCCTTCCTTCCGCCAAAGTACGGTACTTTTAAGACAATATGCTCGCCTGTAGCGTGTGTACCTTGGTGATAGAGGGAGACGATGTCGGACAAGCCTGATTCAGATCTTGTGCCCGAAGCTTCGGGAGTTGCGGAAGTCGCTGGCCCACCGCTTGATGGCGCATGGTTTCGCCGCGAGCGCGAGCGGGTGGCGATTGGACGACGTACGGTGGCAGCACGGATTGGAAGTACAGAGAGCAAGCTGTGTACGCTGGAGCTGCGTCGACAAGTGATTCCTGAGTCGTGGCTGCCGGTCTTGCAGGAGCTGGGATTCCGGATTCCTGCCGGACGACTCTCTTCTGTGGCTGCGGCTCCTACCGTTGCAGTGGAAGTGGAACCATCCACGCCAGCGGCAGTCAGTCCTGCTCCCGTCAGTTCACAAGTTGAGGCACCAGTCGAGGTACCGATCGAAGTGCAGTCTGTGACGGTAGTCGCCGCTCCTGCGGTAGCTGCACAGAGCGAGTCTGTACCGGTCGTGGTCGCTGAGTTTGTGACCCCAGCTCAAGCGGTTGCTGTGGCAGCTCCGGTGGTTGAGAGCGTTCCGGAAGTCGTCTCTGCGCGGGTGCCAGAAGAGACTCCTACTACGACCGTGGAGTCCGCTCACGAAAGCAAAGCTACCGTCGCTGCAGAGCCGGCGAGTGCTCCTGCCGTTGATGCCGACAGCCTGGGTCCCGAAGGGGCACTGTTTCACGGACACTGGCTGCGGGTTCGTCGTCATCGCCGTGGGGTGGATGTCAAGTCGCTGAGCAAGCAGCTGGGAAGCTCGGTGATCGATCTGTATGCCCTAGAGCGTCACAACATCCGGTTGCCGCTGCGGTGGATTCCGGCACTGCTCAAGCGGAAGCTCCTGAGTGTCGGAGAGGCCAAGACGGTGGCACGGCTTCCCAATGACTCCCAGCTCAACGGAACCTGGCTGCGGAAGCAGCGAGCGGTGCACAGGCTGAGTCCTTATGAGCTCGGTCACCACGTGCGCGCAACCGGGGCAGACATTCGCCTGATCGAGAGGCGTGCGTGGCCGCTGCCGCTGGAGTGGTTCCCAAGTCTGAAGTCGCTGTTTGAGAGTCGCAAGAAAGCAGCCAAGAAAGCGGCAGAGAAAGCGGCAGAGAAAACGGCAGAGAAAGCGGCAGAGAAAGTCGTTCCCCCAGCGCCGGCAGCTCCCCAGTCGGAACCGGCTGTCGAGACGCCCATCATCAAACGGGGGCCAGGGCGTCCGCCGAAGGTCCGAGTCATCGAGCCCGATATAGCCGAAGCCATCGTCGCGTATCGGCTCAAGCTTGGACAGCACGCCAGGCTGCCAGCGATCGAGGTGCTCGCGCAGATCGCCAAAGATCTGCTGCTGGCCAAAGGCAGAGATGCGATCTCGTACGGAGAGCTTACTGCCGCACTCGAGACGCTGCTGAAGCGCTAACCATCGCACGGATTGATCATCCAGGGGTCTTCCAATAAGAGGCGTATGATAGGACTCTTATTGGAAGCTGCGCTGAGCGCATCAGCCATCCTTGCGCGCGACCACCAGTAGGAATCCCCCGAGCCGACGGATGCCGGGCAGTACGGCGGCCTGCCGCTCGACCATCCGCAGCGCCGGACCAATCACCGGCCAGCGGTGCGCCTGCGAGAACGGCGTGACGACGCGGATACCATGCACCGTCTGGATCTGGACATCGCTGGGCAGATAGGAACGAATCTGCGGCAAGGAGTCGTAGCGGGTGTAGACCGCCTCGTCGTTGACATCGTGCGAGATCGCGGTCGGTCGCTTGAGCCGCTTGATCAGGTAGCGCAGCGACAGCGTGTTGTAAAACTCGGCCAGAAGATAACCGCCGGGTCGCAGGACACGGGACAGCTCGCGCATCGCCAGATCGATCTGCTCGACGTGAGCCAGCACCTTGAACGAACACACGACATCGAACGTGGCGTCCGCGAAAGGCAGCTCATTCACCGAGCCTTGTACGACCTGAAGACTGCGGCTCACCGCGCGACGGAGCATGCCGGACGACAGATCCACACCTACGGCGACTTTGGCGTGCGGTCGGAGCCGGTTCAAGATCAGCCCGGTTCCGCAGCCTGCTTCGAGCAGCCGCGTCTCGCTGTTCATATAGCGGCTGACCAGCTCAGTGGTGAGCTCGTCGATGAAGGCGTGATAGCCCTCATGGCGGTGGCGCTCGTAAGTCGCCGAAAACTCGTCGTAATAGTGCTTGTTGCGGAGCTTGGTCACAGCCTTTGTTTGTACTTCGTCTTTGGCCACGGAATCCATCCCCAAAATCGTCGGCTGCGCGCCTGGCTAACACTTGAGACTGCTAGCTTTCCTTGGCGCTCGTTCCGGGATACACTTTGCTGCCCCCTCGTTGAGTGGGCATGGAACTTTCACCCTTGAGTCCCCCGGTGTCAGACCCCGCTGCCTCCCCGCGTTTTGTCCCGCGCGCTATGGGTTTTTCCCACAGCTTTGCGGGCACGCTTGTGCGGTCGCTGCTCGTGGCTGCGCTGGCACTTGGGGTTCCGTCGGAAGGCTCGGCGAAGCGGGGCAAGGGACGGGCCGGTGACAAGCGCAAGCGGCCCGGGCCCGACAAGACCACCCCGGTTTCACCGCCAGTGCCACCGCCCACGGCCTCGAACTTGCCGATTGCGGCGGTACGGCTGGCCTGTGACTTGGGTCCATCTAGTGGACTGTGTGATGCCGCGTTCTCTGCCGCCAGTACCGCAGCGGCTCGTCGCTATACGCTGATCGAGACGCCCAAGCTGGAAGCGCTGTTTGCTCGTGAGCCGTCGCTGCGTGGCTGCCGCAATGACTCGTGTCGGATGGCGATTGCCGAGCAGCTGAACCTGTGGCGCCTGATCGATGTCATCGTCCACTCGCCTCGGCAGAAGGAGCTGTCGGCGTCGGTATCGATCTTCGACCCAGCGGCGCGGGGGATTGCCGCCGATGTCGAGCGCGAGTCGAAGCGCGATCCGGTCAAGCTGGAAGGCACCGTCAGCGAGGCAGTCGAGCAGGTGATTGCGACCCAGCGCCTGACTGCGCAGCTGCGGCTGGATGTCCGAACGGCCGATGCCAAGGTGAAGATCATCGACAGTCGCGGCGGGGTGCGCGAGCTGTCCGAGTCCGAGCGCAGTGGCAAGACGCCGGTACGGCTGTTCCTCGGTGGCTATACCGTCCATGCCGACAAGCCGGGCTTTTTGGCGCAAGACCTGCCGGTGACGGTGACTCAGACGGGGGCGTCGATTCAGGTCGAGCTGCAGCTGCGGCCGATCGAAGTGCGCTTTGAGTGGGAACCCAAAGATGCCGTCGTGCGGGTCGACAATCGCCAGGTCAGCGCCGGCTATCCGGTGATGGAGCTGTCGGAAGGGCCGCATCGGGTCGAGGTCCTCGCTCCGCCGGGCAAGCCCTATGAATCGACGGTGCGTGACCTGGACGTGCGTCGCGACATGGAGCCGGTGCGACTGCTGCTCCAGCGCCTGACCGAGCTGCGCATCCAGGTCCCGCGTGGTTACTCGGTCAGCGTCGACAATCAGATCCTGCCAGCCGAGCGCTTTACCGAGCGCGGGCTGCAGATCGAGACTTCGCACAAGACCACGCCGGGTCTGCACTCGGTGTCCGCGACCAGCTTTCGGGGGCTGCAGCTGACACGCCTTGTCGAGGTTCGTCCCAGCAGCAGTGCCGATGCGGTAATTCGCTCGCCAGCGCTGTGGCCGGGGGCAGTGCTCCTGACGGCAGGGCTTCTGACTGCCGGCGCGGGCGTGGGACTGTATCTAAATGACGGTCGCTGCGTCGATCAGGACTGTCTGTTCGTCACCAACTATGCCCCGGCTGGCTACTCGATGATGGCAGTCGGTGGCGCGGCGTTTGTGTCGGGCCTGATCTGGCTCGGCTACAACGCGTCGCACCATCCGCGCTTCTATTCGCCGTCGAGCCAGCGCGTGTCGATCCTCCCGAGCTTCTCGCCCCGCTACTCAGGGGTACTCACCGCAGTTCACTTCTGATACGGTTCCGCCGCTCTCGGTGACTTCGTGTCGCCGCAAAAGGAGTGGCCATGTCCGTCCGACTCGACCGTGCTCTGCTCGCTGCGATCTTGCTCTGTGCCCATGGCTGTGCCTCGCCCGCCGCTGAAGGCTGTGGTGATGGAAGTGAGTGCCCCTCTGGGGAGCAGTGCCTGCGCATCGAATCGGTCGAGCAGTGCGTGCGAAGCTGCTCGACCAGCATGACCTGCGACGATGGAACGCCGCTGTGTGACTCCTCCCTAAAGTTCTGTCGCGCCTGTTTTCCCGGTGAAGACAGCCTCTGTGCCGCGCGCAGCATGGCCACCCCCCGCTGTGTCCAAGGTCGCTGCGCTGCCTGTCGTCCCCCGGGTGATGTCTCTGCCGAGAGCAGTGAGTGTGGCCTGACCAGTGCCGTGCTCAGCGCCACTCCCGTCTGCGATCCGCGCAACTTCACCTGTCGCCCCTGCCTCCGTCACAGCGAGTGCGCATCCGGAGTCTGCATGCGCGACGGCAGCGAGGCTGATGTGGGAATGCCGCGCGGCGCCTGCGTGCCCGCCAAGCAGGTACTCGTCGTCGATCAGAGCCTGTGCAGTGGCAGCGGACCTTCGTATTGCACGCTCCGCCAGGCGATCACCAAGCTGGACGCCGATCATCGCTACATCTTGCTGCGCCGAGGCGCCTCCGCGACGGACTTCAGCGATCTCCAGATCGGCAACCTCCCCAGTCACAAGGGCTTGTCCGTCCACATCATTGGCCCGCTCGCCGACCTCTCTCCCGCGACTGCCCCGAGCGAGCCCAAGGTAATGATTGGCGGCTCCAAGCTCAAAGATGGGCTGACGGTGTCGCAGTCCACGGTCTACCTAGATGGCGTCTACGTCCGAGGTGGTCGCGTCGGCCTTCAGTGTACCGGCAGCGATGCCAAGCTCTCGGTGACGCGGTCGTACCTGACTGGCAATGACACGGCGATCCTGGCCTCTGCGGGCTGCCGGCTCTCGGTGGCAGAGAGCTGGCTTGGTCGCGGGCCCAAGTCGGGCGCATTCGGAGACGCTCCGGGCAACGTCCGAGGCATCGAGGTAAACGGCAGCGACTTTGCGATCGCCAACACCGTCTTTGCCGACAACGGTGACTTCCGGCAGGACGGCTTCGGCGGGCTGCGGGTCCGGGCCTTGGCTCCGGGGCTGCGGCGCTCGACGCTGGTCAACAGCACGCTCTATCAGCAGAGCGGGCTGCTCAAGCTGGGCAAGTACTTTACGGCGGTGCTGTGTGACGTGGCGGTCGGGGATCGCTTGGTGCTGCTCAATACCCTGCTGCTCGGCGACAAGCCGCTTTTGCAAAGTCCAGAGGAGCACTATGTCGATCCGACCTGCGGCGCGGTCATCCGTCACGTGGGCTCGAATGATCCGCTGCTGAGTGGTGGCGGCTCGGTGGTCCTGCCGATGGAATCAGCCCCCCTGCGCAATGCAGCGGCCCGCGATCTGCGCTTGCCGGTGATGCCTGTGTCGGAAGGCCCGCAGCTTCAAAACAGTGGCGCGCTGTCCGTGGAGGTCAGCGGCGAGCGGATCGTCGCCCCCACCACCGATATGGATGGCCGATCCCGACCGACCAACGCCGTCTCCATCGGTGCCTACGAGCCCGTCCCGTAAGCACATCGGTTGGAGCCTCCATATGAGGCAGCTCAGCAGCCTCTTATGGAGGTCGCTAGGGGGGTTTACGGCCCCTTGCCTTCGTACATGCCGGTCCTGGGGTTGATTCCGGCGAACGGTCGAACATCGGGAACCACTCGCACCTGCGTCGAGAACTTGTACGGGAAGAGCTGACCGCTCGGATAGGTCAGCTCGATGTAGAACGCGGTGTAGCCGGTGGCGGGTGGGGCGACCTTGGCGACATAGACACCACCGCCTTGGTCGGTCAGGTCGGTGCTCTTCCACACCTTGCCCAGCGTCTCGACCCGGAAGTCCCGCGCCTTGGGGTTGGTCGCCTGCCACAGCTGCACCTTCGACGGCTTGTCCTGGGTCTGCACCCGCACGGTGTCAGTCCCTTCCAGCTTCCAGGTGAACGACGGTCGCGCCTTGTCATCGCGGAAGCCTTGCACGTACGACACCACACTCTCCAGCGCATCGCTGCCATCGAGCGAGTGGTCGGCGTTCGGGACGTAGCGCAGGTACTTGTCCCCCGGCAGATCATCCCAGTAGTTCTGCGAGCCGTCCGGCAGGAAGAACTGATCCCCCGTCGCGTTCACGATGTACTTCGGCATCGTCAGCCGCTTGCGAAACAGATACGGGTCCTCGTTCGTAAGTAGGAACGCCAGCTCCGGCGTCCCGATGAAGTCGGTGATGTGGTTGTAGTGATAGTCGTACAGGCTGCGCGCCCAGAAGCCATACGTCTCGATGTGCTGGGTCATGAACTTGTCGACGTTGAGCACATCAATCACGATCGGGATCGCCGCCACCACGCGCGGGTCCACCGCAGCCGTCAGCCAGGTTGTCCAGCCTCGCTTGCTGGCTCCGGCCACGATGAACTTGTCAATGGCCAGGCTGCCGCCGGCACTGGAGCGCAGAAACTCCTGCGTAGTATCCATCGCCAGCACCGCGCTCTTGACCATCGGGAAGCGCGCATTCCAGGTCGGGTCCTTGGTCTTCATCACCTGCGCCCAGGTAAACGCGATGATGCCGTCTTCCTCGTGCGGCTTGCCGTCGTGCCCTGCGAACGTCAGCGGCTGGTTCGGCACCTGCGACAGGTTGACCACGATGCTGCCGGTCGCCTTGGCAATCTGCGCCATGTCATCGTCGGCCTTGGTCGGGGGCGTCTTGCCATTGTCTCCCCCCGAGATCGCCATCATCGCCGGCCCCGGCGTCAGGTTGTCGGGCTTGATGATCTGGAGCTCGTGCTGCCACTGCGGTCGGTCCACCTCCTGCGGGCTGCGCCAGGTCAGCGACTTCATGGTCAAAAGGTACGCCGTATACCCGGTCCCCTTCACCGTCTGCCGCAGCATCCACGAGTAGCTCGGGTCTTTGGCCTTCACATACTTGTCCAGATCAGTCAGCGGGTCCGGCTGGACAGTAGGGTCGTCCATCGCCATCGTGCCGTCCTGGCAGCCCAGCCCAGTCACCGCAGCCAGCAGCAGCAGTGTCCGGCCCATCCGGCGCAGGCTCCGTGCTCGCAGCGCAGGCAAGCCGGGCGTGTGAGGGGCATCGTGTCGGGGCAAAAGCGTCGTCGATCGGTTCATCGCAGCCTCCAAGTCAGTAAGAAAGAAGCCGGCATCATACTGAAACCGCCCCCCAGGTGTGACATTGCGCTGCGGGGAGGTCCGGACCAGCCAGGAGATCTGAAAACAGGGGTAGCGGGAGGTCTAGACCAGCCAGGCAGTCTGAAAACAGGGGTGCGGGGAGGTCTAGACCAGCCAGGCAATCTGAAAACAGGGGTATCAGGAGGTCTAGACCAGCCAGGAGATCTGAAAACAGGGGTATCGGGAGGTCTAGACCAGCCAAGAGATCTGAAAACAGGGGGGTAGGGGAGGTCTAGACCAGCCCGGCAGTTTGAAAACAGGGGTAGCGGGAGGTCTAGACCAGCCGGGAGATCTGAAAACAGGGGTATCGGGAGGTCTAGACCAGCCAGGCGGACTGAAAACAGGGGGGTAGGGGAGGTCTAGACCAGCAAATCCCCCCAGCAAACAAATAATTTCCGTCGCTACACCCAAAAATCGACCGGCTCAGCCCTTGACCGCGCGGGATTGATTACTAAAACAAACAGCCAATTGTCCGACCAGTCTGGACAAAGGAGGCCCCATGGATACTGAGCAAGAGTTTGACCCGTCTCGATACACGCGCCTGCCCCCGTATCTCGACAACGCCACCACCGTCGCACTGGGAAGGCAGCTGTTGGCTTCTTCGGCGGGCATTGCCGTGCCAGCGATCAAGCGCAGCTGTGGCGTCTTGCAGCGTGCGGTCCAGCTGCTGGCAAATGGCATGGCCGACTCGGTGGGTCTGGACCCGCCGGGGCCCAAGCGTCCCATCGATCAAGCCGCCGATCACAGCTGGGCGGCGGTCGAGCTGCGCCTGCTCGGCTGGCTAGAGCTGCCGCCGCAGGATCACCCAGAGGTCTTCCATGCGCAGATCCTGCACGGCAAGCTGTTCGCTGATGGGCTGCGCTTTACCCAGCTGGAGTACGGGGCGCAGTGGGCCGAGGCCGAGTCACGGATCAGCTGGCTCAAGATGTCGGGTCAGCTGCCGCTTTTGGAGCAGCTCATCGGCAAGCCGTTTGTCGCCGAGCTGCTCAGCTGCCACATCGCCTACGGGCAGATGGTCGGTGCTGATCCCAAGAAGCGAACTGTCCCTGCCAAGCGGCCCGACCTCGGTGCGCTGCGCAAGCGGGCCCAGCAAGCCATCTTGGCGCACCAGATCCAGCTGGTGGCGCTGTGCGTCTCGGGTGATCCCACAGAGCACGCCGCCGCCCAAGAAGCCTTGCGCCCGGTCGACGAATACCGCGAAAAGCTGGCCCCGACCAAGTCCGCCAAAAAAGAAGACCCCGAGTCCCCCGCCCCGATCCCGGTCGTGGACCCCGAGCCGAGTGGCGGGTAGGGGGAGAGGGGGCGATTGTCGAGTCGCAGCGCTCCTCGCAGCAGCAGTAGAGAAGCAGCCGGCCCGGATCTGGGCTAGCGGCAGGTGTAGTTCTTGCGGCAGTTGGTGATGCAGCTTGCCATCTTCCGGCCTGATCCTCGACAGAGGGTCGCGGCCATCGGCAGCCCCTTGCGGCGCTCAAAGTCGGCGTGGGAGGCTGCACTGTCTCGCCGGTCCCCTTCGATGCGAGCGGACTGGGCACTGCGCAGCCGGGCTTGATCCTGGTTTCGGCTGGGCCAGGGATAGGACAGCAGGGAGCCGTCTGCCGCCGCCGCGCAGTGATAAAGGAGCCCGATCAGGCGGCTCTCCGAGATGCGGGGCCGCAGGGCGCTGCACGCCGCGATCACAGACTTGCGGATCTTGCCGTGTAGCTCGACTTCTTCTTCCTGCCCTTCACCGCCGATGCGCAGGGTCCGGTAGTTTGGGACCCAGCGGGCATCGAGGACAGTGCGGAGCTGCTCGGCATCGTTGCAGGCTTGCAGCCGCTTGAGCAGAGAGACAAAAAACGCGTTGGGAGTATGACCGCCAAAGCTACTGCCTTGCTGCACCACGGCAGCGTGCGCCTCGGCGATTGCGCAGCCCTCGGCGTGGAACGACTTGACCGCGGCCAGGCGCTGCCGGCACTCCACGGCAATGCGGGTGGTCTTCGCCTTGCTACAGTCTCCAGACTCAACTGCAGCGGCAAACCCCAGCGAGCCCCTGGCACAGACCTGCTCTCCGTCTACCGACACACAGCCACCGCTGCCGTCCTTGGTGCCGCCGCGCGGGCCGTCATCACTGTTGATGGCTGTGCCTGCGCCGACCCCCAGCCCGGGGACGCCGCGCAGATCCGTCTCTGTGCAGCCTTCGGAGTAGTCGCAGTACGCGCTGAGAATTCCGTTCTCCAGATGATAGACGGTGTAACCCCGGCGCAGGCCGGCCTTGCCTGCGAAGACGTAGCGGCTGCCGGTGCTCATTCGATCGACATAAATGTTCGCGGTGTCCTGCTTCCCATCCGCGACCTCTTCATAGGTGCGCACGACCAGCGACTGCACCTTGCCAGCCAGTCCCGAGTCCTTTCGACAAAGCGCCTGCATATGGGATGAAAAGCTCGAGCCAAGGGACGCGAGTCGTTCCACTTGGAGCTCTGGGTCAGATCTCGACGCTACATCACGCTCTGACGGCTTGAACGGATGCTTGATGAAGCTACCGATGTCTACGCGAATCGGGATGGCTCGGCCACACGCTGCGGCCAGCTCGGATCGCGTGGTGGCGAGTGCTCGATCGAGGGCTGCGGAGTCGATGGATGATGCCTGGCCCGACTCTGCATAGGCTGTCCCACTGTGCGCGGGGCCTCCTGCGATCCAGTCGGCAGACGTGAGCACGCTCAGCAAGAGGGGAGCAAAGACTGTACAGGGGATGGGCCGTATCAAGCCGTGTAGACGCATCGGATCAGGTTATCAGGGGGCCGGTCCAACCCAATAACAGAACCTACGGGCTGCGCAGTGGCTGAAGGAAGATTGATTGCCCCCCTAAGTGGGGCGGGGCAGGGAGGGCTACGACTTCTTGCCGAGGGCTTCGAGCTGGGCGAGGGCGAAGTCACGGTCGGCTTCGGCACTGCCGCGCTCGGACTTGTCACCCTTGAGTCGCTCGCTGGCATCGGCCAGGAGCTGGTCGGCGGCTTCGCTGGAGAGACGCGACGAAGGCAGCGCCCGCTGGACCAGGGCGACCACCTTGTCTTTGCCATCGACCTCGGCAAAGCCTGGACCGACTGCGACCAGACCGCGCTCTTGGCCTCGGCGGTAGCGCAGCACCCCGGCCTTCATCGCTGACAGCATCGGAACGTGGCCGGGCAGCACACCAAACTCGCCCAGCAGTCCTGGCAGCGTCACCTCGTCCACTTCTTGGTCGAGGGTCTTGCCCTCGGGGGTCACCACATGCAGCGCGATCATGGGCTTACTTGGCCTCTGAGAGCAGCTTCTTGTTCTTTTCGACCGCTTCCTCGATGGCGCCGACCATGTAGAAGGCCTGCTCCGAGAGGTGGTCGTACTCGCCGTCGACGATGCCCCGGAAGCTACGGATCGTATCCGCTAGCGGAACCAGCTTGCCGGGGATGTTGGTGAACTGCTCGGCAACGTGGAACGGCTGCGACAGGAACTTCTGGATCTTGCGAGCGCGGGCGACGGTCTGCTTGTCCTCTTCCGACAGCTCGTCCATGCCCAGAATCGCGATGATGTCCTGAAGCTCTTTGTAGCGCTGCAGGACGCGCTGCACGTCGCGGGCACAGCGGTAGTGCTCCTCACCGACCACGTGGGGCTGGAGCAGCGTCGAGGTCGAGTCGAGCGGATCGACCGCTGGATAGATGCCCAGCTCAGAGATCGCACGCGACAGCACGGTGGTGGCGTCCAGGTGGGCAAAGGCCGTCGCCGGGGCCGGGTCGGTCAAGTCGTCGGCAGGAACGTAGATCGCCTGCACCGACGTAATCGAGCCCTTGTCCGTTGAAGTGATGCGCTCCTGAAGCGCGCCCATCTCGGTGGACAGCGTCGGCTGATAACCGACGGCGCTGGGGATACGACCGAGGAGCGCCGACACCTCGGAGCCCGCCTGGGTGAAGCGGAAGATGTTGTCGACGAAGAACAGCACGTCACGGCCTTCGACATCGCGGAAGTACTCGGCGATCGTCAGTCCGGTCAGGCCGACGCGGGCGCGGGCTCCCGGCGGCTCGTTCATCTGACCGTAGATCAGCGACACCTTGCTCTTGGTCAGGTCGTTCTCGACGATGATGCCGCCTTCGATGAACTCGTGATAGAGGTCGTTGCCTTCGCGGGTCCGCTCGCCGACGCCCGCGAACACCGAGAAGCCGCCCTTGGCCTTGGCGACGTTGTGGATGAGCTCCATCAGCAGCACGGTCTTGCCGACGCCGGCGCCGCCGAACAGGCCGATCTTGCCACCACGACGATACGGAGCGAGCAGGTCGATGACCTTGATGCCCGTCTCGAGCACTTCCACCTTGGTGCTCTGCTCGGTGAACTTGGGTGGCGGCTGGTGGATCGCGCGGGTCATCTTGGCGTTGACCGGACCGCGCTCATCGACGGGGGCACCGACGACGTTGAGGATGCGGCCAAGGACCTCTGGCCCAACGGGAACCGAGATCGGCGCGCCCGTATTCTTCACCAGCTGGCCCCGGATCAGACCGTCGGTCGAGTCCATCGCGATGCAGCGCACGGTGTGCTCACCCAGGTGCTGGGCGACCTCGACCGTGAGGTTGTCGGCTAAGGCGCTGATCGACGGATTGGTGACGAGCAGCGCGGTGTTGATCTCGGGCGGAATCCCCTGGAACTCAACGTCCACAACGGGACCGATGACCTGGGTGATGCGTCCGCTGCCAGTGCTTTGAGCTTGGGTCGTATTCATCGCAAACTATCCCTTTAGCGCCTCGGCTCCACCGACGATTTCCATCAGCTCCTTGGTGATGGCGGCTTGGCGGGCGCGGTTATATTGCAGGGTCAGCCGAGCAATCATTTCCTTGGCGTTGCGTGAGGCGTTGTCCATCGCGCTCATGCGGGCGCCCATCTCCGAGGCAATCGCCTCCAAAAAGATGCGGCACAGCTCGGTTTCCAGAAACAGCGGCAGAAGGTGCGTGAGCACTGCCGGGCGATCCGGCTCATAGATGAAGTCGATGAGCAGCTTGGGCTCATCTTGCGACTCCTCCTCTTGCTTGCGCACCGACGTACGAACCTTGACCGGGAGCAGTCGCTCCAGCCGGACCACCTGGCTCGCTGCCGACTTGAACTCGTTATAGAGCACGTAGATCGCGTCGACTTCATTGCCGAGCAGCGCTTCATTGAGCTGACTGCTCAGCTCGCGGGCACGCTTGGCGGCAGTCTTGGGCTCGACGCCCGGCAGCTCAGCGACGACCTTGAAGGGCCGACGGCGGAAGTAGTCGCGACCCTTCTTGCCGACCACGACCACATCGAGGCTGTGCCCCTCTTGCAGCTTGATCTCGGTGGCGAAGCGCTCGGCCCGCCGGAAGATGCTGCTGTTGTAGGCACCGGCCAGGCCACGATCCGCCGAGACGACCACCAGCCGCACCCGCTTATCGGTTCCGCCGACGAGGATCTTGTGCAAGAGCGATAGCGACGGTCCACCATCTGTCGTGGGCTCGTCTTGCCCTTCGCCGCCAGCCTGAAGCTCGGGCTCAGCCAAAAGCCGCGCCGCCAGATCCTCCGCGATGTCCCCCAGGTGGTTGGCATAGGGTCGAATCGCCTTCACCGCATCCTGGGCCCGACGCAGCTTCGCCGTGGCCACCATCTTCATCGCCTTGGTGATCTTCTGGGTGTTCTTCACCGAGGCAATGCGCTTGCGGATTGATTTCAGCGAAGGCATGGACTAGCTCGCCTTCTTTTGGGCCTGGGGCTTGTCGACGAAGCGCTCACCGAACTCCTTCAGGAGCTGATCCATCTGCGCCGAGAGATCCTTAAAGGCCTTCTTGTCGCGGCACTTCTTGTCCAGCTCGTCCCACAGACCCGGCTTGGTATCGATGAAGGCATACAGCTCCCGCTCGTAGCGGAGCACTTCGCTCACCGGCACCTTGTCGATGTAGCCCTTCGTACCGGCATAGATCGACAGCACCTGACGCACCACCGGCAGTGGCTGATACTGGCCTTGCTTCAGCAGCTCGACCATCCGCGCGCCTCGGTTGAGCGCATCCTGACTGGCCTTATCGAGGTCCGAGCCAAACTGCGCAAACGCCGCCAGCTCCCGGTACTGCGCCATCTGCAGACGCAGCGTTCCGGCAATCGCGCGCATCGCCGCCACCTGGGCCGAACCACCGACGCGGCTTACCGAGATACCGACGTTGACGGCGGGACGAATGCCCGAGAAGAACAGGTCGCTCTCCAGGTAGATCTGACCGTCCGTGATCGAGATGACGTTGGTCGGAATGTACGCCGACACGTCACCGGCCTGCGTCTCGATGATCGGCAGTGCCGTCAGCGAGCCCGCGCCCTTGTCATCCGACAGCTTGGCGGCCCGCTCCAGGAGCCGACTGTGAATGAAGAACACGTCGCCGGGATACGCCTCGCGACCCGGGGGACGGCGCAGCAGCAGCGACAGCTGACGATAAGCAACCGCTTGCTTCGACAGATCGTCATAGACGATGAGCGCGTGCATCCCGTTGTCCCGGAAGTACTCGCCGATGGTGACGCCGGTATACGGGGCCAGGAACTGCAGCGGCGCTGGCTCACTCGCGCCGGCAACGACCACGCAGGTGTACTCCATCGCGCCAGTCTGGGTCAGCTTGTCGACCACGCTCGCCACCGTGGACTGCTTCTGGCCGATGGCGACGTAGATGCAGAACAGGTTCTGGCCCTTCTGGTTGATGATCGTGTCGATGGCGACGGCGGTCTTGCCGGTCTGGCGGTCACCGATGATCAGCTCGCGCTGGCCTCGGCCAATCGGAATCATCGCGTCGATCGCCTTGATGCCGGTCTGCATCGGCTCGTGGACCGACTTGCGGTAGACGATGCCGGGGGCTTTGACTTCGACCTTGCTCGACTCGGTGGACTGTAGCGGGCCCTTGCCATCGATCGGCTGACCGAGCGCATTGACGACCCGGCCCAGCAGCCCCTTGCCGACTGGCACCGAGGCAATCTGTCCGGTGCGCTTGACCACATCGCCTTCGCGAATCAGCTCGTAGTTGCCGAGCAGCGCGACACCGACGTTGTCCTCTTCGAGGTTGAGCACGATCCCCTTGATGCCGTGCGGGAAGTCGAGCGTCTCGCCGGCCATGGCGCCAGACAGACCGTAGACACGCGCGATGCCGTCGCCGGCCATCAGCACAGTGCCCGTCTCTTGGACCGACACCTTCTGGTCGTAGTCTTCGATCTGCTTGCGGATGATCTGGGAAATCTCTTCGGCCCTGAGTTCCATAGCTGCTCCTGCCTCCTGTGCCATCCGGCGAGGGAGGCCAATATCGGTAAAGCCGCTCTCGCTTCCGGAAGCGGCGCAAGATGACTGATGACTATCCCTGCCAGCGCGCCTTCAGGCTCTCTAGCTCGCCTCGCAGGCTGCCGTCGTAGATCACATCGCCCACCTGGGTGATCACCCCGCCGAGCAGCGACTCGTCCACGCTCTTCTCACACAGCACCGTCTTGCCGGTCGCCTTGCCCAGCGCCGAGCGAATCCGGGCTTCCGCCGCCGCATCAAGAGGCTTCGCAGATACCAGCCGAACCCGCACTCGACCCGCGACCTCGTCCACCATTTGTCGCAGGCTGCGCGCAATGCCGGGCAGGTTCGGAACCCGTCCGCGCACAAGCAGCAGCTGCGCCAGGTTCTGCGTCGTCTTCGACAGGGCCAGCCGCTGACAGACCTGCGCCAGCACATCCTGCCGCTGCGACTGCGAGAACGCGGGGTTGAGCAGCACCGTCCGCAGATCGGCGCTGGTTTCAATCGACTGCGCGAGCTGCTCGACCTCAGCGGTCAGCGACTCCAAGTTGTCCTGGGCTTGTCCGATGCCGAGGATGGCGCGGGCGTAGCGCCGTGATGCCGATCCGCTGATCATGAGCGACCTCCCGTGGGCGGCTGGCTGGCGGCTGACTCGACCTGCGCGACAAAGCGCTCGACCAAGTTCCGCTGATCGAACTCATTGATGCGGCTCGTCACCAGCTTCTCGGCCAGCTCCACCGCCAGCAGCGCCGTCTTGCGCTCCAGATCCCGCTTGGCGCCTTCGATCGTCTGCTGCACCTGCGCCTCGGCATCCTTTAGCAGCTTCGCCGCCTCGGACTCCGCGTGGGCAATGATGCGCTGCCGCTCGACCTGCGCCTGCGCCTTCATCGACGTGAGCAGCGTGTCGATCTCGGCCTGCATTGCCTGGCCTTTCTTCTCGTACTCGGCCAGCTGCTCTTGCGCCTTCTGCTCCAGCTCCCGCGCGCGGTCGAGGGCCTTGCGGACCTCGAGGTGCCGGTTGGCGAGGAACTCTTTCCAGCTCTTGCCGGCGAGCTTGTTCAGCAGCAGCAAGAACACCGCAAAGTTGATGAGCGCAAAGCCAAACGGTGGGTGGTGATGGCTCTTGCCGGGACCGTAGTCCCAGCTCCACCAGTTCTCGATCACCGGGCCGGCTTCGTGGGCACCGCCGTGGGCGCTCCCGTGCTCCCCGTGGGAAGCTTCCGCATGCGCCGGGGCGGCATGATCGCCACCGGCGGGGGCATCATGGGCCGGCTCGGCGTGGACCGGCTCGGCATGCGCAGGCTCAGCGTGGACCGGCTCGGCGTGGACCGGCTCGGCATGAGCCGGCTCGGGCGTCGGCTGGGCTGCCGGTGGCGCGGCGACTTCGGCAGGCGCTGCGACGGCAGCCGCTGGAGCCGGCGCAGGTGCGGCTTCCACCGGCTGGGCCGCAGCGGGTCCCCCGGCTCGAAGCGGCGGAAACTGCGTCGCCGGGTTGCGGACCGGCTGCGGAGTCGGAATGCCCTCGGGCTTGTGCACGACCGGCGCTTCCGGCTGCTGCGCCTGCGACAGCTGCGGCACTGCCAGCAGCGCCAGGCCAGACAGCCAGAGCGAGAGCTGGGCGAGCGTAGTACGTCTCTTCATGGCCTAGACCTCTCGTCCGAGCAGCTTGGTCGCCAGGACTTTGGACAGCACCTCGGCACGCTGCGCCAGCTCGGTCTGCGCCTGCGACACCTGCGCGGCGACCTGCTCACGGGTGGCACGGATGCGGCCTTGGGCTCGCTCCCGGGCCGCCGCCAGCAGCTCTTCTTCCCGCTGCCGGCCTTCGTGCTGAAGCTTCAGCCGCTCGTCATCGGCGCTCTGCCGCGCCTTGTCCATCTTCTCTTTGACTTGCTTCTCGATGGCGGCGGCGCGCTTCTGGGTTTCGTCGGCGGTTGCCTCTGCCGAGCTGATCCGATGCGCCCTGTCATCACGCATCTTCATGTACGGCTTAAAGAGGAACTGGCGAAGGACGATGAACATCGCGACGAAGATCGCGAACTGAACAAGTACCGTGCCGTCAATGTCGATGACGGGCGGGGCTTTTTCCTCGGCTCCCTCGCGTATCGCGAGCATGAGTGCCTGCAAGATCATGGATGCTCCGGGGGGGTTTCGGTGCGAGCACTTACCACTTGCCCAACGCAAGTGTCAAGTGCCCACTCCTCGCCACACCTACTGGCGGTTGTCGGCTGGTTCGGCGCTGGGCTGACTTTGGGGCGGGCGTTGTATGATGGCTTATGCAAAGCCATCTTGATCGCTCCTGCGCTTCCTCCCCCCCTGCTGGTCAGCCCTCCCTCGGTCGCTTCACCCGCTCGCTGCTTGGCGTCGCCTGCGGCCTGCTGCTCGCCTCCAGCGCCTTCTCTTGCGCCGCCCTCGGCATCGGACCCAGCGGCCCCCCGCAGCAAAAGGGCGAGCCGACCCTCTCGAAGTGCGTCACCGGCTCGACCTTGGAAAAGTTCGGCAACTGCGGCGAGTACTGCGCCAGCCAGAACCGAGGCTGCCAAAACTACGGCTGCGCAGTGCCCGGCGACACCAAGCGCTACGGCGGCGCGTCGTTCGACAACACCGTCTGTGCCGGCAACATGAACAAGGGCTTCCAGTGCAGCGAGCCGTTCCTCGGTGTCGGCGCTGTCTCCTGCTGCTGCACCGGCCTGTAACCCAGCGGCTGCGATCCACCGGACAGAAGCTTCCGCACGGCTTGGCCGATTCGCCTCAGTCGGCCCGCGTGATTTCCCCTTGCGAGCCGGACGCGGGCGGCTTTTCATTCCGGCATGCCCACACCACGCAAGAAGCCCGCAAGTCCTGCCAAGCCCACGCCGCCGAGTCCGCCCCCTGCCGCTGACCCGGGAGAGCTGGCCTTCACCAAGCTCCAGCCGCAGCTTGCCGCGATTGCTGCCGACCGCCTGGGTCCGCCGCGCGCCGAGGTCCGGGCCGCTGCCAGCTTCGTCCTAAGCGACACCGTGCCGCGCCTGTCCGATCCCAGCCTGCGCGCCCGCCTGCTCTCGCTGCCGAAGACCGAGTTTCACCATGCCGCCATCGATGACCTGGGGCTGTGCGCGCAGGCGCTGCTGTGGGCGCAGTCGCGGCTCGCTCAGGCGGAGGCCGAGCCCTCGACCGCCAAGCTGCCGCTGACCCTGGTCCAAGAGTCGGTGTCCCTGCGCCAGCGCATGATCGAGGTCTGCGCCTACCAGTTCCGCGACGATGCCCACCTGCAGAAGCAAGTGGACGACATCCGGGCCGGGCAGGGCTACCTGGACCTGGCGGAGGACCTGCGGCGCCTTGCGGCCCTGTATCGCAGCGAGCATGCCCAGCTTATCCACGATCAGCGCTTCTATCACCCCGGCGATGCCGACACCGCGCTGCACCTGTCGCAGCGCATCACCAGCGAGCTGCGCAGCCCCCGCCCCGACGCCTCGCGAGAGTCGGTGTGGCGCGCCTTCGCCCTGCTCGTCCAGCTCTACGAAGAAGTCGCCCGCGCCGCCCGCTTCCTCCTCAGAGAAGCCGGCGAAGCCGACTTCCCGAGCCTCTACACCGCCTCCAGAGTCAGTGCCCGCCGCCGCGTCCCGACCAAGCCCACCGAGCCACCTCCCACTGAGTAACCCGCCCCCAAGCAGCCAAGCGGCTTCCCCCAGGCCAAGGAAGCGGTGTCTAAGAAGCCAAGCGACTTCCCCAAGGCCGAGTGAGCGGTGCTCCGGAAGCCAAGCGGCTTCCCCAAGGCCGAGTAAGCGGTGCTTTGGAAGCCAAGCGGCTTCCCCAAGACCAAGTAAGCGGTGCGCTGGAAGCCAAGCGGCTTCCCCAAGGCCAAGTAAGCGGTGCGCTGGAAGCCAAGCGGCTTCCCTGGGGCCGGCTAGAGGGTCATGGTGTAGTGCTGGGACTTGGCGATGACCTGGATGCCGTGCCGGGCTCGCAAGCGGTCGCGTTCACGCTGATAGGCGGGGACATTGTTGCCATTGCTGAGGACCACGACCGCCTGAATCGGCTGGCTGCCGAGCTGGTGGAAGGTGGGCTGCGCTTTGATGAACTCGACGACTTGACGGATCTGCTCAAGCGCGTGGCCAAAGTCTTTGCCCTTTAGCTCGACCAGGATCAGCTTCCAGCTGCCGGACGGCTCTTCCACGCAGAACAGGTAGTCGACCTTTTTCTGTTGCGGCGAGCTGAGCCAGCAGCCATCGACCCGAACTCTCCAGACGGTCCGGTTCCGGGCCACCTCCAGCTTGAAGCGGCGCTGGTTTTCCTGGGCTGCGGCAAGCGGCTCCATGCACTTGCCTGGCACCCCAAGGGCGAGCAGCCAAGCGGGCGGGCTCATGGCTTGTCCCGATAGAAGGCGTCTTGCAGGTCGGAGAACTCCGCGCTCAAGGCTGCGGCAGGGTCGTCCAGCTCGGCGGCATCGAGCAGGCCGGTTTCCTCATCAAACAGAGAGACAACCTGGCCATCGTGGGTGAACCGATAGGCCGAGATGTCTTGCGGGGCCAGCGAAAAGTCCGCCGGGAAGCCCACGGGCAGCGGCTTGCCATCCCGCAGCACCCGTCCTGCCAGCAGCGCATTGTTGAGCGCATACAGGACGTACGGACTGTGGGTGGTCAGGACAAAGCGGAAGCGGTGCCGGAGCAGCGTCACCAGCGCTTCGACCGTGTCGCGCTGCGCGGTGGGGTGCAGGTGGGCTTCCGGTTCCTCAATGAAGATGCGCTTGATCTGGTCGGACGGCAGATGCGCTTGCAGCAGCGTCCACAGCGGCCAAGTCTCCAGCTGCCCCGAAGCAAACCCGCCGCCGATGGCGCTATTGACTACCACCTCTTTGTACTCTCGCAGCTGGACGGACAGCTGCACATCGCGCTGCCTTCGCGACAAGTGGCCCCGTAGGGACGACCTGCTTTTTTCGGTTAGGCGCTCTTGAGCCGGCGAACGAAAAAGACTGGCCTGCGCTGGATCGGTTGGCAGGAGCGAGATCGCCTTGCCCAGCTTCTCGTAGAACATGCTCAAGTAGCCGGGCCAGGGTAGGCGTTGTCTGCTCAGGAGAGACAGTCCCAGCCAAGGCGGCACCAAGGAGCAGAGGATTCGTCCTGCGGGAACATAGGTCTGTTCCTCAGCAATGAGTGATGGCGGCGCAGGGTTTGCCAGGGCTTGGTTGATCCTCAGCCTGAGCGCCTCATTGCCACGGAGCTGCACGTCGCTGTCGGTCCTTGGTCGTTCTATGCCAGACAAGGTGCACTCTTGCACTTCTGGGTCTGACGGACTGGTCGATAGCGCTGACCAGCTCACCTGGGAGCGGGGTGAGCTGGCTAGGTTTAACAGCGAGCGATCAATCCACTTGCCGAGCCTGTCGGTAAGGTCCGCTTCCGGGAAGACGCTGATGCCAGGCATTGCTACCTCTGGCTCCACCAGCTCCTCGAGCCCGCGCATGAAGTAGAGGAGCTGGGCAGTGAGGGACTTTCCTGTGGCCTGCGGGCCGATGAAGACGGTCAGGGGGCGGACCGTGATGTCGGCTTCTGCGATGGGTCCAAAGGCACGGATGCGGAGCCGCTCCTCGTGGTGGTGCGGACGGGCGCTGGGCATGGCGACGTTATATGCGTGAAGGCAGCGGCCTGTCGAGCCCCGCACTGGCAGGGGATGGTGGGGTTAGTGGATGATCCACTGGAGGGTGAGGGAGGCGAGGACGAGGAGGAGGCCGGTGGTGACGAGGACGGCGCTGAGCCACATGATGATGAGGGCGATGCGGTCGCGCTCGCCGCAGCGGAGTCGCTGGCTGCGGCGCTGGTGGGCGTGGGCGAAGAAGTGCAGGCCGACCCACCACACCACAAAGCCGAGCAGCAGATCGAGCCACGACAGGAACATCGGCTACTTGTCGCCTCCGCTGAGCTTGTACAGGACCGACAGCAGGTAGCCGAGCGCCAGCGCCAGCACCACCGTGCCGCCGCGCAGCCAGTTGAGCGGGGTCTGCGCAAAGGCCTGACGGAGCCGCGCCGTGGACGACTTGGCCAGCACTCCCGCGACAGGAGACGTGCCCGGACAGCTGCGCAGCTCGCCCGCCTGCTGACAGGCAATGATCGTGACCGGCTCGCCGGGCTGAAGCCGCGTCTCTTTGTAGTGCAGGGTCCCGCGTGGGTACAGAACCGAGTTGCAGCGCTTTTGCATCTCCTCGGGCACCGGCTTTTGGCTGACCACTGGCCCAAGGTCAATGGCCACCTTGGGCTGCATTCGCAGTGAATCTAGGTAGCCGTCCCGCTTGAGCAGCTCGATGTGCTCGTCATGGTGAAACAGCGCAAACGGCAGGGTGCGGCGGCCCTGGCGGAAGGTCAGGTCCTCGTCCTCGCCGACGTTGCACAGCACGCGGACACTGGTACTGCGACCGGAGCGATAGTGGTCTTCGACCCAGGCGTAGTACACGACGCTCGGCGTGCCGCTCGGGCTGCGGCGGAGGGCGGTGGTTTCCAGGTGGCCATGGAGAACGGCGGGTCCGCTGAAGTCGTCGCCGATCTGGCGCTCGGGCAGGTGCTGAAGCTGCCACAGCGCGATGGCATAGGGCCGCAGCTCGTACCAGATGCCCAGCTCGAGCAGCAGCAGCCCTCCGAGCGTGCAGGCAGTCAGGAACATCACCGACAAGACATTGCCAGCGGGGCTGGAAGGGGCAGATGCAGCCATGACCGTGGATATCGCGAGATTGATTCTTGAACGAGCGGGGGTTTGTGCGCTAGCTTCGCCAGGTTCTCGTCGGAGTCGGTGAGAAGGTCGCCGGCTTGCCGCAAGGTGAGCGGGAGGAAAGTCCGGGCTTTACAGGGCAGGATGCTGGCTAACGGCCAGTCAAGGTGACTTGCAGGAAAGTGCCACAGAAAACAGACCGCCAGCTTCGGCTGGTAAGGGTGAAAAGGTGCGGTAAGAGCGCACCGGGGCTTTGGTGACAGAGCTCGCACGGAAAACCCCATCCAAAGCAAGACCGCATAGAGGGTGAAGCTCGCTCCCGAGGTGGCCCGCCTCGCTCCGCAAGGAGACTCTCAGGTAGGTCGCTTGAGCCCCCGCGCAAGTGTGGGCCTAGATGAATGACCTTCGCGCCCCCGCAAGGGGACGAACAGAACCCGGCTTACCGCCGACTTCGACGAGAACATTCGCGCCTGATTCAGAACCTACTGCGGTGGCCGCTGGCTATGTCGAACGTGCTCACGTCCCTAAGGACGTTCCGCTCGCTCGCCTACGCCATCGGTCATCCTCGCTACGGTTCTGAATCAGGCTAGGGAATTGGGCTGGGAGTCAGGCTAGGGAGGCGGGGGGGGACCTTCGGCGAGGACGGTGGGGGCGACGTGGCCACTGCGCTTGATGAGTCGGCGGGCGCCTTGGCTCCACAGGGTGCTGGCGATGATCGTGAAGTAGCAGATGCCGGCCCCGGTCAGGATCGCTTGCGTGGGCAGCCGGTTGCCCAGCGACACCACCACCAGCGCCGAGGCAATCTGCGGCACGTACACCGCTTGATCGAACAAGGCGAAGGTGCGGCCCATCAGCTCGCGCTTGGCATAGGTGTGAAGGTAGCTGGTGTAACAGGGGATGAGGGCGAAGACCTCGATGCCCCACAGCACCAGCAGCGCGATGCTGAGGCGGCGGTCTTCGGCGCGGGACCAGAGGGTGAGCAGGAACGCCTCGGTGAGCGAGCACAAGACCAAGGTGCGACCGAGCCCGATGAACCGACCGAGCGCATGCCCGACAACCGGTCCGATGAGGCCGCCGAGTCCGAACCAGAAGATCAGGGTCGCGTACAGCTGGTCGGAGCCATGGAGGACCTCGTGGACAAAGGGCAGAAGCAGCGGCATGAGCAGGCCGATGGCGGCTCCGGCGGTAACCAAGATGATGAAGATCTGGCGCAGGTCGGGCTCGCTCTTGACGTAGCGCATGCCATCGACGACCTCGCGGATCAGGCTGAAGTCGGCGCTCGGCTGGGCAAGGCGTGGTCGTGAGGGCAGCCGATACAGCAGCAGGGCCGAGACGAGGTAGGCGATCGCCTCGATGATGACGACGCCGGTGAGTCCGCCGGTCAGGTGGTAGATCAGCACCCCGAGCGGCGGGCCGAGCATGTGAACCAGCGAGATCACGCCACCGCTGAGCGTGTTGGCGAGCAGCAGGCGCTCACTGGGGACCAGCTCGGGAATCAGCGACTGACGCGAGGGCATAAACAGCGCGGTGCAAGCGCAGATGCTGCCGTGGAGGAGGAGCAGCAGCCACACCGACTGCGTCATCGCCATCAGCAGCACCAGCGGGATGCGCACCAAGTCGTTGACGACCATCACCGTTCGCCGGTTGTACTTTTCGGCCCACACGCCCCCTATCGGCGCGGCGATGATCATCGGCAGCAGCGTGGCCACCGAGATAAGGCCCATAAACGACGTGTTGCCGTGGGTCAGCTGCGAGACGTGAACCTGAAGGGCTGTGACCGTCGAAAAGCCGCCGATGTCAGACAGGACGCCTGATACGAAGAGAAGCTGATACGGAACTCCCAGCTCGCGTATCGAGGTGCGTAGTTTGGACGGGCTCATTGGCGGCGCGCTGCAAGGCAATATGCAGCATAGCCGAAGACTGATTCCGCAGAGAAATCCCTACACAGCAGCCAGGGCGGCGCCGAGAGCGGTCAGCGGAAACAGCACCCTTTCATCGATATCGAGCTGCCGCAGCTCTTCCTTGGCCAGCTGGGCGAGGAGCTTTTCGCTGGCCTGCCGATACCGCGCTTCACCAAACGAGCGCAGGGGGGACAAGAGCTCACTTTCCAGGATATCAACCGCTGTCGGGGAGTCTCGCTCCAGGGCGCGACCAATCGCGGCTTCAGTCAGGTCCAGCTTGGGCAGGACGCGGACGAAGAAGTCATCGACCTTGCCGCCGCGCAGGTAGCCGCGCGAGAACGCCAGGTAGCGACCATAGACCTGCTCATCGAGCAGTCGCAGCAGATTGCCGTCATCGGGACCGAGCAGGAGCGACTCCACCACCCGCGCCCGCGACGACTGACACAGCGCCGATAGCTTGTCGTCTAGGAGGTTGAGCAAAAAGTCTCGATCCGCCGGGGCCGCCTGATGCTCCCCAAACGCCCAGCGCCGAGGTCGCACAAACGACAGCGTCTCTTGGGCGGCGACTTGGTGGGCACTGCCGGCTTCGGCAATCAGCCGCTTGCGCTCACTGGGGATGAAGTCGCGGGCAAACAAAAGGGCATCGGCAGCCAAGAGCCGCTGCGCTTGATCCAGCTCGTCATGGTGACTCTTGTGCAGCAGCGACTCGGCGTGCTTCTGCGCCCGATCGAGCAGCTGTCCGAGCCGAGTCCGGGCCGCCGCGTTCTTGATGGCCTGCGAGCGCTGAAAGAAGCGCTCCTCCAGCGCTCGCTCCAGCGCCGGGAGGTTTGCCTGGGCCAGCAGCGCCTCGTCCTTGTTCTTTCGTCCGAGCAGCGCCTGGCGACCCGAGAACGGCACCACGACCTCCAGCACATCTTTGAGTCCGGTGTCTGGATCATTTAGATGCGCCAAGATGGCCTGTAGAGACTGCGGCTGGTCTGGCTGAGACGGGTCTGGCTGCGGCGAGTCGGGCTGCGAAGGTTCAGGCGAGAGGCTGCCCGGAATCGTGGTCATCTGCGGCAGTCGGTCGATCTTGTTGAGCACTCCGAGGATCTGCTTGCCGGCGCTGCGGATGCTGGTCAGGGCTTCCAGCTCACTCGCTTTGCCGGCCTGGTCGACGGTGAAGAGCCAGATCACGGCATCGGCCTGGGCGATGAACTCACGCGCTACCGCTTCATGCTCGGGCAAGATCGAGTTGAGTCCGGGCGTATCGACGACGTTGACGCGCTGCAAGACCTCCAGGGGATAGAGCACTTCAACGACGCGGATGCGGCTGACCTCGACGGGATCGAGTCCACGCAGCAGCGCCGGAACCTTGTCCCAACCGACGGTGCGGCTCTGGCCATCGCGATAGACGACCCGACCGGCCCGCTCGCGCCCGTAGCGCAGGATGTTGATCGTCGCCGTCGTCGGAGTGATGCCCATTGGCGCCACTTCTTCCCCGAGCAGGGCATTGACGAACGTCGACTTGCCAGAGTTGAACTCGCCCATCACCGTCACCAGCAGCGGCCTGTCGAGCGTCTCGACCAGCTTGGCGGCATCGGGCAGCCACTCGGACAGCTCGGGCGTCTTGGCAAAGTGCTGATGGACTTTGAGCAGCAGCCCGTACAGCTCCTTCGGCAGGCTCTTGCGCTCCCCGTCGTAGAGTGCGCCGAGGGCCTTGCGCGGACGAGGATCACTCGGGGCGAGGCTGGCGGCGCGTCGATAGTGACTGGCGGCTCCGGCGGTGTTGCCTTTGCGCTGCTCGAGCGAGGCCTGGGCCAGGCGAACTTCGACGCCATCGCCAGCGGCCAGCGCTCGTGCGAGCAGGGCTTCCGCATCGGCTATCGGCAGGGATGCGTCCAGACTTTGCACCAACAGCCCCAGCGGACTTTCCGACACCAGCGGCTGCTTGGCCAGCGCCACTGCATCGGCAGTCAGTCCGTGTCGCAGACTCAGCTCCATCGCATCCCGGAGGATCTGCGCGCGCAGCTCTGTGGCATCGGTCGGCAGCACCGCTTCGGCTTCCCGCAAGGCCCCAAGCGCTCGCTCGGGCGATCCACTGCGGGTGTGACAGCGGGCGAGCAGGCGGTGCGACTCGGCCATTCCCAGCGCGAGGTTCTCTTTGCGGGCACTGCTGTAGGCACGCAGACCTTGCTCATACGCCGACGCGGTATCGCCTTGCTGAATGCGCAGCTCACCGAGGAGCAGCAGCGTCTCGACTCGCTCGGGCGCGGCTTGCACGGCCCGCAGCAGCGCCTTTTCGGCATCGGGGATCTGTCCTGACGACAGCAGCAGCTTACCCAGCGTGGTCAGCACCTGAGGGTCTGCTTGCTCGGCCCGCGACGCCTTGAGCAGACACTGCCGCGCCGCATCCCAGGTCGGACTGCCCGGCGCTTCGTTGCGCTTTTGGGCTTGCAGCACCAGCGCTTGACCGAGCAGCCCTTGCGCTTTGGCGTCGTCGGGATTGCTCGACACCGACTTGCGCAGCTCGCGGACCGCTTTGTCGAGCTGACCGAGGTCCAGGTAGACCGTGCCAAGCTGTAGCTCTAGCTCGGCGCGCTGGAGCTCATCATCGAGAAGTGGCAGCGCCTGGCGGTACGACTCACTGGCCATGAGCGGCTCGCCGGCCTGACGCTGAACATCCCCGAGCGCGATGTACGCCTCGGCGTAGCCCTCTTTGGCAGCCAGCGCATCCCCAAGTGCACGTTTGGCTGCGGCCAGATCGCCAGGCTCGGCTCGTCGCAGATAACACAAGCCAAGCAGGTAATGGGCACGGGCGTGGTCGCGGCGCTTGTCGAGCGCATGGCGCAGCTCGCGAATCGCGGCCTCGTAGTCACCACGCTCCAGGAGCTGGGCAGCCAGCTCGACGTGGGCCCGGACATCATCGGCGATGTCCCCGAGCAGATCACTAAACTGGTTGGCGAAGCGGTTGAACTTGTCGAGTAGTGCCAAAGCAGCCCCTGCCTGCGTCGGTGGCGACGCTGATGGTAGCTACAATCTTACGTCGACGTGGGCCTTGCGGCGTAGCTCCTTGAGCCAGGCCGTGACCGCTTTTTCGACTTGCTGTTCGTACAGCTGACGGCGCAGCGTCTCTTTGACTTCCTCGAACGGTCGGACCTCGGCGTCTTTCTTTTCGACCAGGCGGACCACGTAAAAGCCACGATCGCCACGGATCGGGCCGCGGACATCGCTGGGGTCCATGGTGGTGACCACTTCACGAAGCTCGACCGGGAGTTCGCTGCGCGAGATCAGTCCCGAGTCGCCATCGCCCTTGGCCCCGTCCTCGCAAAACTTCTGGCACAGCGACGCAAAGTCTTGACCGGCCCGGGCTCCCTCAACCGCTTTGGCGGCTTTGGCGCGCTTTTCGGCAATGGTCGTGGCGGGCGCGGTCTTGCTGACCGGGATCAAGATCTGCTGAATGTGGACTTGGAGCTGATCGCCTGCGACCTGCCGCACCGTCTGCGCATAGTAGGCACGAACTTCGTCATCACCGACGGTGACTCGGCTGCGAACGGCGGTATTGACGACCTTCAGCTGGAGCAGCTGCTGACGGAGCATGCTGCTGTACGCGTCCCACGCCATGCCTTGCGCTTTGAGCGCCTCGCGCAGCTGGGACTCGTCGTTGAGGTTGTTGTTTTTGACCACGTCCTTGATCGCGCTGCGCATCTCGTCTTCGGTGACGTAGACCTTCTGCTCGCGGGCGTACTGGGCGATCAGGACTTTTTCGATCTGGCTGTCGAGGACGCGGCGGCGCAGCTCGTCGTAGCGGCGCTGACCTTCGGCGGAGTCGCGGTCGACGTTGGCAAGTGCTTGCCGGGCTTCCATCTCGGTCGCTTGGAGCACCTCGGTATCGAGGACGATCTCATCGTTGACGACCGCCAGCACGCGATCGAGGACATTGCTGGCGATGGCCGTCGAGCCCAGCAGCACACTCCCCAGAGTCAGCGACCGCAGCAGACGGGCGACGGGAGACGACAGAGAAGACTTGGCACAGGTCATGGCGTAGTTCGTCATTTCGGGTAGCGGAAGTTAGGGCGAATCGGGCTTGGCGACGGGCGGTGGAGTCGGCGCTCCGGGTCGCATCGGCGAAGCCTGCGGGGCGTCTTGGAACGGTGGATGATAGCTGCCCGAGCCCTTCGGTGGCCGCAAATCCTCGGGCGCACCGATGTCTTTGGACAGATCGACCCGGACTTCGGAGAGCTTGGCTTCGTTCACTTCCACCTTCGATTTTTGGCGCAGCGAGCGCTCGTAGTCATCCATCAGCCTCTGGCGTCGCTCACGAAACAGCTTGGCCCGGATCTGCTGGCTGACCTCGGCGAGGGTGCGGGTGAGGGCGCGTCGCTGTCCCGTCAGCTTGAGGATGGCCTGGCCGTGCTTGGTCTTCACCGGCTCGCTGACATCGCCAATGTTGGCCAGCTTAAACGCCGCGCTCACGATCTCGGCTGGTAGTTCGCGGTTGCGCTCGTCGAAGAAGCGCAGATCGCCGCCGCGCTCTTTGGTGTCGGTGTCGATGCTGTACTGGGTCACAAGGTCGCGAAAGCCGAGGTTTTCAAGTCCCCGACAGCGCGGATCACTGAGCACTTTCTTGGCGGTTTCCTCGTCGGGAACCAGGATCATGCTGATGCGGACCTCGGGTGGGCGATTGAACTCATCGGGATGGCTGTCGAAGTAGGCTTTGACTTCGTCGTCGGTGATGTCCTCGGCTTTGAGCCGATCGAAGCGCTGCTTGAGCAGCTTCTGGATCATCACCTGCTTCATCGCCCGCACTACCTCGGGATCACGATCGAGTCCCTGTCGCCGCGCCTCACTCGCGAGCACCTCGAACTTGACCAAGTTTTCGAGGAACTCCTTCTTCTGCTCGACGGCGGTGTAGCGAGCCCGCACGTACGGGGTCTGGCTGTTCAGTCGCTCTTCCAGGTCCGAGACGGTGATGCTTACGTCGTCGATCTTGGCGAGCACCGTGCCTTTTTTGCCCTCGACGGCCCGCTTGGCGGAAGTGCTGGGGCAGCCGGTCACAGCGAGGAGAACAGGGACGGCGAGCGCCCAAGCAGCAAGTCGACCACAGCGAGGCAGTTGCATCCGCAAGCAATACCCCATGCCGTCGGCGTGGCGCAACATTTGTGCTGGGGTGTTCAAGGTAATTGCGCAGGGGAAATGCCGATTTTGTTCCTGGGTCATTCCAGGGGCTTATGCGATGTGCTTGCGTGGACTGGCCGAACAATAGGAACGTAATTTGTCTAATTTTAACTGGAGGGGATATGAGCAAGCGTGTTAGCGGCTTCGCTGTACCATTCTTCGTTCTGCTGTCGGCCTGCGACGGTACCACCTCGACGGGGGCGGTCATCCCAGCGGGTGGCTTGAACTTTCCAAACTGCCCGGACGGGTCGCTCCTGGGGATCGATGCCAACCGTGGTTACATCTGCGTGAGTGTCTCGGCGAGCACTGCGACAGCTCCTGTCTGCACCGCGAGTCAGGCGCTGACCGTGGAGGGTGGCGCTCTCAAGTGTGTCGAGAAGGGCACCGGCAACACCACCAAGGAGATCAGCGATCAGATCACCTCGCTTGAGGCCAAATACACCAACCTCAACAACAAGGTGAATGACATTCAGACTCCGTCGGGTATCGGCTCCCAGTTTGTGGGCCAGACCGACCTCAAGTTCTCGGGCAAGATCGTCGGCCCGACCAACCAAGTGGCTGGTGTGGGCGGCGCGGCAGACGCATGTATCGCGAAGTTCGGCAAGGGCGCGCACATGTGCACCCCGTTCGAGCTGTTCCTGTCCGCCTCGGCCAAGCACCCGGCGTTCACTTCTACCACCACGATGCCGCAGGGCTGGGTCTACATGATCGGCTGGAACCGTGGCCTGACTGTCAGCGGTGTGCCGAGCGCGCTCGCTGAAGACGACTACGCTGGTGTTGGGGAGAACTGCGGTGGCTTCACGCAGGGCGACTCGACCAAGGGCTGGGTGGGCACGGTTGCGGCATGGAACGACTCTGTTTCCACCCGTGCTCCATCGGGAACCAAGGCGCTGCACTTCACCATCAACGCCACCACGACCTGTGACAAGACCTTCCCGATCACGTGCTGTCGGTAAGCGGAAAACGGAGACACTAAATGCGGACTAGCAATAAGAAACTGTACCTAGTTGCATGTCTGTTCGCTCCGCTGGTGGCTTGCGGAAGCGACACCACGGGCGGAACCCAAGTCATGCTGCCGGGCAATTGTACTGCCGGACAAGTCCTAACCACCGACGAGAATGCGCAGCTTGTCTGCACCAATCTCCCGATCGGTTCCAAGCCTCTGAAGGACTGCGTGCCCCTGGTTGAGGCACTCACCTCCGACGACGGCTCCAGCTTCAAGTGCACCAATCGCAACAACGAAAACCCGGGTGGCGATGTGGCCGTCACGTCGGTCAATCAGATCTCCACCACGCTCAACTCGATTGAGACGACGGTGAACAACCTGCTCGGCTCACGTCAGACCTTCGGCGAGTTCAAGGGCGTCACCACCGCCATGACCTCCGGCAACATCACCTCGGGCACCTCGCGCGGCATCCCGGCGGCTTCCGCGATCTGCGCGGCTCAGTTCGGCACTGGCGCGTACATGTGCTCGGTCTACGACATCTACATGAACGTCGCGCGCGACAAGATCAAGCAGAGCGACTCGGTGGCCAAGTCGTGGGTCTATATGCAGTCGTGGAAAGATCCCGCTGGATCGAGCATGACGCGCACCGGACTCTCTGACAACTGCGCCAGCTACACCAACAATGCGTCCACTGGCGTCTATGGCACAGCGTTTGAGTGGACCGCGCTGACCAATGGCGCCAAGGCCATGAAGTTTAGCTCGGGTGGCACGGCACCGAACGCCGCGCTTTGCAACGCGAATCTGCCGATTGCGTGCTGTCTGTAAGGGGGAACGACCATGAGCAAGATGAAATTTGCATTCCTGCTGGCGCTCGCCCCTGTGATGATGGGCAGCGACTATAGCGAAGATGAAATTGCGCAGAACCTGAGCGCACTGACGGTCACGGGCAAGCTGCCGGTCTGCAAGACGGGCGAGTTCTTGACGTATCAGGGCGGCTCTCTGGTCTGCGCGATACCGCCTGGTAACGGCATTTCGGGGCTGACCAAGTGTGAAGGCCAGCTGCTCACCAACACGGGTGCCGGCGGCGAGTTCAAGACGCTGTCGTGTACGCCGAAGGGCAGCGCGTCGATCTCGAGCACCGACATCAACCGCGTGAACACGCTCAAGACCAACGTCGACACGCTCAGCACGACGGTGAACAACCTGACGGCAGCGTCACCGAGCCGTGGCTACTACTTCGGCCTGAGCACGGTCCAACCGGCGAACGCCATGTTGTTCGTGGCCGGCAACGACTACGGCGCGGCCTCTGGCAACGCCCTGTGCAAGACCACCGCGCGGCCCAAGGCGCACATCTGCACCGTCTACGAGATCTACGCCAGCGTGGCGGCCGGCAAGAACATGTCCACGCTCGCAGGCGTCAACGCCTGGGTCTACAACTCCAGCTGGAACAAGGTCGCGGTCAACCCTGCGGATGCGGATCGCGGCATCTCTGAGACGTGCGGTGGCTTCGTCTACTCGTCTGCCGACACCCAGTGGCAGGGCACGATGGTGAGCTACAACGCCACGGGTCCAGTCCTGTCGTTCCGCAACACCAGCTGCGGTTCCGGCCTCCGGGTTGCCTGCTGCGACTAGTCCTGTGACTGCCTCTCCCACCACCGGGGCGTAAGCCGCTCTTTCCCTTTGCCGATTCCTGCGCTAGGAACAGGGCTTACATGCGCCTTGTTGCCGTCAGTCAGAGTTTGGCCAAAGCCGTCGACCGCTTGTCGTTTTCTCCACCTGTGACCCACTACTACAATCCGCTCGACTATGCGTGGGCCCCGCATGAGGCGTATCTGCGGCGCTTTGGCCAAGGTCGCAAAGAAGCGCTGTTTTTGGGCATGAATCCGGGTCCGTTTGGGATGGCTCAGACCGGGGTGCCGTTTGGCGATGTCGGGATGGTGCAGCGCTTTTTGGGAATCGGTGCCGCTGCCGAGCATCCCGTCGCGCAGCCGGCGCATCCGCATCCCAAGCGCCCGGTAACTGGGTTTGCCTGCACCCGCAGCGAGGTCAGCGGCTCGCGGTTTTGGGGCTGGGCGCAGTCGCGGTATGGCAGTGCGGCGCAGTTTTTTGCGCGCTTCTTTGTCGTGAACTACTGCCCGCTGGTGTTCATGGACGAAGGCGGTCGCAACGTCACGCCCGACAAGCTGCCGGCTGCCGAGCGCGCGCCGCTGTTTGCACTGTGTGACGAAGCCTTGCGCAAGATGGTGAAAGAGCTGTCGCCGCAAGTGGTGATTGGTGTCGGGGCGTTTGCCGAAAAGCGTGCAATCGAAGCCCTCGCCGACACGGGGGTGAAGGTGGCAACGATCCTGCACCCCAGTCCCGCCAGCCCGGCGGCCAACCACGACTGGCAAGGGCGAATCGAACAGCAGCTCGCGGCGCTCCAGATCCAGCTGTAAGCCGCACGCAGCCGAGGTCTGTGCGACCAGTTGCGAATCACGCGGGTCCTCGACCATGCGGACCGCGTCCTCCGCCCGTTCCATGGGGATTTCTGCTCTGAGGCTGAGGATTTCTGCTCTGAGGCTGAGGATTTCTGCTCTGAGGCTGGGGATTTCTGCTCTGAGGCTGGGGATTTCTGCTCTGAGGCTGAGGATTTCTGCTCTGAGGCTGTGAGTTTCTGTCGTCAGTGGCAGGTCGGCCATGCTGCTGCGCTGGCGGTCGCTGCGGCGCCTGTGCCGGGGGGGTTTGTGGGCCACCCTTGAGTCCGAGCAGATCGCGCCGCCGCCGCTCATCCCGATTGGCATCATCGATCAATGACAGCACTGCGGCAGTGTCCGCCCGCCGGCTCGAGCCTCGATAGCGCCCCGTGAGCGGCGTGTCCGGCGTCAGCGCGTTGCTCTGATACAGCTCCCACATCTCTTCGGCCAGCGGCAGCCGCTGGGCATCACGCACAAACCGTGCCAGAAAGTCATGCAGGTTGTTCACGTCACGGAGCAGCAGCTTGCGTGCGTTCTGGTTGTGCGCCGCGTCGACCGCCTGTGGAAAGTCGATCACCACCGGACCATCGGCGGCCATCAGCACATTGAAGTCGGAAAAATCCCCGTGAACCACGCCCGCGCACAGCATCCGCACCACTTCGCGCAGCAGCAGCTGGTAGATCTTGGCGGCGGCTTCAGCTCCAACATCCAGCTCGGCCAGTCGCGGCGCCGGGTTGCCATCCGCGTCCTTGATCAGCTCCATCACCAGCACGCCGTCGATGAAGTTGTAGGCGACGGGAACGCGTACGCCGGCGGCCTGCAAGCGGTAGATCATGCTGACTTCGTGCGAGCGCCACTCGGCTTCGTCCTGGGCGCGGCCGTGGGTTGTCCGCTTGCTGATGGCGCGCTGATCGCGGCTACTGCGGACCGCGCGACCCTCGGTGTACTCGGCGCGATTTTTGAAAGAGCGGTGTGCCGCGTCCTTGTAGATCTTGGCGACGCGTTCCTCGCCGCCGGAAATCACCAAGTAGACTTGGGCCTCTTTGCCGCTCATCAACGGGCGGACGACCTGCTCTATGACACCGTACTCGGCAAGGGTTACGAGGCTTTCGGGGATGCGCATTTTTTTCGGCCCACCGTAGCCTATCGACGAGCCTCGGCCACATTTTGTTTTGCGGCTCTAGCGGTCGGACAGCGCATCGTAGCGGCCGCTGCTGCTGCCCCGGCGCGTCTCATCGCCCCGGACGCGCGCAACCAGGCGGTGGTCCCCGAGCGGCAAGTCCCCGGGCAGCTCCAGCTCGAGGGCAAAGCGACCATCGGGCTGACTGACCGCTCGACCAAGGACGCGCGCACTGCCCGGCAAGGCGAGGATCACCAGCACTTCGAGTCCGCCAGCCGAGCCGCTGGTGGCGCGGACGATGCCTCGGATGGCCATGGTGCTGCCGCGATAGGCACGGGCCGACGCAGCCATCGAGACTTGGGTGATGCTGAGAGTTCCGCTGAGCTCGGTCCGACGGTCTTCCGGCACGCTCAGGTCGTCTTCCGCCGGTAACTCGCTGCCGTCATCCCGCAGACTCGTGGGCTTGTCGCTCGACTTGCCGCCCGGCTTGTCGCCCGGTCTGTCGCCCGGTCTGTCGCCGAGCTTGTCGCCGGATTTTCCATCGGATTTTCCGTCGATTTTGTCGCCCGACTTGCCCTCGATTTTGTCGCCCAGCTTGCCGCCGCTGCCGGGACTGTCGCCGCTGCCCGACTTGGGCTTACTCCCCGAAGAAGTGTCCGCATCCCCGCTGGCTGACGCAGGACTTCCTGCACTGTCTCGTCGACGCGGCTGACCGGGAACTTGGGGTGGGACGCCACTGTAGAAGTTGGGTGGAATCGGGAACGGATCGCTGCCTTTTTCGCGGTAGGCGACCTTGTTTTCTCCGTCGACCACACGCTGGGAAAGCGGGGCGCCGCCAAGGTTGATGCGCCGGAAGTAGCCGCCCTTGCCGCGTGCGTCAGGAATCCACACCTCGACGAAGACGTGCAGCTCATTTTCCACATATCGAGCCGGAATTCCCGCCTGCAGCGCTGTGATCACGAACGCGTACGAGCGGTGGCGACAGGCTCCCTTTCGCGACATCGCCAGCTTCAGGTACAGATCGCCGGCCCCGTCTTCTGGCAGCTCACCGACAGTAAATCCTCGAAAGTAGCTCACCAGCTGCGCCAGCACCGCTTGATAGTCCGCCCCCGACGAGGTCCGCACGCCAATGTGCCGCAGTACCGTCGTCGCTTCGCGCTGCAGTCGACGGGGCAGGGGAGCAATCAGCGCATCGGGCACATCCCCGAGCAGCGGCGCCGGAACCCCCGGTGACAGCAGCGGTCCGGCGAAGTAGCGCGGCGCAACATCCATCAGGTACACCACCCGATGCCGCCCACCCGCCGGTGAGGTCACATACAGATTCTCGGCGCCATCGACGAAAAACTGTAGTGAGCGCGTCGGCGTGGCGCGGTACGACAAGATGCGAATGCCCGCCGCTGGCGTCGGCAACGGTGCAGGCTGACCAGCGACCAAGTCAACCACCACCGATCCATAAAACGGATCGCGGCCAGGACCGACGGGGCCTTTGACGACCTCGACGGGTGACAGCTCGGGTCGGCGCAGCTTCATCGCGCCATCGTCGTCGACACCATCGAGCGCACTCATCCTTTTATAGGGATAGACCGCCGGCTGAAAGATCTCGTGATACAGGCGCTCACCGCCGGTTTCGGGACCAGTTGCTGAGTCAGGAAGGATGCGGGCGCGTCGGACCGGTGGCGGGTCGGTACCCGGAGGTGGCGTTTGAGCCTGAGCCATGTTGCTGGTGGTCGCGCCGCTGGCAAAGATCTGTTCCTGACCAATGGGTGAGCGACCTCCCGACGGAGAAGGCACGAGGCCATCACTGCTCATCACCGCTTCAGGCATCGCATCGGCAGGTGCACCGTCGGGCTTACAGACACCATCGCGACAGCGTAGGCGCGGCACCTGCAACGGCTCATGCAAGGTGGGCTGCGCCAGCACCGGCAGCGAGCCCCAAAGACTCGCCACCACCAGCCACCAGCCACTCCCAGTACGCCAGTTTCGTCGCCGCATCTGCCCTGCTTGCACCGATTCGCCGCTGCTGATGATACCTCGCCCGGTCTTGGCGCTGCTTGGGTCGTATGGTATAGCGCCTCCTTCGTTCTTGGAGGTTGTATGTCAAGTTCTAGGTGTTCCCGGTCGGGCGTGCAGCGGCCCACCCTGTCTCGTCTGCTTTTTTCGCTGTGTTTGGTGACGGCTGCGCTGTCGAGCTGCACTCCCTGTGAGCCCATCGCGCCGCTCAAGCCGGACCCGCCGCCTACCGTGGCTGCCCCGCCGCCCCCGACGCCGACTGGGCCGACCGAGGCCGATGCGCGCGCCTTTATGGATCAGACCGAGACGCAGCTGCGGGCGCTGTGGAGCTATGCGCAGCGCGTCCAGTTCATCCAAAACACCAACATCACTGTCGATACCGAGCAGCTCAATGCAATGGCGCAAGAGCAGGTGATGGAGCTGGTCGGCAAAAAGATCAAAGAGGCGGCGCAGTTTGACAAGCTGCAGCTTGCGCCGGAGCTGCGGCGGAAGTTCGATCTGCTCAAGCTGGCGCAAGACCTGCCGTCACCACCCGATGCGAGCGAGCGGGCCGAGCTGGCTCAGCTGGCAGCGTCGATGGAGACTTCCTACGGCAAGGCCAAGTACTGTCCGCCTCGGCTCAAGGGTGGCTGTCTGACGATCGATGATCTCAGTCGGACGCTCGCGACCAGCCGCAGCTATGACGAGCTGCTTGAAGCGTGGACCGGCTGGCACGATCTGGCCAAGACCCTGCGCGGCTCGTATGTCCGCTATGTCGTGCTCGCCAACAAAGGCGCGCAGAACGCCGGCTATCCCGATGTCGGGGCGATGTGGCGCTCGCGCTACGACATGTCGGAAGCAGCCTTTGCTGCCGAGACAGAGCGTCTGTGGGAGCAGGTCCGTCCGCTGTACGAGATGCTGCACTGCTACACCCGGATGAAGCTGCGGCAGACCTATGGCAGTCGCGTGCCCGAGACAGGAGCGATTCCGGCGCACCTTTTGGGCAACATGTGGGCGCAAGAGTGGGGAAACATCTTCCCGCTGGTGGCGCAGGCGGGCAAAGGCCAGTCGATCAACCTCAAGGCCAAGTTCCAGCAGAAAAAGACCACGCCGCTGGAGCTGGTCAAGATGGGCGAGTCGTTCTTCAAGTCGGTCGGCTTCGACGCCCTGCCCGATTCGTTCTGGAAGCGCTCGATGTTCGTTCGTCCCAAGGATCGCGAGGTCGTCTGCCACGCCAGCGCCTGGGATGTCACCTCGCGCGGGGATCTGCGCATCAAGATGTGCATCGAGCTCGACGACGACAACTTCCGCACCGTCCACCACGAGCTGGGTCACGACTACTACTACTGGTATTACCGCGACCTGCCGCTGCTGTTTCAGCAGGGCGCCAACGACGGCTTCCACGAGGCGATTGGCGACGCGATTGCGCTGTCGATTACGCCAAGCTACCTGCAGAAGCTCGGGCTCCTCGATCCGGGCACGCAGGTCGATGACACCACCTTCCTGCTGAACGATGCGCTCGAGCACGTCGCGTTTTTGCCATTCGGCAAGGTGCTCGATCAGTGGCGCTGGGAAGTGTTCGCCGGCAAGGTCAAGCCCGAGGACTACAACAAGCGCTGGTGGGAGCTGCGGACCAAGTACCAAGGCGTCGCACCGCCCATCGCCCGGACCGATGCCGACTTCGATCCCGGCGCCAAGTATCACATCCCGAGCAACGTCCCCTACGCGCGCTACTTTTTGGCCCGCATCCTCGAGTTCCAGTTCCATCGGGCGCTCTGTCAGGCGGCGGGTCATCAGGGGCCGCTGCACAAGTGCTCGATTTACGGCAACCAGGCGGCGGGCGACAAGATGAAGGCGATGCTTCAGCTTGGCTCGTCGAAGCCGTGGCCCGAGGCGCTACAGACGATTGCCGGCACGCAGACGATGGACGGAGCCGCGATGCTCGACTACTACGCGCCGCTCATCACCTTCCTAAAAGAGCAGACCAAGTCGCAGAAGTGCGGCTGGTAGCTCGTTCCCATCCAGAAACTACTGCGGTGGCCGCTGGCTATGTCAGCCGTGCCCACAGCCCGTAGGCTGCTCTCCCCCACACTTCGTGTCGGGGACTGGCGCGCTCGGCTGCCTACGCCATCGACCATCCTCGCTACGTTTCTGGATGGGAACTAGGCGGCGAGCTCAACCGCAACAGATGTCAAATTTTTTGCGGTTTTTGCCGATTAGAGGCTTGCCGGGGTGGGATGAGGCGTGTTAGTGACCCACACATCCGACATCGGATTACCTGAAAACAAGGAGATTGCATGCGTTTGTTTCCGGCTTTGTGTCTGGTCCTTGCCTCGGCAGCTTCGGGCTGCACCCACTTCCACACCAACATGCTGGCGGAGTCGATCAAGACCTTCACCTCGAAGGCGCCGACCCACAACGAGAAGGTGTGGGTCGCCAGCATCGCGGACAGCAATGCCTGTGACAGTGGCTGCCAGTCCCCGACTTCGTGTGGCGGCAAGTCTGGAAGCCCGCTCGGCGGCAAGGGTCTGTTTGGCGGCTTTGGCGGCGGCGGCGGTGGCAGTGATCGTCTCGCCTACGAGGTCATCGCCAACTTCCTGACGCAGAACCAGAAGATGAAGGTGATCGAGAGTCACCGTCACAACTACTCCACCGACACCCGCGTCGAGACGCGCAAGAAGATCGACACCGTCATCGACGGCAAGGCGCTCGCGTCGGGTATGTCCTGCGAAGACCTCTGCCTCCTCGACGAGGCCAAGAAGCGCAGCGCTGACAAGGTGCTGACCTACCACATCATCAGCATGGAAGCCAAGAAGCTGACCATTCACTACCGTCTGAGCGATGTGAAGAGCGGCGTCGTCGAGGCTTCGCACACCCTGCACGTCAGCCACCCGACCTCGGTGGACACCAGCTTCGTCGAGCCAGCGCCCTAGTCGGTACGCTCGCGGCTCTTTCCCACTCGGTACTTTCCACGGCGGAGCGCTCGTCTCCGCTGCGACTGCTCAGGCGAACGGCGCCACTTGGCCTGCTTCGCCCGGGAAGTCACTTCTCCCCCCCACTTCAGACGGCGGCTAGTTGCGGAGCGGCTTGTTGTTTTGGAGCATGTACATCATGCGATCGCGGGTCTTCTGCTCGCCGCACAGGGCCAGGAACTGCTCGCGCTCGAGATCGAGGAGCTGCTGCTCGGTCATGCGGAGGGTCGGCGAGGTGTTGCCGCCCGTGAGCACCCGAGCCAGCGCACTGCCGACCGTGAGATCGTGCGGCATGATCTGGTGCGCCTCGAGCATCATCTGCAAGCTGGAGCGGATGTTGGCAAAGCCCGACGGACCCGGCAGCCGAACCTGACGCAGCCGAGGGGGCCGATAGCCGGCGCGCAACAGGCCGAGCGCCAGCTGCTTGGCGTCGTAGGTCAGGTGATCGCGGTGGAAGCTGATGCTGTCCGTCTCACGCAGGAAGCCGAGGCTGCGAGCCTCTTCCGCCGAGGTCGCGACCTTGGCCAGGCCAATGGTTTCAAACGCGCGCTGCACCGAGGGGAACGGATCGGCATTGTCAGGCAGGGTCGCCAGCAGTCGACACAGCAGCTCCTTACAGCCACCCCCGCCGGGAATCAGGCCGACCCCGACCTCGACCAGGCCCATGTACAGCTCGGCGTGGGCGCGGACCGCATCGCCGTGCATGGTCACTTCGGCGCCACCACCCAGCGTCAGCCCAAACGGCGCGACGACGACGGGAACTGGGCCATAGCGGAGCAGCTGATTGGCATTTTGGAAGTCCGCGACGACCTTCTCGAGCATCGTCCAGTTGCCCTGCATTGCTGCCATCACGATCAGCATCAGGTTCGCCCCCACCGAGAACGCTTCAGCGGACTCGTTGGTGATGACCAGCGCCTTGTTGCGTGCGTCGCAGATCTCGATCGCTTTGTTCAGGAGCCCGATCACATCGCCGTCGACCGAGTTCATCTTGGTCTGGAACTCAAGCGCATACACGTCGTCGGAAAGGTCCAGCAGCCGGGCGCCGTCGTTCTTGTCGATGATGTGACCTTGCGCGGCACGGCCAGCGAGGGGCAGCTCGCGCGGGGACTTCGGCACGGCCACTTCCGCATGCTGACCAAAGTCGTAGTAGTGCTTCTGCCCCGGCTCGCCGCTGTAGAACGTGGTCCGCCCGGCGCTGAGCATGTCGTAGACCCACTTGGCGGGACGGATGCCGCTCTGTTCCATCCGCTCGACGCTGGCTTTGACGCCGATGGTGTCCCACATCTCAAATGGGCCAAGCTCCCAGCCGTAGCCCCAGCGCATCCCGCGATCGACCTGGCACAGATCGTCGGCGATCGGGGCGTCGTGCTGGTTGCCATCGACCTCACTGCGCGGTCCGATGCGGCGCGACGAGTACGCGAAGAGCAGGGCGGTCGCTTTCCAGGCCAGCGCTGCCGCTCGATCGGTGCCCGACAGCAGCGACTTCACGCGGTCCGTGGTTTCGGTCAGGTTCTTGACGGCCCCGAGGGAATCGAAGCGCGCTTTTTGCTGCGCCCGGTACTCGAGAGTCTGGAGATCGAGGACGAGCAGCCCTTCTTTGGTCTTCTGATAGAAGCCCTTGCCGGTCTTGTCGCCCTTGTAGCCACGACGGACCATCTCGCGGATGACCTCGGGGATGGCGAACATCTGACGAGACTCGTCGCTGGTGAGGTTGTCGTAGCAGTTTTGGGCCACGTCAATGACGGTATCGAGGCCCACCATGTCGGCGGTGCGGAAGACGGCGCTCTTGGGACGACCGAGTGGCTGACCGAAGATGGCATCGACTTCTTCGACGGTGAAGCCAGCGGTGAGCGCCTCGGAGATGAGGCCCATCATCCCGTACATGCCGATGCGGTTGGCGACGAAGTTGGTGGTGTCTTTGCCGTAGACGATGCCTTTGCCAAGCTGCGTCTCGCCAAAGCCGGCGATCTGACACATCACCTGCGGGTCGGTGTCCTCGCCGGAAACCAGCTCGAGGAGGCGCATGTAGCGGACCGGGTTAAAGAAGTGCGTGACCAGGAATCGGCGACGCATCTCGACGCTGCGACCGGCCATCAGCTTGCCAATCGGCAGTCCCGAGGTATTCGACGCCAGCACAGTTTGCGGTCCCAGCAGCGGCTCGATCTTGGCGAACAGCGCTTGCTTGACCTGTAGATCCTCGCGCACCGCTTCGATCACCAGATCCGCTTTCGCGGCTTCCGCAAGGTCGTCTTCCAGGTTGCCAACGCGAATCCGCTCGAGGTCGCGCGGGTGAAAAATGAGCGATGGCTTCGAGGTCCGCAGTCGCTCCACACCACCAAGTGCAAAGCGATTTCTGGCCCGCTTATCCGTCGCGGCTGCCGGGTTCAGATCCGGCGGCACGATATCGAGAAGGAGTACATCCAGACCCGCTCCCGCCAGGTGCGCCGCAATTCCCGAACCCATCACTCCCGCGCCGAGAACTGCTGCCTTGCGAAAGCGCCGATCGTGCTTGCCCAACGTATTCATCACCACATTCCTCCGAATCGTTCGCGGGGGAGTCTATCACCATATTCGGGGTTTTTCCCTTGTTGACAGGAGCGGCGGGCCTGCGCAAAAGTGGCAGGTCCGTAAGTCGCGGTAAGTGTTCTGGCATTTGCGCCATCCACCTGCCCACCTTGCGCTCGTTAGCTCAATCACCAAGCACTCGGAGGATCTTTTCATGGGTCGTGGAGACAGCCGGAATAGCTCGAAAATGCGTCGTCTGAAGGCGCAACGTCGATTGAAGAACCGTATCAAGAACCGCCGGGTTGCCGCCGCTGCAGTCCGAGCCGAGAAGAAGGCCACTGCCGCCCCTGTCGCTGCAGCGCCGGTGAAGCCGGGCAAAAAAGTCGCTCACTAACGTCCTTTGGCCGGCGGAGCGTGTGCCGCGTAGAAAGCACTGACAGCGTGTGCGCTCCGCGATAGGCTGTGACCATGTCTGTTCGTCGAACCGTGGCTCCGGATATCGCTGGCTGCACGTTTGTTCTGTTAGCGGCCACCTTAAGTTTCGCGGTGCTGCGTGCGCCGTTCATCCACCAGCAGGCGGGAGCGATGGCGACTGACCTCCTAGTGTACGGTGGGCTGATGTGTACCTGCCTGCTGGTCGCGGTGGGGCTGTTTCTGCGAAAGCTGTGGGCGTTTTTCCCCGGGATTGTGCTGTCCGGTGCGCTGATTGTCGCCAGTGTCCAAAACTGGCACATGCCCGAGACAGGTCAGCTGCCAGCCGGCGTCTTGGGGATTACCGCCGTGCTCATGCTGGTGCTGCGTTATCGCGAGTTTGTCGGCGGCGTGGCGGCCCAGTCCACAGCGGTCAAACCCGACGACGAGTAAGCGTGGTCGCTTGTGGGGGAAGAGCGATGGCCACAGACCCAGACCGCTTCGGTCCTTTGCATGATCCAGCTGTCCGTTCGCAGCAGCTCGGGACCCACGAGATCTTCATCGAAGGGGACATCGTCTTTCAGCGTGCGCACGGCACCACGACGCTCGCAGACACCCAGGAGATGTTTGCGCTGTGTAACGAGGTGTACGAGCGCTACGGTTACGTCCTGGTCCTGATTGACAGCTCGCAAGGCGGAATGGCGACTCCCGAAGCGCGCAAGTACCAGTCGAGTGTCCTGCGCCAGCGTCGGTATCCGAGCCACTCCGCGATCTTTGGCAGCACGCTCCTGGGTCGGGCAGGGGTGATCCTGATGACGCGCGCCACGGAGCTTATTACTGGCTCGAAGCTGTTCGTCGATCTGGTGGCGGATGAGGCGACGGCGCGAAAGATTCTGACCGAGGCACGCGAGCGCTTTGTGGCCCAAGGAATCGCCAAGCCGCGCTGAGCGGATCGTCCTCAATTGTGTTGCAATTTACATATGTTTTTCACGAACTAATCGCGAGCTTTACCCATTGATCAAAAAAATATTCTCGACGGGAGAAATTGTTGCTTCGACGAGAGTTTCTACCTGAAGTAAGGGGTAAAGTTCGACTCATTTTGGGGTAAAGGCATCCGCTTGGTGGGGGACTTTGCTACTCGGCTCTTCATGCAGAGCACGACCGTTATGTTGCCAGCCCAGCTGCCTCCGGAACTTCGTCGCAAGCGAGTCGCATGGCAGGCCAAACGACTGCTGACCGAAGCGGCTGGCCAGCTGGGGAATCTTCTGAAACTTTCAACCAAGCCGCAGCAGTCGATCTGGATCGAAGCGCTGCGCAGCGTCGAGCAAGTCCGCTCGGTGCTGGCAACGGTGGCCAGTCCGCCGCAGCGGAGCCGTCGCTATCGCTATAGCCTTGACTGGCGACAGAACTTTGCGGCGCTGCTGCGCGATCGCCGCGAGGAGCGAGGTCTGAGCCGGCAGCAGCTGGCCGAGCGAAGCCAGCTCTCGGTAGGAACCATTCGCAACATCGAGACGCTGCGCGTTCATCCCGAACTAGGCACCATCGAGCGCTTGCTCTCCGTCGCTGAGCTAGGCCTGTCGTGGGATGATCTGGGGCCGCCGCTGCCACCGTAACGCGATCGACGATCGGACTTAGGCGAGGGCGCGGAGTCCTTCGCGATCGGAGAGGATGACGCGTCGTCCCTCGGTGGCGATAAGACCGCTGCGCTTAAACTGACTGAGCGTGAGCGACACCGTCTCGCGAGTCGAGCCGATGAGGTTGGCCATCTCTTGGTGGGTGATCTTGAGCGATACCAGCGTGCCTCGGCTGTCGTCGACGCCATAGTCTTGCCCAAGTCGCAGCAGCAGCTCGGCAAGCTTGGAGTTTACGTCTTTGAAGATCAGGTTTTCGATCTTGCCCTCCAGCTCTCGTCGACGCTGCGCCAGCACTTTGACCAGCCGGAAGCCGATCAGTCCTTCCTTTTGCACCAGCCGCTCGAAGGTGCCGCGATCGACCTCGATGACCAGTGAAGTGTCCATCGCTTCGGCCATGTCTTCGCGCGCGCCGCCTTCGATGAGACACAGTTCTCCGAAGACATCACCGGCGGAGCGGTAGTCGAGCGTTAGCTCTTTGCCATCGCGCGTGACCTTGCTGATCTTGACCCGACCAGCACTGAGGAAGTACACCGCGCGCCCCGGATCGCCGGGAAGATAGATCACCTGTCGTCGTCGCAGATCCCACAGCAGCACCGAGTCTGCGAGCAGCTGCAGCGTGTCATGGGGAATGTCCGCCAGGAGCGGAAGCTTCTTTAAACACCACAGCGCTTTCTTGGGATCCTGATAATGTTGCCCGGTTTCGCGAGTCGCCATGTGTCCCTACATACTGCAAACGCACCGAACACGGCAACCGTCGGTTTTGCCGATTACGTTTGGTTGCCGCTTGGTGAGGAGTGACACACAGCGGCGATCGCTATGTGCGGGACAGTCGCGGCCGTTTGTTCCTCGCATAAAGGCCACTTCAGATGCAGACTCCTTTGGACAGCACGCCGACGCTGAGGCGTTCCCTTTCACTTCCTTTTCACAACCTGCAGACTTCTGGCGATGCCGAGCTGGCGGCGCGACTTGGCGAGGCGCTGACCGTACCGGGGCTGCCGGAGCGCGTACCTGTGGAGGAGCGACCGCTGCTGGAGGCGGCGCTGGGACCGCACCTGTTTCATAGCTATGCCGGACGGACGCATCCGCTGCTGGTGCGGCGGCTCTGCAATGAGATGGAGCCAGGGCAGACACTGCTCGATCCGTTTGTGGGATCGGGAACGGTGCTGGTGGAAGGGGCGCGGCTCGGGCTGCGAACGATCGGCTGTGATGTGAGTCCGCTGTCGATTCGGCTGTCGCGACTGAAGGCGACACTGCTGCCGAAAGGAATGCAGCAGGTGCTGCTCGAACAAGCACAGGCGGTGTGTGAGGCATCGCTGCTGCGAGTGAAGAAGCGACTATCGCCACCGCGCAACTACGATCAGCCGCAGTTTTACGCGCCGCATGTCTACCTGGAGCTGTGCGGACTGCGGCAGGAGATCTCGACGGTGTGTGCCAAAGATGCGCCGATTGGGGAAGCGCTGCTGATGGTGTTTTCGGCGATCGTGGTGAAGGCCTCCAACCAGCGCAGTGAGTCGAGTGCAGAGACGGTGCAGCGGCACATCGGCAAAGGCATGGTGTCACGCTGGCTGCTGCGCAAGACAGAAGAGTTTTTGCGTTTTCAGAGCGGGGGATTTTGGCAGCCGGACATAAAGAGGCATCCGCCACTCCTCATATTGGGGGACGCGCGCAGTGCGCTGCATCCGAGTGCGGGCTGCAAGCTGGCGAGTGGCTCGGTGGATCGGGTGATTACGTCGCCTCCCTATCTGGGAACGTACGACTATCTGAGCCATCACCTGCGTCGCTATGCGTGGTTGGGAATCGATCCTTCACCGATCGAGCGCGATGAGATGGCGGCGCGTCGTCACCACCAACCACTTTTGCGGCGGCGACAGCTACACGAAGCGGATACGTGGAACTGGCTGTCAGCGGTAGAGCGGCTGCTGAAGGTAGGAAGTCTGTGCTTTGTGCTTGTTGGCGACTCGGTGCTGGAAGAGTCGCTGATTGATGGCGCCGAGCCGATTCGCGTGGCGGCGGAGTCTTCTCGTTTTCGTGTAGTGGCAGAGGCCTCGGTAGAGCGTCCGCACGTGGTACGGACCGAGCGCCCGCTGCCGCCTCGGCGTGAACACCTGCTGGCACTGCAGCGGACGAGCTAGCCTGCGTTAGCCAACGATTGAGAGGCAGTCGAACAGGACTTCGACCTTGGCCTTGCTGTCAGCTTGTACGGTCGTGCACGCGTCGGGGCACAGATAGACGCGGCTCTTGTCGATGTAGAAGGAATTTGGTGCACACGCGCCGGGACCGGCTACTTGCTTGAAGGTCGTGGGCGCGCCGACTCCGCCGGGTGTGTAATCGACCAGCACCGAGCTTGGATCGATCTGCTGTCCGAGCGGCGGCGGCGGCAGTGCAAAGTCGCAGGCGACCTTGGCTCCCAGGACGACGCCCATCGCGACGTGGTTGAACACTGCGTCAAAGTTGGCGTGCTCGCAGATTGGGAAGCGGAGTCCCCCAGTGAGGATCGACAGTCGCTGGTATTCCAGTCCCGCCGCAACTGCGCCGCCGCCCTTGGTGCAGATTGCGTTCTGAATCGGATCGGTTGCGGCCCAGGGCTTGGTTGCCGGTACGTTTTCTTTCAGCCCCGCGATGGTGTGCCAGACATAGTTGCGGGCCGCTTTGGTCCCAAACTGCGCCGGCGATTTGGCGAGCAGCTGGGTATCAAAGTCCGTCTCCGTCATGTCCGAGCGGTCGTCGGTGATCTCGATGAAGACCTTGAACGCGTCGGTGCGCAGCCAGTTGACCCAACCGCCCGGCGATAGGTTGTACTTGTCACGCTCGGTGCCGTTGACAGAGCCCAAGATCCGCCGGAAGGAGTCCCAGCTCTCGACCTCGATGGCGTAGTGGAAGAAGCGCGGCGGGTTAATGCCGGGCTGCGAGGGCAGCGGACTGCACGACGCGTGTCTCGACAGTGGCGCGCTGATGCACACCGATTGTGCCGAGCGAGCATCGCCATGGCTGGTGACCATGATGACGCGGTAGTCGAGGCCGCTCTTGTTGATGATGTCGGCGAAGTTCTTGTTGATGTTCGTCTGCACCGCGAGGATTTCGTCGGTCATGCTGCCGGAGTTGTCGATCACGAAGATGATGTCGACCGGCTTTTTTTGCAGCGTGGCTTCGGCGCGGACCTCGGCACAAGCGGCATCGCGGTCACGTGGTCGTGAGAAGTCGCGGCCAGCTAGATCGTAGCGACGATAGCCGTCCGAGAGGTCTTCGCCTTCGCCCTCGATTTCGGTATCAAGTCGGGCCTCGTTGCAGGCGAGGGGGATGGCGAGCAGTCCAAGAAAGAGAGAGTTCCTTAGCGTGCGCATTCTTCACCTCCGAGCTCGGCGGGCAGGGACACACAGATCTCTACGCGACGGGGGACTTTGTAAGGCGCCAGGTTTTTGGCGCAGTGATCAATCAAATCTTCAGCGCGGCAGCGACCGCTCAAGACGACGCTGGCCACGACCATCGTGCTGCCGTGTTCGTCGGTGAACACGCGGGCTTGCGCAGCTTTGACCTTCGGGAAGGACTCCAGACACCCTTCGACCTCCCCGAGAGCGACCCGCTTGCCTTCCACCTTGACCAGATCGTCTTCACGACCCAATAGCGTCAGGCGGTTGGTGCGGTCGATCTTTCCCAGGTCACCTGTGCGCAAGAAGCCGTCCGCGTCGATGCCACCAATCGGTACTGCGCGGACCTCGGGCTTTTTGGTGCGGCTGTCACCCGGCTTGATGTGCGACATCGGGCCGACCGAGTGCAGTGCAACCGCTTGCGAGCGAATCCAGATCGGCGACCGACCGACAGCATCCGGGGTGCCCATGCGCAGCTCGACGCCGGAAATTGGTTTGCCGACTGTCTCTGGGGCCAGACCCTTGCGATCGAGGCTGACCACGCCTGCCTCGGTGGTGTGATAGATCGGCAGCACCCGTATGCCCCAGCGCTCACGGAAGCTCTCCGCGACGGCAGCGGGTAGCTGGGCCCCGGTTGCCAGGAAGCGCGCGCCTCGGGTCTTCAGCGGTCGTGCCGTCGGCATCTTCGCCAGCGCCGAGTAAATCGGAGGCGTGGCCGGCAGCAGATCAATCTCTTGCTCGCGAATCAGCTTGGCGATCCGCTTGGGCGACATCTCGTCTTCGAGGTACAGCGTCGCTCCGTAGCGCAGCGCCAGACACAGCCCCAGGTCAAAGCCATACGCCGAGAACAGCGGCACCGTCGTCAGGATCTTGGCCTCGGCCGTGACATCAAGGCTTGCGGCGATGTTTTCGCAGTTGGCCGTGATGTTATCGACGGTCCGCAGCACGCCTTTGGGATCGCCGGAGGTATCTGCCGTCAGCAATACCGCTTCCGCCGCTGCCGGTGGCGCCTCGTCTCGCCGATAAATCGAGCAGGTGAGCAGCGTTCCTTGCAAGCGGCGACGGCTCTCGGGCTCGAAGCGCATGTCTTTGCGCGTCCGCACAATCGGCGCTTGGCTCGACGGCAGCTCGTTGCCACCTCGAGGCCGAGTGATCAGCGCCCGCAGCGGTGCATGTTCGAGAAAAAGCGTCAGGTCGCGCACACCCGTGGTTGGATCGAGCGGCACCACCGTCGCACCAAGACGCGACAGGGCCAGCGCCAGGATCGCGAAGTCAGGCACATTGCCGAGCATCAGCCCGACCCAGTGACCTTTTTCGATTCCCATCGCCGCAAATTCTTGGGCCCGACGCTCGACACGGTGCTGCATGCCCCGCCACGAGAGATAGGTATCGCGATAAACCAGCGCCTTGGCAGTGCCACGGTTTTCAACAGCCTCGTTGAGCCAGCGGTAAAGCAGCATGACAAGCACCCGAAATGACTAGGGTTAGAGCTTTGCGAAACGGACTTTAGCTTGCTTGTCGTGCGCCGCACAAGGACTTACAGCCAGCGACTCTTGCGGACAGCGGCTGACAGAAACCGAGCGGGAAGGGCGAAGCTTGAGCGAGGGAAACGGCGGCTTAGTGAGCCATGGCAGCGAGGGCGAACTGACCCAGGGCTGCGAGGAAGGCGAGGAAGAACATGCCGCTGCGGGCCTTGTCGATGTCGGCGATGTAGAGCACTCCGTGGAGGAATCGGCACACGACCCAGACGGCGGCAAGGGCGCCCGACAGCATCGGGTCAGCCTTGGCAACTGCGGCGGTCAGGACGGCGGGGGCAAACACGGCCAGCGCTTCAAAGGCATTTTGGTGTGCCGCATACGCTCGGGCGCCTTTGCCTTCGAGCTTGGCAACCTGCGAGCGCGGCTGCTTGTTGTCGACGTTCCCGAACTGCTTGGCGCGCTCCCCGAACGCCACCGGCAGCCAGATGTACGGCAGGATCACTGCCACCAAGAGACACCACAGAGCGATTGTCATACGCGGACCTCCAGAAAAGACTGGGACCAGCGTATCAGGATTGCTCATGTTAGGGCGAGCGGAGCAGCGCGGTCAGCTGGCGCAGCAGCTCGTGGGCGGCGCGTGGCGATAGCTCGTCGGCGTCGGTATTGCGCAGGCGGTCGAGCGCCTCTTGGTGTTTCTGCGGAAGCGATGGTGGCGGTGCGGGCAGCGGCCGGGCGGGATCTTGGGGCGTCGGCATCCCGAGCAGCAGCGACAGCTGTCCCGACTGCAGCGGCGGAATGCCATGCGCGGGCAGCGACGAAGTTCCTTGGCTTTGGGCCTGCGTTTCGAGCGCGCTCAAGATCTCCCGGGCTCGGGCGAGCAGCGGGGCGGGCAGACCGGCCAGGCGCGCGACCTCGATGCCATACGAGCGATTGGCCCCGCCGGGCAGCAGCTTGTGCAGGAACACCACCTCGTCTTGATACTGACGAATCGCCACCTGGGCATTGCGGACCCGAGGCCGCGCCGCCGCCAGCGCCGTCAGCTCGTGGTAGTGCGTCGCAAACAGGGTCTTGCTACCGGCCACATCGTGGAGGTATTCCGCCACCGCCCAAGCAATCGACAGCCCGTCGTAGGTCGAGGTGCCTCGGCCAATCTCGTCGAGCAGCACCAGCGATCGTCGCGTCGCCCGCTGAAGGATGTTGCTGGTTTCGCGCATCTCGACCATAAACGTCGAGTCGCCGCGTGACAGGTTGTCCGTCGCTCCGACGCGGGTCAGCACGCGATCGACCAGGCCCAGCTCGGCGTGGGCAGCCGGCACAAACGACCCCATCTGCGCCAAGATACAAATCAGCGCCACCTGCCGCATCACCGTCGATTTTCCCGCCATGTTTGGACCGGTCAGGATCAGGATCTGCTCGTTGTCTGGATCGAGCGTGGTGTCATTCGGGACAAAGGTGCCCCGCTCGCGCAGCTGCTCGATCACCGGGTGCCGACCCTCGCTGATGTTCAGGCGTAGCTCGCGAGTCATCGTCGGACGCGTGTAGCCCGATCGGTGCGCCAGCTCGGCCAGACCACACAGCACGTCGAGGCTGGCCACCCGCTGTGCCAGCTTCAGCAGTCGCGCCGACTGGCTCGCCAGGCTAGTGCGCAGCGACTCATACAGCGAAAGTTCCAGCTCGAGGCGGCGTTCCTCGGCGTGCAAGACCTTGGCTTCATAGTCGGCCAGCTCGTCGGTGACAAAGCGCTCGCCGTTGACGGTGGTCTGCTTGCGGATGTAGTCGGACGGTACCTTGGTCAGGTTGGCGCGGGTGATCTCGATAAAGTAGCCAAAGATCTTGTTGTAACGGACCTTCAGCGACGAGATTCCGGTTCGCTCGCGCTCGCGTTCTTCGATGCGCAGGATGTGATCTTTGCCGCCTTGTGACAGATCGGACAGCTCGTCTAGCTCGGTGTGATAGCCACGGCGAATAAAGCCTCCATCGCGCCACTGCACCGGGGGGTTGTCGGCAATCGCGTGCGCTATCGTCGCGGCCACGTCTTCGCCGAGGTCACTTCCGAGAGGCAGCAGCTCGGGCAGCTCCTTCAGAAGTCCGTCGCTGATGGCTTTGGTCCCGAGTGCCGCCCGCAAGATCTCCATCAGTCGCGGCAGCTCCCGCAGGCTGTTGCCAAGGCAAAACAGGTCCCGTGGGGTAGCGAGCAGCGTCGTCAGTCGCCCGGTCAGTCGCTCGATGTCGTGAATGCTCCGCAGCACCTCCCGCAGGGCCTGCCGCGACGCGTGCCGATCGACCAGCCACTCGACGGCATCGTGGCGCTGACCGATCCGTTCCAAGTCGAGCAGCGGCTGCAGCAGCCAGCTTCGCAGCAGTCGTCCGCCCATGGAGGTTTTCGTCTGATCGAGCACGCCGAGCAGCGCGCCTTGCCGTTTGCGCTCGAGCAGAGTTTGGAGTAGCTCCAAATTGGTCTTGGTCGCGTCGTCGAGAACCATGCAGTCTGTCGGCTGATATAGACGTAGTCCAACAATCGGCAGACCGCCTGTCGGCTGCGTCGCCCGGGCATAGCGCAGACACGCCGCCGCTGCCGCCGTCAAGAGCGGTGTCCGTCCCAGCGACGATGCGTTTTCACCGACGAGACTTGTCAGCACCGCGACATCCGCCGCCGGATCGGTGCGCTGGGCTTGCCCCGTCGGAACCTTTAGCCGCGTCGCCACCTTGGTCCGCCACAAGCCAATCCGCTCGTCCATCGCTGTTGTCGACTTGTCCTCGACCAGTAGCAGCTCAGCGGGCTCGATCCGACACAGCTCGTCGAGCGCTTCGCCCTCCGCAAGCTCACAGGCGGCAAACTCTCCCGTCGACACATCGAGGTACGCCAGGCCCGCCCGGCCCGACTCCTGACTTCCCGGACACAGCGCACACAGGTAGTTGGACGCCTTGGGCTCGAGCTGATCTTCGTCGAGAATGATGCCGGGCGTGACCACCTGGGTGACGGCGCGGCGGACGATTTTTTTGGCTTTTTTGGCATCCTCCATCTGGTCGCAGATAGCGACTTTTCTGCCCTGCGCAATCAGTCGACCGATGTAGCCGCGCGCGGCGTGATAGGGAACGCCACACATCGGTACCGGCACTTCCTTTTGCTTGTCGCGCGCCGTCAGAGTCAGGTCGAGAAGCTGCGACGCCTCGACGGCGTCATCGAAGAACATCTCGTAAAAGTCACCGAGTCGAAAAAACAAGATGCAGTCGGGATAGCGCTCTTTGATCTCTAAGTACTGACGCATCACCGGCGTATCGACGGCGGGAATGGCACTGCGGGCGGCGGCTGGGCGGGCGGCGGCGAGCGGCAAAGCGTGCTCAACCTGATCGCTGTCTGACTCGAGGGCTACGGAAGTCGGCATGGCAGCGCTTTAGCAGACCAGCGAACGCCAGGTAAAGCGCGTGCTACGATTTGCGCGAAGGGGTCTAGCTACAACCACCCCGTCTATTCCCATGAAGAACACTCGTCGGTCGTTCCGAGTCGCTTTGAGCCTGGCCGCGCTGACCCTGCCGCTTCTCGCTGGCTGTTCGTTTTCCGTGATTGAGCGGACGGTCTGCGGGGATGCCTCGTGTCAGCCGTCGCCGCCGGTATCCGACATGACGATGCCGCCGGACTTGGTCAATCCCCGCACGGACCCCAATGAGGCGGGGCCGTTTCAAGTCGCGAGTCAGGAGCTGATGGTTCCGGGCGCGCTGAACCTGTCGCAGAACAAGCTGACGCTGGTGTGGCCGAGTGACGATGGCATGACTCCGTCGTCGAAGAAGCCAAGCTATCCGCTCGTGGTGATGCTGCCGGCGCAGAGCTTGCCGCTCCCCCAGCTGCGACCGTATGCCGACCGACTTGCGAGTCATGGCATTGCGGTGGCGCTGGTCAAAGTCAGCGATGAGCGACGGCAGATTCGCTATCGAGACAGTGTGCTGGCGCTGCTGCCGCACCTTACCCAGTCGTCCGAGGTCAAAGATCGGCTGATCGCGGATCACGTCGGAGTCTTTGGTTACCAGCTGGGGGGAATGGTCGCGCTGTCGGCGCTGAGCAAGACCACGCTGGCGATTCGCTCGGCGCTGGTGATCGATCCGGTCGCGGTGCTGAGCTTCGTCGAGTCGCTCGACGGGCTGGCCGACTCGAGCGCCATTGCGCAGGGCAAAGACACGCCGGTGGTGTTCCTCGGTGAGCTGCTCAGCAAGATTGGAGAGCCGGGAATCCTGCCGTGTACGCCGCCCGACGCCAACTTCGAGGCGTTCTATTCTCGTGTCTCGGGCGCAGCGGCGGCGCTGACCTTCAACGGTGCCACCCTCGGGGACTTTGTATCGACCTATCCCGATAGCTGTGGACTCGCAAGTGCGGATCGGGCGACGACGATGCGGCTCGCCATCAAGTTCACCACTGCGTACTTTCAGTGGACACTCCTCGATCGACCGGCGGCCAGCGACTATCTGCTTGGCTCCGCCTGGAACCTCGATCGCAGCCGCTACGGCCTGGAACAGCTGAAAAAAGGACTCTAGGATGCCTCTTTTTTGGAGCGTCCGGTAGCGCCGCTCGGCGTGATACTGTGGAACGACCACAACCATCGCTGAGCGGAGTCCCCCATGCTACGGAGTGTTCGCGTTCCTCCTGCCTTTGAGCCGCCGTTTGCTCGTGCCGAAAAGTTCGTCGAGCAGCTGTTTTCCGACATCCAGCGTGCCCCAGAGCGCGGCACGATTCACGTCGGTGGCGACCGTTATGTGATGGTCCGCGCCGAGAGCCTCTACCTCAGCTGGTTCGACGCACTCAGCGACGCCTTCGGAGAAGAAGCCGCCCGTGAGTTTATCTACAAGCGATCTGGCTTACGTGAAAAACAAATGATATTCGGTGGTTCCGACGGTGTAGGCAGCGGCTTACAGTAGCGAACTCTACCGCACTGACGAGGCCTGTCCCAGCATGCGGGGACCACGGGAGGCCCAAACCGGGGCAAGCGAATGGGAGAGGTGATTCGTAAGCAGAAGAACGGGAAGTTCATTGGCTGGTATCTGCGCTTCGTCGATGTCGATGGCAAGCGCAAGCAGCGGGCCTCAAAACAGCCGACCCAGGCCGAAGCCCGGCGGATGCTCATCGAGATTGAAGCGCGCATCGCTCGTGGCAAACTCGGGGTGCCCGAACGCGAAGAGCCACTGCGGCTCACGATGGCGCAGCTTACCGAGCGATTCCTCTCCGAATATGACAACCCGCGGATACGGGATTTGACACGATGGAGACAGAAGCAGCGCTACGTGTTCGTCTCGGTCCTGAAGGACATTGGTGAGCTGCCGATTTCGACATTTTCCGTCGATGCAGCTGAGCGCTTTCGGAATCGCCTGGTCCGTACCTACATGCCCAATACGGCGCGCAACAAGCTTGCGAGCCTTGCGCTGCTGTTGTCATGGGCAACGCGCAAGGGATTCCTTCTAAGCAATCCTCTGCAAGGTCTTCGTCAGCCGACCGCGACGATGCGCCTGCAATTCCTAACCAAAGAGGAAGCGTTACGGCTGCTCGATGTGGCCGAGCAGAAAGCGAAAAGCAGTCTGCACGATGCCTCGATTGCGGTGGCGATTCAGCTAGGTATCTATGGTGGTCTGCGGGTCGGGGAGATCTGCGGACTCCGCTTTTCGGACATCAACTTGGGCGCAGGCATCATCACCGTCAAGCGAAGCTACAATCGGACCACCACCAAGAGCGGCAAGGAGAGAACGATTCCGATAGCCCCCGAGCTTGCAGTGACGCTCCGTAGCTGGAAGGGAATCTGTCCTGAAACTCCAGAGAGACTCGTCTGTCCGTGTCCGATTCTGGGAAAGTGGCGGATGCCGACGCGGTCACCATGTCTTGTGCGATTTTATGATGCCGCGCAGCTGCCGATACCGTCAGCACCATGGCACATTCTGAGGCACTCCTTTGCCTCTCTGTTCATGATGAATGGCGGAAGCATCCTGACCCTACAGCGCCTCCTCGGCCACGCCGACATCAAACAGACCCAGATCTATGCCCACCTGAGCCAAGACTTCGTTGCCACCGAAATCCGCCGCCTGACACTGCGAGGGTGAGGCTCCCAAACACAGGCTCATGGTCGGCAGAACGGCGCCACACAGTAGTGCGGCGGCAGGCGCAAAGCGCAATCCAGCTACAAATGAGTGTCTCGGCGCAACGCTCAGGGCAGCGAGCGCCTTGGCCATGGACGCGTCGCCCACGCAACCTATGCTTTCCATTGACTACGTTCTTATCGGTATTTAGTGTCCGGCAGCATGAAGACCTGGATGCTGGCTGTCTTGGCATTGGTTCCCTCGTTCGCTTCTGCAGCGCCTTGCACGGACAAGGACACCTGCGCGATTCGATGCGAAGCTGGCGACCCGGCCGCTTGTGTGCTTGCCCTGTACTCGCCGTTCACTCCGCTCGAAGGTGAGAACGTACCGCCCGCGCGCGACCAAGTGACGAGGTGCCGTCACGCACCGATCACGTGCGATCGCTACCTCGCGCATCTGTGGACAGGCATCGGCATCAAGCAACAGCGGGACGTGGCGGTGAAGGTGTGGGAAACAGAGTGCGATGACTCGAACTGGATCGCGTGCTTCCTTCACGCCAAGGCGATCGAGCCTAAGGACCCCGCCGCCGCAGGCAAAGCGTATCGCGAGATCTGCAAGTCGCGCGGACACGATCTGGTGTGCAAGTCGGGCGGCAAGCTGTGGTCGCGGGTCACCGGCAAGCGCGACGGAATAGAGTTCTCGCTCGAGTTACCCGCGCTCCTCGTCCCTGTCGACACTGCCGATGGATGGTCCGTCGTATTCGCCGGCTCATCACGTTGGCCCGATATCTCCGTTCTGGTCGAGGGCGGCAACCTCGTTTGCAAGCCCGGTGCGCGCCCCACGACCAAGTGGCTGCCGTCTGGCTGGCTCGATCGCGCATGCAAGTCGCTCCGGAACCAGTGACCGGCCTTGAGGTTCAGCACCGCGAGACGAAATCGTTCCTCGGGCGCTCACTTCTGCTACGCTCGCTGACGATGCCGACGCTTGATACATCGCCCACTGCTGACGAGCGTTACCACGAGCTGCTTCGCCGAATGTCGCCGGAAAAGCGGCTGGAGGCAGCGATGCGGCTGAGCATGGGCGTGCGTGAGCTGGCCTTGGCGGGGATTCGGCAGCGATTCCCTGGCGCGAGTGAAGCGGAGCTACGGGTTCGGCTGGCGGTGCGTCTCTACGGTCGGGTGACTGTGGCGCGTGCGTTCCGCGACATTCCGCCAGATGCAACGTGATGGCATGAGCATTGTGGAGCCGATCAAAGATTCGCTCGACCTGGCGCTGCGAATCGGTGATGTGCTGGATGCTTTGGGCTGCGACTATTTCGTCGGGGGTAGCGTCGCCAGCTCTTTGCATGGTGAGCCACGGGCAACCAACGACATCGACTTTGTGGTTGCGATGCGTCCGCAGCGGGTGCAGGCGTTTGCCGAAAAGCTCGGCGACGACTTCGAGGTTGATACCGACATGCTCCGCGATGCACTGATCCACGGGAGCTGCGCGAACTTCTTCTACCTGCCGCTCGTGACCAAGATCGATTTTTTTGCGCTCGGCTCTGCTCGTTACGATGAGATGGAGTTTCAGAGGCGCCAGCGCGTGCGGGTCCGTTCAACGGGAGAGACTCTATTTGTGAAGTCGCCCGAAGATACGGTGCTGCGCAAGCTCCTGTGGTATCGGGCCGGCGGCGAAGAGTCTTCAAAGCAGTGGCGAGATGTCGTCGAGGTGTTGCGCATCAGTGGTCCGGTGCTCGACCTTCCGTACATCGAGCGCTGGGCTGTCGAACTGGGGACCGATGATCTGCTGCGGCGGGCGCTATTGCAGTCGCAGTTGCGTTAGGAATTGCAGCCTCGTCGACAGAACGCGGTTCCTACTCGCGTGGTCCACTCCCTCCCCAAAGTTGTGGACCACAAAAGGACCACCGTTCCCAGATTCGTATGCTATACCGTCGCTGTCGAGCAGCCAGGGTGAGTTTATCTACAACTCTGCGCGGGAGATTGGGCGGAACGACTCGCGGCGGTTTTCGGAGCGGCTGGGGCTGACTGATGGACTGGATCGGCTCAGCTCTGGACCGGTGCACTTTGCGCACGCCGGCTGGGCGCTGGTCGACATTCTCGACGACAGTGCACCGGCGATGGACGACTCCTACTACCTTCACTACTACCATCCCAATACGTTCGAGTCGGAAGTGCTGAAGCAGAGGGGCCGGACTCTGCAGACCTGTGGCTGTCTGTTTAGCGCGGGCTATTCCGCAGGCTGGTGTTCCCACGCGTTCAACGTCGAAGTCCACGGACGCGAGATCAGCTGTCTGAGTCGCGGTGACACCACCTGCGAGTTCATCATGGCGCCGAGCGAAAAACTCGACGGACACGAAGCGCGCATGCGGGGGCAGAAGGGATGAACCGACCGCCCGAGGGAGCCAAGCTCTCGGCGGTTGCGCAGCAGGTATTTGACGTACTGCGCAAATACACGGGATTTCCATGGCCGGTGTTGGCTGCGCAGTGTAAGCGGGTCGGCGTGACACCAGAGACGTTGAGCAAGGCCTCTCTGCATTCGCTGATTCCCTTCCTCGCAGCAGGAGTCGGTCGATTCACGAGTCCTGAAAAGGAAGCGGCGGTTCGCAAAGAGCTCACCCTGCTGCTCCGTGATCTTTAGACTGCCTTGGGAATCGCTACAGAGCACTCCCTACTTGGAGTCTGCCGCAGTGAATTCTGCTTCCTCTGCGCCTTTTGGTTCGCATACAGTGCGCCTATGTCCAGCACAGATCGTCCCGATTGGAGTCCTCTGTTTCAAGACAATCAGCAGGCCTGGGATGCGCGGGTTGAAGTCCACGCACAGAGTCGCTTTTACGATGTGGACGGATTCCGTAGTGGGCAGTCGTCGCTGACTCCGCTGGAGGAACGTCTCGTCGGAGATGTCACCGGCAAGAGCCTGCTTCATCTGCAGTGTCACTTCGGACTCGATACCCTCTCTTGGGCGCGGAAGGGAGCGCAGGTCACCGGGGTCGATTTTTCTGCCAAAGCGATCGTGCTGGCGCGGCGTCTTGCGGAAGAAGTCGGACTTTCTGCAGCGGCTCGCTTTGTGGAGTGCAATGTCTACGACACCCGTTCTCATGTTCAGGAGTCGTTTGACATCGTCTTTTCATCGTTCGGAGTGACCGGCTGGCTTCCCGATCTGCGTCCCTGGGCCCAGGTCATCAAAGAGAGTCTGAAGCCCGGTGGTCGCTTCGTTCTCGTCGAGTTTCACCCCTATGTGTGGATGTCCCAGGTCGGTCCAGATCTGTCGATTCGCTATCCGTACTTTAACAGGGGGCCGATCACGGAAGCAGGCAGCGGTACCTATGCAGAGCGCTCGGCCCAGATCTCGTACAGAGAGCATGGCTGGAATCATCCACTCGCAGATGTCATCACGGCACTCCTATCGGTAGGACTCCGTCTCGATCAGCTGGCAGAGTACGACTCCTCTCCGTTTGATATCTTCTCGAACATGGTTCGCAAAGACGATCAGCAGCCACAAGGACAGCCTTCTGCCGCGTCGTCCTCGTCGAGGAACGCAGAGTTCTGGTTCCGTGATCATCCCGGCATGATCCCGCTTGTGTACTCGCTCGCAGTATCTCGATCGGAATAGACGAAGCGCTGGCCTCGCAAGTTCCCTCCGATATAATCAACCGTACGGCTTCACCAAATGTGAAGCTGGCGGGGGGGATCGCGATGCGCCTGGGTGTCTTTGTGTTGGCTTGGTCGGTGGGAGTGAGCGGGATCATCGGAGTGGCTGAGGCAGAGTCCTCGCAAGTGACTCCGGTTGCGCGTCGAGGGACTGCGGAGTCGGAGCCGAAACCAGCTGCGGATGGTTACGTGAGCCAAGCGCAGCAGCTGTTCAAGGAACAGCGGTTTTCCGACGCTGCCGAGGCCCTGAAGCAGGCGTTCGATCTGCAGCCCAATCCGCTGTTTCTGTTCAATGCGGGGCAGGCGTATCGCAAAGCACTGCGACCGATCGAAGCGAGAGAGATGTATGCGCGCTTTGTGTCCATTGCTCCCGACAGTCCGCTGGTTCCGGAAGCGAAGGGATATGTGCAGACGCTCGAGATCTGGATTGCCGAGCATCATGCCAAACAGCAGGCCGAGCTGACGCTGATCGAAAAGCAGAGCGAGCTTGCGGAGCAGGTACGACAGCGAGAAGTCGCGCTGCAGGCACTGGAGAAAGCCAAGAATCCGCCGCTGTATAAGAAGCCCTGGTTTTGGGCCATTGTCAGCGGTGTCGTCGTCGGCGGCGGCGTGGCCTTGGCGATTGGCTTGGTGACCAGCACGCGCTTCCAAACCGATGGTGGAACGATCACGATTCAGTACTGACGCTGTGTAACGTACGGAGGATGCCTACATGCTTGGGAGTCTTTGCAAGCGTCTGAAACAGAGTCTCGGTCCGCTCAGTGGATTCGTGCTGGGTCTGCTTTCGCTGGGGCTGATGTTGGGATCGATCGGGTGTGGCCCTGAATACAAGCTGATCTTGGTCAACATTCCGTCGCAGGCCGATACGCTCTACATCTTGACGCGGACCGAGGTCTTGACCTCGTCGCGAAAGACGGCGGAGTCTGCCAGTCCGAAGCAGCCGACGAAGGTGAACATCAAGCAGCTTACGGAAGCCGAGCGAGCGACCTATTCCTACGGACTGGCGCTTTCGGGAGAGCCGGAGGTGCAGGAGAGCGGACAGACTCGCCAGACCACCGTCAGTGTGGCCGCGACCAAAGGAACGCAGGTGCTCCGCATCGGAGACACGCCGCCGGTTGCCATGGAAGGGAGGTTCGTCGATCTGCAGATCAGCTTCGATACGTTGTCGGCGCCGCCACGTCCAGAGACTGGGAGCAGAAATCTCCTGTCGGATATGTTCATGACTTCTGCGGAGCGATTCCTCACCACGGACTCTCGCCAGGACCCGCTGCTCGCGGTGCAGATCACCGGCTGGAACTTTCCCAGCGATGTCCAAGCGGCGATCGATCTGCCAAGCTGCACGATCGACATGCCTTCCCTGGCGGTGACCACGCGCTATGTGTCCCAGAGCCAAGTGCAGGTGGAGGTCCGGCAGAGCCCGCCGAATAACCACTCGCTGCATGCCTGTCTGATCGATCTGATCGGTAGTGCAGCGGCGACCAAGCTCCACATCGTGCTGAGCAGTGCCTCGCGAAGTCAGACCGATGACTGGATGCAGGAAGTGCCGCCGATCAAAGGAATGGGCCTGCCGCCAATGTAGCGTCGCAGCTGGAAGGTCGGTGAGCTTACGTCGGGGCGGTCGCGGTGAGTGCCAGCAGTACGGCGTCCGACTCGGCAGTGACGACCGTATCGGCGGGAACGGCGCTTCCTACGGGCAGGTCTACGGTTCGACCCGAAACCACTGCTCTGGCACTGCCACTGACGAGAACATAGGCCGGGCCAAGTGCTGCCTGTGTGTCTTTGCGCAAGTGGAGAAGCGCAACGCCTCGTGGAGCAGAGAACAGCAGCGTGCCCAGGTCTTCCGCAAAAGCTGCTTTTGGCCACGGCGACACGACAGGCGGTGGTGGCGCTACGTTTTCCGTCGCTGACTCCGTCACGAGAGGTGGTGCCGGGATGGCCGGTGACACGCTCTGGGTCGGTTCGGCAACATCGGACAGCCGCAGCTTGGGCAGCGGAGCACCCTGCTCGATCGCATCGATCGCCAGCTCGCCTTCGCGATAGCTGGGGTAGTGAAGGGACACGCCCAGCTCGCGCTTGAGCTTGTCGTTGCGGAGCCGGCGGCCTCGGATGATGTTGCGCGGTCCACTGGATCGGCTGGCATCGGCCTCGGGTGGATCGGGCAGACCCAGGTGTGCCGCCAGCCACTTGCCATACTCGCTTTGCCGGCACGGACTGTCGTCACCGACGACGTACAGCGAGCTCGGCGGCGCTTTTTCCCCGGCAATCCGAATGATCCGCACCAAGTCGTCGATATAAATGCGCGAAAAAAAGTGCCGACCGCCATCCCACAGCTTGTACTGACCGGTTCGCAGTCGCTGCCGAGCACCGCGCGCGGCATGATGCGCATCTAGCGCCGGACCGTAGATCGCGCCGAGCCGTAGGATGATCGTCCGCAGCCCGGTCTGTCCCACCGACTGCAGCGCCGCTTCATCCGACAGCCGCAGCATGGCATCCGCGTCCGAGGTCGCCACCGACGAGTCTTCGTCGATCCAGTCCTCGGTGAAGGTCAGCTCGCTGCGTCCGTAGACCGCGCTGCTGCTCAGGTAGATAAAGCCGCTGGCTCCAACGCGGCCCGAGGCAGTGGCGGCGCGACGGACTCCTTCCCCTTGCGGCAGATCGGGCACACCGGGAATCGAGTACACCACCAGCGGACGCGTCAGCCCACCGAGCGCCGGCCCATACTGATGTGGTCGCGCGCCATCCATGTAGTGAACCTCGGCCCCCAGCGCCCGCAGCGGCTCCAGCAGCGAGACACGGCGCACACAGGCACGAACGGTGATGCCGTCGGCAAGCAGTGACTGCGCCAGCCGCGTTCCGACGTAGCCGCAGCCGAAGATCACAACCGGCGGATGGTCATGGCTCATGGGGTCTTTCTAGTGCGCTTGATCGAGTCGCTTGCGCAGCGTCGCTTCACACGACAGATCCATCAGCGCTCGACAGATCCCCAGCGCGCGATCGTAGTTGTCCCGCGCCCCGCGCAGATCGCCCAGCTTCAGGTAGTTGTCCCCGACCTCTGTGAGCGCCTGCACCGCTTCGTCTTGCTCGCCGAGCTCTTGCCAAAACTGGAACGCTCGCTGGCTGCATCGGACCGCGTGCTCGAAGTCGCCCATCGTCGCGTAGGTCGCCGACACATCGTGGAGCACCGACGCCAAACGGGTCGGATGCTGACTCGACCGTGCCAGCGACAGTGCTTGGAAAAACGAAGCAAACGCCTGCGCCTTCTGACCCAGCGACGCATACGCCTTGCCCATCCGCCCGAGTGCCGCCGCCGAGTCTCCCGCTTGCCCAATCTGCTCGTACAGCGCCCGCGCCTTGATAAACGAGTTGAGCGCGAGATCCTTTTGCCCCATCACGAACAGCTCATCGCCCAGGTCGAGCAGCGCGTCCGCCTGGCCATCGTAGTTGCCGAGCTTGCTCCACACCGCGTAGCTCTCTTGGAAGTACGCCGCCGCTTTCTCGTGGTTGCCGGCCTTTTCGTGGATCTCGGCGATCTCTTCGAGCACCTGGGCTTGCTCACGAAAATCCGACGAAGCAACAAACGCGGCGAGGGCTTCCTGGAACGCATCTTCGGCTCGCTTTGTCTCCCCGAGCACGTTACGCGCCGAGCCAATCGCCATCATCGCGCGACCAAACGCCATCCGTGCCTGCCGCTCTTGCACTCCCCGCATCGCCCGGACGTTATTTTCGGCCTGACCGACGAGTGCCACCGCTTTTTGTGGATTTTTTTGCTGGTGATACGACACGCCCAGGGTCGCCATCGCCCGCGCCTCTGCCAGCGGCTTATTCAGCTTCTTATATATCGCTTGCGCCTGCCCGAGCGACTGCTGCGCATCCGTAAACAGCGTCCGTCGCAGCTGCGCCTGTCCGGTATACAAGAGCGCGTCCGCCTCTTTGGTCTGATCGCCGAGCTGAGCCGCCAGCGTGCGTGCTTCCCCAAAGTGAACGATCGCTACCTCGGGTTTGTGTAGCCGTCGCATCGCCAGCCGCCCGAGGCTGATCAGCGTATCGTAGGCCGTCTGCAGCTCGCGTGCTTGCAGCGTGGTCCGATACTTCTCTTCCAAGTGGGCATAGCGAGCGAACGCCCGAGAGAAGTTCGCGTTCTCGCTTGGAAGCGGTGCCATGAGCACGGCGTCGTCGCAGACCTCGGGGATGGGCTCTTTGGCCGGACCGCGTTCAGCTGTCGGAAGGGGATCTTGCCGTTGCTCTGCTGCCGGTGGGCAACCAAGCGCAAAGCAGCCAAGCAGGGACACAATGACGACGGGAGATCTGGACCGCATGACGACCTCTTGGGGTGAAATCCACTGGGCACGCGACGTATGGCGGGAACCACACTGCGTATGCACCAGCCTCTACAAGGTAACGCGCCTCACCTTCGGCGCAAAGAGCGTTTATTGAAGCACATTCTTTGAGGCATGTTCACCACGGCAGGCTCGGTGGGGGCCTGTCTGGTCAACTAGGCAGACTTACGGACACGTTTTTTGGGCGTGGCGACCGGCTCAGCGGGCGCTTCGATAGGTGGCTCGACGACGGCAGGGGCTGCTGCTTTGGTGCGTCGCGTGGCGGGCACACTCTTGGCACTGGCTGGTGGCGCTGCGGGCTCCGTCGCTGGCTCATCGGTGATCACCGCCGCAACAACTGCCTTTTTGGTGCGAGTGGTCTTGCGGGCCGGCGCCTTGGTTGCTTCCGTCTCAGCCGCGAGGACCGGAGTCTCTGCGCTGGCTGTCGGCACTTCCTCGACAGCTTTGGCTTTTTTGGCCCGGCTGGGGCGAGGCTTGCTCTTCGGCGTGGCACTCGATTCCGCCGCAGTTTCTGCCGGAGTGGCTGGCAGCGGGGCTGTCGTCGTCGCTACGACTGGACTGACGGCTACGACTGCCACTTTGGTGACACTTTCCGTCGCTGCGATCTCCGACGCGGGCACAGCTGGTGCTTCCGCAAGCTGGCGAATCGACAGCCGAACCCGACCTTCTCCGTCGACGCTCATCACCACTGCCATGACCTCGCGGCCAATCTGGAACAGCTTCTTGAGATCGGTGCCACGAGGTACGCCCACCTCGGCATTGGGAATGAGCCCACGCGGATATGTCGTCGGTAGGACCTCGGGAACCATGACGCGGACGATCAGGCCATTGCCTTCAACACGCTCGATGCGCGCTTTCATCCGATCGCCGGCTTTGAGCGTCTGCGCGACCTGCGCTTGGGCGGCTCGGGCTTCCTCGATCAGCGACAGGCCAATTCGGCGACGCTCGCGATCCAGGCTCACCACCGTCGCTGTCAGCTCTTGCCCAAGCTGCAAAATTTCACGCGGGTGGGTGATGTGTCGCTCCGCCATCAGAGAGATGTGAATCAGCGCTTCCACCCCGGTGCGAATCTCGACGAAAGCCCCGAACGGCTCGAGCCGAACCACGCGCCCACGGACTCGCTCACCCTCGGACAGCGTCGACAGCGCTTCCGCCATCGGATCGGCGAGCAGACCCTTTAGCGTCAGGCCGATGCGCAGGTTGCCCTGAAAGCTGTGATGAAGGTGATCGTGTCCCGGTCGCACTTCTTCGAGTCGCACGACCTCGACATCGACACGCTGGCCGATCTTGATCGAGTTCTCGTCTCGACCAGCAGTGCGTGCGGCCTGATAGAGCTCGCTCGTGGGGACGCTGCCGTCAAGACCACCGATGTCCACCAGGGCCGCCGGCTCTTGCATGGCGACGATGGTGCCGGTGTAGCGCTCTTTGATCTTCAGACGGGCGCGGCTCTCATCGGACACTGCGCGCTGCTCGATTTCCAGGACGGCGCGCCGAGAGACGATGACCTGACGGCTCTCCTCGCTGATGCGGCTGACTCGGAGAGCAAGCGCTTTGCCGAGGTAAATCGACGGATCTTGACAGTAGCGAAGCTCGATCTGTGACGAGGGCAAAAAGGCGCGAACGCCGCCCAAGTCCACGTCGAGTCCGCCCTTGTTGACGCCGGTGACGAGGCCCTGGATCGGGGTGCCTTGACGGTACGCTTGGCGGATTTGATCGGAGAGGCCGACTCCTTTTTGGATGCGACCGCTGATGAGGAGGCCGCCATCCTTGCCAACGGAGCCGATGACGTGGCCTTCCAGCTTGTCGCCGGGTTGAACGGTAAGCTCGCCATCTTCGCCGCGCAGCTCGTCGAGCGAGATCATCGCCTCGGACTTGCCGCCAATGTCGAGGAAGGCGTACTCGGTGCCGATCTGGACGATCTCGCCCTGGACCAGCTCGCCGACTTCAGGATCGCGCTTGGCAACGGCGCGCTTCTCGGAGCGGAGCGAGGCCTCAAAAAGCTCGGCGAAGGACTCATCGCTGGAAACGGCGGTTCGACCGCGTGCGGCTTCCATGCCGAGGTAACGGTGTTGGGTCTCGGGCTGGGCGAGAAAGTCCCTGGGACTGCGGAGCGGCGGCTTGCGCATGGGAAGAGAGGCTCCTTCGTTGCCGAATCGGAAAGTTCGCACAGTAGGTTTGCCCTGGGGCAGTTCGGGTTCGTGTTGGTGCTGCTGCTTTGATTCCTTGGTTCCGCTTCGCGCTGCGTGTTCGGGGCTCACTACGACCTGCTTGGGGTCACGCCCGCAGCCGTACACGCTAGCAAGAGAAACCGGATACGCACCTTAGCATGGAATTGAGCATTTTCGCCACCGAACGGCCGCGTTTTCAATGAGTGGGAAGTTAGCGGGAAGTGCGTGGTCCATCGAGGACGGGGTTATCACGGGAGACGAAGCTGGCCATGCTGGCAACAAAGTCCGCCATCGGTTCGCTGTAGCGGGCCCGCCAGGCTCCGAGCAGTGAGCGCAGCAGCCGGCGCTGGGCCATTCGCAGCGGCTCACTCTGACTGACTTGGGCACAGACGACGGGATCGGTCGGCTGTATCGTGCCTGGGCCACTGAGCTTGGATCCGGATACGGACTGACCTCGATCGGACGCTTCAACCGCCAACGTACACAGCCCCAGCAAGTGATAACGAGCCCGCAGTCGCACTGTCGGAAGACTGCTCTCCGCAAGCTCTATTAACACCGGTAGGTCAACCTGCGAGGGCGGCGGCAGCGGCAGCGTTGGATCGATCTGGGCCGATGCCAAGTTTGCGGGCGGGTTGAGTGGCAGCGACAGAGCCATCCGCAGCCGCTGCAGGGCGACCCGCTCTTCGCCGGTCTTGGTGGTCGGCACAGCGCTGGGCTGCTGTGGAAGTCCCGTCACGGGCAGCGCCGATGGCCCGGGCATAATGCCACTGCCGGCCGGTGGTTGGCCTGGGACAGGACTGGCTTGGGCGACGGCGCCTTCCGATGAAGGTGCAACCACTCCCAGCGTGACTTCATTCGGCATCCCAGTCCGTGAGACGGGCACCGCGAGGCCTTCGCAGACCGACGGGCGGGGATGATTTTGCACCGCGCCCGGCAGATCCTGCCAGACCTGCTCGAGCATCAGCGTCTCGGGGGCCTGACGGAGAATGCTTGGGTACATCCGGGAGCTGTAGAGATCGAAGACGGTCCGTTCCCAGCCAAGGCAGGCGTCGTCGAGGAGCAAGTCGTTCTGCGGCTGCGAGCTGGCCTTCTCGGCGACGACCCGATAGCTACCCAGCAGAAAGTCGAGCTGAATCGAGTTGGTGTACCGCGACACTCTCGGCAAGCCGCTGGAGTTCACGGGAGGTCGGAGGGCGCAGCCGCTTAGTAGCAGGCCGACGCCAACAAGGGCAAAGGTGGCTCTCATCGGACGGTCCTTCGCAATAGGGAAGACGACGGTGCCACCAGGATCCGGCGCCGTCAAGTCTGGGGGACTTGGGCAAATGGGTGGTGTGGGCTGGGCGGACTTGGCGCGGACTTATTGGCCTTGCTTCGCTTTGAGCTTGCGCTCGACCTTGGCGAGAACGTCCTTCCATTCGCTGCGCTTGCTCGCCCACTTGGCATCCCCAAGGAGCTTGCGCGCTTTTTGGATCGCTACTTCAGCGTCTTGGTAGCGCTCGTCGGCGATCTGGGCTTCGGCCAGATACACGTGATTGAGCGGATGTTCCGGGGCGGCTGCGACGGCACGATTCAAGAGCTGCACCGCCTTTTCCGGATCTCCGATCGCAACCGGTGGCGCCGGGGCCCGCGTGTAGACGGTGCCGAGCATCCGCAGGGGACCGCCATTATCGAATTTCTCGTCGAGCTTGATGGCGTTCTCCGACTCCGCGACCATCTGATTGAGCATCGGCTTGATGTCGGCCCCGCGCTGGGTCTGCGCCGAAAAGCCGATCAGCTGCGCCATGTAGTAGTGGCCTTCGACGCGCTCCGGGGACAGCTCCGCTGCGCGACGCGCCGACTCCATCGCCTTCGGTAGGCCGGCTTGACAGGCTGCACCCTCGTCGAGGGTACACTGCTCAGCGGCGGCACGGGCGAGTCGGAAGTGCGCTTCATAGGACGCCTTTTGACCCGCCCACTCGGCGTTGCTGAGCGCTTTTTCCATCGCCAACTGAGCATTTTTGTAACCTACACCACCAAGCGCAAGCTGTTCATCGGCCAGCTTGATGAGCGCAGTCGGATCGCTCGGCAGCTCGGTCGAGTTCATGGTGGCCTTGGCATCGCCCCCTTTGACCTCGGCGGCAGGCGGACAGGCAGCAGTCGCAGACACGACAAACAGCCCGAAGGCCGTCGCACGGAACATTCTCATGGTTTTTCGTACCTCTTCTCGGTGGAGCTAAGCAGCGACGGACTAACTGCTTCAAACTGTTGAATGCGCATCTCTTGGCAGACCGGGCCACCCGCTGGGCTCTGGCACATCGCCAGCAGTGCCCGACTGAGCTTCTTCTGCTCGGCATCGACCAGCACTTGCGGGAACGCGATCACCAGCAGGCCCGGGAGCGCCGGGGACGTATAGATCGCTCGCAGATCCGCGCCGCCTTCCATCTTTTTGGCCTCGGTCAGCTGGTCGGGATCGAGCAAGGTGGCATCCGCTTCCCCGCGCAGAACGGCGCGAATGCCCTTGGTCACGGCCCCAACCTGCTTGAGCACAAAGCGCGTCTCTGCTGTGCCTTTTCCGTCGAGCACAACATGGCTTAGGTACTTTCCTGCGTCAGCCAGCTGCGTCCAGATTCGCTTGCCCGCGAGATCGTCGAGCGACTTCCACGCCGGATCTTTGACCACCACCATCAGCTGCGGCGTGTTGAGGTCTTTGCTCTTGACCTGGGCAATCGCCACCGCCTGGTGGGACTTGCGCAGCTCCAGATACAGCGACGGCTCGACGACCGCCCAGCCTGGCTTCTGCTGTTCGATGGCAGCCAGGGCTTCCTTGCGAGAGACGTAAAAGCCGCCGCTCGCGGAGCTTGCCGGCCAGCCGGTGACGCCCTCAAGGTGCCGCGCAAAGCGGTCGACGTAGGGCTTGGCCTGGGCCGGATCGCCACCCAATCGGATGGCATAGATCGAGAAGTCGTGAGGGGTTCCCGCGTGGGCAACACTCGGCAAAGCCAAGGCCGCCACCAGCGCAAAAGCCATACGGTTCATCGAAATCATGGTGGGCATTCTCCAGAAGACGTGATCTTCGCGCAAGACCCTCTCGGGCCGCCGCGATCGGCTGCGGCACGGGATACTTCGGGGTCCATGGCCGTTCCGACGCGCTGCCCGCCCCGCCCATTCTGGCCCTTCTGGCTGGGTTCGTGACGGTGTCTGTCGTTGCATGTGGTGTCTCGTGAGCCACTGTGGCATCGCATGCTAAAACCTCGGCAGCGTATCCAGCTGGCTCAGCCGAGTCCTGGATGTACAGCCCACAGTAAGAAAGAAAGACCGCATGCCCCTTCAAACTGCCCAAGAAAAGCTGGTCGCTGGCTATCAGCTCGTGCTCGAAGCGTATGGGCTCATGGGTTATCCGACCAAAGAGGATGACAACTTCCGTGAGACGGCGAAGCGCGCCGCCAAAGCCGCTCAGGAGATGGTCCGCCCCGTCGCTGAGATCGAGAATGAGATCAATGAACTGCTGCACAAGACCTTCCCGGCTCGCTACGACCAGATGGTCATCAGCAAGCACAACATCTGCTTTGGACTGTGTCCTCATCACCTGCTGCCGGTCATTTATCGTGTCTCGGCGGCGTATCTACCGCGCGATCGGGTCGTTGGCATCAGCAAGCTGTCACGGCTGATTCGCTTGCTCGCGCGCCGTCCGGTGCTGCAAGAAGATCTGACCCACGAGCTGGCGGAGATTTTGCACAGCCGGCTCGACTCGCGAGGTGCGGCGGTCTACGTCGAGGGTCTGCACATGTGTATGGCTGCGCGCGGCGTGGAAGCCCATGAAGCCCGTCTGGTGACGAGTGCCGTGCGTGGCACCTTTAGCGATCAGCAAGCGACCCGGCAGGAATTTTTGGATCTGGTGACCGCGACGCCGCTGCAGCTGCTGTAGGTGCGTGTCGGTCTGCGTGTGCGGAGTCGGCTACGGCTCGCCCGCGTCGTCTTTGCCGCGCTTCACCGTCACCTTGTTTTTGATGTCGGGCTTGACGGCGGCATCGTTGGGGATGAAGCGAATCTCGGTCTTGATCTCGAACGACAGCGACGTGAGCAGCTTTTGCAGCTCGCCCGACAGGTTTACCGACTCCAAAAAGTGACGGACTTCTTGCCCGACCACCCGCAGCACTTCATCTTTCGACGACGATGCCTGGACGAGCAGATACGTGGCAACCTCGCGCGGTAGGTTGAAGTCGCTGACCAAGCGACGAATGGTTTCCTCGGGAGACAGGATCGCGGTACTGCCGGCTGAGATTGCGCGGCGGACCACGTCGGGGAGAAACTGCTCTAAGCGCTCACGGAAGCCACGATCTTCACTGGTCTCCTCAGAGCTTGAGCGATCTTTGCCGAAATCACTTGGCATCTTTGTCCTTCTTGGCGCTGGGCTCGGGCTGAGGGTTGACCTTGGCAGGCGGACTCGCGGGCGTGGGTGGCAGCGACTCGGCGGAGATGAGCAGCCGCACCATCGGCGTCATCGGCAGCTTGGTCGACTGTAGCGCCGTCGCCGGTTCACTGTCGCGCTGGAACACCTGACCGGACTCGCGACGTGACGCCCACAGCCGTGCTGCACTGGGATCGCTCGTCGGGACCGAGATGCCAAGCCACAGCGGACCGGTCAGGATCGGAACCTCGCCAACCGGCTCCAAAATCCACTTGCCGTCGAGTCCGCTCGAGGTGTGGTTGACCTCGTAGGTGCGCTCCAGCTGCGTCAGCTTGGCACCGGGGCGACCACTGTCGTCGTGGCGATACAGCGTAAGGCGCAGCTTGCCGGGCTGGGCGACGAGCAGCCGCAGTCGCTGGGGCTTGTACGCCGGCAGCGTCGGCTCAAATCGCACCAGCCACTCTCCGTCGGCATTTGGCAAGAGCGGTCGTTCCGCCGGCTGTCCATCGTCGAAGGCCAGCTCCAGCTCGCTTTGGAGCTGGCTGCGATCGGCCATTCGCGAAGACGCCGCGCAGCCACCGCTGGTCATCACCGCCCACAGCAGCATCGAGGTCGAGAGCGTCGAGACTAGAGCGCGCATAGGGATTCTCCTTGCCGAGCGTAGCCGCTGCCGCAGCTGGTGCAGCGTAAGGTTTCGTCGGAAAGTCGCTCGCCGCAGCTACAGACCCAGCCGACAAAGCGAGCGGGCACGCCGACCCACAGCTGGTGGGCGGGAACATCGCGGGTGACGACCGCGCCGGCACCGATGAAGGCGAACGCGCCGATGTGGTGGCCGCACACGATGGTGGCGTTGGCTCCGATTGATGCGCCGCGTCCGACGACGGTACGACGATAATCGGCCTTGCGTGAGACATGGGCCCGAGGGTTGACGACGTTGGTGAAGACAGCGCTCGGCCCGACGAAGACCTGATCTTCTAACACCACGCCATCGTAGATCGAAACGTTGTTCTGGACACGTACGCCGTTGCCCAGCACTGCCGTGGAGGCGACGTAGACGTTTTGGCCGAGCACGCAGCCTTCACCAAGCTTGGCCCCGGCGCTGACGTGACAAAAGTGCCAGATGCGGCAGCCCTCACCAATCTCGGCGCCGTCGTCGATACATGCGGTTTCGTGTCGGAAAAACGCCATGATCTACTTGCTGCGGGCCTTGACCGCGAACGACTTCGGCTCGGCGCTGCGCATCACCAAAGAGAGGTTAGAAATCGACTGCTCGCTGGTCTTTCCGACGGTGATCGGCTCACTGCGCGTCCACAGCGGCGTTGGCATGCCGGGCGCGGGCTCCGAGGCGACACAAACGGTCAGCTGCTCACCGGGATCGGCCATCACGACCGCAAAAAAACCATCGCTATCGCCAAGAGGCACGCGCCGCAGCAGTCGCGACGACGGACTCGCACAGTCCCCGCTGGCGATGATCACCGACAGTGGATAGCGCGGTCGACCGGCTGGTCCCATCTGAACCGTGCCGCTCAGCTCGATGGTGGGCTCTTCGCCGGTGCTGGGCGGCGGACTGACGGTGGGCAGAGTAGGTGGCGTCGCTGTGACTGCAAGATCAGCGGCCGTCGCTGGAACGACAGCTCGCGCATCGATGACCACCGGTTCCTGTTTTTTGCAGGCCGTCCCAACCGCAAGCGCGAGGGCGAAACATCCGACGACTTGTCGGGACGGCCAGTGCATGGGTGAGCTGTGGGGCACGCGCGATCTGCCTTGACGAGGGGCTTACTGAATGCCGGCGCCAACCGGGAACACCGAGAAGCGCTGACCATCGGGCTGGGTTTCGACGACCACAAACACGGCTCCGTACAGCGTATCGGTGCGGAACAGGCGAGTCGGCGTCGCAGCGGTCAGGTCGGCAAACAGTCGATCGAGCTTGAGCGGCGAGCGCCCACTGTGGACCTCGCCTTTCCACGAGCCGGTCACGCTGGCGGGCAGCACGGGCGCTTCCTTCAGCTCGCCCGCCATCGACTTTTGCAGCGTCGTCACGGTCGCTTTTTGATCAGGCGAGGTGGCTGCGCCCAGGTTCTGCAGCTTGGCCGAGGTCGGTCCGAGGTGAAGTACCGCCAGCGAGGGCGGCTCGGCGAGCGACTTCTTGAGATCGGCGCCGGTCTTGACGAGCACGCTCAGGCCGGCGTAGCTGACGGGCTGACCAGGCGTCCAGATCGGGTCCTGGCTCAGACGAGTCAGCGCGCAGTAGTGCAGGTTGGGATCTTTGCGTCCCTCTTCGCACTTGATGAAGGCCGCAAACTTGGTTGCAAGGTCTTTGGCCGCCGCATCCTCCGTCGGTGGAGAGGTCGGCGCGCCGGGCGCAACATACGCGGGGGCGGGGGCAGGCTGGCCGGGCGCAGCGGCTGTCGGGGCGGGTGGGGCCGCCAACGTCGCAGGCAGGGTCGAGACGATGGCCAGCGCAAGTGCAAGGTGCGACATGAAAAACCTCAGGAGTCGGGAGTAAAGAGCGGCCTATATTGCCCGACAGCGCCAAGGCTTCGCAAGCTGGCTCGCGCGCTCCGCCCGGGTTTGCGGCTGCGGCGTGGTATGATGAGCGGGCTGAGCTCTGCTGAGCGACAGGAGGGGGCGTTCCCATGGGGCATGCAACTTCCCAGCGGGTGCAGATCGTCAGCGCACAAGTGAAAGAGGAAGACAAGGACGATGTCGCTCATTGGCAAGCGCTTAGGAAACTACGACATCCAGGGCAAGCTCGGCGAGGGCGGTATGGGCATTGTGTACATGGGCGTACACCCCCAGATCGGCAAAAAGGTCGCCGTCAAAGTGCTCCACCCCGAGCTATCCGACAAGGCCGATGTCGTCACCCGCTTCTTTAACGAAGCCAAGGCGGTGAACGACATCAACCATCCGAACATCGTCGACATCATCGACTTTGGTGAGTCCACGGTCGACGGGGTGACGTTCAAGTACATCATGATGGAATTCCTCGACGGTGAGAGCCTATCGGCTCGCATGCGTCGCGAGGGAGTCACCATCCGCGAGAGCATCAGCATCTTGGCGCAGTGCTGCTCGGCGCTGTCCGCCAGCCACGGCAAGGGCGTCGTACATCGTGACTTGAAGCCAGAGAACATCTTTTTGGTCAATCGGCCCAACGATCGCAACTACATCAAGCTGCTCGATTTCGGGATCGCGAAGCTGACCACCGAGGACGGGGCGATGTCACAAAAGACGCGCACCGGCATGGTGATTGGCACGCCGACGTACATGAGTCCAGAGCAGTGCGACGGCAAAGGCAACATCGATCACCGCGCTGATATCTACGCGCTCGGGATCGTGATGTATGAGCTGTTGACGGGCAAAGTGCCATTTCCCGGCGAGGGTTTTGGTGAAGTGCTGGTTGCTCACCTGACCCGTGAGCCGGACCCGCCCCGGACGATCAATCCGAACATTCCGGCGGAGCTGGAAGCGATCGTGATGCGCTGCCTCCGCAAGAAGAAGGAGGAGCGCTTTCAGTCGATGAACGACATGCAGCTGGCACTGGTTGATCCGATGCCTCACTACCAAGCGTGGATGTCGGGACAGCCGGCGCCGCGTGCAAGTGGGCCGGTGCCGCTGCCGGGATCGGGGTCGGTGGTGATGTCGGCGGCGATGATGCCGAGCGGCTCGATTCCGGGAATGATGGGGCCGATGCAGTCGGGCGTGGTGAATCCAGGGCAGAGCGGCATGATGCGCCCGGCCGGCCAGAGCGGAGTGATGCAGCAGGGGCAGCAGGGGCAGCAGGGCATGATGCCTCAGGCGTCGATGAGTCATCCCGGTCAGTACGGCCAACCGAGCTGGCAGCAGCAGGGCCAGATGCAGCAAGGCCAGATGCAGCAAGGCCAGATGTATCCGCAGCAGATGCAGCAGGGGCAGATGTATCCGCAGCAGATGCAGCAGGGGCAGATGTATCCGCAGCAGCAGATGCAGCAAGGGCACCCGATGGCGTCGGGAGTGATGCCGTCCAGTCAGATGCAGGCGATGATGCAAGGGCACCCGATGGCGTCGGGAGTGATGCAGCCCGGCCAGATGCAGGCAATGATGCAAGGGCACCCGATGGCGTCGGGAGTGATGCAGCCTGGGCAGATGCAGGCGATGATGCAGCCCGGCCAGATGCAGCAGCACGGAATGATGCAAGGCAGCCCGATGGCGTCGGGGGTCGTGCAAGCGCCGATGCCGCAGAGTCCATCGCTGAGTCAGTCGCAGCGAACGGGGCAGACACCCTCGACGCCGCAGCCAAGTGGCTCTGCGGAGCTGCAGGCCAGTCCGGCGGCGCAGTCGGGCGCGCGCTCGATGACGCTGTCGGGAGCCTCGGGGGAGGCGGCGGGGCGACGCAAGCCAGCGACGGTGCTGGTCGGACTTTTCTCGGCAATGCTGATCGGCTCGATGAGCATGGTGTCGGTCAAGTATCTGCGTGGGGCGCCGCAGCCGGTGGTGGCGATGCCTCGGCCGGTTGCGCAGGTTACGATCTCGGTCAAGACCGAGCCCGCCGATGCCGAGATTGAGCAAGACGGTCCCGACGGAAAAGCGCTGCACAAAGCGCCGTATACGTTCATGGTCAAGAAGGACAGCGGCGAGGTCAGCCTCAAGATTCGTGCCGCCGGCTATCAGGAAGAGTCGCGGGTGCTGCATCCATCGGAAGATCAGAACATCGAGATCACGCTGGCCAAGCAGGAAAAACCAGTCGAACCACCGACGGTTGAAACCGGGTCGACTCCCAAGAGCAAGCCTGAGGTTGCGGTGAAGGAACCGAAGGAAGGGAAGCCCGCCAAGGAGCCCAAAGAAGTCGCGGTGAAGGAACCCAAGCCGGTGAAGGAGCCCAAGGCGGTTGCGGTAAAGGAGCCCAAGGCGGTCGCGGTGAAGGAGCCGAAGGAAGGGAAGCCCGCCAAGGAACCCAAAGCGGTCGCGGTGAAGGAGCCGAAGGAAGGGAAGCCCGCCAAGGAACCCAAAGAGCCCAAGGGTCCCAAGAAGAAAAAGGAAGACCTGCTGGCGCCGGTGTTCTAGTCGCTGTCATCAGTTTTGCACGAGTTGTCCTTCGCCTTTCCTTTTCACCTTCGTAAGCACTGCACGGTCGCTCGCTAGTCTTGCTTTTGACACGACGGAAGAGTCCGCGTGACAAAGGAGACTGTGATGAAACGACTGCTTGCGCTGCTGCTTTTGCCTTCCCGATATCACTTCTTGGGAAGCTTCCTGATCGTGATGGTGGTGAGCTCTGCCATCGCAACCCAGATGACCGATCGTCGCAACTTCGCGAGCAGCGAACTGTATAGCGATGTGATGGATCGCTGGGGGGCTCCCATCGTTCAGCCCGGACCGTCGGTGCGCTATGTCCCAAGTGGCGCGGTGTTCAACAGTCTGGCGGCGCTTCCGTTGCAATCGCAGGAAGTGACCGTAGATGCCGCCATGAACTACCGCAAGCGGGGTCTGGTCTACTTCTCTGGCTTCGACTTTACCTTTCGCGGGGACTACAGCGCAGAGAACGATCAGGGGCGCGACATCGACATCGCGTTTGTCTTTCCCATCAATATGGAGAAGAACAAAGTCCTCTTATCGAACTTGGTCTTTACCGTCGATGGAGAGCCCAAGAAAGCAGAGCTAGACAACGGATCGGACCGGCTCCTGTGGACCGGGCGGCTGAAGTCTGGCGCCAAGGTTCTGTTTCGGGTCGAGTTTCGCGGACGTGGTCTGGATGCGTTTACCTATCAGCTCGATCCAGCGGCTCCGGTACGGAACCTGCGCTTGGCGATGCACATCCGAGGTGGCGACAACTTTGACTATGCCGATGGCGTGGTTCCGGCCAGCTCTTCTCGCACCAAAGGCGATGAAGTGTGGCTGGAATGGAACTATCAATCGCTACAGTCAGGAATCCCGGTCGGAGTCATCTTGCCGTCGGAAAAGTCCTATGATCAGCTGATTGCAACCATGGTGCGGCGGGGCTGGGCTCCGTTCCTGCTCTTCTTTGCCGGACTGACCGCACTCTGCATCTACTTTGGTCGGCCACTGCGCATTTATGAGAGCTATCTCATCGCAGCAAGCTACGGTCTGTTCTATGTCCTGCTCGCCTACTTTGCGGCGTTCCTGAGCTTTTATCCGGCGTGGCTGTTGTCGCTGCTGATCGCGGGCGGACTGCTCTTGTTCTATCTGCGCTGGGTGCTGCCAAAGGGGGCCGCGCGCTACGTCCTCGGTCTGATCATATCGTCGCTGTGTGTGCCCACGGCGGCTGTGTTTCTGCAAGGCTACACCGGCCTTGTCTACACGCTGGAAATTCTGTGGCTGCTGACCACGATGATGGTCTTGACCACGCGACCCACGGTTCGAGATCTGATCGAGCGGATGCTGGCTCCGGCCTCCGTGGAAGGAGATTCCCATGCTGCGTAACGTGCTTCGTCAGTCGTTCCTGATACCGCTCTGCTGCGTCCTCCTTTTGGCTGTGGGAGTGCCCAAGCATGCTGCTGCAGAGGGCTCTCCTCCCAGTGCTGGGAGTACACCCAGCGCAACGCTCCCTTTGGCGGAAGTCCTGCGACTTTACAAAGAGAATCAGGCCAAAGCCGAGCCCAAAGATGTTCGGCCCCCGGTCATCGCCAGCATCAGCAAGCTAGAGCTGGCTGGACGGCTGCTCGAGAACGCAGTGGATGTCTCTGCCCACGTCGAGCTGTCGGTTCTGGAGGCCCAAGGCTGGGTCACTGTGCGGCTGCTGCGCAAAGACGGAAGCATTCGGATCACCAAGCTGCCTACGATTCCGAGCGGAGTGCTCTCAGTGGTCGATGGAATGCTGGTGTTTATGACCGACAAGCCGGGCTCCTATTCCTTTGACTTCGGATTCCTAACCACCGCGCAAGTGAAGGGCTCTCGCCGGCTGGCAGAGGTGATCTATCCGTCGGCAGCACTGGCAGTTCTCAAGCTTCGCTTTGATGAGAATCTGTTCGCGCTCGCCAACACCGATCGGATGGAGGAAGGCGATGGCTATACGCTGTATCCGCAGAGCAACCGCTTCGAGGTCCTGTGGGATCGCAATCCCAAGGCTGCTGCGGTGATCAAACAGGCGGCGGCGCGGCCTCCGATTGAGCCAGTGATTACCACCGCCCATGCGTCGGTGGTGTCGACTCTGGAAGGTCGTCGCATCTTTCGGGTTCTCTACGCGCTGCAGTTTGAGGGAGCCCGCACGATCGACTTTGCGATTCCCACTTCCCACAAGCTAGAGAAGGTGTTTGTCAACGGAGCCAGTGTTCCGTTCAAGCTGACTGGGCGCTCTCTGTCTCTTCCGGTGACTCCAGCGCGGGCCGGTGATGAGTCCGCAAAAGTCGAGCTGATGTTGACGGAAGCCCAGGGAGGCTATGCGCTCTCGGGTCGCCTCGACTACAGCTTTCCGGCTGCTTCATGGAATGTGAATGACTTGTATGTCTCACTGAGTCTGCCGCAGGTCTTCAACTATGAATGGGAAGGCGGAAGCCTCGCCACCGTCGAGACTGGAGCCGAAGCAGAGTTCACCCAGCGGATTCCTACCCCGGGCAAGAGCATCCATCTTCACCAGCAGCTCCTATCCAGCGCCGCAACGGTGCGGATTGCCTATACGGTCGATCTGACCGGTAGTTACTATCGTGCCGGTGCAGAGAAACACTCCGCGATTGATCCAAGAGGTCTGCGGTCGGAGTAAGGTATGCCCATGAGCCGAGTCTTGGTGGTCGATGACGATGGCCACATTCGCGATGTGATGCGCTTTACCCTGCAGCAAGGCGGCTACCAAGTCGTCGAGGCGAAGGATGGCGCCGCAGCAGTCACTCTGTTCGATGCTGGGGGGATCGATCTGATTGTGCTCGATATCGTGATGCCAGAGTCCGATGGCCTCGAGGTCTGCCGTCGCATTCGTCACAAGAGTCGGGTTCCCATCATCTTTGTCTCCAGTCGTGATGAAGAGCTGGATCGGGTGCTCGGACTGGAGCTTGGTGCCGACGATTATCTGGTCAAGCCGTTCAGTCCGCGTGAGCTGCTCGCGCGGGTCAAAGCGGTGCTCCGGCGGCTTACACCACCCCCCGCAGAGGACAAGCCACAGCTCCAGAAGCGGGGGGCACTGGAGATGGATCTGCTGCGACATCGCTGTACGTGGATGGGAAAGGAGGTCGTCCTGACCGTCACAGAGTTTGCCTTGCTGCAGTCTCTGCTGGCGGCTCCGGGGCGCGTCTTCTCGCGGGGTGAGCTGGTCGATCGCGCGTACGGAAACGGACACGTCATCACCGAGCGCACCGTCGATAGTCACGTCCGCAGAATTCGTCAAAAGCTCGCCGCATTAGGAGCCGATCCGATCGAGACAGTCTACGGACTTGGCTATCGACTCAAGGAGGAGCTGTGAAGGTACGCGGTCGCGGACTCCGCATTCACCTCTTGCTACTGGGCGCAAATGCCTTTGTGCTGCTGGTTCCGTTGTTGGCAGTGCTCGGACTTCGTATCTATGAAAACTATCTGGTGCGGCAGACTGAGCGGCAGCTGATCGCGCAGTCAATCGCCGTAGGAGAGATGTGGCGTGAGCTGTGGCTCGTCGAGCGCGGCATTGATCCACAGCTAGGAACGCCGCCCTTTCGACAGCCCGGTAAGGAGTCGGAGCCGTTCATTCCCATCGAGCCTGTCAGCAATCTGCGCCGGGGGATCTTGCCTCCCCAGACCGAGCCGCTGCGAATCGCTCCGGAGCGGGACTCGCCCGAGCTGCGTGCCGGCAAGCGACTGGAGCCGCTGCTGCTGCGGATGCAGGTCTACAACTTAAGTGCAGTGCGGATTCTCGATTCCCAAGGCTGTGTGGTCGCCACTACGCGTGGAGAGTCCGGTCTGTGTATGGACAATCTGCCAGAGGTAGTGAGCGCACTTGGGGGGCGCTATGCCTCGGTGGTTCGGGAGCGTGTCAGCGACGAGCCACTGCCGCCTCTGTCGGATGTTAGGAGTCGTGGATCGGTGCGTCTGTTTACTGCGCTGCCGCTGTTTTCGGAAGGTCAAGTGGTGGCGGTGGTTCGCGCTTCTCGCACCAGCTTGGATGCGCGGACTTCCCTGTGGCACAACCGGCGCGGACTCCTGTTTGCGCTCTCTGCGACGCTGCTGGCGGCCTTCCTGATCAGCTTTGTGTTTGCTGCACTGATAGTCTCTCCGCTGCGCGCGATCACGCGGGTGGCGCAGATCATTGCGCAGGGAGGCTCGGCCCCACCACTGCCCGCGAGTGCCTGGACCCCGAGTGAGATTCGCAGTCTGGGGAGTGCGCTGGAGGTCATGACCCGCAAGCTGCGGGAGCGCGCGGAGTACACAGCGGAGCTAGCGGCCAACGTCAGTCACGAGCTGAAGACCCCGATCACGGCGATTCGCGGAGCGGCCGAGCTGCTGCGTGATCAGTGGGAAGGAATGACCGATGAACAGCGGCGCCAGTTTGCCGACAACATTGATGCCGATGCCGCGCGGATGCAGCGACTGGTGATGCGACTGCTGCAGCTGGCGCAGATCGAAAATGCTCCGGAGCCGACGGAGAGCATCGATTTGGCAGACTTCTTTGCCGCGCTTAGGAATCGCTATCCTGACATCGAGTTTGTATTCCAGAGTCCGCCCGCGCGGATTGCGATCAGCGGTGAACACCTGCGCTCTGCAGTGGTGAATTTGATCGAAAATGCAGTGCGGCATGGCCAAGGGAAGCCGGTGTCGGTGCGCGTCTCTGCAGAGCAAGAGCGACTCCGGATCGAGGTGGAAGATCGTGGTCCCGGAATCAGTCCTGCCAATCAGCCGCGACTGTTTCAGCGGTTCTTTACCACCCAGCGAGACAGCGGTGGCACCGGACTTGGACTTGCGATCGTAAGGGCCGTCGCAGAGCGGCACGGTGGCGCCGTTTCCTACACCACCAGTCCGAGCGGAACGACCTTTACGCTGCTGCTGTCCGTAACTCGCTGAACGGCGCCGGCAGATCGCTGATGGTTCAAGCGCAGACTGCTGCCAAGACAGCGCACTATTTTTGCAGGATTCTGCGGGTCGCAAACGCGACACCGATGAGTGTGAGCAGCGCAGTCACAATCGCTAGGTAGCGCCAGGGCTTTGGACGCTGTACGGACTCTGTCTGTCGTCGCTGAAAATGAATCGTTACCGAGCGATCGGAGAGCAGGGAGCGCGGGGGTCCAAACTGACGAAACAGCAGCTGTACTCTGGCTGGCCCAATCCCTGGATCTGGAGCGGACTTCGCAGCGTCTTGGTTTGCAGTTGTACTGCCGGCATGGGTCAACAGGATGTTAAGGAATGGACTCTCTTCTACCCGCAGCTCCACTTCCCCAACCGGGGGCAGATCGGCGCGATCATCGATGATCAGCTGGTGCGGCTGCGGCGTGTTGTCTAGCTCGGCTTCTGCCGACATCTCCAGCGCGAACGGCGCCGCTTCCATCCGCGTACTGCGCAGCGCAAGGGGCTGACAGGACCAGCGCAGAGAGAGTGGTTTTCCGTCGAGCTGAAGGTGTACGTCGCGCTCGATGGTGCGCTGTAGCAGCGTGCGGAGCTGGGCTTGCTCTGCTTCATCGAGCTGACCATCTTCATTCCGATCGGCCGCGCGCTTATGGGCCTGGGCTGGGACTTCCCCGATCATCAAGGAATAGTCGAGGATCAGGCGATGCGGCAGCAGGACCAGCCGTCCGTAGCGATTCACAGTTGACAGAGCAAACTGCGGATGCGCTTGCACCGTGCCGGGCTCAAGTGACAACAATATGAGGAGTATAAAAGTCCAAATTAGACGCATCAGTGCCACGTACCACGAACCATTTGTCCTCGGCAACAATCGGCACTTTGCCTCGTTTGGACGCTGCTTTTTCGCGACTGTTGGATGCCCAACGTTGCGATTGGGGCTTGCGTGTGGGACGGCTTTGGCAAACGATGCGCGGCGATGGGAAGACTCCCAAACGCAAGCTCAAGAAGCGCAGGAAGCTCAATCAAGCAGACTCTGCGGCGGGTGGTGCAGCTGATGTGGGCAGAGCCGCTGCTGCACTTTGCGCTGCTGGGGAGTCTGCTCTACGGCGGCTATGTAGTAACTCGTCCCGAGTCGCCGCTGCAGATCACGGTGCCAAAGGAACTGCTGGCGGCACGGCGGGCCGAGCTACTCCGTCGGGATGGGAGGCCTCCTTCGGAATCGGAGCTCTTGGCCGCGATCGCCGACTACATTGATGGCGAGGTGCTGTTTCGGGAGGCCGAGCGGCGACGACTCGGGGAGGGCGACATCATTGTGCGCAGGCGGCTGATCCAGAAGATGGAGTATGTCGCAGAGGCGCTGTTGCCGCGTGAGCAGCCAAGCGATGAGATACTCTCCGCGCAGCTCCGTCGTCATCCAGAGCGATATGCACTGCCGGCGCGGACCTCTGTGCGGCAGATCTTTGTCAGCTATGAGCGCCATCCTAAGGACGCACTTTCCGTCGCAGAGACACTCCGTGAGCAAGTCCGTAGCGGTCATGATCCCGCGTCGCTTGGTGATCCGCATCCGCTCGGTTCCGTGCTGCCCCTTCATAGTAGTAGTGAGCTGTCGCAGCTGTTTTCGCCGCAGCTCTCCGCAGTGGCGATGCAGCTCCCAGAGAAGGAGTGGTCGGCGCCGATCCGCTCTGCCCATGGCTTTCATCTGATCCAAGTCTTGGCCCGTCAGAATGGGAAGCTTCCGTCGCTGGAAGAGCTTCGCGAGCGACTCCTACTCGACTACCTAGAAGAGCAAAGACCGCTGCGGCGCCGCCAAGCGATCGATGCCTTACGCAAGAACTATCAGGTGACATATGGCGGCGGGGGCGGGCGATGAAGTGGCTGTGGCTGCTGGGGTTGGCGGTGATGTTCTTCATCCCCTGCGCTGCGCCGGCCCATGTGTTTTCTCCGACGGTGGTGGTCCTGACAGAGGAGCAGCCAGGACGATTCCGGATCTCGCAAAGGAGTCCGCTGGAAGGGGACGCAAGCCCGCCGCTGTATCCTGCACACTGTCAGGTGGTGATGGCTTCGGTGCAGACCCAAGAGTGGCAGCAGAGCGTGCTGGACTGCGGCCCCCAAGGACTGCGCGGACATTCGATCCAATTGGCTGGCAAGGTGACTGCCACAGGGACTGGCAGTATGACCGCAAAGACCCTGACAGAGACGCTGCTGGTGATCCACTTTCTCGACGGGGAAGAGCTGGCTGCGCTGCTCCACCCAGAGCCTCTCCTGATTCCCGCCAAGTCGCAGCCGCTGCGCCTTCCCTGGCAGCAGACCATGCGACGATTCCTTCAGCTTGGCACAGAGCACATCCTGGCAGGGGCCGACCACCTGCTGTTCCTGCTGGGACTGGTGGCGCTGGCGACTTCGCTGCGCGCGCTGCTGCTGACTGTGAGTGCATTTACCGTCGGACATAGCCTGACGCTGGTGCTGGTTACGCTGAATATTATGCGTACAGAAGTACTCTTATCAGAGTCGTTGATCGCGCTGAGCGTGGTCTTTGTCGCGCGGGAGCTGCTGCGTCCGGTTGACGCGGGTCAGAGCCTACGGCCGCTTGTGATGGCGAGTCTGTTTGGGCTGCTGCACGGACTCGGTTTTGCGTCGGCACTGCAGGAAGTCGGCTTGCCGGCGGGACAGCTTTTGCTCTCGCTTTTGTCCTTTAACCTGGGCGTTGAGCTGGGCCAGCTGCTGTTTGTCCTGTTGCTGCTCTTGCCGCTGCGCTGGCTGATGCGGACGCGCTACCGACCGCTGCTTGGCTATGCGATGGGCTCACTGGCGATGGCGTGGACGATCGAGCGAGCGCTGCTCCTTCTTGGGAATCGAACATGAAAACTTTCACGGTCCGCAACGTTCTAGTCCGTGCTGTTTCACTTCTTGCAACTGTGAATGAGGTGGCTTGCACAGAGCCCGAGCCCGAGCTTCCGCCGGTGGTGTACGTTGAACCTCGCGATCCTTGTGCGGCCCACAGTCCGCTGCGGCGGGCGTTCTTCGGGGATCTGCATGTTCACACCGGCTTATCGTTTGATGCCTATGCGTTTGATGTGCGGGTGACGCCAGAAGAGGCTTACCGATTTGCGCGCGGACAAGAGATCGCGCTGCCACCGCTTGATGGAAAAGGGGAGGGGACGCGCAGAGTTCGGCTGGGAAGAGCGCTCGACTTTGCGGCAGTGACTGATCACTCCGAGTTTTTGGGAGAGGTCCAGACCTGCATCACTCCCAGTGCGAAGGGATACGGCTCAGCGACGTGTCAGCGCTATCGACAGGGGGGCGGTTCGGCGATCAGCAACCTGGGCTTTAAGCTGGCACTGGATGACAAGCAGCGCTTTGAGGATGTCTGTCCACCCGATGGCAGCGGCTGTACAGAGCTTCTGTCTGCAACGTGGCAGCGACTGCAAGCCGCGGCGCAGGGTGCGTATGACAAGAGCTCAAGCTGCGGCTTTACCAGCTTTGTCGCGTATGAGTACTCGGGCGCACCAGGACTCTCAACTCTGCATCGCAATGTGATCTTCCGCAGTGATCGGGTGCCGCTGCCGGTGACACACTATGAGGAGCCGACTCCGCAAGGACTGTGGCAGGCGCTCGACGGTGCGTGTCGGCAGGCGCGTACTGGTTGTGATGTGCTGGCGATTCCGCACAACTCCAATGAGAGCAACGGCAAGATGTTCCGGATTGAGTATCCAGAAGGAGCGAGTCTGGAGGAACAGAAGCGACTGGCGCAGCAAAGGCAGAGCTTCGAGCCGGTGTTCGAGATCTATCAGCACAAAGGTGACTCGGAGTGTAGGAATGGACTCAGCGGAGTCCTGGGCGCGCCCGATGAGTTCTGTGGTTTTGAAAAGACGCTGCGCAAAAATGTAGCGGACTGTGGCGAAGGAACTGGAACGGGGGGGACGGCCCGCACCGGCTGCCTTTCTCGACGGGACTTTGTTCGCTTTGCGCTGCTTGATGGACTTCGGGAGCAGCAGCGGATTGGGGTGAATCCGATTCAGCTCGGCTTGATTGCGAGTACGGATACCCACAATGGGAGTCCGGGCTATGTCGAGGAGTCCATCTTCATGGGGCACCGGGGACTCGATGATGACACGCCCGAAAAGCTGCTTGGATCGGGGGGACTCACGATTGGAGGAATGGAGTTTTCTCCGGGGGGACTGGTCGGCGTGTGGGCGGAAGAGAACTCGCGTCCTGCGCTGTTTGATGGCTTGAAGAGACGAGAGACATTTGGGACCAGCGGGCCGCGCATCACGGTTCGCTTTTTTGGGGGCTTCGATCTGCCTCCGGATCTCTGTAGTGACCCGGCTCTCGTCGAGAAAGGCTATCAAAAGGGAGTCCCAATGGGCGGCACGCTGACTGCCGGTTCCCAGTCTGCTCCGCGCTTTGTCGTGCAGGCTTTCCGTGATCCTGGGGATGGCAGAAAGCCTGGGACTCCGCTGCAAGTGGTGCAGATCATCAAAGGTACTTTGGTGGCAGGGAGTGCGCAGACCAAGGTGTTTGATGTGGCCGGGAATCGGAAGAACGGAGCCACAGTAGATCTTGCGACCTGTGCACTGGTGGGCGACGGTGCAGACAGTCTGTGCGGAACCTTCACAGACCCCGAGTTTGACAAGTCGCAGCCCGCTTTTTATTACGTGCGCGTCCTTGAAAACCCGAGCTGCCGGTGGAATACCCAGCTGTGCAATGCGCTTCCTGCGGCCTCGCGACCGGCCCCTTGCAGTGATCCGGAAGCGCCCAAGACGATTCAGGAGCGGGCGTGGGCTTCACCGATTTACTACGTTCCGTCACCCTTGTAGGTGGATCTGAAGGGCGGCGTGGACCTCGCTGGGTTCCTTGATGGTCAGCAGGAGGTTGGTCTTCTGGATGCGATCCATTCCTCCCGAAAATCGCCGCTTCACTTCGGAAAAATGATCGAGGACAAAGGCATCAAAGCTGGCGTCATCAGGAATGTGCTTGTCAAGGAGCCGCCGCACCGTCGGGCGATCTGGCTGGTCACTCGGTTTGAGACGAGACAGATCCTGCGGATTGATTCTGTACCCTACGGTCGACAAGCCCTCTGGAGTACGCGGCGCAGAGATCCAGTCCAGTGGATACACAGTGCGCGGATCAAGTGCGGGCTTGGTCAAGATCTGCGGAACGGTAGCGCCTTTCAGTCCGCTGACTTCAATCTGCGCGCGCGCTCGATCAAATGCTTCGCGGACACTCAGTCCATCGCCGAGTCCTCGGTACAGAGCGGATGCGAAGCGGATCGCGGTGTTGTCATAGACCGGCTGCGACATGCCAACCACACAGTCGACCACTTCGGATACATCCTCTGCTACGTCGCGCGAATAACAGGCGTTGAGTACGACCATGCGAGTGGTGTTGGCGGTGGTCTTAAACGCTGCGCGAGCGGTGGCGCGATCGAGTGGCCAGGCATTCCCTTCGCGATCTTGCAGCAGCAGGTTGTCTTCGGTTCCGTGTCCACTAAAGTGAACGATGTGTGGTCGGTACTGAAGGAGGAAGTCGAGCAGCTGATCTCGACTGAGCTTCCACCGGTGCTGCAGCAGAATGCGCGTGGTGTTTCGGGTTTCCCCCAGTGCCGATTCAATCTGATTGAACTCGGTATCGAGGTCGAGCGGGGCGGTCGTTTTTGGATTGGCTGCCAGGAAGAGGATGCGGATTTGCTCGTCGGCCATGAGATTGTCTCCGGCACCGGAATGTAGCAAAGATTGCAAGCGGAAGGAGGAGTTCATTGCGCAAGAAAGTAGTGGTCACTGCGGGATCGCGGACGCTGGCTGGCTGGGCTGCGGGGCCGATCCAGAAAGAGTCACGGTGGGCTCTGGCTTGGGTACGGACTGCCGGGGGGTCTGCGCTGGCGCGGCGATCACTACCGGTGTTGCAGTGGCCACGGACTGCAGACTGATCACCGTGAACACCGGCAGCGCGATGGCACCTGCAAACAGAAGCACCAGCTCCATCAGGTTGCTGCTCGTGCTGCGAAGTCCTGGCAGAATGGGCCGGCGCGTGGGCTCCGGTTCGACGGTGACGGCGGCACTGGGAGTGGCACTGGGCGCAGGCTGGGCGGCTCCTTTGGTGGCGCTCATCATCATCTGGACGTAGACCTCATCGGGGTAGGGGCGAGTGATCTGTTCCTCTTCGATGGGCTGCGGAACGGCATCGCCAGCATCGATCTCTGCTTCGGCTTCCTCCTCCGTTTCGGGACGACACAGAGCAGCCAGCGCGCTGCAGTCAACCGACAGGGTTTCACGACTGTCAGCGGCACGGTCACGGAGAGGTCGAGGCGTTGCGGACACTGCGTGAGTCAGGGATGTCATGGACAGCGCTCCTTGCGAGTAGACGTAGGTTGGCAGAGTCCTATTACAAGCCCTGTGCCAAGCGATCAGCGCCGGGCGTTTCGAGGTTAAGTGATGAAAATCACTGCCGAAGTTGGTGCTTCCGACATGTACCCCTTTGGGAATCGATCGAAAGTGCCCTGTGAGCGGGCCCATGGGCGGCGATGAAACGTGTGGGCAGCCGCTGACTCTGGTGAGAGCAGGACAGAGAGACAGACAGCGTGTGGAAGGAAGCAGAGTAGGGAAGGAACAGAGTAGGGAAGCAACAGAGTACGGAGGGAAGGCGAGGACTAGCGCGGGCGCGGACCGCGTGTTCCGGATGTAGCGTCTGGTGGCGGCGGTGGCGGATCATCGTCGCCACGCAGCGGTCCGTTCACAGAATGGAGGGCTCCGTGTGGAGTCCTGACAGGCCGTGCGCGATCGTCTCCACCACTGTGCGGGCGGCGTGTACCGGACCCGCTATCACCGGGCTTTTCGGGTGGTTTGGGCGGATCGTTTTTGACGTTGGGCGCTGGCTGTCCGCTGGCCAGGCCGTCCCGGAGGTGTTCGACGGCGTTCCTATCGGAAGTGGTGGATGATCTAGATGACTTGTGGTCGGGCATGTGATTTCTCCCCTATTGCGAATCCCTGCCCGATGTCGCGCTCAATGCACATCGGAATCCAAGGCTCGGTAACGTATCATTTCCAACAACGGTCGAGCGACTTGCTGCGCGCGCAACATCTGCGCTCATCCTAAAGCTGCCACCACGGACTGTGTACTGGGCTGTGGTCGGGTTGGCCGGCAGTTCCTTTTTGGCAGCCGGATTGCGACAGGAGCCGCAGTCTTGATAGGTGCTGACAAACGGCTCACTGGTCCACTCCCAGACGTTGCCGGCCAGATCGTGAACTCCTAATGGAGTCTTGTCCTGCGGCTGGCTTCCAACAGCGGTAGGGCCTTCGATTCCCCAGACTGAGCAGACTCCGCCTTTGACGCGATCGAACGTCACGCCATCGCAGCGCGGCGGATCGTTGCCCCACGGAAACAGTCGTCCATCACTGCCACGCGCCGCTGCTTCCCAGCGAGCTTCTGTGGGGAGCTCCTTGCCGAGCTTTTCACAGATCCGGCGCGCTCCCTCGTGCGTGACCTGCACCACGGGAAGCTTTTCAAAGCCAGGGCGGACTTTCAGCTCGCCATCTTTGTCATAGAACAGTCCACTTCCTGTCGGACCTTCCTGGCCCCAGTGAAACATCAGTGTCTCGTGCTGTTCACCATCCACGAGGTACACCTGACCTGACTTTTCACGACGCAGCGGCTGCTTGAAGGTGCGTAGGACTTCCAAAAACCGGGCATTGGTCATCTCAAACTGATCTAGATAGAACGCATCTACGGATACGAATCTCTGCACGGTTGCGCGACGATAAAAATCAGGCGGACAGTTCTTGGCAGTATGGCGCGCGATACAGATCTCGAGTCCTTCTTTGGCTTGCGCTTCTGTCTCGCCCATCAGGAACTTTGTCGGAGGAATGAGGACCATTCCTTCCGGAGTCCAGCTCGCCATCGCCGCTAGCTCTGCCGGGCTGAGGGCTTCGGTCCGGATCGGTGGCTTGATAGCTGCCAGCGATGCTATATCTGCCGGGCTGAGGGTGGCTGCCAGCGCCGCTAGTTCTGCAGAGCTGCGGGCTGCGGGCTGCGGCTTGAGGAGGACAAAGCTGATGCTAGTTACCGACGGCAACAGCGCGCTCCCGATCAAGAATGCCAGGGTCTGGTTGGTGCTGATCAGGCCGCGCCTTTCGGGAATCTTATCGCCGGTTTCAAGGTGGGCAACGATCTCGGCGGCTTTCGGTCGATACTCGGGATGTTTGTCGAGCATCTCTCCCACCAGCTTCACCAGCGGCGCCGGCGCATCCGACCACAGGGTGCGCAGCGAGCGGGGTGCGCGATGAATATGGGCATCCATCCACTTGAAAGCACTGTCGTTGTCAGCAACCAGATAGGGCAGCTCTCCGGTCAAAAGCTCAAACAGGATCAGTCCCAGCGAATAGATATCGGTGCTCTCATCGACAGACTTGGCGGCTTCACACTGCTCCGGCGACATGTAGCGCAGCGTTCCCAGCTGAGAGTTGGTGCGGGTGCGGTCCTCTTGTCGGTGGAGAAATTTGGCAATTCCGAAGTCTAATATCTTGACCCGCAAGCCTTCGCGCGCCGAAGAGTCTGGCAGTACCATCAGGTTGCGGGGATTGAGATCACGATGGACGATGCCTTTGCTGTGAATCAGCGCGAGCGCCGAAGCAATCTGCCGCGTCAGCTCTTTGGCCAAGGAGGGCGACAGCTTCTTTTCGTGTGCCTCGACAAAGTCCCGCAGCGTCGTGCCCTGCAAAAGCTCCATCTTGATGTAGACCTGGCCATCTGGGAGCTCTCCGGAATCGAAGAACTCGACCAGATTGGGATGGTGCGCTTCACCCAGCGCCTTGGCTTCATCATGAAAGCGCTGTCGCCGCGTCGCTTCTGACTCCAGGTCACCGATTGCGTCTGCACGCAGAAACTTCACCGCAATCTTGTGCGCAGTGCTGTTGTGTACGGCTTCGTACACGGCGCCCATTCCGCCTTCGCCGAGCAACTTGACGACTCGGTGGTTGCCAATGGAGACACCGAGCAGTGGATCTCTGCGCTCCTCTGGAAGGGGATGATCGGTGGCGCTCTCGACCTCCGGAAGGAGATGTTCGGTCGCAGTCTCGGTCTTCGATGTGGCGTCCATCATGGCCTTTTACGAGATGCAGAGCGCGTGGGGAAGCGCCTTCATATCTACATGGATCTCTTCATCGAGGGAAGTGTCCTGATGGCGAGCTGAACGGTCTATGTGTTGCGCGCCACCCTCGATGATGCAGCCATTCTCATCCAGACCTGCGATCTTCACTTCCACTTGCAAGGCCGCTTGCAAGCGCTCTGGAGGTGCTGCGAAGGACAGCGTCCGAAGCAGATCGGTAGACACGGCAAACTCTGCCAGGTACTGCTCGCTTCCGTTCCAGCGAATGCTGACTTGGTACTTCTTGGGCTTCGGACTGTGTCCCTGCTCTCCCAGCGTGAGGTGCAGCATCGGTCGCCCCGCAAAAAACCAGCGGAGCTTGCCGATCTGATCCGTATGGAGTGTGGACGATGGCAGCCACGACATCAGCATCGACCAGAGCCACATCGCCATCACGGGAAGGACTGGACTGCGCTGCAGATGTAGGAAAAAGGGCTTCTTGTTCATCCTGACTGATTGCGTGTTGCACGGGACATGCCAGCGAAACTCCGGAGGAAGGCCCAGTCGCAAACGTCAGCGGGCCGGTTCAAAAAGAGGGGGCTGCCCATGGGCAGGCATGGGCATCACGAGGACGATCTGCCCACTTGAAGGAGCTTGCGCGGTTTGGCGATACTGAATCCATGATGGAGAACCGAACGAAGACGATTCCCAAGGTCCTGCCCGGCAAGAGTGAGCGACGAGGCGCACCGCAGCTTCGGGTCCTCTACTCTCCTTCCTACAAAGGAAGAGCGATCTACTCTCTACTAAAAGGAGAGACAGCCATTGGTCGCGGTGAGGCAGAGGGTGTGCTGGCATTCCCAAGCGATGAAGGAATGTCCAAGATCCACGCCAAGATCAAGGTGAGCGAAACGGACGGAGTTGTCTTTGTCCGCGACGTTAGCAAGAACGGAACTTCGGTAGGTCGGCAGCAGCTGCACAAGTCCGAGGACTGGCACCGCGTCGAGGATGGCGAGGTGCTGCGACTTGGCAATACCCTCTGCATGGTTCGCTATGAGCCGGTCAAGCCCGATGACGCCAAGATTCCTAGTCTGGTGGGAATCTCTTTGGTGATGAAGGATCTGCGCTGCAGCATTGCGCGCGCGGCGGTGGAAGATCGCGTCTCGATTCTGTTGCGCGGAGAGACAGGAAGCGGCAAGGAGCTGGTGGCGCGCGCGATTCATCAGCTGAGCCAGCGCAGCGGCGGCCCGTTTGTGGCGATCAACTGTGCTGCGGTTCCGGAGACGCTGGCGGAAGCAGAGTTTTTCGGCAACACACGGAGTGCGTTTACCGGGGCTACGGCGCGCAAGGGGTGCTTCCGGGCAGCCGATGGCGGCTCGCTCTTTTTGGATGAGATCGGGGACATGGACCCTCGGCTTCAGCCTCGGTTATTTCGGGTCTTGGCCGAGCACGAAGTCACTCCGCTGGGAGCCGACACGCCGATCGCGACCGACTTCCGCTTGATTGCCGCGACGAACCAGCTTTTGTGGAGTGAAGGTGAAAAGAGTACCTTCCGAAAGGAGCTGTTTAGTCGCATCGCACAGTTTCAGATCAACATTCCGCCGCTTCGTGATCGGCGGGAAGACATCATTCCCTTGCTGCTGCACTTTTATCCAGAGAGCCAGGCGCTGCTCGATGCGGACTTTGTTCAGGTTCTGCTGCGTCATGACTGGCCGCTCAATGTTCGACAGCTGTACAACCTGTCGCAGCAGCTGCGGATTGAGCGCTCGACCCTCCACATCAAGAAGCAGATTGAGCAGCTTGAGAGTCCCTGCGCGTTTGATGATGACGAAGAGCACGGACGATCCACTTCCGAACAAAAGCCGGTGCGACCAGACAAGCGGCGCAGCGACGACACGCCACCCCATCTTGTGCCATCGAAAGAACAGCTGCGCAACTTCATGCAGACCGAGAGAGGGAATGTCTCGCGGGTGGCGCATCACCTCGGCTGTGATCGCCGCTCAGTGCGACGCTACCTTGCGCTGCATGGTCTAACGGCCAGTGATTTTCGACCGCCTGCGAATAGCTCCGCTGTCTAGTGGCTGGCCCATGGGCGGTGAGTGGGCCAAGGGGCTGCTCACTGCCACATGCGGTTCCCCATCCGAGTCCATCATCAGTCTACATTTGGTCGATTTCCGACGACAAGTATCGCCCGAAGGGGCGGTCTTGCTGCGGTGGCACTGCCCTTGCTTTGGCTCTGGCTAGCAGTGTCGATTGTGCTTGGAGATCCAATCATGACAGTGAATTCCTCATCCATCTCAGCGCTGGTCTGTGCGGTCGCATGGCTGTCTGCTCCCGCCACTTCCTTCGCACAGTCCAGAGAAGATCGAGTGCTGGTCGTAGGTGTTGCAAAGGGAAAGAGTGTCGATCTGCGACTGACCAAAGCGCTCAGTGAACACCTGGAGCGAACGGGAAGTGTTGCGGTGATTCCCAATGAGCTCACCACCAGTGAGCGACTGTGTACCGATCAAGACTGTCTGGAAGTGATTGCTCGGCGCAGTGATGCCCAGATCGTGCTTAGCGCGGTGCTGCAGCAGAATGCGCCCGGTTCCTTTTACATCACGCTGGGCCTGTTTGATGTGACGCGGCGGGCGCCGTTTCAGGACAGCGTCCTGTGCGAGCACTGTGGGCCGGCGGAGCTGCTTGCCAAGCTGAGTGATGCCACCGATCGACTGATTGCGAAGTGTCGAGAAGGCCGTCAGGAGAAGCCGACTCCCACAGCCACTCCGGCGCTGGGACTATCGTCTCCGCTCCTGCCAGTAGAGTCAGTTCCTTCCGTCGCTGAGCCAGCTCCGGCCACGCGGCTGATTCCTACCATTCCCATGGATGCAGGTGCAGCCAGCGGAAGTGAGTCTGCCGCCGTGTCTGGGTCAGCGATCCCTGCTGTTCCACTGACTCCATCCAGAGCCACAGAAGTGGGTGGCCTGTCGCGTGATCGCAAGATCCTGTTAGGAATCCTGGGCGGTGTAGCCGTGGTAGCGCTGGGAACGGCGATTGGCCTGCATGTGAAGGATCGGAGTCTTGAGCCATCGTCGTCCTGCAAGCTGATTCCTGGTTCATCAATTGATGCCTGTGTGCAGGACAACCGCACTCTGTATGTCACCGGCTATTCTGTTGCTGCAGCCAGCGCCATCGGTCTGGGTATCACTTTGTTTTGGCCGCGCAGTGGCAGAGCAGAGACCTCTGCAGTGGCTCCTACAGGCGCTCTGTCTCTACCTGTTTCTCAACCACCAAACGCACTTGGCGTAGAGGTTCGTCCATGACTCGCATGTCTTCGCTCACCATCATCCTTTCCGTCGGCGGATTCCTGTTATCCAGCTGCGTCACCAACAAGTGCAGCCTGCCGGAATTTGAAAACGAAGCTGACTGTCAGCCGAAGGACACCCAGAGCGAGAAGGAGTCACACTTTGCGGTGTCTTCGCAGCGCTGGTCCCTGGCTGCTGGCGCGACAACGACCCTGACATTTACTGCGGCCAAGCTCACAAGCGGACAGAGTCCGGCGATTGAGAGTGTGAGCCTGGTGCAAGGGAGCGTGACCTTTCCGGTTCCCTCCAGCAGCGTGGTCGACGGAAGACTGAGCGTAAAGCTCGGCACTCTGTCCGAAGGGACAAGTCACCTCAAGCCCGGTCTTGTCGAACTGGTGATCAATGGAAAGCAGCGGATCACAGCGCGTCTCTATATTCCGCCCAAGTTTGATCCAAAAATGGTCAGCAAAGACATCACCACGGATCTGACCACAGTTAAGCTCCCCATTGTCCGTGCCGTAGGACTCCTGAACTACAGCGATACTAGTGGTGTTGCGAAGGCAAACTTGGGACTCCTGGCTCAGGATGCTGCTTCGAGCCCTGCACTGGGCCTGTACGGCTTCGAGATCACCACTGGCGCGGTTGGAAAGTTCGGCGGGTATTCAACTGATCGCAAAGGGTACGATGTAGCCGCACGCGATGGATTGGCCGTTTCGGTGCGCGAAGGATTTCAGTTTGGAGCGAAGGCTGACCCGACTACAAATGTGTACTCGGTGCCTCCGCCCGAGTTCAGAGACACGCCATTACTCAAGAGTGGTTTCAGTCGCATCGTCTCGCTGAGTACAGACGGAAGTGGATCTCTGTACGCGGGAATTGTGGACAAGAAGGTGGTGGTTTCCAGGTCGGTGGATTTCACCAAGCCGCTGATGATCAAGGGGAGTGGCCCCGCAGATCCTGTCCTGGTGTTGGTGGGAGAGCTGAACGGTGATGGTCATGCGGATGTGGTGAGCTGGGACAAATTGGGAAGTGCCTTTGTCACCATGAGCAGTGGCACTGGCTTTCAGGAAACGGTCGCCAGCGCGGATTTCAAGCTACAGAGTGCGAGTGGTCCGGTGGCACTTGGCGACATGGATCTGGATGGCATCGCAGATCTTGTGACTGTCTCAATGGACACGAAGGAGCCGCTAGAGATTCGGTTCGGCAACGGGGCTGGTGGGATTGACGAGACAAGGAAGTACTCTGTTCCGGAACCCAATACGACTCCAGCTTCAGCGTGGAAGCAAATCGATCAGATCGCGGTGTCTGTTGGTGGTGCAGAGAGTCCGCTGGTACGCGGGGTGGCGGTGGCTGGCACGACAGATAATGCCAGGACCGTAATCGGTGTGCTCACGGTGACGCATCCTCAGTAATGACGGCTGATTCGGAGTCTGTGAAGGGGGGAGTATTTCCATGTTGCAACCCGGCGATGTCGTGGCAGAGACGTATGTGGTGGAGCGGCTGCTGGGGTCGGGGGGGATGGCGCATGTGTATGGGGTCAAGCACCTGCGGATGCCACGGAAGTTTGCGCTCAAAGTGCTTCAGATTCAGGCTGGAGCACGTGGCGACTTTCTGGAACGCTTCGAGCGTGAAGCAGAGATCTTGGCCACGCTGCGGCATCCGCACATCGTCGATGTGATCGATCGCAACAAGCTAGCCGATGGCGATCCGTACATCGTGATGGAGCTCCTGGAAGGGGAAGATCTGGCGACCTTCATTGCTCGATCGGGAGCGCTCTCTGTTCCGGTGGCGCTGCGCATCCTGAGCCAGATCGGAGAAGCGCTGGAAGCCGCCCACCGCGTCGGAATCACGCATCGTGATCTCAAGCCGAGCAACATTTTTCTGTGTACGCATGGGCAAGTCCTCAACTTTGTGAAGGTCCTCGACTTTGGGATTGCCAAGCATGCCCTCGTCGAGAAGCTGCGGATCTTGTCCCTGTGTCGAGAGAGACTACGGGGGAACTTTGCTGCGGCGCACGGACGCACCACGGAGTACCTGTGAGCCTCCTGTTTCCGGCGGAGGCTTCTGGTATGATGGTGTTGTGGAAAATGGCTTTACTCCGCAAGGCGATCCACTGGGGGGACAGGCAGGACTGCTAAGCGGCCGTTATCGCGTCGGAACCAAGCTTGGTGAAGGTGCGATGGGGGTTGTATACCGTGGTGTGGATGAACAGAGTGGTGCGGCGGTTGCGATCAAGACCCTGCAGCCCGCCGCATTTCATTCTCCCAAGGCCCGCGAGCGGTTCCAGCGTGAGGCTGGGCTGGCCAACAAGCTGCAGCATCCGGGGATCGCTCAGATTCTCGACTTCGGTGTGGATCACGAGACTCCTTTTCTGGTTATGGAGCTGATCGAAGGGATCGAGCTTGCGGAAGTGATCGAAAAGGACGCGCCCCTTCCACCTGCCAGAGCAGTAGACATCGCGCTTCAGCTGGTGTCCGCGCTGGCAGCTGCTCATCATCACAACCTGATCCATCGCGACATCAAGCCGGCCAACATTCGGATGGTCAGCTATTCGCCGCAAGGCCCCATTTTGCTGAAGGTGCTCGACTTTGGGATTGCCAAGGAGATCGGACAGGAAAAGGGACAGCTGACGACGACAGGTTCGATCATGGGAACGCCTCTGTACTTGGCACCAGAGCTGCTCTCAGAGACGCATGTCGAGATGGATGGCCGCGTCGATCAGTACTCTGTTGGCGTGGTCTTGTACCAGCTGCTTGCCGGTTGTCCTCCTTTCGCTGGACAGACTGTGGCCAGCATCCTCCTTTCGCATGTCACCGCGACTCCTCCTCCACTTCCGAAGACTGTTCCTCCAGCGCTCCAGCGAGTGGTCCTGCGGATGCTCAAAAAGACTGCCAAGGAACGCTATTGCAGCGATGAAGAGCTGCTTGCTGCGCTGTCGAGTTGTGTAGAAGTCTGTCGCTCTGCCCAGAGTGCTGTCCGTGGCGCAACGCGGCCCTCTTCCGCATCTCTGGTTGTCCAGCTCCCTACCCAAAGTCAAGGGCGACAGAATGTCCTGATGCTGCTGTTGGCTGTGGTGCTGTTGATCAGCACGGGGATGTTCATACTATTGATCCAGCGGCGATCGTTAGAACGAGCACGTGTCCCACCAGCGGTGGCAGCACCGCTTCCTACTGCGCAACCAGCAGCCGGACAGAGCGAGCAAGGGAAGCGGACAGACACCGCGCCCCGACAGCCTCCACAATCATCGGTACAGGTGGATCGTTTTCCGCCTCAGAGTCCGGCAGTGACGACTGGCTCAGTCTCTGTTTCCACTTCTGCTGCCAAGCCCAAGCCAAAAGGACGACCCAAGCCGCGACCGGAGCGAAAGGAGGACCCCTTTGCGGTACCGCTTGCTCGTTAGTAGTCTCCTGATCTTGGCGCTGATTCATGGCACGCCGAGTCTTCGGTCGCACGGGTGGGCAGCCGAGCCCGAGTCTGAGCCGAACCGGAGTCCTCCTGTCAGCGCAACCTCGCTGCCACTGCAGCGCAAGTTTCGTCAGCATGTTGAAGCGGGGCAGGCTCTGTTCGCGACCAGCAAATGGACGGAAGCGGTGACAGAGTACTTGGCCGCGTACCAGATCTATCCGCAGTCACTCCTCCTCTTCAACGTGGCGCAGTCGTACCGGAAGGCGCAACAGCCCGCTTTTGCGCTGCGATACTACGAGGAGTTCATCCACAAAGAGCCACAGAGTCCACTGACTCCTGAGTGTGAAGCTCATGCGCAAGCAATGCGTACGCAGATAGAAGCCGAGCGCATCGAAGCCGAGCGACAGCACACGGAGATGTTGGCCAAGCAGCGCGAACAGGAAGCGCTGCGGTTGACTGTTGAGAAGCAATCGCTAGAGCAAAAGGTGGCGGAAGAGCGACGCACAGTAGAGTCCATCAAGCGGCAACCAATCTATAAAAAGAAGTGGTTTTGGGTCGTACTTGGTGGCGCGGTCGTGGCCGCGAGCGCGGTGGGAATCATTGTCTGGAAGACCAGACCTGACGATGTCTCTCTCGACGGAGGGGCCTACGATTTTGACTTTCCCAAACAGTAACAATCGAGGGAACCATGGATCGCTATCTGTGCAAGATACTGATGCTCTTCTGTCTATTCTTTATTGTGGCGTGTCAGGAACGACAGACGATCGTGCTGGGACTGGGACACATTCCGGCCCAGACCGCGCAGCTGCAAGTCATGATGGGCTACACCCGCAGCGGTGCACCATCGCAGTCAAGCGTCGTCGCTGAAGAGCGGGTTACCCTAGACTTCCGTCCGTATCGCGGGAAGCCCGATCTGTTCGATCTATTTCGCATCGGTGCAAGGCCTCCTATCGGGTTGGTAGGAATACTCTCTGTTAGTGTTGCGGCGCTGGCAGAAGATGGAAAGCTCCTTGGTTCTGGTGACGGCACGATCGATCTTCCTCAGGAGGGAGAGCTGCTGCTCGGACTCGATCTGGCAGCCTCTCATATTGCCGCAGGCGTCGCGCTCAGCGGAACCACTACCACCTGCGAGCGCGGACCCCTGATCATCACGGATGTAGAGCAGATTTCTGCGCCACCAGAATCGGCCACGAAGACGCAGCTGAGGCTCCATGGCTTTGGCTTTCATCCGCAAGCAACGGTGCGCTTGGGGGGACTTCTGCTCGATACACAGTGGCAGAGCTTCTCAGCTCTCGATACGTATGTTCACCTTCCTTCTGCTCCGACAGGTGTATTGTCCACGCAGCTGGCGATGGTTCAGCCTGATGGAACAGAGTGTCAAATAGCCACCAAGCCACGAACACAGACATTCTTTTCTGCCCTCTCCGTTGCACAGAGCAACGCTTCCTATTTACGTAACTTTTCCGTCGCAGGTGTGCCTCTGCTACCTGGCTACGACGCCAAGGAAACAGCTATCGGGGATGTGGATAGAGATGGACTCCCAGACATCTTTCTGAGTGGTTCACGCTTGCAAGGAGCCGGTGGATTCCTTGCCATCCTGCGCAATCGGGGCCAGCTACTGGACGGCAATTTTTTTGACGAAGCAGAGTACTACGAATGGAGCGGTGGGAGTGGGGAATCAGTGGTGGTGGGTGACTGGAACAAAGACGGAATGCTCGACGCTGCAGTCACCAGCAAGACCCAGGGCAAGGTCATCGTTTTTTATCAGCAGAGTGCGCAGCGTGGGCAGCGATTTCGACAGATCACGGCTCCAGGAGGGGATCGTCCGGACTTCATCACCAAGGGGGACATCGATCGGGACGGCTGGCTCGATCTGATCACGGGCGCATCAAACGACACCAATGGGCGAGCCGTGTCGATTGTCTACAATCTTGGACAGACGTTTGACATGGCACCGCCAGACTATCTGCAGAGCGTGCCGATTTCTCTGACCGATTTGTTCTTTACAGACATGAACCGCGACGGAATCAGTGACTTCACGCTGCTCTACTACCGCAGCATTCCGATGGGCTCAGAGCTTAAGACGATTGGTGCGATCCAGAGCTTTGTGGAGCAGCCAGACAGGACTCTGCTTGGTACCGGAGAAAGTCTGGTTCAGGGAATCGGAGGGCGCGCCGCGATCGGAGACATTGATGGAAACGGAGCTCCGGACATCGTTGCAGCGGGTCCGTATCTACCGCAGGCGCAAGCCGCAACCTCCGCGTTTAGTGTGCTGTTCAATCAAGGGAACGGTGCATATCGGCAGCCGTACACAGCCGTTGCAACCATCTCGCAGCCGTACAATATTGTCACCGGGGACTTCAATCTCGACGGAAAAATCGACGTTGTGGTTGCCAGTGTCAGCGCGGCAGAGAGCGGACGGCTGGCGATTCATCTTAATCAAGGAAGCGGTGTGCTGGCGACTCAGGACTATCCTGACTATCTTACAGAGTCTGCGTACTCGACGGACATTGAGGTGGCGGACTTCAATCGTGATGGCAAGCTGGACCTTGTGGTCACGACCACTGCGACGCCTGGAACAAAGACAGGAAGCCGCGTGCAGGTGCTCCTGAATACAACGCAGCCGTCTTCCTAAAGTCGTCCATCAAACATCTTCTGCGCTTCGGTTTTGCAGTGAATCTGCGCACACCTGCCGTTCCCACCTACTTCCCTGGGAATGCAGAGGGTTCGACTTCTCGACGAGGATTCGCTGTGCTTCGTTGGGATTGCCAAGATGGCGGTTCCGGATCGGGCGCCGATGACGGCTCCGGCGCAGCTGATGGGCACACCGGGCTATATGGCTCCCGAGCAGGCGCGTGGTGAAAACGATCGCATTGGTCCCGCAAGCGATCAGTTTGCGCTGGCGGCAACGCTGTATGAAATGCTGACCGGTCAGGGGGCGTTTTTTCAGCCCGGCGATGCCATCTATTCCATCTTGGAGCGCGTGGTGTTTTCGCGGCCAGCGCCACTCCCGGACCCGCAGATCAATCTGGCGGTTCAGAAGGCGCTGAGCAAGTCCCCCGAGGATCGCTATCCGACGATCGGTGGCTTTCTGGCGGCAGTCGGAGCCACGTCGCACACGGTGTACTCTACGGGTGGGAATCCGATTCTGCCCAGCTCGCTCACTGGGCACACTGGGGAACGCGCGCTGGCCCGAGCTGCACTGCGCAGGAATGTCATGAAGCTGGGTGCGGCGGCGCTGGGAATCAGTGTGCTGCTGGCAGCAGGAAGTCATCTGCACGGGCTTCCCAAGCGGACAGAAAAGACGGTAGTCGTCACTGCGGTGAAGCAAGCGATTCCGTTGGGAGAGGTTTCGCTTCCGGCACCGATACCGACACCGATACCGGCACCGATACCAGCACCGATACCAGCACCGATACCGGCACCGGTACCGCAGCCGGCACAGCCACCTCAACCCTTGCCGCAGCGGTTTGTGATCTCGGGGTTTGCCAGCAAAAATCCCGCCATGCGGGCGACGATTCATGCCTGCGCGAAGGCCCACCTAGGGCAGCTGGCTTTGGGGAGTGGAACCGTGATTCGACTCGAACGCAGCGGTACGCTGACGGTCGTCTCGGCGCCACAGTCTGTCTTTGATTCTGGACTGAATGGATGTCTGCGACAGCAGCTCAGTGCGGTGCCGGTGCAAGCGCTTCCGCAGACGGTCCATATCACAGTCAGTCGATGAGGAATAAGATGCGCATCAAAGGATTCATATCTGCACTGCTCCTGCTGACACTCTCTGGCTGCAAGTCCGATCCGGTGTTGGTGCAGCAGATCGGAGATCTCAAGCGGCAGCTGGCGAACCATCGCGCAGCCATCACGATGCTGCAGTCGCAAGTGACCGATGGTCTGACGCTGGCACTGTGCAGTCCAGAGCTCAAGCAGCTGATGGACGATGTCAACAAGGAGTGCATGCTGGCAGCGACGCGGGGCGAGGTTGGAAGCTGTACCACCAAGCAGATTCGGCCAGCGGTGATAGGAGCCGATCCAGAGCATCGGGGGCGCTTTCTGAAGCTGATGTCGCACCTGCCGCATGAGGTGCTGTACATGGCCAATCAGGCGAGCGCGGTGGCTCCGTACCGGATGACGCGCCTGGAGCAGCTGGCCAAGCCGGCACTCCTCGACAACACCGTGTTCTTGGTGGTGTCCTCTCCAGAGCTTGGTGATACCGAGGCCGCCCGCCGCGCCAAGTATGTGGAGGATCTGCTGACCAGTCGTGCCATTCCCAGTCGGCGGATTCGTCGCTGGGTCTATGATTTTCCTGCCAATCCCAAAGATATTGTGCGGCAGTCTGATCTGCCAGGAATCGCCGAAGCCAAGGAGCTGAGCCGTGGAGTATGGGTCTTTCGCGCCGATTGTTAGGAGTGTCTGTGCGCTGTTTCTGCTGCAGAGCCTGGGCTCAGGAGTCCGTGCAGAGAGCGGAGCGCGGCAAGCGGATGCCGAGGCGGCGCTGCTCCATCGGCGCATCGATCTGTCCGGCATTCAACAGTGGGAACGCAGCGCTGCGAGCTGGCAGCCACTGACCCTGACTCCGGCGAAGATCTACGTCGTGAACCTGTGGTCGGTGTACTGTCCGCCCTGTCAGAAGGAGTTTCCGCTGCTGCGCAACTTGATGAAAGGGTGGCGCGGTCATCCCGAAGTACAGTTCCTGTTTGTGGCCGATCCGCCAAGCGATGCGAGTGCCGAGGAAGTGGCAGCGTTTTGGCAAAAGAACCAAGCGGCGCTCCCAGACACTGGGCCGCTGCGCACCGTCAGCGCGATGCTGCGGCAGTCGATCGAAAATGATCAGAATCCGATCACGCTCCTTTTGGATGAAAACCTGATTGTGCGGCAAGCATTTGTGGGCTCGATTGAGACGCGACCCATCGGCCGATCGATCGAGCGCTTGATGCAGACCAGCAACCATTCCTTTGGCATCGGGAAGAAGCCTCGGCTCTCCGTTCTGCATCGATAGGACTGTGCAGTGAGGGGAGTGACGCAGGAAGTAGGTACTCGGCAGGAGCTAGCGCGGAGAGGTTGGGGCGCGACCGGGACTGGGCACCAAGTTGAGGAAGTACAGCAGCTGTAGCGTCATCGCTGCCGTGGCACCCCAGATGCGGTGCTGGGGATGGGAAAACTCGTGCATCGTGTAGATGTGCCCTCGCCACTCGGCCTTGCCGCCTTCCTGGTAGCGACTCGGCAGCTCGAACAGCGGCACTGTGAAGGTCGCGGCGACCTCGCCCGGATGGGGCAGCAGCGACAGCGGCCCGCGCAGCAGTCCCACCACCGGCGTGATGTTGAAGCCCATCGGCGTCGGCATGTCGTCCAGCTGTCCCAGCAGCTCGACCTGCTCGGCGAGGATGCCCAGCTCTTCCTGGCTCTCGCGCAGCGCGGTGTGATCGAGCGACAGATCCGACGGCTCGCGCTTGCCCCCCGGAAACGCCACCTGACCGGCATGGGTCGGCAGCGACGCGGTCCGAACGGTAAACAGCACCTCGGGATCGTGGCCGGGCGCGGGAATGAGGAGCGGCACCAGCACCGCCGACTCTCGGAAGCCAGCCAGCTCCCAGCGCTGACGGGTCCGCGAGCGCAGAGTCTGCGACAGCAGCGAGGCATCAAAGACGGGTCGGGGCTGGCTCATGGTGATGCGCTGGGGACGGTGGCCATGCAGGGATCGGGATCGCTGGGGATGCCCGGCGGCTGCGCCAGATAGAATAGCTCAGCGGCGAGCGGCACGTTCACTTCGCTCTCTTTCCAGCGCAGCTTGACCTCGCTCTTGCCGACGAGATCTTCGATCGAAGACAGCTTGGGCAGGCGAATCGGCGGCGCCGCTTGGGCCGGTGGACTGGCGGGCTCGACCACCGCGAAGCGCTGATGACGGATCCGCAGAAACGGCTTGCCGTCCGTCCCGAACAGCTCGGTCTGCACCACGTCGAACGCTCGCTCGGTCCCGGGAAGCTGCGCCTGCTGCTGCGCTTGCAGATACAGCACTTGCTTGCGGCCCAGCCCGTCGCGGATTCGCACCACTTCCCGGCCCCCTTCGCTTTGATCCCAGTCACTCTCCAGCTGCAGCGCGTCCCCGGCGAGCAGCGGCACGCCACCACTCAGCACCTCGGCCAGCATCGTCGGGGGCAGCGACACCCGCAGCAGCCGCGCCATGCTGCACGGCGTGACAACACTGCTCAGGTAGCGATTCTGCTGGGTATCGAGCAGCTGATAGCGCTCGCCGTCGGTGGCCAGCGTAAGCAGCGGCCCCGCCAGCGTGCTCTCTGCCGACAGTCGCAGCTTGGCCGGGCGCTGCACCGCCACCGCGATGTCGAGCTTGACGCGCCCCCCGTTGTCGTCCGGAACATCGGCCTTGCCATACAGCTTCAGCGACTGCACCCGACCTTGACTCTGTCGCACTTGCGCGAGCAGCCCACTCGACGACGGCAGCGGATATGGACGCAGCGCCACCGGCTTCGGACAGCCAGCCAGCGGAAGCAGAAGCAGCCAAGCAATCGAGCGAGCACGCATCGCCCCCACCTTAGCAGCTTGGCTTGGTTGCGCAGCCAAGAAGGAGTACCTTCGCGAGTCATGACCACCCCGCGAATCTTCAACTTCTCCGCCGGTCCCGCCGTCCTGCCCGAGGAAGTCCTCGTCGAAGCCCGTGACAACTTGCTCTCGCTGGGCTCGAGCGGCATCGGCATCCTTGAGTGCAGCCACCGATCCAAAGACTTTGAAGCCATCATCGGGGAAGCCGAGTCGAACCTGCGCGAGCTGCTCGGCATTCCGACCGGCTATCGGGTGCTGTTTCTGTCGGGCGGGGCGACGACGCAGTTTTCGATGGTGCCGATGAACTTGCTCGGGCCGGGGACTGTCGGCGACTACGTCCTGACCGGCGAGTGGTCGAAGAAGGCGCTCGTTGAAGCCAAGCGCGTCGGCGAAACCCACGTCGCCGCCACCACCGAGCCCGAGCAGTTCCGGCGCATCCCCCGCAACGACGAGCTTCACTGCTCTGACCGCTCGGCCTACGTCCACACCACCAGCAACAACACCATCTGGGGCACCGAGTGGCACCACGAGCCCGACGCCGCTGGCCGTCCCATCGTCTGCGACATGTCGAGTGACTTTTTGTCCCGACCCGTTGACGTAGCGCGCTACGGGCTGATCTACGCCGGCGCCCAAAAGAACGCCGGCCCGGCGGGCGTGACCATCGTCATCCTCCGCGACGATCTGCTGCGACTGGACCAGGCGGCCCAGGACAAGCTGCCGATCATGCTCAACTACCGCACCTACATCGAGCACAAGTCGCTGTACAACACGCCGCCGGTGTTTCCGATTTACATCCTGCATCTGGTGCTGCGCTGGCTGCGACGCTTCGGCGGACTGTCGGCGATGGCCGAGCACAACCGCCAAAAAGCCCAGCTCATCTACGACGTGATCGATGGAGTAAGCGGCTTTTACCGAGGCCACGCCAGCCGCGACAGTCGCTCGCTGATGAACGTGACCTTCCGCTTGCCGACGGAAGCCCTCGAAGAGCAGTTCGCCAAAGAGGCCAAAGCGGCGGGAATGGACGGCTTGAAGGGCCATCGCTCCGTCGGCGGCATCCGCGCCTCGATCTACAACGCGTTTCCCCTCGCAGGCGCCCAAGCCCTGGCCCACTTCATGCGCAACTTCGCCACCCGCAACGGCTAGCGCGGACGCGCAAAGGGGTTTGCGAGGCGCGCAAAGGGGTTTGCTCGGTTGAGCAAAGGGGTTTGCTCGGTTGAGCAAAGGGGTTTGCGAGGCGCGCAAAGGGGTTTGCTCGGTCGAGCAAAGGGGTTTGCGAGGCGAACAAAGTGGCTTGCTCGGTTGAGCAAAGGGGTTTGTGAGGCGCGCAAAGGGGTTTGCTCGGTTGAGCAAAGGGGTTTGCGAGGCGCGCAAAGGGGTTTGTGCGGTCGCGCAAAGGGGTTTGTGAGGCGCGCAAAGGGGTTTGTGCGGTCGCGCAAAGGGGTTTGTGAGGCGAGCAAAGGGGTTTGCTTGGTCGAGCAAAGGGGTTTGCGAGGACAACCATCGCGTCGGCTGGGAGCCGCACAAGTTGGCGAAGTGGACGGGAACAGACTTGCGCTTCCGGTTGTTTAGTGACTTGATTTGCCCCGCTTCACCCCAAGCTCTGCCATGTCTCAAGACGCCAACTCACAAGCTCCTACTTCGTCGCTGACTCCCTCCGGGGGGTCGGTGCTTCTATCCCACATTCGTAACTTTTCGATCATCGCCCACATCGACCACGGCAAGTCGACGCTCGCCGATCGGCTGCTCGAGGCCTGCGGGGCGCTGTCCGACCGCGAGAAACAGGACCAGTTCCTCGACAAGATGGAGCTGGAGCGCGAGCGCGGCATCACCATCAAGGCGCAGACGGTGCGGCTGCGGTTTCGCGCCAAGGACGGGCAGGACTATCAGCTCAACCTCATCGACACGCCGGGCCACGTTGACTTTCACTACGAGGTCAGTCGCAGCCTGGCGGCCTGTGAAGGCGCGCTGCTGGTCGTCGATGCGTCGCAGGGAGTGCAGGCCCAGACGCTCGCCAACGTCTACGTCGCGCTCGAGGGCAACCTGGAGATCGTGCCGGTCTTAAACAAGATCGATCTGCCGTCGGCGGAGCCCGAGCGGATTCGCAAGCAGATCGAGGACGTGATTGGCATCGATGCCTCGATGGCGATTCCGGCCAGCGCCAAGGACGGGCGGGGCATCCCCGACATCCTCGAAGCCATCGTCGAGCTGGTGCCGCCACCCAAGGGCGACCCGACGGCGCCGCTGCAGGCCCTGATGTTTGACTCGTGGTACGACAACTACCGAGGCGTCGTCACCCAGGTCCGCGTCAAGAACGGCAGCATCAAGATCGGCGACAAGATCCAGTTCATGGCGACCGGCAAGGTCTACGAGGTCCTCGGCCTCGGCGTCTTTAGTCCGTTCCCGATCGAGATCAAAGAGCTGCGCTGCGGCGAGGTCGGCTTCGTCATCGCCAACATCAAGACCGTCGCGGACACCCAGATTGGCGACACCATCACCCACGCCGACCGCCCGGCGAGCGAGCCGCTCGAAGGCTTCAAGGTCGTCAAGCCGATGGTCTTTGCCGGAATCTTTCCGACGGACAACGCGCGCTATACCGACCTGCGGGACGCGCTCGAGAAGCTGCACCTCAACGACGCCAGCTTTACCTACGACCCCGAGACTTCGCTGGCGCTGGGCTTTGGCTTTCGCTGCGGCTTCCTCGGGCTGCTGCACATGGAGATCGTGCAGGAGCGGCTCGAGCGCGAGTACGACCTGGACCTTATCACCACGGCGCCCACCGTCGAGTATCGCGCGACGACGAGCTCCGGCGAGACGGTGGTGGTCGACAATCCGGCGGCGCTGCCCGACGAAGGCAAGCTCGACTACATCGAGGAGCCGATCATCCTTGCCAGCATCTACACCCCGACGGAATACGTGGGCGCGCTGATCACCCTGTGTCAGGACCGGCGCGGCATCCAGGTCGCCATGACCTACAACGGCGAAGATCGCGTGGTCCTCAAGTACGAGCTGCCGCTGGCCGAGGTGGTGTACGGCTTTTATGACCGCCTGAAGTCGGTGTCGCGCGGCTATGCCTCACTCGACTATGAGCTGCAAGAGTATCGGCGCGCCGACCTGCTGCGGCTGGACCTGCTGGTGAACGGCGACCGCGTCGATGCGCTGTCGATCATCTGTCACCGCGACCGCTCCTATTTTCGGGGCCGCGACGTGTGTGTGAAGATGAAGGAGCTTATCCCTCCGCAGCAGTTCGAGGTCGCCATCCAGGCCGCCATCGGCAACCGCGTGATTGCTCGCACCACCGTGAAGGCGCTGCGCAAGAACGTAACGGCCAAGTGTTATGGTGGTGACATCAGCCGCAAGCGAAAGCTGCTCGAGCGCCAGAAAGAGGGCAAAAAGCGGATGAAGCAGATCGGCTCGGTCGAGATTCCGCAGGAAGCGTTCCTGGCGGTCCTGAAAGTGGACGAAAAATGAGCGATCCAGAGAAAGACAAGGCGGAGCCGGTGGCTTTGCCGTCGGGGCAGCGTCCTCCGGCCTGGCTACGACTGGCCCTGGATCACCTGTGGGTGGTCGGGCTGCCGGTGCTGCTCGGCTTGTTCTTGCTGGTCGTTCACTACACCAACCACATGGACCTGACCGAGGTTCCGCCGCATCCGCGCATCGTCCAGCTGGTGATTGCGCTGCTGCTGCTGGGGGCGATTGCCGGCGTGCCCTATCTGCTGTTTCGGCAGATCATCGATCAGACCCGCGAGGACTTGCTGCTGCACCGCGATGCCAAGCTGTCCCAAAAGGATGCGCAGCGGCGGCTGGACCGCTACCGCGAGCAGCTCAAACCGGAGGCGCGGATTGCGGTAGAGGATGCGATTGCAGCGGTCGATCGGGCACTGATCGCGGAAGACAATGACGAGCTGATTCGGACCTTGCACGGACTGGATCAAGTGGTGACCAAGCACCTGGCCTTTGCGCGCAAGAGTCCGCTGCAGGAATACGGAGAGTCGATTGGCGGCGCGGTGATCATCGCACTCATCCTGCGGGCGTTTACCGTCGAGGCGTTCAAGATTCCGTCCGGCTCGATGATTCCGACGCTGCAAGTCGGCGACCACATCTTTGTCAACAAGCTGGTGTTCGGGCTGCGGATTCCCTTTACCAACATCAAGTTTGGGCACCACATTCGTGAGCCTCGTCGCGGAGAGGTGATTGTCTTTGTCTACCCGCACGACATGCAGAAGGACTTCATCAAGCGCATCGCCGGCATTCCGGGCGACAAGATCGAAGTCTGTGATGAGCGAGTGAGCATCAACGGCAAGCCGCTCCCGCGTGAGCCGATCTCGGGAATGTGTGAGTACGACGACTTTGATGAGGAGCGGCCCGGGGCGCGCTGGACCCACCAGATCTGCCGAGGCTTCCGCGAGCACAACGGCGTCGAGAGCTATCGCGTGGTGCAAGATGTCCAGCCGAGCCCTCATCCCTGTCAGACCTGGGAGGTTCCCGCCGATCATGTGTTCGTGATGGGCGACAACCGCGACCACAGTCATGACAGCCGCTTCTGGTGCGAGCAGCGCGGACTCGATGGCGCAATGCAGTGTCCCCCCAGCGACAAGGTGTCGTTTGTGCCCTTCGAGATGATCAAGGGCAAGGCCTGGTTCATCTGGTGGTCGGCAGGCAAGGGCTCGTCGGTCCGGCTGCCCAGACTCTTTACCTCGATTCACTGAACATGACGGCTCAGCGGCAAACTCCTCAGACGTTTTCGACGGTGCAGCTGCTGCTCTTGGCGGTGGTTGCGGTTGGTTTTGCGGTCGCGCCCCAGCTGATCGTGAAGGCTCCGACAGAGCCAACGATGGGCCTGGTGCAGCGAATCTTCTACTTCCATGTGCCGTGTGCGTGGCAGACGATGATCGGCGCGTTTCTCGCCGGTGGGGCGAGCGCGATGTATCTGTTCCGAGGCTCGCTGCGGGCGCGACAGGTGGCGATTGCGTCGGCGGAGCTGGCGGTGCTGTTTGGGCTGTGCGTGCTTTTGACGGGACCGCTGTGGGCGCGCAAGGCGTGGGGCGTGTGGTGGCAGTGGGATGTGCGGCTGACGACGACGGCACTGCTGTGGATCATCTTTGTGGCGGCGCTGTTTGCAGAGCGCTACGGCGGACCGGGCGGGCCTCGGCTGTCGGCGGGCCTGATGGTGTTTGGGGCGGCGGATGTGCCGATGATCTACATCTCGGTGTCGCTGTGGCGGACGATTCATCCCAAGACGAGCGTGGTGCCGACGCTGGACCCGGCGATGAAGCTGGCGCTGTGGACCTCGGTGCTGACGTTTACGCTGCTGTTTGTGGTGCTGATGTCGCTGCGCTTGCGGGTGCTGCGGCAAGAGGCACGGCTGGCAGAGCTGAAGATGCAGGCCGATGACGTGGGACTTCTGGATGACTGACGCGCGGACCGGCGCGCCACTGTGTGGATATCAAACGATGCACAACATGCAGATCAGGAAGCGGGGAAGTCGAGTGGCGGTGGGGCTGCTGCTCTTTTTTGTGGGAATGGGTCCGGTCTGGGCAGATGAGGCGCCGGCTCCCGGTGAGCGTGGCTATCGCGCCACCGCACCGACGACCGCTCCGACGACCGCTCCACCGGCGGCGACCATTGCTGCCCCGCAGCCGGACAAAGACGGCTTTGTGCCCGAGAGCAGGCCGATGAACGGGCCGACCGTGGATGAGTCGATTCCCGCCGGTCCGCTGCTCGCGACCGCCTACGGCTTTGTGTGGCTGGCGGTGCTCGGCTATGTCGTGTTCTGTGCGCGGGGGATTCGTCGCGTCGAGACAGAGCTGGGCGAGCTGTCGGACAAGCTCGGGAAGCTCGGCGCCAAGAGCTAAGCCGATGCCTACCGCTGCGCACGTCATCTACATTCCGGCGATGCTCTGCCTCGGCTTTGTGCTGGGCTTTGTCTTTGGCGGTCGAGCCACGCGTGCTGCCGTCGCTGAAGAGCAAGCCCGAGCGGAAACCAAAGCAGCCCGTCGAGCGCAGCGGGAGGCCGAGAAAAAGGCCAGCCCGGAGGCCTCTTCAACCCTGGACACCAAGTAACACTTCCGCGCTGCGTGCTATCCAGAAGTGGGCTGTTCGCGCTATGATGAACACCCCATGATAAGCAGCACCGTACAGAGTGGTCAGGTCAGTATTTCCTATCGTGTGATTGGCGCCGGATCGCGCGATGTCTTTCTGATTCACGGCTGGATGATGTCCGGGGCGGTGTTCGATGACTTGATTGCATCGCTGGATACCGAAGGACTGCGATTGATTGTCATCGATCATCGCGGCACGGGTCGATCCGACCATCCGAGCGATGGCTATACGATTGCGCAGTATGCCGCCGATGTCTTGGCGGTTGCGGATTCGGTGGGAAGTCAGTCCTTCGTCGCTGTTGGACACAGCATGGGCGGACAGATTGCGCAGTGGCTGGCGGCGACCACTCCCGAGCGGGTGTCGGGTCAGGTGCTGCTCTGTCCGGTGCCGGCGTCCGGGATTCCGCTGCCTCCTGATGCGCAGGCGCTGTTCCGCAACTGTGGACAGAATCGCGGCATGCAGCAGACCATCTTGGGACTGGCGTGCAAGCAGCTCAGCGACGAAGCACGCGAGCGACTCCTGAACGACTCCGTGACCACGGCACCGCAGTGTATTGCGCAAGGCTTTGACTCCTGGATGGCGGGAGGCTTTGCGGAGCGGCTCTCTGCGATCAAGGCGCCGACGCTGGTGGTGGCGACAGATGACCCCTTCCTGCCGCCAGCCTTTCTGCGACAAGCGGTGGTGAGTCTGATTCGTGGGGCGCGACTGGCGGTGCTGCCGGGTCCGGGTCACTACGTTCAAGTCGAGCGTCCGCGTGAGACGGCGGCTCTGCTGGAAGCATTCCTGGCCGGACTGGCTGCTACGTGATGTCTCTGTGCTGCGGACTCCCTTGGTCGATGTGATGAGCGAGTCTGTTTCGTCCTTCCTTGCCGACTATCTGCGTGAGCATCGCGCCGAAGTCGTCGAGCGCGCCACCGATTGGGTAATCAACCAGTCTCGTGATCTTCAAGGGAAGCGGCCTCGCGAAGAGACGAAAAAACTGGTGGAAGGAGTCGTGCGCTGGAATGAGGCGCTGATTCTTCACGGGGACTCTGTTCCACTGGCGCAGTTCATTGACTTTGTGACCGCGTATCGTGCTTCGAGCGAGTTTCTCATCTCGACTCTGCTGCGCGGATTCTGTTCGTTTCGCGCCGCAATGGCAGAGCTGCTGGCTCCTCCGCGCGTCGATTCAACGATGGCATTTGCGTGTCTGCGGGTCGTCGATGATGCGTACCTGAGCGCGATCTTTCAGATGGGCGATGAGTACGTAGGAAAGCTGAATCGGACGATCCTCGATCGACGTACCCAGCTGGAACAGGATCTGGCGCGGGTGGCCGCGCAGCATCAGCTCGCGTTTCAGGAAGCGATGGCGGTGATTCACCAGCAGCAGGATCTCTTGGTCAAAGTCTCGCTACCGGTGATCAGTGTGTTTCAAGGAGTCCTGGTGGTTCCGCTGATCGGAGAGCTCTCTGCCGAGCGTGCGGAGCAGCTGACCTACCGTCTGCTCGATGCGATTGCTCGGAATCGCGCCAAGGTTGCGATTCTTGATTTGACTGGACTCCCAAGCGTTGATGAGGTTGCGGCCAGAGCGCTGATCCGTGCGGCGCGGGCGATCTTGCTGATTGGTGCGAGTGTGATGCTGGTAGGAATCTCGGCAGTGATGGCGCAGTCCCTGACCAGCCAGAGTCTGGAGGGAGAGCTACCACCCTGTTACGCGACACTTGCGGATGGCTTGCGGGTTGCGCTGCACGAACAAGGGTATGAAGTCACGCGCGGTCGCGCTGTCAGCGACGGGCGTGGGCGTCGGTGAGATCGCGAATGAACACTGCCGGAGGGCGGCCTCCTGCGGTCGATAAGAGCAGTCGCGGACCACTGTCTTCCGGCGCAACATAGAGACAGACTGGTGTGGGCTCGCGCTTGGGAGCCGCCGCAAGGAGTGCCGAGACACTCGGGGACAGACTGCGGACATCGGCGTAGACACAGACAAAGCCACGGCGCAGCTCTTCGGTGATCTCTTCTTTGGGAAAGACCCGCTCTAGGAGTGCTCTGCTGCCGCCGCACTCTGCACCGGTGATGACGACAAGGACGCGCAGTCCGGATGCCCGCGCAATCGGCAGAGCTTCGTCGAGCGAGCGCTGCCACTCAACCGCTGCGCGATCATCAAAATAGGGATGGCGAGGTGGTGGATTCACTGCTGCTACTCCTGTTCATCGGTTCGATATCAAGGGCAAACGATCCTGGGTGAGACTGCGTGTTACCGACGGTCAAGTGCGCGACTTAGGGAGTCAGGACGACCTTTCCCTTGGCCTTGCGATCGTGAAGGAAGTGATGCGCTGCCGCCGCCTCTGCAAACGGAAACGTACGATCTACATAGGGCCGGATCTCTCCACGCTCGTACATCGCCAGCAGTGCCACAAACTGCGGCTTCACAATGTCGAGTCGTGAAAACAGGTGTCCCATGTTGACGCCCTGCACCGTCTTGTTGTCCATCATCAGCGACAGCGGACTGTAGCGCTTGGTCCGCAGCAGCATCGCCAGCGCGCTCGGGATGCTGCGACTCTTGCCGGGACTCATCGACGACACTCCGAAACAGACCAGCCGTCCGGTTTCCCGCAGGAGGTTGTAGGAATCGGTAAAGGACTTCCCTCCCACCGCATCGAGAACCAGATCAACCCCGCTGTCTTTGCCGACGATCGCGCGCACCTGCGCTGTCACATCTTGGGAAGAGTCGATCGGATGCTGACAGCCACGCTCGCGCAAAAAGGAGTGCTTGCCCGCAGACGCACTCCCAAAGATCTCGCAGCCGTGCGCTTTGGCGAGATCGATGGCGGCCAGTCCCACTCCGCCCGCTGCAGAGTGAATCAGGACCCGCGATCCACGGGGCAGCGTTCCGACATACAGCATCATGTGATGCGCCGTTAAGTACACCACTGGGAGTGCCGCACCTTCCTCGAACGTCATCTTGTCGGGCATCCGAAACGCTTGCTGCGCAGAGATCACCAAGGTATCGGTATAGCCACCAAACTTGGGCATCGCCAGGACGCGATCTCCGACGGAAAAATCGCTGACTTTGGCGCCGACTTGATCGACGACTCCGGACACTTCATAGCCGACCACACACGGAATCGGCGGGGCATCCTGATACATTCCGGTCCGCGCCATCAGATCCGCAAAGTTGATGCCTGCTGCGCGCACGCGAATGCGAACTTGACCATCCTCGGCCACCGGATCGGGGGCTTCCTTGACCTGCAAGACTTCGGGGGAACCGGCTTTGGTAATCCAGATTTGGCGCATGACGCGGATGATACGCCAATCCTTCGGTGACTGTGACAAAATGGCGGGATGCGGGCGCGGCTCTAGCTGGCCCGCCCGAGGGACATCATGAGTACACAGCAGCATCGGTTTCGGAAGTGGCTTTGGCGAGGACTGCTCGGCCTGCTCCTCCTGTCTGTAGCGGCCCCCCTAACTGGCTGGCTGCTGCTGCGGGGGAGTCTGGCCAAGCTCGATGGGAGTGTGGTGGCAGACGGACTCTCTGCCCAAGTTACCGTCGAGCGGGATGCGCTGGGAGTTCCCACCGTGCGCGGTCAGAGCCGGCTCGATGTTGCCTATGCCACCGGCTATCTGCATGCGCAGGATCGCTTCTTTCAAATGGATCTGCTGCGCCGGGTTGCAGCTGGTGAGCTGGCCGAGCTGTTTGGGGCGAAGGCGCTCGGGATTGATCGACAGCGACGGCTGCATCGCTTTCGAGCGCGGGCCAGAGACATCCTGTCCCACAGTCCGCCTGAAGATCGAGCACTCCTTTCGCGCTATGTACGCGGGGTGAATGACGGACTTTCTGCGCTATTGACCCGTCCCTTTGAGTATGGACTTTTGCGCATCGTCCCGTCGCCGTGGCAAGAGGAAGACTGTCTGCTGGTGGTGTGGGCGATGTACTTCGATCTGCAAGGGAACCTGCAAGGTCGAGAGCTGGCGCGCGGTCATCTGCGTCAGCACAGCACCAAAGAACAGCTGGCGTTCTTGCTGCCAACGGTGAGCAAGTGGGATGCGCCGCTGGATGCGCCGCTGGATTTTCCGCTGAATTCTCCGACGACAACAGAGACACCCGTCGCGATTCCTAGTGTGGCTCCGGCGTGGTTTGGCGCGCACGGACCTGGGCAGCTGACGTATCTGCGGGACACGCTTCGCACCTCGGTAGGGAGCAACAACTGGGCGGTGTCAGGAATGCGCAGTGAGCACGGTGGCGCGCTGGTCGCAAACGACATGCACCTGGGAATCCGCCTGCCACATATTTGGTATCGACTACTCCTCATATACACTGGCGACGATGGTCAGCCTCGGAAAATCGGTGGCGTGTCCCTGCCCGGAGCCCCAGCGGTGGTGGTGGGAAGTACCGGCAAGGTGGCGTGGGGATTCACCAACAGCTATGGCGATTACTTGGATCTGATCGAGCTTGAGCGCGATTCCCAGAGTCCGCTGCGGGTGAAGACAGCGAACGGCTGGGAGACTGCGCAGACCTATCAAGAGACGCTGCGAGTCAAGGATGCCCAATCAGAAGTGCTGACGGTGACAGAGACTTCGCTGGGTCCGATCAGGGAAGTTGCCGGGCGGTCTTATGCGATTCACTGGATGGCGCACGATCCACACGCGGTCAACTTGGGCCTGATCAAAATGGAGAATGCCCACGATCTGACGAGTGCGCAGGCGGTCGCCCATCAAGCCGGAGTGCCGGCCCAAAATATGGTCGCAGGAGACAGTCAAGGACACATTGGCTGGACGATTGCTGGGCCTCTTCCCAATCGAAAGGCGAGTGAAGCGGCGACATTCCCACTGCGCGTCACAGAGCTTGCGCAGAGCTTTCAAGGGGTGCGGCCCGGGGCGGAGTATCCTCAGGTCAATGATCCTCCTTCGGGTCAGCTGTGGACGGCCAATGCGCGTCAGCTTGTGGGGCCACAGTACGAGCTGCTGGGGGATGGCGGGGCGGATCTGGGAGCGCGGGCGCAGCAGATTCGCGATGCACTGGCGCGGCTTGGCCACAAGCAGCCTGAAAAGACCGATGAGAGAGCTGTGTACCAGCTTGGGCTCGACGACAGAGCGCTATTTATTGACACATGGCGTGCGCGGGCACTGGCGGCACTTGATGATACGTCGGTGAGCGGACATCCCGAGCGCGCCGAGTTTCGGAGGCTGTTGCAGAGTAGCTGGGATGGTCACGCCAGCGTCGATTCAGTGGGTTACCGCTTGGCGAAAGGATTCCTCAACGCTCTGTATGAAGAGCTGTTTGGCGGTATCGATCGGGAGCTGAGCAGACTGGCTCCCGGTGCGGACTTTGACTCTGCCAATCCACGCTGGCCAGCGGTGGTGGCGCGACTGCTGGATGAGCGTCCTGCGGGCTGGTTTCCCAGTGGTCGCCGTGACTTTCATGAAGTAGAGCTGGCCGCGATCGATCGTGTGACTGCGCAGCTTACGAAGGGCGGGACGCCGCTTGCGAAAGCGACCTGGGGGGCACAGAATACCGCGCGGATTGAGCACCCGTTCGCGTCGGTGTTTCCCTTCCTAAGGCGCTGGTTGGCGGCTCCTCCTGATGAGCAGTCGGGGGATCAGGACATGCCCAAAGTAGCCGGACCGAGCGGTGGTCAGTCCGAGCGGATGGCGGTGTCTCCAGGACATGAAGAGCGCGGAATCCTCAACATGCCGGGCGGACAGAGTGGCCACCCCTTGAGTCCCTACTTTTTGGCCGGTCATGCGGCCTGGGTCAAGGGAGAGCCGACTCCTTTCCTTCCCGGTCGCGCCGAACATACGCTGACTTTCCGTCCCAAGTAGTCCTTCGACGAAGCAGACTACGCGGACTTACGCGGACTTACGCGGACTCTGTTTGACGACGCCACTGCCAGACTCCTACTGCCATCACGATCCCTGCCGCGACAAGTAGGCTCTGCCACGACCGTCCCTTGATCCAATCCAGAAGAGACGGCCCAAAGTACGTGCACGCGGTCAAGATCGGAACATAGCCCAACAGCGAGGCCCAAAAGTGGGTCCAGAACGGAACCTTCGACAGTCCCAAAAACGCGTGCAGCGCTTGCGGCATCCAGAAGATCAGTCGCAGCAGCAGCACCGTCGCAAACGCGCGCCTTTCTAGGGCATCGCTATACCGCGCAAAGCGCTTCGGAATCTTCGGCGCCAGCCAGTCTCTGGCCACAAAGCGCGCGAACGAAAAGCCGACCACACTGGCCGCCATCGTCCCCGCCATCGAGAGGCATAGCGCGGTTCCAAATGGCCAGATCAGGGGTGCGACAAAGATAAAGATCGTTCCAGGAATCCCAAACGGCTGCAGCGCACCGTAGGCGATCACAAACACGACATAGCCCCACGCTCCGAGCCCGAGCAGCGTCTTTTGTGCCGCTGCGATGCTGGAAAACCGCGCGAGCACACCAGTCTGGTACGCGATGGCCAGCACCAGCAGAACGAGTCCGACGAGAGCAATGCGGATGACAGTTTGACGATTCACGAGCGAGCTTCCGATCCAGCGATGGCTGACTTCGATCACATCGTATGTGATTCGCAGCGGATTGGTTCGGCTTCCTTTTCGGCGTAAGCTGATCAGAATTTCACTTGGTGAGCTTTCCATGGCAGGACCCACAGATCTTGGCTTTGTTCACGGACTCCGTACCGTTCCGCGCGCACTGACGCTGCTTTCCGAGCTGCCGAAGGTGCTGCGGCTGCTTACCATTCCGCTCGTACTTACGGCGGTACTGGACGCGGCGGCGTTTTATCTGTGTTACGACTGGCTGCACAGCAGGCTGGTGGAGGCGCTGCCAGCAGCGGGAATGTGGGACATTCTGCGCGGAGTCCTTAGCTTGCTGTTGGGGGTACTGATCGTGTTTGCGCTGGCCTACACGTTTGGCTTGGTCTACCTCAACCTATGTGAGCTGGTGGTCGATTCTGTCTCTGAAGCTGTCGAGGAAAAGCAGCTTGGACAGGTTCTCCCCGCTCCTGCTTCCGGAAGTCTGTTTCGCGGCGTTGCACGCAGTCTGCTTCAGTCCGTGATTCTGGCCGGAGTGGGAGTCCTGACTCTCTTCATCGGATTGATTCCGGCAGTGGGTCCGATTGTGGCGGTACTCCTATCGATCACTGTGCTGGGCTACGGCTTCTTCGCGATCTCTGCCGGTCGTCGTGCCAAGTCGCTGGCTGCTCGCTGGGCCCTGGCACGCGCGCACCTGCGTGCGGTGATGGGACTCGGAGTTCCCGTGTTTGTGGCGAACTTTATACCGCTGGGCAACTTGCTCTGTCTGCCGGTGTTTGTCGTCGCTGGAACGCTGCTGTTTTTGGACATCGAAGCCAAAGGCAAAGACGAGATGGACAGACTGTCCATCGGATCGAGTCAGCCATCCTGAACCGTTTGGTGCAGCCAGTGTACGTAACGGTACAAAGTTCCAGCCAAAATCCCGCCCCCTTCGATCATCAGCGACGAAAAAAGTAAACACGAGGACTGGCACTTTGATTGCTTGATCAGCGCTTCGGAGATCAAGCACATCATGCCCACCCACTCCTTTCGTACGCTCTCTCTTGGGATCTGGCTCGCCGGTGTGTCGATATCGACCGCCGCTTCTGCGCAAGGAGGTCAAGCCGCCAAAGCGAGCTTGCCTGCGAGCCCTGCGACACCTGCCGCAACGGCTCCGCCAGCGACAGCTCCTGCCGCGACGGCTCCGCCAGCGACTACTCCGCCAGCTGCACCCACATCAGATGCGGCGGCTGCGGCGGCGGCACACGGTGCGGCACCACTGCCACCGGCGGTCTTAGAGGAAGCGCAGCGCATATACCAAATGGGACAGGACGCCTATTCCAAAGGCCGATATGACTCGGCATTTACGTCCTTTCACCATGCGTATCAGATGACCAAGGCTCCCGATCTGCTCTACAACCTGGCAAAGGTGTCGACCAAGCTGGGCCAAAAAGAGGTCGCGGTTGGTTACTATCGGCAGTATCTCGCTGGTCATCCCTCCGACGAGGTGGCGGTCCAGAAAGAGCTTGATGATCTGCTCGGCCCGGCGGCTCTTGTGCCGGCTGCCGCACCACCACCGGCTGACTCCTCTTCGGAGCCACAGATTCCGCGCTGGGTTCCGTGGGCGATGATCGGTGGTGGAGCCGGTCTGCTCGGAATCTCGCTGGGACTGCTGGTGGCGGGAGGCATTACGCCCGCCGATACCTCTGCCGACCAAGCCCAGCGTCGGGCGATGCTGGCCAGCGGGGGTGTGCTCGGGGGAATTGGCCTGGCGGCCACGGTGGGCGGAGTGGTGCTGCGGCTTCGTGACAAGAAGACCCCGGTTCCCAATACCGCGCAGGTGTTCCTGGCCCCGTCGGGTCTGGGCCTTCAACTGGTAGGGACGTATTAGCCATGGCGGAGCGTCGAGATTCAGTTCTCTGTCGCGCCATCGCCATAGTGATAGGGAGAGCAATATGAGGCATATGAAATCACTAATAAGTCGGTTTGCGCTGATCCTTCCGATCGCCCTGCCACTTCTGATCTCCTGTAAATCAGAGATCATTTCTCCGACGGCAACGGTCGAGTCTGTGACCCCGCAAGTGGTCTGTGCGGTGCAGCAGGTGACGCCGATTGTGATCCGGGGGAATAACTTTACGCCGCTGCCCACCGAGACGCTGACGGATAACCCGGTCTTGGAGCTACCCAAGCTGTTCCTTTCTCAGCGCACCAAGCTGGACGGAACGCCAGGAACGGCCAGCGATGTTCGGATCTATGACGGTGCCGATCAGAATCATGTCCGCTTTGTCGGCCCGACGCAGCTGGACTTCGATGTCTATCCCGGCATGGTGCTCTCGGACTTTGATGCCGGCAGTGGCGGAGTCGATCTGCCCACTGGTCTGTATGACGTGATCGTGCAGAATCCCGATCAGGTGCGCGCTCCCAAAGAGAGTGCGCTCGCGGTGGTGCCGCCCCCGGTGCTGACGGCGGTGACTCCCAACCCCAGCTGTAACGAGCAAGCAGAGTCCTCCTTTACTGTCACGGGAAGCAACTTCCTGCGCATCAGCGGGGATCTTCCGGTGGTGGCGTTTGCGCCCAGTGATGGCAGTGGTGTCTCGTCCAAGCTAACGACCGTGAGTGCCCAGAACTGCACCACGCTACCGTCGCCCGCTGGCGTCATGATCGAGTCGTGTACCGAGCTGACGGTGACGGCTGCAAAGGGGTCCGTCCCACCGGCCAGCTATCGCGCAACGGTCACCAATCCGGGCGCGGCCAGCTGTGTCAGTCAAGAAGATGTTCGCATCGTTACGATCCCTGCTCCGGTGGTGACCACCGTCGGTACACTGGCAGTCTGTTCGGTTGCGAATACCACACTCCAAATCACCGGACAGAACTTCCTGCAGCTGGCGGGTCCGCCGATCCTGAATCCAACCATTGTCATCAGCGGCAAGACCTTCCCGACCACGCTGGATGGCTGTAGTCCGATTCCGGATGCACCGGGAGCCCAGCTCTGTACGACGGTGAACTTTACGATTCCTGCCAACATGCTGCCGCCTTCCGGAACGCTTTCTCTGCAAGCCGTGATCACCAATCCCGGTGGCAACGCGTGCAGCACCACGATGGCCATCAACATTGATGTGGTGGGTCCTCCCACGATCAGCGCGGTGGCTCCCAAGACCATCTGCGCCGGTGGTGGACCGGTCACCATCACCGGAACCAATCTCTACAGCGGAGGCGCCGCGATCATCAACAGCACTCCCGCTGTGACCTCGCGCACCTACAGCTCTGCCAGCAATGGAACCACCGCGACCGCCGTGTTTGCCGGCCCCCTTCCGGTCGGCGGTCCCTACAGCCTGACTGTCCGCAACCAGCTCGGCTGCGAGGCAACGCTGGCTGGCGCGATCAGTGTCTCGAACGGACCCGCGATTCTGTTTGTCGATCCACCCGCGATTCCCAACGTCACGACCATTCAAGCGACGGTGTACGCGACCTCGATCAGTCCGCCGGTGAAGGCGGTGTCGATCGCTCCGACAGGAACGATGAACTTTACCAGCCTGGCGGTAGCGACCAATCCGGCGTTTCCCAACCGCGCCCTCATCACCATTCCAGCCGGGCTGCCGGCGGGTAGCTACGACATGAAGCTCGATGACCAGACGATGTGCTCGGCATTCCTTCCCAACGCGCTCAAGATCGTTGCGACCGCGACGCTCACCGTCACCAAGATGGACCCCGGATTTGGCAGCGCGGCCCAGGATACTGCTGCGATCATCACCGGTGCTGGCTTTGTGAGTACTCCGCGCGCGTATCTGTCGCCCACTGCTGGAGCCGGACAAGCCCAAGCCATGGCAGCCGTGACGTTCCAGAGTGCTACGTCCCTAAGTGCCGTCGCCCGCGCCGGACTCCCAGCCGGTCAGTATGACCTGATCGTGGTCAATCCTGATGGCGCCTACGGAATCAAAAAGAATGCGTTCACAGTGACCACGGCTGCGGCTCCGCCTCCGGTAGTCACCAGCATTGCGCCGTCTTCCTTTGTGACCGGGACCTCGACTCCCACCACCATCAGTGGCAGTGGCTTCCGCACCGGAGCGACCCTGACCGTCTCATGTCAGGATGCAGCAGGGGTGGCCGTCGTCGGTGGAGCCGGTACGGTAACGGCCGTCACCGCGACTTCGATCAGCGCCAATCTGACGGCCACCGGACTGCTCTGCGTGGTTCGCGTGACCAATCAGGACGGTACGTTCTTCGACTACTCGGCGATTGGCGTGACCAACTCTTCGCTCAACCTGTCGGGCTTTAAGAACGCGACCAACATGACGGTGGCACGGCGAGCGCTTGGAGCTGCTGCTGGACGACCGACTCCGGTGGCGCGCTTCGTGTACGCAATAGGTGGTGATACCGGGGCAGACAACAAGCCACTGGCCTCGGTGGAAGCGGCTCCGACCGCGATTGATGGCACGCTGGGAACGTGGTTCACGCTGCCGACTGCAATGCCCAAGCCGCTGTCGTTTCAGGGAATCGGAATCATTGGACGCTTCCTGTATGCCGTCGGTGGATTTGATGGTGCAGCGGCTGTAAGGGATGTCTATCGCGCCGAGATTCTCAATCCCTTGGCCGCAATTCAGGTCAGCGATGCCGATGTCAGGTTTAACGCCACCGTCGGTCTGGGCCCCGGTATCTATACCTATCGAGTGGCCACCGTGATGGGCGCTGCGGATGCCAACAACCCAGGTGGAGAGACACTGGCGAGCGACCCCTTCCCGATTCAACTACCGACGGTGGCGGGCAAGCTGCAGCCGGTGATTTATTGGAATGCTGTGGTGGGCGCGCAGAGCTATCGCATCTACCGTTCGCCGAAAGCCAATGATCCCGCTGGCAAGGAGCTGCTGGTGGGAACGGTTCCTGCGGCTACTGTGCCGCTGCGCTTTACCGACGATGGAACGGTCACTCCGGCTGGTGCGGCTCCGCTTCCGCTTGGGGCAACTGGCGTGTGGCGTCCGATTGCTTCTCTGGTTACTGCGCGCGCTGGAGCGGGTGTGGCTGTGGCCCAAGATCCAGTCGATCCGACCAAGTGGTATGTCTATGCAGCGGGTGGCAACAGCGGAACCATTGCGGCTCCGACCTCGCTGAGCAGCGTCGAGTTCCTGCCGATTACGGTGGGCGCAAACGGAACCACCCAGACCTTTACGACCTGGACTCCTTCGACGTTTGGACTGAGCCGGGCGCGCTGGGCTCTGGCTGCTCTGCCAGCGACGGCAGCCACCAACAGCATCGTGACAAGCAAGGCCGATACCTATCTGTTTGTGGCTTCGGGATCGACCACTTCCCTGACCACTCTTGAGGGAATGGTTGAGTCTGCGAAAGTGGCATCCGGAGGCCAGTTCACCGCAGCATTTGTCGACGCAAGAACGGCCGGAACGGGAATCAAGCGACCAGCTTATGGCGGCACACTGGTGAACAACCAGATGATGGCGTTCGGAGGCTTTGCAGCCGGTGCAGCGGCCACCAACTCGGACAGCTCCAGCCTCTCCAGTCCGACGCAATGTGGCAACTTTAACGCGCTAGGAAGTGGTGTCCTCAAGCAAGCGCGGGCGCTGCAGGGAACGGCCATTGAGAGTGCCTTTATCTATCAACTCGGGGGTGCAAGCATGGGTCCGAATACCGCGCAGAACACCACCGAACAGACCATCTGGTAACGCCACAGGAGACGTACGATGAACCTTCTCTTTCTGCGCCCCCTGCTGGTCTGTGCCAGCATCACCTCGGTCGGACTCTGTCCCACTGCGCACGCGGATCGCGGCATGCCCAGTACGGCGATGCCACCTCCGAATGATCGCGGTGCACCACTGATTGGAATCAAGCTGCAGGCGCTTCTGCCGCAGGCGTTTTCTCCGCTGCGTACGCACATCCTGGCCGAGCTGGAGGCCGGCTATCTGCTTCCGTTCGGACGGCGTGTCTTGGGAATCACTGGCTCGTTTGCGTTTTCGATGCCGGCGACCAGTGGGACAGACCTGGCGGACTCGCGCGTGCCCGGTGGTTCCTATAACTACTCCTCGACGGAACAGCACTACCTGATCGGGGTTACGCTGTGGGCCAACATGCCGCTTGGCAGAGTGGTTCCCTACTTGGGAATCGGACCGCGCATCTACGCCGTACGAACTCTCTCCAACGGACAGGCCGGGGACGCGCAGATCCTCGAGACGCTCGAGACTTCCACCGAGGTCGGCGTGGGTGTTCCGGTCGGCGTCAACGTCCTGCTCGGACCGGGCCGAGTCTTCGGCGAGTTTCAGCTGCTGTGGGCAGGCATCAATCAAAAGTCCACCGGAGCGGGCTCGATCGGCTCGCTCACCATTGGCGCCGGCTATCGCTTCGTCCTCTGAGCAGGCCCGGTTGACAGCGCGCGGTGGCTAAGCCATCGTCGGCGCCGATGCTGCACTATCCGCATGAATACGATGTGATTGTGGTCGGTGGCGGACATGCGGGCTGTGAGGCGGCGCTGGCCTCGGCGCGGCTCGGCATGCGGACGCTGCTGCTCAGCGGCAACCTCGATACGATTGGCCATATGTCGTGTAACCCGGCGGTGGGCGGCGTCGGCAAGGGTCAGCTGGTCAAGGAAATCGAAGCGCTCGGCGGGGTGATGGGTCGGGCGGCTGACGCGACCGGGATTCAGTTTCGGCGGCTCAACCTGAGCAAAGGCGCGGCGGTGCGCTCGACGCGGGTTCAGAGTGACAAGGTTCGCTACCGCTCGCTGGTGCGCTCGATCGTCGAGCGGCAGCCCGGTCTGGCGGTGCAGCAAGGCGACGGACAGAAGCTGCTGTATGAGCCCTGTCACGAAGGACAGGCGCCGCACCGCATCACCGGCGTGCTGACCTCGATGGGAATTGCCTATCGCGGTCGGGCGGTGATCCTGACCACCGGGACGTTTCTGCAAGGGCGGCTTCACGTCGGTGAGCAGCAGCTCGACGGTGGACGGATGGGCGAGCCCCCGGCGCGTGGGATCTCGCAGAGCCTGCGCGAGCTGGGCTTTCGGATCGGGCGACTGAAGACCGGCACGCCGTGTCGTCTCGACGGACGAACCATTGACTGGGCCAGCCTGGAGCGTCAGCCCGGCGACGAGCCGATGCCGCGTTTTTGCGAGGATGGTCCCGCGCCGCCACTGCCGCAGCTGCCCTGTTACATCACCCACACCACCGGCGAGACGCATGAGCTGATTCGGCAAAACCTTCATCGCTCGCCGCTGTTTGCGGGCCGGATCACCGGCGTCGGACCGCGCTACTGCCCGTCGATCGAGGACAAGGTGGTGCGGTTCGCCGACAAGCCACGCCATCAGATCTTCCTCGAGCCCGAGGGACTGGACACCTGCGAGGTCTATCCCAACGGCATTTCCACGTCGCTGCCCGCCGATGTCCAGCTGCAAGTCATCGCCAGCATTCCCGGGCTTTCGCAGGCGCGGATCTTGCGGTTTGGTTATGCCGTCGAGTACGACTTTGCCGATCCAACCCAGCTGCTGCCGACGCTCGAGGCCCGTGAGGTCGCGGGGCTGTATCTGGCCGGGCAGATCAACGGGACTTCGGGGTACGAGGAGGCAGCGGCGCAAGGGCTGTGGGCCGGGGCCAGTGCGGCGCTGAAGCTGCGCGGGGACGGTGAGTCGCTGCTCCTCGGGCGGGATCAGGCGTACCTGGGCGTGATGATCGATGATCTGACCTGTCGGGGTGTCGACGAGCCGTATCGGATGATGACCGCGCGCGCCGAGTATCGACTGCTCCTGCGAGAGGACAACGCCGACGACAGACTGCTGCCGCTGGGTCACAAGCTCGGACTGGTCGACGACGAGCGCTGGCAAGCCTATCAGTCTCGACGGGCGGTCCTCGATGCCGAGCTACAGCTGCTGCGAAACAAGACGGTCTATCCCGACGCGGCCACCAATGAGCGACTTATGGCCCTCGGAACCGCGCCGCTCAACCGTCCGAGCAAGCTCGCCGAGGTGTTGCGTCGTCCCGAGGTCAGCTATCCGGCGCTGGCGCAGATGTTTGGACTGAGTCCACTTCCGGCGCTGCTCGGCGAGCGAGTCGAGACGACCATCAAGTACGAAGGCTATCTCGATCGGCAGGAAGAAGAAGCACGGCGTTTTCGGTCGATGGAGGAGACTCCGCTGCCCCCAGAGCTGAACTACCTGACAATCCCCGGTCTTTCGCGCGAAATCACCGAAAAGCTCAGCAAAGCGCGACCTAGCTCACTGGGACAGGCCAGTCGCATTCCCGGTGTCACACCCGCAGCGGTGTCGATTTTGATGGTTATGGCGCGGACCCAGCGAGCGCTGTAAGCCGCGACTCGGCATGCTCGACCTCGGTACGGTGCGGCGGCAACAGCGTCAGAAATCGCGTATACAGCTCCCGCGCTTGCCGACGGTCTTCCCCCTCGCCACTCGAGGTTCTACTCGACGACTCACTGCGCTCCCACAGCAGATCGGCCAGCACCAGCGTCGCCTCGGCTGACAGCGGGGTAAGGCCCACCGCCCGCCGCGCTTCCTCGATTGCCAGCTCCGGCTGATCGTGTTTGCGGGCCACCTCGGCGGCGTGCAGCGACTGACCCATCATCTGGAAGTTGCGATACTCCGGGCTGTGCAGCACCGGATCTTCGGGCAGCGGACTCGGCTGGGGCCGACTGACATCACCCAGCTCGCGTCGCAGATCGAAGCCAATGTACTCCCCCAGCGCATGCGGCCCCTTCGACACCCACAAGATCCGCTCGGTCGCGTCGATGACCACCGAGTGCGTCGCAATCAGCGCATCCAGCGCGTTGCGATTGCCCAGTCCCAGCTCTTTGTCCGCCGGGCCCCGCTTGTCGCGCAGGATCTGCTGAACCCCCAGGGCATCGAGGCTGCCGCGATACCGTGTCAGCAGCTCATCGACGCGAGCCTGTCGCGCCCCCGAGCTCAGGTGTGTCCGCAGTCGCTCATTGGCCTGGTCCTTCGCAAACGGCGCAGTTCGGGCATGGTTGGCGACGCCCAGGATGTCGCGACTGCGAATCACCTCAAAGCGGGTCGGCGAGCGCTCGACCACCGCCGCTTCCCCGGTCTGACCGTCGGCAAATAGATACAGATCCGGCACCAAGATCGGATGCTCCCGCGCGACCGCAATCGCTTCGGTAAGGCTGTGCGCCCGCTCGAGGACATCCCGCAACAGCAGCTCGACCGGCAGTCCCCGATCGCTCTTGTCGTCGGTGCGCAGCGCATTGACCGACACATAGATGCCCGCTTCGTTGATGCCCGTCACCACGCCCGCCATTCCCGTCCACGCCACCGACGCAAACGCCAGCTTTCCTTGGGGACGAAAGAACAGCACCGCTTTGTCACTATCAAACAGCGGCGGACCCTCGAAGTCGAAGTTGCGACCGACATACAGGTGACCATCGACCGTCGCTGCGCCCATCGCCGCCAGCGCCGTACAGCCGAGCAGCGGCGAGTGCTCAATCGTCTGCGTGATGTCATGCAGCGCGTGATAGAAGACGATCCGCTGAAAAGGGGGCAGAAAGTCTCCTTGTCCGTCGGGCTGACCCTCGGCCAGACCGGCCATCTCGAAGCGCAGCGGCACCGGCACCGCGTCGAGCAGGTTGCGCTGTCGCACCATCACTCCGGCCTTAATAAGTCCCAGTGCCAGCGACGAGGGAACATAGCGGCGCATCTCGCCAAACAGGTAGTCCTCGATCTGCACCAGATGCGGCGACCCGAGTCGGCCATGGCTGTACCCGAGTGAAAACGGCTCGCCCGAAAGATGCAGCTCAAGGATGCCGCGCTCGCGACTGAGCCAGCTGTCACCGACATAGACTCGACCATCGCGGACCTCGACGCGGGGTCGCTGTGCGCCCTGGCCCGCCCCCGCCGGAGGACGAATCACGGTCAGCTGAAAAAACAGCTGCCTGGTCACCAGCAGCAGCAGCAACACCCCCAGACTGATCCATACCCAATGGCGACGGAGAGCACGACGACGGCCCGGCTTCGATTCCATGTGCCGACCTATCTAGCACAAGCTCCTGGCCCACTTCGCCCCCAATCCGTCCGGGTGAAGAAAGGTCGGTTGTCCGCCGGCTGCGGTCGGCAAGCTGTACCTCCTGGAGCAGCTGCTGGGCGAAGGCGGAAAGGGGGTCTAATAGTCCAACAAAATTAGGGTACGATAGCGAGCGCGGCTGGTCTGGGGGGCGCACACTGCGCTGACTCATATGGGCGGATAGGTGCTCACCAGGCTCACTAGCCTGTGGGGAACCAAGGAAACAAGGAGGAGTACTGACATGAAGTTTCAACAAACGTGCTGGCTGTCGCTTTTTTGCTCTCTGAGTGTGGTAGGGGACGCCAAGGTCGCCGGGGCCGCAGGTCCGTTGCCCCAAGCCCAGCAAAAGGAAGCCAAGGTTGCCGAAGATGCCTTCAGTGGATGGTACAAAACACAGTTTAATGACCGAATAGACACAGACAAGAAAGGGCGTAAAGTCCAGTTCCTTGTGCTGCGGCACAGTAAGTCTCTTGATACAGTTGTCATTAAGAAGAAATACCAAGCACTGCCAGATGGCTACTTCTGTTTAGTTGGTAAGGCCTATCAGGAAGCGACTCCTGATCAGTTGGCAAAGCTGAGTCGCGAAGATCAGGGACTTGAGGCCAAGTTGTGGAGCGCCGAGGGAGAAAAAGCAGCAAAGGGCTCGGCTCCGGCGACTCCGACACCAGCCAGTGCTGCAAAGGTGCCGCCCGCAGCATCCAATCAGGGATCGAGACGTGCGGAAGTCGCTTTCGAGAAGTGGTACAAAACCGAGTTTGATAATAAGCTGGATAAGGATAAAAGTGGCCGAGAAGTAGACGTTCTCGTTCTGCGGCACTCTCCTGGGAACAAAGAGATGTCGCTCAAGAAAGTCTACATCGGAAATCTGAAGCCAGAGCGTTATGTGCTTTCCGCTGGCGATGAATTCAAGTCTGCGACGCCTGAGCAATTGGCAATACTCATGGGCGAAGAAAAGACACTAGCCCCGCAACCGAAGCCGGGCCCAAAGTAGCGTCCGGGTGAAGAAAGGTCGGTTGTCCGCCGGAGTCGCCCTGCCTGCTGCCTCCGCTGCGCCCAGGAACCTACGTGGGTCGCTCCCTTCCCGTGCTGACCGTCGACAAACAGCGGTCGATCCCGTGTAACATGACTCACGGTGCGATCTGCGTCGCCCGACGGACCATGGCGCTCCCTCTCCCGCATAAGCCGCACGCTGGGCCACCAAACAACCGCTGGACTGCTGCGGTCGGCGCGCGGTACCGACTGGAACAGCTGCTTGGTGAAGGAGGAATGGGGGCGGTCTACCGTGCGTATGACCGGCTGACCGATCAGCGGGTGGCGCTCAAGCTGGTGCCGGTGGGACCGGAGTCTGAGCGGCCGGCAGACGGGAAGCAGGCCCCGCTGGACCGTGCGAAGACCCAAGAGTTCCAACCGGATGAGCCGGTGGTCATTCCCAAGCGGGCGAGTGACGCGGCCTCGCTGGCCGAGACGATGGCGGGAGAGCTGCAGACCCAGCAGCTTGGGCGCCCGTCCAGAGTCCATGTGGCCGCAGCGACGCCGGGCAGAGGGGGGGCACTGAACCCGGTGTGGGCGCGGATGGCGCTGGCACAAGAGTTTCGGACCCTGGCGGCGCTGCGACATCCCCACATCATCAGCGTGCTTGACTACGGCTTCGTCGAGCAGAGCCAGCCCTTCTTCACCATGGAGCTGCTCGAGAACGCATGCACGCTCAGCAAAGCGAGCCAGGGCCTGTCGCTGGAACAAAAGGCCCTGCTCCTGGTCCAGCTCCTCCGCGCCCTCTCCTACCTGCACCGCCACGGAATTTTGCACCGGGATCTCAAGCCCGCCAACGTGATGGTGCTGTCGTTGGGTGAGGGGCCGCAGGTCAAGCTGCTGGACTTTGGGCTCGCGCTCGCTCGGTCGCATGTGGAGTGGAAGCGGGGTGAGATCGCGGGGACTCTGTCCTACATGGCGCCGGAGCTGTTCGAGGGACAGGGAGCTTCGGAGGCGACCGATCTGTTTGCGGTCGGAGTGATGGCCTACGAGCTGTGTACCGGGCGGCATCCGTTCGATCGTGAGGAAGATCTGCTGCTGATTCACTCGATTCTGCAGCGCGAGCCGGACTGGGAGCCGCTGGGACACAGTCCGGCGCTGCAGGCGCTGCTGCGTCGCTTGCTGGCCAAAGATCCGCAGGCTCGGCCATCGGCGGATGAGGCGCTCCTTGCGCTGTGTGCGGCGGTGGGAATTCCGATCGCCAAAGAGTCGGTGGCGCTGCGCGAAAGTACGCTCCAAGCGGCGCGCTTCGTAGGCCGTGAGGAGCCGCTGGCCCAGCTACGCCGAGCGCTGGAGATTGCGCGGGCCGGCTCGGGGGAAGTGCGGCTGCTGGCGGGTGAGAGCGGGGTCGGCAAGTCGCGGCTGATGGAAGAGCTGCGCGTCTATTCGCTGGTGCAAGGGGTGCTGTCGGCGCGTGGTCAGGCCGTCAGTGAAGGCGGCGGGGCGTACGGAATCTGGCGCGAGATCCTGCGGCGGCTGTGTCTGTGTACCGAGCTAGAGGTCCTCGAGGCGAGTGTGCTCAAGTCGATCTTGCCGGATCTGGAGGTCTTGCTGGAGCGGTCGATTCCGGACGCCCCGACCCTGAATCCGCAGGCGGCGCAGCTGCGACTGTGCAACGTGATGGAGTCGGTGATTCTGCGCCAGACCGAGCCGCTGCTGCTCCTGCTCGAAGATCTGCACTGGGCGGATGCCGAGAGTCTGGCGCTTCTGCGCCGCCTCGCCCCGCTGTGCAGAGTGCGGTCGATCTTGATAGTGGGCAGCTATCGGGATGACGAGCGACCGGAGCTGCCGCAGACCCTGGCGGGCTGTTCGGTGTTACAGCTCAATCGACTGTCGGCGGACAGCATCACCGCGCTGTGTCAGTCGATGCTGGGGGTGGCCGGCTGCACGCCCGAGCTGGTGGCGTTCCTGCAGGCGGAAACCGAAGGCAATGTCTTCTTCGTGATCGAGGTGATGCGCGCGCTGGCAGAGGAGGCCGGGCAGCTCAGCCAGGTCGCGTCGCATCGGCTGCCGCAGGGGGTGCTGACCGGAGGCATCCAGGCGGTGGTGCAGCGGCGGCTTCAGCGGCTCCCCGAAGAAGCGCGGCCCTTGCTGAAGCTGGCGGCGGTGACCGGGAGGCAGCTCGACCTGCTGGTGCTGCGGCGCTTTGAACCCAACCTGGAGCCGTGGCTGTATCTGGCGATGGACGCAGCGGTGCTAGAAGCCAGCGGCCCGTCGTGGCGCTTTGCCCATGACAAGATTCGCGAGAGCCTGCTGCGGGAGCTTGAACCGGCGGAGAAGCAGCGACTTCACCTCTCGCTGGCCCACGCGATTGAGGAGACGTACCCGGGCTCGGCGGCGCACGCGGCGGTGCTGGCAGAGCACTATCAGCGCGGCGGCGATCCAGCCAAGGCGGCGTTCTATCTGGTCGAGGCCGGCCTTCACGCGCTCGGTCAGGGGGCGACTGAGCAAGCGGCGGGACTGCTCGGGCAGGCGCTGCTGCCTGCGTCCCTGGACCTCTTGTCCAACGTCCAGGCCGCGCGTGCCTACAACGGCATCATCCAGGCGATGACGGCGCTGGGTCGGGTGGTTCCGTGCATTGCCCACTACGAGCGGTTTGTGGCGCAGCTCGGCTGTCCGATGCCAACCAATGTCCAATCGGCGGCGGTCGCAGCAGCAGCGATGCTGTCCCGGCGGCTGCACCTGCTACCGGCGCTTGCCACTGCGACCGACGAAGCGCGCAGCATCTGGCGTCAGGTCGCGCAGGCCTCCCGCTGGGCCAGTGAAATCTACATCTGGGCCAATCAGCCGCAAAAGAGCATTGCCGCCGTGCTGCTGGGCTCCGAAGTTGCCGCCTCTCTCGATGATCGCGAGCTACAGAGCTACTTTTGGGGGTTTTCCGGCCTGCTCGCGGGCTTGATACCGCTCCACTCGGTCAGCCGCTACTGTCTCGATCGTGCCAGTCGGCTCATCGGCGAGCTGGCCAGTCCCCGCGCCGAGCTGGACTTCCATCGAATTGCCGGCGTCCGCCACTTCAACGCCGGAGACTGGGCGCAGGCCACTTCGCACCTGGCCGCCTTCATTGCCCTGGCGCGGAAGCTCGGCGACGAAAACGCGCTGTGCTTCGGCCTGTCGGTGCGGAGCATCGTCGCGTTTCGGCAGTCGGATGATGCGAGCTTTCTCGCCTTTATCACCGAGGCCAATGAGAGAGCGCGTCGTCAGCACAACGATCAGTTTGCCCGTGGCTATCCGCTGTATCTTGGCATTGCCGCCCTGCGCAGAGGCGATGCCGAGCGGGCCCAGCGCCTGTTTGCCGAGGCCGAGCAGTTCGTCAACAGGTCGCAAGATGTTGTCGGACGGGTTCTCTTGGGCGGCGTCACCGCGCGCTGTCTGCTGCTGCTGGGAAAGCCGGAGCAGGCTCTGCGACTTGCCGATGAAGCACTGACGCTGATTGAGTCCACCCGGCTCGGACTGGAGACGATCAGCGAGGGCGTTGCCTCGGTGGCCGAGGTCTATCTGACGCAGTGGGAAGCGGGCAGTGTCAGCGAGCGACGGCAGCTGGAGGGCCGCCTGCGCCGATCCCTGTCGGCCCTGCGCCGCTGTGGACAGATCTTTCCGTCGGCGACTCCGCGTGCGTATCTGTGGCATGCCCGGGTGGCTTGGACTCTTTGGGCGCCTCGGCTGGCGCGACAGCTCGCAGCGCTGGGCCTGCGCAGCGCCGAGCGGGCCCAGGTTCCCTACGAAGCCGCCCTGGCGCGGCTGTGGCTCAATCGCTTTGCCCAGACTCCGCTCGGCGAGCCGTCCGGCCTGTCTGGTTGGGCAGAAGAGCTTGGTGGTCTGCTGAAGTTCTTCGCCGGCAGCCTCACCCGTTCGGGGCAGGCGGGGCAGACGGGGTAGGCGGGGCGGGCTTCTTGCGCGGGACCGCACGGGACAAAAGCGGCGGCACGTGCGCGTCAAAGTCATCGCCCCAGATCCAGTAGGCGGCGCGGCGCAGGTCGCGGTGCCAGCGCTGTAGCAGCGTCGCCAGGCGGTCGCGATCGGTCAGCGCTTCGCTCGGTGGCCTCACGCGGGACTTGCGGGCGCCTCCTGGGGACAGCCGGGCCAGCAGCGCGGCTCCGACCTCGGCGGCGAGCTGGACCTGGGGCAGCGTGACCGGCGTCTTGCTCGCAAAGGCCGCTGCGTGCTTGTGATACAGCGCCGCCAGGTCGCCCAGATCGCGCGCGGCATCGATGCTGCCCCGGCCCTGCCGGATCTTGTCCACTTGGGACCCCGGCAGCAGCTCAAAGGCCGCCAGGGTATCGGCGGCGGCCAGCAGCTGGGCACGGAGCTTCTGACCTTGCTGGAGCAGCTCGGGCAGGCTCGGTCCAGGCTTGGCGTCAGCGGCTTCGGCCTGGCGGGTCGCAAACAGCAGCGCCTGCCCCAGCTCCGGCAGCTCGGACAAGCGCTTGCGGTCCAGCGTCGGCAGCTCGGCCAGCAGCATCGCCTTTTGCGGTTCGATCGCCTGCACCCCGACGCGGATGTTGTAGTAGGCCAGCTCGGGATCGAAGCGCAGCGGCAGGACCTGATCAGACGGGATTGCCCGGGCCAGCGGCAGGAAGCGGACAAAGGCGGCTTGCGAGCCATGGACCTCGGTCTTTCCCGGCGAGGCCGGCGGAGGCGGCTTCTTGACCGGAGCAGCAGGCTTCTTGACCGGAGCAGCAGGCTTCTTGACCGGAGCGGCAGGCTTCTTGGCCGGAGCGGCAGGCTTCTTGACCGGAGCGGCAGGCTTCTTGGCCGGAGCGGCAGGCTTCTTCTTCGGGACAGAGCGTGACGTGGGCATGGCTTCCTCCGTAGCAGTAAGCGCCGCGAGCCTACAACCACCCCCCCAATCTGCCAAGCCAGGTCGTAGGCCCGCGCGAGCGAGACGAGGCCGGTGAAGAGGGGTTGGGGAGCTTGGGCGAGCGAGGCGAGGCCGGTGAAGAGGGGTTGGGGAGCTTGGGCGAGCGAGGCGAGGCCAGTGAAGAGGGGTTGGCGGCGCTAGCGGCGGAACTCGGCGGACTCTTCTAGCTCTTTGCCCGCCGTCTCGGGGAGCCACAGCAGGGTCAGACCGAGCGCCAGCAGCGGAAACACCGCCATCAGCGAGAGCGACAGACCCCAGCCCAGCGGCGCGACCAGCTCGGCGACCAGCAGCGGAGACAGCACAAACCCCAGCCGACCGATCAGGCCACTGGACCAGGCCAGCGAGTCGCCGCGCAGCTCGGTGGGAAAGCTCTCGGCGGTCCAGGTGTTGAGCAGCGCGATCGACGACGACGTTCCGGCAATCAGCAGCATCAGCGCCACGATCAGCGCCTTCTCGGGCAGCTGCGAGTACGAGCCCAGCGTCCCCAGCGCCGCTGCCAGGTAGATGAGCACTGCGCTGCGCCGTCGCCCGAAGCGATCGATCAGCCGACCTGCGAGGATGGTCAGCGGCAGGGCGACCAGGGCGGCGATGGCGATCCAGGCCCCGATGCGCTGGTTGCTCATGCCGCGATCCGCGCGGGCGAACTCTTTCCAAAAGACGGTGGTGCTCTGGTTGCAGGTGAAGGTCGCCAGCCAGATCAGCGCCAGCTGGAGCATCCGGGTCTTGTACGGCGGGCGCGGCAGCTGCGGGATCAGGGGCGGCGGACGGGTCAGCTCGCGCGCCTTTTGGAAGCGCCCTGTCTCGCGCAGGAGTACCGCCCCCACCGGCAGCAGCACCAGCGACACCGACCCCAGCAGGTAGACCGTGCGCCAGCCCGTCGCGGCCTGGAGCAGTCGCGGCGTCAGCCCTGCACACAGGATCGCCCCCAGGCTGTAGCAGGCCTGGATGATGCCGATGATGCGGCCACGACGGTCGGCGGGGTACTCCTCGGAGGCGTACAGGACCACCATCGCCAGCGCACTGACCAAAAAGAAGCGACCCGCGAACTGTCCCAGCAGGAACAGCTCCGGTCCCGGCGCCACCGCCGACAGCAGCGCAGCGCTCGAGTATCCCGTCACACACAGCAGCAGCAGTGGTCGGCGCCCAAACCGATCCGCCAGTCGCACCAGCAGAAAGGCCGCGATGGTCCCCAGGTTGGCGACGGCGAGCAGGCGACTCCCGGCAGTCGGCGACAGGCCAAAGGCGCCCCGCAGCTCCGGCAGCGTCTGGGAGATCGAGTAGAGGTCGTAGCCATCGAACAGCGCCACCAGACACAAAAAGCCGAGCAGGCGGCGCAGGTACGAAGACAGCGGCGGGGGCTGGAGCGGCGAGGTCGTCATGGGAAAGTCCGTCCGCAGCAGATCTCGCCGCGACAGGGGGTAGCTTCGCTGGACCCGCCAGCATCCACAAGCTTTACGGACGGGTCAGGGTCAGCAGCTCACGGGGGAGCTGCCAGGCGGTCACGACAGCCGGCAGGGCGGCGCGGGGAACTTGGAGCAGCAGCGGTCGTGCCCCTGGTCGCAGCCAGCGCAGAACCGACAGCAGATCTGCTTCGCTGAGGGCCGTGCAGCCGGCGGTCGGGCCCTGCGGCGGCGGTGCGACATGCAGGAAGATGCAGCTCCCGGCTCCGGCGCGAACCAGGGTGCGGTTGTAGCCCAGCACCACCAGATACTTGTAGTGGTCCGTCGCAAGGCGCAGCGCTTCGGCAGAGCGCCACGGCGGCGGTCCCGCTTCCTGCACCAGCTGGTTGTAGAGCGGTGAGGCGGCATCATCGACACAGCGATCAAGCGGCGTCGCCTGGCGATACGGCAGCTTCACGGAAGTGGGCGCCTGCTCGGCGTAGCCCCACAGCTCGTCCAGCGACAGCAACCCCGCCGGAGCCCGCCCGTCGCCCTCGCGCTTGAGGGGTCCAGGCAGTGGTGGTGGCGGCGCACCCGCATCGGTTCGCCAGGCGAGGCCGCTTCGTCCCAGCCACACCGGCAGGGCCGGGCCGACGCGCTGAAACCGATCGGTGCGGCGGGCGCGCGCAAAGCGAACCAGCTGGCCTCGGCTGGCCTCCCAGCTGTCCCCCAGCACCACCAGCAGCTGCTGACTGTCCGCCACCGGGCTGGCGTGGGCCGTGATCGCGGTGAGGAGCGTGGCCAAGAGCCCCCCGAAGCGGGACCTAGTCACGCTGGAGCAGTCGCAGCGCCGCCCGGACAATGACCTCGATGGTCGCCTCGGGCTGCTGCTTGATCGCTTGTTCGGTGGCGCGCTCGGCATCGGCGGGCTTGTACCCCAGATTTTTCAGCGCTCCGGCGACATCGGCAAACACGCCACCCGCCGCCGCCGCTCCACTGGGCATCGCCCGGGCAGAGAGCTTGCTACTGCCATCGGGACGCGGCACTTTGTCGCGCAGCTCCAAGACCAGGCGCTCGGCGGTCTTGGGGCCAATGCCCGGCACCTTGCGCAGCCTGGCCACATCGTCACCGGCCACCGCCGCAAACAGTCCGGCGGCATCCAGGCCCGACAAGAGTCCCAGCGCCAGCCGAGGCCCGATGCCGGACACCGCGATGCACAGCTCGAACGCTCTTCGCTCTTGCGGCGTCGCGAAGCCAAACAGCTGCATCGCATCTTCGCGAACGTGCAGGTACGTCAGCAGCTGCGCCTTCTGACCCACGGCGGGCAGGGCAGCCAAGGTGTTGAGGGATACGGCCACTTGGTAACCGACTCCACCCACGTCAAGCAGGACGCTGTCGAGGGTCTTGTCGGCAAGGACGCCACTGAGTCGAGCAATCACCGCCCGACTGTGCCAAATCCCCCCCACGCCGTCAAAGAAGGGCATGATCCCCAATCCGGCTATAAGCCGAGATGCTAGGCGGCGACCGAGGGGCAGCGCGCGTTAGTCCCCGACACGAAGTGTGGGGGAGAGCGTACTACTGTACGTGAGCACTGACCCGACCGAGCCCCTGTCCCCGACACGAAGTGTGGGGGGAACAACGCAGATTGGCTTAGAGACGGATTGGGGCTACAGCCAGCGCTTCCAGCCGTCGGGGGTGAGCTTCCAGTTGTCGCCCTTTTGCTTGAGGCTGCTGTCTCGGCCTCCAAACATCATGAACTGTCCCTGGGCGAAGGTCATGCTGGCGTCGATGCGGGCCGGGGGGACCAGGCTGGTGGCGGCAGGGGACCAGCTCATCCCCTGGAGCGAGAAGCGATAGGTATCGTCGAGAAGCACCCCGCCCGGGCCCAGACCGCCGAACAGCACAATCTGCTGACCGACCGGGTCGATGGCGGTGGCAAACTGGGTCCGGTACGTCGGCGCGCCGCTGTCGGTCGAAACCGGCATCCAGGTGACCGGCGTCACGCTGTTGTCGAGCCGCCAGACCTTCACCACCGACTGGGTGCTCTCATCGCTGCCGATCAGAAACACATCGGTCTGGCTGGCGAGCAGCTTGGGCGCTTTGATCATCGGTGCGCCCGCTGAGGCCGTCGCCGTGAAGTTGGCCATGCCCGGGGACAGCATCCGCCACAGATCACTGCGCGGAGTGCCTCCGGTGCCATCGATGCCACCGAAAAAGAACGCCAGCGGCATCCCGGTCATCGTCGGAACGATCGTAAGACCGGCAAACGCGCGCGGCGGCAGCGGGCTGGTCACGGCGTTGAGCGGCGTCCAGGTGCGGGCCTCTCCGGGCGTCGGCGGCATGAACTGCCAGGCATCGGGCTGCACCACTCCGCCGGCACCCAGACCTTGCACCACCAGCACTCGGTCGGTGGTGGGGTCGGCGACCATCTGCGGCTGGCGCGGTCCGGGGCTCATCGGCGAGGGCGACTTCTGCCACAGGTTCTGGCCGAGGATGTACTCCCAGGTGTCGCTGAGCGTCTGCTCCCCAGCGACCACGCCGCCGAACAACACCAGCGTGGCCGGCGAGGAAGCGGGAACCGCCACCAGACCGGCGCCGTAGCGAGGCTCGGGTCCCACAAACGGCAGCTTGGTTACATCCCGACCGAGGGTGACGACGACCCGCTTGTGCTCTCCGGCAGCCAGCGTCTCATTGATGGTCCCGCGCAGGGTCGGTGCCGCCAGCAGCTCGGCGATGACATCCACCTGGGCATTGCCACCGTCACCGAGCGGAAGCGCAAAGACGATCGGAAAGCCGCTCGCGGCGTTCTCGGCAGCGGCAAAGCCTTGCTGGACTTTGGGGCCACCGTTGAGGCTGTAGACCGCGCGGACAAGGTCGGACTTGGCCTCGCCCGGCGTCTCGACCTGGATGGTGAGGCAGGTCTGGCTCTCGGCCTCACACGGGTCGGCGGCGCTACAGCCAACACCAGACGCCAGCAGCACGGAGACAACACCGGCCAGCGGCCAGCCCAATCGGTACGCAGAGTGACTCATGGACTCACCGGATTGAAAACAGTGACAGTGGGACCTCGGGTTCCAAAATAGACGCCGAGGCCAATCGCTGTCCCCAGGACCACCGCGCCACCCGCGACGCCAGCGATGATGAACCAAGTCTTCTTCGAGATCGGCGCTCGCTCGGGCTTGGCAACAAAGCCCTTGGGCGCTGGCTCGGACGCGACCTCCACCGGGTACGTCTCAAGGGCGGTGATCTGCGGCTTGGGGGCGATCTGCTTTTCCAGCTCGGCGACAATCTCTGTGACTTCGCCGTGGTTCGGCGCGGTCGGCGCATCATTTAGATAGCGCCGGTAGTACTCGAGCGCTTTCTCGGGCCGTCCCGCCTTGTTGTGCGACTGCGCGATGTTGAACAGGAACACCGGCTGGGGCAGCGACTTGTAACAGAGCTCAAACTGCTCGATGGCCGGGTCCCACTCTCCACGTTTGTAGAAGGCGGTCCCTTGCTCATAGGCCTTTTTGGCGGCAGCTTTGGCGGCGGCGGTCGGTGGCTCGGCTGCGTGTGCTGCGGGCGGCAAGAGCGCCACCAGTCCCCAGAGCAGGAGCGAGCGGGCGATAACTTTTTCCACAGCTTATCGTACCACGCATCGCAGGCGATCTGATAGGAGCAAGTCCGTGATTGATCGACCGGCCCAGGGCGTAAGCGAAGTGGTGGTGCTGTTCGTGATCGCGCTCATGCTGCTGGTGATGACGGGGGCTGTGGTGGGCGGACTGCCAGCGCGGCTGGGGATGGAGGCGCAGTGGGCAGCGCTGTGGAAGGTAGGCATTCCGGAGCTGGTTGGACTGCTGCTACCAGCGGTGCTGTTCCTGTGGTGGAAGCGGCAGCTGCCCTTGCTGCGCCAGCTGCTGTGGCCTCAAGCGGTTGGTCGCGTGCGGGTGGTGGGGATGCAGCTGGCGGCAGGTCTATTGCTGGGCGTGGGGCTGTTTTACTTTCTGGCGGCGTGGCTTACGCCTCTGTATGAACGGCTGGTGCCGCTGCCTCCGGCGGAACAGCACGCCCTTCAGCGGATGATTGCGCCAAAGGCCGGGCTGCGGCCGCTGTGGCTGGATGTGCTGACCTTTGCGCTGGTGCCGGCGGTCTGTGAGGAGCTGTTGTTTCGCGGTGCGATCTTGGGGTCCCTCATTGGTAGTGGTGGTGGTCGTGGTCAACAGCTGGGCCAAGGCGGGCTTCCGTGGCGGGCCTTTGCGGATCGTCGAGTGCTCGGTGCTGGGCTGCTGAGCGCGCTGCTGTTTGGGATGATCCACCTGTCGTGGGGGCGGCTGATTCCGACCATGCTCCTGGGGATGGCGTTTGCGGCGGCGCTGCTGCGGAGCGGTGGGCTGTGGGCGGCGATGACCATGCACGCGGTCAATAACTCGCTGGTGGTGCTGCTGGTCCGCAGGGGGCTGCTCTCGGTGCCCGACTGGGACCGCTTGACGGGGCCGGCTTCGCTCGGGATCTCGGCGCGGCTGCTGTTCTTGCCGGTGGCTCTTTTGGCCACGGTGGCGGGGCTGGCATTGCTAGCGTATCGACCGCGCCCCGAACAAAGCTCGCGGAGCGCTTGACAGCGGCTGGCCCTGCCGATTTGCTTGTGAGTAGTGACAAGGTACCTTCTGCGACGATGCGCGAGCGGCCCGTATGCGGCGCTGTGCTCTTTGGGGCTCAGCGTCTCGGCGGGTCTTGGACTGGCGCAGAAGCCGCAGGGGTCCGCAAGCCCCCCGCTGCTGGTGGCTCAGGTGTCGGCTCCAGCGACGCTGCCGGGGATGGGGAAAGAGCTGCAGCGCGCGCTGCTCTCCGCTCTGAAGGAGGCGAGTGTTGTGGCGCAGGCGGCCAAGACCGACGCGGACCCGGCGCTTTCGGCCCGGCTCGAGGAGCTTGGCGCAGGCCGGTTTCGCTTGTCGCTCAGCTATCGGGGCGCGAGCACGCAGTCGGTGGGCGATCTGGAACACCTCGATGACTTGGTCTATGCCGTCGTGGCCGAGCTGCGTCCCAAGCTGACCGCCGAACCGACACCGATCCCACCAGCAGTCCCGGTGGTTTCCTCGCCGGTGAAGCGTGAGCCGAGTCCGGTGAAGCGGGATGCCCCAGCGAAGGTGGCGACGACCCCAGCGACGACCCCAGCGACAACCCCAGTAACGACTACAACGCCCCCAGCAACGACACCGCCCATCACGACGACGACCCCAGTAACGACACCGACCTTGCCGCCGACGACTCTGCCGCCTCCGACACCGGTGCCATCGACGACTGTTTCCACCGGGAACGAGAGCGAGCACAAGCCTCGGCAGCGGCCTCGGGTAGCCGTCGGAGTGATGGGCGAGCCGCTGGCCTCGCTGCCACCGGGCTACTACGGACTTGGGGTCGTCGGTCAGCAAGCGATGATGGCGTTCCTGGCGCAGCGGCTACAGGTGCCGGTGGTGGCGACGCGGCTGTACAGCTTGGTGGGCGGCTTCGAGGCGCTGGAGCAGTCGCTGCGGGCCAGTGCGCGGCATACGCTGATGGCACGGCTCGACTCGCTGACGATAAGCAGTGGGGTGCTGACGGGGCGGGTTCACTTGGTGCTGCTGCAGGACGGCAAGCTCTTATATGACCGCAGTGTGGCGCTGCCACCGACCGTTCCTGGGACGGCAGAGCCAACCTCGGCCACGTTCGGTCGAGCGGTCAGCGCGGCGCTCGAGCTGCTGACTGCGGAGCTCTCCGGTCGGCTGGCGCTCCAGTGACCTAAGCTACATCTGCCAGGTGGGGCAGCGGGCCTCTGTTACCGAAGGGGGCGATTGACGCTAAGTTGGCTTTTGTCATACGATAACCTTCGCAAAATGGTGTCCTTTTGAGAGCCTCTGTGGATCACCAGTAGGACGCTGAGGAGCGCGCGTGGCACTACCGCAGCCTTTTGGAAAATACCTGCTCCTCGAGCGAATCTCCGTCGGCGGCATGGCCGAGGTCTTCAAAGCCAAGACCTTCGGCGTCGAGGGATTCGAGAAGATCATCGCCATCAAGAAGATCCTGCCGGCGATGGCCGAAGACGCTGACTTCATTCAGATGTTCATTGACGAGGCCAAGATCGCCGGCCAGCTCAATCACGCGAACATCTGTCAGATCTTCGAGCTGGGCAAGATCGACGACAGCCACTTCATCGCCATGGAGTACATCTGGGGCAAAGATCTGCTCCAGATCCAGAACCGCTTCCGGCGACTGAAGAAGCATATGCCGGTGCAGATGGCGGCGTTTGTGATGGGCAAGGTCTGTGAAGGCCTCGACTACGCGCACCGCAAGAAGGACGCCACCGGCAAGCCGCTCAACATCATCCATCGCGATGTCTCGCCGCAGAACGTCATCACCAGCTACGACGGCGAGGTCAAGGTCATCGACTTTGGCATTGCCAAGGCGGCGTCGCGGTCGTCGAAGACCCAGGCGGGCGTGCTCAAGGGCAAGTTTGGCTACATGAGCCCCGAGCAGATCGGTGGCAAGCCGCTCGACCAGCGCACCGACATCTTTGCCGTCGGCACCATCCTTTATGAGCTGCTCACCAGCGAGCGGCTGTTCATGGGCGAGAGTGACTTTGCGACGCTGGAGAAGATCCGCAGCGCCGTCGTGCCGCCGCCCTCGACCATCAACAAGGAAATCCCGCCGGAGCTGGACCGCATCATCATGAAGGCGCTGGCGCGGGAGACAGCCGACCGCTACCAGTGGGGCAGCGAGATGCACGACGATCTCGCCGACTGGATGGCGCAGTTTGAGCCGATCTACAACGCCAAAGCGCTGGCAACGTGGATGCGCGACGCCTTCTCGCCCGAGATGAAGAAGGAGTCGGCGGTCCTAGAGCAGCAGCGCAAGATCGGCAAAGAGGCGATGACCCAGGGCGGTCAGTCGAAAGGCGGCGCGCCACCGTCTGCACGGCTGCGAGCCCCAACGCTGGCCCCGACCTCTTCGGCTCCGCGTGCGACCCCAAGTGAGTCGCCCGAGCCGACCTCGGCGCTGTCAGAAGCCGAGATTGAGCCGCTCACGGAAGGCGATGGCGATGGTCATGGAGGCGGGGAGGGCGATCTGCTCAACCAAGCCACTGCGATCGTCATGCCGGACCAAATGCCGGGGGCCGAGGGCGATCTGCCGAACCAGTCGACCGCCATCTTCGACAGCGCCAAGCACGGTGGTGAAGAGGAAGGCGACATCAAGGCGCAGTCAACCGCGATCTTCGACCCCAACGAGCATCCGGGCGGACCGCAGGCCTCCCAGCAACAGCAGCAACAGCAACAGCAGCAGCAACAGCAACAGCAGATGCAGATGCAGATGCAGATGCAGCAGCAGATGCAGATGCAGCAGCAGATGATGGATGCGGCGATGCAGCAGGGCGGCTATCCCGCCAACCAGAGCATGGTCGGACCGATGGGCGCCTTCCCTTCGGCGTATGGCTCTGCGGTGATGCCGGCGATGTCGATGCCGTTTGGAACGGGGTCGATGTCGGCGCTGGCACCCGGTGCGATGGTGATGCTGCCCAATGGGACGGTGATTCCTGCCGCCGCCGTGCAGCAGCAAGCGCCGCCGCCTCCTCCGCAGCCAGTGGCCGAGCCCAAGGGCAGCTCGCTCTTTAAAGACATCTTGGTCGGCATCGTGGTCGCGATTGCAGTCGTGGGCCTGGTGCTGGGCGCCAAGTTTGCGCTGCAGCCCGGCAAGGGCACCGTGGTGGTGACGGTCTTCCCGCCGCGCCCAGCCGTGGTCTATGTCGATGGTCGCGAGGCCGGTCGGATCGAGCAGGGCATGGTCATCCTGCGGGACATTCGGCGCGGTCAACACCAGCTGCTGGTCCGGGCCGATGAAGGCGAGGCGCAGCAGGTCATTGATGTCGTGGCCGGAGACACGGTCCAGGTGCCGATTCAGCTCGGCGCCGGCAGTGCCAGCGCGCAGACCGGCGGCCAGGGCAACGGCGTGATTCGACTGCGGGTGCCACCGGGCGTGTTCATCTCGGTCAACGGCAGCTTGGTCAAGGAAAGCGACATCCTCAAAGGCTATCTGGTGCCGGCGGGCCAGGTGCAGAACGTCTCGGTCAAGAAGGCGGGCAAGCAGCCGGTCAACTTCCAGGTCACGCTGCAGTCCGGTCAGGAATACGACCGCTCCATCGAGCTGCAAGAGGGTCGCGGCAAGCTGGTCGTCAGCACCAAGCCGCCGGGGGCCGAGGTGCTGGTAAACGGTCGCTCGTATGGCAAGTCGCCGGTCACGGTCGAGGATCTCGATCCGACCAAGACCGCGAAGGTGGTGCTCAAGAAGCGCGGCCACGGCACGGTGACCAAGCTGGTGTCGTTCGGCGACTCGTTCGAGCAGAGCCTGGACATCGACTTTGGGGGCGGTGGTGGCGGCAAGGATGACGAAAAGTCGTCGTCCAAGAGCGATGCGGGCTCGGGCAGTGGTGGCAGTACAGCGGCGGCGGCTCCGGCTCCAGCGGCCTCAAGCAGCAGCGACAAAGAGGGCTTCCTCATCGCCAACAGCCAGCCATACGCCCGGGTCTTCGTGGACAACAAGGACACCGGTAAGACCACGCCGATTGCGCCGCGCGACCGCATTCCGCTCAAGCCCGGCAAGCACAGCGTCACCTTCGTGACCAACAGCAAGCGACTCAGCTTCGACGTGGTCATCCGCGCCGGCGAAGAATACAAGCTCGTCCGAAACCTCAACGAAGACTAACCGTGCCTAGCAAAACCTACTGCGGTGGCCGCTGGCTATGTCGGCGACAGTCCCCGACACGAAGTGTGGGGGAGCGTGCTCACAGCCAGGAGGCTGCTCTCCCCCACACTCCGTGTCGGGGACTGACGCGCTCACCCGCCTACGCCATCGGCCATCCTCGCTACGGTTTTGCTAGGCACTCTGAACGGCAGACTCCTGGCAGGCCATAGTCGGCCTATGCGGGGGGTATGGTCGGCCTATGCGAGGGGTATGGTCGGCCTATGAGAGGGGTATGGTTGGCCTATGCGAGGGGTATGGTTGGCCTATGAGAGGGGTATGGTCGGCCTATGCGGGGGGTATGGTTGGCCTGGTTGGGGGGTATGGTTGGCCTGGTTGGGGGGTATGGTCGGCCTATGCGGGGGGTATGGTTGGCCTGGTTGGGGGGTATGGTCGGCCTGCCCGATGCCTAGCGGGCGGTTATTAGGACGAACAGGCCGAGCAGGAGCAGGGTGAGCAGCGCCATCGCCGCTACCTCTAGCGCTCGGATGCGGAAGCGGAAGCCGGGGAGCTTGTCGCGGACGTGCAGCTCGAAGGCGGCAATCAGCCCCAGCGGCAGCAGCCACGAGAAGTCAAACGCCAGTGACAAGAACAGCACGCACAAGAGCACCCCGAGCAGCATCGCCAGCAGCGTCTTGGCCACGTGCTGGATCTCCTCCGCCTCGGCGAGTTCCTCTTCGGTCAGGTCCCGCAGCGGCCAGCGGATGACCTGAAACAGCAGCTTCACCGCCGCGTAGATCCCGGTCAGGTAGACCGTGCCGCCAAAGACGCCCGTCTCGACCAGGGCCTGCAGGAAGCTGTTGTGGGCGTTGAGGAAGCTGATCCGCTCATAGTTGGCATAGCCGACGCCAAACAGCGGGTATTCGAGGAAGGCGCGGAAGCCATTGAGATAGGTCATGATCCGCGTCACCGTCGAATACGCCGCCTCGGCATCATTGCGCGTCGAGATCAGCATCACCGGCGAGGCCAGCACCGCCGCCGCCGCCGCTCCCAAGATGCCCACCCGAAAGTAGAAGAAGCACAGCAGCACCGCGCCCATCGCCGCCTGCGCCGCTCGTGACGCCGCCAGCACCACCGCCACCCCCAAGAGCGGCAGCCCCAGCAGCCACAGCCACTTGCGAATCGATCGTCCCGGCCAGGTCGCCAGCCCGACCAGCAGCGCCGCCGCCATCACCAGCGCCAGCGCCAGCGAGTTCGGGTCAATCAGGTTCCCGGTGTAGTGAATCCGATCGACCACCGTTGCCAGGCCCAGCACCCCGACGCGCTCGCAGGCCCAGCCGTAGTCCCGCAGGTGCTGCTCGTGGGCGGGGACGACGTAGCACTCGGCGGTGGACTGACAGGGGCGTCGGTCGGTGGTCTGCTCGTAGTTGAGCTGCCAGGCAAAGCGAAAGTAGTGACACTGCTTGGGCCCAAACCGCTGCGGAATGGCGACGGCGGCAATGAACAGCAGCGCCACCACGATGGTGACAAACAGGGTCCGCAGCCGCTGCACGCTGACCGCCAGACCCCCGAGCACCGTGGCAAACGTCAGGTCCTTGGCATAGTCGCCGGTCAGAAACGGAATGAGCTCATCGAGGCCGTCCGACACCAGCCGCGACACCAGCGCCCACACCAGCAGCAGCCACTGCAGCCCGAGCACGGTCGACCAGCGCAGCGACACCTGACGGCGGATCATCGCCAGCGGCACCGCAAGGGCCAGCAGGGTCAAAAGGATGCTCTGGGGTCGCAGGGCCAGCACCTCCTCGCTGAGCAAGTCAAAGCGCAGCAGTCGGTGAGCAACGATCAGAGCGATGATTGCAAAGGCAGCCACAGCCGCCAGAGGTTGTACGTCGCCAGGTCACCCTGTCAAGGGGCCCGAACCTGCCGCATGACCTGGGCTGCCAGTCGCCGCGAGTGTCGCTTCAGCTGCGCCAGCCGAAACGCCGTCCGGCCCAGCAGCGTCCGGTTGCCAATCAGCACGTTGAGGCTGCTTCTTGGCTCGGCGGCGAGGTGACTCTTGTACGGCTCATTGCCCCGCAGAAGGTCGATGGCCGTGAAGCCTTCTCGCAAGGCACGGCGGATCAGCCGCAGCAGCAGGACCCGCCCCGGCTCATCATCGAGGAAGTCGGGATTGAGGCCGCTCTGATACGCATGCAGGATGCCCTGGTCCGCCAGGCAGTAGTACGCCGCAATCGGGGTTTCGCGGTGCTGTAGCCACGCCAGCCACAGCGTCCCCGAGTCGAGCAGCGCCCGGGTGGCATCGCGGTGAAACGCCAGGAAGCGGGGCCGGGCAAACATTCCGACTTGGCCGATCAGGGCTCGCCGTCGCTGGTGCAGCTCGGTCAAGATCGCAAAGCCCCGCTGCAGCGAGTCCTGGTCAACCGCGAAGTGCAGGCTGAAGCCCTGGCTCTGGCCGTGACGCTCGGCCTTGCGCAGCCGGTGCCGGTGACTGCGCGCCACCTGCTTGAGGTATCCGTCAAACCGCTCTTGCTCATATGCCAGGCTGCCGCGCGGCTGTTGACTGGGGTCGTCGATGGTAATGCGCCAGCACGCCGTGCCGCCGTGGGTTTCGATCGGATGGCGTCGCCGAGTCAGCTCCTGAAGCAGCGCTTGCAGCGTCCGGTCACTCGGGTCCTGCGCATTGAGCAGCATCAGATCCCAGCTCTGCGCCCCTTCGCCTGGCTGAGCGTCCGTTCCCGACAGTGCCCGGGCCAGCGCGGCGGCCACCTGGAGATCTCGACCGGGCTCGACCAGCAGCCCCAGGTATTCCGAGCACACCTCGCCACTGGCCAGCGGTCGCAGCACCCGTCCCAGCGCTGACAGCCGGCGATAGCACGGCAGCAGCCCAATCAGCTCCTCACCCTCGAAGCAGGCCAAGACATGCAGCTGCCGGTCCGCCATCTTCCCATAGTGCCGCCACCACGCCACCTGCCAGTCCCAGCTGCGAAAGGGCTGTCCCGCCGCCAGTCGGTTCCAGGCCGGTCGCAGGGCTGCCAGCTGGTGATCGCAGGTCAGAAGTTTCACCGTCATCATCAGGAGCGGCCAGTCTAGCGGTAGATGTGGTCATGTGCTGACCATAGAAAAGTCTCGGGCTTGCGATGTAAAATCAGTACTTATGAAAGCCGTAAGCTCTCTTGCTAACCTGACTGCTGCCAAGTGGCTGGCCTTGGCGGTGATTCCCTGGCTGCAGCTTCTTGGGTGTGGCCCTGGCAACCTTCGACCGACGGAGCTTACCCCCAAGGAGCAGCAAGTGCAGCTGTTCGACAACGGTGAAGCGCCAAGCTGCACGCTGTTTGAAGACTACGGCCCGATCACGGTCGAGTCGGGCTCGTCGATGACCCCCGGCACCTTCGCTTCGAGCAAGGCCAAGCTTCAGCGGGCGGCGGCAGAGCTGGGCGCCACGGCGGTGCGGATCACCACCCACAACGTCAGCGGCAAGATCGACCGCGCCACTGGCGTCGCGATCAAGTGCATCAAGCGGGAAGGTCAGTAGCGGCTAGAACGCTCCGCCGGGGCCGCGTCCGTTGTCCTCACTGCGCGGTGGCTGGGCAGGGGGAGCGATGCTGCGCGCGCGGTTCCAGTTGGCGCCGAACAGCGACGCCATACCGGCCTCGGCTGCTGCACGCACGTCGGGATGACTGTGGCTGACGAACATCCGGAACAGCGCGATCACGAGCGGGGTCTTGGCTCCTGCAAGTCGTCGGAGTAGCTCGCTGCGCTGGCTGTTGCTCGGGGTGGTCTTGGCCACGTTGATGACATCTTCTAGCTTGGCATCCTCGCTGAGCGGCAGCGGCGGTCCATCGGTCGCATCGTCACTGGCTTGGGATTCAGCGCTGGCAGAGGCGGCCACTTGCATTGCTACGGCTGGGGCAGCGGCAGGTGGCGGTGGGGCTTGCGTCGCTGGCGCAGCAGGTGGTGGGGCCGGCGGTTCAGCGCGCGGGGCACTGCTTGGTGGCGGTGGCAGACCGGCTTTGGCCAGCGCCGCGGCAAGTCGAGGATTGACCGGGCGGGGCGACGACGGTGCAGCCGGTGGTTCGGTACGCGGCGGCGGATCTGCTTTGGCCGTCTCGACGGTGGCCACAGGCTTGGCTGGAGCAGAAGCTGTTGCGGCTGCCGCCTGAGGTGTCGTCGTCGTGGCTGGATGTGGCGCTGTTGTTGCGGCAGTGAGCAGCTCTTTGGGGATTGGCTTGCCCATCGCACGGGCGGCATCGACGGCGGCCTGTCGGCGAGCTTCTTCCCGACTCCGATCGACTTCTGGTGGCTCACTGTCCGTCGCAGCGGTGGTTTGTGCAGAGGTCGCTGCTCCTCCCGCCGAGCTTGTCGTCTGAGAGCGCAGCGTATGACCGTGCAGCTGCAGCGGACTGCCATAGCTTCCGACCGCAAAGTGACGAGGGACAGCCAGCGCGCCACTGCTACACAAGATGACCGGTGAAGTCTGTCCGTGAGGCTTGGGATGGGTCAGGGCTCGCCAGCCTGCGCCAAGCTGCTCGACATCCTGAACCACCAGTGCCGCCCCACGAACATCGGCATCACGACGGAGCCTGCGCAGCGCTGCGACGAGATCCGGCTGGGGCCACCCGGCCAGCGCACTCGCATCCAGATACAACACCGGTCGAGACAGCCGCAGTCGTACCGCTTGGGTCAGCAGCGACGTGGTTTCGCCACTACAACCAGAGAGCAGAAGCAGCAGCGGCCGGACACTCACCAGCTTTTCTTTGACCAAATCCAACACCAGCTGCGCCGGTCGGTCGGCCACGAACGCTGCTGCCCAGGCGGCATCGGGCTCCGGCGTGGGGAGCATCGTCAGCCCCGGTAGATACGTCGGAATCGCCTCTCGATCATGCGCCGCCGCCAGCAGTCCACGACCCAAAACGACCAGCTCATGCGGCTGTAGGTGGCCAAGCTCTGCCTCGGGAGTGACCTCAACCAGCGCCGTGCCGCGCAGCAGCTGCTGTGGTGCCAGCACCGCCACAACCTGCGCGATCGGGACGGACAGGGTCAGCGCCAGCTCGGCGACGCTTGTCCGACCGTTTGCGGCCAGCAGAGCCATCACCAGCCGCTGCTCCAGCTCGCTGGGCTTCCACAGGGCCATCAGCCAGTCGAGGCTGGGCGGCTCTTGTAGCGCGGGCTCCGGCGGCGCAGGAGTCCGACGACTCGGCTTGGGATCGGTCTTGGCGGTACGCTTCGGTGGGCTAGCACCCGAGGGGGCACTTCGTTTGGTGGGCATAGCCTCCCGAATATATCACGAGGGGAGACTCACGGCAGAGGGTCGCAGACTCGGCTCAGTCTAGCGCAGGTCGTCGACGCGGTGACGGAGCGTGTCACGCAGCATCCGGTGGGCGCGCAGCCGACGCGTCCGCACCCCGCCCACCGTCAGGCCCAGCGACTCCGCAACCTCTTGAACCGGCTTTTCATCCAGGTCGCACTGCATCACCACCAGTCGATAGCGCTCCGGCAGCTGCGAGATCGCCCAGCGAATCAGGTTCGCCTGCTGCCCGTCCTCGAGCTTCCACTGAGCCGGATCGGAGCTACCGCTGCCGTGCAGCCAGCTCGCCTCTTTCGGCAGGTTGGCCACTGCTCGCGTGGTGCGGTCACTCGCCCGTCGCTCTCGCCGCATCGTCATCAGCACCGCATTGGCACCGACTCGATACATCCACGTCCCCAGCTGCGCATCGCCACGGAAATAGTCCAGGTGCGACAGCGCAGCGACCAGCGCATCTTGGGCAGCGTCCTCGGCGGTTGTCTCATCACGGAGCATCCGTCGCGCTTGGCGAACCAGAGCAGGCCGGCTGGCTGCGACTGCTTGAGCGAGGGTATTCGAGGGCTGAGTCTGTTGCGTCGTCATGGCAACTCTCCGAGAGCTTGGGGTGATGGCGTCACTTGGTTATGAACAAACCTTATACATACCCTAGATGAAAGAGTCAAATGGAAAGTCTCCACTTTTAGAATTAGTTGAGATTTTCGTCTGAAAAATCTTGAGGCTCGGATCGGACACTTGGCCTTCATTAAACAAACCATTGACACAGGCTGATCGATGAATCAAGCTGTTCGGTGTGAGCAAATACCGCATCCAGAGTGTCGCTCAGCTGACTGGGCTCTCCTCGGCGCTGATTCGTGCGTGGGAAGCTCGCTACCGACTGGTCCAGCCGGAGCGCACACCGGCCGGCTATCGACTCTATTCAGACGGTGATATCGCGATTTTGCGGGGGGCCCAGAGTCTGGTCCGGCAGGGCATGGCCCCGATGCAGATTGCGCAGCTGCCGCGCGAGCAGATCCTCAGTGCGCAGCGGCTGCAAGTGCTGCCATCGCTCAGTGAGTCACTCGACGAAGCTCTCGGTGAGCCGCCCGACCGGTCGTTGAGCGCTGGACCCACGCCAGCTGTAGCTGAGGGTACGCCGCAAGAATCAACAAACCTTATACAACCACTGAGCTTCGCCGAGAGAATCGACCGCCTGATCGAGGCATTTTGCAACTTCGACAACCGGGCGGCGGAGGACCTCCTTGCGGCGCCGCTGCAGTCGATGCCACCCGAACAAGTCTGTCGAGAACTGTTCCTGCCGCTCCTTGTCGATGTCGGTGAGCGCTGGCATCGCGGTGAGCTGTCCGTCGCTGTTGAGCACTTCGGAACCACCCTGATTCGCGGCAAGCTGCTGTCGCTGCTCGCGCAGCTTCGTCCAGAGCAACGGCGGCACCAAGTGGTGTGTGCCTGTCCGCCGGGCGATCTGCATGAGATGGGGCTGCTCTTGTTTGCGCTCGACGCGACGATGCAGGGCTGGGACACCGTGTATTTGGGGGCCGATGTGCCGATTGCTGATTTGCTGCAGACGGCGCGCAAGGTTCGACCATCGCTGGTTGGGCTGTCGTTTGTGATGCGGCACGACCCCAATGAGCTGCGTCGCCTGCTTGCAGAGCTGAAAAACGGACTGGATGGAATTTCGCAGCTGCTCGTCGGTGGAAGTGGCCTTCGCGGTCAGTCTGAGATCGTTCGCAGCGCTGGCTGTCTGATGATGCCCGAGACGGGCCGGCTCGAGGATTTGCTCCTGCTGCTGCCGCAGGCTCGTCGCCAAACAGCTGGAACTCCGACGCACAAGCGCGTGGCACAGACCAAAAGTGCAAAAAAGTTCTTGCCATAGTCCGCCGAGACTTGATAGAAGGTCGGAACGTTTTCAACGTAAGCGTCTCGGGGCTGTAGCTCAGTTGGTAGAGCGCTAGAATCGCACTCTAGAGGCCAGGGGTTCGACTCCCCTCAGCTCCACATCAAAACCCCGTCGGTGAGCAACTTTCACCACGGGGTTTTTTCATGCCCAAAATGGGCTGGGGGAACGATTGGGGGAAAAGGGGCAACGATTCAGCCCAAAGCGGGCCGGATGCTCCTAGTTGGAAAGCTCTAGCGGCTTGGGCGGGGCGGGCTGCTCTAGGGCTTGCAGGGCGGAGCGCTGGACGGCGGTAGCGCGGGAACCGGGGGCGGCGTAGCTGGACAGCGTGACGGATGCCTTGTGGTGGCCCAAGCTGCGCGCCACGACATCGGGCGAAGTGCCTTCCTCCACGGCCAGGGTCGCGTGTAGGCCGCGCATGGAGTGGGCGCAGACTTCAGGAACGCGGGCGAGTCGGCACAGCTTCTTGACCCACTTGCGCACCCATTCTCGACCGGGGGGCTTGCCGGAAGCGCGGACGGAAAACAGATGGTCAGTGGGCGACTTGCCCAGCGCAAGGCGTAGCAGGTGCGGCTGTAGAGCGTCGGGCACTCGGACGCGACGCTTGCCGGCTTCGGTCTTACTCTGAGGAATCCAAAGCACCGAGCCGCCGCAGTCGAGATCGCGGACGTTGCGAGCCACGATTTCCCCAGCGCGTAGGCCCATGAGCAGCGACACCATCGCGGCGACCGCCCCAGCCTGACCGGCGCTGGCCAGCTCGTCGGCATGGCGCAGCCAGTTGCGAGCCTCATCAATGTGCAGCTGCGGCTTGCCCTTGCGGCGGCGACCGATGCCCTTCACCGAGGCCAGGGGGTCGATTCCGATGATCTGCTCGGAATGGAGCCAGCGGCAGAAGGTCCGTGCTTCGGCCAAGGTGTTTCGGTGCGTATCGGCCTTCTGCGTTTCGGTGAGTGCCGAGTAATACCCAGCGCAGCGGCGAGACGTGAGCGACGCGATCGGAAGTGATGAATCAACAAAGAACCGGCGCAGCCTGTAGAGCGTGGTGCTTATCGAGTCGGGCTTGTTGCCCTTGGCTCTAAGAAAGTCGCGGTACTTCTCTAGCGCCTCGCCGACGGTGATCTTGTGCTCCCCGATGAGCTTCCGCAGCCACTCTCTACCCACTTGCTCTGCTTTCTCGGCAGTGCTGACGGTGGGCAGGTTCGTGCTCTGTCCGTTGATGACGAGTTTGCAGCGGTAGCCCGACTTGTGCGGATAGGGTCCGTATAGCTTCGACTTATCCATTGCGGTGCCCTCCGACCTTGCGGACCTTGCCGGATGCCGGGGAGTCTGCCTCGCTTCCTGTAGCTAACGCCTGTTTTGCAGCGTTGGCAGTCGGGTACTTGCGCCATGACAAGGCGCGCTCGGTGAGCGAGAGCGTGACGACGGAGTAACGATCTTTCGCGGGCTGCCAAAGAAGCCACTGCACAGCAACGAGGAGCGCGGCATCGTCGCGACGGATGGCAAGCGGGCGCCAGAATGCTTCCTTACCCGTCGATGCGCGGCGCAGATAATCTTCGGCCCACGCTTCGCCGGGTTTCGACAGGTCGAGCTTGGCGGCAATGGTTGGCGGACGCGACGAGAAAAGTTTACGACAGCGACGAGATACACTTGTAGCAGGGACGTGGCACGGCATAGACTGCTCCTGTTCGCGTCGGACGGTGCTTCGTGGCGGTGTCCGGCGCGGGCTAATGAGGGGCCGCCGACTGCAATCGGCGGTCCTTCGGGAACTTGTCACCCACTGTTTGCGGGCTCGACTGGTAGAAATACACATCTCGTTACCTCTTTGCAAAGTCAAACAACGAATGATCGTCAGATGTGACATCAACTTTTGGTGCTTCTAGCTGCGTGCTACGTCGTGGGCATGGTTCGTGGCTCGCCAAACCCCAAGCACTTCGGCCTTCCCGCTCGTCTGCGAAAGGCACGGGCGCAGTCCGGCCTAACCAGCATGGCGGTAGCGGCGAAAGCTGGCGTTTCAGACGCGACGGTGCGTCAAGTCGCGACAGATGAGCGCTTGCCGACCGTGGGCACCATCGCCAAGATCGCGGCTGCTCTCGGAGTCTCGGCGCCCTGGCTTGCGTACGGACTCGGAGACACCACGGCGGACCGCGCAGCTACCTGCGATGGCATGGGCCTTCGCTTGCAAACCGTTCGGGTCGAGCGGGACCACACCAAAGCGTCGCTTGCTCGACTGGCCGGACTGACCGCACCGAGCATCGCCCAGATCGAAAACGGCGGCCAAGCTGGCGTCGATACCATCGAAGCGCTCGCAAAGACCCTCGGAGTGTCACCCGGTTGGCTCGCTTACGGAGTCGGGCCGATGGAACCACCAGCGCGGCGGCGTTCGGCCCGGTCGGCTGCGGCCTCCGTCTAGGACTCCCCCGGCCCGGCTTCCGTTTCCGTTTCATCCGCTCGGATGGGCTGGACAGTTGGACGGTTTGCCCAGTTTTCGTCGCTGGGCTTGTGTCCCTTGCGTTTGGACAGAGCGCGGACACTTGGACACTCCGCACCCGCAGAGACTACGCGGCATTCTTGGCTCCATCCGTCCAGCCCTTCACCACTTCAGGATGCACGCGCCAGCGCTGGGAGTCCTTCCGCTCTGTCGGCAGCGGTGCCACGTAGTTATGGGCTTGCAGAACATCGAGCACGCGCTGTGCTTCCTCTCTGGTTCCGTTCTTTGCGATGAGCCGCTGTGCGTCCCGTGTGGTGAAGGACTCTGCGCCTTGCTTGCGCAGTTCGTCGAGCAGCTTTCGGGCTTTGGCCATCGCGGGAGACTGAGACATCAAAGAGAACGCCGTCCGTGCGTGTTCGATAAACCACGGCGCGAGCGCTGCCGCTCTGCGGAACGTGTCACCCGACAAAGGCGCATCCCATGGCGCGGCATTCCCATGGCGCGTGTGTTCCCATAGATGAAATAGGGCCGCGATGCGTACGATCTTGCCTACGAGCTTCCCGGCCCAGCCGCGTATGTCGTACAGATTGCCGCTGGGCTTTAACTGCGGTTCGATCTTCCAGTGCAAGCGCTCGTATTCTGTGACCGCATCCGAGGACAGCTCTAGCCGGTGCGGAACGTCGGGCCGCTCCATTCGCAGACACCGCAACATGGCGTCTGTGTATTCTCTGGCAACGGGGGCGGGAATCGCTGGGCTGTCTGGTGCCCGATTGCCAATCTGGGAATCGTTAGGGAGTGCGAACAGGAACCGAGCGACAAGCCCGCGATCCTCAAGTTCTCGCTTCTCTGTCAGCTTTTGCAGCGTCGCCGGTTGCGTGGTGAGCACGATAGCCAGCGCGGGCCGTTGCACTTCCGCGACTTCCCGTTCTGCGCTCGCTCGGTGACTGCTAATCGCTTCGCCGTCGTAGGACTTCAGAAACACATCAAGGTTCGGCTCGCGGTCATAGTGTCCGGCCATGCGGTCAAACACTCCGCCACCCTCCGGGGAAGAGAGTAGCGCAAAGCCCCCGGTGCGCGACATGAGCCGCGCCAGTCCTTCCGATGTGGTGTCCCTTGTCACAAACTCCCAAATGGGCGGGGGTTGTAGCTGGTCGAGCTTTTCACGCAGACGCTTGGCCCGATCGCATGCGTCGCCGTGCTGCGGGCTTCCCGCTTTGGCGCGCTTGCGGTCTTGGATCGCTTGATCGTGCTCTGCCTGAAGTCCGGCCCGCTCCGCTTCATAGGCTGAGCGTAGCGGCGCAAGCTGTTCCTTGCGCTCGCGCTTGTAGGCATCAACCGGCTTGGCAAACTGCAAAAACGTCGAGCTTTTGCGCTCGGAAACGTCCGCAGCGGCGACACAGTACAGAGACAGCGCTTCTGTGTGACCATTCGGAAGCGTGGCCACCACTTTCCCAGCCCATGCCGATGACAGGGTGCCCATGCCGATGAGAGCGGGCATCGACGTCGGAACCTGTGAATAGGCCGCGACAGCTTGGACAAACTCTGCCAGCACGGGCGGCAAGGCCAAAGTGGGCCACGGGGGCGGCACGGAATCGGCAAAAGGCAAGGGCGGGCCGGGCTCACCGGGCCAACCATCGGAATATTCCGCGAGCCGATCGCGCTCACTCTGTACGCGGCGAATCTGCGCGGTAATCTCTGACCGCTTCTTGGCAGACTGCCCCGATTGGCGTTGCTCCGTCCGCAGAAGTGCCAATTGCCGATCGTACGCGGCCAGCTTCACCACTTGGGCCAGCTCCGCAAACCCGGACACCGGCGCTTCGTTTCCAAGCGCGGCTAGGTACGCATCGCCGCCGTGAGCCGCGAGATGGTTTCCGGTTCCCATGGTCTGCATGCGCGCTGATACCGGGATGATCTCGCCTGCCTTGCCATCCCGATGGAGCGCGACCATCGCGGCAAACATGGCCCGATGATGTGGGCCGAAGAAATCATCCTCTGTCAGTCCAACCGTCAGTGCTTGCGGTAACGCCTCGCGGCAGACCAAACACGATCCGAGGAGTTGCTGTTCCGCCTTGTCAGCCCTCCCGTCGAAAGGTAGATTGCTCATGTCTCTGTCCTCGCAGTCGAGCGCTCGACCTTGCCCGTCGGGCGCTTCGCATTTCTGGGTGGTGGTTCCTTTCTGGGCTGAGACTTCGCCGCTCCTCTTTGTCGCTGGCGAAATCGTGACCAGCCGCGCTCAGACCGTGCGCGCTCTGCCTCGGTCAAGCCGTCGCCGCCGGGCTCATCCCCTGCGGCCAACGATTCGTCGAGCAGTTGCACAACCCACGGACGAAACGCAGCCAGTACCCGATCGGCGAGCCGCTCCGAGTCACGGGGGGGCGTCATGGCATCCCCCCGATTGACTTGCAGCTGGCAGCCTGGGCAGGTTGCCCTTCACACTGGCAAGTGCGATGCGTGCTCAGTGTAAGCGAGCAGCTCTCGCCGATGGCAAACCGCCATAGGTCCGGCCCCAGAGCGGAGCGCAGCACAGCAGCCAGCGCCAATGGACACGGATAGTGTCCTGCGAGGACGTAGTTTATCAGTCGAGTCGAGTAGCCCGTTTTCTTAACGAGGGCTGACGTCGAAAGCCCGACAGCTAATAGCGCGATGCGCGAATGTATTGGTGCTAGGGAGACGGCTTCCGTCTTCCTCTGTGTTTCTTCCGGCATCTGTATTTCACCTTGGTTGCAGCCAGCGCTGCGCCAACTATGTGTGAATTTGTAATTTTCATTTTTTGGGCTTTTTCAGGTGATTTTCCCTCGCCGTGTCGAGGCGCTCAACCTGGAATATCAACGGCACCGGCTGACGGCATAGGAACCGAACCAACCACCGTTGGAACCGACCGTAACGACAAGAGGGGTGCCAACCTGGCATAGTTGGGAATGCAGTGTGACCTTCCCTCGATAAAGTGGACAGGTTGGTTACATGCTTGAGGTCGCTTCGGGGGTCCTTTTCTCGTAGTCGTTGGGGCTGAGGAAGCCGAGGGTGGAGTGGCGGCGTTTGGGGTTGTAATAGACCTCTAGGTACTCG
>JAEUKA010000113.1 GCA_016794465.1 Myxococcales bacterium | reverse complement strand
AAACAGTCCACCAGCGAATACCTTGCGTTGCAGCTCAAGGGGTGGCTGCCGATCCGGACGCTGGCCACGTCGATCAGCGAGGCCACGGCCCGTGCTCTGTATGCGGCGCTCGTCGAGCAGGTGTCCCCTCGCACCAAGCGCGTTTGGACTCACTACTACAACGCGCAGGTACGGACACTGTGCCGTCGGGCCGGCGTTCCCGAGGTCGTGCCCCACAGCCTGCGCGGCTTCGACGCTACGCTCGCGCTCGAAGGTGGAGCGACAGCGGACGCGGTAGCGAAAGCCCTCGGTTACAGCTCGTTCGCGATGACCGAGCAGCACTACACCAGCCCGTCGAGCGTATCCAACTCGCGATCCAGCCGGGTTGCTCAGACGCTTGGCGGAGTAGGAAAATGGTTTACTGAATTACTGAACCTACTAAGTGAAATAGACCTACAGAACCTGCTCACCGAGCTGCAAACAAGAGGTGCGAGAAAGGAGACATCCGTCGGTGATGATGCGACATAATTAGTCCCTACGTGGTTCCCCAATTCGATCAAACAGAGTGTTTTCTCGACGATTATCGATGTGTTTTATAGTAAACCCGACAACGTGATGATCGTTGCGGATCCGGAGGCGCCGGGGGGAGAGCGGGCGAAGATCCTCGACTTTGGGATTGCCAAGCTGGCGTCGCAGACGAAGGACGGGGAGGCGGCGGCGTCGCAGACGAGCACGGGGATGATGGTCGGCACGCCGCTATACATGTCGCCGGAGCAGTGCAAAGGCAGCGGCAACATCACCGACAAGGCCGATGTCTATTCGCTGGGGGTGATGCTGTATCGGATGCTCGCCGGGAGGCCGCCGTTTATGGCCGATGGCTCGGGCGCGATCATGGCGATGCACATCTACGAACAGCCGACGCCGATTCGGGAGGTTGATCCGTCGATTCCCGAGGACTTGGCGACGCTGATTCACGCGCTGCTGGCCAAAGCTGCCACCGAGCGGCCACCGATGGCGCAGGTCGTGCAAGTGCTCGAGCAGCTGCGGTCGGTGTACTCGTCGGCGGTGGCGATCGGTGGGCCGTCGATGGGCAATGTCTCGTCGGTGTTTATGCAGCCAGCGACGCCGGTGCCGCAGATCGGACTGAGCGGGCTCAACAACATCGGGCAGTCGCAAGTCGGGATGGTGGCGCAGTCGCAGGTCGGGATGATCGCGCAGTCGCAGGTTGGGCTCGTCGGTCAGTCGCAGCTGGTGTCGCCAGGATCGAGTCAGCCGGGCGTGAGCAACTCGGCGAGTACGACGCTGGGTCAGTCGGCAGCGCAGATGGCTCCGGCGCAGAAAAGCAAGCTGCCGCTCGTCGCTGGTCTGCTGATGTTAGGGATCGCGATTGCGGCCGGTGGGTTTCTGTGGACGCGCACTGCTCACAAGCCGGAGCCGGTCGTCGCTGCTCGCACGGTTCGCTTTTCCATCAACACCGAGCCGGCGGGGGCCCGAGTGGTTCGCGCGGCCGATCACCGTGAGATTGGCAAGACACCGTGGACGAGCAGTCAGGCGGCGGCGACGGGACCGCTGATCTTGGTGCTGAAGCTCGACGGGTATGCCGAAAAAGTGGTGACGGTTGATCAGTCCGAGAGCGTGATGATCGCCGAAACCCTCAAGCCGCTGGCGTCGTCTGGAACGGTGTCTCAGCCGACGCTAAGCCCGCCGCCGAGTACGCCGCCACCGCCTGAACCCGGTCTGGTCAAGGGACGCGGCAAAAAGGGCAAGGGCAAGGCAGGGCCCGGTGCTGCTCCGACGACATCAGCTGTAGCGACGGCCGCTTCCACCCCACCGGTAGCGACGACGCCGAACCCGACTTCCAAGCCTCCGACGCCTTCCAAGGATGAATCTAGCCATGGTCGCATTCAAATGGTGGACTAGCGGTTTTGTCGACGGCAAAGCCCTTCTGTTTGCGCTGCTCGTTGCCGGTGGTGCAGGGTCGAGTCCTGCGCTGGCCCAGAACAAGGTTGCTCCCGACGATGCGTGTACGAAAGACGACACCTGTCGCGAGCACTACAGCAAAGCGGTCCAGCTCTACAAGCAAGAGTACTTCGAGGACGCACTGACGGAGTTTAAGGCGGCCTACGACTCTCGGCAGATGTCGCTGTTGCTGGTGAACATCGGACGGACGCTGCAGAAGCTTGGGCGGCCTCGAGAAGCGGTGGCGTACTACGAGCGCTTTCAGAAGGCCGAGTCGCATCCCGACCCCGAGACGGCCAAGCGAGTGCAGCAGTATCTCGATGAGAGCCGGGCGCTGATCGACGACTCGCCGGCAGCCGCTCAGACGGGCGCACCGAGTGGTCCACCGCCGCCGCCTCCGCAGCCGGGCCGACCGCTGCTTATCGTCGGTGGCATCCTGGCGGGACTGGGCGTGGGCGGGATCATTGCCGGGGCGGTGCTGGGCTCGCAGGCCGGGACCGCTTTTGAAGATTACAGCAACACCACCGACGAGTACGCCAAGCTCGGGTTCCGCGATACCACCGAGACGCTGCAGCTGGGCGCCGGGATTGCGGGCATTGGTGGTGCAGCGCTGGTGGCGACGGGCGGCACCTTGCTGGCGATCGGCGTCGTGAAGAATCGAGCCGCCGCCACAGAGCAGTCGAGCAAAGCGACGCCGGCCCCGAAAATGAGCTTTCTTCCGTCGCTATCCGTCGGTTCTACAGGCTTCTTTGTCGCACTGCGCGGAGGCTTTTGATGAATAAGTACTTATCCTGGGTATCGCTTTCGGTGGGCGCTCTCCTCGGCATGACGGGCTGCAAAGATCTGGTGGAGTGTGAGGCCGATCTCGACTGCCAAGACAGAGCGGCAGAGGTCGGACAGAAGCTGTTTTGCAGCGAAAACATGTGCGTCGTCGGATCGCCGCGTGCGTCGCTGTGCAAAGAGATCTATCCCGCTGGCGCCGCCGCAAGCTCGACGGTCATTGGTACGCTGGTCAACACCGTCACCGGGAGCGATCAGCTGCGACTGCAAGCGGTCAAGCTGGCGGTCGACGAGATGAACACCGGCCTCACCGCCGCTGGCAAGCCACCGGTTGCGCTCCATGTCTGCGAAACCAGTGCCACCAACGCCGACATGCTGAAGTCGTATCAGGTGCTGGTCAACGATCGTCACGCGGTGGCGGTCATCGGTCCGAGCGGCTCGGGCAACGTGTCGCTGATCTCCGCCGAGGTGATTCGACTCGGGGTGCCGATCATGTCGTGGTCGGCGTCGTCGCGGACGATCTCGGATCTGCCGGCGGGGGGGCTGTTTTTCCGGACGGCACCGTCGGATCTGCTGCAAGGCCCAGTGCTCGAGCGGCAGATTCCGCGCACCGCCGTCACTGCCAAGTCGGTCGGAATGTTCGTCGTCGATGACTCGTATGGGCAAGGGCTGCGTCAGTCGGTGCTGGGGGCCAACACGGCGATCACTCCGACGACTTCGCTGACCTACAAAGAAGGCACAGGCGCTGATGAAGCGGCGGCGGTCCAGACGCTGAACAACGCGTTGTCGATCTTGACCAAGCAGGCGGCTCCGCAGGCATTGGTGGCGGTGACCAACAACTTTTCCGACAAGGTGCTGGCGGGCCTGGTGGGCTACGGCATTTCGACCAATCCACAGATGCAGATCGTGATGTCCGATGGCGCCAAGACCACCCGGGTGCTGGATCTGCTAAGCGTGGGCAGCCCAGCTGAGCAGGCTGCCATGAAAACGCACCTGGCCCGCGTATACGGCACGGCACCCGGTGTTGACAAAAATAACGCCAATGGAATCTACAACGGCTTTCTGGCGGCGTTTGGTGCGCGTTGGCCGGGTGTTGATCCCAGGACCAGTGCCTTCTCGGCGTATGCCTATGATGCTGCGTATGCGGTGGGGCTGGCGGTCTGTGCAGCCGGGGAAGTCACGCCGGGTCGTGTCTCGGAGTTCTTGCTGCATTTCAATGCTGCCGGCAGTACCGACAAGGTGCCGGTGGGTCAGTCCAGCTTCCTCAACGGCTGTAACAAGCTGGCGGCAACGGCCGGGCTGTCGATGCAGGGGGCGACGGGAGTGGTTTCGTTTACCCCGCACGGCGACCGCGAGCTGGGCCTGTACGAGCGCTGGAGCATTGATGTCGCCAACAAGGTGTTCATCAGCAACCCAGCCATGTAGGGGCAGGTAGACCGCGTAGGGGCAGGTAGACCGCTCCGCTACAGCTCGGTCAGCGACTCGATCCGGCGATGGCCGTGGCTGTCGAGTCTTGGCGTCGGATAGTCCTCGCGGCGATCGACCAGCACCGTCTGCAGCTGCGCACTGCGGGCCGCATCCAGCTCTTCCAGGACATCGGACAGAAAGACGATCTCGGGGGTCTTCTGCCCGGTGGGCTGGTCGAGGGAACTGGCGATGTGCTGGGCGATGTGCTGGTAGCTTGACACCTCGCGCTTGCCGCCGACCTCGGTATCGAAAAAGCCCGAGAACAGCGGCAGCAGGTTCCCCGCGACGGAGTGTCCGAAGTACAGCTGCTGCGCCGGCACCGAGCCCGACGAGTAGACGTACAGCCGATGCCCGAGCTGATGCCAGCGACGCAGCGCCGTCACCGCATCGTCATACAGGTGGGCCTGGTAGTCGCCGAGCTGAAAGCCGTCCCGCCACAGCAGTCCTTGCAGCGCCTTGAGCGCGGTGTGCTTGCGATCGGCATCAATCCAGCCTTGCAGCGTCGCCACGACCTGCTCGTCACTGGTTTCGGCGGCAAGCTCGCTGCGGACCTGACTCAGCCAGCGCTGCGTCTCGGGCTCGTGGCCGTGATCGCGTACCCACGCCGGCAGCTTCCGTCGAGCATAGGGAAACAGCACCGTCCGAACAAACGCGATTGATCCAACAGTCCCTTCAATGTCAAGCAAAATCGCGGGCTTCATGGTCGAATCTGGCGCCGGGCTCATTGGGCCTTTTCGCTCTCGTAGCGAGGGAAGCGCTGGGCGATGTCGCTGCCGGTGAGCTGCGCGACCCAGCCGGCGGGATTGATGAACAAGCGAATCGCGACAAACGATGGCTCGGGGCCCATGTCAAACCAGTGGCGGGTGTTGGCCGGGACGGAGATGAGGTCGCCTTGCTGGCACAAGACCTCGAAGACCTGGCCGGCCAGGTGGAGGCTGAACAGGCCCGAGCCAGCGACGAAGAAGCGGACCTCGTCTTCGCTGTGGGTGTGCTCGTCGAGGAACTTCTTGCGCAAGGCGTCTTTGTTGGGATTGCTAGGACTGAGGCTGATGACATCGACAGACTGGTAGCCACCCTCGGCGGTCAGGCGCGCAATGTCGCTGCGATAGGCGGCCAGCACGGCATCGGGCGGGTCCCCGGCGGCGATCGGGCCTTGGGCTTGCCAGCGCTCGAAGCGGACTCCTTGGCCGGCCAGCTGGGCGGCAATCGCGGCGTGATCGTCGCTGCAAAAGGTCGGGGTGTTTCCGTCTGATTCGGCAAAAATTCGCAGTCGGCTCATGGTCGTAACGTCCTTAGGTCCAGCTCACACGACAGCAGAAACTCGTAGGCTTCCAGGTGGCGACGGGCGTCGGGCAGGTCCCGTCCCCAGGCGTACATTCCGTGTGACTCAATCAGATATCCCCACAGCGGCTCGCTATCGAGCAGTGCGTCGACCCGGGTGGCCAAGAACGGAATGTCCTGGGTGTTCGGCAAGATCGGCACGTCGAGGGTGGTGTCGTGCGTGCTCTGGCCATAAAAGGCCTTCAGCAGCTCGTAGCCTTTGAGTCGCACCCGTCCGTCGGAAGCAAAGATCCGGCTCGCCACCGTCTGGGTCCGCGAGTGGGTATGCAGCACACAGCCGACCGACGGAAAGCGCCGATACAGCTGGGTGTGCAGCGGCGTCTCTGCCGAGGGTCGCAGCGTTGAGCCAACCGGGCGACCATCGAAGTCCACCACCATGATGTCCGCCTCGGTAAGGCGCCCCTTGTCGCGCCCCGAGACGGTGATGGCGACGTGGGCGGCGTCGATGCGCATCGAAAAGTTGCTGCTCGTCGCTGGCGTCCAGCCGAGTGCGGCCAGCTCGCGGGTGCTGGCAATGATCTCTTGGGCCACTTGGGTGAGTCGCGCCGGATCGTAGGGAGGACAAGACATAGAGGGATTTTAGCGACCGCCACGACTCGCAGTACTCTAAACAGACAATGACTCGCTATTCGCACTCCAAACAGTGGCAAAAGGGTCGCTTCCAGAATCCCGAAGGCTGGCCGGGGCGGACCGGACTGCGGGAGCTGCTGCGCTGGCAGCTTGGGAGTCGACCGCCGCGCGATCATCAGTTTGTGCCAAAGACGGTTCCCAATGACGGCCAGAAGCTGCGTGAGAATGCGAACACTCCGTCGGTGACGTGGATTGGACATGCGACTCTGCTGATTCAGCTGGAGGGGCTGTCGATCCTGACCGATCCGATGTTTGCGCCTCGGATGTTTACGATCAAGCGACTGGCTCCGCCGGGGGTGGCGCTGACAAATCTGCCGCCGATCGATGCGGTGGTGGTGTCACACAATCACCGCGATCACCTGGATGAGTGGAGCGTCAAAGCGCTGGGTCCGCAGGTCCAGTACGTGGTGCCGATTGGACTGGGAGCGTGGTTTCAGAAGCGCGGACTCCCTTTGGTGCACGAGCTGGACTGGTGGCAGGACTACACGCTCCAAGCGCGCGGTGGGGCGGTGCGGATTACGCTGGTGCCGGCGCAGCACTGGTCGGGAAGGGGTCTGCGGGATCACAACCAGAGTCTGTGGGGCGGCTTTGTGATCGAGTCACCGACGACGCGCTGTTACTTTTCGGGAGACACTGGATATCCGGCGGCCTTTGCAGAGATTGGGAAGCGCTTTCCGGACATTCACTATGCACTCCTTCCGATCGGGGCCTATGCGCCGCGCTGGTTCATGAGTCCGCAGCACATCGATCCAGAGCAAGCGGTGATCGCATTCGGTGAGTTAGGGGCGCAGAACTTCATTCCGATGCACTTTGGTACGTTTCAGCTCAGCGACGAGCCACTGGATGAACCGCCGCAACTTCTGCGGCAAGCGATGGGAAGTCAGACAGAGAAGATCATCGAGCTGGCGATTGGCGAGACACACTGGTCGCAGCGAAGCAGATAGCGACTCCTGTTCACACGTGCGTGGTTGCAAGCAGAGAAGCGGGGCCGCGAACGGTGGCATTGGGAACCCACTGGGGCTCCTTTTCTATCAGCTTCAGCGACGGAATCCGAGCAAACAGACGAGACAGACAGAGCGCGGTTTCCATCCGACCTAGCGCTGCGCCCACGCAGTAGTGGGAGCCGAAGCCAAAGCCCAAGTGGCGGTTTTCTCGACGGTCTAGCACCAGCTGGTCTGCGTCCGCAAAGTGGGCAGAGTCCCGATTCGCAGAGCCCAGCATCAGAAACACCCGCTGTCCCTTGCAGAGTGTCTGGCCATGAAGCGCAAAGTCTTCCGTGACGAGCCGACCCATGCGCTGAACCGGACTCTCGAAGCGCATAATCTCCTCGACCGCCACCGACATCTTGGCCGATTCCTGTAGCGACTGCCGGACCTCCACCGGCTGGGCATACAGATGGCGAATCGCGTTGCCGATCAGGTTGGTGGTTGTCTCGTGTCCCCCAAACAGCACCATGCAGCAGGTCGAGAGCAGCTCTTGCTCTCCAAGGATCGTGCCGCGCTCGCTGGCCTGCAAGAGGTTCGACAGCAGATCCTGGCGTGGTGCCGCTCTCCTCTTTTGCAGCTCTACCCGAAAGAAGTCCTCCATGCTCGAGATCGCATGAGCCGCTTGCTGGAGGATTTCCACCGTGACTCGTGGCGTGCCCAAAAAAGTCACCAGTGCCGTCGACCAGCTCTTCAGCAGCGGCCACTCACTTGGTGCCAGACCAAGCAGCTCGCCAATCACCGCAATCGGCAGCGGCTCGGCCAGCGCTTTTACCAAGTCCACCTCGGGCTGGGAGGCCAGCTGCTCAATCAGCTCCGCCGCGATCTCGCCAATTCGTGGCTGGAGTTCCTGCATCAGTCGCGGGGTAAACGCCTGATTCAGCAGCGCTCGCAGCCGCGTGTGCGTCGGCGGGTCCATCTGCAGCGCCCACGAAGACATGTTGCGTACGATCGGCTCGGCCACCGGGCGCAGCTCGGGCGGGAGCAGATCGGAAAAAGCCTTCGCTCGGTCTGCCGACAAGCGTGGCTCTCGGTAACACGCGACTACGTCGTCATACCGAGTGATGAGCCAGCTCTTCCATTCCTGAGAGAAGTAGACCGGTGCTTCACTCCGAAGCCTTGCATACGTTGGGTACGGATTCGCCAGAAACGACGACGAGAGAAGGTCAAACGCGCCAGAGTCCTGCATGGCGCCAGAGCCTACCATCCTCAGGAAGCGGAGGAAACGCCTATATTATAGAGGCATACGAAATGCCTAATATTATAGAGTCATACGAAATGCCTAATATTATAGAGTCATACGAAATGCCTAATATTATAGAGGCATTTCATCTGCCTAATATTGTTAGGACAGGACGCGGAACAGCCAGCACTTGAGGTACTCGCTCTCTCCCAGACCCCACAGCACCGGGTGATCGATTCCGGCTCCGCGTCGCCACAACAGCTGTAGCGGTCGTCCGACATCTTGGGCGGCACTGCGCAGCATCAGCGAGAAGTCCTCGACCGTGACCCGCCCCGAGCAGCTACAGGTCGCGAGCAGTCCGCCTGGCCGCAAGATCCGCAGCGCCCGCAGGTTCAGCTCTTTGTAGGCGCGCAGGGCTTGGGACATCGCACTCGGCCCCAGGCCAGCACTGCGGCCCCGCTTGGCGAGCGCCGGCGGATCAATCACCACCACGTCGAAGCGCCGTCCCGACGACTCATAGCTGCGCAGCAGATCGAAGGCGTTGTGGATGTGAAAATCGACGGCGACACCCGACAGCTCAGCGTTGCGACGCGCGCGCCCAATCGCCACCGGATCTTCGTCACAAGCAATCACCCCGAGGCCGGCCCGCGCCATCGCCAGCGCAAAGCCGCCGTGATAGGTGAAGGCATCGAGCGCCTCGCCACCGGGACACAGCGACTGCGCCCACTTAGCCACCTCGGCGTGATTGTCCTGCTGATCGAGGAAGCTGCCGGTCTTGCGATCAGACAGCAGATCCGCCTCCATCGTCGAGCCGGCATCATGAAAGCGCGCCTGCCGCAGCGGTCCGCCGCGCAGAAAGCCTCGCTCTCGCGGCAGCGACTCCATATCGCGGGCACTTCCGTCGTCGCGTACCACCACCCGCTCGAGTGGCAGCAGCTGCTGGAGTAGCTCCGCAAGGAGTGGCTTGCGTCGATCCATGGCCCACGTCGCCGTCTGAATCACCGCCGACTCGGCATAGCGATCGACGAACAGCCCCGGCAGCAGATCGGCCTCGCCGTGGACCACTCGGAAGGCATCGCGCTCGCCGCTGAGCAGCAGGGGTCGTCGCCGCCCGAGCGCCGCCCGCAGCCGCCGCGCGAGAGACTCTTCGTTAAAGAGCTCGCCGGTCATCGACCACAGCCGCGCCGCCAGCGGTCCCGTCGGAGCCCACAGTGCGGTGGCGATGGGTTGACCGCGCAGATCCGACAGCAGGACCAGCTCGGTGCTTGGTGGTGGCTCGCAGGTCACGTCGCTGCGCAGGACCATTGGCAGGCCGGCTCTCAGTCGCTGAACCGCGCGCGGCACGATCGGCACCTGCACAAGACCACTCTGCGAAAGAAGGGCAGGGCTTGACGACGACAGCTCTTGGTTCATGGCTCGGGAAGCTCGATGACATCGACGTGGATGATGTCGGGATGGCGGCGGATCTCGGCGATCAGCTCGGCGCTGGGACGGGTACCGAGGCGGATGCGGGCACAGGCAGCCTTGGCGCCACAAAAAATGGTGTTCTGCATCGTCTCGACGTTGATGTCGTGGCGACGGACGGCTCCGAGCAGCTCGGCGAGCACGCCCACCTTGTCGTAGTGACGGACCATCAGCTCGGCCCGCGCCGGAGTCTCGTCAGGAGGTAAGATGTTGACGCAGTTTTTCACCGTGCCGTCGGCGACGAAGGCTTCGACAATCCGCACCGTCTCATCGGCAATGGCGGCCTGCGCTTGCTCCGTCGAGGCTCCGACGTGATGACTGCCATACAGCCCCGGTAACTGCACAATGTCGTCGGAAAACGGCGCTTCGGCTTTCTCGGGCTCGTGGTCAAAGACATCCAGCGCCACCCGCAGCCCTTTTTCGGCAATTGCTCGACGGAGAGCCGCCGTATCGACCACTTCCGTGCGCGAGGTGTTGAGGAACATCGCCCCTTTGCGCATCCGCACAAATGCACTCTCACCGACGAGGCCGCGCGTATTTGGCACATAGGCAACGTGGACCGTGACGGCATCACTCGCCGCACACAGCGCCGGAATCGTCTCGGCCCGCTCGACGGCAAGCTCGCGAGCCCGCTCCGGCGTCAGGCTGCGCGACCAGGCCAGCACCCGCATTCCGAACGCTTTCGCCCGCGCAATCACCGCCTGTCCAATCGCTCCCGTCCCAATCACCCCGAGGGTGCGACCGTGCAGGCCCGCCGCTTTGCTGTATTCCTTTTTGTTCCACTTGCCGGCGCGCAGATCGGCGACCTGCTCGGGCAAGCGACGATCGAGCGCCAGCAGCAGGCCCAGCGTCAGCTCAGCGACGGCAACGGCGTTCTGACCGGGACAGTTGGCGACGAAGACGCCTCGCTGGCTGGCCGAGTCGAGGTCGATGGTGTTGACGCCCGCGCCGGCTCGGACGATCAGCCCGAGAGAGCTGCCGGCTTCAATCGTCGCGGCCCCAACTTGCTTGCTGCGGACGACCAAGATGCTGACGCCGCTGATGGCCTTCGGAAGCTCGGCGGCGGCAAGCTGGGGACGGTAATCGACATCAAGTCCCAGCCGCGAAAACGCCGCCAGATGTGACTCACTAAACGCATCGGCTATGAGGATCTTCACGGCTACTCCTCTTCGAGCTACCAGCTCACGACGGTGTGGGCGCGCTCGAGATCTTGCACGGTATCGATCTCGCGCCACGACTGCGGACGGGCAATCTCGACGCTGTGAATGGGAAGCTGCAGGCGCGGCTCCTCGGCGATCAGGTCATTGAACAGATCGGTCAGATAGGCCACTTGCAGGCGCGCGGCTCGTCCGTACGGCGACGACAGACCCCGCTCGCTCAGTCGCTTGGCAAACAGCTCTCGCAGCACCTGACCTGCCCGCGCCGACGCCCGCCACAGCCCGATGAACTCACCCGCCGCCTGCTCGAGCGGGACCGCCTTTTTGCCCACCTGACGCACTCGCCCGTCGCGGACATCGGTCAGCTCAGCCTCGGCAATCGGGTGCTCGGTACGGCCTTCATAGACCTGCGCAAAGAACGGATCGACGACCAGCCCCAGCTCCGCCTGACTCTGCGCCAGCGCCGCGCTGACCTCGGGCCGGTAGACAATGTCGCCGTAGCTGCAAAAGAAGCCCGATGAGAGCTCCTCGGCAGCACACATCAGCGACAGCAGGATGTTGTTGTTCGCATAGTCGAAGTTGTCGACAAAGCGCACCCCCGGCTCGCTCGCCAGCGCCGAGGTCAGTCGATCCGCGAGATAGCCGCGAATCACCACAAAATCGGTCACACCGACGGCGCGGAGGTTGTCGATCTGGCGCAAGATCATCGGACGACCAGCGACCTCGACCATGCACTTGGGGCGATCGTCGGTGTAAGGGCTTAAGCGACGGCCCATGCCGGCGGCAATCAAGATGGCTTTCATGCGGCTACGTTCCCAACTTTCGGTTCAGCTCAAACTGCCGTACAGCGTGCTGTTCAAACGGCGAGTCGCGTCACTATGTCGCAAAGCGGCTCGCATTTGCACGTGAACCGGTGAGTGCGAACCTGTGAACTGAACCGAGTGAACTTGGCGCACCGGCGCTGCTAGGATGTGGCGATGCCTGTCGAAGCGGTACATCTGTCTGGGCTGGCCGATTCCCTCGCTGGGAGTAGTGCCTGGGTGCGTCGGGCGACCTCGGGGGAACAGCAGGCAGCGGCGCGGCTCGGAGCGCTGTTTGTCGATCTGCCGTACTTCGATCGGTTCGCGTGGGCCGTGGTTCGCTATGCGCTGAAAAAGCCGCAGGCGCACTCGGTGTGGGGCGATGTATTCCATCAGAAGACCCCGATTGCGCTGGGGCGGCTGTTTGGCGAAGCGGGGGTGCGACTGGCGGCGAAGACCGCGACGAGGGAAGCCGGAGAGACGCTGACGGCGCTGGCGCTCGGCTACATCTCGCATGCGGCGCTGGATACCTCGATGCACCCGCACATCAACCGGCTGGCGCGCGAGCGAGCGGCACGGACCGGCCTGCATCCCAGCCAAGAACACCACGAGATCGAGAAGTTCCAGAGCCTGATCTTCCACGAGCAGCGCTTTGGCCAAGACCTGATGGGCACGCGCACGCTGCTCGCGTACATCGACGCGGATGGGCAGTTTTTGGGCGACAATGGCCCGATCGGCGACGCGGTGCAGGAGTCGCTGACCTTGCTGCACGGGCGGGCGCCCAGTCGTGTCGAGCTGCGCCGGTTTGCGCGGGGCTACAAGACCTATGTTGCGCTGATCGGCAACTCGGTGGTTGGACCGCGAATTGGTCCGCGCGAAGTGCGGGAAGCGGCCCGCCCCGAGGTCTTCACGGCCTTTGATTTTCCGCGCCGCTTTGCCGAAGCCGTCGCCAAGTCGCGGCATTATCTGGATGCGCTGGGAGCGTATCTTGCCGACGGTGTGTTCGATGAATCAGCCCAGGCCGCACTCGCTGCGCAAGTTCCCGAAGGCAGCATCGATCCTGACCCGACTTCTTAGCCGGCTACGAACTTTCGATCCGCTTCGCATCGCTCGACCGATAATGGGCATCAGAAGCTTGTGAAAGCCGCAGGCCCACGCTAAAACCGCGCCTTCGCACTCCTTGGTGCGGGCCACCCACGAGGCCAACCAGTCACACATGTCGCTCTTCGATCCGATCTTGACTCGCCGCATCCTCGGGCTCTCTTCGCCGGTGATGTTGGCCATGCTCACCCAGACCCTTATCAACCAAGTTGACCACGTTCTCGTCGGTCACCTTCCACAGTCGGAGTCGACCCCGGGGCAGACGGCGCTGCAGATCAGCGTCATCTTGCTGTGGGCGTTCGGTGGCATGCTGGCGGCGATCAGCGTTGGGACGCAGGCGCTGACCGCTCGTCGCATCGGCGCCGGAGATGTCGAGGGAGCCGGGGCTGTCTCGACCAACTCGCAGCTGCTGGCGGTGGTGGCGTCGATCGTCGTGACGGCGGGAACCTATATGGCGGCGCCGTATTTGTTTCGGCTGATGAACAAAGATCCGGCGGTGATTGCGCTCGGCGTGCCATTTTTGCGCTGGCGCTTTTTGCAGATCACGAGCCTGGTCTGGACCGCCAGCCTCAAGTCGTTCTTCGATGGGCTCGGCAAGACGCGGGTCCACATGGGCGTCGCGATCGTAATGAACATCACCAATTTCTTGCTCTGTGTCGCGCTGATCTACGGTCCCGATCGCCCCGGCATTCCGGTCGTCGACGGTGTACACGGCATCTTGATGAGTCTGTTCGGCGGCAAGCTCGTCCACATGGGCGTTCCCGGCGCGGGTCTGGCGTCGATGCTTAGCTCGTATGTAGGTCTGCTGCTGATGCTGCTGTGGTCGCTGCGAGGGGAGTATCGCAAGTTCCATACTCGGCGCGTCAGCAATGCCTCGGCGGGCACCATCTGGCAGATCGCCAAGCTGTCGGTTCCGTCGGGAATCGCCACCATGTTCGCGATGGGAGGCTTCGGCTTCGTGCTGTTTGTCGTCGCCAAGCTCGATCACCTGGCCGGCCACGGCGTCGGGCGGACGATCTTTGCGACGGCGACCTCGAACATCATCAACGTGCTGCAGATCGTCTTTATCTCGTGTCTGGCATACGGGACAGCGACGGCAACACTGGTCAGTCAAAACATGGGCGCCAAAGAGTTCGATCTCGCCGAGCGCTTCGCCTATCAAGCCGCGCGCATCGGAGCACTGCTGTTCTTGGTCCTGGGCCTGATCCTGGCCGCGTGGGCCGAGCCGATCTTGCGCTTTTGGAACCCCGATCCGGACGTAATTGCCGTCGGTGCGCCAATTCTGCGAGTGCTGGGATTCTTCTGTCCGCTGATCAGCATCGCGCTGGTGTTTACCCAGGCTCTCTACGGCGCGGGCAACACCATGTTCGTGATGGTCGCCGAGTTCATCCTGCACTTCATCTGCCTGATCCCGATGTCGTGGCTGGCCGGCATCACCTTTGGCCTTGGGATGTGGGGCGTTTGGGGCTCGCTGATCTTCTACATTGCGATGCTGGCCGTCGTGATGTTCATCGAGTTCCGGCGCGGCAACTGGAAACACATCCGCATCTAACGAAAGCGACTCGCCCGATGCACGTTCGCGTCCTGTATCACGACCACTGCTTCGACGGTGCGACCTCGGCGGCGCTGTTCGCCGAGTGTTACGCCCAGCGCTTGTCTCCGTCGGCAAGTTTCGAGTTTGTCGGCATGAATCACGGCACTGGCGATGTCTTTGCCGGTGCGTTCTCCGACGATCCCAGCGTCGAGCATGTCTGCGTCGATTTTCGCTACTCTGCCGATCCTCGGCTCGGCTGGTGGTTCGATCACCACCAGAGCGCGTTCATGAGCGACGCCGACGCGGCCCACTTCCAGCGCGTCCAGCACCGTCGACACTTCTACGATCCGAAGGCGCAGTCGTGCAGCAAGTTCCTCGCCGATCGCTGTCACACCGAGCTTGGCTTTGACACCGCGCCGTTTGCGGACCTGATCGCGTGGGCGGATCTCATCGACGGGGCGCGCTTTGCCAGTCCCGAGCAAGCGGTGATGTGTCGCGAGCCAGCGCTGCAGCTGATGACCTGGGTCGAGCAGAACCGTGATCCTCAACTCAAGCTGCGCTTCATTGATGACCTCCGTCGACGTTCGCTCGCGGAGATTGCTGCCGAGTCGTATGTTCAGACTGCCCTGGCGCCGCTCGTCGAGCAGCGTGACGAGGTCCTGCGCTTGCTGCGTGAGCGAGCGGTTCTCGAGGCTGGGGTCGTGACCTACGATGTCGTCGACCAGGCGCGGCTGCAGGTCAGCAAGTTTGCCCCCTATTTTCTATATCCCGAGGCGCACTATGTCGTCGGGTTGTCGTCGCTGCCGGGCCGTACCAAGCTCAGCGTCGGCAGCAATCCTTGGCGCTCTGACCGTCGCACCGCCAACATTGCCACGCTCTGCGGTCGCTACGGCGGCGGCGGGCATCCGGCGGTTGGCGCTGTCTCGCTACTGCCCGACGAGGTCGCGACGGCCCGGCAGTATGCAGCTGAAATAGCCGCAGTCCTCAAGGAGGCGGCTCGACAGGAAGGGTGATAGCCATGGCCCACGACCGCGGACTTCCCGAGGCGACGCAGCACTTTATCGACTTGGAGGAGCGCTTCGGCGCCCACAACTACAAGCCGCTGCCGGTGGTGATCGCGAAGGCGAGCGGGGCCTGGGTCACCGATGTCGAGGGCAAGCGCTACCTTGACTGTCTGGGCGCGTACTCGGCGGTCAATCAGGGTCACTGTCACCCCCGAATCGTTGCGGCGCTCGTCGAGCAGGCCCAGCGCGTGACCTTGACCTCGCGGGCGTTTCGCAACGATCAGCTGCCGCTGTTTGAACAGCAGCTGTGTGGTCTGCTCGGCTTCGAGCGGATGCTGCCAATGAACAGCGGCGCCGAGGCAGTCGAGACGGCGATCAAGATGGCCCGACGCTGGGGTTACGAAAAGCGCGGCATTGCCGACGGTCAGGCCGAGATCATCGTCTGCCACAACAACTTCCATGGCCGGACCACCACGATCGTCAGCTTCTCGTCGGACCCGCTGTATCGCGACGGCTTTGGCCCATTTACTCCCGGTTTTGTGAGCGTGCCGTTTGGCGATCTCGACGCGCTGGCCGCCGCCATCACCCCTCGTACGTGTGCGTTTCTCGTCGAGCCGATCCAGGCCGAGGCCGGAGTTTTGATGCCTCCCGATGGATACCTGGCAGCTGCGGCTCAGCTCTGTCGCGATCGAGGTGTGCTGCTTCTTGCCGACGAGATTCAGACGGGGCTTGGTCGCACCGGCTATCTGCTGGCCTGCGAGCACGAGCGCGTCCGTCCCGACGTGGCGATCTTGGGCAAAGCTCTGTCCGGCGGTGTCTATCCGGTATCGGCAGTCCTGTCGTCGAGCGCGGTGATGTCGGTCTTTCATCCCGGCAGCCACGGCAGCACCTTCGGGGGTAACCCGCTCGCTTGTGCGGTCGCCCGTGCGGCGCTACAGGTCCTCGTCGACGAGGCGCTGCCGGCCCGAGCCGAGGCGCTGTCCGGTCCCCTGTTGTCACGACTCCGCGCCATTCGCAGCCCCTACATTCGCGCCGTCCGTGGTCGAGGCCTGCTTATCGGAATCGAGCTGGATCGGCTCGCGCGGCCGTTCTGTGAGGCGCTGGCGACCCGTGGCGTCTTGTGCAAAGAAACCCATGACATGGTCCTGCGCATTGCGCCACCGCTGGTTGTCAGCGCGGATGACCTCGAGTGGGCGGCAAGCCAGTTTGCCGAGGTCCTGGCCGGATAGCGCGATCTGCAGCGACCACGCACTTTTTGCTTGTAGCCAAACGTAGTTCCCCGTAGACTGCCGTCGTTTCTGGTGAGTGTAGCTCAGTTGGTAGAGCACTGGACTGTGACTCCGGCCGTCGAGGGTTCAAATCCCTTCACTCACCCCACTTTTCCCGTCTGAAACCTCCGGTTTCCAGTCTGCGCGGCGCCAGCCGCTGTCCCAAGCGAAGCGCAAGCCCCACCCCGGCCCATGGGTTGGGGCCAGAGTTCTAATCTCACCCTGAAAGAGTATTGGCGACGGAAGCCAAGCGCCCTATGGGTGCTCCGCTGCGGCTAGGTCCGCCAGCCTTCAAGCGCCCGCCCGGCTGGATTTCTGGCGGGTGAGTCACCGGATAACAAGCGGGCTGTGGGTAGTGGTCGGACAACGGGCGAAAAAACGCGGATCCTGTCCGAGCGTCATCACGGGCAGGAAGTCCGACGAGAATTGAGCGGAGCTCGACGGAGCGAGCTCGACCATTGAGGCGGGAGAGTGTGCGGTCCAAAGACAAAAGGGGCCCTAGCCCAGCAGCTAGAGCCCCTTTACTGGATGATGTGATCGGCGTATCGGAGGGATACGTTTCGTTCGCGCTCAGCGACGAGAAAGGCGTAGGTGCAAATCACCGCGCTCAGGTGATGTTGCAGGCCGGGATACAGCCGTCCTTGGTACTGGCCCAGGCCCAGCTGCTGCTTGGATTCTTGGTACACAGCCTCGGTACACCAGCGCTCCTTGAGCACGTATATTAGGCGTTTGCGCGGCGTCTTTTGCGGCAGACTGCACAGGTACGCGCGGTCGCGCTGAGCGGCTCCGTCCCGTCGCTCGATGATCAGCCACAGCGGCTCGGGGAACTCGGAATCGGGAATGCGCACCGGAAAGAACGCAAAGCGCGCTTGCAGCGTTTTCTTGGTGCCTTCGCGCCACGCGTACCGTCGGAAAGGTCGCGCACCGACCCGCGTCAGGAGTGCCTCGATCGAGTCCACGGCTTGCTCG
>JAEUKA010000042.1 GCA_016794465.1 Myxococcales bacterium | reverse complement strand
CTCCTGGTGAAGGCATGACCGACTCCTGGTGAAGGCATGACCGACTCCTGGTGAAGGCATGACCGACTCCTGGTGAAGGCATGACCGACTCCTGGTGAAGGCATGACCGACTCATCGTGAGCCGATGCTCGACCCAAGCGGGTAGGGCATTGACCGGGCGGGCCGGCGGTCACTACCATCGACCATGAGCCAAGTTCGTGCCACCAAGGCGGTCCTGGCCGTCGTTGGTTTTGCTGCCACCGCTGGGGTGGCGCCGCCGGTCCTGCTACACGCCGCAGGGATCGACCCGGCGCGGCTGACCGGGCCCGACGCCTACCTGCTGTGCACCCAGGAGTCACGCCTGTGGCACGAGGCGGCGCGGCTGACCGGCGATCCTGACTTTGGGCTACACCTGGCCGAGTGGGCAGTGCCGCGCATGGAAGAGCAGTTCGATGTCCTGGCCTTCGCGGTCCGCAGCTGCGCCACCCTGGGGGAGCACTATCGCCGGGTGGGCCGCTACCTGCGTCTCATCCACGATGGCGTGTATCTGTCGCTGACGGAGGAGCCCGACCTGGCGCGGCTCGTGACCGGCCATTACCATGACCCGACTTCGCCTCGGCACCCGGTGGAGTGTCAGCTGGCGATCTCGGTGTTGCAGGCTCGCCGCGCCACTGGAGAGGACTTTGCCCCCCGCTCCGTACACTTTGCCCATGCCCGCCCGGCACGACTGACCGAGCACGAGCGGCTCTTCCGCGCCCCCCTGCACTACGACTGTCCGCGCAGTGAGCTGCTGCTCGACCGTGCGGCTTTGGACAGGCCCCAGCGTCAGGCCGAGCCGCGACTGCTAGCGATGCTGGATCGGCAGATAGATGGACTGCTGGCAGAGCTACCCGACCGGCAGCGCGTTGGGGACGCGGTCAAGCGCTGCATGAAGGATCAGCTCCCGGACCGGGAACCCGCCATAGCGATCGTCGCGGAGAAGCTGCACATGAGCCCGCGCAGCCTGCAGCGGCGACTGCACAGTGAAGGCACCAGCTTCGCCGAGTTGCTGAGCGAGCTGCGCCGCGACCTGGCCCTGCGCTACCTGCGTGATCAGCGGATCGCGATTGCCGAGGTGGGCTTCCTGCTGGGCTTCCTGGATGTGTCGGCGTTCCACCGAGCGTTCAAGCGCTGGACCGGCAGCACCCCTGCCGAGTACCAGCGCTCGATTCACGCCCGCGCCGGCTGAGCCTGTGGCAGAAGGCGGAGGCTAGGCGGACGAGGCGGCCTGGTTCGAGGAGTAGCTGGTCACGGCGGCGCCGAGATCGCAGCTTAGGGCAGCGAGCTGGAGCACGAACGACGCCTGGCGGGCCAGCATGGTGCTGGCGCTGGGGAACAGATCCACCGCCGCGTTCATGAGCAGCGTGAACTGCACCAGCAGATAGCTTGCCGCCTGCAGCCCGTAGCTGGAATACGCCAGCTGGTTGGGGAACTGATTCTTGTGAGATCCGGCAACGGCCGCCGCAGTGATCGCGCCCACACCAAAGCCAAGCTGGACCACTACGTCGAGCAGCTTGACGCCTAAGAGCCACTTCGGGTTCTTCCCATTCGACAAAGTCCACTTGCCAAAGCCCCACACGATCATGGCGCCACCGGCTACGCCTTCGCAGGCTGCTTGGGCATCCATGGCCGCTTTGACAGCCTCTGGTAGCTTCTCGTTGGCGGTGATGCTGATGCTGCTGCGTAACATGAGCATCACTCCGCTGAGTCCGTCGAAGCCAAACCGAGCCAGGGCATTGGGGTCCGGTCTGTTCTCGGCGACCGGGGTCTTGGCCCAGCCCGCTTCCTTGTACAGCCGCAGCCCCTGGAGCAGTGAGCCCAGACAGCTAATGACAAAGTTGCTGATGAGGAGGCCGGTCTTGGTCTCCGTGCCTCCACCGTCGTCCGCGAAGCTGACCGCCTGGGGCTTGGCCTCGCCCGCTGTGGCACTGGCGGCAATCTTGGTCAAAAGCACCTCGAAGATACCGCCCACCAGTGCGACGATCCGCAGCAGGTTGAGCGGTCGGCCCCCGAGGATGGTCTTCTCGATCCAGGCGCTGAGGCGCGGGACCTTGATCCGTCCGATCAGGATCTTGCGCAGCGCCGTGACAAACACGTCGGCGAGCGCACCGGCCGCCTCGAACACAAAGTCGAGGACGGCTTCGGTCGCGGAGTTCACGCCGCTCACCAGCTCACTCACTGGGGTGGTGAGCAGGCCGGTGGCGCTGCGAATGACTGGGGTGGCTACGTTGCCGACGGCACTTACCAGGGCTTCGAGCTTGGCGGTGTCGAAGCTCGGTAGCTGGAGCCCATCGGCGAAGCTGGTCAGGCCGTCCAGGTCGAGGTTCGCGGAGCTCATCAGCTTGTGGCCAAGCTCCATCACATAGTTCATCTCCTTGGCGCCCAGGTTGTCGGGGATGCTGATCCCGCACAGCTCGGACAGCGACTTTTTGGGAAGGTCCGTAGGCACGGTGAGCGAGGACAGGATCTGGGCTTTGTACTTGGACAGGCCCTGCATCATCGTCGGCACCTGATCGAGCGCGCCGCTGATGTTGTCGTAGATACCGTCCGAGGCTGCCAGGAAGTCCTTCCAGCTGAACAGCCAGGCCAAGAAATCGATCACCTGGTGGATTGCGGCGCCGATCTTCTTCAGGAACTCCGTCATCGCATGGATGGCATTCATGACGCCGACGGCCACCGTCCGCCAGGCGTACGTCACCCCGTTGATGATGGTGGTGCCGATGACCGAGATGCTGTGAGCGACCTCGCCCACGGCGGCCGTACTGATCACGGCCAAGCGACTGGCAGAAGCAATCGCCTCGGAGATCTGCACCCTACCGTATCGAGGCACAGCGCCCGAGGCCGCATGCATCAGATCCGAGAGATCGTCCTCGTCGAAGCAGATGAGCGCCGCCGCTGGCTTGATGCTGCTGACGCCTTGAGTCAGGACCGTCTTGCCATCATCCACCAAGGCTTCGGCGAACTGTCCGGCACTGGCGCCCGCCTTCTGGACGGTATTCTCCACCGTCGAAGCCGCGTCTTCGGCCCAGTTGGTGGTCTTCTTCCAGGCTTTGCCTAACTTCCCCCAGATGCCGCGGGTGCGGAATCCGGTGGTCGTGCTTGTCGCCGGTCGAAAGCTGTCCCCAAACGAGCTGAGCGTCTCGGCACAGATCGTTGCCGTCTCCATGGTAGAGCCAGCCGGCAGCGGAGACACTTTGCCCTGGGGAGGAGTCAGCAGGCTCGCTGGAGACGTACGGGCTAGGCTATGAAGCGCCTCGGTATCGGGACGAATCATCGACCAGATCCCTCGCGCCATGTCGTCGAAGCGGACCCGTAGCGTGGGAAACGACAGCGTGCTGGCCTTAAAGCGCAGTCGGATCTCTCCGCTGAGCGGCACGGTGACAGAGTACGTCGTCAGCGCTTTCCACTGCGTCAGCATATAGAGGTTGTCCTCTTGCTCCAGATAGACCCACACATCGGCATCGGGCATGACCTGGACCGTCTTACCGGCGACTGAATGGCCGTCGGGACGCACGGGCTGAAGCGTCGCGTCAAAGACTTCTACTTGCCCCTCGATCTCGTAGACCGCGTTCGGCATCTTGTAGACGAGGTACTCGCTCACCAGCTTGCCCTTCATGTTGATGTAGGGGTCTGTAAGATCGCTGGTGTGCAGGAGCGGCAGGTTGGTGGCCGTTCCGATGGTGAAGTCCTTCGGCAGAATCGTTCCGTCAGCAGTCCTTACGATCGAGCCATCGTCCTTTGGCGCTCGGCCCAGGCCGTGGCTTGGAGAGATGTCGAGGATGCTCTTGTCCACCCGCTGCTCCATCCGATAGCAGGCGAGCAGACCCGCATCGTTTCCGACCAGTCGCGCCAGGAAGCGGAAGCCGATCTCGGAGGCGCTGCGACAGACATTCCAGATCCGTAGCTCGGAAAGCTGACCCGCAAAGAACGCCCCTGACGCGCTCCCGCCACTCAGCCGGACCATCGGAACCACTGCAGAGTTGAGGAGCCGAATCAGCGGCACAAACTCCGTTTTGGTCGGCAGCGTCCGGGTCGTCCTCAGCTGTCCGTTCACATACATCGTGATCACGACCGGAAAGAGATTGGTCGGGGTCCTTGCGCCTTGAGCCAGCGTCACAGCCACATGCTGGAAACTCCCAGCCTTCTCGGCGGGCGCTTCCAGCAGAGTCAGCACGGTCGAGCCATTGCAGAGCAAGAGCGAGAACTCCGGGGCTGAGCTGTCTCCGCCGACCGTCAGCGCCAGTCGCACGGCTCCTTCATCCCCCAGGGTCAGGATGTTCTGCCGCTGCAGCATCGAGTTCGGCTTACACCATGTCTCCAGCGTGAGCTTCCCCGCGAGTCCCGGAAGTGGCGACAAATCTACCAAGCACCACGCACCGGGTAGCTCCACCACCGGAATCGGCCCCGGCTCCAGCGAGGCAAACTCTAGCGTCCCCAGCTCGCCCTCCACCAACCCATCATTGTTGCGACTACTTGTGTCATTGACAGAGTAGTACTTGATGTCACCGGTCGTGGTCGTGACCGTCTTGGCATAGGTCACAGCATCCAGAGGATACGACCCAATCAGAACCGGCGCTGGGGTCAGAGAATTCAGAGACGGAAGTGGATAGCGCCAGATCTCCAGGTTCGCAAGCGAGCCGACAAACGGCTGCCCCTCGTCACCGCCGGCAATGCTGCACTCGGTAAATGCCCCCGAACCCGGCATCCCCGTCGGTCCCTCCGCAAGCTCGATGTCGAAGACCGAGAGTGTGGCACTGCCACTGCCTCCGCCATTATCCATGATCTTGGCGGTCACGCGGACCCAGCGATTCAGCGGCATGGCGCCCATTGCCACAACCTCTGTGCGCTCGGTGCCAATCTCGACTCCGATAGCGAGGCTGTCTTCGCGGTCACCGCTTCCCAGCACCACATGCGCGCCGGCAGAGGTGACAAAGTTGAGGATTCTCTGCCGACCTCCTGAGCCCGAACGCCGAACCCAGACTTTGAAGATCATGCCACGGCCAAGGCCGCCGTTTATTGCTGGAAGTTTGATCGGATGAGAGGTTGCGGTGAAGGCAAGAGTATGAATCATCAGAGACTCCTAATATCTGTGGAGATGTACGCACCCTGGCCCCAAGCCCCAGACACCCTGCCCATCACGGTCGGCGGCCAGCAGGAATGGAATCATTGTCCCCGGTTTCTCCCTGAATTCCTATTGCCGAAGGCGCCAAATCCATTGACCAACTGTGCCAGCGAGTCAAGGTGCGGTTTTCAGACGAACTTGGCGCGACATTGACAAAGTTGCCAAGTGGTGACATCGAACTGCGTAAAGATCATGACAAACCCATCTCAGCCTCGCGCTGCTGGACTCTTGCCCGTAAGGGATGACGCTGCGCTCTCTGCGCTTTGCTTCGACAATCGCTTCCTGCGCGAGCTGCCTGCCGATCCGCTGACCGATCGTCGTCGTCGTCAGGTTCATGGCGCGTGCTATTCCTATGTGGAGCCAACGCCGGTTCGCGATCCCAAGCTGGTGGCGCACTCCGCAGAGGTCGCCGCGCTGATCGGACTCCCAGAGGAGTCCTACCGTGAGCCCTCCTTTGCCGAGATCTTGGGTGGCAATGCGCTGGCGAAAGGAATGACTCCGTACGCAGCCTGTTATGGCGGACATCAGTTCGGGAGCTGGGCCGGACAGCTCGGCGATGGGCGGGCGATCAGCCTGGGGGAAGTTCTCCGTCCCGATGGTGAGCACTGGGAACTCCAGCTAAAAGGGGCGGGTCCGACTCCCTATTCCCGTACTGCGGATGGTCGCGCGGTGATGAGATCTTCGGTGCGCGAGTTTCTGTGCAGTGAAGCGATGCACCACTTGGGGGTTCCAACCACGCGCGCCCTGAGTCTGGTGGCCACCGGCGAAGCAGTCGTGCGGGACATGTTCTATGACGGGCGACCTGCGGAGGAACCAGGGGCCGTCGTGTGCCGGGTTGCACCAAGCTTTCTGCGCTTTGGGAACTATCAGCTGCTGGCCTTTCGGAGAGATGTCCCGACGCTCAAGCAGCTGGTCGATCATACCCTGGCCGCTCACTTTCCCGAGCTGGGTCCACTGCATCCGACCAAGGAAACCTACGCGCGATTCTTAGGAGTCGTGGCCGAGCGGACGGCGCGACTGCTGGTTCACTGGCAGCGGGTTGGCTTTGTACACGGCGTGATGAACACCGACAACATGAGCATCTTGGGTCTAACGATTGACTATGGACCGTACGGCTGGCTGGAAGACTACGATCCGACTTGGACTCCCAACACCACCGATTCCAGCGGTCGCCGCTACTGCTTTGGGAATCAGCCCGGAGTGGCGTTCTGGAATCTGGTGCGCCTGGCCGAGGGAATCCTTCCACTCGTCGGTGATGCGCGTCCGCTCGAAGAAGCCCTGCTTGCCTTTCCGCATACGTTTGAGCGTGAGCAAGCCGCGATGATCAAGAGCAAGCTTGGACTTACGGCATGGCGTCCCGATGAAGATGCAGAGCTGGAAAAGGAGCTGTATAACGTCCTGCAGCTGGTCGAGACTGACATGACGATCTTCTTTCGCCAGCTGGCTTGGCTTCCGCAACAGGAGCCCGATCTTTCAACCTGGCTGGATCAAGTCCTTACGTCCGCTTACTATCGGCAAGAGGATCTGCAAGGACCGCATCGGGCCGCGATCCTCAAGTGGCTGGGACGGTATCAGCAGCGACTCCGCAAGCAGGATCTTCCGGATCAGCTACGGCGCGACAAGATGAATCAGGTCAATCCTCGCTATGTGCTGCGGAACTATGTGGCCCAGCTGGCGATCGATCGCGCGGAACAAGGCGATGGCTCGCTGATCTATCGGCTGCTACAGGTGCTGCGTCACCCCTATGATGATCAACCGGAGTCTGCGGAGTACGCCGAAAAGCGGCCCGAGTGGGCGCGTCATCGGCCAGGCTGCTCGATGTTGTCTTGTAGCAGTTAATACGACGGGGAAAGTGTTGACATAGGCTCCGGAACCCACTACGCAAGACCGCTCAACATGCACGCCTTCAAGCGCTTCTCGAACTCCATTTCATCGCTGGGTACTGCTCTTTTGACCGTGGCTCTGTCAGGTCTTGGGGGCTGTAGTCAAGGCGGTGCTCCTATCAACTATGATGACGTGTCAACGATCGATCTGGCGAAGGGAGCGGTTGATCTTGGGATGGCGGATGGCGGACTCCCTTCGGAAGGGGAATGCGACTCTCCGTGCTGGCTCAATCCGGTGCCGCAAGGGAACTCGCTGGAAGGTGGCTATCGTGATCCCAGCGGCAACGGCTGGGCGGTGGGTGGCTCCTCTATCGTCCGCATCGAAGGCGACAAGCTGAGGCTGGTGCGACATCCGGCCTGGAACCGGCAGACCTTTCTGGAGAACATCTGGGGCAGCGGTCCCAGCGACATCTGGGTGGTAGGAAATGCGGTCCTACACTTTGATGGCAGCACCTGGACAGAGCTTGGTGAGTACTCACTCAAAGGAATTACCGATGTCTGGGGAACCGGGCCCAGCGACGTGTGGATGGTGGGAATCAGCGGACAGATTCATCACTATGACGGCGCTTCCTGGACGAAGGTTGCAAGCGGTGTGACGCAGGCGCTGTTCCACATCGCGGGCAGCAGCAGCAAAGACATCTGGGCTGGGGGTGAGTACGGACTGCTCCTTCACTGGAATGGCACCGCGTGGCAGAAAGTAACCAGTCCGACGCTCGATCAGATCGGCTCTCTGTCCTGTGCCAGCAGCACGGACTGCTGGATGATTCCGATGCGTGCAAATGACATCTCCGGCAACACCGTGTTTCGCTGGGATGGAGTGCGCTGGACCAAACAGAGCAGCATTCCCGTCGGCATTTTCTACGCTGTGATTGCAGTCTCTGCAAACGAAGTGTGGTTGACGGGCCCGAATACCTACCGCTTTGACGGCAGTACCTGGACCAACACCACGACCGGGCGCAGCTACTATTCGATGCAGAAGATCTCGACCAGCGGCACCAAAGAACAGCTTGGGGTTGGTTCGATCGGACTCATCGCGCGCTGGGATGGCAGTACGTGGCGAACCCTCTCCGCAGCGCGTGCCACCGGAGTCAGCGGCGGACGAACTTCCTGGCACGGCGGATGGACCAGTCCGCAAGGAGAGTTCTACTTTGTCGGAGCAGGAGGCGAGATGGGTCGCTACTCCGCCGGAAAGCTCGAGTGGCTTGGTACTCCTGCGGGAACCAGTACCTATTTTGCAATGTGGGGAACCAGCAACAAAGACATCTGGATCGTCGGAGAGTACGGTCGCATCAGTCACTTTGATGGCACTACGTGGACCCAAGTCGCAAGTGGCGTAAGCGAGTCTCTGCGCGGCGTGGGTGGCAGCGGTCCCAGCGATGTCTGGGCCATCGGCGACAAAGCCACCATCCTTCACTACGACGGAACCAGCTTCACTCCCAGCGCGGGAGGACCCGGAATCAGCAGCGTCAACGCGCTGTGGGTCAGCAGCGCCAGTGAAGTCTGGGTCGGGGGAACCAGCGGAACCCTGGCGCGCTGGAATGGCAGCGCCTGGACTCGCTGGCCGAAGCAGTTTGCCCGCGATATCAGTGCCATGTGGGGCAGCGGTCCCAGCGATGTCTGGGCGACCGGCGGCACCGTAGTAAGCGAAGTGATGCTGCTGCGCTACAACGGAACGACGTGGGAAGCGCAGCCCTCTCCTGTGGGGTTAGAAGTCCCGACCGCGCTGTGGGGCTCCGGTCCGCTCGACTTGTGGATGACGGGCAACTACGGCGGACTCCTCCACTGGAACGGAGCGACCTGGAAGAAGGTGCCGATTGGAACGAACCACACCATCAAGGCAATCGGACGCTCCGGAAAGTCAGTATTTCCCGTCGGTGAGTACGGAACCGTAATCCAAGTCAAAGACGGATCCAACGGATAGAACATCTGAAAAAACCGTGATGAGGAACTCTGGATGCAAAGAGGAGGACCGCGCCAGTCCCCGACACGAAGTGTGGGGGAGAGCGTACGTAAGGACTTTCCCATGAGCGAAAACCGTCGAGAAATCAGTGGGTTGTGATGGGTCGGGAATGATTCGGGAAGGGTCTAATTGGGGTCGCGATCGGGCTGCGGCTTGATCGGCTGAGCGACGGTAAGGAGGTGGATTAGGTGCTCGACTTGCCGATCGCTGAGGGCACCTTGTAGGGTCTTGGCTAGATCGGGGACTGGATCGGCTTCACTGGCCTCCGTCACGTCGCTGTGGAGGGCGTTGAGGACGGTGCGGACTCGACTGTTGAGCAGCTGCGTCGGATCGGCGTAGTGACGGGCGGTGACGGTGAAGCTGCCGTGGCCGAGGGCGGTGGCGACGGCTTGGCTGCTGACCCCCTGACGGAGGGCGAGGGTGGCGTGGAGGCCGCGCAGGCTGTGGGCGCAGACTTTGGGGACGCCGGCTCGCTCGCAGACGCGGTGGACGGCGCGGATCAGCCAGTTGGTCAGCAGCGGCTGGCCCGTCGGGCGCGTGCCGAAAAGATACGCATCGGGAGCCTTGTCGCGGGTCAGCTCGCGTAGGTGAGGGCGCAGAAACTCGGGCACCTCGGGACGGCGACGGGCGTTGTGGGTCTTGCCGTTCGGAATCAGCAGCACCGAGCCCCCCTCGTCGAGATCGCGGACCCGCCGCGCCAGCAGCTCGCTCGACCGCAGTCCGAGGGCCAGCTGAAGCGCGACCGCGATCGCCCCGACGTGCTTCTCGCGTGCCATGTCGAGTGCCGTCGTCAGAAACCGCCGCGCCTCGTCCGCCGTCAGCTGCGGCTTGCCCGCCGTCAGCCGACCGGAGCGCCGAATCTTCGCGAAGGGATTGGTCGGCAAGAGCCCGCGCTCGACGCAGTATCCACCGAATCGCCGCGCGACCTTCAGTATCAAGTACATCGTGTCCGCCGACAGCGGCTTGCCGGTCCGACTGGGCCGTTCGCCGTTGGCGCGATACAGCTGCATCGCTCGCTCCGGGGTCAGTGCGGCAATGGGCTCCTCCGTGCGGAGCATCCGACGCAGCCTCGCACACTCATCACGAACGGTATCGGCGCGGCCACGCTCCAGCAGGAGGGCGTCCTCATGCTCCGCAAGCAGCTCACCGACGGTGTATTCCCGCTGTTTGCTAATCTCACCCAAGAGCTGGAGCTTGATCTGTTCCGCCTGCTCGACGGTAGGATACTTGAGCGACTTGCGCGTCTCGCCTTCGACAACGATCAGGCGCACACCGTCCTTCTCCTGATAGGGACCGAGCACGCGCAGCGCGGATTTCTTCACCGCAGTATCGTCGCACACCGCCACCTTGCACGGCAAGACTCGCCGCCGCTTCCCACTCCGCTTCGCCTGTTTCACAATGCTGTCGATCTTTCGGTTCATGTCTGTCTCCTAAGTGGTTCGTGAGGGGTCGCAGTCGCACCAGCTGCTCTGCGTACATCGGTCATTCCTTTGCTCGATTCCGTCACATTGCTTCGGTTCTGTTTCGTCCCTTTCCCCTTCCTCTTTCCTTTCCACCCTTTCGGGCAAGGACTGAGGCGTTTCATAGCCCCGTAACAGCGCCCAATAGCAGTTCTGTACGCGATGGAAATCCGTCTCTGGAAGTTCGCTTATCAGGAGTCCCAATTCCTTGGTGGTTAGGAGTCGAAGCAAAGTGCGCTCTGTGGGCCGTGTCTTCCCCTTTTCAATCAGCTTGATCGTGCATTCCGAGAGTCCGGAATGCTTGGCCAGTCCCGACCGAGACAAGCCTGCGATGACTCGCTTCACCCGAAGTCGCTCACCAAGCGGTCCCGTCATGGCGAGTCTCCGCGAGGCTGGATGTCGTCGTAATGAGCTTCGATCGCTGCGAGCCGATTGGCGAGCCAGGCCCGAACATCTGGCAAGCTGGGCTCGGGCTGAGTCTCCAAAAATTTCAGGAGATTCTCATACGTTTCGTGAACGCTCGCGTACCAGTGTCGGGTCAGCTGCCAGCGATCGAATGCGTCCCCCGACCCAAGCGTGCCGAGCGGTTGAATGTGCGCCGGGCAGTCCTTGAAATCCAAGGCGAGATCGGGCACGTCCAGCAACGCAAGCACCGTCTTTGCCGAGGGCCTGACAGACTTGCCCTCCTCAATCAGTTTGATCGTCGCCACGGACAAGCCGGACTTCTCTGCAAGCTGCTTTCTCGTTAGCAACCCAAGCTCGCGCTTTCTCCGTAAGAGTTCTCCAAAGCTCCGCGCATCATTGGCCAGCTGGCGGGTGCGGCGCTTGCCAAATCTGCTCCGTCGGCCAATCTCGTCCATAAACTCAGGATCGGCGCTGTTCTCGGTGTCCGTCATGGCGTGTTTCCTTTCGATTTGCGCGGGTAGTAGCGATGCGGGGAGCGCGCGGTGCGCGTCGCTGGTGTCGCTGGTGGTGGCCACTTCTCAGCAGGCAGAGCCCAGAATCGCTCAAGCTCTGCCAGGCGCGTGGGCGGGTCCTGACAGAGCATCGCCAGATTCGCGACCAGCTCCGCACTTGGATTCGACACGCAGGCGCGCAGTCTCGACAGATAGCCTTGGCTGAGCCGAAGCAAGTGTTCGAGTTTCCGCTGCGAGATGTGGTGGGAAAGGATGTCAACGGCGATACGGACGCGAGTCCGCAGGTCGGATAGGAATGCCTCCTTGGTGCGCTGGGAATCTGTGCGCGGCTTGACTGATTTTCTGCGCATCGCTTTCGTCGGTGATTTACTCATTCCTTGACCCTCCCAAGACCTTCCTAAGACGACCCTGTTGCAGCATCAGAAGGAACGCCGCGAATACCGAGGTCGTTGCGAGCGCGAAGAAGAACCAGTGATGCGGCCACACTGACCAGTACCTTCCGATCAGTCCTGCGCCGAGATTCCCGAGAGCAATCGCCGCAAACCACGCGCCCATTAGGACTCCCAAAAGGCGCTTGGGAGCGAGCTTTGTTACGAGAGAGAATCCGATCGGTGCGACACATAGCTCACCAACAGAGATCACAAAGTAGCTCGTCAGGAGCCACCACGGACTGACACGTCCGGTATCGCCACCGACGTAAGATGCGGCGGACATGATCAGACTGGACGCAGCGGCCAGCATCATTCCCAGCATGAACTTGTGGTGACTTGCGAGTGGCCAGCGCCTCCAAAGTAGACCGAGCAGCGGCGACAGCGTGAGGATGAGTCCCGCGTGAACACTCTGAAACCATGGCGCTTCGATGCGCATTCCCAACAGAGACAGAACGGTGTGATCCTGCGCGAACAGAGTCAGCGAGGAACCATTCTGGTGAAAGGAAAGAAAGAACAGAGCGGCAACCGGAAGCAGTACGTAAATCGTTGCCAAACGATCTCTTTCTGGGGCTTGAGATCGGTTCACTTGGGCGTATGAATGCTCGCGGAACAGAGTGCTTCCTGAGAGCATCCACAGACAACTCGCGAGCAGACAAGCTCCTGTGGCAGAGAGGAATGCAGCGGAGTAGCCGTAGCGTGTGGCGAGCCAGCCACCAACGAAACCGGAAGGGAGTGCGCCGAGGTTGACGGCCCAATAGAGTCGATTGAGAGCGAGATCGCGCGCTGTCTCTGTTTGGTACAGAGAGCCGACAGCGGCGGTGATGTTGCCTTTGAGGAGTCCCATTCCTATCGACAGGAGGATGATTGATAGGGGTAGGAATTCGGCGGTTAGGAGTCCGTATGAGATAGCGAGTAGGTATGCACCGATGCAGATACAGAGCCACCGACCGACGCGATCAGCGATGGCGCCACCGATGAGGGGAGCGAAGTACGTTGCGCCCATCATGACTCCGTACCAAGTGAGCGCTGACGATTCGGAATGGAAGCGGACCTCTCGGAGGAATAGGACGAACAGAGAGACGAGGGTGTAGAAGGCGAAGCGCTCTAACGCGATGGTGATGCAGGCGATTAGGAGTGCTCGCGCTCGACGAGAATCGGATGATTCAGGAGTCGGAACAGAGTTCGATTGGGAGTCCGATTGGGAGTCTGCGGACAGAGCTGTGGCTAGGACGGATGCAGAAGGCATAGAAAGCTCCATGGCGGCGACCGCGCAAGGCGACGAGGCAGACCACGCGGGTCGCCTCAGACGAGGACTGCCTCGGGACTTAAGCGGCGTGACGCTCGGTGACTTCGGTCCGCTTGGTGACTTCGGTTCGCGCTGCGACTTCGTTAGGAATCGCTTCGGGAACAGACTCTGTGTCGCGCCGAAGCGCGGCAGGCGCCGTGTGCTCGACGACGGCTTGCGCGCAGACCCGGTTCCCGCCCTCGTGCTTGGCACGCTCGACGGCCAGTCGGTTCGCCTGCAACGCCCGACGCTGTTGCCAGACAATACCGATCAGGAGCGAGACAGCGCCAAAGAGACACAACTCCACCACCGGGAGTAGGTCAACCAACATGGTGACCTCCCGAGGCTGAATCGGTGGACGATTGCCGTTTTGCCAGCAACAGGTTTGCTGCCGCAGCACAGTAGTCCGCTTCTTCCTGCGGGCTCTCTGAGACGAGCAGCCCCACCACTTCCTGTGTCTCCGTGACGACCAGACACATGGGCGGGTGCGCTCTGCGGCGCGCAAGCTCCGGGTAGTCGAGGGCAACCCGCCGTTCCAGCATCTCCATCACTTCGGGGAGGGCTAGGAGCTTGGCCATGGGCGACCTCCCGAGGCTGAATCGGTGGACGGTTTTCCGACGGCAGGCGGGTAAACCTGTCCGTCAGCACTTGCCAAGGAGCGAATCTTCGGCATGCTCTTCCTCGCTTGTGGACGGGCCTAGCTTTTCGAGGGCGACCCGTTCCAGGTGGGAGCCGTCGGGAAACCGGCGGCTTTTGTGTTTTGGGCGGTTCAGTTCTCTATTGATAGCATTGCGCACACTTCAAATTTGTCAATATGTTTACATTTTCTATAGCGATTCACGCTTGAATGGGCATTCATCCGAGGCCAGTGATTTGCATGCCCGACGGCAACTGTGGTACTCCGCCCTCGTGGCAACGAGAAACAGCGGCGTGACTGGCATCGGCTATCGTCTGCGAGTTCTTCGGAAGGCGCAGGGGATGACCTATGCTGCTGTTGGCCGAGCGGCTGGCATCTCTCACGCGATGGTGATGTATATCGAGACTGGACAGACCATTCCTGGCCTTGAAACCGTCGAAAAGCTGGCGCTGGCGTTCAAAGTAGACCCACGCTGGCTCGCGTATGGAAACCCGGAGCCAGAGCGTCTCACTACGCACTTTCTGGGCACGCCGGAAAGCGATGCCATCCAGATGATAAGCGACCTGCAGACCATTCTGCGGACAGGTAGTGGGACGATCGATGATACGTACAAGTATCTCGACCCGCTGGGAGCGGCTCAGTGGTGCAAGCTGCTTGAAGAGAGAGCATTCGCTGCGCTGATCGAAGCGGTGCCACTTCAGGAGGCCTCCGCAGCGATTGCAGCACTGGTGGGCCGACAGCCGGTGGACGTGCTTGGTCTGGGGGCCGGAACTGCTCGGCACGAGCTGGGACTGATCAACAGATTCTTGGCGCGGCAGCACTCAGATCTGAGGCTCCTCCTATTGGATGTCAGTCAGTCGCTGCTATCCATGGCCGCGCGGAACGCGATGGCCCGAATTCCGCCTCAACGGAATGTGCCACTCCTGTGTGTACTGGGAAACTTTCACTTTCTGTCGACGTATTCCTATCTCTTTGAAGGACAGGGTCCGCGCTGCAAAGTGGTTTCGATGTTCGGTTACACGTTCGCCAACCTCGAGGACGAACTTGGTTTCGTAGAGAAGAATCTATCGTGGCTCCCAGCAGACTCCCTATTGTTGCTCGATCTCCCGATGGTGTTTGCGCCAGCCGCTTCCCCAAGCGAAGTCGCGCAGCGCGATCCTGCCCTATCGGAACAGCGTCCATCCGAGTGGCGACATCGCGTTGAGGAGTTCCTAACGGGGCCGATCCATCGCTACTCCGGGGGCGTTCTCGATGTGACCATCACCAAAGCACTCGACAACCGAGCGACCACGGTACCTGGCAGTTACACCATCAACACCTCAGCCTCTGTCCGTTTCGCAGACCGACCGACCGGCCACTTCTTCATGGGCTACACCAAGCGCTACGAAGTGACTGGACTCGCCAAGAGTCTGCAAGCTCTCGGTTGGAACTTCGTTTTCCACTGGCCTTACGCCTCGAACACCAACATGCTCTGTCTATTTCAGCGAGCCAAGCCAGCCCCTAAACGTGGACGCACCGCAAAGGCACAAGCCAGCTTGAAGTGAGCCGTGGATCACCAATTGGAGACAGAGAAGCCATGCGTCGATGCTTGCTCCTGACGATTGCTGTCCCGACGCTCTGCCACGCCCAACCCGACCTGTCCCCTCTTCAGCGGCCTTCGCGACCGATGATTGAGGCGGCGCGGCAGCATTTTGCGTCGGGGATTCGGTTTTGTGAGGAGGGGTCATGGGACGCGGCGCTCGTCGAGTTCACGGCAAGTTTTCAGCCAGCAGCGATATGGGGGAGGGGCGGCGCCTGTTGCTGATCCGGTCGTAACCCAGACCGCGCAGACCGCAACCAGCGCCCCCAGGATGGATGTTGGCGCGGCAGGGAAGGCCGAAGCCGCCGGCCCTTGCGATCGGGCTCCTGGCGGGCGGTGGGGGAGCCGGCTGCTTGGCTGGGGCGTGGGCGACTGGACAGCAATCCAGCAACCCCGAGCTGACCTAGCGCCGACGGGGGCGGTGCTGTCGCGCTCCCAAGCCGCGCTGACCACAGTGCCGACCATTCCCAAACTGGCACTCTGCCGGGCACTCCCTTAGCCCCCGAACGCCGGACAGCCGAGCGCTCTTGCCAGGAGCGCGATGGTCCACGTCAGCGGCGCGCGCTTGCCTGGGTCGGCTGACCGGAATCAAGTTCGACTACCCCAACATCCTCGATTTCGGAATCTCGTCGACCAAGTGGGCGGTGCATCTCTCGACCCCTGCGGACCGCAAGCCAGAGGAGGACGAGCTGGAGGCTCACTACCGTCGACATGAGGGCTGTCCTCGCTGTGCCGGTGAGGGCGAGATTCCCGACACGACGACTACCGATGGCGGCACTCGCCTGTGTCCCGGTCCGCTGGCTGCACTCGACGAGAGGTAATGCCAGCACAGTGCGTCGCCGTCAACCGACCGGACGACCAAGCGGGCAACCCAGCGCCCG
>JAEUKA010000074.1 GCA_016794465.1 Myxococcales bacterium | reverse complement strand
GGCCCGACCAAGTTGTGTCGCTGGCTCGACGGGCGCGGACTACCTTGGTGGCAATTGCTTACTCTGGCCGGACCCGGTGGTCACTGGGGCGGTGCGTTGTTTGGATGGAGTGAGCTTTGATTATGTTGATATAGAAAGCGGTGCGCCAATTCCCGTTAGGAATTTGATTTTGGAGGTAGCAGCCGTTGAGTCTTTGGGCCGAGGGTTTTCTGCTCTTTTGCTGCGCCAAGGGCCTTCTGGGAGTCCTCCCCTCCAAGCATTGCAACGGCTCCTACCCCGAGGACGGCGCCAGTCCCAAGCATTCCGATCGCCTTCAGAGCACGCACAAAGTAGCCTGGCCTTTGGTTCTCTGTCTGCTCTTGTAGTTGGGACTGTCTTTCGATTCGCCGCCCCTCACCATTCCCATCTTCGACATCCTCTAGTCGTTGCGCCAAGCGGCAAAAGTTCTCCTCCCACTGCCGAGCCAACTCCTTCGCTTTCATCCATTCCTTGCTGAGTCGCCGGTTTTCGGAATTGAGATGTTCAATGCTTCGATTGGCGACGGCAAGGGAGGTCTGGGCGGAGGATGCAGGCAGAGTCTGTCGCACCGCCGGGAGCTGCTTCTGTTGTGCCTTTGCAGGCAGCATTTTTTGGGAAGAGGACAGACCCGCTTCAGCGGAACGAAGTCGCTGCGTCAGTGACCAAGTCACGAGTTGGGCGCTCTCCAGCCTCGCTTGTAACTGCTGACGGCTCTTGGACGCGGCGATCTTGGCGAGCTGCACCTCCCGCTTGTCCTTGGCCTCCGCAAGCTGTCGCGCCAGCTTCTGGTTGCGCAGGGAAAGATCATCGACTTGGTCACTCGTATCGAAGAGCAGTCTCTTAAGCTGCTCTTCAAGCTGAAGCTGCACATTTAGCACTTCCTCATTCGTCTCTGTCTCGACGAGAAGTCTCAGTTCCGCCTGCTCCCTTTCCTGTCGCGCGCTCTCCAAGGAACTGCGGAGCGTCTTCACCGTCTCCTTCTCTGCATCCAGTGCTTTTCTGGTCTGACAGATCTGCTCTTCCTTTTCCTTCTTCTCCCTCGTGACCTGCTCCACTCTGTTGCGGAGGTCTTTCATCTCACGCGGCAGTTCTTCTTTTTCCGTCTGAGACTTCCGAAGCTGCGCTTCGAGATCCGCGATCTTCCGCTCGTGCTCCGCAAGTCGGGCTGCTTGGCTCTTCCGCACAACCTCGACGGCCACGGCTGCCGCTGTTGCCGCTGCGGCTGTGCCAAGCGCAACCTTCAGTGCCGTGTGTCCGTGCTTCCGCGTAGGTCGTACATGCTGGCCTTCCCCTTTGCGAATGCGATGCGCCCGGACCCGGCATCGGCCCCCGCAGTAGCGCCGATCAGAGCGTCTCCCTGAAGGCAACTCGGAACCACAAGACACACACTTCCCGACGGGCATGATCCCCCCAAACAGCGACGACAGTCGTTACAAGTGTAGCGGTGCAGAGTCGTTACCACAAGCGGAAAAAATGCGGACTCTGTTTCTTCCTGCGCCGGCCTCTTTGGACTGCTTGTATGAGCTGTACAATGCTCTGGGAGCAGCTCGTGGGAAGAGCGGAAAGGAGGTCATAACTGGACGCATGTGGAAGTTCCGAATCGCTGTCACCGAAGAACTTTCAGCAACCCAGGAGTACCACAGCCAGAAAACCGCGCGGATGACTCCCCAAGCTCAGTATTTTCAGCAGAGGAAAGGTGTGAGGGGAGGCTCTGTAGCAACGACAGACAGGCTGATCCTGCGCAAAGAGACACATTAGGAATCGCACTCCTTGATTCATGAATTGTAGCTGGCTTGATCAGGTCTGTGTTACGATGCCTGGCAGGAATCTCCTTCGGAGCATCACAATGGGAAGGCTCAAGCTTCGCACCACGCACTGCCTGCACTGCGGCACCGCACTGACAAACCCGAAGGGCAAGCGAGCGCGAATCGACCGGACGTACTGCGGCGAAAGCTGTCGCGTGTTGGCCTACCGTGTGCGCAGGACAAATCGAGCTGATGGGAATCCCGAGCGGACTCCCAAACGAACGGAAGTCAGACCTCCGCTGCTTCACAAAGCGCTGTCTGCGCTGGCTGATCTGCAAGCCCAGATCGTGGACATTGGTCAAACGCTGCGCGAAGAAGAGCTTGCGGAGCACAAACAGAGAAGTCAGGACAAGCCAATCACCATCGATCATGAAGCGGAGAAGGAGAGCCTGCGGAGGCAGCTTGCAGAGTTAACAGAGAAGCTACGCGAAGCGCAGAATCGGAACATAGAACTGGAAGGAGTCGTGGCGCAGCAGAGCCAAACGATTCGCGACTTGCAATCGCAAAAGCCGCAACAGAGTGAGCCGGCAGCGTCGGTGTTACAGCTTGCGCTGCACACCTTGGCTCAAGAAATCACACGCGAAGAGGAGCGATGGCTCATCGAGCTGGGGGATGCGATTCGGAGGGGCTACGATCCGAAGACCGATCGATTGCTCGATCTAAAGTTCGACGAGCTGCGGGCAGAACAGGATTTGGCGGATGCGGAGGAGCGGGCCGGAGGAGTCCCATGTAGTAGACTCCACCGTCGAGGGAGCTTGCTCTGGCCGATGGCAATGTGGGCTGCACTTGAGGCGAGACAGGAGGAAGCATCAAGACAGCACTCAGGACGGTTTTCGAGCAAGCCGCAGATTCGCTTGGGTCAGCTGCTGCGGCCTAGTGATGAGGGGTATCTGTGTGAGCTGAGTGCGGCGCGGAAGCGGGATCTCGGCAGGAGGATTCAGGTGATGCAGCGACGGTAGAAGTGCATTTTTCAGGTGCCGATGGCGGGAGACGACGGACTCCCAAAAACCTGGACTTGCACTTGTGGATCGAACGACGGAATAGTTCGGCCATGAAGCCGATGCCGAAGCGATTGATTCTGCAAATGTTCACGAACGACAAGTGGAACCTGACTGACGAGCAGCTCGCGCAGATTCAGGAAATGGCGCGGCTGAGCATCGAGTGGGAGGGCGGGACGCTGGTGGACTTTCTGGTCGATCGGGGGCCTCCCAAGCGCGACCCCGCAGCGCATCCGTGCCTGATGCGGATTGCTCAAGGAGAAGCGGATGGGGTGGCGATCATGCAGTTTCCGCTGTTCCGAGGACGCGGGCGGAAGAAGAGTGCGGATGTGCTGGCGTCGCAGCTTGAGGGGCCGCTGGTGGTACTGACGGCGGCGGACCTGGCGGCGCGGGGACTTCTGCCCAGTGGGGTGGTGCCGATTCGCGCCTTGGTTGATGTGGCCCATCGGGCGGCGGAGCTTCGGACAGATGGTTACTCGCTCGGGGACATCGCCAGGGTGCTTGACTCCGACGGTTTCTCGCCTGTGTACGGTCCTTCAGGGAACGCCCGTAGCGTGGCTCGGTTGCTCCGGCAGCATGCGACCGTTCGACTCGGCAGCACGGAGTCCGGGACACTGAATTGCTAGCCATCCCCCTGATCTCGGGCAAGCCGGAAACCCAGATTATTCCGTCGGTCACCGGGCGAGTACCCGTTGCGCACGGCAACGCGCATAGACCGTGACGGGCTGTTCCACGAGCCACCGCGCAGGATCCGTCTGGAGCCCATAGGGGCACCCGTCGGATCTATACACGATTCCGCCTTGTACGCTCCATAGTAGTCCTGGCACCACTCCCAGACGTTGCCGAGCAGGTCGTACAGACCCCAGGTGTTCGCCTCTTTTCTTCGCACCGGCTGGCTCTGCTTTCCGCTGTTCTTCCTATACCAGGCGATGGGCTCCAAGATCGGGGTGCTTCCATCCTCGTTCAGATCGATCTCTTCCTTATTTGTCCTTCCGCTCATTCTGGCTCGGCAGGCGCATTCCCACTCTGCTTCGCTCGGCAACCGCGCCTGTAAGCCGGGCACCCGCTCGTTGAGCCTCCACAGAAACTCCTGACAGTCATCCCAGCTCACCTGCTCGACGGGCCGATCACTGCCCCGAAAATGGCTGGGATTGTTGCCCATCACCGCTTGCCACAGCGCCTGGGTACACGGCGTGTCTGCCAGCCAGTAGCCCTGCGTTAGTTCGACTTTATGCTGGGGACCTTCGTCTGGGAAGCGCTCGAATTCACTCTCCGGCGACCCCATTAGGAATCGTCCGGGCCGGATGTAACGCAGCTTTTGCACGCAGTCGTCGACGGCGAAGCTCATGAACAGGCCGTGCCGATCCTCCCCCCACTCTACCGCCCAGGGCTCGGGGATTCCGTCCAGCAGCCGGGGTCGATTCCTCATCGCTTTTTCACAGAAGAGTCGCGTTCGCCGCTCCGCGTCCCTGTCCCCCCGGGGGCCTGACCAGCTCCCTGACCTCGGGTAAGCCGGAAACCCAGGCCGTAGAAGCGACGGTTGGGCGAGTACCCCATCCGGCCGGCAGCGCGCTCGAACTTCGCGTAGCTGGCCCACGTGCCCCCACGACTGACCCGGTAGGAGCCCACGCTAGGCAAAGGGGGGTTTGTGACAGCGTCCTCGCCGTACCGTCCGTACCAGTCCATGCACCACTCATACACATTGCCTAGCATGTCGAACAGACCCAATGGACTCGCCGCTTTGGTTCGTACGGGGTGCGTGCCCGCTTTGGTGTGTGGATACTGCTTGTTCAGCCAGTCACTGGAGCCATAGCCGTTCTTTAACTCATACTCCTGTCCGCTGTTTCCTCCGTACCACGCGATCTCATCCAGCAACGGCGCGTTGCATTCTCCCAGTATCTCTAGAACACCAAGCCACGTCGCCGTCTGCGTTCCCGCTCGGCATGCCTGTTCCCACTCCGCCTCGCTTGGCAGCCGCGCTTCAAGCCCGGGCACTCGCTCGTTGAGTTTTTGGAGAAACTCCTGACAGTCGTCCCAGCTCACTTGTTCGACGGGCCGGTCTGGGCTCACGAAGTAGCTCGGGTTGCTTCCCATCACCGCTTCCCATAGCGCCTGCGTACACGGCGCATCCGCTAGCCATCTTCCTTCGGTCAGCGTCACCTCATGCTGCGGTCCCTCTTCCTTGTAGCGTCCAGCTTCCGACGTGGGCGACCCCATCAGGAATCGCCCTGGTGGAATCCACCGGAATCGTACGGCCACTCCTTCCACCTCTGCATCCGCCCATAGTCCGTACCGGTCGCGTCCGGCTGCGACTGCCCAGGCTTCGCAGATCCAGGGTGCGATGGTGACCGTAGAGCAGTCGCTGCGCAGCGTCACACCTTGCCTAGCGCGCAGCAGGAACTGCAGTCCGTCTGTCAGGACATGCTGGATCTCGAAGTCGTCTTCGTCCCACTTCAAAAAGACATGGGGACTTCGGGCGAGCAGCCACGCTACGGGACTGCCGGGACCTTTGGCCGTCGATGCCCACGCGCCATCCGGTGCTCGATGAAACACCAGCTTCGCGCCCACTTGACGGATGCTCCACCAGACTTGCTCCTGTGCCCACACCAGATCGGAATACAGGAGCTGGGGTGACAGGCCCTGCGGAATCCGGATGCCCGACTGCTCCGCGAACACACCGGCAAAGAGGGGCTGAAGCTTGGGAAGCGCTTGGTACGCTCGCTCGGGCAGCGCTCCGAGCATCATCTGAGCGCAGCGCGCCACGACAGCCTTGAGCCTGGGATCGGCAAGCCCCCCGCGCAGCGAGGAGCCCATTCGGTCTGCAAACGCGAGCGCGTCGCTGGGGTCCCCGGGCGGCGGGGCTTTGCTGCTCACCGCCAGCCAGCTCAGCGTCTCGATTCGCAGCAGCTCCTGGGGCAAGCGCTGGTGCCATGCACGGATTGCATCGCTGACCTGAGCCTGCAAAGACGCAGGTTCGTGATCCGCAAACCCCTGCCGCAGCTCTGCCGCATGCTCTGGCAGAAGGACCAAGCCCATCGCGTCGGCGGCTCCTACCTTGGGGTGTGCAAACACGTCCGCTTCGGTGGACGCATCCGCCTCGCTTGCCGACAACAGTCGCCGCAGCGCACGCAACAGGCCAAGCTGGACATACGCGGCAGGAGCGCACAGCCGCAGCACTCGTTCAGCACGGTCGGCAGACTGCCCAGAGGTGCGTGGCTCCTTGGCTCCTGCCATGCGTCTGCCTTGTTCCCATACGGCGACAGACCATTCCTTGGCCAGCAGTGGGGGCACACGGCTCGCCGGCACTGGCACCAGCGCCGAGATCAGCGCGTCTTTTCTCCGCAGCCGCTGCCCAGTCACCAGCCAAGCTCTCCGTTCTATCGGGGAGCCATAGGCGCCCAGATCACCAAGTACCAGGACCCGTTGCCCGGGTTCCAATCGGTGCCCACTCAAAAACTCGCCCTGGCTCTGGAGGCGCCAGGTCTGCTCTGATACGTCCAGGATTCGCAGCCGCAGACCGCTCTTTCCACAGCACTGACGAAGCCTGAGCCAGACCTCATCCTGATCCGACCAAAACGGTGTCAGCCTTCGGCTGCGATCGATCCACAGCTCTGCTCGATCCGCCCAGACCTTGCGCTGGACTTGTGGCAGCCCAGAGAGGACTTGGCCACGGCCCCACCGACGCATGCACTCCTCGACATCAAGCTCACGACCGGGCCGCGTGCCCTGCAGCGCCGCACGTAGCACCGGCCATAGCTTCGACCAAGCGGCAAGCGGCGGGCGGCGTGGAAGCGCAAAAAGCGACCCCTTGGGACTGGCTAGCTCCTCTCGCGAAAACCCCGCTGTGACGGGCGGCGCGGGCGTGAGATCGTCGTTTGCGTCCTCGGTGAAGGTCATTGTCTCGAAGCGATACAGCGACCCACGAGCATTCTCGAATGAAGGCAGAGGGAGCGGCTGTACGGAGGCTTCGATCGATGGTGGGCGTTCCTCCGCCGGGCGTAGCTCTTCTTGGGCAACAAACCCGCACAGCTCTGCGCAGGCGCTGCATTGTTCGCTGGGAAGTGCTGCCAGCAACCGTACGAGATCCGCGCGGGAGACTGCCGCGCGCCGCTTTTCAATGGAAGCCATCCCCACTCTGCTCTCTCAGCGCTCCATCGGCTGTTCCATCATCTCGGGATGCTTTTTGAACGCAAACTTCGCCAGCTGGCTGAGTAGCTCAAGCTGCTTGGCTTCCGTCTTCTGTTGCTCGCTCACTGCACGGAGCAGATCGATGTACTCGGCCAGTCCGGGCGGCGCAAGACCCAGTGCTGTCGCCTCCTTTCGGTCACTGGCGAGCTGCGCTGCGGCCCGACTCAGTACTGCATCACTGCACACCGCTCGTGGAAAGTGGGCCCGTCCACGTCCGGTCAGCGCCGCTACCAGTGCATCGTGCGTGCTGGGTAGCTTCAAATGGAGCACGAAACACCGCCGCAGAAAGGCATCGGGAAGCGCTCTCTCTTCGTTGGTAGTAATCAAGACGAGCGGTCGAGGCGTTCTCATCGTGACGGTGGCGCATCCTGGAACCTCGAAGCGACCGTGCCCAAGCGCGTCGAGGAGTCCATTGGGCACCGCCAGGTCTGCCTTGTCGATCTCGTCGATCAGCACGACGACGCCCAGCTCGATGGTCCAGTCTTTGGGCGTGGCTGGCGGACTCTGGCGCACCCGCTTCGCTTGCTCGCAGGCAGACTGCCAGTCGAACGCCCACCACAGCGGTCCGGGGTGGATGAAGTTCTCGACTGCCATACAGCGCTCGACGCTTTCTTGGGTTGGGGAGGGCAGCGAGCCAACCAGTTGGGCTTCCGCAAGCCGAGCCACGGAGTCCTGGGTCCACAACAGATCGCGAGTCTCGGTGCGTGAGTCAACCGCGTGCTGCACAAATGCTCGTCCCAAGGTCTGCGCAGCGGCCCGCGCCAGTTGGCTCTTGCCAGTACCAGGCTCGCCGCGTACCAGCAAGGGTCGCCCTGTGACAATCGCGGCATTCACCGCCAGGATCGAGTCGCCATCAATGACGTGTACCGATTTCGGCAGGCCATCCTGCTCCGGAAGGTCAATGGCAGTTTCCGCCGTGAGATGAGCGAGAGTTTTCAGCATGAGGGAGCAGCGTACGTTACCTGTTGTGGAGTCCGCGAATATCAGAGATCAGCTCGCATTCCTTTTCAAATTCTGCGTCACGGCCTTTGAGCCGCACCAGTCGGAGCCCGGGCAAGGTCTGCTTGAGCGCATGGTGGGTGATGTTCCACCACTCATCCAAGCTCTGATTGTCAATTCCTGCCGTGGCAAGCTTGGCGTCCATGAACAACAGATAACGGTTTAGCTTCCGTCCTCTCTTGTTGATCTCGGTCTTCGCTGCGGTGAAAAACTCTTCTTTGGTGGTAGTGGATTTCCCGATCTGCTGCCATTCCTCGCGGTCCGGGAGCAGTGTGTGACTCGTCTGCTGCTCTTGCCACAGGTTCGACAGTACCGCTTGGGCAAGACCCTGGCCCTCGGCATCAAACATCGGAGCGTAGGCCACGGAAGGCAGGGGCACATGTGCGACACCCTGCATGTCATAGCCACCTGCCACCAACTGACAGCTCCGTCCATCGAGGCGCGCATTGATCACTTCGGCCAGCGTCATCGTTCGCAGCGGCAGCTCGAGCACATCCGGTTTGACCTTCTGGGCTTCCGCTTGGGCCAGCAGGTCGTCCCAGTCCACCGCGAGCGGCAGGACATGGCCAAGGAGCTTCACTACCGCTCCGCGCAGCGTCGGGTCTTGCTGCGTCAGCTCGCTTAAGTCCTTCACCACATCCCGTGCATGACGCAAGGTCAAGCCGTTGGCAATGGCTTTCACGGGATCCCGCTCTGCGCCCGCAGGCGACAAGTATCCGAGCAGCGCTTTGACCAGCGCGGGAGACTCACGGAGTACCTCTTCCAACTTCTGTTTGAGCTCGGCATGCACAGTCGCTGGATCGCGCTGCACAAGAGGCGTCACCGCGAGAGGAGTCGCCAGGGCCTTGCCTGGTTGCGCAGCCGCTGCGGAAGTCGGACGAAGCGCTGGGGTGGCGATGATGCCCGCTGATCGATTCGTCGGACTTCCAGCTGGGTTGCGGGTAAAATGCTGTGTCGCACGCGGTGGATTCTCACGAAGGAAGCGAATCAGGCACTCCGCAGAGGCCCGAGCCGCAAACCGCTTGAGCAGATCATCTTTGTCATGATCGGCGTGATCCATCACCCCTTTCATGACCACCCACGGCAGGTTCCTGGCGTGCGCCGTGGCCGCAATCGCTGCCGCTTCCATCTCGACGCCCAGCACCTTGCGGTTGGTTTCAGAGAGTCTGTCGAACAGCTTGGGATCGCGCATCACGCTGCCACCGGTTGCGATGGGTGCGATGTGCAGACGCCAGGGCGGTGCGGGCGGCAGGCTTTTTCGATGCAGAAGGAGCAGCCCTCGGATGTACGCGGTCCCTTCGTCCGTAAGCTGCAGCTGCATGTCAACGCCAAGGCTCTCAGTCACGTAGCGAAGCGATTTCAGCCGATCGAGTGTTTTGGACCAGGCTGGGCAGCGCTGCTCCGACTCAGCGTGCATCAGGGGATCTTGGCCAGCGTTAAGCTGGGCGAGCACCCAGTCACACTGCGCAGCGAGCGTCAGTGGTCGCTCGTGAATCCACGGCGCACCATCCACCCCGAAGGCCTGGGCGCGGTGCAGGATTGCCTCGGCCAGTGGGAGCGGCTCGGGGTCTGCCTTAAACCGCTCGTGCCGCTTGCGGTGCTTATCGTACTCGACCCGCATCGCCCCGGTATCGTAGCGGTAGACAAGGTCTGCGATGATCACGTCGCCCGGCTGGACGTCGTCGCGCCGACCGGCGCAGACACCACACATCGCGACGCAGCCAGCGCCGAGCTTGTCGACCAATCGACCCGCGACATCAGCAGCGGCCGTGCCCCGCATGCGGGTGGCCCAGGTCATCGCGATTCGCAGAGGCTGACCGTCCGCTGCCTGGTAGTCACGGAATGCCACTTCCGTTCCTTCGATGCGGGCGGTGGTCCAGTCTCCTATCGCCCCCTCTTCGACCTTGTACGCTTCGTCATACTCGTCGTCTTTCAGGGCGGTGACGATCACGACATCAGCATGTGGCTGTTCAGAAGGACCGGGCGGCGGCTGGACTGCTGGCGCGCGGGCGGCTACCGGTTGCGACGGTACGGGCTGTGACTTCTGTGAAGATATCGCCGCTGATTCTGTCACTTTGGCCGCCGCGCTGTGGGCCAAGTTGAGCAGCTGCAGCTGACGAGCGTAGCGTGCTGGTTCACGCGACTGAAGCGCTGCCAAGATCTCCTCCGGGCTTTCGAGCTGGAACAACAGGTTGGTCTTCCCAACCCGATCCATCCCGCTGGAGAATCGCTTGGCAGTGGACGGGAAACGGTCGATGCACAGGGCTTCGAGATCTGAATCCGTCGGTAACACGGCGGAAAGCAGCTTGCGGAGCGTCTCACGATCGGTTGGGTTTGGCATGTACGACCCTTTGGGGTCGGATTCTACAGGAGTCTTTCAGTCGCTGCTTGGCGATAGCGAGTCAGTGGACCGGCGAGGAGGCAGCCGCCGCGCATTGACAGGCTCAGCACCAAACGCCAGCCAAGCGGGCGAGACTCCAAGGGCAACGGCAAGTCGCTCTGCGGCTTCGATATTGGGCATCGCACCGCGCTCGATGTTACCGACGGACGTGTGGCTGATTCCGGCATGCTTGGCGATGGCAAGGATCGACAGACCCAGTGCCTCCCGCGCTGACCGCAGTCGCTGACCCATGTACGACGCCCCCGATGACTCACAGCCGACCGGGGCGGTCGCATGGACTCCGTACGCCAAATACGATGGACTCACCGCAAGAGCCGTAGCCACCTTCTCAACGGTGTCGAGCCGTGGGATGCGCTGGCCATGCTCCAAGCGAAACACCGTCGGAGCATCCAGCATCCCTGTCGCTGCTGCGACCGAATCGTAGCTCATGCCTGCGGCTTTTCTGAGCCGCTTGAGACGGCTCACCAGACCCAGAAACGCTGGATTTTTTCGACCACGGACCACATCCCTCGGTAGCAGATGCCGGGATCAAGTCTCCAGTTAGCTATCTGAGCCTCACAAATATTTCCGAACATTGCAATTGATGAGCAGATAAGGTAACAAGCTGTGGCGGGTCACAAGACCCCCAATACCCAGGCCCGACCGCCACAAGACGGTCGAGCCCTTAGCCCGCGTCGGACCTCGCCTGCCAGCAATCTCCGACGTGAACAGGAGCAGTCTATGCCGTGTGATGTTCCCCCGACAAGTCCCTCTCATCATCGAAAACACACCATTTCATCGAGTCCGCCGCGTAGTTCCGCCACGCTCGACCTCACCCTGCCGGCAGAACGCTGGATCGAGCGATTCCTGCGCTGGGCTGCGACCGGCCCGCATGCCTTGCTAAAGGCGCTCGCAATCAAGCGAACAGAGCGCGCGATTCTGGTAGCAGTGGAGTGGCTCGATTGGCCCCACGATGAGCCACTGGCGTTGCTCGAGATCGCGCTCAGCGCAAACACCCTGCACTGGCAAGGATTCTCACCCTCTCGCAAAGGAGCACTGCTGTCGTTGGTATCACAGCGAGAGGAACCGACCGCACCGCCCACGCTGGCGTTTGGAATGCTCCTGCGCCTGCGTCGGGAACAGGCCGGGATGTGTCGCTTCGAGTTGGCCGCCAAGTCAGGACTCAGCTGGGGAACGATTCGCAATCTGGAGACTGCTCGCACCTATCCGTCCCGGCTCACACTGCGGGCTCTGCAACGAGTGTCAGAACTGGGCCTTCGCGAAGAGGACCTGCCACCACCACTTCGTGGCCGATGCCGACCAAGCTGGCAGCAAGTACCGCAGCCCACGGTTGAAACCAGTCGAGCAGCGGCTTAAAGATCCCAGGCGACAACTTCGCCCGATTGTCGGTCTACTGCGGACTCTGCGGTGAGTCCTCCCGTTCGGACTCCGCAGACAAGATCAACCCATGCACCAGCGACGGATACCAAACCCCTCCGTCCTCTCTCTGAAACCCCTCCATCGTCAGTCTCACTCCGATTTCCTTCAGCGTCATTCCTTCCGCTCGCAGCTCGCACGCACGACGCGCTGCCGTGTTTCGATCCGCTGGCTTTCGGAGTAGCTGCGCCACCTGTGCTGCATGCCACTTCCCACCGCGCAGTGGCGTCAGTCTTTCCTTCCGCAGACGCACTCCTATCTGGTTCAGACTCCTTCCTTCCGCGCGCAATCTGAGCGCCATTTCCGTCGCTGCTTCGCGGTCATGACGAAGTGGTCCTTGCATCTTGTTCGTGCGCGCCTTGTACGCTCCTTCGCGCTGAAGCGTCGTACAAACTCGCGACACAACCCAGCGCCCGCCACGCTTCGCAGGAATCCCAAGCTCATTGAGTCGTCGCGCGATCTTCGTGAACGACAGCTTCTCTGCATGCAGCATTTTGATCTTAGAAATGACTTCCTGCTCTTTAGGAATCGGCACGAGCTGCCGTCGCCCACGCTCGTCTCTCTCCTTCCCATGTTGGTATCCGTACGGAGCATGTCCCAGCCGCACTCCCTGGGCTTTCATGTGCTGAAGCGCATCGCGAGTCCGCTCCGCGATCATCTCGCGCTCGAACTGGTTGTAGTTCGCGAGATTCATCATCAACATCCGTCCCGCAGCGGTGTGCGTGTTGACCATGCCGCAGAGCGATAGGAGGTGGTTCCGCTCGTCGCTGAACAGCTCCTCCACCAGCGAACAGACATCCCGCAACGACCTCGACAACCGATCCAGCTTGGCAACGATGAGGGTGTTGACGCGACCGCGCCGGACGAGTTGTAGCGCCGCTTGCAGACCTGGCCGCTCGAGAGTGCTACCCGAATAACCCTCATCCGCCTTTATGTCGATAAGCTTGATGCCGTTGACTTTGCAATAGGCCCGCAGCTTATCGCGTTGTGCATCGAGACTCACCCCGTCGCTGGCCTGCTCCTGTGTGCTCACCCGCACGTAGCCGATCGCAGTCTTGGTGCTGTTTGTATGTCGTTGTGTGTTCATGGAAGTCTTAATAACTTCCGTTACCCATCCTCACCTGGAATGGGGTGAGTTGGAAGTTGCAGGGGGTTGTTAAGACTCAGGACCTGGGCACGGTGTTTGTTCGCAGCGCTACGGCAGCTTGGGCGGGGGGCATGGGCGGAGCGCTCCTGCACTGGAATGGCAGCGCTTGGAACGCGGTGGTTCTGCCGACCACGGGCCAGTTTGCTGGCATCTTCGGCGTGCCCTTGGCGTCGACAATCTGGGGTCTAACCAACGTGGCTACCGGCGGACCCATCAGCAACGAGTTTTTGGTTTCATCCGATGGTGCAAGCTGGCCGGCGATGTCGAACGCTCCGCCCGCAGCGACCTACATGAAGATGTGGGCATCGGGTCCTGCTGCGCTCTGGGCGGTCGGCTGGAACTCGCGCCTGGCTCTGTGGAACGGCAGCAGCTGGGCCGCTCACACCAGTCCTGTGATCTGCAACTACAGCTCTGTGTGGGGCACTGGGCCCAAAGATGTCTGGGCGGTCGGCTCGGGAGGTACGGTAGCCCACTACACCGGGCCACCGTCCAGCTGGACCAAGGAAACGGTCCCGGTCACCACCAACTTGCTTGATGTGTACGGCACCACAGCAAGCGACATCTGGGCAGTCGGCGAGGCCGGCACCATCCTGCACTATGACGGAGTCCGCTGGCGCAGCGAGCCAAGCGGAACCACCGAGACGCTGTGGGGCGTCTGGACCGGTTATTAGGGGATAGAAGGGGTGGGGCAGGGCTATAGGAAGGGGAGCCAGCAGCGAGGCAGCGCCAGAAACCAGTGTCCTGGCGCCACGCTCGCTACTCTTTGGCGGTGTCGCCGTCGGAGCGCTTCATGATCACGAACTCGACGCGGCGGTTGCGTGACCAGCAGTCCTCGTTGTGCTCCATGCAGACTGGCTTGGTTTCGCCGTAGCCGTGGGACTGCAACCGGTTGCCGTCGATGCCCTTGTCGATGAGGTACACCCGCACCGCCTTGGCGCGCCGCTCGGTCAGATCCATGTTGTGGGCGTCGTCGCCGCGCTCGTCGGCGTGTCCTTGGACCTCAATCTCCAAGATCTGCGGGTTGCCCTTCATCGTCGCGGCGATCGCATCGAGGATCGGGAACGAGATCTCCTTGATGATGTCCTTGTCCGTCTCGAAGTAGATCTTGTCGAGGATCTCCAGCTTGCCCTTGCGGACGATGACGCGACCCTTGTCGGGGCAGCCGTCCTGATCTTGGTAGCCGTTGTAGGTTTCCGGCTCGTTCGGACACTGGTCATCCTTGTCGAGGATCTGATCCTTGTCGTTGTCCGGATCGGGGCAGCCATCGAGGTCCTCGAAGCCGTCCTTGTCTTCCGGATCATTTGGACACAGGTCGTCCTTATCGAGGATGCCGTCCTTGTCGTTGTCTGGATCGGGGCAGCCGTCTTCGTCCTCGAAGCCGTCTTTGTCCTCGGGATCGTCAGGGCACTTGTCGAGGTTGTCGGGAATGCCGTCGCCGTCACGGTCGAGCACCACGCTGTCGGGGCAGCCGTCCTCGTCCTCAAAGCCGTTCTTCGTCTCCGGCTCATTGGGACACTTGTCATCTACGTCGAGGATGCCGTCCCGGTCGTTGTCCGGATCGGGGCAGCCGTCCTCGTCCTCGAAGTCATCGAAGTCCTCGGGATCATCCGGACACCTGTCCACGTCGTCCTTGATGCCGTCGCCGTCGCGGTCACCGATGTTCGGCTCGAAGATAAAGCCGATGAAGGCACGCCACAGCGGTCCGCCGGTCATCTTGCCCGAGTCCGACAGGCCAATCAGCCCGCCGCCCGCGCCCGCGACCAGGAACGACTTCTTGGCCAGGTACAGCTTGATCGCGCCAAGACCCTCCAGCGGATAGGCCTTCTGGTTGCCCGTCACGTCGGCGTAGCCATAGAACTCGCCGAGCACCTCGAAGCGCTGCTTGACGATTGCCAGCGACGCGCCGATGCCGTAGGTCAGCTGCGTGCCAACGCCCCGACGCAGACCTGTGCCGCACAGCCCTTGCTCGAACTGCGACGAGGTATTGTCCGCCGGATAGCAGAACGTGTTCATCGCTTCATCGGTGACGCGCGGTCGCCCACGATCGATAAACTCCGTCGAGCCAAAGCGAATCAGCGCGCCGGCATTGATCGCCGTCCGGAAGCGCCGCGATCGGCCCCACTCCTTGTCGAGCAGGACCTGTGGATGCAGCACGACGTTGTTTTCGGCGATGAACTGCTTGTGAGCATCGCCGCCCGCCCACTTGTCGACCGGCAGATAGACCGAAAGCAGCGCACCCAGCCCGACCGGGTGACGCGAGGTGTTTAGGAACCGGCCCTTCAAGTGAATCGCCAGATCCGAAAAGCCCGTCTTCGAGAACGTCAGGTCGGTTCGTGCCGAGCCATCACCGGCATAGCCCTGACAGGGCGCATTCGGCGGACAGATCTGCCGGCCACCCGTCATGATCGACAGCGGGATGCCAAACGCGATCTCAAAGTACTTCCACAGACCGACTGCGAACTGCAGCTGCGCAGTCACCAAGTTGTTGACTTGGAAGGTTCGCCCGCTCGTCACTGGACCAAACGTCGCCGATGAGCCAGCAGGCGTCTCCAGATACAGCGGATTGCCCGCCCACGTGCCCACCAGCCCGAGCGAGAAGTCTTTGTGACCGAGCACCTGCGAGGCGTTCAGGGTCACGTAGCCCTTCGAGTCGATGGCTGGACGGAACAGCTGCATGTTGTACGTCGGCTCAGTGAATCCATTTTCTTGGACTGGCTGAGCGTTCGCCGTCTGACTGTAAAGAAGGAGCGCGCCCAAGGACCCCAGCAAGGTCCCTAAGTGCTTCGGCGGTTTCGCCCGAGAGTGCGATTGCATCGGCAGCTTCCTATCGTTGGTGTCGAGTCCTCGTGCAGAGCCCACAGGACGGCCATTTCCCTACACAGGACGGCATAGGTGTAAATTGACTCGTCATGCAAAGTCAAACCCCATCCCACGCGAGCGGGCCACGTGCGGCGCTTGGTCTTTCGGTGCTACCCGGTGGGCAGTCTCCGACGCCTGTGTCTGTGGACTCTGTATTGTCATCGCTGTTGTCCGAAGGTGCCACCGCGCTCCACCTGCCGGCGCCCGGTTTGCCCGGTCTTGTCGAGACGTTGCAGAAGCTTGTCATGGAGCCGCGCACCGAAGTGAAGGTGTGTGCGATCGATGCCGAGCTGGGCGCGCATACGTTGGATCGACCGCAGGCCGCCTTGGCTCAGCTTGCCGCGCTCGATAAGGAAGAGAGCCGCACCGCCACCCACGTCGCCAAGACCGCGCTTGCGGTAGCCACCTCGCTGTCGTGCCCGTTTGTCCGTGTCCGGCTTGGGGAAGTCGCTGGGCTATCGCGCTTGTGGCAGAACGTCCGCGCCCACTTCCTGCGCGGCGCTGCCTTTGAAGACAGCGAGCCTGGTGACGAGCTTTTGCAAGCTCGCAGCGCGCTCCTGCCGAGGCACCTTGACGCGGTGCGGCGAGCGCTAGAGAGCCTGGCCAACCTTGCCGTTCACAGTCAAAAGACCCTGCTTATCGCCTATCCCCGTCGTGTCACCGAGCTGCCGCTGCCTCTTGAGCTACGCCTGCTCCTCGAAGAGTTTGACGGCGCGCCTCTGCGGCCTTGCCTGGATCTGCCGGCGGCGCACTTGTCCTCGATGATGCGGCTTGTCTCGCTCGCCGACTCGGTCCGCAGCTTTGCGAAAGGTCCGCTTCACTGCGTCGGCGATGCCTGTGGCCCGATCGGCGCGTTACCGCCCGGCAGCGGCGAGGTCGAGGTTGCCGCCGTCTGTCGCACCCTGCCCAAAGACGCCACGCTGTCGTTTATGCCGTGGCCGGGGCTGTCCTTTCGCGAGGCGCTGGCTGGCTTCCGCTCCCTGGCATCGCTTCACCCCGCCGCCCTACACGATGCCGAGAGCGGGCCGTCGTCTCCCGTTCCGTCATCCGTCGCCGGCCAAGCTACCTAACAGCCCGGCTTGTCAGGACACATTCCCGTCCGAGGCGTCGCCGAGCCCGCTCCGATCGAGCACCAGCTTGGGTAGCTTGACGACAGGCCACTTGCTTTGTACGGCGACTCCCCGGTTCCAAGCCAGTACGGGTGCGCAAACGCAAACTCCCAGAACGCCGCGTACTTGGACAGCATCGCCGGAGCCTCCAGGGGCGGCTCAGCGTGACCGCAGTTGTGAACACACTCGACGAAGAAGTGACCGTCTTTGACCAGCTGCGTCTCCAGTGCCTTCGAGGCGGTCTGGAAGTTGACCAGCCCGGCGCAGATGTCGGTCGATCCACCCCACAGCACCAGCATCGGCAGCTTGCGCGGCGGATTTCCCCACTTTTTGGCCACGCCCTCAACGCCGCCAGACAGGGACATCGCCGACGCCAGATACTTGTTGCGTCCCGTTGCCAGCTGGTCCGTAAACAGGGCGCCCGCGCTTACTCCCACCGACGACACGCAGTTGGTATTGACCGCAAGCTGCGCTGCTGCACAGGCCAGCATGTCGTCGAAGAAGCGATACTCTTCCTCTTGCCGTGCGGCCGTTACCAGCACATCAAAGGGCCACTTCCAGACGATGTCGCCCTTGGCCTCCGGCAAGATCGCCAAGAAGCGCTGCTTGTCCACCGCCGCCTGCACCTCGCCCTTCTTCAGGAACGAGTCCGCGCTGCCCCCCAGCCAGTGCCACATAAACACCAGCGGCAGCTGTTCCCCAGGCATGGGCGTCGTGGGCATCGCGAGCAGGAACGTGCGGCTGTTCCCCGACGACACAATCGTGTTTTTGCCCGAGACAAGGCGCGGACAAGTGCCCGAGTAGACCGGCGGCGGTGGGGCCAGCTTGGCTCCCACGGGCGGCGTCGCATCGCAGAGCCGGCGCATCGTCATGCCACCGTCCATTGATGGCAGATCGCGCACGGACATATCTCGGCTGCTCACTTCGCAGGTCCCGCCCACGCAGCTTGCCGCTGGACCGCAGTCGTTGCCGCACGCGCCGCAGTGACGTGAGTCCGCCATCAGATCGACACAGGCGCCACCACACATCGTGCAGCTCGCGGCATCGGCGACCCCCGCATCGCCGGCATCCGGCTTGCCCGTCGGCGCGTCACATGCTGCCACACCGAGCAGCCCACACCACAGCGCCCACCCGCGCAGCGATACCACCAGGAAACCTGCTTGCTTGCGATCCATCGCAGTCACCTCGCTTGAGAAGCGAAGTTCCCAAAAGCGAAGAACCGCCGTCAAGCCGGAAACACCGGCCAGCGCTCGCAGCGCCACGAGCTCAAAGATCCAGGGAGCAGCCTAGAAAATGAGCAGCGCAGTCAAGATGGCCGACAGCACCGCCAAGCCAAAGGCGATGCCAAGCAGGATCGGCAGCGGCAGGTTTGCGAATCGTTGCAGTCCGGACAGAGGCGCTGCTGGCGCTTGTCCCTGACCGCTCGGCGAGCCGCCTGCGCCCGAGGTCGGAGTGGTGGCAGATGGCGACAGGCCTTGACCACTCGCTGAGCCCGGTGCTGGACCGGCGGCAACAGCATCCGCAGCCGCAGCCGCTGGATCTTCGGGCGGCGGCGCAGTGATGTTGGCCGCTTTCGCCAGCCCTTGCAGCTGATCGCCGAGAATGTTAGGCGCTTTGCCCGCCAGCATCTCTTGCAGCGCCTTCTTCGGGTCAATGGTCGGCAGCACCATTGACACCGGCTTCTGCGCGATCTGCGCCGACTTGTTGGCCAGCGAGGGCACTGGCGGCGGCGGACTGGCCGGCTTGTGATCGGGACTCTTCAGGTCGTTGCTGGTCTGATCGTCCGCCTCCTCGAGATCTTCTTCGATGTCGAGGTCCTCCACGTGCGCGTAGTTGTCCGCGAGCTTGCTCGCCTCCGCGACGTGCTGGTTCTCCGGCTGCGTCAGCTCGCCGGCAGCAATGCGACGGACCAGATCTTCCTGTTCCTTGATCTCGGTCTGGAAGTTGGTATCGAGAAAGCGCGACAGGTCGAGCGGCCGGCCTTTGAGGCCCGAGCGCCGCATCGCCAGCTCCAGCGCCTCCTGCATGGCTTCTGCCGTCGGGTAGCGCTCATCGCGGTTGCGCGCGAGAGCCTTTAAGATCACATCCGCAACCTGCCGAGAGATCGCCGGAGACACCGAGCACGGGTCCGGCACTTCGCCCTTCTGAATCGCTTCATAGGTTTCGATCGGCGTCGGCCGCTTGAACAAGCGCCGCGAGGTACACAGCTCGAACAAGATGACGCCGAGCGCAAAGATGTCGGTTCGGCGGTCAACCTTCTGGCCGGTGCACTGCTCGGGGCTCATGTACGCGAACTTGCCCTTGACCATGCCGGCCTGGGTGCGCGTCTCTCGGCCTTCCGCTTTGGCGATACCGAAGTCGACGACCTTGACGAAGCCCTCGTAGGTCAGCAGCAGGTTCTGCGGAGACACGTCGCGGTGGATGATGCCCAGCTCGTCGGTGTCTGACAGCTTCGTCTCGTGGGCGTGATGCAGGCCCGCGCACGACTGCAGCATGATGCCGCAGGCGATGTTCTGCGGCACCTCTCCCAGTCGCTGCGTCGCCAGCTTGCCCACCTGCGCAATCGACAGACCGGACACGTACTCCATCGCGATGAAGTACTGCCCGTCGACTTCACCCAGCTCTAGGACCTGCACGATGTTCGAGTGATTGAGGCGGGCGTTGATCCTCGCCTCATCAAGAAACATCTGGACGTACTCATTGTCCTTCGCCAAGTCGGCGAGCAGCCGTTTGACCACCACCAGCTTTGAAAAGCCGTCGGAGCCGGCCATCTGCGCCAGATAGATCTCAGCCATTCCACCGGTTGCCAGGTGGGCGAGCAGCTCGTACTTGCCGAACTTGGGATTAAAGGACAGCTGGTCCAGGAGCTAGACCTCCATGATCTCGGCCTGCTTCTTCTCGGCTATGGCGTCGATCTTCTCGATCGCCTTGTCGATGACGGCCTGGATCTTCTTGAGCCCTTGATCAACGTCGTCTTCCGTAATCTCGCGATCTTTGCCAGCTTGCTCCAGCAGCTCGCGAGCGTCTCGACGGCAGTTCCGCACGGCCACGCGTGCGTCTTCACCGATGCGCTTGACGACCTTGGTCAGCTCTTTCCTGCGCTCCTGGGTGAGCGGGGGAATCGGCAGCCGCACGATCTCGCCGTCCGAGCTTGGATTCACACCCAGCCCGGCATCGCGGATGGCTTTCTCAATGTCGGGAATGATGCGCTTCTCCCACGGCTTGACGACGATAAGCCGTGGATCGGGCACGCTCACCGAAGCCACCTGATTGAGTGGCGTCAGGGTGCCGTAATAGTCCAGCCGGATGCCGTCCAGCATGTTGGTGCTGGCACGACCGGTCCGAACCTTGGCAAGCTCGCGCTGAAAGACCTCCATCGCCTTGGCAATGTCGTCATCCAGGCTCTTTAGGACATCGCTTACCATGCTCATGAATCCTCTCTTTTTGGCTATTTTCCGTCAAGAGGCCTACGGTTTGCGCCGCCTTCAGCCGGCTGCGTACCGTGACTAGTCGACGCGTGTGCCAATTGACAGGTCGCCACAGACAACCCGCCCGATGTTGCCGCTGTTCTGTAGGTTAAAGACAATGACCGGCAGCTTGTTGTCGCGACAGAGCGCGATGGCCGTCGAGTCCATGACCTGCAGGTTGCGCTGCAGGACTTCGAGGTAAGTCACTCGCTCGTAGCGCACAGCATCTGGGCTCTTGACCGGATCGCGGTCGTAGATGCCGTCGACTTTGGTGGCCTTGAGCAGCACCTCGGCGTGGATTTCCATCGCTCGCAAGGCCGCTGCGGTGTCGGTAGTGAAGTACGGGTTGCCAGTGCCAGCAGCGAAGATGACCACGCGCCGCTTTTCCAGGTGACGGATGGCGCGACGCCGGATGTACGGCTCGCACAGCTCCTTCATCTCGATCGCCGACAGCACTCGCGTCGGCAGGCCCATCTGCTCGATGGCATCTTGCATCGCCAGCGCGTTCATCACCGTCGCCATCATGCCCATATAGTCGGCTGATGCGCGGTCCATGCCGTGCTGCGTCGAGGCCGAGACGCCTCGGAAGATGTTGCCACCGCCAATCACCAGCGCGACCTCGACTCCCATGTCGTGGACGCGCTTGATCTCCTCGGCCAAGCGATGAAGCGTCGCGGGTTCGATGCCGTACTGGCTCTTCCCCATCAGCGCTTCGCCCGATAGCTTGAGGAGAATTCGTTTATAGACCGGCGCTTCCCCGCTTGGCTGGCTCATGGAGTGCCTTTAGGCCTTCGTCGAGGCGGCCACCTGAGCGGCGACCTCTTGGGCGAAGTCTTGCTCTTTTTTCTGCAAGCCATCACCGAGAGCGTAGCGGGTGAAGCGGCGGATGGTGATCTTCTCGCCCGTCTTCGCCGTCAGCTCCAGCTGCAGGGTGCGGATGTCCTTGCTCGGGTCCTTGACGAAGTCTTGGTCGAGCAAGCAGATGTCTTTCTTCCACTTGGACACTGCACCATCGACGATCTTGGCGATGATGTTGTCCGGCTTGCCCTTGCCCGACTCTTTGGCTTTCTCGGACTGGAAGTTGCGCTCGCGCTCGATGAGTGCGGCGGGAATCTCCTCATCAGAGACAAACTGCGGGAACGGGTCGCGACCGGCGATGTGCATCGCGATGTCTTTGCAGAAGTTCTTGAAGTCGTCGGTGCGCGCCACGAAGTCGGTCTGGCAGTTGACCTCCAGAAGGACGCCGATCTTGCCACCCATGTGGATGTAAGAGGTCACCGCACCTTCCGTCGCGACCCGGCCTTGCGCTGCAGAGCTTGCCGCCTTGGTGATGCCCTTCTTGCGCAGCCAGTCCGCTGCCTTGTCCATGTCGCCGCTGACTTCCTCAAGCGCTTTTTTGCAGTCCGCCATGCCGGCGAGCGTGCGATCGCGCAGTTCCTTCACCAGTGCCGCAGTGATCTGGGCCATGTGTATCTCCTTAAGTAAATTGGTCAGCCCCGCCGGTGGAGAGGCTGTGCTCTTTGGCGGGGCGCTCTCGCGGGTTGCTACGCGGGTTTACTCTTCTTCGCTCGACAGCATCACCGAGGTCGGTGTGGCTGCAGCCGCTGGCGTGCCACGCATCGCGCCGCCACGGTTCTTGCGCATCTCGACCCGAGGAGACGGAGCGCCAGGAGCCGCTTGCTTGCGCTCACCACCATGCGAGCCATCGTCACGAGTCTGGGCAGCTGCCTTCTCTCGACCAAGGCGGGCGCCGACAATGCAAGCGTCTGCAATCTTGGCGGTAAACAGCTTGATGGCGCGGATGGCGTCATCGTTGCCTGGAATCACGTAGTCGATGACATCCGGGTCAGCATTGGTGTCGGCGATTGCGATGACCGGGATTTCCAGCTTGCGTGCCTCGGAGATCGCAATGTGTTCTTTCTTGGCATCAATGACATAGATGGCCGACGGCACATCCGTCAGGTTCTTGATACCGCCGAGCGCTTTCTCAAGCTTGTCGCGCTCGCGCATCTTCATCAGGACTTCCTTCTTCGACAGCCGCTCCAGCGTGCCGTCCTCTGCCATCTTCTCCAGCGCGCGGAGCCGATCGATCGAGCCCTTGACGGTGCGGAAGTTGGTCAGCGTGCCGCCCAACCAGCGGTTGGTGACGTGGTACTGACCGGCGCGCAGTGCTTCTTGCTGCATCACTTCCTGCGCCTGCTTCTTCGTTCCGACGAACAGCAGCGTGCCACCCGATGAGATGGTGTTGACGATGAAGTTGAAGGCGCGGTTGAACAGCCGCACCGTGTGCTGCAGGTCGATGATGTGGATACCGTTGCGGGCCCCGAAGATATAGGGCTTCATCTTGGGGTTCCAGCGCTTGGTCTGGTGACCGAAGTGGACGCCAGCTTCCAGAAGCTGCCGCATCGTGATCGGCGCTTCGGGGTTGTCTGGGGATAGTTCCTGGTTCTCCACTTCGCTAGTCGTCTCGCTCATCTCGTCTCCGTTCGTTTGCCTCCGCCTGGGTAGGCGGCACCTGCCACCGACGCGCACTCACCGGAACTTCCGGCACGAAGGCGCGTACAACCCAAGGCGTGTGTGATGGGAATCAACCAAAAGCCTTGAGTGCTTATCACGACGGCTCATCAAAAGGCAAGCGCCTGCGCGGTCTTACCGACTCGGAACATCTACCCCGCGCTTGGTCGAGTCCGCCGCTGCGCTCAGCCACAGCCCATCCACGAGCAAGCAATGTCTGCCCTGGCGCTGCCGATGTCAGTCTGTGTACTACCGCTGGCATCCGCCGCGCTACCGATGGCCGAACCAGTAGGGCCGATGGTTGAGCGGCTGCTGCAGCCGATGGTTGTCACCGGCTTCATCGCGAATGCAGGGGCGCAAGCACTACTAGGACAGCGACAGCATCTTGTCGATCGGTCGCTTGGCGGCCAAGCGCAGGTCTTCAGGAAGAATCAGCTCTGGCACCATGTCGCGCAGCGCCAGGTAGATCTTCTCGGGCGTGTTCTTGCGCATGTGCGGGCACTCGTTGCAGGCGCAGCCGCCTTCGGCCGGTGCTGGAATGAATGTCTTGTGGGGCGCCCGCTTCTGCATCTCGTGGATGACGCCGGGCTCCGTAACAATGATCAGCTCGGTGGCCGCACTCTCCACCGCAGACTTGATCAGCGCTGATGTGGAGCCGACCACGTGGGCATGCTGGAGCACTCGCTCTTCGCACTCGGGATGGGCCAGCACCAGGGCGCACGGGTGATCCATCTTGAGCCGCACCAGCTCTCGCTCGCTGAAGATCTCGTGAACCTGGCACGAGCCTGGGTAGACCACCATGCCGGTCCGTCCGGTCTGCTTCATCAGATAGCGCCCCAGGTGCTGGTCTGGGGCAAACAGGATCGGCTGCTCCGGTGGATAGGACCGCAAGATGCGCTCGGCGTTCGACGACGTGACAATGCAGTCGGACATCGCCTTCACCGCTGCCGAGCAGTTGATGTAGCTGACGGTGACGTGGTCGGGATACTTGCGCTGCCAAGCGGCCAGCTGCTCGGGCCGACAGCCGTCTGCGAGCGAGCATGAGGCGGTCAGGTCGGGCACCAGCACGGTGCGGCTCGGGTTTAGAATTTTGGCGACCTCGGCCATAAAGTGGACGCCGGCGAACAAGATCACGTCAGCCTGCGTCTTCTGGGCGGCCTGCGCCAGCTGCAGCGAGTCCCCCACAAAGTCCGCCAGCTCCTGGATCTCTGACTCTTGGTAGTAGTGCGACAGGATGACTGCGTTGCGCTCCTTTTTCAGCCTGAGGATGGCGCCATCGAGGTCAGAGGGCAGGGCGGCGGTGGTCTTGGGCTTGTTCGAGATGGAGACGAGCGGTTCCATGGTTTTGCAGCTCTTTGCGGCGGCGCAGATGGTAGCATCCGCGCATGGCCAACGTCCTCATTATCGACGACAACGAGACAATGCGTGAGGGTGTGGCGCAGGTCGTGCGCAGGATGGGCCACAAAGTCTGTGCCACCGCGTCGGGCAGCGAGGCACTCGCCATCTTCAAGAAGAGCCCGGCTGACTTTGTGATCACCGACCTCAAGATGAACGGGATGGATGGTCTGGAAGTGCTGCGCCGCATCCGCGAGCTCGACCCCGACTGTCCGACTCTGCTCATGACTGCCTATGGCTCTGTCGAAGCGGCGGTCGAAGCGATGAAGCTCGGGGCGATGGACTTCTTGCAGAAGCCGTTCGCGCCGGAAGTGGTCCGGCTCAAGGTCGAGCGAGGGCTAGAGCTGCGCTCGGCGCGGCGGATGAGCGAGCGGCTGCGCGCCGAAAACGACCAGCTGCGGGATGGTGACGGCGAGCGCCACCAGGACTTAATCGGGACGACCGAGGTGATGCGCAAGCTGATGGAGCAGATCGCCAAGGTCGCCAAGACCGATGCCTCGGTGGCGATCTACGGTGAGTCAGGCACTGGCAAAGAGCTGGTCGCGCGTGCCATCCACAACCTGAGTCGCCGCAGCCAGGGTCCGTTCATCAAAGTAAACTGCGGCGCGCTGGCCGAGACGCTGCTAGAGAGTGAGCTGTTTGGGCACGAGCGCGGCGCCTTCACGGGCGCGATCAAGCGGCGCCTGGGACGACTGGAGCTGGCCGATGGCGGGACGCTCTTGCTCGATGAGATTGGGGAGATCTCACCAGCGATGCAGGTCAAGCTGTTGCGGGTGCTGCAAGAAGGCACCTTCGAGCGGGTCGGTGGCGAGCAGACGATCAAGGTCGACCTGCGCATCCTGTCGGCGACCCACCGCGATCTTCCCAAGCTCATCAGCGAGGGCAAGTTCCGCGAAGATCTGTTCTATCGGCTGCAGGTGGTGCCGCTGCCGGTGCCAGCGCTGCGCGAGCGGCGCGCCGACCTTGCCGAGCTGTGCCGTCACTTCATCGCCAAGCACGGCCCCCGCATCAATGCGGACGTGACAGCGATTGCCGAGGATGCGCTGACCCGCCTGTACGCCTATCAGTGGCCGGGCAACGTCCGTGAGCTGGAAAACGTGGTGTCCCAAGCGATGGTGTTTTGTGAGGGAAGCACCATCACCGCCGCCGCACTGCCGGCCCACATCCGAGGCGAGGAGCCGCAGGAGCGCAGCCACACCGACCTGGCGAGCTTGGAGCTGCCGGGCGGCGGCATGGCACTGCCCGACATCCTGGACGATCTGGAGCGACAGCTCATCCTGAAGGCCTATCGCGAGGCCAAAGGCGTCAAGACCGAGACGGCGCGCCTGCTGGGCATCAAGCCGAGCGCGCTGTACTACAAGCTGGATAAGTACCGGATTGCGTGATGGCTAGCCGATGAGCAGGCCGCCGTTGACGCGCAGGACCTGGCCGGTGATGTAGCTGGCGCGGGGCGAGGCAAGGAAGGAGACAGCTTCGGCGACATCTTCCGGTGCCCCGATGCGACCCAGCGGAATCTGCGCGACCAGCTTCTGTCGTGCCTCTCCTTGGACATGCTGCTGGGTCATGTCTGTCTCGATGAAGCCGGGCGACACCGCGTTGACGGTGATCCCGCGTGAGGCCAGCTCGCGGGCCAACGTGCGCGTCAGGCCGATGAGGCCCGCTTTGGCCGCGACGTAGCTGACCTGGCCGGCGTTGCCCATCTCGCCAACGACCGAGGTGAGGTTGATGATCCGGCCCGACTCCTTGGCTTTGAGGAGCAGGCGTGACGCCGCACGGCTTAAGTAAAATGCCGACGAGAGGTTGGTTTCTAAGACCTTGTGCCAGTCGGCGGTCTTGACGCGCAGAAGCAGGCCATCGACGGCGACAGCGGCGTTGTTGACCACGACATCGAGGCGCCCGTGCTGCTCGCCAATCGCTTTGACCGCTGCATCGACCGCCGCTTCGTCAGCGACATCGAACTTGGCAAGGGCAGCGTTTGCTTCCCCCAGCTCGGCCAGGGTCTGCTGGGCAGCAGCTTCATTGGCGACGTAGTTTGCGACCACAAACAGTCCGTCACGGACCAGTGCTTTGGCGATTGCGCGGCCAATGCCTCGCGACGCCCCGGTGACCAGGGCGACCCGACGTGGAGAAGGAGTGGTGCTCATGGAGTGCTCGCTTGGCTCTAATGGGTTGAGGAGGACGACAGCGCCGCAATCGCAGCCAGACCGCTCGGGTCCGCGAAGCCGCCGAGTGCGACGGTGGGGGCAATGCGCTTCACCAGGCCTTGCAGGACCTTGCCGGGTCCGACCTCGATGATGGCGGTGGCACCAAGGGAAACCAGGCGCTGCACGCAGCCTTCCCAGCGCACAGTCCCGGATACCTGACGGACCAGGCGATCGCGTACCGCATCACGATCAGCTTGTGGATATGGCTCGGCATCGATGTTGGCGACCACGGGAATGCGCGGTACGGACACCGCCACGCGGGCCAGCTCTGCCGCCAGCTGGGCTGCCGCTGGCTCCATCAGCGTAGAGTGGAACGGTGCAGACACCGGCAGTGCTTTCACGAGCTTGCAGCCTTTGGCCTTTGCCAGGGCCATGGCACGCTCGACCGCTGGTTTGTGGCCAGAGATGACGAGCTGACCGGCACCGTTGTCGTTGGCGATCTGGGCTTTCTCGCTGGCGGTGGAAGACTCTGCACACAAGGCGGTCACGTCCCCACTGGTTAGACCGACGAGTGCCGCCATCGCACCCAGCCCTTCGGGCACTGCGGCCTGCATAAAGCGCCCGCGCAGGTGAACCAGTCGCACGGCATCGGTGAAGTCGAGGCTCTCGGCCACCACCAGTGCCGTGTACTCACCGAGTGAGTGTCCCGCCGTAAGCGATGGCAGAAGGCCAAGCTCGCGCTTTAGCACCTCGGCCGCTGCGACCGCGCAGGACAACAGAGCCGGCTGGGTGTTCTCGGTGCGAACCAGCTCTGTGTCGGGACCGTCAAAGCACAGCTTGGCGATCGAGTAACCGAGAGCCGCGTCCGCCTTGGCGAACAGCTCCCGGACGTACGGATAGGACTCGCACAGGGCGCGGCCCATGCCGATGTGCTGCGAGCCCTGACCGGGAAATACGAAGGCAACCTTGTGCATGGGTTCCTCTTAGAAGCGGACGACGGTGGCGCCCCACGCGAGGCCGGCGCCGAGCGCACAGAACAGCAGGCGATCGCCGCGCTTGACCTTGCCCATGCGAACGGCCTCATCCAGGGCAATTGGCACCGACGCGCTGGACGTGTTGCCGTAGCGATCGATGTTGATGAAAAACTTGTCCATCGAGAGGTCCAGCCGCTGCGCGACTGCCTCGACGATGCGCAGGTTGGCCTGGTGGGCGATCACCAGATCGACATCCTTGGGAGCAAGTCCGTGATGGTGCAGGGCGGTCAGGCACGACGACGCTAGGTTGCGCACGGCGTTGGTGAAGATCACCTTGCCGTTCATATGGATAAAGTGCTTGCCGTCGGCCAGGGTCTGCGCCGAGGTCGGGTACAGCGAGCCGCCGCCGGGAATCATCAGCGCTTCGGCCTGGGTGCCGTCCGCAAACAGGTGGACCGACTGCACCCCGAGTCCTGCCGCTTGCTCTTCTTCGGTACACAACCGCAGGATGGCTGCGCCCGCGCCGTCGCCGAATAAGACGCAGGTGTTGCGATCTTGCCAGTTTACGTAGCCAGACAAGACTTCGACGCCGCACAGCAAGATGTGGCGATACAGGCCGCTGCGCAGCAGGCCCTCGGCGACAGCCAGGCCGTAGATGAAGCCACCGCAGGCGGCGGCCAGGTCAAACGCGGCACTGTTTGGAGCGGCCCCGACCTTGCGCTGCACATAGACCGCACACGACGGCAGCGGCATGTCCGGGCTGATCGTCGAGCAGATGACGGCGTCGATGTCTTTGGGCAAAATTCCGGCGGCTTCGCAGGCAGAAGCGCCAGCGCGAGCAGCCAGATCAGAAGCGGCCTCTTCGCCGCGACGGACCATGTGACGGGTCCGAATGCCGGTGCGCTCGCGAATCCACGCATCGGAGGTTTCGACCATCTTGCTCAGGTCGTCGTTGGTAAGGATGCGCTCGGGAACGGCGTGACCTGTGCCGATGATGCGGATGCGGCGCAGGCTGGGCTGCGAGTTTACAGAATGTGTACTGCTGGGCGTCTGCGGGTCGTCACTCATTCAGCCTCCGGTTGGCTGGTTTTCAGGATCGGAGCTTGCCGATTCTTCGGCGAAGCGGTGGGCGCTGACGGCGGCTTTGGTTGCCTCAATCAGCCCGGACTGTACGTGATCTTGCGCGACCTGAATCGCTCGCGTGATGGCCCGGGCGCTCGCTCGTCCGTGGCAGATCATTGCCACCCCGTTTACACCAAGCAAGGGGGCCCCACCGCGTCCTTCAATATCGACGACCCGCTTGAGCGACTGGAGCGCCGGCATCATCAGCAGGGCGCCCAGCTGCGCGAGCAGGGATCGCTTGACCTCGCTGCGCAAGAGGTCGGCCAAAAAGCGACCGGCCCCCTCGGCTGTCTTGAGGACCACGTTGCCGGTAAAGCCATCGGTCACCACCACGTCCAGTCCGCCGTCACGAAGCGGTGATCCTGCTGACCGACGAAACTGAAACAGGTCCCGACCTTCGACGTAGCCGACGTACTCAAAGGCAGGGCTGGGATTCGCGATCAGCAGGGCATGGGTCTGCCGAAGCAGCGGCGTGCCTTTGCTGGACTCTTCGCCATTGGACAGCAGGCCGACGCTCGGTCGTGAGCGCGGACAAGAAGTACATTGCTTGGCAAACGTCGCTCCGAGCACCGCAAACTGCGCCAGCGTCTGCGGCTTTACATCCACATTGGCACCGGTATCGAGCAGCACACACTCCCCGATGCGCAGCGGCGCACCAAACAAGCCGGGCTGCAGGGTTGGCATCGTCACGGCGATGCCCGGTCTGTCGAGCCCGCGCACTCGGCCGAGCACGAAAAGCCCACAAGCCAGCATCGCCCCAGAGTTGCCCGCCGAGACGACAGCGGAGGCCTCGCCGCTGCGGACCAGCTCGAAGCCGACGCGCATCGACGACAGACGCTTCTTGCGCACTGCCTGGCCGGGATGATCATCCATGGTGATCACCTCGGGACAGTGATGAATCGGTATACCAAGGTGCGACACGCCAAGCCGCTGAAGCTCGGCGCGAAGGCGAGACTCGTCACCAAGCAGGATGACCCGCGCGCCATGATCACGCACTGCCGCCGCTGCCCCTTCTACTTCAGGGCCCGGCGCGCTGTCGCCCCCCATGGCGTCGATCGCGATGACGTGAGCCATCGGAGGCGCCATCTGCCGGTTAGGCCTTCTCTGCCGGAGCCTCGTTCTCGGTCGGCTGCGGGATGACCACCCGCCCTTCCTTGGCCGGGCCGTACCAGCCACAAGAGCCGCAGATGCGGTGTGGCATCTTGGCGGTCTGGCAGTTGGGGCATACCGATGAAGCCGGCGTCGCCATCTTCATCCACTGCGCACGACGCGAGTCACGTCGAGCACTCGATTGTCTTCTTTTCTGAACGGCCATGTTGCTGTGATCTCCAGGCTGATTGAGAGTCTGTAGTTAGAGTTTTACGTCGCGGAGCGCCGAAAGTGGCGACAGCTTACCGACAGGCTGGCAGGCGCAGTCGCCCTGGTTCTTGTCAGCGCCGCAGAGAGGACAAAGTCCGCGACAGTCCTCTTGACAGTAAACGGTGATGGGCACCGAGAGGATGATGTACTCGCGCAAGATGGGCAGAAGCTCGACCGTCTCGCCGTTGTGATGGGCATAGTCGAGGTCATCCACATCGTCTACCCCGTCTTCACCCGCTGCTTCGTCGTCATGTTTCGCAAGAGCGGACGTGGGCGGCACAAAGACGGTGTGCATGCGCTGGTCAACGACGACCGTAGCGGGAGCAAGACAGCGCTGACACGGCAGCGAGAGCTTCCCAGTCAGCTTGCCATCGCACAGCACGGTGACATTGTGTCGGCTCACCTCGGCGCGGAGATGAAGTCCCGACTGCGCTGCATCGACCTCTAGGTCGGCCAGTGCATCGGAAATAAGCGTGGCGGAAAGCGCACAGTCGATGTGCCTGTCCTTGTTTTCAAGGTCTTTCAGCCGGAAGCTAAGCTCGGTCATACTCACTACGCCTTGGAAGTCGCATCATAGAAAGCCGAGTCTTTCTGTCAAGATGGCCGTTCGGTCGCGCTGGTGTTTGCCGGCTTCCCGCTTGTGCTTGGGGCTTCGCCGCGTAAGATGCCGGCCATGCCAAGCTTCGTGGTGACAGCGGAAGAGGATGACAAGACCCTGGCGGCGGTGATTCGCCAGCGGCTCGGCGTAGCCTGGAGCACGGCGCGCGCGATGTGTGAGCGCAACAAGATTACTGTTGATGGCGTCCTGGCGGATGATCCCTCGCGCCGGGTTCGACTTGGCCAGGCTCTTGCGATTGACCACACCGCCCCGCGCCCGGTGCCCAAGGCGATGGCGGTGGCCAAGCAGCGGATTCTCTTTGAAGACTCGCAGCTTGTGGTCATTAACAAGCCGGCGGGCGTGTCCAGCGTGCCCTACGAAAAGGATGAGAAGTTCACGGCGATGGACTTGGTCCGTGATGGCTGGCGGGCCGAAGGTCGCAAGGCCACCGAGCAGCCGCTGTATGTCGTGCATCGCATCGACAAGGACACCTCGGGCCTGTTGATGTTTGCCAAGACCCGTCCGGCTGAGCGCGAGCTGCAGCAGCGCTTTCGTCACCACGACATCCGACGGCGCTACCTGTGCGTGGTGCATGGCTACTGCTTGGGGCGGACGATTGAGAGCTATCTCATCAAAGATCGCGGCGATGGCCTGCGCGGCTCGCTTGCCCCGTGGAAGGTAGAACTGGGACACGGCGGACGGCTGGCGCTTACGCACGTTGAGGTGCTGGAGCACATCGGCAACCTGGCGACGCTGTGCGCGGTCCAGATCGAGACAGGCAAGACCCACCAGATTCGCATCCACCTGGCTGAGTCCGGGCACCCGATCATTGGCGAGCGAGTCTACATCCGTGACTTTACGCGCCGAGGCCAGACGCCCTTGGCTTGTCCGCGCTTGCTCTTGCACGCCGAGACGCTGGGCTTTACGCACCCGCAGACCGAAGAAGACCTGATGTTTCAAGAAGATCCGCCGACAGACTTTGCCGATGCGCTGTCGCGTCTGCGCGCGCAAGCCCGCAAAGAACGGTCAGCAGCCGAAGCAGCAGCTCGCTAACCGGCGGTCAGTCGGGCTGGTCAAGGGGGGCGAAGGCGGGGCGGAGCTTGTCGAACGTCGCCTGCAGGTGTTCGCTGATGACTTTTACGTCACCCACAACGGGCATGAAGTTGGTGTCGCCATTCCAGCGCGGCACGATGTGGAAGTGAAGGTGCTGGTCAATGCCGGCGCCGGCGACACGCCCGAGGTTCATTCCCAGGTTGGCGCCGTGGGCGTGGAGCTCGCGACAGACGATGTGCTGCGCCTGGCGAAGCAGCTCACAGGTCGCTTGATACTCGTCGCTGGGCAGTGAAAGCAGGTCGGCTCCGTGGCGACGCGGCACCACCATGATGTGACCCGAGCCGTAGGGGAATCGGTTCATGATCACAAACGCCGCTTTGGTGCTGCAGAGGATGAGGTTCTCGGCAAAGCGGGCAGTGCCCTCGGCAGGGAAGCGACAGAAGATGCACTCTTGAGCGCCTGCTTCGCCGCTCGCTTGCAGGATGTACGCCATGCGCCACGGGGCCCACAATCGGTCCATTTGCTGTTTCCTTTCGAGCGACCGTCAGCGAAACAGCATCGCCGCAGTCACGCCGCCCAAGATAACAGCGCAGAGCAGGGCGACAAGTAGCCACGATGGCAGCGGCGGCTTTTCCGGGGCAGGCGGCATAGCCACCGCTTGGGCCGGCGCGGTCGGTCTGTGGTCAAGCATTCGCGTCTCGTTCGCGCGCAGCTCCGTGGTCGGCATCGCCTGCATGGCTTCGACGATTCGCTCGGCAGCAGGCTTGGCCGCAAGCAGCACCGTCTTTGGCTCGACGTTGCGCAGCGCGTGCAGCTTTTCGGCGACCTCGACCATGCTGGGGCGATCGGTTGGCTTCTTGCTGAGCATCACCGTGATCAGCTCATCGAGCGGCCGCGCGACATCGGGGGCCTTGTCTGCCAGCGGCGGCAGCGGCTCCAAGATGTGCATCGCAATCACGTCGCCTGGCGAGCGGCTCGCAAACGGCGGCGTCCCCGATACCAGCTGATACAGCACAATGCCGAGCGAGTAGACATCGGCACGGTCGGTCACCTCGACGCCACCACGACACTGCTCCGGCGCCATGTAGGTCGGAGTACCCAGCAACAGCCCGGTCGCAGTCTGCACCCCCGGCAGCGTCTCGCCCGCGCCCGCAGCAATCGCCTTGGCAATCCCAAAGTCAAGAATCTTGACCAGCTCGCCCCCCCCCGCCGCCTTGTCCTCGACGAGAAGCACGTTGTCTGGTTTTAAATCTCTGTGAACGATTCCTTTTTCGTGGGCGATGGCGAGGGCTCGGGCCATGGCTTCACCGATGGCGACTGCTTCCCGCTGCGCCAAGCGGCCTTTTTTGCGCAGACGGTCACGCAGCGACTCGCCGACCAGAAACTCCATCACGAAGTACGGTCGGCCTCCAGGCAGCTGGCCGGAGTCGAAGACCTTGGTCAGGCCGGGATGGTCGACGCGGGCCATCAGCCGAGCCTCGGCGACGAAGCGCTGCACTGCCGTCAGGTTGGAGAGCAGCTTCTCGTGGATCGCCTTGACTGCGACCTTTTCACCCGTCTCGCCGTGAACTGCCTCGAAGACCACGCCCATCCCGCCACGTCCGACCTCTCGCAGCAGGCGGTACTCGCCCACCTTCTGGCCAAGGAGCTGCGTGTTGCTATCGGGGCTGCGAAGCGGCTCGTTCATCGACGATGGTCAGCTGCGCACTATATCACGAGCCGGGGTGGGCGTTTCGGGGGAAGACGGGCGGGCAGAGTGCGTGCAGAACCAGGACGGGCTCCTGGTTCACACTGCGGCTGGCTAGTTCACACCGCAAGCGGTCCAGGCGGCTGCGATCGTGCTTTGCTCCACACCGCCAGCACCATACAGGTCAGCTGCTGCGCTAAGCGTGGCCGCCCGTGCGCCCTTGAAGTTGGTGGCCGAGGTCATGTAGACGGTGAGCGCGCGGTACCAGATCTTCTCTGCCTTGCCACGGCCAATGCCGGTCACGGACTGACCCGAGGTCTTGTTGGTGCCGCCTTCCGCCAACATGTGGAAGAACTTGTTGGCGAGGCCGGAGCTGTAGTGCACGTCCATGCTGGCGGTCATCTGCGAGTAGTGGTCAATCGAGTAGCCGTCGGAGCGCGGGTCGCTCATGCTGCGCAGGTACTTGTTGCCGAACAGCGTGATCTTCTCGCCGATGAGGTAGTCGCCCGCGTCGGCTGCGTTGGCCGCGTAGTACTCGACCATGGTGCCGAAGATGTCGCTGGTGGCTTCGTTGAGGCCGCCGGACTCGCCGGAGTAGACCAGGCCAGCGCTGCGTGCGGTGATGCCGTGGGTCATCTCGTGGCCAGCGACATCGAGCGAGACGAGCGAGGTGAAGCTCCTGCCGTCGCCATCGCCGTAGGTCATGCAGAAGCACGAGTCGGACCAGAAGGCATTGGCGTAGGCGCGGCCGTAGTGGACGCGGTTGTACGAGCCCTTGCCATCATTGGCGATGCCGTTGCGACCGTGGACGTTCTTGAAGTAGTCCCAGGTGAGGGCGACGCCGACATGGGCATCAACGGCTGCGCTGGCAGCGTCACCAGTGGTGCTGTTGCCCCAGATGTTGTCGGTGTCGGTGAAGATCGTGCCGCCATTGGTGCGGTTCTTCATGTTGGTGGTGTAGCCGCTGCCACGGGTCGGGTCGCGCATCTCAAAGCCGCCGGTGATGCTGTTGGCGGTGATTGGCAGCGTGCCCATGTAGAGACTCTTGCCGCTACCCACCGCAGCAGCGGCCATGACGGCGTTGTGGCGGCTCAGGTAGGCGCCGGTTTCCGCGTTGATGTAGGTGTGCTGCTCGCTCGCGTAGTCGTCCTTGTCCTGGTCGTTGTAGAGCACGACATCGTAGGCCAGCACTGGCTTGTCCCCGAAGGCGTGAACCACCAGGCTCACTTTTGCGAGAACCGCCGTCGCGCTGTAGTGTCGCAGTGCCTCCGCCGTGGCCGACACCGCGCTTATCTTGGGCTGCAGGGTGACACTTACCGGCGACTTGTACGTCGAGGACAGCCCCAGGAAGGTCGAGCCCTTCTGGTGCAGCACGAAGTCGGCGCCATGGACCGGCAGGTTGTTGTAGGTCCGGTTGTAGTGGGTGTGGGTCTGCCCGAGCGCATCGGTGAGCGCAGACGTTTCTTGCAGCGTCTCGTCGGTGCCAAGGCCAATCATGGCACCGTTTCCACGCGCCATGGCCAAGCTGTTCATATCGCCGCCCACGTCGGTCTGGGGTGCTGTCGGCTGCACATCCACCTGAGGTCCGCCTGGATCAAGCATCTCGTCCATTGGAGTCTCGGTACCGCAAGCCGCAGCCAACATCACGGAAGCTAGCAGAAAGGTCTTGGTCTTCATGTCATGTCCTTGTCTGAGTCGTCGGGAATATCGCCCCGCAGGGCGTACGCCCGGGCCCTTCGCAAGGACTGGACCAAAAGCTACAAAATCAAGATGTCAAGCTAGAACGGCAGCTTGGCGCGGTGCTCTGTCCGAAACAGTCGGCCACGGTGTACCAATCGGTACAGCCAAGCGTACCAATTGGTACGTTGCGGTCGCCACGCTCGCAGAGGCACGAGCGAGAAGTGAACCATTTAGTACGCGGGGGCGAGCAGCTTGTCGCTGTAGGGGAGCAGGGTGTGCAGCGTCGCGTGTAGCGCTCGCTCGATCTTTCGACGAGAAGTCAGCTTGGGACGTGGACCGTGAGTCAGGACTGCATCGCCCCTTTGCTCGACTTCTTCGAGGAGTCCAAAGTAGATGCTGCCCATGATCTCGGCGGGAAGCAGGGCACGGCGGTCGGACGGCGGCAGGGTGGCACGAGCCAAGGCGTACTCTCTGCGCGCCCGCGCCGCCAAGTGACGAACCAACCACAGCGTGGCAGTACTGCGCTGGCCGGTGAGGATGTCTGCTTCGCACAAGCCAAACTCGGTCAGTGCTTCTTGCGGCAGATAGATGCGGTCCCGGGCGGCATCCTCAGCGACATCGCGCAAGATGTTCGTAAGCTGTAGCGCCTGCCCCAGGTGAACCGCATAGTCGCGGGAGCCCGGATGTTTGCAGCCAAACAGCGCAATACACATCAAGCCCACCGCCGACGCGACGTGGTAGCAGTAGTCGTATAGCTCTGACCAGCTGGCGTAGCGACGCTTGTGGAGGTCGGTCTGACAGCCCCGCAGGACCAGCAGCGCGTCTTCATAGCGAACGCCAAAGCGCTGATGTGCCTCGCGAAGAGCCAGGGCGACCGGATGCTGCGGTGAGCCGCCTTGAAACGCCGCTCGCAGCTCGTCTTCCCACACCGCCAGCGCCGCCTGTTTTTGCTCCACCGGATCATCGGAGTCGACAATGTCGTCAATCAGCCGGCAGTACGCGTAGACGGCGTAGATGGCGTTGCGTCGCTCTTTCCGCATCAGCAGAAAGGCGAAGTAGAAGTTGGACCGACTGCTGGCTGTGACCTGGGCCGCAGCCTGGCGACTGTCCATCGAGTGCTCTGCAACGGGAGAAGGCGACCGACTGCGCCATCTGCTTTGCTGCTGCGCCACAGCGGTGGTGCTCATTTACTCGACCACCTCTTCGGTTCGGCGAAAGTACAGCTGCGGCACTTGCTTGGCGGCGGCTCGCGCCAGCACTCGTGCTCGGTCGGTACGCGACAGGGTCGGTCGACCCCGGAGGATCTCGTCTCCGAGCGACTCGATTCGATCGAGCAGCGCCTGACCCGAGTAGTATGTGAGGAGCAGCTCGAAGCGCAGCTCGCCACCGACTTGATCGAGAAGGGGCCGACCCCGCTCCAGCAGCGCCCGCGCCCGCGCCACTTCAAACCGCAGAAGGTCACGCCATGCCCGCGCTGACGCCCCCAGGAGGTGAGCCGAAGCCGGCGCCGTGCGAGTTCCCTCGGGCAGTACGCCGAAGTGGTGCAGATCTTCGATGGGCAGATAGACCCGGCCGCGCAGCAGGTCGCGTCCCAGGTTCTGCATAAACGACACCAGCTGCCAGCCCGCGCTTAGGTCACGGGCAAAGGCCAGCCGGGCAGGCTCTTTGTGACCGAACACGCGAACAATCAGCTCTCCGAGCGGCTCGCTGACATAGCGGGTGTAGGTCCGCAGCTCCTCAAAAGTTGTGAAGGTGCGCGGCGCGAGATCCATGCGGAAGCCGGCCAGCAGGTCCGAAAACAGCGTAATCGGTAGGTCGCACTGCTCGATGGTGTTGCGGAGCGCGCCAAAGATTGGATGATCGGACTCGCCGTGGAACGTGCGAATTAGCTCATCTTCCCAGTCGCTGAGTGCGGATTGGCGCTGGCCTTGAAACTCGGGCTCATCGGCGAAGTCATCGGCGGCACGGGCGAAGGCATAGACCGCAAAGACATGGTGTCGCTTGTGTTCGGGCAGGTAGCGCGACGCCACCGGCAAGCTGTCGTGACGGGTCTGCACCATCTTTTCGCAGTAGCCGTAGGCCTCGCTGAGCGAATACGCGCGCCGAGGTGCCTTGAGTACGCTGTGGCTTGCGCCTCCACCGAGGTGACGAGGAAGCGGGCTGACCGACGAAGAAGGGCTGCTAAAGAGCTGGCGATTGTGGATCACGGCGTGTCCCTGTGCTGGCGTTTGCTCTGCTGCTAAGGCAAGAGCCGTGCCCAGGCGCACCGTGTCGCAAGCTGGCCCGACCACAGCACCAGCCTGTTGCCTCGCGGGGACGATGGCGCTATCGTGCCGGCCCATGGCCTCGGCATACATCTTAGGAGCGGTTCGTAGTCCCATTGGTCGCTTTCGCGGCGGACTGCGAGACATTCGACCCGATGACCTTCTGGGTCAGATCATTGGCAAGCTGGTGGAGCGCACTGCAATTCCAGCGGAGAGCATCGACGATGTCATCTGCGGCTGCGCCAACCAAGCGGGCGAAGACAACCGCAACGTGGCAAGAATGGCGCTGCTGCTGGCCGGACTGCCGCAGTCGGTGCCCGGTGTCACGGTGAATCGACTCTGCGGATCGGGACTGGAAGCGGTGCTGCAAGCGGCACGCTGCATCAATGCCGGGCAAGCGGACCTGATGATTGCCGGCGGGGTCGAGTCGATGACGCGAGCGCCGCTGGTGATGCCCAAGCCGGACAGTGGCTTTCCATCGGGACATGTCACGGTGTTCGATTCCTCGCTGGGCTGGCGCTTTCCGAATCCACGGCTGGCCGCCCAGTTCCCACTGGAAGCGATGGGCGAGACGGCGGAAAACCTGGCCGAGCGCTATCACCTGAGCCGACACGAGCAAGACCTGTTTGCACTGCGCTCGCACGAGAAGGCGCTGGCAGCTCAGCAGGCCGGGCGCTTTGACGACGAGCTGGTTGAGGTCAGCCTGCCATCGCCGGGGAAGGGCCAGCCGGCGGCCAAGCTTCGCCAAGACGAAGGACCGCGTGCCGACACCAATGTCGATAAGCTCGGCAAGCTGCCGGCGGCGTTTCGGTCAGGTGGGACGGTGACGGCGGGCAACTCTTCGACGCTCAACGATGGAGCAGCGGCTGTGCTGATTGGTACCGAAGCGCGTGCCAAAGAGCTGGGCCTGCGTCCCCTTGTGCGAGTCTGCGGTGGGGCGGTGGCGGGCGTTGATCCGCGCTACATGGGGATTGGGCCAGTGCCGGCCATTCGCAAGCTGCTGGGGCGCACCGGCATTGACCCGCGCAGCCTGGGACGCATCGAGCTCAATGAGGCGTTTGCGGCCCAGGCGCTGGCGGTGCTGCGCGAGCTGCCGGAGCTTGCTTCCGACCGTGTGAATGTCCTCGGTGGAGCCATCGCGCTTGGGCATCCGCTCGGCTGCTCGGGGGCGCGCATCACGACCACTCTCACGCATGAGCTGCGGCGCAGCGGTGAGCGCTACGGCCTGGCTGCGATGTGCATCGGTGTCGGGCAAGGCATCGCGGCGCTGTTTGAGAACGTCGAGCCTCGAACCTAAGCGCTCATCACACGGCAAGTGCAAAACAAAAGCAGCGCTAGTCGTGAGAGACAACATGTTAAGATGATGGGCTGTATCATGCAGCCTCTCTTTTCCGGACAAAACTCCGTCGCAAAGGACGCCATGCAGACCTCCGGTGGTTCCTCCCTGTTTTCGGCCCCCAGGCGTCGTGTAAGCCTGGGCCTTGCCCTGTCCGCTTTCTCTTCCTTGCTGGCGTTTGGTATCGCTGCGCCGGCCCAGGCCGCCGAAAAGCAGGTCGTTATCTTCGAGCCCAAGGTCGAGGGTGCCAATCTCGGAGAGCTGGAAAAGCAAGCGCTGGACAAGGCTCTTGCCGACGCGGTCAAGGAGCTGGGCTACTCGCCGATTCCCAAGCTTGACCTCGACGCGGTGCTGCAAGGCGAGCATGCCGGCAAGTGCGAGAGTGCCGAGTGTCAGGTTCGCATCGCCCGACTGCTCGACGCGGGCTACGTGCTGCGCTACAAGCTTGTGCTGTCGTCGGACGTGGTCGAGCAGGCGGTAAAGCCAGTCCCGGCCAAAAAAGAAAAAGAGAAAGAGCCAGAGAAGGTCAAAGGCAAGGGCAAGGGCAAGGAAGCCAAAGAGGCCAAGGAAGCCGAAGCTGCCACGCCGGTTCAAGCCGCGCCGGTGCCGACGGGTCCAACGGCGAACTGGCGCTTCCAAGCCAGTCTCTTTAACGTCACGCTGGCAGCCACGGCCGAGAGTGCGCTCAATCAGCCAAGTGAGTGCCCACAGTGCAGCTCGTCGCAGGCGGCGCAGAACATTGCCGAGCTGGCCAAGAAGCTGCTCATCGCCGACAAGAGTCACCCGCGCGGCTCGATTGAGATCAGCACGACCCCGGGCGACGCGACGGTCTTCGTCGACAACGTCGAGCTCTTGGGCAAGACCCCGGAGGGCAAGGCGCTGTCGGTCAAGACCTTCGCCGGCAAGCACAAGCTGCGGGTCAAAAAGACCGACTACCAGTCACACGAGCAAGAGGTCACCGTCTCGGAAGCTAGCCCGGCGCTGCTCAACTTGCAGCTTCGGCCCGGTACCGATCCCGAGAAAGTGGTCTACCTTCCGTCGGAGAGTACGCCCCGTCCCAAGTGGCGCGTCGGCCTTGGCATCATCGGCATTGCCGCAGGAGCGGCGCTCATCGGCTTTGGCGGCCTTGCTGCTTCCGTCGATGGCCAGCCCTACCTTGATCCGAGCGGCAAAGAGGACTTCACAAAGGTCTATGCCACCAAGACGCTGGCGGCCGGACTGATCGCTCCTGGTGCGGTCTGCATCATCGGTGGTGTCGTGCTGCTCGCGCTGCCCGGAGATCGCAAAAAATCAAGCGATGACAAGAGTCCGTTGAGCCCGTCACAGACCGTGTCGCTCGGAGGTGTGGGGAGCGGCACAGGCCTGATCTTTAGAGGCGGCTTCTAACCCAACTTTGCTTACCTTTCGAGGACGATGATGCGACGAGCTTGGTTGCTATTCAGTATCGCGCTGGTTGTACCGGGCTGTGACGCTCGGAAGCTGTTTGGGGAGAGCTGGACAGAGGCAAAGAACTGTCAAGTCAGCAACCCGGACTGTGTGTTTCAGACCGGTAGCGGCACAAAGCAGCAGATCTGCGAGGTGTCCTCGGGCCAGTGTCGCGCTTGCGGGAAGGGCCCGGCAGCGATGTCGTCGTTCGACCTTGTCGGTGGCACCAAGGAGTGCCGCGATTCCTACCAGACGCCGATCGTCTGCGACGCGATGACCAACGAGTGTCGCGCGTGCCGAGTCGGCAACCAGGAGTGCTTAAACTCCGACAAGTCGAAGCCCGTCTGCGACACCGGCACCGGCACCTGTCGCGCGTGTACCAGCGGACCAGCCGGCGCCACCGAGTGCAAGCTGGAGGGCTTTATCACCTGCAGCGGCGGTCTGTGCCAGCCGTGCGCGCTCAACACCGACTGTGTGAACATCGATCCCAACACGCCCTACTGTGACAAGGGCGCAGGCACAGCTCCTACGTGTCGCGGCTGCAACCTCGACTCGGAGTGCGACAGCCAGCTGTGTGACAACGGCAAGAATCCGCTCGTCAGCGAGGGCAAGGCCGGCCGCTGCGCCGACAAGCTGTCGCTGGCGTGGGTGGACAGCAACGCGGGCTGCAGTGCTGCCATGGCCGATGGCAGTGACACCAAGCCGTTCTGCACCATCGCGGCAGCGCTGGGCAAGGCTGGGGTCAAGTACCTGCTCCTGAAGTCAAGCGGCACGCCGTACCCGATGCCTGCGACCATCAACAAAGAGGTGAGCATCTTCGGCAAAGGCGCCGACCCGTCGCAGGTCACCGTCGCTGCCATTGCGTTCAACGGTCCCGGAACCAAGCTCGGACTTAACAACCTCACCGTCAAAGACACCGGCAAGGCGCTGGTGCAGTGCAGCGGTGGCTCGGTCACGCTCCTGAAGACGGTGCTAGACGGAGGTTCGCGCGGACTCGACGCAAGCGGCGGCTGCACCGAGGTCAACGTCCAGCAGACCAAGGTCACAAACGCGACCGGAGCGGGCCTGTATATCGCCGGCTCGACCAAGTACACCGTCATCAACACGGGCGTCTTTAAGACGGCACAGGGTGGTGGTGAAGGTGACGCAATAACACTTACAACCACCGGCACTGGCAAGTTTGCCTTCAACACGATTCGCACGAACGGCAATAACACTGCGGTGGGTGGAATCAACTGCGGCAGTGGCGCCAACAAACTGCTCGCCAACTCGGTGTTTGTTGGAAACTCGACCGGCGGGACCTCTCAGCTGATGGGCAGCTGTCAGCTGACCAAAGTCGTCGTCGGAGTCCTCGATCAGACCACCACCCAAGGCGCAATCAAAGAGAACCCCAAGTTCGTTGGCGTTGAGGGAACGCTCGATCCAAGCGACACCGCTTGCATTGACAAGGGGGATGCGGATGCGGCGGTGACGGTGGACTTCTTTGGTGGCGCGCGGCCGCTTGGGAATGCGCCGGACATCGGCTATCACGAAGCGAAGTAACGGCCTCCTCCCTGCGATTCCGCCTCACACGCTTCCCTTCACACGACTTGATTCCTGCTTGGTTAGGCGCTGCGACTCAGCGTGACCACGGCGATGTCGCTGTCGGTGAGCAGCGGGTATTTGCTGCGTAGCGACAGCGCGAGGTCTTCACAGAGAGCGCCGTCCTTTCTCTTGGGAAGACTGCGCGCAAGGACCTTGCGAAGCGCGGCCTCTTCAATGACTGGTGTGGGCAGATTTCCGCGGCCGGTGGCGATGCAGACCAGCGTCGCGCCGCGCGGAAGGACTCCCTGCGTGCGCACGAGCGGGCCGATGAGTCCGTCCGGAATGTCTCCTGACCAGTCGCAGGTGGTGAGCGTGTCTTCGCCAGAGCCGCCGACAATCTGAAGGAAGACAGAGCTGCCGAGCAGCGCCTCCACTTCCCCGCTGGCCAAGATCCGCAGTCGCAGAATCCCAATCGGTCGAGTGAGCGGAATGTCGCGCGTGGCGGCCCCGAGCGCACGCACATCGTCATCGAGATTCACCGGCACTCCGGTTTGCTGGCGGCTGCGAAACGTCCGCAAGATGTGTAGACCAATCGCCGCTGCATCAATGCCATCGCCATCGGGATCGGCAATCAGAAGATCGATGACACCACTTCGCTCCGCTGCATCCCAGACCATGCCATCGACGGACTCGCGGGCTTGCTCGATCAGACCATGGACCGAGAGCTGACCGGCTTCCGTGACGAGCGAGACTGGCTCCTTTTGCATCGCATCGTGTAGCGCTTGCTTGGCCACCGCATAGCGCCGCCCGACATCCAGGAGTCGCAGCTTGTCGCGTCGCCCACTGATGTTCTGCAGCAGGATGAGCGCGACAAAAAACACGATCATTCCCAGGCCCTTGAGGTACTTGGTGCGCACCGCGCTGTTGATCCGCGTCATGTCGAACGCCACCAGCACCGCTCCGACCTGGCGACTTCCGGCGGCAGACTCCTGAATCAGCGGCGCCAGTGCCCAGGTCACGGTGTCGTCTCTGTTGCGGTGTTCATCGCGCAGCCGATCTTGATAGACGATCCGCGCGCGCAGCTTGGGCAGAGGAGTCGGCGCCACAAAGTAGGCCGTTACCCGATTCAACAGATCGCTGTAGATCTGCGGCACATCACGATAGCGACTGCTGGCCAGGCGCTGCTTGAAGCCCTCGGGATCGGTCAGGATTCCTTGCAGATCACGCTCGAGCCAGTGACCGTAGTGATGACGGAATGTGCCTTTGCCTCGCTTTCCATACGTCTGCTCGAAGCTGTCATCGACACCGTCGTAGATGACCTTGCCGCTCGGATCGACGATGCGGACAAACACCGCGTCTTCATCATCAAGGAGTCCCTGCGCCAGCCGATCAAACGTCGCCCGATCTCGACTCAGCACCGGCTCCACCACCGCGCGCGCGAGCAGCCCCGCGTAGTTTAGGCCCTTCTGGCGAATCTGATCTCGCAGCACATTGATCTCGAACAGAGTCTGGTTCCAGTCGACCAGCACCTCGACTCCGCACGCAATCACCAGTCCCAGCAGAAAGATCTGGCTGCTCTGCGCCAGTCGATCCGCGAGCCGACTCCGCCAGGCCGCAAACCGTGTTTGCCGCTTGCCCATTTAAGATCCTTGGACTCCGGTCAGGGAGTTGACCACGACGCTGGCGCAGAACAGGCCAAAGCTGCCGGTGACATAGCTGGCGGTGCCGTAGATAAGGCGCCTCTCCTCGCACGAGTGATGTTCGTTCTTGCCGCCCGGACAGACACACGAAAAGCCGAGTCCGTCGTCGTAGTGAAGCTCGATCGGATCGCGGGGTCGCTCAACGGAATAGACGGAATGGACTCCGAAAGATCCTTCCTGTGGGAAGCCGTACTTGGTGCGCAGGATCTTGCGGACTTCTTGGGCCAGCGGATCGATGCGTGTCTCGGCCAGATCACCAATCCGCAGCGCCGTCGGATCGCAGCGTCCGGCTGCTCCCGTCGAGCTGACCAGTGGCAGCGCACGCTCTTTACACGCCGCAATCAGGTGACACTTGGCGGTGATGTTGTCGATCGCATCGATCACAAAGTCCGGACGCGGCTGCCGCGCCAAGATCAGCTCACTGGTTGCGGCATCGTAAAAGCGCGGGACCACCTCCAGCTGAGCCTGCGGATTGATGAGCGCGAGTCGATCGGCGAGCACCTGTGCCTTGAGCTTTCCGACGGTGCCGCGCATCGCTTGCAGCTGCCGATTGCTGTTGGTGACACAGACTCTGTCAAAGTCCACCAGGGTCAGCCGACCGACTCCGCTGCGGAGCAGAGACTCTGCCGCAAACGAGCCGACTCCGCCCAGACCAATCACCAGCACATGGGAAGCAAACAGACGCTCCATCTTGGCATCCCCAACCAGGCGACCCATGCGATCAAAGCGCCGATGCAGTCGGTAGCGCGTCTCTCCATCCTCAGCGTCGGAAACAGCATTCACTTGGGAGTCGTTCATCGGTGATTCCTAGGTCATTCCTACAGGGGTTCTAGCCGAAACAGCTGCTGGGCGTTGCGGCAGGTGATCGTGGCAATGTGCTGCGGACTCTGCTTGCGAATCAGTGCCACAGAAGCAATCACGGCTGGCAAAAAGGAAGGCTCACACAGCGCGGGACGATGTGGCCAGGGAGTCTGATCAGGAGCATCCGTCTCGACGAGAAGCCGATCATCCGGAACTTCCTGAAGTGCGGCCCACAGCCGAGGCGCATTCGGTCTGGTCACTCCGCCCGCAAATGACAGATGCAGTCCTAGCGCCAGGTACTGCCGCGCTTGCTGCGCCGATCCACTATAGGAGTGAATCACTCCGCCGGACTTGGGAAGGCCATCTTGCTTGAGCAGCCGCAGCGACTCTGGATGGGTCCGCAGAATGTGCAGCACCACTGGCAAGTCCAGCTCCCGCGCGAGTGCCAGCTGATCGCGAAACGCCGTCACTTGTGCAGGCAGTGCGGCGCGGGTCTGCTCGGTATAGGAGTCCAGTCCCAGCTCTCCGATTGCGTGGGGTGGAAGCAGCGTCTTTCCGTCGCAAGTCAGCCTTCCCAGCGCCGCTTCCCGAAGTGCGGTTAGCTGAGCTGGCAGCTGTTCCACAGTCAGCTCGGGAATGCTCTGCGGATGGACTCCGTACGCGACTCCGATTGCAAAGTGCGGACTGTGAAAGGCGCGGCGCAGCGTATCTTGCAGTGGCCACGACTCCCGATCGACTCCGGCCAGCAGCAGTCCACGTAGACCAGACTGCTCAGCTCGTGCCACGGCCTGCGCTGTGATTTCGCGCATCCGCGCATCGTGAAGGTGACAGTGAGAGTCGAACATGGCGTTAGGGCAGGGCGGCTGGGCAGTTTACTCGATAGACTGAAATGGTAAGATCAGTTCGAGCAGAGCGTGGTGTGAAGAAGCCCTTTCCCACCGGAAACTTGTCGGCGGCAGCGACGAACCAAGGTGTTAGAATTCCCTGCTGCTTGGCTTTTTCCAGCATCGGAAAGCTCAATGCCGAGACTTGCGTCACCACCACCACATCGGCCCAGCACAGCTGCTGTGGATCATGCAGTCGATCCAGCACCGTGACAGACAGCGGCTTGGGAAGATACCCAAAGATCGGCGGGGCACTGAGCATGCTGCTAAACGGAAAGTCGGCGATGACGCGCTGGGCTCCCGAGTCGGCAATGCGCTGGGCCACCATCCTCTGTTCGCGCAGCAGGAGTCGATAGGAGAGGTTCCCTTCCAGCTCGAACGGAGCATTGTGATGAAAGGAATCGCCCCGCAGATTGAGCAGTAGCCAGCCGATGCAGAGTGCCGACATTCCGACTCGCTGGGGTGTGGGCCAGCGCGTCACTCCGAGCGCCGCAAGCGCACACAGCGCGGGCAGAGTCGGCAGCAGATACCGCACCAGATGACCCGGAAAAGCCAGCGGCAGCGACAGCCACAGACAGGCCGTGCAGAGAACCCCCAGCCGCTCGATTTGTTGGTTGGGTGAAGCCGTGTGTGGATCGCGGAAGACGTTACGCAGATACGCGAGCGCCAGCAGACTGAGCGGCAAGCGCCCGCCTTCGATCATGTTGTGCAAGAGCGAAGGAAAGACTCCGCCCAGACTCAGCACCGCCGTGTGATCGCTGGAGATCATCGCCCCGGTGATGCGCCGATGCACGAGCAGCCAGAAAAACAGCACCACGCCTGGAATCGCCGTCGGCCACAAGCGCAGCAGCGTGCCAAGTCGCAGCGGCGGGCGCCGATCGATCAAGACCAAGCGCAGATACGTAAACAGCGCTGCCGAGAGACAGATCCAGTACGTGCTTTCCTTGATCAGCACCGCCAGACCGCCGAGCAGCGCGTACCCAAGGAAGCTCCCGCGCAGCAGGCAGACCAGCGCGAGCGTACACAGTCCCGTCGCTGGCAGATCCATCTGAACCAAGCCCGCTTGCGCGAAAAATGCCGGTGTCAGCCCACACAGCACCGCCGCCAGGACACCGACACGTCGCGCTCCGCCCAGCTGACAGGCCAGCGCATACGCCGACGCTGGTGCCAGCGCACAGAACAGCAGCACCGTCGCCCGCTGTAGCTCTCGCGAGTCATTCACATAGTGATGAAGCAGCGCCAACACCGAGGTCAGCAGCGGCGAGCGGACATACATTGGCCGACTGGCCAGGTACGCGCTCAGTCGGTGCGACATCTCGTAGACCTGACTGAAGTAGCAGGCCAGCTCATCCCAATAAAAGGGATCGCCGAGCATTCGCCACTTGAGCAGGAGCAGCAGCAGCGACGACAAGAGCCAGACCAAGAGCACCTGCGGCACAGTCACCACCGCGCTTGGACGCAGCTGCAAGGGGTCGCCCATGGGCCCGCTTGACGAGCGATCTCGACGAGTAGGTGGAGTGCCTTCGCTCTGCATGTGCGGGACTATATCGCAAGCCCGACCGCGCCTTTGGGTGCCGCGTCGCCGTTTGCTGGTTGATTCCACCGTCTGCCAAGAGCTCGCCATTTGGGCGTATACTGTTTGACCATGGCGGAAGATCTCTCGGCCTCTGGGCCTGCCCCCAACGTGACCAATTCCTCACCCGATGATGCTGGCAACGACCGAGCCCGGGTGCGCATCCTTGACATCGCCCGTTCCGAAAGCGAGAACGCCGCCGATGCCGTCCAGCGCGAGCGCGACCATGCCATCCGCGCCGAGGTGGTCGCCAAAGCCGTTCCCGAGCGATACCTGCAGATCGTCGGTGAGCTGCGACAAGCGGTGCAGCTGTTCAATCAGTCGCTGCGTCCCCCCGATGGCCTGGCCATTCCGATCATCACCTGGATGGAGACGCCCAATGTGGTGCTCGGTGATGCCACCGGCGGCGATGGCATGCGTGTCCGACTGGCCCGGCGCGGTGCAACCTTTGATCTGCTGCTGCGCTTTGCCTCACGCGCGGGGCGGACCGATGTGCCGCTGATCGAGGGCCACGGCGACTATGGCAAGCAGCAGGTTCGCACCCGCACCATGATGCGCATCGAGGGCTGGGTCGAAAAAGGGCAGCCGATCTTTTGGTTTTCCCTTGACTTTAAGCGACTGTCGATTCCGCTCAGCGAGGTGGCCGAGCGCATCGTCGCTTCTGTCGCTGCCAACGACTACACGCTGCTGTCGCGGGATCTAAACGCCGACTTTGGCGACAGCGATCACTACTCGAACGAGCAGTAGCGGCGGACTACTTGCTGCTGCGGTCCTGCCACGCGGCGTGGGCTTGCCCGGCCAGTGCCGTCAGCTCCGCAAAGCCCCAGCGACCTTGATCGGTCAGTCGCTCACACAAGGTCTGGGGCAGAGCACTCACCGATAGATACGCGCCACTCATCGCCCCCGCCATCGCCGCCGTCGTATCGACATCACCGCCGACTGCAACTGCCGTCTCGATGGTCTGCACAAAGTCGTCCGGGCTGCGCAAGAAGCTATACAGGCTCCACAGCACGCTCGGCACCACGTAACCGGAAATTCCCGCCCACTCACCATCGAAGCCAGGACACAGCCCCGCGCGCGCCATGAACGTGACCGCCGCATCGGGCGACAGCGTTACCCACGACGAGATCTGATACACGTCAAACGCCACGGTCTGATCGATGCAGCGGACCCACTCGGACAGCTCGGCCAAGAACGGCTCGGTGACGATTGGCCGGCCACGCAGCGACAGTGCCACCGCTCCCGCCACCGCCACCGCTCCCGCTGCGCAGCGAACGTCTTGGTGCGTGATCCGCGACTGCTCCCGGGCCGCCGCGATCAGCGCACTGGGATCGTCCGCGTACCACAGCCCAATCGGAGCCGCTCGCATCGCGCTGCCATTTCCCGCTGAAGGTGCGGCAATCCCCGCTTCATCCGGTGCTACCCCGGACGCCAGCCGCCGCGCGACCTCAGCCGTGGCCTTGCCTGCTCCGACTACTTCCCCGCTCATAAACAGGCGAGTGATCCGCGCTGCATAGTCAGCGACATCGAGCCGGCCATGCTCGGTCAGCCCCAGCAGCAGCTCGCGGGCCAGCTGACTGTCGTCCGTGTACTGCCCAAAGCGCGACTGGCCGAGGAACGTGTCATCGAGCAGCCCTTGGCGCAGCACTTTTTCGGCGTGGCGCTTGCAATCTTTTGGTGGCAGACCTTCGACCGGCGCGCCCACGGCATCGCCAATGCACTGCCCGACCAAGCAGCCAATCCACTTTTCCTTAGATGCTGGCGTTGCCACGGGCGAGCGACCTACGCCTGGCGACAGCACCGATGCAGTAGAACGGATCGAATGAGCAGGGGACATCGCCTGCGCATTCTACGACTCACTCATATACATCTGCAAATTATGTGAACTAGGCTGCTCAATGTGCGACCGGCAATCGTTCAGCGCGACTTCGCACCACAGGTCATGCTCGGGGAACCCCACGAGCGACCGAACAGGCTGCGTTGTCGTCGCAGTAGCGAGCACAGCCAAGACCTAACCATACGTCAACAAAGCGCTTGAGGACGCCGCCCACGCCCTGCTACGTTCCGCCCGTTCTGTCTTCTGTTCCCTCGAAAACTCTCGGAGGTGGCCATGTCCGGTTCCTCAAGTTCGGCCTCGTTGCGTGTTCTCAAGCTGCCGTGGCGAAGCGTGGCGGCAGTGCTCGGGCTCAGCTTCATCGTCGCCTGTAGCGGCGGCTCTGGTGGCGGAGGCTGCGGCACGTTAGCCAAGATTCCCAATGGCTATCCCGTCGACAAGCGGATCGACAATGCGATCCAGCTGCGCATCACCAAGGGCTTTTTCGACTTCCTTGAAGTCAACGGCAAGGCGTTCATCGACAAGTTCCTTCCCGGTGGCGGCGAGATTCCCGTTCCTTCCTCGTGCGGCGGCGACACCGAGCTGTGCTGCGGCCAGATGTGCAAGGTCAAGCTGGACTTTCAGTCGCTGAAGTTTGATCCGAAGCCGCCCGCGACGACCCAAGCGACGCTGCGCGCCAAGATCAAGACGCTCGAGGACTTCAAGATCAAGACCAAGGTCAGCTTCGTCACCATCGACTGCAAGCTGTCCCTCGACACCGCCCGCAAAGGCAAGGCCGATGTCGGCATCACCATGGCGGTGGTCACCAACACCAGCCCGGCGACCAAGCTGACCAGCCTCGACTTCGACGACAAGAGCGTCGACATCCTCGACCTCGACAGCGATGACATCGACATCAAGGGCAACCTGCTCTGCGGCACCGTCAACCTGCTCAAGGGCTTGTTCATCGGCACGCTGAAAGATCAGCTCAAGCGCCAGCTGTCGGGACCACTCGACTCGCTGATGTGCCAAAAGTGTGCCGCCAAGGCTGACTGTTCGTCGCTGGCCAACCAGGGCTGCGTCAACAACTTCTGCATGCGCGATGGCTCCTGCCTCCAGTTCATTGGCGCCGAAGGACGGATCGACCTCGGGAGCGCGCTCGGTGCCTTCTCACCAGCCGCCAAGACCGCCGGACTCGACCTGATCGCGGCAGCGGGCAACTATTCCTCCGTCGAGGCACTGCCCACCGCTGGAATGTCGCTCGGCATGCTCGGTGGCACCGCGTCGTACAACCGCAGCACCTGCGTCCCGGCTCGCCCCGCCCCCGTCGGTCCTGGCCCCACCAAGAGCGCTGCGTTTTCCGGCAACACCACCCCGAGCGGCAAGCCCTACCACATCGGCGCTGGCATCTCGAACCTGGAGCTTGACTCGGTGGGCTACACCCTCTACGACACCGGCGGACTGTGTCTGGATGTCGGCACCGCTCAGGTCGAGATGCTGTCGTCCGGCCTGCTCTCGGCGCTCATCCCCTCGATCAATGATCTGACTCGCGGCATCAACTCGGCGGTCAAGATCGTTGGCCGGCCACAGCAGCCGCCGACCTTCCGACTCGGCAAGGGCACCTACAAGACCGACGCCATGGGCAAGAAGGTCATCGACGACCCGCTGCTGCACGTCGTGGTCAAGGACATGGCGCTCGACTTCTACGTCTTCATTGACGAGCGCTACGTTCGCTTCATGCGCCAGACGGTGGACCTGGACCTGCCGCTCGGCCTGGATGTCGATGCGATGAACCAGATCGTCCCGCTGCTTGGCGACATTGCGCAGGCGGTTGGGAACGTCCGCGTCTCCGATAGCTCACTGCTCAAAGAGTCGCCGACCCAGCTGGCGCGGCTGTTCCCGAGCCTGCTGCCGGTGCTTGCTGGCTCGCTTGGCTCAGCGCTGAGCCCGATCAAGCTGCCCGACATCATGGGCATCCAGCTGTCCCCGGTTCAGATTACGAGCACCACCGATCCAAGCGGCAAGCTGTCGATCCTGGGGCTGTTCCTGGCGCTCAAGCTGTCGACGATGCCGCTGGCCGGCGATGACATGAGCCTGCTTCCGCAAGCCGCCGACGAGCCGACCGAGACGATGGCCGAGCTGACCTCGATCACGGTTCCTGCCGCCGATGAGCTGGCCATCACCGCTGTCGAGCAGAAGACGCCGCGTGTCGTCCTGCAGCTCGCGGCCCGAAGCAGCCTCAGCGGCGAGCGCGAGTGGCAGTACCGCATCGATGGTGGCCTGTGGCGACCGTTTGATAGCCAGTCGCAGCTCATCCTCGAAGAGCCCGAGCTTCGCCTCGCCGGTCGCCACAACATTGAAGTCCGCGCCCGCATCGCCGGTCTGCCTGGCACCCTCGATCCAACGCCTGCCAAGGTCGAGCTTGTCGTCGCCCCAGCCCCGAAGGACTCCGCCCAGCCAGCCCCGAAGGCTTCCAGCCCGGCCTCCGTGCAGTCGACGAGCAAGTCCAGCGATCGCACCCTGGTCGAGGACACCCTCACCGGCTGCTCGATCAGCCAAAAGGACACTGGCCGAGGCACGCTGATCGTGATGTTGCTGGCGCTCTTCGGACTGCTGTCGCGGCGTCGCCTGCTCCGCGTCGGCACCTTGGCACTTTTGGCACTCCTCGGCCAGAGCCAGACCGCCTGCAACAAGAACGGCAACGGCAACGGCGACGACAACAAGCCCCCGGTCGAGGTCAAGAAGGCCAAGGCCGAGTTTGCCCCCGTCGATGAGATTGGCCGCTACCAGAGCATCGCGGTCGAGGCGGGGCAGCTGTACGTGAGTGCCTACAACTCGACGTTCGGCGATCTGGCGTTCACTACGATGAAGTCGCCGAGCAACCAGTCAACCTGGCTACCCGTCGATGGCCTGCCAAGCGGTGAGCCCGAGACGACCGACCCCGCTGCCTATCGCGGCGGCTACGTCGATCCCGCCGATGATGTCGGGCGCTTCACCTCGCTGCAGCTGACCCAGAACAAGAGCCCGGTGGTGGTGTACCAAGATGTGACCAACAGCGCGGTCAAGCTGGCCCGCCGCAGCGGTGACAAGTGGAGCACCCTGGTCATCGCCGATCAGAGCGAAGGACTCGGCGTCGGCGCGTTTGCCCAGCTGCTGCTCGATGGCAGCGATGTCCCGACCGTCGCGTATATGGTCGCCGGGCAAAAGAAAGCCGACGGCAAGGTCTTCTCGCAGCTGGTCGTTGCCCAAGCGCTGAGCGCCGATCCCCAAGGCCCGTCCGACTTCACCAAGAAGGTCGTCGAGGAAGTCCAGGTCCCCTGCGCTGGCCTGTGCGGCACCGGTGAGGCCTGCGTCTACGCCGATCCCACCGTCAAGGATGTCACCAAGACCCTCTGCAAGAAGACCGACAGCTGCACCCCTGGCTGCAAGACCGGCCTGGCCTGCATTGCCGCCAAGTGTGTCGATGCGCTCGGCACTCCGGCTGCCGATCTGCCGAAGGGCACCGGCCTGTTTGCGCGCCTGCTCCAGAATGCAAGCGGCAAGGCGCTGGTGTTCTACAACCGCGCAACCGGGGCGCTCAAGCTGGCGAGCGGCGCGGACTGGAAGGTCACGACGCTGGACGGAGGCGATGGCAAAAACGACCTCGGTCGCCACATCGGCGCAGCGCTCGGCGCGGACGACACCCTGCACGTTGCCTACAGCAGCCCCGAGGGCCGGCTGTACTACCGCAGCGCCAAGGGCACCATGCTCGGCAAGGTCGAGCTAGTCGACGATGGCAGCCGCACCATGCCAACGCCGGACATCCACCAAGTCGGCGCGGGCGCGACCCTCATCCTCGATGAAACCGGGCCGGTGATCGCCTACCAGGACTCGACCTCGGGCACGCTGGAGATCGCGCGCAAGACGGCGACCTGGAGCCGCAAGACGGTCAGCGCCGAGCCCGGACAGAACCGAGGCTACTACCCGCAGCTGTTCAAGTTCGACGGCAAGTGGTGGGCCTCCGATGTGGTCTATGACCGCAACGCCGACGCCCTGACCACCCTCCGCTTCACCGACCTGACCACCCAGCAGCCGTAGTCCCCCAAGAGCCATCAGGCTCCCCCCAAGAGCCATCAGGCTCCCCCCAAGAGCCATCAGGTCCTCCTCAAGAGGAATCAGGTTCCCATCAAGACCAAGAAGGTCCTCATCGAGAGGAATCAGGTTTCAATCAAGAGGAATCAGGTTCTAATCAAGAGGAATCAGGTTCCAATCAAGAGGAAGAAGGTCCTCATCGAGAGGAATCAGGTTCCCATCAAGAGGAATCAGGTTCCAATCAAGAGGAATCAGGCTCCCATCAAGATGAATCAGGTTCCAATCAAGAGGAATCAGGCTCCCATCAAGATGAATCAGGTTCCAATCAAGATGAATCAGGTTCCAATCAAGATGAATCAGGTTCCAATCAAGAGGAATCAGGTTCAACCCAGAAAGTTCTAACCTGAGTCCACTACGAAACCACCAGCTAGAGTACCGAGCGTGGGGCCGACCGAAGAGCTTTTTTCGGACCGCTTGCGGGACGGAAAAAGTCTCGAAGGGAAGGGGGGCCCCGCGCGAAGCGTGCGTTTGGGAATGGACGAGTTTCAGGGTCAAGCCTGAACGAAGCAGGTTCAGCCCAGAAGCGCCAAGCTGACACCCAAGGCTTTCGATGCTCCTGGGGCCGGCGTATAGTCCGCGCCATGTCGACAGTCTCTCCCCCGGTGGCGCGCTCGCAAGTCCCGCCTCCGCCGCCGCAGCAGAACAAGTTTCGTCGTGATCCTCGGCTGGCCAGCGTCTACGACAGCGAGATTGCGCCGGTGTGGACCCAGCCGTTTGGCAAGCTGCTGCTGGGACAGGTGGCGCCGCTGGTGGGCAAGGCAACGCTGCTGGATGTGATGTGTCACACCGGCTATCCGGGCTTCCAGCTGCTACAGCGCTTTCCCGAGGCGCGGCTGATGGCGGTTGACCCGTCGGCAGCGCTGATTGATGTGGCGCGGCAGAAGGCCGGGGCGTTGCTGAGCCGGCGGGTCTTTCTGCGTACCGAGCTGGGCGAGCCGAAGCTGCCGTTTGACGAGGCGGTCTACGACTTGGTGGTGTCGAACCTGGGGCTGTATGACTCGGCGCAGCCGCACCTGCTGCTGAAGGAGCTGGGTCGGGTTGCCAAGCCGGGCGCGCAGGTGGTGGCGACGCTGCCGCTGCGGGGGACGTTCGCCGAGCTGTACTCGCTGCTGGAAGCGGAGCTGGCCGAGCGCGACACGGTGCTGGCGCGGCTGCACAGTCACCTGCACAGCTGGCCGGATGTCGATACGGTGCGTGGCTGGGCACGAGCGGCGGGCCTAGACGAGGTCGAGCTGGTGGTGGCGCCGTTCTCGCTGCTGTTTGCCGGGGCGCTGGACCTGTTCTTTGCGCCGGTGATCGAGTTTGGACCGCTGTCCGCCTGGAAAGCGCTGTTTGGCGACGACCTGCGCGACATGCAGGCGGTGTTCTCGGCGCTGCGCGACCGGATCGAGCGGCACTGCATCCCCGAAGACCCCGAGTCTGTGGCGCTACAGCCGACCCTGCGCCGGCCCTTCCTGCTGACGGTGCGGGCGGCGTGTCTGCGAGCGCGTCGGCCTTTGTAGTCGCTACGAGCGGCGCGGCTACGAGTTGCGCGGCTGCAGCGGATCGGGCTGTCCGAGGAGCTTGCGCAGGTCGCCGCGAAACTCCCAGTGCCAGCGCTCGCTGGGCACGGTGCGCTGAAAGCCGTAGCGGTGGGCGTTGCGAAACAGCCACGAGCGCACGCGCGGCGACTGCATATCCAGGTCGAGCGCATGCCCGCTCTGGTGATTGGAAAAGCCCGGTCGTGCGGCCAGCGGCCCTCGTCCCTTGCGATACAGCGCGAACACTTCCTGCTGCTGCTCTTGGGTGCGAAAGCCGCTGTTGACCTGCAGGGACAGGCCGAACCGTCGCGCCGCCGCCTCCATGCGCGAAAACGCGAGCGCGGTATGAACCTCGACGCGAATCGGCGCAGCAGCAGTGGAGCTGGGCAGATCGACAATCAAGAGCGGCTGCGGCTGCCCGTTTTGAAAGCCCAGCACCGGCTCGGCGGACTGTTGCAGCGATGCTGGGAGTAGCTGAGAACCCACCACTGCCGCCGACAGCCACGAGCGATCCTCACCCCCGTGATTGGCCACCCGGAGTGGACAGCTGGCCAGCACCCCCGCAATCAGCAACGCAGCAGCAGTCATTGAGATCATCATAGAAACACTTACAGAAGTGCGGAAGCTGCAAATTCGCGAAATTCTCCAGGTTTTGGCGGGCCGCTCGCCAAATTCCATCAAGCTGCTAAGCTCGCCGCCGCATGAGGGCAAAGGTCACCACCGCTCGACGCTGGCTTGCCGGATGTGGGCTGCCGCTGGGCAGGGCTTGCTCGGCAGTGGTGGGGCTGGGACTGGTGATGGGGCTTCTGGCGTGCAGCGAGCGGGCGGCGGTGCCAGAGCAGCAGCGGCCCCACCCGGAAGAGCTGGTGCCGGGTCACTTGCTGGTCGAGCTGCGGCGCGGTGAGCGACTGCCGGTGCGGTCCCAGCCAAGTCTGCCTTCCACAAATACCGTGCTGAGGCCGCAAGTGGAGGAGCAAGCGCAGGTGTCGCTGGGCGGTGAGCCGCTGCAAGTGGTGCGCGAGCTGTTTCCCGAGCCAGGGCCGGGCTCGCTGCTGCTCGACAAAGACCCGCAGGCGGGGGCGATTGTGCTGCTTCTGCGTGCCGAGGCAGACGAGCCGACCACCCGCAAGCTGCTGGCCAAAGTGGCGCAAGATCCGCTGGTGCGGCGGGTCGAGCCGGACCGCGTTCGCTATGCGACGGCGATCCCCAACGATCCGCTCTATTCGTCCCAGTGGGCGCTGCCGCTGATTCGCATGCCGAGGGCGTGGGACATCACCAGAGGCTCGGAAGAGGTGGTGGTGGCGGTGCTCGATACCGGCATTGTGCTCAATCATCCCGACCTGCAGGCGCGCCTCATCCCCGGCTACGACTTCATCTCGCGGCCCGACAGCGCCGATGACGGTGATCGCATCCGCGACAGCGACCCTACCGATACTGGCACCGTGGACTCAAGCCGCCTGCACGGTAGCCACGTCTCCGGCATCATCGGCGCGGTGACCGGCAACGCTGTGGGCATCGCGGGCATCGATCAGAAGTGTCGGCTCTTGCCGGTGCGAGTCCTGGGAGTGCGCTCGGGCGATGGCATCGACAGCGACATCTCCGACGCGCTGCGCTGGGTCACTGGCGCGCAGCTTGGCACCATTCCGGTCGTCTCGCGTCGCGTCGATGTCATCAACTTAAGCTTTGGCGGCCCCGGCCTGTCGTTCACCCTGCAGCGCGCCATTGACGAGGTCGTTGCCGCCGGCCTGCTGGTGGTGGTGGCGGCGGGCAATGGCGGTGCGGAGGCTACGACATACTCACCGGGCGGATTGGATGGCGTGATCAGCGTCGGTGCCTCGGATGCGATGGGTCGGCGGGCGGTGTACTCGAACTATGGACCGCGTGTTGATCTGCTGGCACCGGGCGGGGGCCTGTCCGAGTGGGACTACGAGTCGGACCTCTCGAGTCAGCTTCCAGACGGCATCTTGTCGACCTATCGCGACGAAGGGATTGCCGATCCGAAGCATCCCCCGTTTACCTATTCGCCGCTGACTGGCACCTCGCAGGCTGCTCCGCATGTCGCGGGAGCCGCCGCGCTGGTGAGAGCCCTGCTGCCAAATGTCCGTCAGCGAACGCTGGGGCTGCTGCTGCGCACGGCTGCCGACTCGCGCTATCGCTGTCCGGCGGATGAGCTGACCGGCTGCGGCGCGGGGCTGCTGGATGTCGAGAGCCTGCTGACTCTGGCGCAGCTCCAGAAGCGCTGCGGCTGCCAGGACGATCTGTTCTGTATCGATGGAATGTGTCTTACGCCGCCGCAGGTTCACGACTCGGTGTGGGATCGGCCACTGGTGCGCGGAGGCTACTGTCAGCTGGCCAGTGACAAGAATCAGTCGTCCGCCACGTCGGAGAGTCACGGCTATTGGCTCGGTCTGGGCATGCTTGTGCTGCTCGGGCTTTTCAGGGTAAAGGCTAGACCGCAAGCATGAGCGCAGGCGATGTGGTGGTAACAGGACTGGGCGTGGTGTCGGGGCTCGGGCCGGATCTGGAGTCGTTTCGAGACGGCATCTTTTCGGGTCGGTCGGGCATCGGGCCGCTGTCGCTGTTTTCGTGTCCGGATGCCCGCAGTCAGCTGGTCGCGCAGGCCGCTGAGCCGGAGCTGCCGGAGCTCTCGCTGCTACAACACACGTCACGGGCGGATCGGTTCGGGCTGCGGGCGGCGCTGTCGGCGGTGGCTCACGCGGGGCTGACACGGTCGGACCTGCGCGATGCGGCGGTGCTGTTTGGGACGGGAACGGGCGGTGCGGCGGACACCGAGCGGTATCTGCGGCTGAGGCAACAGGGGGAGACGCCAAAAGCGACGCTGCTGATTCCGCACCAGCCGGCGAGTGTCACCGATCTGGTGGCGCGTCACTTGGAGGCATTTGGGCCTCGGACGACGGTGATGACGGCGTGTAGCTCGTCGGCGATCGCGACTGCGCTGGCGCTCGACTGGATTCGGCTGGGTCGCTGTGAGATCGCGCTCGCCGGTGGCGCCGAGGGGCTGTGTCCGCTGACCATTGCTGGGTTTGGGGCGCTGCGGGCCACGTCGCCCGAGCTGAGTCAGCCGTTCGACAAGCAGCGCAAGGGCCTAAACCTCGGGGAAGGGGCGGCGGTGCTGGTGCTGGAGTCGCGTCGCCATGCCGAGCGGCGCGGGGCACGGGTGCTGGCGCGACTGCTCGGGGCGGGCCTAAGCTGCGATGCCCATCACATGACGGCGCCCGAGCCTGCGGGACGTGGGGCGCGACAGGCGATGGCGGCGGCACTTACGGATGCCAAGCTCGATGCGGCGGCGATTGGCTACATCAACGCACACGGGACGGGGACGCCTCACAACGACGCGGCGGAGAGTCGGGCGGTGGCAGAGCTGCTCGGGGAGCGGGCGCCCCACGTACCGATGTCGTCGATCAAGTCGATGATCGGTCACACGCTCGGGGCAGCCGGGGCGATCGAGGCGGTGGCGTCGGTGCTCTCGCTGTGCCATGGAGTCTTGCCACCGACGATCAACCTGCGTGATCCCGAGACAGAGTTCGGACTCGACTACATCCCGATGGTTCCGCGCCAGCAGCAGGTCGAGGTGGTGCTGTCGTCCAGCTTTGCGTTTGGCGGCAACAACGCGGCGCTGCTCTTCGGTCGCGCGTAGGTCTGCGGCTGCTCGGACGTTGCCCGCTACACTAGGGGTCGTGCCGGAGATCCTTCGTAACTCGCTTGGGATGGTCATTCGCGAGTCGCAGCTGGTGATCTTCAAGCGGTCGGCTCTACCGATCCTGATCGAAGCCGAGCTGTTTGATTTCCTCGATCGCTTCGATGCCCTGCTGCCACAGCTGCTGCGTCGCGAGCTGTCGCTGCTGATGGACATGCGTGAGGGACCGATGCGCAACGAACCGGAGTATGAGGCGCTGATGCAGCAGGCGCTGCTGCGGATGGGCACAGGGTTTCGGCGGCTGGCGGTGCTGATGAAGTCGTCGGTGGGAATGCTGCAAGCGAGTCGGCTGCGGCGCGAGCGTGGGGGCATTGCCGCTGCGCTGCGTCCGTTCCAGAGCGAGCAAGAGGCGCGCGACTACCTGCTGGCCCACTAGACAAGCAGGTCACCGTCGGGCTACGCTAGACGGTAAGCCCTTGAAGAAGCCAGCCGAGATCACTGCCCGCCTACGTCGCCTGTTCTCTGGCTTGGGCCAGAAAGCGCCGACCGAGGTCGCCGAGAGTCCGCACAAGCGGCAGGAGCGCGAGCAGCTGTTTCGCTGTGCGGTGCAGCTCCTCGACGATGCGGCGGCGGCGGAGCAGGTGGTCCAGCAAGCGCTGCGGCAAGCGGAGCAAGGTCGGGCCGAGCTGGCCGTTGGTGTGCCGGGTCGGCAGGGCAGTCATGAGCGCTCGATGGAGGATGGCTGGCTGCTACGTCAGGTGGTCAGTCTGTCGGTGCAGCGGCTCAAGGCGCTGTCGATCCTGCCGGTGCTGCCGCCGATTCCCGAAGCTGCGCGCGGCGAGCGAGAGCCGGAAGCGGCGAGCCGTCCCGAGGGCAGTGCCGGGGAGAGTGGGGCGGCGAATCTCTCGGAAACCCAGCGACGAGAGCGAACGGCCCGCGCGCTGCTCAAGCTGCCGGTCGAGATGCGCGTGACGCTGATCTTGGTGCTGATGCAAGGGCGAACGACAAAAGATGTGGCGGCACTCCTCGGGAGCAGCGAAACCACCTGCGAGTTTTGGCTGAGCCACGGACGCAAGCAGCTGCGGCGAGCCCTGCAGCGCGATCTGGCCCCAGGAACCGAGACGGGTGGGCTGCTACGAGTGGTCGTCTCACCGGAGACTCCTTATGACCTGCGCGGAAACAAGAAGGCAATTGCCCGAGCCTGATCCTGCATCGCTCGGTCAGGTCGAGCAGCATCTTCTGACCTGTCCGCCCTGCCGAGTGGAACAGCAAGCGCTGCGCGAGGTCGATCGGCGCATCGAGCAGCTGGGTCAGCATCGACTTCAGCTGGCGAGCCAGGTGTTACAGGTGAGTCGGACGCCAAGCCCGCTGCCGCTGCTGCCCAGGTCCAAGACCTCGCCGCTGCTGCGACTGACGGGGCTGGCGCTGGTTGGGGCGGGGCTGCTGTTTTTGGTGTTGCTGGCGTTTTTTCGCGTTCGTTAGCCCGCGCGCCAGCACGCCCACACCTACACACAGCTACCCACCGGCGGCTTTTAGACCGTCTCTGGCTAGCTCGTTGCGCGGCGCGACTTCGAGGATGCTGCGAAACTCGGTCGCTGCCTCGGGATACTTGCCCAGCTTGAGCAGTGCCCAGCCGAGCCCGCCTCGAACCTCGACATCGCCCGGATAGAGATCCGCGAGTCGCCGATACAGCGTCGCCGCTTCCGAAAAGCGCTGCAGGTTGTAGCAAGCAAAGCCCAGCCGCAGCTGCGCAAGATAGTTGCCCGGCTCGATCTTGAGGATCGCCCGCGCTTGGTTTTCGACATCGCTCCAGCGACGGAGCGCCAGCTGCGGCAGGAGCGCACCGAGGCGTGGCTCCACCGCACCGGGAGCCAGGGCAATCGCCCGTCCATAGACCTCGACCGACTCGGCAAAGCGACCCAAGCGATAGAGCAGCCAAGCGCGGCGCAGCGTCACCACGTAGGCCGATCGTCCCGGTGGCAGCTGATCCAGCACCGACAGCGAATCTGCCAGCCGTCCCGTCGCTTCACTGTCGTACGAGCGCTGAATGATCTCGGCATTGCCATCGGCCTGCGCCACCGAGGCACAGAAGGTCAGCGCGCCCACCATCATCAAAAACCGCTTCTTCATGACTTGTCCTCTTGCTTCGTAGGAGGAGCAGTCACCCGCTCTGCGCGCAGCGTCCGCCCCCGATTCGTGACTTCGATTCGCACCACTCCCAGACCGCGCGCGAGCAGCACCCGAGTGCGCAGCAAGGGTTCTTCGTTCTGTTCGGCTTCACTCTGTCCAGCCGGCACCGTCTTCCCATCCACCTGCAGGAGGGCGCCGTCCCGTCGAGCCGTCAGCTCTACCGTGTAGCCATCGCGGGCTCTGATCGGCGCCACAAAGTCATGCAGGAGCTGTAGCCACAGCGGTCGCACCAGCCGGCCCGGCAGCAGATCACGCCAGCGCAGTGGCTCGGTACTCTCCAGCGGAATGCGCGGCAGAGCCGTCCGCAGAAGATACAGCATCGATCGCCGCGAGCCGCTTACGTCATAGGTGGTCAGCAGATCCTCGGTGAGGACATAGCGCAGCACGGTTCCGTAGGTCAGCGAGCGGAGCAGCGGCTGTCCATAGACATCCACTTCACACAGGACTCGCTCTTCGCGATCACCGATCTGGAACCGCCACTCTCCTCCGGCACCGGGAGCAAACGGCGACAGGAAGGTGTAGCGCTCTTCATCGGGCTCGAGGTTGCGGACCTGCTGCTTTTCCAGCGGCACCAGCGCCGAGTGAACCAGCTGCGATTCCCCATCGATCACCACCGAGTCACTGAACGTACAGGGAAGGGTCGCTGCCCCCAGATCCGTACTCGCTTGCAGATGAAAGTGCAGGTGCGGCTGCGGCGATCGTCCCGAGCTACCACAGAGTCCGAGGACCTCTCCCGCTTGCACCACTTGCCCAAGCCGAACCTTGACCGAGCCGCGCGCCAAGTGAGCCACCAGCGAATACAGACCCGGCCCGTGATGCAGCAGCACCAAGTTGCCCCAGTTTTGCTTCAGGTTCATCGCCCCGACGAGGTTGTCAGGCACATCGGACTCGACCCGCACCACCGTTCCGGCTGCTGCTGCCAAAACAGGCAGACGAAAGCAGTAATATTGATCGGGCCGGGTACCGTCGCTGCGAAACGCCTTGCCATCTGATCCCAAGACCTCGAAGTCCCAGGCATGACGCCAGCGCTCTTTGTGGGTGTGAGCGCCATCGACTCCCTGGGTACAGATCCAAGTTCCCCGCAGAGGCAGCTGCATCCGCACCGGCTGCGACCAGCCAAAGCGCAGCAGCCGCGCACGCAGATACTCCAGGTTGTCTTCCGGAGTCGCCAGCATCAGATCCACGGCTTTGGGATGACTGTCGCGCACCCGCTGCCGCATCGCGAGCAGGATCAGCAAGATGGTGGCATTGAACGGAACCACCATCAGGGGGACTCCCAAGCGCTGATGCACCGGCAGAAGTCCCGCACAGAGGAAGGTCGATAGTGCCGAAGCGGCCATCGCCAGCAGCCAGGACGATGCAGAGGGAACAAACCAGACTCCGCCCAGTGCCACAGCCGCAAACGCAGCGTTGTAACTGACGATCAGGACCAGGGTTTCCGGTGCCAGTCCCAGGAATCCGACTCCCAGGGCATAGGCAACGACAAAGCCCGCCACCGCCAAGATCGCCGCGATGCGGGAATGAACCAGGAGTGCCAAGAGCACCAGCGCCCCGACCTCTGCACGCGGCAGAAAGAACAGCGCCCCCAGACCTCGCAGCAGCGCTGGACCATCGGAGATCACCACGTCCGTGACCGGTGGCGCGGCGATTCCGGCGGGACCCGCGATCGCCAGCACCATGTGATAGACCAAGATAAAGGGAATCGAAAGGAGGGGCAGAGTCAGCCGTCCCAGCGACGCACGCAGAGCCGCAGTCAGCAGGGCACAGAGCGCGCCACATAGCACCGCAAGTGCCACCGCAGAGATACCCGCACAAGAGTGTCCAATGCCGAGTCCGCACAGCAGCGCGTTATAGCCGTAGCCGCCACTGTGACGTTCCTCGGGTTCCAGCTGTAGCAACCACGAACAGAGCAGGGCCGATGCCGCACAGAGGGCTCCCATCGCCGCTGCAGAAGGCGCAGCCAGCGTCGCAACGGCCAAGATCAGTCCGACCCACACGGATCCGGAAAACAGCACCTGCGCGTAACAGAGCAGCAGGGAACGGATGGAGATCCACAGTGCCAACCGCCTCACTCCTTTCGCGACTCACTTGTTAGCAGTCCGACCTACTTCAGGCACTCCTACTTCAGGCACTCCTACTTCAGGCACTCCTACTTCAGCCAGGCCGGGACTTCTTCCAGCGAAGCCAGATCATCCAGCTGCTCGGCGCGACGGATGACACCCACTTGACCATCAGTCGAGATCATCACCACCGCTGGACGCATCGCGATGAACTGCATCCACTGGGTGTTGTTGTACGCACCGACATTCTTGAACACCAGCTTCTGTCCGGGAGACACCGCTGGGAACTGTACGGTGTCGCGCAGCACATCGATGTTCATACACAGCGGGCCATACAGCACCGTGGGCTCTAGGAGTCCGCCAAACTCTTGGGCCGGAACGACATCGTGCTTGTACCAAAACGCGGTAAACAGAATGTTCACACCCGCGTCCAGGACCAGGCCCCGGCGACCATCGGGAAGGCGCTTGGTCGCTTCCACAGAGGAGATCAAAAAGCCGGCCTCATCGACGAGTGCGCGGCCTGTCTCCAGCACCAGAGTCGGCATCTCTTTGGCGGGATACTCAAGCAGGTGCAGGCCATCACAGATCGCATCGGCGTAGCGCTCAAACGACGGACTGACTTGCTCCCCAGGAAGGTACTGCGCGGCCAGTGTGTTGGGCGAAGCAAAGCCACCCCCCAGATCGATGAACGACAGCTTGATTCCGTGCTCGGTCCGAATCTCATTGGCAAAGCGCGCGAGCTTTGCAGCCGCTTGTCCGTACGCTTCCGGAGCCAGGATGAACGTCCCGATGTGACTGTGCAGACCGGTCAGCTCGAGCCGATCTCCCGACACCAATCGGGACACCGCTTCACGCGCTTGACCGGACTCCAGGTTCACCCCAAAGCGACTCCACGCCGGCAGGCCATCGATGGCCAGGTTCAGACGCAGCGCCACCTTGGGACGGAGCCCCATCCGCTCGGCAATTCGCTCAATCCGTGCCAGCTCATCGAAGTTGTCGATGTGGATCATCGCGCCACCGGACAGGGCGCGCTCGATCGCTGCATCGGGCTTGTACGGACCATTCCAGTGAATGTGATCTGGAACCACGCCGGTACGAATCGCCTTGTCATACTCGAAGGGAGAGACGACCTCGGCCCACGAGCCTTCGCGATGGAACGTCCGACAGATCGCTTCCAGATAGTTGGTCTTGTACGACCACGCAATCCGCACCTTGGCATAGCGGCGACTAAACGCCTGCTGCAGATCACGGTAGCGATTGATCAGCGTCTTTTGCGAAAACACAAACAGGGGAGAGCCGTGCTTGGCGACCAGATCAGCGACGGATACACCATCGATGTGAGTGAGTGGCCGCATTCCCTGCAAGCGGCCAAACTTGTTCATCTGTCCCATCTGGTGGCGCACCAGCGTTGGGCGCTCATAAGGAAGCTTGCTCATCGGGATACCTCTCCGGTGGTCACCATGTTTTGGAAGTCTTCGATGCGGGCAATCTGATCGATCGAGATGCGGACAAACAGCGTTCCGACCGTGTACTCCGTGCCGACAGAGGGCTTGCGGCCCAGTGCCAGCTCGACGGCAGCGTAGGGCAGGTTCATCCCGGCTCCGGCACTTAGGTACACCCAGGCTGGGAAGCGCGGATTGATCTCGATCAGGTGATACTGACCGTTCTTGTCGCGCATCAGCTCGATCTCACAGGGACCGCGCCAGCTGGTCGCGGACATAAACTGCTTGGCTACGTGAAGGAGTGCGGGATCATTGACCGTGATTCCGGCCCAGCCCTTGCCCTTGTCGGTCAGCACCAGCTTCTTCATTCCTACTGCACCGACCAGACCCCCTTCCCCGTCTCCGAGCGCGACGATGTTGAACTCTTCGCCCGAGATCTGACCCTGCACGACCACAGGAATGCCCCACTGCGCCACCACTTTGTAAAACGCATGCGTGGCTTCATCGTAGGAGTGCGCCAGCGTCGCTCCGTAATACAGTCCTTTGACGAACAGCGGATACGGAACGCGGTGATGAACGCGTGATAATTCCTCGATGGTGTTGACCACCGCAGTGGGCGGCACCAGGATTCCTGACTTGATTCCCAGCGCGGCCAGTCTTCCTTTTTCACGCAGCGTGAACTGTTCCCGCGTGGGCAGGAGCGTCTTGATTCCCAGCTCGCGCAGCTTGGGCTCTAGATCCAGAAACGCCGGCAGCTCAGCGTCGAGCGTAGGAATGATCACATCGAGTCCGACTTTGCTGTGGATGTACTCCAGGCGCGACCAGAATGCCGTCAGTCCTTGCGAAGGATAGGGCAGCATAAAGATGTCGCGGAGCAGCTCTGTCGCATAGACTCCGGGGTCCAGCGCATCATAGGCCAGACCGACGAGACGGATGTTCGGATCGGCATCCCGCAGCGCGCGAATGACTGCGACTCCGGGGCCGGGATTGTCGGTGGCGTTGAGTCCGGTTACCCCAACAGTTAACGGTCGCTCACTCATCAGAGCACCTATTTTTCTGCCGCTGTGAAGTTGGGAGGAACCACTCCATGTTGGCGAAGCAGCGCAAAGAACTCATTCACATCCGTTTCGACATCGCCATGGACATCGAAGCGATCGCGCAGCTTCTCTACAATTGCCGGTCGACTGAGTCCTTCGCGCAGGGCGTGCAAGATCAGAAGTCCGGTGGCGTTGGTCGTAAACGTCGCACCGGTATAGGGATCGAACACGAATCCAGTGTCACTCAGGGCGAGATCTTTGAGGTGCGTTCCGCTGCTCATGAAGGACTCCTAAAATGCCTTGCTAAGTCCGAGGGTGATGTAGTTCGCGTTGCTCTCTGTGCTCTGCCGTACGTCGGGAAGTCGGCGCAGGCGGTCGTATCGATAATCGAGAAGCAGTCCGAAGCGATAGGGGAGTCGGAATGCGATGCTGCCCCACGCAGAAGCAGCAATCCGTTCCGACATGTTGGTGATGACCATGATCTCCAGCTGCGCGGGACGGAGCTGCTCACCGTACGAACCACCGGCCCAGATGCTGATGGGACCACGCACAAAGCTCAGCTCCAGATTGCCACTGCCAAGCAGGCTTCCGGAGGCATACTGTCCAACGCCTCCTACTTGAACAGAGAAGCCCTTCCCAATCGGCAAGCGCCACGTCGGTGCGGCCCGCACAATCGTCAGGTCACTGTAGACACTTGCGGCAAGCTGCAGCTGCGCTTCTCCCAGCGCGCTCACCCGCAGTCCCAGACCGACATGATGGGAGGACTCTGAAATCCCGCGTGAGTCGACCAAGAACGCATACCGAGCCAGCAGTCCGAGCCTGCTTCCTACGTATCCAAACTGAAAGTAGGCCTCGTTTTGTGCAAAGCGATTCTGCGTCGTGGTCGTGGTTGCCTGCATCATCGGCGGGAACCGTGGGAACGGCGGAATCGGCGGAACCGGATTCGTAGCAGTCGTGGTGGGCTTAAGGAAAAAGTCGCTGTAGCGATACGCTGCGCCGATCAGCCACTTGCCATCGATCACCAGCTCCAGTCGCGGCGAGACAGCCACTCCGCCCAGTCGCAGGTAGTGACCGCTGTACGCCATCCCGGTCAGGAGTGCCCCCGGAGTCACGAGCAGCCTCGGGGGAAGCGGACACGCGGTCAGTCCTTCCTTGGCAACTGTGTGTTGCGGATTCTGCGCCAGCAGACCTGCAAAGTACGGTCGTGCATCGTCACAGCGACCCAGGCGCAAAAGCGTCCAGCCCAGTCCCAGTCGCGCATCCACACTCGGGGGAGACAGTCGATACGCTTCCTGATAATGCCTGAGCGCACGCTGATAGGAGCCCGCTCGGAATCGCAGCCACGCCATCCGCAGCTGCAACCCGAGATCTTGGGAGTACTCCGCAGAGATCTCCTCCAGCGCTTCTGCCGCCGCATCGAGCTGACCGGCACTCTCGCGCTCTGTCGCAAGCTGGCTCGCGTCGCCATACTTGTCGGCATAGGCCGCTTGCGTGGAAAGCGCCACACCCAGCACAGTCACCATCCGCCAAGCCGCTTGCTGCATATTCCCCACCACTCCCGATTCAAGTCGGGGTCTGTACGTTGTCTGACCCGCTCAAGCGCTGGTTTGGGCAAGCGCTCGCACGGTTCTTTGGCCCCGCCGCTCTGCCGCCCCGCTGTTCTTGGCCTGGACAGACGAAAGAGCAAGCCACAGAGTTCCGGTTTAGCTCTTGCTGGTGCGCTTGGCGGCGGAGACTTTGGCGCGCAGCTCCATCACCGCACGACGGGCTCGCTCGGCGAGAATCTCGTCGCGACCGGGCTCACTGCCGTCGATCTGGGCCAGGATGCTGCGGGCTTGGGTGGTCAGCCGCTCCATCTCGGAAACGGTGGAGCGGAGCTGTTCTACAAGGGGAATGAGGCGTGGTTCTAAGGGCGTCACGCCACCATTTTATAGCAAGGCAGGTTACTAACGATCAGGAAAGTCAGGGATTTCTTTGAGGTATTCGGGATGGTCGATGTAGGGGTTGCGGTTGCCCTGGATCGCGTACACCAAGTCGTTGTGGCTGATCTCGGCTGCGTCGGGAGGATCGGACTCGTGCCAGCGACGGAGCGTGGCTTCTTCCACGTTGAAGTTGCCCAGCGAAAAGTCGGTCGGTCGGCTGCGGTAATAGCGGGTGTAAAAGTAGAAGATCGAGCGGGCGATGTCGCCCTTGGTGCGGTCGTGGGGCTCGAAGACCAGGCGGCCGCCGTCGTCCTTGCCGAGCTTGCTCGGGGGCTGTCCGTCGGGGTTGGGAGCGGTCCAGGTCACGGTCTTGACGACGCCAAACGGATAGTTGCTGCGCCGGCTGTTGCTGTCGATGTCAGAGGCCCACAGGTGGTGAATGTCCGTCTGCGCGACGCCGCGAGCGCCGAGGCTCTGTGGCCAGGTGTGCTCGGTGTTGAGCTTGGCTGCGCTGCCGCCGGAGGTGCTGCTGACCCCACGCGCGATCCGTCCGGTGTAGACGCAGTCGATGGCATCGTCGTTGTCGGGATCTTCCACGTCGGCAAACATCTTCTCGCGGGCGGCGCTGTACGACAGGCTGCGGGTGCCTCGGCTGACGATGTCCGAGAGCGCGACGAGCAGATCGCTGCCGCTCTTGCCGGTGGCGGAGCTGTAGTAGCCAGCCGGGATGCTCTCGGGCGTGACGTGGAACGGCAGCGCTGACTCGTCATCATCTGCGACGACATCGTCGAGAGTGCCCAGCTCTGGGCCGCAAGCAGCCGTGAGCATGCCAAGGCACAGTGAGGCTGCGAAAAACAGGCGGCGAGCGGCAATAAGCGGTCGTCTGGTCATGTTCTCCTCGCGGATTCACCCAGGCGAAGATGCCTGGCGAGGGGAGGGCTAGCACATCGCGTACCAGCCTGTCTCATCGAAAATCCCGCCGATTGACGAGGCCCGTCAGGCAGTAGTAGTGATCACGGTCGATGAAAGTCGTTTTCAGTTTCCTGCGCGCGCGACTGCTGGGACTGGGTCTGGCGCAGAGGCTTCGCCCGATGGCTGTGCCGATGGCCGTGCTGGCGACGCTGGGCACTCCCGTTTCGGCGACGGCTCAGTCGGCTTACTTCACGCCGCGAGCGCTCCTGGCCGAGTTTTTCCCGCGCAGCCAAGCCGTGACCTTTCAGCGCTTCGATCTCACGACGGAGCAGCGCGATCGACTGACGGCGGTGCTCGGCTATCCGCCGCGCAAGCTGAGCTACACGATCTATGTCGCCAAGACCGGCGAACAAATCGACGGCTACGCGATCATCGACGAGGAGAAAGGCCAGCACCTGCCGATTACCTTTGCGGTGCAGTTTTCTCGCGACGGGGCGGTTCAGCGGCAGGAGATCATGGTCTACCGCGAGCGCTACGGCGACGAGATCCGCGACCCGCGCTTCCGTCAGCAGTTCGTTGGCAAACACTCCCGCAGTCCGCTTCGTGAAGGGGAAGAGGTGATCGCAGTGTCGGGGGCGACGATCTCCTCGCGGGCGATGGTGATCGGGGTCCGGCGAGCGCTTGTCCTGCTCGACGAACTCGTGATAAAGCCTGCGGCCAAACAGCCCGTCGGAGCTGCTGCCAAGCCTGCTTCGTCGTCCTAAGCCCCGCTGCGGAGTGCCATGCGCCAGTTTGCCTCCTCTCGGTTCCGTCTGTGGAACCTGTCTCGTCCGGCCAAGCTCATCTACACCGGCTTCTGCGGCCTGTCGCTGCTGGCGATCCTGTCGTCGCTGCTGCTCTACGAAGATCTGGTCGGTCCGTCGCTGCGCAGTGGTCACGTCCAGCGCGTTTCGACCTATTACGGCCCCGATCAGAGTCCGCTGCCACCGTCCACCGCCGCCGTGTCCACCGCCCCGCCGCCACCGTCAGGACCCGCGATCGCGATTGCCGACGACGACGCCGCTCCGCCCCTGACGCTGAGCATGCCGTATCGCAAGCTGCTGGAGGTCACGCACTTTCACCTGTTTACGATTCCGGTGTTCGTGCTGATCCTGACCCACCTGTACTTACTTACGGAGACAGCTGCCTACAGTCAGCTCATCTGGATCGGCTTGGCATGGCTATCGGCGCTGCTCCACATCTTGGCGCCGTGGCTGATTCGCTATGGCTCGCGGCAGCTGTCGCTGAGCTATCCACTCAGCGGAGGCGGCCTGCTGCTGTCGTGCCTGTGGCTGACGGCATATCCAGTCTGGGTCATGTGGCGAGGCAAGCCGCGTCCACCGGCCCCTGCACCTCGGCGCGGTCGTCAAGAGGTCGCCCCGCCGTTTTCGGACTAGGCTCGTCGCTACTTGCAGGTGTCGTCGGTGCCGAGCGGCTTGACGTTGCAGCCAGCCGCGCAGACTTGCCGCTGTGGAACCCCGCTCACGCACTTATAAAGATGGCCGCCCGAGCAGGTCCAGTACTGGTTGCCGTTGTAGGCGCTCTTGTTGCAGTCCCAGCTGATGCCGCCACCACCGCCGCCGTTGGCCTTGGCGTGCGCCCAGCCAGCCGGCACCCAGCTGCCCCAGCGACTCCCGACCGAGGCACCGTTGTAAGCCAGGGTTGTCGCGCCGCTGCCGGTGACGTTCTGCTCGATGATGTCGAGTGTGCCGCCTCCGACGCGGGTGATGAGAGCAACGTGACCGTAGGTGCCGTTGGTCCAGACCAGCATGTCGCCGGGCTTGGGCGGGTGGGCGCTGTCGCCGTTGGCGTAGACATCGACCTTGTCACGCGGCGCGTTGGTGAGCAGATCCTTGGCGTTGCCCCACCAGCGCAGGCCCCACTTTTGGGTAAAGTGGCGCATCACCAGCTCGACGCACTGATACTGGTAGCCGTAGCTGCCGACGCCCGCACAGGAATAGCCGGTGCCGGTGTTGCTGCCGTTCGAGTAGGCACTAGAGCCGTTCCACGACGCGAGCACAGTGCCGCAGGCCGGCATCGCAGTCGCCTCGAAGAAGCTTGGGTTGACCGGCTCGACGGACTCTAGCTCGGCACCGCAGCCGGTCTGCGACAGGAGCACAAGGAAGGTGGCGGGAAGTAGCTTTTGCGACAGTTGCGACAGTTGAAAGGTCATACCCAGGCTCAGTGCAGAACACATGCCAGCGCCGCCGCGCGCGCTTCACCGGCTTCACCGCTGTCACCGGTCGTTTCGCTCTCCCTGTGATGGCCTGTGATGGCCTGTGATGGCCTGTGATGGCCTGTGATGGCCTGTGATGGATCGAACCATCAGCTTCACTCCCCAGCGATGGATCGAATCATCAATCGCCGCGCCTACACTGCCCCAGCCGCAAGCGCCGCGTTCCCAGCACCGGCGGCGTTTGTTATACAGGCGCGATGAACTTTCGCACCTCGGTTGGTTTGATGGGCTCGGTCCTCGTCGGAATGGGAATCTGGGCGGCGAGTGCTTCGGCGCAGAGTGAAGCCCTGCAAGGCGCGCTGCGGCCCGGCGCGGGTGATGCCCTGTCGCTGTCGTGGCGGCAAGGGCTCCCCGATGGTGAGCGGACGCAGCTTTCGATCGATGCGGGCGTTGCCAAGGTCGAGCGCTGTAGTCCCGCTTGTCAGCCGATCGGTCGGCCACTTTTGCTGTCGCCGGGGCAGAAGGAACAGATCTTGTCGGGACTGCGATCGGCCAGCCTGCTCGATCTCCGCAGCAGCGACGAAGCCGAGATGACCGCCGATCGTGAGCTGCGCCTGTCGGTGCCGACGCGTCCACCGCTGAAGCTACAGCTGCCGAAGAGTGAGTGGCCGCTCGGTCCCGATGGGCAAGGGATCGCCGGGCTGCTGGACGATCTGATCCTGAAGATCGTGCAAGCGGGCAGCGCGCGACCGCAGGTGACGGTCCCCCGCACCATCGAGGAGCTGGCCGAGCTGAAGCTTCAGCTGACGGTGACGACCCAGCAGCAGCCGGGCGGAGTGCTGGTGATCGAGCACGGCACGCTGTCGATCACTCCCGAGGAAGGCAGCCTGCCGCGCAAGCCTCGGCCCAAGCCAACCGCGCGACTGCTGTCACCGGTGGAACAGGAGCAGCTCCTGACCGTGCTGCGGCTTCTGGACTTCGATCGCTTAGAAGAGTCGATTCCCGTGCGCGCGCGACCGGCGATTGGCGATGACGATGGCCGCTTGGTGACCCTGCATCTTCTGCCGGCCAGCAGCGTGGCGACTCCTTCTGCCAAGGTTGCCGGGCGTGGCAGTCTCTCGATCAGCAAAGCGACGATGACGCCCACGCAGACCGCGCCGACCGTCGTGCCCAAGCAGCCGCGCGGACTCAAGCGCTACATGGCCGACTGGGTGCGCTCTCCAGCCGAGCCGGTGGTGCGACTGCTGGCCAGCTGGCTGCTGTTACATTCGCCCAAAAAAATCGAGTAATCGGGTAACAGACTTCGGACCCTGCGGTGTTGAAGAGAGCACCAACCCTTAGGAGTCCGATATGACCCAGCTTCGCTTCTCCCTTCGTCTCGCTTTTTCCTCACTCCCAACCGCTGCTGCTGCTTCCTATCGCAAGCGCAGACCTTCTCTGCTGACGCTCTCTGTCCTGTCTCTGCTTGCAGGCGCGGCGGGCTGTGGTGGAGTCGGTGGGCCGGAGTTTCCGTTCAAGCCCGAAGAGGCCACCATCCAGAACGTCCGCACCGCCGTAAAGACCGGCTTTCTCTCTTGCCGCAACCTGGCGGAGAGCTATCAGCTGCGGCACGACTCCCTAGATCCTACGCTGCATGCCGTGGTGACCTGGAATGATCGCTTGATGGCGGATGCGGATCGGCTCGACAAGATTCCTACTGCGCAGCGCGGCTCCTTTCACTGTGTTCCCGTGGTGGTAAAGGACAACGTAGACGTAGCCGGACTTGCCACCACAGGAGGCTCCCTCGCTCTCGCTGGCAGCGCCACCCAGAGCCATGCCGAGATCGTGCTGAGACTCCTTGTCGCTGGCGCGATCGTGCTGGGCAAGACCAACATGCCGGACTTTGCAATCGATGGCATCAACACCAAGAGCTCGTACGGTGGCCAGACCCAGAATCCCTACAACGCTTCCTTGACGGTCTATGGATCAAGTGGTGGCACCGCTGCCGCGATCACTGCCAGCTTGGGAATCGTGGGAATTGGGACAGACACCTACGGCTCGCTGGTGCAGCCGGCCAGTGCCACCGGAGTCGTGGCGATTCGACCGACCCAGGGACTTGTCTCGGCGCAAGGAGTGCTGCCGCTGATGACGCTGCAGGACACCCCCGGACCGATGACTCGCACGGTCGAAGATGCGGCGGCAACGCTCGAACTTCTCGTCGACAAAGCCCAGGTTGGGAAGGGCTCCCAGAGCTATACCAGCGTACTCAAAGACAGTGGCTTAACGGGCCTTCAGCTCGGCTTTGATCCGGCGGTTCTGCAGCCACTGCCAGCGCCACTCCTTACGCCCAGCGGAGAAGTCTCGGACCTGTTTTACAAGGCTCTCTCGGACATCACCCAAGCGGGAGGAAAGACCAAGCAAGTGAGCGCGCTGACCACTCTGTTTGCGTCTCTGCAAGCGGCAACCGATGCGTCGTTTGCGTGCATGCCAGTGGACTTCAAGCAGGGCATAAATGGTTACCTGGCGACGCGCTCGGATCTGACGGTGAAGACGCTGTCGGACGTGATCGCCACCGGCAAGTACCTAGACTCTGTGAAAGGATTCCTCACCAGCGCCCAGAGCCAGAAAGACACCGTACAGACCAGTGCTGCATGCGGAACGTACCTGGCTGCCAAGGCGGCGGCGCAGAATGCCATCGTTGCGCTGATGGACAAGGAAGGAATCGATCTGCTGGTCTATCCGGCGGCGAATCAGCCGGCGTTCCCGATTGGGACTCCGCCGAGTGGCTGGTTTGGCTTCCAGATGCTGTCGTCCTCGACGGGACTGCCCTCTCTGTCGATGCCGATGGGAATCGCGCCGAAGTCCGCGGCCCCGGTCGGCCTGATCTTCCTGGCGCGCCCGTACCAAGAAGCCAAGCTGGTGCAAGCCGCGTACGCCTATCAGCAGAAGAGCCGGCCCCGCACCCCGCCCCCAAGCCAGCGCTAACACCGCCCGCTTGCGCGGGGCAGCTTAAGGCTACTGCTCTTTGACCCAGATCTCGCCGCAGGTGGGACCGAAGACGGCATCGGCGGCGACATCGACCTTCTTGCCGGGGAGGTTGGCGTGCAGCTTCATCGTCATCGCCCCGCCAATCGCGCAGCCGCTCGGGTCAAACTGGACCCCCAGGAAGTCGATGTGATCGGACACGCCGACATCGGTGATCCACAGATCCTTGGTGGCGATCAGCGTCATCTTGCCGTCCAGGAAGTCGCGCCGCGCAGTGACATCCCCGGTGTAGCGGATATCCAGCGAGGTCTTCGCAAACAGGTCGAGGACGTGGTGATCCAGCTCGCGGACGTAGCGGCCCTTGAAGTCGCCGTCCTTGCAGTCAAACGTCAGCGTCTCTTGGGTGTGATCGCCGACCGCCACACTCGACAGCGACGCCTTGCACACCGAGTCGATGACCAGCCCAATCAGCGTCTCGGTCCCGGGCGGTAGCGCGACGCGATCGGTGCTGCGGTGGTCGCGCAGGTGCAGTCCGGTTGCGATCACCCCGAGCACTGTCTCCTGCTCGGCAGCCGTGGCTTGGTGTCGCTCTTCCCCACACGCGGCAAGCGACAGGGTCAAGGCCAGCACAGAGACAGTCTTGGTCAGCGAGGTCATGCGCATCGAGGGCTCCTTGGTAGGTAGATGGCAGGAGCCGAAGCAACGGGTGCGCCACCGGGCCAGCGGCTCGACCACTGCGACGATAGGCACCCGCGCCACGTCTCACCACCGTAGCCAGCCGTTCACGGCCCTGTAACCGCACCGCCGACGCAGCCGCCGAGGTCCGCAGAGGTTCGGTTAGGCGTTGGCCAGCAGGTAGCGCATCGTCCCTTGGACCGCGCGGCTGGTGATCAGGGACGAAGCCATCCCAAAGACGGGCGTGTTCACAAAGTTCATAAAGCCCACCGCCGTCTTGAGCGGCAGCGCAAACGTCCGGGTTGTCTCCGCCTGATAGTCCTTGAGCAGCGCCGTGTCCGACCGCTCATGTCGGCCAATCGCCGCCGCCGCCACACACGCCGACCGCATCGCGTACGAGATTCCTTCCCCGGTCGCCGCATTGGTCAGCCGTGCCGACTCCCCGATCCAGATCGCACCCGGCGACGCAATCGGCCCCACGCCCTCGGCATAGACGATCGGATGACCCTTGTACTTGCCGACCTGCTCGGCCCCGCGCAGCCGGTCGCCCACGTGGGTCGCAATCACCTCATCGAGCAGTCGCTTCGGATCAGCCGGGTCTTCGGGGTCGTAGCAGATGCCGACGTTCACCCGCGTCGCCGTCTCGGGGAACAGCCACCCGTACCAGGGCTTCACCCGCTTATCGAAGTACATCTCCAAGATGCCGGGGGTATACGGCACGCCTTCGTACCAGGCCATGATCGCCGCGATCTGCCGCTTGGGTCGCCTGTCGATCGAAAACCGCGAGTGCGCCCCATCGGCCAGGATCAGCAGGTCCGTCTCGACCTCGGTCTTGCCATCGCTGATGCCGACGATGCGACCCGAGGGATCGCGCAGCAGCCTTTTGGCATGAAAGCCCTGGACAAAGTGGGCGCCGGCCCGCTCGGCGGCAAAGGCTATCTCGGCATCGAACGTCGAGCGCGGGATGATCCAGGCCTCGACCTTGTTCGAGCTGAGCTGGGCTTCATCGCCACCGGGGCCAACGAAGCGCAGGCCGCTGATCTCCTGGGCCAGCGGCGCAAAGTGATCGGCAAGGCCAAGCTCGGACAGGACTTGCAGACAGCGCGGACCCAGGCCACTGCCACAGGTCTTGGGGCGGGGAAACTCGTCGCGATCGAGCAAGGTCACTTCATGACGACCCTGACGGGCCAGCTGCAGGGCACAGGTCGAGCCGCCAGGGCCCGCACCAACGATGGCAATCTTCATGGGAAATAGGTTCTCCGGATAAGTCGGGGCGGCACCTTAGCACAACACCTCAGCGGCGCTGCTGACCGTCATTGCCCGGAGCAGCCACGCATCTAAGGAGGCCAGCTCGCGACACGCCCGGATCTGCGCGGCCACCGGCTCCGGTACGGAAAGACCCCGCGCCCCCAGGACTGCCAAGATGCTCTCGGCCTTGCCCCGTGCTTCCCCTTCGGCGCGACCCTTGGCGGACTCCTCGGCTCGCAGCGCTTCCAGGCTGGCGTAGCCCTTGCGGTTGAGCAGGTTGCGCAGCGTGGCTTCCAGCGCCACCTCCCTGTCGACCAGCGCCCGCACCGGCACCGGGTTCTGCAGCACGCCCGGTGCTCGCAGCTCCCCATCGGCAGGGACCAGCTGCATCTTCTGGCCCGGCGAGTAGACCTCGACCCGCAGCGGCCCGGTCAGCCGCACCACCCAGAGGTACTGGATGCCCCGCTCGAGCAGCTCGCCGAGCTTGGCTTGCAGCTCCGCTTCGTCTTGCCCCCGGTCGGCATACTCGACGGCCAGCGGCGGCACCCCCGGCTCCCACCCCGGCTCGCTTTCAAACTGCCCCACCACCAAGTCCGGCGCCCGCAGGTGCTTCTGCTCGCCCCAGGTCAGCCCCAGATCGATCGGCGCCGCGTGCGTAGCCGGGTCCGACGACAGCGTCAGGTGCCCCGCATCATGTCCCAGTCCGTGCCGCCGCCCACTCGACAGACACGAGATCGGATGACCGTTCGACAGCTCATACGAATCGCCGTCCCGAAGCTGGTCCGCCCGAAACGGCCCGCTTGCCGAGCCCATAAAGACACTGGATTGCTTCGCCATGACGGGAACGTAGCGCGCGCCTTCCGAATTGCAACGCTGGGGACTACGCCCCCTGAGGCCCGCCGGACGAGGGTCGGGGGGCGGGAGCTGCCGCAGGGTCAGGGTCGGACGCGGGCTCGGGGTCGGACTCGGGCTCAGACTCAGACCCCGCTTTGGATGGCTTGCTCACCCAGCTCACCAGCGGTCGCAGCAGCCGGTCCGCCAAGGCCACCGTCTCGGGCTCCGATTCGTCCCGATAGGCCGTCACCTTGATCACATACAGCCGCAGCGCCGACAGCAGGGCGTCCAGCGGCTCGCGCAGCCCGACCGTCTCTGCCGGCAGCGCAACCACCTTGGTCAGTCCCAGCGCCTTGCCATACGCCGCCTGCGCTTCCACAAGGTGTTTCACAAACGGCGCCCCTCCAAGTCGCTCGATGTCTTTGTCGAGTCCCTCGCTCTTCATCAGCCGCAGCCGCCGCTCAACCTGCGCCCACTCTTGCTCGAACGGCAGGTTCAAAAAGGCCGTCCCTTCCGGAAACAGCGCCTGCCGAGCCGCCGCCGCCAGCTGTGCCTGGGGCAAGCTGTCCGGCAGCCGGGTCCACGACTCCAGGAACTGAGCCAGCGCCCCCACCGCGTTATCGACCACGCTATCCGCGCTGCGCTTGGCCGCCGATCCCGCGCCCTTGCCCGCCTCCAAAAAGCGAGCCTGCGCCAGATCGAACAGCTGGGTCCCCTCACGATCGACCACCGACCACGGCGCTTGGATGAACTTGGGCAGCTTGCTCTCTGCCGCCACCACCGCCCGCAGCGCCTGCCACAGCGCCAAGCCCGAGTCCACGTTCACCCGAGGCATCGAAACCAAAGACTCTGCAGAAAATGTACGTCCCATGAGCACCTTCCTTTGAAAAGTGCCCCTCAAGCTAGCCACGCTTCCCAGCTACGCAAGGTCCGATCTTCACGCCAAGCACCTCTTTCGGTGCTTTTTCCACAACACACTCCCCCCAAGCACCTCTTGAGGTGCCCAGACCGCAACGCCAAGACCCCCCGGCACCTCTTGAGGTACCCAAACCGCAACGCCAAGACCCCCCGGCACCCGATCGGGTGGTTATTGAACACAGACCCCCGCGCTGCTTGGCGGACCTGACCGGGCGTATACCCCCGCTAGCCTGGGTAATCGAAACGGGGTATGCTCCGCCGAAATGCTGCCTCCTGCTGGAAACTCTGACGGAACGGCCGGTCACAGCGACGAAGTGAGCGCGAGCTTGCCAGGGGCTGGGGTGGGGCAGGGCGCTCCGAGCGACGGGAGCATCTACCCGCACCTCATCTACTTGGTCAGTGACGACGACCCGCAAGAGGTGGCGCGGCTGTGCAGCGTCCTTGGCGAGCACCCGAGCTACCTCATCAAGACCTTTCGCAGTCCGACCCTGGCACTGGCGGCGCTGCGCAGTGAGCCGATTGCCCCGCCGCTGTTTCTGTGTGAGCAGGGCCTGCGGGAGCTGGACGGGATTGCGCTGCTATCGAAGGTGCGCAGTCAGGCTCCGGACACGGTGCGGGTGCTGCTGACGATGCACGCCGACAAACAGACGATGCTGCGCGCCATCAACGAAGGGGGCATCTTCCAGTGCGTCGAGAAGCCGTGGGACCGCGAGAGCCTGCTGCTCACGGTGCGCAATGCGATCGAGCGGGGCGACATGGTGGTGCAGCTGCGGCGGACGGTGGCAGCGATGCAGCACAACAACAGCGCGCTGTCGCAGGCGCTGCGGCAGATCCACTCGGCGCAGGAGCGGCTGCTGGAGAGTGAGCGGATGGCGGCAGTGGGGCGGGTGGCGTCGGGGATTGCGCACGAGATCGGCAACCAGCTGTCGGTGCTGAGCTACGCCGAGATGATTCGCGACCGCTATCCCGACGACCCGGAGGTCAAGCTGTTTACCTCGGCGATCCTGACGGCGCGGGCGCGGCTGGGCGGGCTGGTCGGAGAGATCCGTGACTTCTCGCGGGTCCACGGCACGCTGCCGCCGCAGGACGATCCGCTGGCGATACATCCCAGCCTGACCCTCTCACCCGAGCCGGTGGTGCCGTCGCTGCAAGAGGCGCTGTCGATCCTGCGCTTCGATCCGGAGTTTCGGCAGCGAACGATCTCCCGCGAGCTGACCGACCAGGCCATCGCCAACATCAACCGCGACAAGCTGGTGCAGGTGTTCTTGAACTTGCTGCGCAACGCGCTCGACGCGACCCGACCGGGGGGCAGCATCAGCGTGCGGGTGCTGTCCGATCCGCTGGCGCAGCCGCTGCAAAGTGGGGTCGGCAGTCGCACGAGCCGGACCCCAGGCAGTCAGCCCGGTCAGCCAGGGCCCACGGTGCGCATCCAGATCGACGACTATGGCGATGGCATCCCCGCCGAGATCATGCCGCGCATCTTCGAGCCGTTCTTTACCACCAAAGGCGACCGAGGCACCGGGCTGGGGCTGGGCATCTGTCGCAGCATTGTCGGCCAGCACGGGGGCCAGCTTTTGCTGGAGTCACCGCTGCCGCCTTCTGCCCCGCGCCCCGCTGGCATCCACTCCGCCGGCACGCGCGTCACCATCGTCCTGCCGAGGGTTGCCTGATGCCACTGGAGCCTCTGATCGCCTGGCTGGGGGAACACCTGTTCCACCTGGGTACGCCCGCGCAGCTGGGCATTGTCTGTTCGGGTCTGGCGCTGGAGCTGTGGCGGACTGCGCCGGCTCAGCTTGCGCCCGAAGACCGCCTCGAGCTGCTGCTGGAACACCTGGTGGCGAGCAAGCAGGTGGTGGCTTTTGCGCGGGGACTGCTGCGGGATGAGACGCTGGGCGCCGAGGCGACGCGCCTGGGATTTGCGGAGCTTGTGCCCGCCGAGCAGGGGTCGCCGGAGCCGCAGCAGTTCCCGTCCGAGCTGCCGACCGAGGCACTGCTCCAGCTTCCGATTGAGGAGCCGGCGGTGCAAGCGCTGCTCGATGTGTTTGATCAGCACCTGGCGGAGGCCGAGCCGCTGGCGGCGTACGGGGTGCTCGCGGGGCAGCTGGGCGGGTTTGCCCACCTCGGCTGTCGGCTGGGGCGGTCGCGGCTGCTGCTCGAGCTGATTCGGCGGCTGTATCCGCTGGTGGCGCCGCTGTCGGTGGGGGACGCGGGCTGGCAGCTTCGTTATGCCCAGCTGCTGTGGTGGGAAACCGAGGTGCTGCGCATGACCGGGCAGCTCGATGCGGCGCTGGTGACGACCGAGCGTCAGTGGCCGCTGCACCCAGAGATGCTGCCGGGGCTGTGGCTGCGGCAGGCGCAGATTCATCGGCTGGCGGGGCGGCTGAAGCTGGCTTCGTCCCTGGCGGCCAAGGCGCAGGCGCTGTCGCCGGACCTTCAGCAGCAAGCGGCGGCGGCGGCAGAGCAAGCCTCGCTGGCGCTTTTGTCGGGGGATGCGTCGCTGTGTCTGCTTCACCTGTGGCTGTCGCGGTCGCTGCTGCGGCAGGCGGGGCATGATGTGCGCGAGTGGCCGCTGCGGCTGGCCCTGCTGCTGGCCCAGCGAGCGCTGCGGATGCAGGATGTGACCGAGGCGCGCAAGTGGCTGACCTCATGTGAGGCGCGGGCGGACGAGAGTCATGACACGCTGGCGGCGGCGGAGACTGCGGTGCTGCTGGCCGATGCGCTGCGTCGCGATGGCGAGCACGAAGCCGCTGCCCAAGCGATTGCGAAGGCGATGCACTTTGCCAGTCACAGTGGCGCGGCGGAGGTGCTGGTCGCAGCGGGTCGCGAGCAAGCCCGGCTGCAGATGGATCTGACCCGCTATGAAGCAGCGGCGGCGGCGCTGGGAACGGCCCTGGCGTTGGCAGAGGAGCTGTCGCTGGCCTGCTATCGGATCGATCTGCTCAACCTGCGGGGACAGCTGCACCTGCGGCGGAGCAATCCGGCGGCTGCCGAGCGGGATGCCCGGGATGCGCTGGCTCATGCGATGGCGCGCGAGTGTGGCTACCAGTGGGGCGAGGCGGACAGCCTGCATCTTCTGGCGGTGACGCTGCTGTCGAATCGGCCTCGGGTGCAGAGCCTGCGGCACTCAGAGGCGATCACGCACTTAAGTGATGAGCTGGAGCTGCGCGATCGGATGCAAGATCCCACCGCGCCGGAGGTCCGCTGGCTGATTCGGCGGCTGCGCACGGTGGCGTAGTCCTTTCTTGGGCGAGGAGAGCAGATGAGACTGGTTCACGGGGTGTTGTGGGTGGTGCTGGCGGCTGGCTGTAACAAGCCGGCGGCTCCGGCGGCGACTTCGGCTGGTGCGGCGGACCCAGCGGCCAAAGAGCTGAGCGCCAATCTATCGGTCAGTGAGGCCGAGGCGCTGCTGAAGCACAGTCCGACGGCGCAGCTGATCGATGTGCGGACGCTGTCGGAGTGGAGCGGTGGCTACATTGCCGGCGCCAAGCACATTCCGCTCGACCAGATCGAGACGCGCCTGCCCGAGATCGACAAGAGCCGCACCGTGGTCCTGTACTGCGCAGCCGGCGGTCGGAGCCATCGCGCGATGGAGATCTTGAAGGCGGCGGGCTACCAAGATGTGCGTCACCTCGCAGATGGCATCGCGGGCTGGAAGGCCCAGGGTCGTCCGCTCGTCAAGTAGCCGCCCAAGCAAACGGCAGACTGGCGCAAGGGACTGGGGTCGTCGCCGTCCTCTGTTCGACTGGGCGCAGGCTGCGGTACGATGGTCAGGATGAATCGTACCTTCGCGATCGGAGACATCCACGGGGAAGCCTCACACCTGGCCCGGCTGCTGTCGCGCCTGCCCGAGCTGACCGAAGAAGACACCATTGTCTTTTTGGGCGACTACTTGGATCGCGGACCGCAGTCGCGGGAGGTGATCGAGCTGGTTCGGGCGCTGCCGGCGCAGACCGCTGCCAAGGTGGTGCCGCTGATGGGCAATCACGAGGAAGCGTGGCTGCGCTGCTTCAAACATCCAGAGCCGGGCTTTCTGCTGCGACCCGAGAATGGCTGCTTCCAAGCGCTGCACTCGCTGACGGATGCCGAGACGCTGCCCGAGATGGAGCAGGCAGCGATGCTGCTGGCGCCGACCAAGTGGTTTCCGCCGTCGGTCATCGAGTGGATGGAGTCGCTACAGCTCTATTACGAAGACGAGCATGCGATCTATGTCCACGCGGGGCTCGATGGCGAAGGCGAGGTCTGGCAGCACCCCAAAGATGGCCGCAAGCGCAACCTCCTGTGGTGTCGCGAGCCCGACTTTTACCGGGGCTACAAAGGCAAGCGCTTGTGCTTCGGCCACACCATCACCAAGGAGCTGCCGCTCGACCACTTGAGCTGGTTTGCCAAGATCCTCGACGACCCAACCGATGTGTGGTTTCGCGGCGATCTCATCGGGCTCGACACCGCGTGCGGCAAAGGCGGCTACCTGTCCGCCATCGAGCTACCGTCCCTCAAGATCTACACAAGCCGCTAACAGAACCGGTCGGGCGGTCGTGAGCGGATGCGGAGCGGGGTCGCGCGGGCTACTCGCCGCCTTTGGGATCGCTGGGGGAGCGGCCCACCTTGGGTCCTGACACGGAGCCACGGGCATCACTGCCACGCTTGCCATCGCTACCGCCCATCTCCGTCGCCCGAGCTTTGCCGGAGCCGCCTTCGAGCATTGCAATGGGACGAAGAGACTGCGAGCTGCTTGTCACCGGTCGAACGCCTGGAGAGGAGCTGCTACCGACGGGCCGAAGAGAAGGGGACGAGCCCGATACTGTCGCGCGTGGACTGTGGGTGCTGCCCGGGGTCGAGATCCGCCGCTCGCCGCTCGCCGAGGCATTCTGTCCCGAGCTCTTGGGCGATGGCTGGCTGCCCAGGCCGAGGGGTCGGATCGCCTGACTGGAAGCGCCTGCCGCCGAGCGACCTGCCGCCGCTGGTGAGACAGCCGTCGAAGAGCGCGAAGCCCGGTCCCCTGTGCTGCGACTGCGTGAGCCCAGGTTCCAGGTGCCGCTGGTGGTCGCGAGATCCTCCGAGGCTCGACTTTGGATCGCCGAGATCAGCAGCGATAGCTTTTCACTGTCTTTGCGCAGGTGCTCGACCGCGTTTTTCAGCGACTCTGCTTCCGACGACTGCTGCCGCGCCAGCCGCGAGATGTCCTGCATCGACCGACTAATGCCCGCCCCGGTGCTGTCATCAAAGCCGACGCTGTCCATCGCGCCATCGACCGTCAAGCGCAGCTGGGCAAGCTGATCCTTGATGCGGTTGAGCGCCTCGCGTTCCTCGGTCAGCGTCTGGGTAATTAGCTGTAGCTGCTGCGCCACCGTTGCGGTTCGATAGCTTCGCGCCTCTGCCGCCTCGGGATTGTGAAGCAGGGTATCGGCCCGGCGCGCCGCCGACAGGACCTGCGCCTGCGACTGATCGGCCGTTGACCACGCCAGCGAGATCTGCACCACCGCGTTGCGCACCTCGACCATCTGCCGTGTCAGCCGATCGATGGCCCGCCCGATTGGTGCCACCGCCGTCAGCACGTCCTTCGACCGATCTTCTTGCACCGACGCCGCTCCAGCCAGCGAGGAGCCGACGCGCTCAATCGTCGCAATCGTACTGTCAATGTCATCGAGCAGCCGGTTGCTGGTGCCGAGGAGGGTCAGCAGCCGATGCAGCGCCACGTCAAGCCCGCGACTGATGGCGGCAAACTCGTCGTTGCGATCGAGGAACTGCTTGAGCATGCCGCGTCCCCGGTTGAGGCTCCCCTGTGACACCCGCACAGCAGCGTCGGACAGGCGATGCAGCGGACTGATCACCCAGATCTGCACCACCGCCGCCAGCAGCAGCACCGAGCTACACAACAGACCGATCAGCAGCAGCGCGTTCTGCAGCTGCTCCATCGACCAGTGTTGCACCATCGACAAAGGCACGGCGACCAGCAGGCGTCCTTGTGGCAGTGGCGTCGCCCGCAGGTGATAGCGCACCGACAGGTTGTGCAGCGTCTCTTGCGGATCGTCGCCCCAGCGGCCACTGCTCAGGGCATCGGCGGGAAGGTTGGTCACAAACGCGCCTTCGAGGGCAATCGCGACCCCAATCCCGAGCGGCTCGGCGTCTTGGCGCAGTGACTCGGGCAGGATGCGGCAGCCGGCGACCAGAAAGCCCGGCTTGGCATCGACGGTCACGGGAATGCGAAACGACTCGACCAGCTGTCCGCCCACTGCGATCAGCGAGCCACTCGGCGTCAGCGAGCTTCGCACCGCAGCCTCGGCCAGCGCCACTGCCCCGACGCCATCTTGAGCCAGCAGCGCGCCGCCTTCGTCGACAATCGCCGCCAGGTCCGCCCCAGCGCCTCGCGCTTCCTGGGCCAGCTGATCCCACGCCGGACGGCCTCCTTCAAGTGAGCGCGGCCTGGCCGCCACCGCAGAGAACGCTGCGGCCCGACTTTCCCGTCGCAGTGCAAAGTGATGTGCGACAGCTTGACTGCCCAGCTTGGCCTGGTTTTCCACGATCACCAGCGCCGCTTGCCGGGATTGCTCTCGCTGCAGCCAGGCGGTCGGCAGCCCGCACAAAAGGGCCGCAACCAGCGCCATCAGCCACGTCGTGACCGCCAGCCGCCGCTGCGGCTTGTCCGTGCGCTGACCGCCCGAAGTGGAAGCCGACGCCGACGGTGACTGCCGCTCTGAGCTTGAGGTTTCGGCCATCCTCTTCAGCGTACAAAAGTTTCCCTCTCGAATACAGACGTTAGTAATTTGAATTACAAAATGAGATCAAACCAATGAGCGACACCACTACCGGCTCACCAGACATCAGCGCAGGTCTTCCTACATCGATCACTGCCCCGCCAGCCGCAGCGGACGGTTCAAGTGTCTACGCCGCGCAGGCCCGAGGTGACGACGACGCCTACGCCTCGTATTACGCCGGCATGGACAAGTCGATGCAGCAGAAGGTGGCGCTGACCACGGCGTTTTTTCCACCGACGGGCACACTGGTTGACATGGGCTGTGGGTCAGGCTCTGGCTCGTTTGACCTGGCGAGTCTGTTTGCCGGCCTGCGCGTCATCGGCGTCGACATTGCGCCACCTGCCGTCGAGCATGCGACCGCGCACTACCGCCGCCCGAACCTGCACTATCAGCAGGGCGACATTGCCGAGCCGCTGTTTCCCGCTGAGAGCCTCGACGGAATCCTCAACTCTTCGGTGTGGCATCACCTGACCAGCTTCAACGGCTACAGCCTGCGAGAAGTCGAGCGTGCGCTGGCCCACCAAGCGGCGTCGCTGCGGCCCTTCGGTGTGCTGATCGTCCGCGACTTTGTGGTGCCGCGCTTCCCGGCGCAGGTATGGCTTGATCTGCCGACGACCGATGGAGCAGCCGATGGTGTGGACGAAGGTGCGGTGGACTCGCTGTCGACGGCGGCGCTGTTTCGGCGCTTCTGTGCCCAGTTCCGCAGCAGTCAGAACCTGACCACGGCGGTGCCGTATGCCGAGCTGCCATCGCCGCGTGCCGGTTGGACGAGGTTTGCCGTCAGTGGCCGCGCCGCCGCCGAGTTTCTGCTTCACAAGGACTATCGCAGCGACTGGGACGCCGAGTGCCGCGAGGAGTATTTGTTTTACAGCCAAGCCGAGTACGAAGCCGCGTTCCGTCGCCATGATCTGCGAATTGTGCTCTCGGTGGAGCTGCGCAACCCGTGGATTGTCGAGCAGCGCTTTCGAGGCCGCTGCGCGCTGTTTGATACCGCTGGCAAGCCGCTGCCCTATCCGCCCACCAACTACCTCATCGTTGGGGAGAAGGTTGCGCCGCGTCACGGGGTGCGCTTTTCCGTCCGCACCGAGCCGCTTCACCAGCCGTCGTTTCTGCGACTCCACTCGCTGCGTCACACCCGAACCGGGCAGATCTTTCAGCTCGCCGAGCGCCCGAATCCGGTCTGCGATCTGATTCCCTGGTTTCGCGCCGCTGGACGGGTGGTGCTGCTCGCCAAGCATGGCTTTCCGAGGCCGCTCGCGACGACGCTGCTGGACAGTCCCAGCCTGGACTGTGCCCTGGTCGCCGGCTACCTGACCGAGACGATCACGGCGCAGACCAGCGACGCCGAGGCCTCTTTGGATGCCGTGACTGCGCTCTTGGCCGAGCGTGCCAGCCTGCCCCCCGAGTCGATCGCCCGCGTCGAAGCGGGGCTGCGCTACTACACCTCGCCTGGCGGGTTGAGCGAGCACGTCAGCTCGCGGCTGTGTGAGCTGGATCTTCTGCGCCTGCCCCACAACGACGACGGTCTGCCTACCTTGCCCGACGAGGTCACCAACTACACGCCGTTTACCACCGCCGGACGGGTGCAGCCGTTTGTGGCGACGCAGCTTTTGCGCGCGGCGCAGGTCGGTGGGCTGCAGGATGCGCGGCTCGAGCTAAACGTCTATCACTTGCTGCTCTCTCTCGGTGAGTCGCTGGGACCGTGGATTGGCGTCGAGCTGTCGCTTACCGATCAGCGCACGGCCAACTTTGTTCCGGCGGTGGCGGCCCAGGTGTTTAGCCTGCGCGAGGAAGCGGTGTTCGAGCCGATTCCCACCGATAGCGAGCGACCCGGTTTTTTGGCCCTGCACACCGCGCACATCGACGAGCTGGATCGCAATGACAAGGTGCTGCGCTCGGCGAAGCTGGAGCTGTGTGCGCCCCGAGGATACAGCCTCAGTACAGTTGCGGTGCTGCCGGTGGTCCAGCTGGCGGGCGAGTACTTGGTCGGTCTAGAGCGTCGCGATCTGCCGGCGGTACAGCTACACACCGGCGGACGCCGATCGGGACTTGTCACCTGTCCGGCGTGGCGACTGCCGCGCACCATCAGCCAGTTTCCCGACGCTGAGGCGCTGGTGATTAGCAACCTTCTGGCCCACTTCGCCGTTCAGGTCACGCGCGTCTTTCCGCTCGGCGGCAAGTACTACCCGTCGATTGGCGCCACCCCCGAGGTCGTCTATCCGCTCGTCGCTGAGGTCCGCGCCGACTGCCTCCCCGACAGCGCCCTCGGCTTCGTCAGCCTTCGCGAGCTGGTCCAGCTGCGCCACCGCGTCGAAGACGGCCACCTACTCATCGCCCTATTGCGACTCGCCCACGCGCTCGGCCTGGCGTAGTTCACCAGCGACGGCAGTTACTTCTTTTTAAGCCCATTTTTGCCACGCGCCAGCTGTAGCCGATCGGTCGTCTCAGCGACGTGACTGCGCCAGGTGTGGTTGCGATCGATCGCCCGCCGCAGCGAATCGAGCACCTGCCGATAGCCTTCGCGATCGCTCAGCTTGGGATCGTCGATGACGCGGATGGTGGTGCGGCAGACATTGATCAGCTCCTCGACGCTCTCGCGATATTCCTCGGCGAGCTTGCGCACCGGCTCGGTCTTCGCAGCCTGCACCGGCCCGTCGGCGACTTTGCGCAGCCTCACCAGCGCCGGCATCAGCTCCTCGGCGAGCTGCTTGCGGGCCGACTCCGGTCGCAGCGACTTGTCGCGCAACAGTCCGTCGAGCTGCGCCAAGATCGGCCCCTCGTGATACTCGAGCGCCGGAATGTTGATCTCGACGTAGCGAATCAGCTCCTCTTGCTCGGGCGACGGCTTGCCGCGCAGGGACAGGTAGGCCCCGGTGGCAATGATCATCGCGACGATGCCGACCCGCATAAACCACAGCAGGGCATGGTTGACCCAGTGGACGCGCGGAGAGAGGGCGTTGCCGTCGGGATGCGCGCCAGCCGGGCTCGCCGAGGAAGGAGTCGATTCACTCACGGCGCAGCAATCCGACGCTCAAGGAAGCTCTGCACCACCTGCGACACTTCCGAGGGCCGCTCGATCGGCGCGGTGTGCGTTCCTGCTTCGACCACGTGCAGCTCGGCCCCGGGAATCTTGTCGCGCATCTCTTCCGACAGCGTCATCGGCGTAAACGAGTCATGTCGCGCCGTCACGAGCAGCGTCGGCACGACAATCTCGGCCAGCACATCTTGGGCATCATGCTGCGCCGCCGCTGCCATCGTCGCCACGAACATGCGCGGGTCCATTCTCGACAACCCTTCAAGATACGGCACGAAGTCTTCGCGGTGGACCAGCTCGCCGTTCAGCTCGACGCGCTGGGCAATCTGATACGAAAGATCGAGCGGCAGCAGGCGCTTCCAAAACGCTCCGACCAGCCGAGGCACCCGGCTCACCGCCGTCTGAATCAGCGGCAACATGTCCCCGAGCGTCTGCTTGCCTTTGAACGTGCTCAGCGGATTGCGATAACTGCCGCAGATCAGCACCAGACCGGCACAGCGCTCGCGACCCTGACGGTAGGTTTCCAGCGCGACCTGCACCCCGAGCGAGTGACCGCACACCACCGCTCGCTCCGTCTCACTGGCATCCATCACCGCCAGCACATCCGTCGCGAAGTCCGCCACCGTCACCCGACCAAAGTCCGCCGGCAGCGGTGTCTGGCCATGCCCCCGGTAGTGCAAGTGAACGATCCGATAGCGATCGGCCAGCGCCCACTGGAGGTACTTCCAGACATACCCGTCACAGCCCAGTCCATCGCACAGAATCAGCGTCGGTGCCGGCTGCGGTTGACCGAGTACCTCAAAAAAAATAGCGGCGCCATCACGGCTTACTGCAAAGCCGCTGCGCCGCTTACCACGACTGCTGCGGGACGCTGGGTCCCGCTTGAGGTCGTCGCTATTCCTTGCTGCCCCGCTCGTCGTCCTCTCCTCCCTCAATTTCATTCACCGATGGATACCGGCGAATTTCGTTGCGGGCAATTTTCCATGCCTTCTGGACGATCCACGACAGAGAGCGATCCTGGCGGGTCGCCTCCTCCTGGATTTCCTTGAGCATGTCCTCGGGGAAGTAGAGACTCTGTTTCCTCTTGTCAGAACCAGCCATAGCGGCCTCCATGTGGGGGGTTTTCCCGGTTACGGTCTCGTTAACGTTTCAGGCTTCAGATGATCGGCCTTGTTCCCCGCTCACCACCCTACCCGATGTGGGCAGCGGTTGGTTAGCTACTGCGGAACAAGTTAGCCACTTCACAGGAAATATCATCTGCCATGCGTGATCGGATTGTCAAGCGGTATCGCTAGGTTATTCGATTACGTTGTGGCGTGCTTCCTTCCCAATGCGACCCGAGCGAATGTTGCGGGTCTTGCGGGCGGGCGGGGACACAATGCCCACGAAAGCGGTGAAAGTGCTGCTACCATGCCGCCCGTGTCCAAGTCCGTGTCAGCTTCGCAGGCGCCGTTGACCGCAGGCCCTGGCGTACGTTCAGGAGCCAGCTCTGGTGTCGATTCTGCAGATCGCAGCGGACCGCTACGTTCCTCGGGCCTGGTCACCGATCCCGTCGATGGTCGAGTCGCACGGGCGCTGCGGCTGCGGCAAGAGCGCTCGACGCAGCTCTTGGCGGTAGCTCGGCGACTGTTTGCCAAGCGGCGCTATCACCAGACCTCGATTCAGGACATCTTGGACGAGGCCGGGGTCGCACGCGGCACGCTGTATCTGCACTTCGACGGCAAGCGAGCGATGTTTGACGCGCTGGTCGACAGCTTCCTGACCAGTATTCGCAGTGTCGTCACGCTGGTGGATGTCAGCCCCGATGCGCCGCCGCCGCTCCAGCAGATCGAGGAAAACCTGCTGCGGGTGATGGCGGTGCTGTCGGAAAACCGCGACATGACGAGCATCGTCTTGTTGATGGTGGAAGGGCTCGACAGCGAAGCGGATTCGAAGATGGCCGACTTTTACGATCGCTTGCGCGGGCTTTTGCAAGGCGCGCTGGTCAAGGGCTGTGCGATGGGGCTGTTCGGGCCGATCGACCCCGAGATCGTGGCGCAAGCGGCGCTGGGTGGGCTGAAAGAAGTAGCGCTGCAGTGGATTGTGCGTCGCGACTCGGACGAGGCGACGCTCCGTCGCGTGTGTCGAGAGATCCTGTCGTACAGCTTGAGCGGGATGCTCGCGCGCGAATAGGTAATAAAAGGTAATTTCCGAGAGGGAGACATGGCCGCTCAGTACATCTTCACGATGCAGAACCTGCGCAAGGTGGTGCCGCCGCAGCGCGAGATCCTCAAAGGGATTTGGCTGTCGTTTTTTCCGGGCGCCAAGATCGGTGTCATCGGCTCGAACGGCTCCGGCAAGAGCACGCTCTTGCGCATCATGGCTGGCGTCGACAGTGAGTTCCAAGGTGAGGCCCGTCCCGCCGACGGAATTCGCATTGGCTACCTGCCGCAAGAGCCGCAGCTCGATCCGACCAAGACCGTCTATGGCAACGTCGCGCTGGCGGTGCAGGACAAGCTCGATCTGCTCAAGCGCTTCGAGGAGCTGTCGATGCGGCTCGGGGAAGACCTGCCAGCCGACGAGATGGACAAGGTCATCGCCGAGCAGAGCCGGGTGCAGGACGAGATCGAAGCCAAAGGCGTGTGGGACACCGAGCGGCAGGTGGAGATCGCGATGGACGCGCTGCGCTTGCCGCCGCCGGACCAAGACGTGACGGTGCTGTCGGGTGGTGAGCGTCGCCGGGTCGCGCTGTGCAAGGTGCTGCTCGAGCGCCCGGACATGCTGCTGCTCGACGAGCCGACCAACCATTTGGACTCGGACTCGGTGGCGTGGCTGGAACGGTTTCTGGCCGAGTTCCCCGGTACCGTCGTCGCCATCACCCACGATCGCTATTTCCTTGACAACGTCGCCGGTTGGATCTTGGAGCTGGATCGCGGTCAAGGCATCCCGTGGCAGGGCAACTACTCATCGTGGCTGGATCAGAAGCAGAAGCGGCTGGCCGTCGAGGAAAAGCAAGAGTCGGCCCGGCAAAAGACGCTCTCGCGTGAGCTGGAGTGGGTGCGTGCCTCGCCCAAAGCCCGTCAGGCGAAGAGCAAGGCTCGTCTGGCGGCGTATGAAGAGCTGCTGCAGCAGTCGCAGGAAGCGCGGATCGAGGTCGCCGAGATCTCGATTCCGCCGGCGCCGCGCCTGGGTGACAACGTGGTCATCGCTGAAAAGCTGCAAAAAGCGTACGGCGAGCGGATTCTGTTCGAGGACATGTCGTTCCGCCTGCCGCGCGGTGGCATCGTCGGTGTCATCGGTCCAAACGGAGCCGGCAAGACGACACTGTTCCGCATGATCGTCGGCCAAGAGAAGCCGGACAAGGGCAAGCTCGTCGTCGGTGAGACGGTCAAGCTGGCCTACGTCGACCAGAGCCGCGATGCCCTCAAGGGCGACAAGTCGGTGTGGGAAGAGATCACGGGTGGCGCCGAGACTTTCGACATGGGCAAGCGCAAGCTACAGTCGCGGGCCTACGTCGGACAGTTCGGCTTCAAGGGCACTGATCAGCAGAAAAAAGTCAAAGACCTGTCGGGTGGCGAGCGCAACCGGGTTCACCTGGCGAAGATGCTGCGGACGGGCGGAAACCTGCTGCTGCTCGACGAGCCGACCAACGATCTCGATGTCGATACGCTGCGGGCCCTGGAAGAGGCACTGCTCAACTTTGCGGGCTGCGCGGTGGTGATCAGCCACGATCGCTGGTTCCTCGACCGGATCGCGACGCACATGCTGGCCTTTGAGGGCGATAGCAAGGTGGTGTGGTTCGAGGGCAACTGCCGCGACTACGAGCTTGATCGCCGTCGCCGACTTGGCAAAGACGCCGATCAGCCGCACCGCATCAAGTACAAGAAGATCTCGCGGTAACGCGGCTTACGGGCGCGGCTCCGCTGGGCGGGGTCGGCGCGGCAAGGCGCGCAGCTGCTTGATCAGCCGGGTCACTTCGCTGCGATCGAGCGGCAGGTCGCCGAAGCGATGCGCGTAGTACAGCTCGACCAGCTGGGCAAAGGGTGGCGCGCTCGGGTCACCATCGTCGGCGATGCGATCGGCCAGCTTTTGCAGCGTCTCGCCCGGTCCGCGCTGGTAGCCCCGTCGCCGGAGAACCGTGAGCGCATGTCTTATGACGCCACGGCCCTCGGTGTCATCTTTGGGCGAGCTTGGCTCGACCCGACGCAGCCGGCGCAGGATCACGAGCAGCGCCACCCCAAACCCACCTAGACCGACAAGTCCCCACAGCGGCTTACGCCAAGACGACTGCGAGGTCGGACTGCCGGTCACCTGCGGTGGGTCACGGCGCGGCCACAGCGACGACAGCCGATCGCTCAGCCGCTGCTGGGCGCTCACGTCGTATTCGAGCACGTACTTGCCAAAGCCCATATCGAGCCCGTCGAGCAGCTGTCGCAGCTCTTGCACAAAGGGCAGCCGCGGAATCGGGCTCTGCGGCGGCGTCGGATCGAAGACCACCCAGCCTTGACCGGGCAGCAGCACCTCGACCCACGAGTGAGCATGCTGCTGACGAACCACGAAGAACTGCCCAAAGCGATTCCACTCGGCGGTCAGGTAGCCGTTGACGGTGCGACTCGGGATATCGAGGCTGCGCAACAGCAGCGCGAGCGCCGTCGCAAAGTACTCGCAGTGACCACGCCGCTCTTTCTCCAAAAATTCAAAGATCGGATCGCCCCCCGACGGCTTCCACAGCCGCGTGGTGTAGGCGTAGTTTTTTTGCAGATGACTGCTCAAGCGCTCGGCTTGCTCGTCCGGGGTTGCAGCGTCAGCGACGATCTGCAGCGCCATGGTGCGCAGGCGCAGGCGCAGCTCGGGCGACAGCTCGCGGTAGATGGCCAGCTCATCGGCACTTCCCTCGGGCACCGACGTTGGCCCCGACAGGACGGCGTAGTGCAGCGGGGTGCGGCGACCATGCACGGCAATCTGCCCGTCGAGGGTCACGGACAGGTGCGAGCCGGTAAGCCCCGCGAACGACTCGGGCAAAAGCAGCGACAGCGTCCGACCCGGCGAGGGTGTGAACAGCGCCCCAGCGTCGAGCGGCTCGAGGTAAATCTCGGTCCGCTTCGCGCTCTTGCGGTCCATCTCGGGCCCGACCAGCTCGACGATGACCACGCCGTGCTGCACATTCAGGATCTGCTCGCCCAGTCGACGCTGTGACCAGCGACCGTTTTCGTAGTGGGCAAAGCTCACACCACGCAGCCGCAGCGTCTTTTGCGGCGGCTGACCCGGCTGCTCGACGCGCATCACCACCCGAGGGTTGTCACGCAAGAGTCCGTGGCTGCCCAGCTCTAGCCGATCCGAAAAGCCCGTGGACTGCAGCAACCGACGGTGAAACGGTAGATCGATGCTGACGTGGAAGCGTGGCAGGAGCAAAAATAGAAAAAATGCAAGGAAAAACGTCAGAAGACCAGCTCCGACGGTGGTCAGCAGAAAGGGCGGCCCGACGACCCGGCGCGAGTTGAGGATGCGCTCGACCTCGACGCGCTCGCTCTCGGCGGCCTGACCGTGCCGGCCGGGCAGGTGCTTGAGCAGATAGTTTTCCTCCATCTCGCGGCGGAGGTGAAACAGCGTCAGCGTCCACATCGCGAACACGAGGTACAGGAACAGCAGCAGCGCGTAGACCATGCTGTTTTCGACGAAGGTCGCGGCGAGCAGCATCACGAAGCTGACCACATAGGCCTGCAGGTAGTCGCCGTTGTGACGTCGCTGCCACAGCTTGCAGACGAGCAGCAGACACAGCACCCGCAGGCCACCGTCCCAAAACGACTCCGCACTGGCCGAGCTACCGACGAGCAGCGTCGAAAAAAGCAGCACTGCCGCATACAGCGAAAAGTTGTAGGCCCGCCCGAGCATGAGCGGATAGCGCTGTGGATCGAAGAAAAACGAGCCTCCGATCGCCAGCAGCGTCAGCAGGCTGAGCCACAGCGGCAGCTCGCCCGTCAGCGCCAGCATCACAAACGCCGTCGTCACCATCAGGTAAGACACCACTTTGTGAGTCGCCGCGAACCTCATGACGCCTCCACCACGTGGCCGATGTGCTTTTCGCGCGGCGGCTGGGCCCCGGAGCGAATCACCACCAGGCTGTCACCGTGCTCTGCGATAGGCACCGCAGCCGAGCTCGGTAGCTTGGGCGGTTTTTGAAACGGAACCTCGGGCGACACCGTCGGTAGCAGCGCCAGCGTGGTCAGCAGCTTCTGTAGGCTGGCCGGGCTCCACAGCAGCGGCAGCGGCGGGTCATCACTGCGCACACACAGCCGCACCGCATAGCCGTGGTCCAGGTAGAACGCGCCCAGCGACGCGCCCCACGAGATGACCTTTTCCAGCTTGGCCAGCTCCTCGCGATCTTGCTGTTTGTCGACGGGAAGCGAGTTGTCGATATAGAGCGTTACCTGCTGCACCGCCTCGACTTCATGCTCGCGCACCATCAGTCGCTGCCGCCGGGCCGAGCTGCGCCAGTGAATCTCGCGCGGGTCGTCGCCCTGACGGTATTCGCGCAAAGCATGAAAGCTGCCCCGTCGCCCGAGCCGCATCACCGACTGATCTCCAACGGCAGTCGTCAGCGCCTTGGGCCAGTGGGCCAGCGACACCAGCGCCGGATAGACCAAGATCTCCGAGCGATGTTCGATGTAGCGTGACGAGCGAAACAGCGCGAACGGAAACTTGGTCGAGATCCGAAACGCCGAAAACAAGTAGCGGCCTCGATGCGGCAGGCTGTGACGATAGGCTGTCTGCTGGGTTCGCCCCGACGGAATCTTGAGAAAATAGCAGCGCTTATCGACCACTTTGTCGTCGCACAGGTCTTCCACTTCAATCGAAAACGACGGCAGCCGCTGCTTGTCGTTGCGCAGCGCGATGCCCATCAGAAACGGCGCTCCGGCATGGAGTCGCGACGGTGGCTGGCGTCTCGGCACTACCCCGCGCAGCGATGCTTCGGCCAAGACCAGCGACGCCACCATCAGCGAAATCAGCATCGACAGCAGCAAATACAGCAGGTTATTGCCACTGTTGAGCGCGACGAAAAACAGGCAGATGCCAGCCGTACAGAACCACCACCCGTCGCGGGTCAGGCGTACACCGCGCAGCCGGGTGTAAAGCCGCAGGCTCATGGCACCGGGACGCGCTCGACGATGCCCGACAAGATGCGCTCGGCCTCAGCGCGACCGTTGCTAAGCGCGTCGGAATAGCCGCCCTGACTGCCACCCGGCAAGACCAGCCGATGGGCCAGCGCCGGCACTGCCAGCTCGCGAAAGTCGTCGGGCACGCAGTACTCGCGGCTCTCCGACAGCGCCCGAGCCTGAGCCGCCCGAAACCACGACTGAAAGCCACGCGGCGACACCCCGAGCTGGAGCAGCGGCGAGCGACGCGTCTCGGCAATCACCCGCTCGGCGTACTCTAGCAGCGACTCCTCGACGCGCACGATGCAGACGGTGTCTTGCAGCTGTACCACCTCGCTTGGCGATACCGCTGGCTTCATGTCCTCGACGGGATCGTACTGACTGCCGCGCATGACCACCCGCCGCTCATCGTAGCGCGACGGATAGCCGAGCCGCAGCCGAAGCAGGAAGCGATCCATCTGCGACTCTGGCAGCGGATAGGTTCCAAAGTGCTCGAGCGGATTTTGCGTCGCCATGACCAGAAACGGCTGCTCGATGCTGTGCGTGTAGTGGTCGACGGAGACTCGTCCTTCGCTCATTGCTTCGAGCAAGCTGCTCTGGGTGCGCGGCGCTGCCCGATTGATCTCATCGGCGAGGACGACGTTGGCAAACAGCGGGCCGGGCTTGAACTCGAACTGTCGCGTCTCCTCGTTCCATACCGACACGCCGATCACATCTGATGGGAGGAGATCAGAGGTAAACTGGATGCGGCGGAAGTTGCCTCCCGTCGCTCGCGCCAGGGCCCGCGCCATCGTGGTCTTGCCAACGCCGGGAATGTCCTCCAGAAGGATGTGTCCGCGCGCCGCCAGCGCCACCACCGCCAGACGAATCACCTCGCTCTTGCCGTGCACCACCTGACTGACGCACTGGATAAGTCGCACCATCGTCGAGTATGCAGCCTTGACCGCCGCCGTTCGTGGAGCGGTCCCAGGGACAGTGCCGGCGCTGTTTATCGTCGAGCCCAAGATGACCTTACGGGTTAAGTCATTATAGCCTGACGATTTTCAGGCCAGGGTAAGAAAACCGCTCGATTGTGGCGCGAGGGCCAGCGTCTCGGCTCTGCTCGCTTGTCAGGGAATCGGAGTCGTGAACGGGAGTCGTGAAAAGGAGTCGTGAAAGGAGTCGTGAAAAGGAGTCGTGAAAGGAGTCGTGAAAGGAGTCGCGAAAAGGAGTCGCGAAAGGAGTCGCGAAAGGAGTCGCGAAAAGGAGTCGTGAAAGGAGTCCTCAGCCTACTTAGGAGGTGCGGGCGGAGGTCCTTCAAAGGCGTTGCGCACCTGCGGATAGGTTCGGCTGGCGCCTGCTTTCGGAGTGATCACGATGTCGCGAAAGTACACCTCTCCTTCCGCTTCGGCATGGAACTTTCCGGGGGCCTTTCCATAGATCGTGACCGGCTTGTCGGCGGACTCTGCAAGGCCGGCGCAGAACGACAGATCGGCTCCCCAGCTGGAAAATACCTCGTAGCCGAATCGACCTTCGGGGTTTACGGGAGTGACTCCCAACACATGAGGATTCTTCGCCAGACAGTCGCCCTGAACGGCATACACCCAGAACTTTTGTCCGGGCGGTAAGGGCTTGTCGTACTTCACAGAGCCAAAGAACTCGACCTCGCAGACCTTTCGGGCTGGGGCCACGGCTGCTGGTGGAGGCGCGACGGGACTGGCTGCAGCGGTGGCAGGAGGGGCCTCCTTGACGGCTGGCACGGCTGGCACGGCTGGCGCGGCGGGCACGGCGGGCGCGGCGGGCGCGGCGGGCGCTGGGGTACTGGCTACGGGAGCGGTCGGCGCAGGAACCGCAGCAGGCGTCGGAGCATTCGGCGCCACCGCCAGCGCAGGCGTCGCGGTAGAGGCGGGCGGGGCGGACTTGGAGTTACAGCCCGACATGGCGCCACAAGTCACGAGAAAGAGAAGCCCATTCCAGAGGGGGTGCACGGAAGTCCATTTTTTCTGCGAATGCATGGTCCGAGAGTATATATTAATGTCTGAATAATATGTGCTTCGAGATACAAATCCTTTAGGGAATGGAGATACCCAATGCGCCGATTTACGCTGCTGTCCGCCGGCCTGTTCCTTGGTGCGCTGTCTGCTAGCTGCTCGAGCATCTCGAGCACTGGTACGGATCAGCCGATCCCGACGACGTGCCCAGAAGGCCAGGTCTGCGAAACGATCCCCGGCAACGGTACGGACCCGTACAACATCCCCCCGTCCGGCGGCATGGTTTCCGTCGGTACGAGCAGCTCACCGTATACCCCAACCTCGCCTGGCTCGACGGGCGTCAAGGAAAACGGTGGTGCCATCGTTCTGGACTCCGCCAACTTCGGCAAGGGGCTGGGAACCTTCGTGTGGGTCGCGAACAGCGCCGACGGAACCGAGTCCAAAGTCGATGCCGCCACCGGCCTGGAAGTGGCTCGTTACTGCACCGGCCCGGGCTGCAAACAAGATCCGTCCCGCTCGACGGTCAGCTTGCTCGGCGATGTCGCCGTCACCAACCGCGCGAACTACTACGGCTACGCCTTCCCGGATCGCGCCTCAGTAGTCAAGATCGCGGGCGACAAGACCCGCTGCGTTGATCGCAACGGCAACGGTCAGATCGACACTTTCGAGGGCGCTGGTGCCGTCCCCGCGAAGTACATGTGGCCGGTCGGACAGAAGGACAGCCCGGATGAGTGCGTGCTGTGGCACACCCCGCTGACCAAGGACCGCAACGGCAACACCACCGCATATCCGGGCACGCTGCCACGAGCGGCCTCCTTCGACTCGACGCTGAGCCCGGAAGGCATTCCTTCCGCGCAGCTGTACGTCGGCCTGTATGAGACTCAGGAAGTGGTGCGCATCGATTCTGCCACCGGCCAGATCCTAAAACAGTTTTTCGTCGGTGTGCGACCGTACGGCTTTGTGACCGACAAAGACGGTAAGCTGTGGATCCAGGGCTCGGGCACGCTAGCCAGCGTTGACGTGAAAAACGGCGACACCGTAAAAACCCACGGCGGTGACGGCTGCATGTATGGCATCACTGCCGACGCACGCGGGTTCATTTACACCGCCAATAGCAACTGTGTCTCCCGCTACAATCCCAAGACTGGCATTCGGGACACCCTGACGCTGTCGGGGGCCAGATTCCTCCGTGGTCTGACGCTTGACGACAAGTACAACCTGTGGATTGCCGAACACTACACGGGGATGTACCACGTCGATGCTTCGGCGGCTCCTCCCGCAGTCGCTGGTGCCACGACGATGGTGATGAAGAAGCACATCAATGCGCTGCCAGCGCCGCAAGCCTATCTGGGAGTCGGTCTGGACATCAATGGGACGCCGTGGGTGGTCAACGAGGCCAATGCCGAGGTGTGGAAGGTCAACCCAACGGACTACAGCTTTGTTCGGACTGCGGTGGGCACGAATCCGTACACCTATTCCGACATCACGGGCTCGGCGCTGCGCTACGCGGGTGCGCGGTTTGGTCTGTATCGCCACATCTTCAAGTCGGACTGCGCGCCGCGTAAGACCACCTGGACCAAGGTTTCCTACAATGTCGACACTCCCGTCGGAACCACGGTCGAAGTGAGCGCGCGTGGTGCGGGTACGCTGCTGGAGATCGAGAAGACTCCGTTTGGCACCACCACCACGATTCCTCCTGCTCCGGTGGGCCCGATCACGCCGTCCATCAACGAAGGTGTCGACAACACCTATCTGCAAGTGCAGTTCAAGCTGACTGCGGATGATCCGACGAAGACTCCGGCTGTGAAGGATCTCGTCGGTAACTACACCTGCGGCTAGTCGCTGAGGCGCCCTCTGAGGCGCTTCAACCAATGACAGGGAGCCTGCGGCTCTGCTGCGTGCGCATCGCTGGCTGAATCACCGACTCGACCTCCGCGACCAGATCATAGTCTGCCCCACGCGTCACTTTCGCCCAGATCAGATCCCCCGGTCGCAGCTGCACATCGGGATTGCTCTCTCCGAGGGTGAGGAAGACGTGGCCATCGATCTCAGGAGCCTGTCCAGAGTGCCTTCCTTTGAGCAGATACTCACTCTCTTCGGACTGTCCTTCGACCAGGACTTCGATGCTCTTGCCGAGCAGCTCTTTACGCTTTTTCTTGGCCACTTTGCGCTGCAATCGTAGCAGCTCTCTCCGTCGCTGTTCGGCTTCATTTGGTGGCACTAGATCGGCAAGCTCGGCGGAAGGAGTCCCCTCTTCCTGGGAGTATGTGAAGACTCCTACATGATCCAGCTCGACCTCTGTTACAAAGTCACACAGCTTTTGGAAAGCGGACTCTGTCTCACCAGGATGTCCGACGATAAATGCGGTGCGAAGGAAGACCCCCGGAAGATACTTGCGGGCCCGCTCGACCATCGCATAGACGCTCTTGCCGACATAGCCGCGCCGCATCAGCTTGAGCAGCTTGTCATCAATGTGCTGCAGCGGACAGTCGATGTAACGAACCACGCGCGGACTGTCGGCCATCACTGCAAGTAGCTCGTCGGTCGTCGCGGTCGGATAGGTGTAGTGCAAGCGAATCCAGCGCAGGAAGTCCGCTTGTCCTTTCGGGGGACTCCCAATCCGTCGCAACAGGTTCGCAAGGGACGGACGATCTTGCGGACGATCGACATCAAAGGGCAGATCGGTTCCGTAGGTCGTCAGATCCTGCGCGACCAAGTTGATCTCGACCACTCCTTGACGGGACAGCGCTTCCACTTCGGTGGCGATCGAGTCGATGCGCCGACTCCGCTGCGGACCCCGCAGCTTGGGAATGATGCAGAATCCGCACGGACGATCGCAGCCCTCGGCGATTTTTACATAGCGAAAGTAGCTGGCTTGGGAGGCCGGTCGAGGCGTGGTGTGATCGTACAGATAGGCCGGAATCGCGGCGACATCGACCACTTGATCACTACCGCGAATCGCAGCGGCGACCTTGGCCACTTCACCCGATCCGAGCAGGTGATCGATCTCCGGAATCTCACGGTGGAGCTCTTCCGGATAGCGCTGCGACAGACAGCCGGTGACGACCAGCCTTTGACAGCGACCGCTCTTTTTGAACGCGGCCATCTCTAAGATGGTGTCGACCGATTCCTCTTTGGCGGCCCCGATGAATCCGCAGGTGTTGACGACGATTACGTCGGCGGTCTCGGGGGTATCGGTGATGCGGTGACCGGACTCGTCAGCCATGCCGAGCATGACCTCTGTGTCGACGCGATTTTTGGGACAGCCGAGGCTAACAAAATAAACGGAAGGAGCAGGCACGGCGGGAGCATGCGCAGCTTGCCAAGAAGTGTCAAGGTGCTCATCCCGCCACCCAGTGTCCCTGCGCTTGATACACCGACAGAGCGGCCAGCAGCACGCCACCCAGCGACAGCACCACGAGCCACAGTCGGCGAGGCCAGCGATAGGAAGCCGCCGCAACAAAGACCGGAAAAATCACGATTAGGAATCGACCCAGCGAGCCTCTGCTACTAAGAGAGACAACGATCGTTAGGATCGACCACGCCAGATAAGAAAGCGGTAGCTTCCGTCGCGCACCAAGCAGAATCAGCAGCGCTCCCAGCGCGAGCAGGAGTCCGTAGTTGCCCCCGATCCACGTCAGGAGTCGGGGCCCAAGCGATGCCAGTGTTGCGGGCTCTGCTGTCTGGGCCGCCGGGTCTGTCAACAGAAAGCTTCCCGCCCACCCCGGTGCCACTTGGCTCTTCACAAACTGCAGCGGATCACCAAATCGCTTCCACAGAAACAGCATGTGCGAAAGGAGTCCCACAGGACACAGCAGCAGATACAGAATGTCCGCCTGCACTCTCCGCAGATCAAACTTGATCGCTTCCAGATAGGACAAAAGGACTCCGATTCCGACCAGCACACCGACGCTGCGGGTCGCACTTGCTGCCGCCGCAAAGAGTGCTGCACGGAGCCACTCCTTTTTGTCTGCACAGTCAAACGCCGCGACCACCAGAAACAGAAACAGCGGCTCGGTGTGCATGGAAGTCAGATAAAAAGAGAATGGATAAAACAGCAGGAGCAGCAGCGTCCGCTCGGCAGTCAGGCTCCCAAACCGTCGCCGCGTCAGCCGATATAGCGTCACACACGCCAGCCCACAGCTGAGGTTTGCGATAAGGAGTCCGGCCACTCCGAAGTCTCCGATCAGCTTCCCAAGGAGCTGGGTCAGCAGCGGAAACAGCGGAAAAAATGCGGTGTCGCGCTGCAGTCCGTTCGATGGCAGGTTGTCGTAGCCTTGGCGCGCAATCTGGTGATACCAGCCGGCATCCCAGCGAATCCAGCCGTCGAAAAAGGGGTGTTTCGGCAAGGCCTGCCAGGTGCCAGGAACAAGCTGATCCGGATAGAGCGTCAGCACCGCAAACACCAGCAGCAGAAGGAGCAGGCGATTCCCAATCAGCCACCACATCAGCTGCGAGGGAGAGAGGGAGTCCTGTTCACGGACACGCGCGGGCGTCATGCTACACCAGCGGAGTCTGCGGCGCATTCGTGGCTACATATGCGAGCCCACCAAGCACCAAAAATCCGATCAGCAGAATGAACGGATAGAGCCGATCCATGCGCTGCTGAACCAGTCCGCCAAACACCTCTTGATGCGCGGCTTGGATGCTGTAGAGATCCGGTCGCGGCGTCAAAAGTGGCGCGTCTCCGACGATGTTGTCGGCTCCGCAGTGATCGCAGCTGCAGTCAAAGGAGCCCGAGATCTCGCCGGTGTGCTGTGGAACCGACAGCGGTGACGAGCAGACGCGACAGCTGGGCGGCAGACCGGGCTCGTCGGGCGACTGCGCGGTCATCAGCTGACGCACATGCAGCGGCTTGCGCTGAACCAGCAGCCACGACGACACCAAGTGAACCGCGCCAATCACCCACAGCCACAGCAGCACCGAGAGTCCATAGTGCCCATCGCGATACGCAAACACGTAGCCGACGAGAATGCCGACAAACGGCGCAACGTAGCTTAGCGACGCGAGGAGGAGGGGTCGCAGATAAAAGTGCGGCCGCGCCGACAGCGCTTGTCGCCACAGCGGATCGCGCTGCCGTCGCTCTGCTTCGAGCTTGCGAAAGTTGTCGCGGCGATGGCGCAGCGACTCGGGGATCGGCACGGGCTGCTGACACTTGAGACACTCAGTGCTGTCCGAAAAGCCCAGCGGCACCGGCGCCCGGCAGCTGCCACAGGTGAGCACATGGGTTCGATTGGGTGCAGAGCGCTCGTCGCTGCGCTCGGCCAAGATCTCGTGCGGTATCACGGCCAAAGGCTAACAGAGTTTGTGCAAAGTGCAGCGATGGCGGTTTGCTCGACGGCTCAGAAAACAGCAGAATCGCAGCGGAGCGGACAAATCCCCCGCTTGCCGCTGTGAGCCGAGCTGATGAAGACGCTGCTGATCGTCGACGATGAAACCGCAAACCTAGACTCGCTGGAGCGCACTTTTGCGCGCTTTGTGCCACCACAGACCGATGCCGAAGCCAGCGGCAGTGAGCTGCAAGTCTTGACCTGTAGCGACGGCAAAGAAGCGCTGGAGATCCTTCGCAAGCAGCGCATTGATGTGATGCTGACCGATCTGCTGATGCCGGGGATCTCGGGGCTGGATCTGCTGAAGGCCGGTCGCAAGCTGTCGCCCGAGACAGAGGTCATCCTGATGACCGCGTACGGCACCATCGAGACGGCGGTCGAGGCGATGAAAGATGGCGCCTATGACTTCATCACCAAGCCGCTCAAGCGGGCCCATGTGCTGCGTGTCGTCGGAAAGGCGCTGGAACGGCAGACCCTGGTGCTGGAAAATCGCTCGCTGCGGCAGAAGCTGCTGGCTGCGGAGCGTCGTCCGATCGTCGGTGGTTCGCTGGCGATGCGGCGCACGCTCGACATCATCGCTCAGGCGGCGCCGTCGCAAGCCACGGTGCTGCTGCTCGGTGAGTCCGGTACCGGCAAAGAGCTGATCGCCCGTCATTTGCACGATCTGTCGCCGCGTGCCGGTCGGCCACTGGTGCCGGTCAACTGCGCCGCGCTGCCCGAGACGATCCTCGAGGCAGAGCTGTTCGGGTACGAAAAAGGTGCGTTCACCGGGGCGGTGGCTCGGCGCGATGGTCGCTTTGCACAGGCCGACGGAGGCACGCTGTTTCTCGATGAGATCGGCGAGATTCCGCTGCACCTTCAGGTCAAGCTGCTGCGCGTACTTCAAGAAGGAGAGATCGAGCCGCTCGGGGGCAAGCTGCGGCGCGTCGACATCCGCCTTATCGTCGCTACCAACCGCGATCTGCGCAAGATGGTCAGCGAGGGCCGCTTTCGCGAAGATCTGTTTTATCGACTCAATGTCATTGCCGTCACGGTGCCGCCGCTGCGCGAGCGACTCGAAGATGTGCCGCTGCTGGTCGATCACTTCCTGAGCCGCTTCCGCGACAAAAATCACAAGAACGTGACCGGCTTAAGTCGGCCAGCGCTCGATCTTTTGTGTCGCTACGGCTATCCCGGCAACGTCCGCGAGCTGGAAAATGCGCTCGAGCGAGCGGTGGTCTTGTCGCGACAGCCGATCATTGATGTGGACGATCTGCCGCAAGAGATTCGCTGCGGCGGGCTGACGCTGACCACGACGGTGAGCCACGGTGCCTTGCCCAGCCTGGCCTTCCCGCTGGGGACACCGCTCGACGAGATTGAGCGCACGGTCATCCGCGAGACGCTGCTCTACACCAAAGGGGACAAGAAGCTGGCGGCGCAGCTGCTCGGGATTGCCACGCGCACCATCTATCGCAAGCTCGATCGCGAGTCGAGCGACGGCAGTGAGCCCGAAGACGACGACGAGCCGCCGAAGAGCAGCTAACCCTGTTACCCTGCGGCGGTGAACCTTCCTTACACCCAGCTTGCAGAGCACTTCTCCGAGAGGATGCTGCGTCTGCTTCCGATTGTGTTAGAGGCCGGCCAGCTCGCCCATCGCTACTTTCAGGCCTGGCACGAGCCGCAGACTGCCGGCGCTGCGTCTTCACTTTCTGTCGAATGGAAAGACGCCGAAGAGCCCGTTACCGAGGCCGATCGCGCGGTCAGTGAGCTCTGCATTGCCCGTCTTGCCGCCGCCTTTCCTGCTGAGGTCGTGCTCTCCGAAGAGCGTCCCGATGATGGCGCCCGACTCTCGGCCCCGCACTTTTGGCTTGTCGATCCGATCGATGGCACCAAGGACTTCATTGCGGGTCGTGCCGGTTACTCGGTGATGATCGGCCAGGTGACCGCCGGTGAGCCCAGCCTGGGCGTGGTCTACCAGCCGGCTGCCGAGCGACTGTGGCTCGCCGAGCGGGGTCGGGGGGCATTCGAGATCGTCGAGGACCGACCGCTTGCGCGCATCACCGTCTCGGCCATTCAGCAGATCGCTGACGCGCGGATGGTGTCGTCGGCCTCCACGCGCGAAGAGCTGGTTGAAAAGGTCCGCACAAGTGCCGGCATTCGCGATGAGCTGCAGGTTGGATCGGTGGGCGTCAAGCTGTGCCTGATCGCTTCGGCCGCGCGCGACATCTATATGAATCCGGCGGGGCGCTGCAAGCTGTGGGATACCGCTGCCCCCGAAGTGATCTTGCAGGAGGCGGGTGGGAAGCTGACCGATCTGCGCGGCAGCAAGCTCCGCTATACCGATCTGGATCTGGGACATCACCGTGGTCTGGTCGCCAGCAATGGTCTGCTGCATCGCGATGCGCTACGGGTCCTAGAGCCGTTTCTCGTCGGTCGCTAGCCTCCCATTTTTGTTTATTTGGCCATTTTGAAAAATAGTTTGAAACCAGATCGTCCCTCCCTTCACTCACGGATGTAATGAACGAAAGACGTGCTCTCACGCTCCTGCACACCTCGCATCCACTTGCGCAAGTGGACGAGTCAGAGCGCGCGATCGCCAGCCGAGAGCCCAGCCCAGTCACCGCCATTGATGCGCCGATTTTGGAGCGGGCCCAGCGCGGGGACAGTGCCGCGTTTCGGACTCTGTTTGAGAAACACAGTCCGGGCGTCCGTCGCTACCTCGGTGATCTGCTGCGCGATGATGCGGCGGCAGATGAAGCGACGCAGGAGACGTTTGTGCGGGCCTACGACGCGCTCTCTTCTCTGCGGGAAGCGGCGCGGCTCTCCTCTTGGCTGTTCGGAATTGCGCGCAACGTCTTTCTAGAGCACTGCCGATCGAAGAAGGAATCGCAGCGACTTTTGCAGGAGCCCAATGAGGAGTGTGAGCCGATCGACTCTGCGCCGACTCCTGATGCGGTGCTGCTGCTACAGGAAGCGGATCGGCTGCTCGCAGAGGCGCTGACTCACGTCGGAGAGCCGCGCAAGAGCGCACTCCTTTTGCGGCTCGATCACGGCATGGCCTACGAAGACATCGCCGAGATCATGGGCTGGTCCGTATCCAAAGTGAAAAACGAAATTCATCGTGCACGACTGCAGCTTCGGGCGCAGCTGTGGCGATACCTGGGAGGATCAAAGTGAACACGCATCCATCAGTACAAGATCTCGAAGCACTCCTGCGCGGAACTCTGGATGAGGATCGATCGATCGTCGTCTCTGCGCACACCGATGACTGCGCGCTGTGTAGTCGCGAGCTGGCGTGGCTGAAGGCCGAGCATGATCTGTTTGCGCAGCGAGCGCGGGGGGTTCCACCGTCGGAAGTGTGGGCGCAGATCGAGTCGCAGATTGCCGCCCGAATCACCCGAAAGGAGTCCGCTCCCAAGGGCATTCGCCGCATTCTGCGCGACGCGTTTCACAGTCAACAGGCGCAGTGGTTCGCGGTCGGAGCTGCTGCCGTGGCGATCTTCGGTGTCGTCGCTGCCAGCCCTCTGTCTCCGCTTCACAAAGGCCAGTGGTCGGCTCCCTACACAGTCAAAAGGAGTCTGCCGCTACCGGCTGCTGCTGATCTCAAAGCGGATGACGATAACGACGACAATGATGCCGATGATGCCGATGAAAAAGACGACCCGACAGAGGACTCTGTCTCGGCTACCACCAAGGTAAGTGGACCGATCAGCGTCGAGATTTCGACCTCTTCTGCTGAAGTGGAAGTGCTTGCTGGACCCGCCGGGGAAGCGAAGCTGACCGTGACAGACAGCCCGATCAAGGCAGTCCGTTTGGTTCCTCCCAGCGCTGGACAGAGTAGCTGGCGGCTCGAGTTCGATGGCAACAGTACCCTTCAGGTGGGACACCTGCAGCTGCTCGCTCCCGTCGGTACCAACGTCCAGATCAAGAGTGCTTCGGGAGACATTCAGCTGGCCAATCTGAAAGCCGACGCAGCGATCTCTACTGCTTCCGGAAGCGTTCATGTAAAGGACGCACGCGCAGTCCAGATCGAGTCTGTGAGTGGCGATGTCGATCTCCTTGATACCGTCGGAAAAATCGATGTCAAGACTACCTCTGGAGAGCTGCACGTATCCGGAGAGATCAGCCAGCCGATCCACTACACCTCTGTCTCCGGCGACCTGATGATGGCGGGCTCTTGTCGCGTGGCAAGCTGCAAAGTCAGCGCGGAAACTACGTCCGGCAGCGTCACGATCCATGGTCACAAAGACAACTCCTTTGTCGCCAAGCTGAGCGCGGCGAGCGGCGAGCTGAGTGGCACCGAAGGACTCACGGTCGAGATGAAGCGGAGTCCGGGTCAGCGCACCGAGTGGTCGACGAAAGTTGGCACGGGACTTGGCCTCATCGAGCTGCGCAGCATGAGCGGGGATCTGCAGATCGAGCCGCGCTAGCGGTTACAGCAGAGCTCGTTAGGAATCGCGGTAGCGTCCGTTAGGAATCGCTGCAGAGTCCGCCTTGGGAGTCCTCCTAAGCACTTTTGTAGCAGCTCTGGAATTTTCTTCTTGATCACTGAAGTTATGATCAGTACTTTCGGCGCGCTCTTGGTAACAGAGAGCGTTCCGAAAACCCGTTCCCATTTGTAAGGAGTCGATGATGAGCCTGACGTTCTACTACAGCCCCCACTCGAGTGCTTCCCCGGTTCACTGGACGCTGAACGAGCTAGGAATTCCCTACGAGAAAGTGCTGATCGATATCAAGGCCGGGGACAACAAGAAGCCGGAGTTCCTCAAGCTCAACCCGAACGGAAAAGTGCCGCTGATCGTTCATGATGGGGTGGCGATCTTCGAGTCCGCCGCGATTCAGATTTATCTGGGCGAGACGTTCGGAGTGGAGAAGGGACTGTATCCGCCTCCGGGTCCGCAGCGGGTCGCGGCAATGATGTGGATCATCTGGTGCAACGCTTCGCTGGGTGAGGCGATGTCACGCTTTGGTCGCAACCTCGGTCCGTGGGCGCCGGAGGATCAGCGCAACGCGAAGGCCGGTGAGGCTGCCAAGGTCGAGATCTTGGGACTGCTGCAGGTCCTGGAAGATGCGCTGAAGGGTCGTTCCTATCTGTGCGGGGATCAGATCACGATCGCGGATCTGCACCTGGCTTCCTGGTTCGACTACGTGCGCATGATGCAGATCGATCTGACCCCCTACCCCGCGATTACGGCCTGGGGCAGTCGCTGCACCTCGCGTCCGGCCTACGCCAACTCGCCGTAACCCCCCGCCACTGTCCCGCCACCGCCCCGCTGTCCACTGGCCAAGCTCTCTAGCAGACGGTGTCTGCTACAACAGACGACAGTCTGCTATAACAGGTATCGGTTGCTCAGGGGCCGACCCATGTCGACCAGCTGATCGAGCGCTCGAGTGCGGTTAGGCGGCGCGGGCGGTCTGGCTGGTGGCGCTCTGGATGAGGGAGATCAGTCCCTTGGGACTGCAGCGACGGACCAGTAGGAGCCGGACTCCTCTGCTAACCGCCAGCTTGCGCGCGGCCACCACCGCATTGTGACTGTTCACGTCGGTGACGATTACGACCAAGTCGACCCGGTTGACGAGCGCGGCCAGCGTCTGTGCCCCCCGACCAGCGGTGTGGCCGCTGTGGACTTCCAGCTCATAGCCCGCCGAGGTGGCGGCCTGCTGAAACAGACCCTCGGAGCGCTCGACGCCGCCGATCATGCCGATGCGGAGGCGCGGAGACTTGGTGCTTGCCGGAACCACACCGGCGGTGCTGCTGACACGTCGCGACCCAGGAAAAGATGCAGTGCTCATCGGTTCACCAACCGATGTTCGTTATAGCATACGATGTCTGTTACGCCAGCGAATCGTCTGTCAAACCAAGTTCATTGCGCAGCAGGTGTCTGCTTTTGCAAACACCGTCTTAGAACTTGTTGATGGTGTCGACGACGGCCTTGGCCCAGCTGAGCGGGAGCTTCTTTGATGCTGTCTCCACTTCCAGGGCAGCGCGGCGCAGCTTGATGTCGGGGAAGTGCTGCTCGATTTCCTTCATGCGTGGCGAGAAGCCACCTCGCGCGGCTTCGGTCAGATTCCGAAACGCCATCAGCTGCTCGCGGCTCATCTTGGCAGTGGGAACATCGGGAACGACATCGCTGAAGACCGCGTTGGCGTACTGATTGAGCGAGGCGCAGCGGAAGTTGATGTAGTGGTTCGGATCGCTGTCGATCGCCTTGACCATGAAGAAGCCGTAGAAGCTGCCGGTGTCGGTGAGTCGCAGCGTCTTTTCCTTCTTCAGCGCGTCCAGATTCCAGCCGTTCCAGGTCTTGATCTTGGGCTCGGCTTTGGCCGCGAACTTGCGATTGAGCCAGTACTGATGCCACGGATCGCCGGCGATCAGCTCTTTGACCGGCACCACGAACTTCAGTCCGGGACTGATGCTCTGCACGATCTGAATCAGCGCGATGCGATCTTCCTCCAGCCCGACCCGGCGACCGATGCGCAGGAATCCGAGCCACGGCGTGCCCGGATCTGCCTCCTCAAACTCTTTGAGGTTTTCCTTCGAGATGTTCATGACCCGACTGGGCCGTACAATTCCCCATAGGGTGGCATCGCTTGAGATCTCGCGCTCGGTGTCTGTCTTCATGACCAGATCGGGATTCTTGGGCATCCGCACAAAGACTGTCCGCAGCGCCAGGTTGCCGTACTCAACCTTGTTGTTGTACGGCGCGGGCTTGTCCTTCTTCGCAACGATCGTGTTCCCGTCTTTTTCCTGGGGATTGGAAGTCGTGAAGGGCTTTGCGCCACCACCGCTCTTGGAGGTCGACTGGTCTTTGTCCGACTGATCTTGGTTCTTTCCAGAGTCTGTTCCTGAGCCCTTCTTTCCGTCGCTGGGCTGCGGTACTTCTGAGCGCTTGCTCAGTCGCTTGTCGAGCGTCTCAGCAAACTCATCGAGCATTGTGGCGAAGGCCTCATCAAAGTCCTGCTTGGCTTGCACCCGAGGATAAAAAGGCGGATAGCTGCGACTCTTGAACAGGATCGAGTTGATGTAGGCACTGCGAGCCTTTTCAATCGGCTGATTTCTGCCGCGCTCCGATAGCCAATCACGAAAGGACTTGGTTGCCATCTCGGACTCCGCAAAAGGACGTGGCTGCCCACCGCCGGGCATCCTGTCCATCGTAGCGTACGATGGCCGCGAGACAATCACTCCCTCTTCGCAAGTCTGGGAGTTCGCAGAACCGTTCAGAGAATCCTGACAACGCCTAGCAGAACGTAGCGAGGAACCCCGGATGCAAAGAGGAGGACCGCGCCAGTCCCCGACACGGAGTGTGGGGGAGAACGTACGTCAGGACTTTCCCATGAGTGAAAACCGTCGAGAAATCAGTGGGTTGTGATGGGTCGGGAATGATTCGGGAAGGGTCTAATTGGGATCGCGATCGGGCTGCGGCTTGATCAGCTGAGCGACGGTGAGGAGGTGGATTAGGTGCTCGACTTGGCGATCGCTGAGCGCACCTTGTAGGGTCTTGGCTAGTTCGGGCACGGGATCGGCTTCACTGGCCTCCGTTGCGTCGCTGTGGAGGGCGCTGAGGACGGTGCGGACTCGGGTGTTGAGCAGCTGCGTCGGGTCGGCGTAGTGGCGGGCGGTGACGGTGAAGCTGCCGTGGCCGAGGGCGGTGGCGACGGCTTGGCTGCTGACTCCCTGACGGAGCGCGAGGGTGGCGTGCAGGCCGCGCAGGCTGTGGGCGCAGACTTTGGGGACGCCGGCGCGCTCGCAGACGCGGTGGACGGCGCGGATCAGCCAGTTGGTCAGCAGCGGCTGGCCCGTCGGGCGCGTGCCGAAAAGATACGCATCGGGGGCCTTGTCGCGGACAAGCTCGCGCAGGTGAGGACGCAGAAACTCGGGCACCTCGGGGCGGCGACGGGCGTTGTGGGTCTTGCCGCTCGGAATCAGCAGCACCGAGCCCCCCTCGTCGAGATCGCGGACGCGGCGGGCCAGCAGCTCACTCGACCGCAGCCCGAGGGCAAGCTGTAGTGCGACCGCGATCGCCCCGACGTGCTTGTCGCGCGCCATGTCGAGCGCCGTCGTCAGAAACCGCCGCGCCTCGTCCGCCGTCAGCTGTGGCTTGCCCGCCGTCAGCCGACCGGAGCGCCGAATCTTCGCGAAGGGATTGGTCGGCAGGAGCCCGCGCTCGACGCAGTACACGCAAAATCGCCGCGCCGCCTTGAGCACAAAATAGAGGAAGTCCGCCGACAGCGGCTTGCCGGTCCGACTGGGCCGCTCGGTGGTGGCGCGATACAGCTGCGTCGCTCGCTCCAAAGTCAGCGCGCGAATTGGCTCCTCGACGCGGAGCAGACTGCGCAGCCGCGCACACTCGTCACGGACCGCATACTCGGCGCGACCACGTTCACTGATGAGAGACTGCTCGTACTCCGCAAGCAGCTCACCGACGGTGTATTCCCGCTGTTTGCTAATCTCGCCCAGGAGCTGGACCTTGATCTGCTCCGCCTGCTCGACGGTAGGATACTTGAGCGACTTGCGCGTCTCACCCTCAACAACGATCAGCCGCACGCCGTCCTTCTCCTTGTATGGACCGAGCACGCGCAGCGCGGATTTCTTCACCGCAGTATCGTCGCACACCGCCACCTTGCACGGCAAGACTCGCCGCCGCTTCCCACTCCGCTTCGCCTGCTTCACAATGCTGTCGATCTTTCGGTTCATGTCTGTCTCCCTTCGGTGATTGCAGCCCGGTCTGGCGCTGCTTGCTGGTGCTCTCTTCTCTGTCTGCGCAGGCGTGCAAGTGGGGCTCTACAGAGTCCCGTTCCTTCTTCCGAAAGTACTTCCGCATGCGACGTAAATCGGGCTCCGGAAGGTCAGTCAACAGGAGTCCCAGTTCCTTGGTGGTTAGGAGTCGAAGCAGAGTGCTCTCTGTGGGCCGTGTCTTCCCTTTTTCAATCAGCTTGATCGTGCATTCCGAGAGTCCGGAGTGCTTGGCCAGTCCCGACCGAGACAAGCCTGCGATGACTCGCTTCACCCGAAGTCGCTCGCCAAGTGGTTCCGTCATGGCGCGTCTCCGCGAGGCGTGATGTCGTACTGGGCTTCGATCGCTGCGAGGTCCATAAACTCACGGTCGGCGCTGTTCTTGGTGTCTGTCATGGCGTGATTCCTTTCGGTTTGCGCGGGTAGTAGCGATGCGGAGAGCGTGCTGTGCGCGTCGCTGGCTTCGCTGGTGGTGGCCATGTCTCCGCAGGCAGAGCCCAGAAATCTTCTAGCTCTGCGAGACGCTGCGGAGGGTCCTGACAGAGCATCGCGAGGTTCGCGACCAGCTCCGCACTCTGATTCGATACGCGGGCGCGCAGCCGCGACAGATAGCCTTGGCTAAGCCGAAGCAAGTGTTCCAGTCTCCGTTGAGAGCTGTGGTGGGAAAGGATGTCGATCGCGACGCGGGTGCGAGTCCGCAAGTCGGTTAGGAATGCCTCCTTGGTGCGCTGGGAATCTGTGCGCGGTTTGACTGATTTTCTGCGCATCGCTTTCGTCGGTGACTTACTCATTCCACGTTCCTCCCAAGACCTTCCGAAGACGACTCTGTTGCAACATCAGGAGGAGCGCAGCGAATCCGGAAGTCGTCGCAAGCGCGAAGAAGAACCAGCGATGTGGCCACACTGACCAGTACCTTCCGATGAGTCCTGCGCTGAGATTCCCGATAGCAATCGCAGCAAACCACGCGCCCATTAGGACTCCCAACAGGCGCTTGGGAGCGAGCTTGGTGACGAGTGAGAATCCGATCGGCGCGACACATAGCTCACCAACAGAGATCACGAAGTAGCTCGTCAGGAGCCACCATGGAGTGACACGCCCGGTATCGCCACCGACGAAAGATGCGGCGGACATGATGAGACTGGACGCAGCGGCTAGGAACATTCCGAGCATGAACTTGTGGTGGCTCGCGAGCGGCCAGCGCTTCCAGAGCAGCCAGAGCAGCGGCGATAGCGTGATAATAAGCCCGGCGTTGACACTCTGAAACCACGGTGCTTCGATGTGCATTCCCAACAGCAACAGAACGGTGTGATCCTTCGCGAACAGAGTCAGCGAAGAACCACTCTGATGAAAGGAAAGGAAGAACAGAGCGGCGACCGGAAGCAGTACATAGATCGTCGCCAAACGGTCCTTTTCGGGAGCTTGTGATCGGTTCACTTGAGCGTGTGAATGCTCGCGGAACAGAGTGCTTCCTGAGAACATCCATAGACAACTCGCGAGCAGACAAGCTCCTGTGGCAGAGAGGAATGCAGCGGAATAGCCGTAGTTGTTAGCGAGCCATCCACCAACGAAACCGGAAGGAAGTGCGCCGAGGTTGACAGCCCAATAGAGTCGAGTGAGGGCGAGATCCCGCTCTGTCTCTGTTTGATACAGAGAGCCAACAGCGGCGGTAATGTTGCCTTTGAAGAGTCCCATTCCTACCGATAGGAGGATGATCGATAGGGGTAGGAATCCTACCGTTAGGAGTCCGTACGCGATGGCGAGTAGGAATGCGGCGATAGCGATACAGAGCCAGCGACCGAAACGATCAGCGACGGCACCACCGATGAGCGGAGTGAAGTACGTTGCGCCCATCATGACTCCGTACCAAGTGGTGGCCTGCGCTTCGGAATGGCCGCGACGCTCGGTCAGGAAGAGGACGAACAGAGAGATGAGGGTGTAGAAGGCGAAGCGCTCCAGCGCGATGGTGACGCAGGCGATGAGGAGTGCTCGTGCTCGACGAGAATCGGTTGCTTCAGGAGTCGGAACAGAGTCCGTTTGGGAGTCCGATTGGGAGTCTGCGGACAGAGCTGTGGCTAGAGCGGATGAAGGCATAAGAAGCTCCATGGCGGCGACCGCGCAAGGCGACGAGGCAGACCTTGCCGGTCGGCCAGTACAAGGACTGCCTCGGGACTCAGACCAAAACGAATCGGTTCTCGATAGACAGCCGGTCCGCCTGCAACGCCTCAATTGCCCGTTGCTGATGCCAGACAATGCTGCTCAGCACCGAGACAGCCCCAATCAGACACGCCTCCACCACCGGGAGTAGGTCAACCATCAGGGCGACCTCCCGAGGCTGAATCGGTGGACGATTGCCGTTTTGCCAGCAACAGGTTTGCTGCCGCAGCACAGTAGTCCGCTTCTTCCTCCGGGCTCTCTGAGACGAGCAGCCCCACCACTTCCTGTGTCTCCGTGACGACCAGACACATGGGCAGGTGCGTTCTGCCGCGCGCAAGCTCCGGGTAGTCGAGGGCAACCTGCCGCTCCAGCAGCTCCATCACCTCGGGCAGGTCTAGCAGCTTGGCCATGGGTGACCTCCCGAGGCTGAATCGGTGGACGGTTTTCCGACGGCAGGCGGACGCAATCCGCCGTCAGCAGTTGCCAAGGTAGAAATCTTCGGCATGCTCTTCCTTACTTTGAGACGGGCCTGTCTTTGGTTGGGCGTGCCCGTCTCAGGTGGGGCCGTCGGGTTTCCGACGGCTTTTTTATTCTATATGCAATGTATCGGGCATTGTATGGAGTGGTTCTACACTTTTACCTGATTTCATGGCAAGTAAAGTTTCAACATCCGTCGGAAATGTTTGTTTGATTCCACAGATTTACAGGTAGTTGCTGGCCGTGGTAGTAGGTGGCCGGTGGCGACCAAGCAACCGAAGCACCGTGGCATACGCGACCGATTGATGGCACTGCGGTTGAGTAGAAACCTCACCAGCAACATGTTGGCTCAGCTCTCGGGTCTTACGCACACGACCATCCGGCAGATCGAGTCTGGTCGCACCGTCCCAGGGGTGGACACAGTGGAAAAGCTTGCGAATGCTCTGGGTGTAGACGCGTGTTGGTTTACGTTTGGCCATCCCGAGGCCGCCCAACATCCGGTTCAGGCTCTCATCGCGCCGGACTTCCACCCGATCCAGCTCGTGGCGGAGCTGCGCGCTCTCCTGAGCGGTCGTTCGGGTCACATCGATGACACGTACAAGTATCTCGATCCGATCGGCGCAGCACAATTTCAGGAACTTCATCAGCAGGCTGACTTTGCGGATGAGGTGTTCACGATTCCTATTCGAGACATCGCTGCCGAAGTTGGACGATTGGTGGGTGAAACCCCGCTCGATCTGCTCGGTCTGGGAGTCGGATCTGGCGATCACGAAGTCAAGCTGGCGACCAAGCTCGGGAAGCATCCCGATATGCGCCTGCTGATGTTGGACATCAGTCTTCCGCTGCTCGCGGAGGCGGCACAAAACGCGATCAAGCGCTTGCCTCCTGCTCGAAAGATTCCAGTGCTCTGTATCCTTGGGAACTTCCACCAGCTCCCTGCGTACTCCTTTCTGGAATCACAAGGGCCGCGAAGGCACTTGGTGACGATGTTTGGTTACACCTTTGGGAATCTTGAGAACGAAGTCCGCTTCGTTCGGAATAGTCTTTCGTGGCTGTCGAGCGGAGATCTGCTCCTCCTTGACGTTGACTGCGCAGTGGCACCTGCGGCTGACTCCGCCCTCATCATGAAGCGAGATCGGGCACTCAGCAAAGAGGGGGCGCCAGCTTGGCTGGGTCAGGTTGAGGAGTTTCTGACGGGTCCGATCTGGCGCTACGGCTCAGGAGTCCGAGACGTATCGGTCACGAGAACGCTCGATATCCACTCGACGCCGGTCCCTAACAGCTATGCGATTGATATCCGCGCCCAGGTGGAATCAGCCAGTGGGCGCAAAGAGTTTTCCATCGGATACACGAAGCGTTACGACATTCACGGACTGGCGGCCTGTATGAAGAAGGAGCAGTGGCACCTCGTCCAGCACTGGTCTTACGCCGAAGGGCGCAGCATGGTCTGTCTGTTTGAGAAGCGAGAAGCAGAGAAGGCCGTCCGATCCCCCAAGCGACGGATCGCGAAGGAGTGAGCACGGGTCACGTTCCTGAAGCAGCGGTACGACGGATTGGCGGCAACCTGTAATCCAGGCCGCGCAGACCGCAGCTAGCGCCTCCAGGATGGATGTTGGCGCGGCAGGGAAGGCGAAGCCGCGTCCCTTGCGATCGGGCTCCTGGCGGGCGGTGGGGGAGTCGGCTGCTTGGCTGGGGCGTGGGCGACTGGACAGCAAGCCAGCAACCCCGAGCTGACCTTAGCGCCGACGGGGGCGGAACTGTCGCGCGCTCGATCCGCGCAGACTACAGGGTGGACCGTTCGCTGGCACTCTGCCAGGCACTCCTTTAGCCCCCGAACGCCAGCCAGCCCGCCGGACAGCCGAGCGCTCTTGCGAGGAGCGCGATGGTCCACGTCAGCGGCGCGCTTGCCTGCTTCAATTTCGTAGATCGCCGCTTTGGTCATTCCCGTCTTCGCGGCCAGATCGTCTTGCGAGAGTTTCCGGCTCTCCCGCGACGCTCGGAGTCTCTCGCCAATCGCCTGTTGGTGATGCAAGCGCTCCGTTTCTCCAACGATCAGTTGAGCGGTTCATCTCTCAGCCCCTGCGGAGTGCAAGCCGGAGGAGGACGAACTGGAGGCGCACTACCGTCGGCACGATGGCTGTCCTCGCTGTGCCGGTGATGGCGAGATTCCCGACACGACGACTACCGATGGCGGCACTCGCCTGTGTCCCGGTCCGCTGGCTGCACTCGACGAGAGGTAATGCCAGCACAGTGCGTCGCCGTCAACCGACCGGACGACCAAGCGGGCAACCCAGCGCCCG
>JAEUKA010000063.1 GCA_016794465.1 Myxococcales bacterium | reverse complement strand
AAGGGCGACTTGGTTTCGGTCAGGTGGCAGCCGGCGCAGGACTGGGCGTTGAGATCCTGCTCGACGGTCTTGAGGGCGGGGTCGGTGCTGGAGAAGCGGAGCCGTCCGCCATCCTCGCGGGAGACAGCGGCCAAGTACTGGGTCGGAATCTCGGCGCTGCCGGCATGAAGGGCGGCGGCGTTGGCGGTCAGCCAGGTGCGCAGGTCGGGACTGCTGAGCTTGCGCGAGTCGACGGTCTGGGCCACCGGGGCCAGCTCGGGAAGGCCGCTTGCGCCGAGTCGGAACTCACGCAGCTCCCAGGCTTCGCCACCGCTGCGGTTTAAGAACTCGTTGGTGCGCAGCTGACCGAGTCCGGCGGGCACCAGCAGATCTTTGTAGATCGCGGAAAGGCGGGTGCGGCGCTCGCTGAGGCTGTCGAGGGAAGACAGCTCGGCCCAGCGCTGGGCGACGGTGCGGCAGCCGTTGCCATCGTCGGGAACCTTCAGCTCGACAATCAAGGTCAGGCGCTGGTTGCCATCGGTGTAGGCGCGGGTCAGGGCATAGGTCAGGCGGGCTTCTCCGCACGAGCCGGGCTTGGCCAGATCGAGCCGATTGATGAGCGCGGTGGTGTGGACCAGGCCGGCCAGCCGCTGCGCGACGCCGGGAAGCTCGGGGCTCAGCTCTTTGACGAAGCTGGAAAAGCCGCTGCGCTGGCCAGAGATCGCGCCATTCGACAGCGTCTTGGCCGCGCCGATTTGGTTGAGGAGGCTGGCGGCAAACGCATCGACCTGACCGGAGGGAGCGAGCTTGCCAAACACGCTGTCGATGGCAAAGGCGGGGTCGTCGATGATCTCGGGGTCGCGGACGAGCAGGCTGCGCTCGGTACGCAGGTCGGCGACGGGGGTCTGGGCGCCACAGCCGGTGAAGGCGCTGTCGCAGCCGCAGTTATTGGTGCCGGGTCGGGCGGGATCATCGGTCGGCGAGGGTCCTTCGTTGATGCGGCCACCGGCGCAGTAGGGCTTGGGTCGGCAGATGGTGCCGTAGCTGCCGCCGTCACACTCGGAGTGGGCGTTGCACATCACTTCACCGAGGCCGGCGCAGCCTTTGGGGACGCAGGCGCCGATACAGCTGGGGCTGCCGGGCACGGGGCTCTGGCTGCTCTGGGCGCTGGCGAAGGTGCGCGGGGCGATGCAGGCCTCGTCGTTGTCGCAGCGCTCATCGGCAGAGCAGTCGGCGCTGGTGCTGCAGCGACGCAGGCGATCGTTGGGCTCGCAGCCGAGGAAGCTGCCACCCTCGCAGTCACACTGGCCACCGGGCGGGCAGTAGCAGCGGCTGCCGATGGGCTGGCAGGTGGAGCTGAGCAGACAGCCGGCGGCGCTGGCAGAGCCGCAGTCGCTGGCCGGTGGGGTGAAGCGGGTGAAGCACTGGCCGAAGGTACCTTGCTCGAAGGGAGGCACGCCGCTCGGGTCGCTCTCGGTGATGGGCTTGCCATCGGGGGACGGCGGGACCAGCCTGCCGGGGCCAAACGTGCTCGGTGGACTCTCGGAGCAGTCGCGGCGGGTGGCGCAGTCGCTGGCGGTGAGCTGCTCACAGGGCTTCTGCGGGGCGATGCGCGGGGGAGTGCGGCAGCCGCTGTAGACGCGGGCGCTGCCGTCAACCAGCAAGCAACTGCTCGACTGCGGATGTTTGGGAGTGTCGCCGTTGTTGACGCCGGCAGAGCTGACTTTTAGGTCGCCGGGCAGCCTGGGACCATCCACGGTGCCACCGCTACAGGCGACGTTGGCGGTGTTGGGTCGGTCCTCACTGCCGAGGCTCTTGCTCGCTGACACGTTGGGATTGGCGTACACCGGCTGGCAGCGCGCGTCCCGAATGCAGCTGTCTTCACTTTGAGAGAGGCACGGATCGTCGCTACAAGTGTGCCAGTCGCGCTGCGCATCGGTGAGGAAGCAGCCCGACAGCGGAACGCACTCGCCGCTGGCTGGATCGATCGCAAAGATCGTCTTTTCACAGACGAGGGGCTGACACAGGGCAGCGACGCACATGCCGTCTTCCCCACACTGCGCCGTTGTCTCACACGGCTTGTCACAGCCGACCAGCCACACTGCCGCGAGCCCAAAGAGCCACGCCAAACGGTCTGTACGCATCGAGGTCCTCCTACCAAAGCGGGTTACGGATTGGGAACCAAAGCACCGATCGTGCCAGCAGCCTATGCCAGCCGTGGCGCGGGCGCACGATCGTTGTGCCGGCGTCGTGGGAATCGCTGCGGTGTCAGAGTCGGGGCGCCGAGGTCGCGGTGAAGTTCCGCAGCCTGCGTCAAAAAACTGTGGGTGGGTAATGAGCGGCCAGGTGCAGCCAGAAGCGCTCGGGGGTGGGCGGCAGTCCTTGGGTCGTTACGGAGTCGTTCCAGCGATCGATCACGGCATTGTAGTGGGCGCGGTCGGACGCTTGCTCGCGGCGCAGCAGCCGATGGGCGGGCACGTCGACTTCGTCCTTCACCCACGCACCCGGCGGACACCAGACCCGCGCCAGCCGGCTGCGCCGCACCGATTCGCCCTGCTCTTGATAAGGAAAGGCAATGCAGGCGCGCGGTCGAACGGGATAGATCCCGCAGCGAATCGCTCCCGGCTCACCTTGCAGGAACAGACAGCGCTGCGCGTGGCTCTCGCTTGGGGTCGGCTCGCGGCGGAGCTGGAGTCGGTGGTAGCGCCAGCTGCTGGGCTCCTTTTCGCCCAAGATGATGCGGAAGTCGGCTTCGGGGGCGTCACGAAACGGCAGCGCCAAAAAGTCCGCTAAGGGGAGTCCGGTGGCAGCGGCGATGCGCAGCGCTTCAGAACCGCTGAGCACGACATGGGCTTCTCGGCAGCAGGGGGCGTGACAGGCAGTGCAGGGCGACGACACGGGCCGATCGTAACATCCGATCTGGGCGCGGACAGAGTCCCTTTTTTCGCGGACAGAGCCGCTGTTTTTACAGAGACAGAGCCAGGAAAAACGGCATCGCTTCGTTCATCAGGTCCAGGCTCGGATCGAGCTGCTTGCCGATTCCTTCGGTGACGGCAATCGCGATGTTGACCATGGTGAAGGTGGCGTTTACGCGGACGCGGTAGCGGCGCAGGATCTGGAGCATCTCGTAGACCACTTTGGCGACCTCGACCTCGCCGAGTCGCTTGCCGTGCAGCCGGTCGACAAAGCCCTGAATCGCCTGCTCGAAGCCATCGCGATCGCCGACGGTGGGCGAGGGACTGTGGGTGACCATGATCTCGGCCATGGTGTGGCCATCGCCGCGCGCCCAAGCCGCAAAGTAGCGGGCAAACGCGATGCGGTGGGTGTCGTCTAGCTCGGCCACCAGGCCCAGATCGAGCAGCGCGATCTTGCCCTCGGGTGTCACCAGCAGGTTTCCGGGGTGCAGGTCAGCATGCACAAACCCGTCGGCAAAGATCATCTTGAGCATGACCCGGAAGCCCAGCTCGCCGAGGGCGCGACGCTCGGGCTGGGTGCCTTTGCAGTCGAGGATCTTCTGCCCTTCGATAAAGTCCATGGTCAGGACGCGGCGGCTGCACAGCCCGGGGTGGAGCGTCGGGACGATGACCTCGGGCAGGAGCGCGAAGTTTTTGGCGAAACGGGCGTTGTTCTGGGCCTCGATGGTGAAGTCGAGCTGCATCGCGATGGCGCGGCCAAACTGCTGGACGCTCTCCAGTGGGGCGAGCAGGCGCAGCGACGGAATCAGCTCCAGAACGCGGGCGTAAAACGACATCACCGACAGATCGAACGCGCACAGCTCCTCGATGTCGGGGCGGCGGACCTTGACCGCGACCACTTGGCCACTTGGCAGCCGGGCGCGATGCACCTGCGCGACCGAGGCCGAAGCAATCGGCACGGGCGAGAACTCGCGATACAGCGACGCGATCGGCTGGCCAAAGTCCTCGGCGAGGGTGCGCTCGACGTGGTGGTAAGGAAACGGACCGACATCGTCTTGCAGCCGTGACAGCGCCGCGATGACATGCGGGGGCAACAGATCGGGCCGTGTCGACATGATCTGCCCGACCTTGATGAACGTCGCGCCGAGCCGCCGAAACAGGCTCAGCACCGACTGTCCAAACAGCGCTTGGCGATCGGCCAGGCTGCGACCGGTGAGCCGATAGCCAAGGTAGCGAATCCCAAACCAAATCGCGGTTTCACACAGCAGCCAACAGATCACAAGCGCCCGCAACAGCAACTTGAGCCTCGGCCTGGGGGGGTGCATGCCGGGATTATAAACACGGCCGCCCGGTCCGTGGTCTGAGCGATGGCTCATCAAGTCCATTATCCGTCGCTGCCTCTTATCACTTATGGTGATCCGCAGTCGAACGCGGGCAGTGCAGAGAGGCCGTACGCTTGCAGTGCCAGGGCATCGAGGGCGCCCATGTCACGCGCGAAAAAGGCCCGGCGGAGGTCATCCTGCAGCGCCTGCGGCAGACTGTCCGGTCGCGGGATGCGGATTCGTCGCAGATACTGGGCCTGAAAGCGCAGATAGCGACCACGCAGCGTCACGGCATAAGACCAGATGAAAAACAGCGCCACCCGCGAGCTCAGGAGTCCGCCCAGCACCGCCAGATCGATCCCCTCTGCGGTGATGTAGTAGAGGTTGTGGTGCGGATAATAGTGTCCCGGATCGAGCGTGATCAGGTTGGCTTCCGCAATGTCGGCCACGAGCAGCTTGGGCATCGACACAAGCTTTGTCTGGACCCGATCGATGGTCCGGAACCAGGCAGATCCACTGCGCTTGGCGACGTGGCGACCCTTCACGGCGCGGGCATGCTTTGCAAGATAGGAAGAGAGCTTCGGATAGTCCGCAAGATCGATTGGGAGTCCCTCTTCCGTGAAGGTATGTAAGACAAATCGACCCGCCGCGCGGATCTGTCCATCTGCGAGATCCTGCCGCATCACCAGCGGCAGGACACGATCCGGTTCCAGCTGTTCGGCCTGCTGCTGGTCGACGATAAACACCCGATCCAGTCCGGTGGCGACGCCGATTCCTACGCGCGCTCCGCAGGACTCCAGCAGGGGATGAGACTGCTCTAACTTTCGCAGTACGTGCAGCTGTTCTGGAGAGCCGAGGACCCACGGATCGGTTCCCACAAACCAGTGCTCGTGAATGCGCAGCTGCGGCGGATTCCCTGTCTGCGGTGTCTGTGGTGTCTGCGGTGGGAGTGTCAAAGGAGTCCCCGAAAGGAGCTTCCGCAGCTGCGCACACTCGTCGGCAGAGGCATCGATCATGGTGACTACGTTCACCGGGGAACTGGTACTCACCAGCGCATTTTTGGGAGTGATCACGAAGATGGACGGATAGGCAGAGACAGCGGATTCAAACGGCGAAGCAGCGGACAGATCGAGATAGCTGCGGACGACAAAATGATCAGAGATGAGCTTGCGGAGTGGGGCTCCGTAGCGATTCCGGGTCCAGCGATCGGCGCAGATGAAAGACAGCATGCCATCGTCGCTGAGAAGAGACAGAGCGCGCTCGATAAATGCCACGTACAAGTCGGCTCGATCGAACAGAGAGACATAGCGGGTGCGGTACTCTGTCTGCAGGGCGATGGGAATCTGCTCGATGCGAACATAGGGCGGATTTCCCACGACAAAATCGACTCTGTTCGGAATTGGATGGAGCAGAAAGTCAGCGCAGACAACCCACTTGGTAGCCAGCTGCTGGGCGGTGGGTGCCGGCAGACCCGCTTGGCGCAGCGTGACTGTGACGCGCTCACGGGTGTGTTCGGCTTGCTCTTGGTTCACTTCAATCGCGAGCAGGGAATCGCCCAGCTCCGACGGTGAGTGCCCGTGCCGGTGGGCCGAGCGGAGCAGTCTCGGGATCGCCAAAAGCAGGAACACTCCCTGTCCGCAGGAAGGCTCTAGGAGTCGCAGCCGCGCCAGATCGCGCGTCTCTTGGTAGTTCACCAGATCGAGGATCAGCTCGACGATGTGCGGCTTGGTCAGCACCACTCCGTGCTGTTCCCCCGAAGACCGCGCGCCGTAGTCGTAGGAGGACTCTGGAGCGTGCTCTGCCGCGTGCGGCTGGCGACCCCTTTTGGGCAACATGTGCGGCGATGCTACCAAATGTGGACGGCGGTCTACTTGGGCGGAATCTCGACCAGCATCATGCGGCGGGGTCCGGTGATCTCGGCGCTGTCAACCTCGAGGAGGACGCGGCTCTCGGGGAAGCTCTTGACGGTACGCGACAGCTGATTCAGCGCCAGCACGGCGATCGGTCCGGTCAGCAGCGTCTGGGCGGTCAAGCGATCGGGATCGATCAGCGAGAGACGATTGTGATCTCCGACGGTGGCAAGGTTGTCTTGGGCCAAGATTCGGCCATCGGCCAGGACGTGATAAAAGCCAACGTTGTCGGCGAGCCGGAGGGTGGCAAGGCTTGGGTCGGGCTCGCTGCGGTTCCAGCTGCGCAGCTCGCCGAGTCGGCGCAGGGTGGCGGCGCTTTCCTTGTAGTAGACCCGGCGACAGTCGGGGGCAAAGCGCACATCGCGACCGCGCTCCATGAAGCGGTGGCCGCCGAGGTAGCCGCTGCCGATGCCTCGTCCATAGCGCTCGGGCGGATCGAGCGAGTAGGCGAGGGCTCCGTCGTCGCACAAGGCCAGCAGCTGCTGCCCAAGGTAGTTGGTCAAAACAAGGGGCGCGCTGTCGCCGCTGGTGGCTGCTTGGCGAAGCTGATCGTCGACGTAATACAGGACACTGGCTTGGGCACTGGCATTCCAGTCCGACGGTCGGCACGGATCGCGATCGATGGTCTTGGCCGGGCCCGCCGCAGCGAAAAGTGGCACCCGTCGCAGCCCGTCCCAGTCGCAGGTCAGCACCGCTTGGGCCTCGCGATCGGTCCCAATCACGGCACCGTCGGGGGACAGCCGCGCACCGAGGAAGCGTAGCCGCTTTGCGTCGATGTCGAACAGCAGCAGCATGCCGTCGCTGTCAACGAACAGCTGACCGCTCTTGGTGGCCGCGCCCCAGTACAAGACACCCAGGTTGACCGTGTCGCCGCTGTCCATGAAGTAGGCACGGGTGGTGATGTCTCCCCCGAGGAGAAACAGCACGCGCTCACTGGCATCAAAGCCGAGCGGTCCTTGGCCCCAGGCTGGATCAGCCTCGGCGGGCCACGGCAGCAGCTTGTGAACGACCTTGCCGTCCGATCGTCGCCGGAGCAGATCAATGCCGAGGTTGTCGCGGCTCTGGCCATAGGCGACCAGCGTCTGCTCGCCGCAGAGCAGGCGCAGCCTCTCGGCAGGCTGGACCAGCGCCGGATACGGTCCGTCGGTGGGCAGGCCGGGACGATGCAGCGACAGCGCGGGCAGCAATAGATCGCTTCCGAGCGTGGCGCTACAAAAGCCGCGTGCCGGTGAAGGGGGAAACGCCACCGCTCGCTCGGGCAGCTCGGTCACCGCATACGGCGGCGTCAGCGACAGCACTTGGGTCTTGCCGATCACCAGCTCGTCCATCGGATCGGGCTCGGGACTGACCAGGGCCAGGTGGACCGCGTCGAGTTCGCCGACCAAGACGTGGGCCGAGCGCAGTCGTCCCGAGATCGGCAACAGCTGCGCCGCACCAGTAGGCCCAGCGATGCGATTCACCGAGAGAGGCTCGTCGCCAATCAGCGTCGAGCATGCCGACAGCCAGCCGAGCCCGCAGAGCAGGCCATAAGCTGCGAGATTCCCCACGAAATATTGCCCCCGCCAAAAGTGTAGTCGGCTTTTCCCGCCGGCTGGAAGCGCAACGTGGCTACTATCGCTGGCGCGATGAAACAGCGCTTCTATTTGGTCAAGAGCGAGCCGTACAAGTACTCCTTCACCACCTTGCAGGAGCAGGGTCGCACCATGTGGGATGGGGTACGCAACTTCGAGGCCCGCAACAACCTGCGAGCGATGCAGGTCGGCGATCTGCTGCTGTTTTATCACTCGAATGAAGGCAAGGAAGTCGTCGGGGTGGCCACGGTGGTGCGGACTGCTTATCCCGATCCGACTGCGCCCGGCGAAGACTGGTCGGTGGTGGACTTGGCGCCGGTCTGTCCGCTGCGCTCTCCGGTGACGCTGACGATGATTCGCGATGAGCCGCGCCTTGCTGACATTCAGCTGCTGCGGCGGAGTCGTCTGTCGGTGGTGCCGGTGACTGCCGACGAGTTTGCGGTGGTGCTAGCGCTCGGCAAGACCAAGCTGCCCAAGTCCACCAAGCGGCGCGATCTGTCAGCGGCAGCCTCGGCCTGACCGACTGACAGCCGGGGACAGTTGACAGCACGCCCGCCACCGTCGCTTATGTGGTCTGAGGAGAACGTGGATGCAACCAGTCGCCAGCAGCGAGTCGGTCGGTACGCTGTCCGGGCTCAGCAGCCAGGAAGCCAGCGAGCGCCTGCAGCGCGTCGGCCCCAACGAGCTATCGAGCCAGGAGGGATCGTCGTTTTGGAAGACGCTGCGATCGGTGCTGACCGAGCCGATGCTGATCCTGCTCATGGCTTGCGGCTCGCTGTACCTTCTGCTCGGGGATCGGGGCGAAGCGGCGCTGCTGTTTACGTTTGTGCTGCTGGTGATCGCGATCACGCTGTGGCAGGAGCGACGAACCGAGCGGGCGGTGGCGGCGCTGCGCAGCTTGCAGAGTCCTCGGGCGCTGGTGCGACGGGATGGTCGCGACGAGAGCATTGCCGCTCGTGAGGTGGTGCCCGGCGATCTGCTGGTGCTGAGCGAAGGGGTGCGGGTGGCCGCCGATGCGATGCTGCGACAGGGCGATAGTGTGCTGTGTGATGAGTCGCTGCTGACCGGCGAGAGCGTGGCGGTGCGCAAGCAGCCGAGCCTGACTGTGAAGGCGGACGCTCGACCGGGCGGAGACGATCTGCCGCAGCTGTTCATGGGCACGATGGTGGTGCGGGGCAGCGGTCTGGCCGAGGTGACCGCGACGGGGCTTACCACCGAGGTCGGCAAGATCGGTCGGGCGCTCTCGGAGATTGAGCAGCCGAGGACGCCGCTCGATCTAGAGATGAAGCGCCTGGTGCGGGGGATGGCGACGCTCGGGGTGGCGCTATGTGTGCTGGTGGTGCTGCTGCGCGGCGTGCTGCATCGCGAGTGGGTCCAGGGACTTTTGGCGGGGCTGGCGATGGCGATGTCGGTGCTTCCCGAGGAGCTGCCGATGATCCTGACTGTGTTTCTGTCGATCGGAGCCTGGCGGATTGCCCATCACAATGTGCTGCTGCGACGGCCAGGCGTGATCGAGGCGCTGGGGGCAGCGACGGTGCTGTGCTCGGACAAGACCGGCACGCTGACGCAGAATCGCATGACCGTCGATCGGGTCAGTCTGGGCGGTGTCGAGCATTCTCTGTCGTCGCTGCGGGCTCCTAACGATCCGTCACCGCCACCGTCGCTGCTTCTGCTGTTGCGGGCGGCGCGGCTGTCGAGTCAAGCGGCACCGAGCGATCCGATGGAGCTGGCGCTGGTCGAGGCGCTGCAAAAAGTCAAGCTCTCCGTCGAGTCGGAGCTGCCCAAGTTTCGTCGCGAGTATCCGCTTGTGCCAGCGCTGCTGGCGGTGACGCGAGCTTATGAGCAGACCGACGGCCATCTCTTGTTTTGCAAAGGTGCGCCCGAGGCGGTGAGTGAGCTGTGTCGGCTCTCCGACGAGGAAAAACGGACGCTGCTTGTGCAGACGGAGTCGCTGGCGAAGGCGGGGCTGCGGGTGCTGGCGGTGGGGACGGCGCGCGTCGGAGCCGAGCTGCCCGAGTCGCCGCAGCAAGTGAAGTTTGAGCTGTGCGGCCTGGTGAGCTTCCTCGATCCGCTGCGCCCCGAGGTGCCGCAGGCGGTGGCCGAGTGTCATCGTGCCGGGGTGCGGGTGCTGATGATCACGGGCGACTATCCAGCGACGGCGCTGGCGATTGCCGAGCAGGCCGGGATTGCGGTCCGCGACGGCGTGCTGTCCGGTCCCGAGATGGCGCAGCTCACCGACGAGGAGCTGAAGCTACGGGTGGCGTCGGTATCGGTGTTTGCGCGCATGGTGCCCGAGCAGAAGCTGCGGCTGGTCAAAGCGCTCAAGGATCTCGGCGGAATTGTGGCGATGACCGGCGACGGGGTGAACGACGCGCCGGCGCTGAAAGCGGCCCACATCGGCATCGCGATGGGCAAGCGCGGCACCGACGTGGCACGTGAGTCAGCGGCGCTGATCTTGGCCGACGACAACTTTGCCAGCATCGTCGCGGCGATGCGGCTCGGGCGGCGGATCTTCGACAACCTGCGCAAGGCGGTGGCGTACACCTTTGCGATCCATGTGCCGATTGCTGGACTGTCGCTGCTGTCGCCGCTACTCAGCTGGCCGCTGCTGCTCTTGCCGGCGCACATTGCGGTGCTTGAGATGATCATCGATCCGTCGTGCGGGCTGATCTTCGAGGGCACCGCTGCCGAGCCGCACATCATGGATCGACCGCCGCGTCCCGTCGGACAGCCGATGGTGACCGGCGTGGTGCTGTTCTTGGCGATCTTGCAAGGGGCGATGGTGCTGGCTGGCTGCGTCGGTGCGTACTACTTTGCGGCCCACCTTGGGTACTCGACCGAGCGGCTGCGTGCGGTGGTGTTCTCGACGCTGGTGTTTGCCAACCTGGGCCTGATCATCGTCAGTCGATCGTGGACCGAGTCGGCGCTGCGGACGCTCTGGCAAGGCGGAAAAGTGCTGTGGGCGCTGATCTTGGCGACGGTGGGGCTCGGGGCGCTGGTGCTGAGCTTTGGGCCGCTGCAGCGGCTGTTCTCGCTGGCGGCGCTGCCAATGGCGGATGTCGGTGCGTGCTTGGCGATCGCGGCGGCGAGTGTCGCGTGGTTCGAGCTGCTCAAGCTGGCCTTTGGTCACAAGCTCCGCCGTTCGCTTCAAAAACATCGGTAGAAAAGTCAAGGAAAATCGATGTTGGATCAAATCCAAGAGTTCGTCGCGCTGCTGCGCAAAAACGGCGTACCCGCGTCGACGGCAGAGCTTCTGGATGCCCTGCGCGCGCTGACGCTGACTGGGCTTGCTGATCCGCAGCTGGTGCGCGCGACGCTTTCAGCCTGTTTGGTCAAGCGACCCGAGGACGAGAGCCGCTTTCACGATCTGTTTTCGCTGTTCTTTTTTCGCGCCGGCACGCTGCTGGTTGACGGAGAGGAGGCACCGCTCGTGGCAGCACTCCGCCAAGCGGGCCTGTCCGATGATCAGATTGAGCAGGTGATTGCGCGGCTGGCGACGGAAGCGGCGCGGCTCGATCCGACGGCGCGACTGGGGCTGGGGCTGCGACGGGTGGGGCTGGATCTGCTGCTGCGACTGTCAGGGCTGCGGATCGATGTCTCGCGGATGCAGAGCCCGCTGCAGATCGGCTACTTCACGCAAGGACTGCTCGATCAGCTCGGGTTTCGGCAGGCCGACTCGGAGCTGCGGTCGCTGATGGCACGGATGGCGCCCGAGCTGGGTGAGGACGTGGCGCAGACGGTGCTGCGGCAGGCCGAGCAGAACCTGTGGCAGCTGCGCGGGGCGGTGCGCGGCGAGGTGCAGCGGTCGTTTGAAAAACAAAACCTGCGCTTTGCCGAGGAGCAGACGCGCGATCTGCTCCTTCACAAGTCGATTTCGCAGCTGTCCGCAACGGAGCTGGCGCAGCTACGGCACGAGGTCCGGCGCCTCGCCGACAAGCTCAAGACCCAGCGGCGCGAAAAGCCGCAGAAGCTGCGTCACGGTCGGCTCGACATGCGGCGGACCCTGCGCGCGGCACTGGCGACGGGAGGCGTTCCGTTTCAGCTCCGCTATCGGACCCGGCGACCGCACAAGCCTCGGCTCTGCATCTTGTGTGACATCTCGGACTCGGTGCGGCAGGTTGCGCGCTTTACGCTGCAGCTTGCCTACACGCTGCAAGAGCGCTTTGCGAAGGTGCGATCGTTTGTGTTCGTCTCGGACCTGGGCGAAGCGACGCCGCTGTTCGAGCAGTGTGAGATCGAGCGCGCCGTCGAGAAGGTCTATTCCGGAGCAGTGGTAAGCGTCGCTGCCAACTCGAACTACGGCCGCGCCTTCCGTCAGTTTGTCGAGCATCACCTGGAAGCGGTGACCTCGCGCACGACCGTGATCATCCTCGGGGACGGGCGCTCGAACTACTTTCCTCCCGAGGCGTGGGCGCTTGGGCGGGTCAAGGCGCGGGCGCGGCATGTCCTGTGGCTTCATCCCGAGCAGCCGTCGTCGTGGATGTTTGGCGATAGCGCGATGAAAGACTACCTGCCCTACATCACGCGCGCCGAGGTGGTGACAAATCTGGCCTCGCTGAAGCGGGTTATCGATGAATTGGTCCTATAAAACTATGTAAGCCCGTTTACTTCCGGGGTTTTTTGACGGTATGATCGCGGCGGAGGACTGCGCGTCGCTGGAGCGCGTAGCCCCCCAGGCACGACATGCCCACAGACCTAGGTTCCAACGTTGTAAAACCCTCGTCCCATTTGACCTCGGCCAAGCCGCGCTGGCTGCGGTCCTTGCCGCTGCTGCTGTTGCCGCTCGCAGTCGTAACCAGCGACGGTCACGCCCAAGTTCACATCGACAAGTCGGCAACCCAGGCGGCGATGGTGTCGGTGGCGCCGATGGCGATGCAGCAGGCGGTGCAAGCGACGACAGGGACGGTAGCGACTCCGCCTTCAGCGACCGCGACGAGTCCGCTTTCGCCGGTGAGTCAGGCCTGGACCGAGATGCTCAACAAGATTGTGTCTGACCCGCCGCCGCCGCACCTCGTTCGTGGCACGCACTATGTGATCTCGAATGAAGATCGTCATGATCTGTGGCTGCCGACGGTGCAGAACAAAGGCGGCGCGTACATCGGGGTCGGTACCGATCAAAACTACGTGCTCGCGGGCTGGCAAAAGCCGGAGCTGCTGGTCCTGTTTGACTTCGATCAGGTGGTCGTCAACGTCCACTACGTCTATCGGGTGTTCTTCATCCACGGCAACACCCCCGAGGAGTTCAAGTCGCTGTGGGAGCCCAAGAACGAGGCGACGGCGCTGCGGCTGCTGAGCGAGGCCTATCCGCATCCCAAGCAGCGGGCGGCGATCGTTGACGCGTACAAGATGTCGCGCGGCTCGGTGCTGGCGCGCTTTCGCAAAGTGGTGGGCATTTATAAACAGCACAACATCCGCTGGTTCCTCGATGATCAGAGCCAGTACGACTACGTGGCGCAGCTGTTCCGCACCGGCCGGGTGGTGATGGTCCGAGGCGACCTTACCGTCGGTGGTAGCATGTCGAGCATCGCCAGCGCGATCACGGCGGTGGGCGTCAAAGTCAACGTCCTGTATCTCTCCAATGCCGAGCGCTACTTCACCTACAGCGAGGGCTTCCGCAAGAGCCTGCTGGCACTGCCCTATGGAGATCAGGGGGTCGTGATTCGCACCCGCGCTCGTCCCAACGGCGTCTACATGTATGTGGTGCAGGAAGCCAAGAACTTCATCGACTGGGTCAACCATCCCAAAGTGAACACGGTCTATCAGCTGACCCACAACATGGATGCCGATCCGAATCCGGGGCTGTTTTACATCCGCAGGACGCCGACAGCGACAGTACCCAATGTCCCTCACCCACCGTTTTCGCACCTCAAGAGCAACTAGCCCAAAGGGGTTGTCGGTACTTTTGCGGTTCGCGTAGCATAGGTGCGAATAAAACGCGCGGTCACAGCATCGCAACAGCTACGGCAGCAAGACGACAGCCAGCCAACAACCAAATCGGTCGCGCCGCTGCTTCAGGAGTGAGCAAGACACATGGATTCCTTTTCTACGTCCAGGCGGAAGGGCTCGGTGGTGGTGGGAGCGCTCATCGGGTCGCTGCTCTTGCTGATTCCGGTGGCCCGCGCCGGCTTCAAGAACCTGCAGGTGCTGCCCAAGACCACCACCAACAAAGCGCTGATCGCGCAGATGAACTTGCAGATCGTGGCACTTGGGGTGGGCTGTGAGCACTGTCACGATCCCAAAGATCCTTCCGCAGAGACGCCGCTCAAGGAAAAGGCGCGCGAGATGATGCGGATGGTTCAGGAGATCAACGCCAAGTATCCAGCGACGATGAATCGCGTCACCTGCTTTACCTGTCATCGCGGCAAGCACGTTCCGGAAAAGCCGCCCGGTCAGTGAGCCAGCTTTTCGATGACGTAGTCGCGTGCGGAAAAGCGGCGGGTGCGGAGTCGAAACTCGAACGTGAAGCCCGGCCACAGCGTGGTGTTCCTGCCGTTCTTCGCGTGATACCAGCTGGTGCAGCCGCTGGACCAGACGGTGTGCTTGAGACGCTCTTGAATCGTGGCATTGTAGCGAGTCTGTACGTCGGACTTGACCTCGACGGCGCTGAGCTTTCCCAGCTGCATCGCTTGGATCGCCGACAAGATGTACGCGATCTGCGACTCGATCATAAACACCATCGAGCTGTGCCCCAGTCCAGTGTTCGGACCCACGATTAGGAATGCGTTTGGGAATCCGGAAATCACGGTTCCTAAGTAGGCCTCTGCTCCGTCCTTCCACACGTCGCTGAGATCGACTCCGTTACGACCCAGAATCGGGAAGGGAGAGACAACATCAGCGGCTGCAAATCCAGTTGCCAAAATGATTGCATCGAGGGCTCTGTCTTCCCCATCTGCAGTTCGGATTCCGCTGCGGGTCACAGTCTCAATCGGCGCGGTCACTAGCTCGACCTGGGGCTGACACAGCGCTGGATAGTAGTCGTTCGACAGCAGAATCCGCTTGCAGCCCAAGGCGTAGTTGGGGGTTAGCTGCGCACGCAGAGACTCATCAGGAATGCTCCGCGCGATGTACTTTTTGACCAAGCGAGAGAGCAGCTGAAACAGCTTGGGCTCGACGACAAATCCGACTCCGGCCAGCTCGTGAATCAGGTAGAACAGAGTCCGCGTCAGGCGCTGCAAAAGTGGATGATCTGCATAGCGCTGCTGGCGGTCCGGCTTGATTCGACGATCGGGCTTGGGAATGATCCACGGTGGCGAGCGCTGAAAGACCGACAGCTTGGCCACCTGAGACGCAATTGCGGGAACGATCTGGATCGCACTGGCACCCGTTCCGATCACCGCCACGCGCTTTCCGGACAGGGAATAGGAGTGATCCCAGCGGGCAGAATGGAAGACCTTTCCGCCAAAGGAATCGAGCCCAGGAAGATCAGGAATCGCCGGCTTGCTGAGTCCTCCGCAAGCAGCCACAAGTGTCCGACAGTGGATCATTTTTCCGTCGCTGGTATTCACTTCCCAGGTGCCGCTTTGATCATCGAAGCGGGCCGAGGTTGCGGCACAGCCAAAGCGAATGTGGGGACGGACTTGGTACTTGTCGGCGCAGTGAATCAGATAGGAGAGGATCTCCTGCTGCGGAGCAAAGCGCCGCGACCAGCGGGGATTGGGCTCGAAGGAATAGGAATACAGGTGGGACTCGACATCGCAGGCGGCGCCGGGATAGTGGTTGTCGCGCCAGGTACCCCCAACTTCCGGTCCTTGCTCGAGGATCGTAAAGTCATGGATGCCGGCCTGCTTGAGCCGGATTCCCATTCCCAGTCCGCCGAAGCCGCTGCCGACAATGACGATGTGCTGGGTGCTCATCGGGAGTCTCTCCTTACGCTAGTTTTGCGTCGAGCAAGTAGTCTGCCGCGAGCTGATCGAGATCCAGCTGCAAGGGGTGAAAGTCGCGGCGCAGATAGGCCAAGATCCCGGGCAGGAAGACTCCTTTCAGATTCCTTTCCTTGCGTACGGCGCGAATTTGACCAAGGTGCAAGCGCAGCTTCGGCCACACCGTCTTGCGGTCCTGCCACAGCAGCATCGTCGTTGCAAACAGCCAGAATGTCCCCAGACACGCCGTCGCCATCGCCAGTCCTGCGATCCGCAGTGGATAGCTGGGCGCAACCTGCGCAAGGACATCGAAAGCGACCGCGCGGTGCTCGATCTCTTCGGCGGCATGCCACAAAAGGAGTGCTCGCATCGTCGGATCGGCATGCTCGAGGATGCGATTGCGCAGCGCCTTTTCCGCCAGCAGCGCCGTGAAGTGCTCGCAGGCAGCGGTGGTCGCCAGTCGCAGCGCCGGTGAGGACACACGCTCGATGACGCCATACGCCAGCCGCTCGTAACCGGCCAGGAAGTGGTCAACAGAGAAGCCTTGTGCGACGAGGATCTCGTTCCAGCGGTCGTGCTCTTTGGCGTGGCGACCCTCTTGCGCGAAGAAGCCTTTGACCTGGGCCCGCAGGAGCGGATCGGGAAGCTGCCCCAGGTAGTGGTTCACCGAGCGCACAAAGAAGCGCTCACCAGCCGGGAACAGCATGCTGACGCCGTTGACAAGGTGGGTGGCCAGCGCATTGCCGGCGAACCAGTGACGGGGAATCGGACCGGTGAGCGGAAGCTCTGGGGACCGAGGCTTAGGAACCGACTTCTCGACGGGAAGAGCTGCTTCTAACATCGCTGTTGACTCCTGTTCAATAGCCGCTAAGAAGACGATAGCGCTTGTTGAACGAAAGTCAATACGACTTGTTGGACCACGAAAACGATCGACAGCAGCTACGGGGTAAAGACGCCGTGCTCGATGTGGCGCAGGGCCGCGAGCAGCTCGGCATGGAGGTGTGGATTGGCACACAGGACCTCGCCCCGTGAGAGCTCGACGGGACGACCTTGCCAGTCGCTGAGCTTTGCCCCGGCCTCACTCGCGAGGAGCAGCCCGGCTGCAATGTCCCACGGCTTGAGCTTCATCTCCCAGTAGCCATCGAGGCTGCCAGCTGCGACCAGCGACAGATCCAGCGCCGCCGAGCCGAGCCGCCGAATCCCCTGCGCCCGCCGCTTGAGGTGCAGAAACTGCGCGAAGTTGTTGTCGCGCGCGGTCTTGCGGTCGTACGGAAAGCCGGTGACAAGCAGCGCCTGCTCAATCGACGGGGCCTGAGACACCGCGAGTCGCTCGCCGTTGCGGAAGGCGCCCAGTCCCAGCCCAGCCGAAAAGGTCCAGCCGAGTGCCGGCGCATGAACGACCCCGACGCGCACCTGACCTTCCCACTCGCAGGCAATCGAGACTGAGAACAGCGGCAGGCCGTGCGCGAAGTTGGTGGTTCCATCGAGTGGATCGATGATCCAGCGTGGACGGTCGCTCGCTCCGCCATGGTCGCCGCTCTCTTCGGCCAAGATGCGGTGATCGGGGAAGCGGCTGGCGATGGCGGCACAGATGACCTCCTCGGCGGCGCGGTCGTAGCGGGTGACAAGGTCGGCGCTGGTGGACTTGCTCTCGGAGGCGTGACGGCGAAAGGCACCCTCGGCGAGGATGCGGCCAGCGGCCTGGGCAATCGAGAGAGCAGCGTCAAGACAGGACAGTTGGAAGCTTTGGCTCATGGCGGTGTGGGCCCCGCGCGAAGGCATGCTGCGGAGACGCCCGCCTCTTACTTGATGAGCGCGTAGAAGAGAAGCCCAATCAGCAGCACGAGCAGCGCGCCGAGGGCCGCCGCCACGATCTCTTGGTTTTTCAGCAGCAGCTGTCGCAGGCCCGGCTCGGGGGACTTTTGCACGTGGACCGGCTTGGGCGACACGGCGCGGGGCGCAAGGGTGGTGTGCGCGGTCGAAACCTGGGCCGGCAAGACCAGCTTCGGGTCCGGCGAATCGATGGCGCGGGGCGCGGGGGACGGACTCTCTTTGGGCGGCTCGGGCCGAATGATCGGATTGCTCTCGAGGAGCTTCTGGTGATCGCGCGGCGGGCTACTGCCTGCTCCTGCGGTCGGTCCAGCGGCGACGCGGCTCATCAGGTCGATGCTGGGAATCGAGGCGGCAGTGGGCTTGTCGTGAATGCCGTCGCTTGGGCGCTCGGTGACCTTGCCGCTGCCGACTGCCTCGGGCGGAATGATCGGCACCACACTGGGCGTCGCCATCGGCACGGAGGGGACGGACGCTTGGGTCGGCTGGGCTGAAATGGCATCCACCGGCAGCTTGGTCCGCGTCGGAGCTTCGTGCAGGCTGGCTGCATTCGGCGGGGCGGTGAGTGGCGGCGTCGGCTGCGGCTCGAGCCCGAGAGAGGCCGGTGGCGGGGCGGTCAGCGGCGGCGTCAGCAGCTCCCCGAGCATGGCTGGCAAAAGAGGCCGGGTCTGCGCGCTCAGCAGGGCCGGGTCGTGTTCCGGTCGCAGGCTCTCGATCGCTGCCGAGGTCGGAATCGATGACAGCGACGGCGGTCCCGACTGCACGATCGGCACGGCGGGCAGCGACGGCAAGCTCACCAGCAGATCGTCGAGGTTTTCGACCTGCATCGTTGACTCGGACACTCGACGCGGCGAGCTGGGCTTCGGGTCCGGACTCGGCGGGGGCGCTACAGCTGGCGACGGTGTCGGTGCAATCGGAGGAGCAGTCTTGGGAAGCTCGACCGGTTCAGGTGCAATCGGAGGAGCAGTCTTGGGCGGCTCGACAGGCGCTGGGGCGACGGGCTGCACCGCAGCTGGCGGCGGTTCGGCTGACGGCACGGCGAATGGCAGAGCAGCCGGTGGTGGACCTTTCAGCTCGACGACTACGCCCGGCTTGCGCAGCCGCGACAGAGCCTCGGCAACATTGGCCTTGAGGACGGGCTTGGCTTCAACTTTTGGTGGTGGAGGCTCGTCAGACTTCGGAGGCTCGTCAGGCATTGGAGCCGCATCAGATTTCTGAGGTTCATCAGATTTCTGAGGTTCAACAGGCTTCTGAGGTTCAACAGGCTTCTGAGATTCAACAGGCTTCTGAGATTCAACAGGCTTCTGCGGCTCGTCGCTGGGTGGCGGAGCAGCGGGAGGCGGCGGTTGCATCGCTACGACGGCGGGCACACTTGGCTGAGCCGGCGGCGTCGGCTGAATCGTCCGCTCCTCGATCGCCGATCCGTCTGGCGACACCGTGAGCACCGGAAACGCGCTCGACAGCTTTTGCAGGATCTGTGTGACTTTCTTTTTCGGCGCGGTGATCGCTTGCAGCGGCCCAAGTGGATCGGCGGACTTGCTGACGGCGGGCTGAGGAGACGGCTGGGCTTGCGGGGACGGCTGGGCTTGCGGAGACGGCTGAGCTTGCGGCGACGGCTGGGCAGCGGGGCGACTTGGCGGCGCGGGCTCAACCGGCGCTGGACCCAGCACGGGAAACACGCCTGAGCGACGCTCCAGCAGTCGGTGCATGCGCTGCTCACTCTTGCTCTCGTCTTGGCTGTTGGCGTCGGGCGCTTCGGTCAGCACGTCGGGCAGCTTCAGACCCTTGCTCTTGACCAGACCCTCCAGAGACGCTACCAGCGACGACATGTCCGGCAGTCGCTCTTTGGGATCGCGGGCACAGGCACACTGCGCCAGCTCGTCGAGAGGCTGACATAGCTCGTCGGAAAGCCCGGTCTGCGGGTTCGGCACGAGCTTCTTCGGCGGCTGGTGCAGGTTGTCCATCACAAAGTCGGCAACCTCGTCGAAGAACGCCGGTCGACCGGTCAGGCACTCATGCAAGATCGCCCCGAGGACAAACACGTCACCACCGGGATGCGGACCCGTCTCTCCCGAGAGCAGCTCCGGTGGCCGATACATCAGCTTATAAAGCGGCAGCTGATCGTCGAGTCCGGCGGGGCGACGGCGCAGGTGATAGAGGCTGTGCTCGACGATAACGATCTTGCCGGCGAAGCTGGACTTGGCGGTCGGACGGACCAAAAAGATGTTCTCGGGTCGCAGATCCCCGTGGACGGCGCCGGCCTTGTGCAGCGCGTCGAGCGCCTTGGCGACCTGTAGCACCATCGCGACGGCTCGCTCGGCCCGCAGCGGTCCCCGTCGCAGCCGCTGGCGCAGCGTCTCTCCGTCGAGCAGCTCGGTGGCAAAGCCGGGAATGTCGAACTGATCGACCAGCATCTTCACCGGCATCAGCCCGAGCGACTGCAGCGGCTGGGCAGCGCGCAGATCCTTTTGCACCGACAGCATCATGCCTTGCGTGGGCTTCAGCTCTCGTCGCAGCATCAGGACCGCAAACTTGCCCTTGAGGCGCGAGTTTTCGGCTTCATACGTCACGCCCAGCTCGCCTTCACCGAGGACACGCAGGATGTGAAACTCGTTCTGGAGGATCTTCCCCAGACGGACCTCGGGCGGCACCGGGTTTCCGGCAACCCACGCGGGCATCGCCTGGACGGCTTTGGGGTCGGCGGGGCTCGTCACGACCCTAGGATATCAGGAGCAGGCCGTTTCAAAGCCAATAGTTGCGCGTGTGGTTTTGTCATTGCTTCCCGACGTTGGCGCGGGCTAAAAGGGCGCAAGGTTTGTTCCCCACCGTCTCCGGAGGCCCGCTGTGCCCGCCGAAAACAATCGCTGCGTCGCCCTATCTGCCAATCGAGTACGGCTTGCTTCCCGGCTCGGCTGCTTGCTGTTGGCAGGCTCCGTCCAAACTGCCTTTGCCGGAGGATTCGAGATCCCCGCCAACGGCACTGAAGCACTCGGGCGCGGCGGCGCTTTCACCGCCAAAGCCGACTCGCCGCTGGCCTTGGAATACAACGTCGGTGGACTCGCTCAGCAGCGCGGCACCCACGCCCTGATCGACAACAACGTGATCTTTTCGCGCTATCGCTTTTCCCGAGAGGGCGGCGATGCCTACGGACCGTATCCGAGCGTTCAGGCCGACGCGACACCGCCGTTTTACGCGCCGTGGTTTGGCCTGACCACCGACTTTGGCTTCTTCAAGCGCATTACGTTCGCGGTTGGCATCTATGGACCGTCGTCGATCGGCAAGCGGACGTTTCCGATGTTTGTCGAAAATGGCGACGGCAAGCTGCGTCCCGGTCCGACTCGCTACGACATCGCGACAACCGATCTATTGATCTTTTTTCCGACGGTGGCAGTTGGTTTTCGAGCCGCCAAGTTCCTCGACCTGGGGCTGGCGGTGCAGCAGGTGTCGGCGCAGATCAAGCTTGCGAGTGCGACCTACGCGCCGCAGAGCCTGCCGATTTTCCCGGCGAGCAGCGCCTGTTCCAAGAGTGCCGAAGTAGCGGGCTGCGACTCGGTAACGCGCATCACCGGCAGTAGCTACGACAACTTTATTTTGCAGCTCGGCGCGCTGGCTCACATCGGGCGGGCGGTCGACTTGGGGCTGAATGTCCGCAGTGCCAGCAACCTCGGTATCAATCCGATGCGCATCCGAGGCACTGTCTCTGCCACCGAGCCTTTGTATCTGCAAGGCGCGGGCATCGGCGCCGAAAAAATGGACGGCGAGTTTACCGTCACACTCCCGTGGGTATTCCGAGCCGGTGTGCGCTGGGGGCAAAAGCTCGGCGGAATGCAGCTGTTTGATCTGGAGCTCAACGCGGTGTACGAGGCCTGGAGCTGGCTCGACGGTGGGACTGATCACACCCTGACGCTCAAGAATCCGCCGCCGCTCGTCAATCGGGGGGAGCAGCTCTCGATCAACCTGCCGCACCGCTATCGCGACACCATCGGGCTACGGCTTGGTGGATCGCTGTACATTCCGCTGGCTACCGACGCGGGCGTGACGATGCGAATGGGCGGCTTTTATGACAGCTCGGCCAGCGCCGATGCCGACCTGCGACTGGACTTCGATACGCTCGCCAAGCTGGGCATCACCTCGGGCCTGGGATTTTCGATGCGCGGCGTCGAGATCAACCTGGCCTACGCCTATCAGCACTCGCTGTCGCGCACGGTCACCGACGGTCAGCTGCAGGTTATCGACGGCACGACCGGGCAGCCGGTGCGCATCAACGATCAGCCGGTGCCGGCGATCAACAACGGTACCTACAGCGGCGCGAGCCACGTTGCCTCGATTGGACTGACGCTGCGCTTTGATGAGTGGCGTCCGCGTCAGCAGTCGTCGTCACAGGGCTTTTAGGTAGCGCGCCACCGCGTCGACCAGCTCGCTCTTGCGGCTGCGCAGACTGCCAACGAAGGCTTGGTGAACGATGCCGCGCTCATCGACGAGCAGCGTCAGCGGCTGAGCAAAGTTCTGCAGGCTGCTGCGCAGGCCATCGTCGACGACCTGATACAGCTCACCGTTGGGAAACCAGCCTCGGTGTTGCTTGATGAACTCGACCAGCTTGGTGCTGTCGCGCGTCTCGCTGGCCATCACGACCTTGACGCGCGGGTCTTGGCTCTGGGCGCCGAAAAAGCGCTGCAGCGTCGGTAATTCTTCGAGACAGGGCTTGCACTCAACCGCCCACAGGTGCACGAGCAACAGCCGAGACAGCGGCGGCTCGCTCGCCACAAACGCTCCACCGCGCAGGACTCGCAGCGTCGCCAGGTCAATCCGGCGGTGCAGCAGCAGGGCCTCTTGCCGACGCAAAAGCAGCTCCTCGGGGACGGGCGGCGCAGTCTGGGCAAAAGCCACCATCGGACTCGCCCAGAGCCACAGAGAGAGCAGGTTGGCAGCGACGCGCATCGGCAGCACCTTTTCTGTGAGCAGCTTACAGCGGACGGAGCGCCGGCGGCGGCTGGCAGTCTTCACATCCCAGCGGCTCGGACTGCTCAGACGGAGTGGCACAGTCGATGCGGAACACCCAGACGCTCTGCGACAGATCCGAGCCCACCGGCGGCGAGTCGTCGGGATTTAGGTACTCACGCTTCTTGAGCGAAAACGAATACACCCAGTGCAGCACTTGCTCGCGACGCAGCTTTTGTCCACCCGGGAAGCTCAGGTCGAGGATCTTTTCGATGATCTGTAGGCCCCGTCGCTCAGCGCGTGCCACTTGCGGATCTTGCGTCGATAGCTTGCTTGCTCCCGGCAGCCCGAGCGGCGCCGGCGGCAGGTTCGACACCACCAGGAACTTGGTCGTCTCCAGCCACGGTGGCTGCGGCTGCAGCGTACGCTTGAGCCGCTGCAAGTACACCCCTTCGAGCCCGTCGATGAGCGTGTCCTTGGGCGTAAAATACAGTACCGAGTGCGCTTGCCCCGACATCATCGCCACGAACCGCCCGAGATGTGTCGGATCGGCATCACCGACGAGCGTCGCGATTTTTTGATCCAGACAAATGTCTTCGCGCTTACAGACCTGCGCCACGTCATCAATCAGCTGCCGCACCGGCGGACGACACAGCGCCAGCGCCAGACCCTTTTGCAGCTGCCGCTGACCACAGATCTGACAGCGCTGCATCCGCTCGACCTGGCTGCGTAGGTCGGCAATTTCTTCCGCGTAACAGCTTGCGGAAAACACCATGGCTGCCGCGAGCAGCCCCCGCCACCGACGCCCGCTCATGGAGTGGTCTTCCCCTTTGCCTTGCCGCTGATCGTCACGACTTTGGGAATGATCATGCCGCTTATCTGTAGCTTTAGGCAATCGCGAAAGTCCCGGCTGGTCAGAAACTCGTCACTCGTGCCTCTCGGCGAGACATAGAGCGTACCGGTGATGTTCTCGAGGACCACTCGATAGGGCAGCTCGGCGCGACGGACCAGGCGCAGACAGGCTCGCAGCTTGGCTTCTTGCGCCGACGAGAGCTTGCCCTCTTGACTCGACACCTCGATCTGGACAGCGACGGTGGCATTGTTGGCAGGATCGGGCGGGGAGGGGACGGGATCTGGACCGCTCGTGTCTTCGGCTCCCGCATCGCGACGAAGCCCAGCCGCTCGCGGGGCAGGCCGAACCGTGCCATGGCTTGCCAGTCGACTGGTCCCCGCGCTGGCTCCACCGCCGCTCCCACCATCCTTGCGATCAGCGGTCGGCGTCGGGTCAAGGCGAGCTGTTGTCACTCTGGCATCGTCTTTTCCGACGGTCGCATCGCCATCGGTACGTTCAGGTAGGTCCAGGTCGGTATCGTCGCTGGCTTCGATCGCTTGGGCATCGGCGGCAGTGGACACATCGGCTGGGGTCACGATTGCCGGCACCGGACGCGGCTTGGGAAACAGCAGCTTGCGAACGCCGATCAGCAGCGACAGACCACACAGCGCCCACAGCGCCCCTTGCAGCATCGGCAGCCACAGTCGTGCCAGGCTCGTCTCTCGTCGAGGCGCCACGGACTTGGTGTGACCCGCTGTGGGTGGAGCAAAGCGCCTGACATCGCCCCCGAGCGCCGCCACAAAGTCGCGCAGCGTCGGATAGCGCACCCCTCGCGAGCGACTGAGCGCCCGCTGCAGCGCCAGCTCGACCCGCTGGCTGAGCAGCAGCGGCAGCGGATCTTCGGCGACCACGCGCTGTACCACGACCTCGCGCGGCTCGTCGGGAGCACCAATGAACGCCGGCTGTCCCGACAGCAGCTCATACAGGATCACCGCGAGCGTAAACTGGTCACTTCGGGCGTCGCAGGGCTGACCGGCCAGGACCTCGGGCGCCAGGTAGCCCGGCTCGGCAAAGCGAGCAGCCAGCGACGGTGGATACAGTCCCAAATCGGTCAGCTTGACCCGCCAGTGATCGCCATCCGGCAAGACCACAATCCGGCGCAGCGACAGGCTCAGGTGCAGCAGATCGAGCCGATGGGCCGCGTCGAGCGCTTCACCAAGCTGCGCCGCCAGCCCCAGCACTTCCGGCTCGCTGAGAGGCCGTCCCAGCGTCTGCAGCAGCTCGCTGAGCGTCTGACCTTCCAGCTCGACCGGCTCGCGGACCAAGCACGTTCGCCCTTCTTCGTCAAGCGGAATCAGCTCATACGTCTGTGCCAGCGCCGGATGACGCAGGCTCGCAAGGCGCGTACCCAGCACTTTCCAGGCTTGCAGCTCCGCCTTTGACAGCTCGGGCTGTCCGCCCGGCCACACCACCAGCTTGAGCAGCAGCGGTCGACCGTCTTCCAGCGCGCGAACGGCATAGCTCTCCTCCTGGGCGCTGCGCTCGAGGAATCGCTCCACGCGATAGCGGGCCGACACGACATCGCCGGGTCGAAGCGCTCCGGTCGAGCTGCCTTTTGCGAGCATGTGATAGCAGCCTACGGAATCAGCAGCGACAGTGCCAGACCGACGCCCATGCCGACGGTGGCGCCGAAGCCGGCCTGGGTGGCGGTCTGCAGCTGATAGGGAACCGGGGTGCCGATCTGGTTAAAACCCCAGGTCTTGCCGTCGAGCCCAGCCATGGTGCTAGAGACGATCAGGCCCGCAACGGTCAAGCTGCCGAATGCTCCGACGGCGAGGCCTCGGTGAAAGGTCCAGCGACCTTGTGGACGGTCGGGACAGGCGGGCAGGCCACGCTGGGTCCAGCGCTCCCACGGGGCGAAGGCGGCGGCGCCACCCAAAATCCCGAGCGCGGACACTCCATAGAGGCTGCGGGCGGTGCGACCAAAGTCGTTGAGCAGGTCGGTCGGATAGGCATCACCGTCGGCGGGCAGGTAGACATCGCCATCTTTGGCGGACAGGGCAATCGCGCTGGCGAGGCCGACCAGACCGATGGCAGAGAGTGCTCCAGCGAACAGGCCGCGCTTGAAGGAGTATTGACGTGGCACGCAGCGCGGGCGGCCTTCCGGCTCTAGATCGAGGGAGGCGGCTGGCGCAGGCGGTGGTGGTGCGGTGACTTTTGCCGGGCCTGTCGTCGCCACCGGATCAGGAGCGATGGTGGGCGTAGCGGCTGGTGCACTCGGTGGGGCGCTGGCTGCGACGGCATCGACGAGCCTTCCGGCGGCACGCGACACCGACTCTAGCAGAAGCTCCTCGGTACACTCGGTACAGCGCTCCTCGACGAGCAGCGGCTGCTCGTTGGCAAGGTCGTAGAGCCACAGCCGGACCAGGAAGCTGCGGTCGTTGGGGAAGATCTCGCCGCCGAGCAAGCGATGGGCCGAGTACGCCTTGCCGAGTCGCTGTAGACACGCGCGCTCTGTACACAGCAGCTCCACCGACGAAAGACTGGGGGACAGGACCGGCTCTCCCATGCGAAGCAGGTGCTGCACCACCACCGAGCGGGCTCTCGACGACGACTGTCCCTCGCGCTGAAGGCCCAGCACAAGCGTAAGGGGCGAGGCCTGGGCCGGCACCGAGACAAGCAGACCCCACAGCGCGACCAAAAACAGCAAGCGGCGGCGGTGAGACTGCCTTGAACCACGCCGCCGACCGGGGATGCCAACGCGAAGATTGGGCAACATTTTGCCTAAAAGCAGACCAGCACAGGCGGTACGCTGTCAATTGTCAAAACCACCATGGGCGGCAATCGGCAATTCCAGCGTCGACGGGCAGCTTGGGGGCGACTCGGTGGGTCGGTGATGATCTCGGCGAGTGTGCTGCTTGGCGGGGGCGGCTGCGGGCCGTCGTTTCCTCCGCCGTGGCAGCTATCGGCTGAGCCTAGCGACGCAGGCGGGCAGCTCGATCTCGACGGCAAGCTGCGGGTCTTGGCCATTGCCAGCGAGCCGCCAGAGGTTCGACCGGGGCAGTCCGTCAAGGTTTCGTCGCTGATCGTCGTGCATCCGCGCTTCGGCGAGGTGACTCTGGATGGAGGCCGATCGTTTGGAACCCTGCGGCCGCGCGGACTGTCGGTGCTGTATCGACTGTGTACCTTGCCCGAGGCGATGACTTCCCCTCTGCCGTGTGGGCTCTTTCCCCAGACTGCGCAGTACACAGAGCTTCCTACGCGCAGCGATTTCTCGACGGAGATTCTGATTCCTAACCAGCTTGGGAGTCCGTCCGTACAGCTTGTGACTCTTATCGCGGCGGATCATTCCTATCCCGGTGGAGCCCAAGCATGTGCTGTCGCTGCGGCGGACAATGGCGGACTGTCCCCCAGTCCCAATCACTGTGTCATTGCGGTCAAGCGCATCAAAGTAAGTACAACTACTGCTCCCAATCACAATCCTGTGCTGACCAAGATCCTCCTTGGGGAAACAGAAGGAACGCTGGTCGATGCAGAGTCCGGGGTGGCGACGTATCCCAAGCTCTCTGCTGAGCTACGCGAAGAGGATCGTCCCAAGTGGCAAGTGGTGATCGAGCGCGCCGCTGATTCTGAAGAGCAGGAGCCCGATCCTCTCGACCCTGGTCGTCAACGAGCAGAGCTGCTGAGTGTCTCTCTGTTTGTCACCGCAGGAACGCTAGAGTCCGGGCGCGGCAGCTTCCTAGACTTGACCTGTACTAGCGACTGTCCGCAGCTGCTCCGATCGACGCTGAGCTGGCAACCACCGGCTGCCCTGGCAGGTACCGAAGCGGCGGATGACAGGACGCACTTTGTCGTGGTGTTGCGCGATGATCGCGGTGGAACCAGCTTCCGCGCTGCAGTGGCAGAGGCACGTTAGGGGGCCCATTAAGAGTCCTTCCTTTTACCCAGGTTCCCAAAAAAGAATCCCAAAGATTTTCCGACGACAAAGGTGCGGATTCCTACAGGAATTTCCGCTGCATCGGCGTGCCAAACATTGACATTTTTTCTGGGCGATCGTGCGGAACCTTCACGCTTCCTTTTTGTCTCTACTTGCGAAGACGGACGATTCAGGAAGAGAGAAGGAGAATTCCCATGACTACCTCCAAGCGCCTTCCCAACAGTGTTTTTGGTAGTGATCTTAGCAACACCCAAGCGGCCGTGATTTCTGCGCAGATTGCAGCGCAGGCGGAAGACCAAAATGGCGACCGTGCCGTCGAGGTTTCGGCTGTTTTTGATAGCACCGTGCAGGAAGTGCGGCACTTTTCAAATCCTCGCGCGGGACGCATTTCCAACCTGACCAAAGGAGTCCTGACATTCTCGGCTCTGTCTTTGGGATCGGTGATGGCTCTGTTTGGAACCAGCTATGCCCAGATCAGCGCAGAGAAGGCCGCTGCAGAGTCCCAACAGAAGTCGAAGTCGGCAAACGAGCGCAGCCGTGAGCGAGCGCGCGATGTGGCCGCAGGAAGTCTGCTGATGCTCGGTGCGGCGGGTCTGGCGTACGGACTGACGCGCCTGGGTCGCGAGCAGGGAGAGAGCGAGTACACGCTCGGAACCGATCCCAAGGCCTCCTATCAGGTGAGCACGGAAGGACTCCCTTGTGCGCGCTTTCCGCTGATTCGCAGCAACGGCTCGTCGTTTGAGCTGCTGGTGGCAGAGTCGATGAAAGGGACGGTCACACGTGATGGCAAGCAGATGGAATTGCAGGAGTTTGCGCAGGCTGCGAAGTCGGATCGGGATGCCGAGCTACACGGAGCGGCGGTGCTGCCGATTCCGGAAGGAGTCCGCTTCGCAATCGAGCAGGGTGGCAGTACGTTCCTGGTGCAGTCGGTGGCCAAGCCTCGTCACTATCCGGTGCCGCTGCGGGTTGACTGGGGTACGCAGTCCTACACAGGCGCGGTGATGGCCGGTGCCGCAGCGTTTGTCGGTCTGATGTTTGTGCTGCCTCCCGATGCCAAGTCGCTGTCGCTGGATGGCTTTGATGCGGGCCGGCTGGTCAAGCTCAACGCCAAGGCGCAGGAAGTGGAGGAGCAGCCAGACTGGCTCAAGCCGAAGCAGAAGGAGCCGCTTCCCAAAGAGCGTACTGCCCCGAGCAGCAGCCAGCGTACCTATCGGGTGCCGACTCCGCAGCGGAATCCGACGGTGGTTGTGATGAAGCCGGGTCCAATGACCAGGAAGGAAAAGGAGGACCAGGCGCGGACGATTGCAGGCCAAACTGGCGTGCTCGCTTGGATCAAAACCGCAGGACCGGCCAGCATCTTTGGCGGAGGTTCTGCACTTGGTGATGATGCCAAAAATGCGATCGACGGACTGATCGCAGATGACGCTTCGGATAGCTATGGGAATGGCGGACCGATGGTGGCAACCGGACCGATCGGTGGAGGCGGTGGTGACACGATCAACAGCAATGGACTTCCGTTTGGGCCGGGTGGACCGGGCGGACATGGTCGTGGCCCACGCGGACCGGCGCTGGGTCCGTATCGTGCCAAGGCTCCCACCACAGAGCTGGGTCGCGTCGAGGTCAACGCTGGCAACATGGATCGCGAGGTGATTCGTCGCGTCATCCGCAGCCACATGCCGGAAGTGAAGTTCTGTTACGAAAGAGCGCTGATGGGGAACAAGGATCTGCAAGGCCGCGTGCAGGTGAAGTTCATGATTGGTGCGACAGGCAAAGTGGCCGCCAGCGTGGTGGAGCTCTCGACGCTTCACAACCAGACCACCGAGCAGTGCGTGGCCGAAGCAGTCCGTCGCTGGGAGTTCCCGAAGCCGCCAGCCGGAATCGTCAGTGTCACCTATCCGTTCGTGTTCAAGCCGGCGGGAGAGTAGGACTCCTTTGAGTCCCTGACTCGACCTTGCGCGAGCTCTTGCCCGATGATCGGAGTTGGCCCACCATGGCCGCAGCATGCTTCCGGCTCATCGCATTCCTACTGAAGTTACGGCCGCTTGTCTGACGCTCCAGGAGTCCGGCTTTGCCACTTACGTCGTCGGTGGAGCGGTCCGTGACCTGCTGCGCTGTCCCGATGATGACACTGCCAAAGACTTTGATCTCACCACCGCAGCGACGCCGGAACAGGTGATTGCAGTGTTCGGTCGCCGCAAGGTGATACCGACAGGAATCGCCCACGGAACCGTCACCGTCCTGTGTGAGCGTCCTTCTGGCAAACCCCATCCGATCGAGATCACCACCTTTCGCGGCGAGGTCGGCTTTTCCGACGGCAGGCGGCCTGATCGCGTCGAGTTCATTACCGATCTGATTGAAGATCTGCGCCGTCGCGACTTCACGGTCAACGCGATTGCCTGGGACCCGGTGGCGGGCCGGCTGATCGATCCCTTTGATGGTCAGGGTGATCTGGCGCGCAGAGTGATTCGGGCCGTCGGTGATCCGGTGGCGCGCTTTGCCGAAGATGGGCTGCGGGTGATGCGGGCGGTGCGCTTCTCGGCGCAGCTGGGCTTTGTGGTGGAGCCAGCGACGCGGGCGGCCTTTGCGGGGGCACTGTCGACGCTGCGCAAGGTTTCGCGAGAGCGGATTCGGGACGAGCTGCTCAAGCTGCTCTCGTCGGACCGGCCGGCGGCGGGGCTGCGGCTGCTGCTGGAGCAGAGTGCGGACAACCCGACGCTCGACTGGGGCGTCGAGGGCAACATGCTACAGGTGGTGCTGCCGGAGCTTGCGCACCTACTTTGTGATGCGGAGCAGGTCGAGCCGCTGCTGTTGGCCGTCGAGAGTCTGCCGAAAGAGCAGCGACTGGGGGCACTGCTGTGGCCGCTGCGGCAGTGGTTGGCAGGGGCCGGTGCTCAGGTCGCGATGGTGCCGAGAGCGCTGGCCGAGCTGCTCGACGAGAGGTTGAAGCTACCGGTGAGTGGGCGGCAGCATCTGTTGGCACTGCTGACCACGCCGCTCGTCGCTGCTGAGCTGGTTCCGTTCCTTCATGGGGCGGCCTTGCGACGGCTTTTGGCTGAGCATCCGGCGGCCTTGCTCGACGACATGCTGGCGATCGAGCGTGCGTACGCGGCGGCTTGCGGGGACGCAGAAGCGGTGGCGCGGCTGACGGCGCTCACCCGGCGCATTGTCGACGAGCGAGCCAGGCGGCCAGCGCTGTCGATGGCTGAGCTGGCGCTGAGCGGCAAGGATCTGCTGCGCGAGCTTCAGCTTCCGCCAGGTCCCGTCGTGGGTGAGCTGCTTCGCGAGCTCTTGGCGACGGTGATTGATGATCCGGCCCAGAATGACCGCGCCATGCTCCTTGCGCACGCCAAAAATCTGCTGAGCGCACGAAAGATTAAGCATTGACAGCCCAAAGCCCTCCAGGGTAGATAGTTTCTCACCTCGCTCGCGAAAGTGGCGGAATTGGCAGACGCGCAGGATTCAGGTTCCTGTGAGGTAACACTCGTGAGGGTTCAACTCCCTCCTTTCGCACCCTAAATCGGCCCGAAGAGACATCCTCTTCGGGCCTTTTTGTTTTTGGCGCTGCGTACACGGGGCGATTCGGGGCGTCAGCTTGGGCCGTTTGTCGTCGAGGCGGTTCCGCGCGGAGCTGCCTTGGCGAGCTGTTTTGCACTGCGCGTGCGCTTGGGTCAGGTCGACCGCGTAGAGAAAATCCCTTCCCATGTCCTTAATTTGTGAAGTAAAATTCGTGTCCTCGAAAACTAAAACTATCGATCATATAAGGGGCCCATGACAGTCCGCCGCACAGCGTGGCATCGCGAAGAACGGGGGCTCCGTAGATCGGTCGGAGGACCCATGGCCAAGCCGCTCATCTTCCGTCACGGAAAAAGTGAGCTGTCGTTTCAGCTCGACAAGCTCGACCGCGACAAGCTCTACGGCTACGTTGATACCGAGGCGCTCGACGCCGCCAGCCGTGTCTGCCAGCTCGCCATCTTGGGCGGAGACGGCAAGACCCTTGTCGGTCGCGGTGGCAGCGCCCTTCAGTATGTCGACGCCGACGGCAGTTATGCCACCCGTGGTGCGTTAAAGCCCGTCTCGCCCGAGGGCCAGCCACTTGCCACCGTCGCGTCATCCTTTGCGGCACCGATTGCCCTCGACAAGCGCGCCAGCGTCGATGAGTACCTGTCGCACAACGTCAAGTCGGTCTACCTGCTGACCCCGCCGATGGGCGCCGAGGAGCTACTCAACGAGCTGCGTGCGGGCGCCATCTACAGCTTCCCATTTTCGTATCGCGGCGGACTCAATCCCAGCGTCGGATTCCTACTCGCTAGCAGCGACGGCATCCCGACGCTGGCAGTGGGCCAGAAGGCACGGCTCGAGTTTGTCCGGTTGGCCGAGATCGCTGATCCCGATGAGGAGACGGCGGTCGAGGAAGCCGAGGGCGACGACGAGATGGACTTCGGGATGATGTAAGGAGTCGGCGATGGGCAACATGAACCTTAGCAACAGCAAGAATCGCGACGCCGTGGTCGCTACCCGCAGTGTCTCGAGCAGCCAGCGCATCGTGTACTTGGATGAAAAGGGCAGACAGGCCAAGTCCGTACGGGTGCTGCGGGCGCCGCTTGAGCGCGATCTCGATGCACTCCTGCGCAAGGTGGGGGGCTCTGATCCGCTCGCGGGTCTGTCGGATGCGCTCATCAAGGGAGATCCAGAGGTCGATCTGGAGCGCACGGGGGAGTTCCTCCGCGATACCTCACGGGTGTATGTCGATCCCGATCAGAAGATCGTCCACGCCGTCGCGCTGTGGGATGTGATCCGGAGTCCGGATGGGACGACCAAAGATCGTCGTGCCCACAAGACCACGGAACAAAATGTAGCCACTGAAACTCCTCTTAAGTGGAGTGGCAAGCTGCTCAAAAAGTCCGAGGTCTGGAATCGCTTTGTGTTTTCCGGAAAGCTTCAAGTCGTTCACATCAACGGCCTGACGTACGACTTTCTGTTTGAAATGGCGCGCGAGCTGGAGCAGAAGGACTCTCTGCTTCTCGTCGGTGCAGGAGCCAAGTCAAACCAGCCACTGGTGTTTCAGCGCGGTGGGACTCCTTATCGTGGATTTTTGGAAGGACGCACCCAAGGGGACTCCTACTGTCTCATCCTGCACCTGAGCAATCTGGAGCTGAAGGCCCCGAGCAAGGAGAAGGCGTAATGGCGACAAGCAGCAAAGTGCAAGGTGCGCCCAACCTGATTGACTCGGCGCGCATCGAGTGGAAGCTAGGAAAGTACGGAGTCGGACAAGGGAAAGACCTGAAGAATCCCTCGGTGTGGCAGCGCACCCAGGAGTATCGGCGGGTCCAGGCCTCGCGACTGGTTCCCATCGAAAAAAAAGACATCAGGAGTCGCCTTCCTGCTGGGGAATATCACCTGTCGCGCAAAGTCGATGGGGAGCTGGCGGTACTGTGGTTTGAAGGAGGCGAGGCGCTGCTGATCAATCCCGGTGGAACGGTGCGCGTGGGCCTGCCGCTTTTGGTGGATGCCGCAAAGAAGCTTAGCAAGGCCTCTGTCAAGTCTGCTCTCGTCGCTGGAGAGCTGTACTATCGTCATCCCAGTGGTGCCCGTCCGCGTGTTCATGATGTCGGAAGTGCCGCGCGTGCTCCTGGTTCCCAAGAGGATCTGGATCGACTCTGTTTCGCGGTGTTTGATCTCCTAGAGATCGATGGCCAGCCGACTCCGGTCAAGCACTCCGATACCTTTGCGCGCATCACCAAGCTGTTTTCCGGAAAGGATCGCGTTCATCCTGTGGATGCGACCACCGTCAAGACCGCAGAAGAGATCGACAAGTACTTTGCGGATTGGGTGGAAGGGCAGGGCAGTGAAGGACTGGTGCTGCGCTCGGACTCTGCGGGAGGGTTCAAGCTCAAGCCGCGTCACACCTTGGATGTGGCGGTGATTGGTTTTACGGAAGGCACTGATGATCGAAAAGGAATGCTGCACGATCTGCTGTGCGCAGTGATCCGCAAAGACGGAAGCTTCCAGATCATTGGTCGGGTAGGAACCGGATTTTCCGACGATGAGCGTCGTGCAATGCTGTCGGATCTGAAGGACATGACGGCAGCAAGCGACTACGCAGAGATCGGTGATGGCCATGTCGCGTACCAGATGGTACGCCCACAGTGGGTGATCGAAGTCAGCTGCCTGGATCTGATCGCTCAGACTACGCGTGGTGGTGCGATCGAGCGGATGATTCTGTCCTATGACGAAAAGCAGAGTCGCTACGCGCCGCTGCGCCGCTTGCCACTGGTGTCGCTGATCTCACCTGTGTTTGTGCGTCGTCGTGATGACAAGCGTGTGAATGCGGTCGATGTTCGGGCGCAGCAAGTTGCGGATCTGGTTGAGGTTGCGCTCCTCGACAAAGATGCGCGAACGTACACGCTGCCAGCGAGTCAGGTTCTGCGTCGAGAGGCGTATGTCAAGACGCTCAAAGGACAGACTGCGGTGCGCAAGCTTTTGCTGTGGAAGACGAACAAAGAAGAAGACGGCGGATTCCCTTCGTTTGTCCTTCACTACACCGACTACAGTCCGACCCGCAAGGAACCCCTGTCGCGAGAGATCCGTGTCTCGAACAGCCGCGATCAGATCGAAGCACTGTGGAAGGAATTCCACAGCGAGAACATCGTCAAGGGCTGGAATCCCGCCTAGCTGCTCCGCTCACTCCGCTTACTCCGCTTACTCCGCTTCACCGGGAGTCTCTGATCGGCGCCCACGTGCCATAATGGACAGGACGGGGGAATCACATGATCAGTCTGAAGGGTCGAAGGTGGTTTGCGGAGCTATCTGTTGTGGCCGCACTGGCGGTGACAGCACTCTCAGGCTGTGAGCAGCTGTGGGGTGGATTTGCTGTGTCCAATCAGGACTACTGTCCAGAGCCCGGCTGTGAGGATGGCAGTGTCACCGACTCCGAGCGCGATGGCGCAGCCATCACCCAGGACTTGGCATTCCCTCCTGAGATGTCGGGAGGCGATCTGGGAGTCACTGGACCCGCTGTCTTTGTGGTGGGCACCAAGGGAACCATCCTGCGGCGCAGCTTGGGAGTCTGGAAGACAGAGACTTCCCCAACGACCCTCGATCTAGTGCGGGTCCACGGCGCCAACGCCAGCCGCGTCTTCGCGGTCGGCAAGCAGGGGACCATCGTCTAAGGGGATGAAGCAGCTCCTATTCCTAACGACAAGTAGCGGGAGGTATGGCAGCTCCGGCAGCGCGCGACGTTCACAGGACTTGCAAAGCGGACATTACTTGGGGTCAACGTGCACGGCTGTGGGATGTGGAGCCGCCGAAGCTGTACGAAGCAGGAGTTGATTCCAAGCGGAGGCGGGATGCGCTGCAGCAGCTCAAGTCGCAGCGCTCCCGAGTGTGGCTGGCGCTACGGTGCGCGGTGCAGGACCGATCCGGTGTTGCCGACGGCAAATAGGTTGCCGGAGCCGATGCCAAACACGGCGTTTAGCACCTGCGAGCTGCCGCTTACCTGTGGGCTCCAGCTCGTACCGTTCCACTTGAGCAGCGTGCCCCTGTCACCAACCGCGTAGAGGTTGCTTGCGTCGCTGCCCCAGATGCTGTTGAGCTGCGTGGTGACTCCGCTCGCCGTGGTGCTCCAGGCAGTGCCGTTCCAGCGCCTGATGGTGCCACCGCTACCGACGGCCCAGACGTTGACCGGATTGCTGGCCCAGACGCTCGAAAACCATGTGACACCGTCGCTGCTCAGAAGTGCCCAGGCCGTGCCATCCCACTTGAGCAGGACGCCGCCCGCGCCCACCGCAAAGACGCTGGTTGAACTCAGTCCAAAGACTCCGGTCAGGTGGCTGCTGATGCCGCTCGCCTGGGCGCTCCAGGTGGTGCCGTCCCAGCGGAGGATGACGCCGTTATTGCCGACGGCCCAGGCATTCTTGCTATCGGCGGCCCAGACGGCGCGGAGGAACTCGGTGCTGCCGCTTGGCTGCGATGACCACGCGCTGCCGTCCCATCTGAGAATCGTGCCTGCCCCACCGACGGCCCAGACGTTCGTGCTGCTGGTTCCCCACAGGCTGGACAGTCCCTCGCGGGTGCCGCTGGCTTGGGCGCTCAAGGCGTAGCCGTTCCACTTGACGATGTTTCCGCCGGAGCCCGCGAACCAGACGTTGCTGGCGTCGCTGCCCCACGCGGCATACAGTCCGGCGCGGCTCCACGCGGACGGAGCGTTCCAGGCGCTGCCGTTGTAGCTGATCATCAGACCGGCATCACCGACGGCCCACAGGTTGGTGGCGGAGCTGCCCCAGATGGCCAGCAGGTTTTCGCTGACTCCGCTCGACTGCGCGACCCAGGCGGTGCCGCTCCACTTGAGCAGTGTGCCCGCGTAGCCAACGATCCACAGGTTGCCGGTGCCGGTGCCCCAGACGGTGCGGAGCGTCTCGAAGGTGCCGCTAGGCTGCGTTGACCAGGCCGTGCCGTCCCACTTCAAGATGACGCCGCTGCCACCAACCACCCACAGGTTGCTGGCGTCGGTGCCAAAGATGCTGCGCAGGTAGCTGAGGGTGCCGCTCGCTTGGGTCGACCACGCGGTGCCATCCCACTTCAGGATGACGCCATTTGCCCCGACGGCCCAGACGCTGCTCGTGCCGATGCCGAAGATGCCGCGCAGATACGACAGAGTGCCGCTCGCCTGCGTCGTCCAGGTCGCGCCGTCCCACTTCAAGATGGTGCCGCCGTCGCCGACGACCCAGATGTTGTTGGCGCTGGTGCCCCAGATGCCGGACAGACTGGCGGTGCTGCCGCTGGCTTGCGCGGTCCAGGTGGTGCCGTCCCACTTCAAAATGGTGCCGGACAGGCCGACGGCCCAGACGTTCTTGGCGTCGAGTCCCCACACCGCGAGCAGGTTCTTGGTGGTCGGGGTGCTCTGCGGGGCCCAGGCGATGCCGTCCCACTTGATGACGACGCCGTTGTCGCTGACCGCCCAGATGTTGTTGGCGTCACTGCCCCAGATCGACGGCAGGTAGTTGCCTTGTGGCAGGGGACTGCGCCAGCACCAGCCATCAGCAGAGCAGACTCCGCGCGGGATGCCGACTGAAAGCACCGTATCTGTGCGCTGGCCGCCATAGGTCGCAGAGACGGTGGTGCGGCCTCTGCTGAGCCCGGTCGCCAGACCCGAGACACTGATGCTGGCCACGCCGCTGGCCGGCGCGATGTCGACTGCCGCATAGGTCGCAGAGCTGGTGACATCCTTGATGACGCCATCGGTGTAGAGCGCCTCGACCAAAAACTGCTGGGTGCCCGCGACAGCAATCGACGCTCCTTGCGGGCTGAGCCGCAGCGAAGTGATGGCTGCTGTCGTCACCGTGACGATGGCGCTGGCGGTCTGTCCCATGTGAACGGCTTTGAGCTGCGCTTGACCGACGTTTTTCGCAGACGCGGTGCCAGATCCGCTGAGCGACAGCACATCCGTTCCCACAAGATCCGTTGCTGACCACACTGCCGCCGTCGAGACATCCTGCGTCGTTCCATCGGTATACGTACCAATCAGCCGAAACGACTGCGACAGACCCTTGGCCAGCGACGCACTCGACGGGGACAGCGCCACCGACACCAGCGCGGCTGGACGTACGGTCAGGGTCGCGCTCGCGGACTGGCCTCGGAACACGCCGCTGATGTTGGCCGTCCCGACCGAGTTGCCCTTGGCCAGACCGCTGGCATCGACCGAAGCGACACCGACGCCCGAGACATCGCCGGCAGTCCAGGCGGTGAGAGCCGAAACATCTTGGGTGGTTCCGTCGGTAAATGTAGCGGTGGCCGTGAATGCTTGGGTGGTTCCCTTGGCCAGTGTGGCAGATGTTGGACTGAGAGATAGTGCCGTCGCTGCCGCTGGATTGACGGTCAGGTTTGTCTCAACGAGCTGACCGAGATACTCGGCGCTGACTTTGGCTTGACCGACTGCATCACCGTGCGCGACTCCGGTGCCGTCAATGGAAGCCACGCCCGAGCCCAGTACGTCGAAGACCGCCCAATCGGCGCTGGCAGTGACATCTTGAATCGTACCGTCGGAAAAGCTGCCGACCACGGTGAACTGCTGCGAGGTACCCTTGGCAATGGCGACGTTCTGTGGGCTGAGCGTCAGCGTCTTGACCGTCGCTGCCGTGACCTCCAGGGTGGTGCTGGTGGTCTTGGTCAGATAGCGGGCCGAGATGCGGGCCTTGCCGATGCTCTTGGCCGTCGCCAGACCCAGCGAGTTCACCACCGCCACGCCGGTTCCCAGCGAGTCCCTCACCGACCACGCCGAGGTCGTGGTGACATCTTGGGTGGTTCCATCGCTAAACGTCGCCGTCGCCTTGAACTGCTGGGTCAGACCCTTGGCCACTTTCGGGAGCGTCGGACTGATCGATAGCGTCGAGAGCGTGGCCGTCGTGACCATGACCGGCGTCTCGATCTTCTGGCCGTCGTACTCGGCGATCACTTGATAGCGTCCCGGCGTCGTCAGCTCGATGGTGCCGGAGCTGGGCGAGGTAAGCTCCTCACCGCTGGGAGTCCGAATCGACCACGCTCCCTTGCTGGTGAGATCGCGAACGCGACCATCGGGCGCAAAGCCCCGAAGCTGAAACTGCTGCGCGGTTCCTTGCGCAACCTGGGGATTGGACGGCGACAGAGAGAGCTGAAGCGGCTCCGCTGTCGGGGGCGGCGGCTGTGCGGGTCCGCAGTGAATCCCGATCGCTGTCATCAAGATCAGCGCCAGTACTCGGAGCGGACGAATCAAGGACTCGGTGGGATGGATAGGACAAGTTCGCATGCGTTCCTCCTGAGCGGCCTGGATATCAAAAAGCTCTGACAGGAGGCAGACAATTCGACCTAGGTTCGCAAGGAATGAGTTAGGAATGAGTTAGGAATGAGTTAGGAATGACTTAGGAATGACTTAGGAATGCGATAGGAATCGATTGGGAATGCGATCCGAGCTGCGAGTCCCCCGCGCTGCGATCCCCGCAGTGGACTGGGGGTGTTTCTCCTCTGCCAACACGATGTACAGCTGCAACGCTGCATGACACGGTATGATGATGCAAACTCAGCCCCAGAGGTCGTGATGTGTTGCTTCACCCGTCCAGTCGAGTCTGTCTCTGCCACCAAGATCTTTGCCCGTGATGCCGGAGCGGAAAAGCAGTTCCTGGTCTACAGCATGAACTATCGCGTCGGTGAAGAGCTGGCCATGGTCCTGCCGTTGCCGGTTCCTGTCGGAAGCAAAGAGAACGCCGTCCAGTTCATCGATCTACACGACTACGGCGAGTTCTTTGTGGACCTCCAGTCCGGGTTTCCCGAGCCACCATCGAAAAAAAGCCCACGGAGTCGCAGCATGCGAGCCAGAGACGACGAGCCGCTCGCGGTGGTGCAGGTCGGTAGCTTCGAGGCGTCGTTTGTGCCTCAGGTCAAAGACTTTGCTCGCTTGGATGCGCGATTCCGCATGCCGGACGGAGTGTGGGACAAGCTGCCTGCCTACCAGAAGTCGGGCTTTGCGGTGTTCAAGCTGCGCAAGAATGCCAGCTCTGTTCATCCGATGGCGTTTGTGTTTCCTCGCGCCGATCAGAGCAAGCTGTTTTTCCCAACCGTACACATTCATGACGGCAAGGTTCATGACACCGCTCACTTTGATCACAGCCTGTACTGTCAGGTCGGTAGTCAGTACGGCAGGACCAGTGGTTGGGACGAAACTCCAGAGCTTGCCAGTGCGTTCGTGAAGGTGGCTAAGACCAAGGGAATCATCGACGCTGGGGCGCACTGCTACCGGAAGACCATCCAGGGCAACCAGAAGAATCAGGACACCTGGCTGTAGTCGCGGTCCCCGAGCAGGCGATGAGCAACGCCGACATTGAAGAGCTGTGGATCGATGCGTGGAACCAGCTCTACACCCTGCGAGGTGAGAGACGAGACGTAGTCTGTCTGCTTCCGGATGGACAGCGGTGTACGTTTGAGGACTGCCTGGGCTGGCTGCAAGATTCCGTCTATGCGGGCTATCAGGTTCACTCTGCGGAAGTGTGGTACCAAGGGCGAAAGGCGATTCAGGTATCACGCAGCGAGCCCACATAAAGTCAAGTATGATGACGGCCAAAACATGCGCACTTGCCCGACATCCGGTCTGCTCTTGAGCCTGATACTGGCCACCTCTCTGGTGGCGCACGCGGAGGCCCCGGCAGTGACGGGATGCTTCTGACGATCGATCGGGGCAGCAAGCAGCATGTGGGTGTCGGCATGGAAGGAGTCGTCCTGAGAGGCGGCGCGCTGAAGCCGATAGTTGGGGGTCAGGTAGCCAATTTAAGCATATCCCCGCCAGCCAGCGTGCTGCCCGAGCGATGACGACCCTTTCAATTGGCGTAACTTGCTGCTTTTATTACGTATTTTGAAATTGCTAGTTAATAGAGATTTGTTCTGGACTTCCATTAAAATCCGGCTAACATCTCTGTGCTTGCCGAAGACCGCGATCGTTCTTCCAGTAGACAGCACATTGAGCGAATGGCCGCGAGTGATATCGAGGCCAGTGTCGCAGTAAGCTGTCGCCCGTGTCGTATGTCTAGAGCTGTCGTTTGCGCGAATGGCGCAGCTGTGAAGATTCGTAGATCGTGGGTATGTGTAGATAAAGCCCGCATTCATTAAGCGGAATAAATAGTCAAGGAAACGTGGGTGTCATTCGCTCATAGGGCGTCAATGATGGCTACGTTGTTCTTTGCGTAGGCTAGGTGTGCTCGTGAAGCAGCCATACAAGTTACCCGATTTCTATATGCCGTATCTGGCGCGGCTCAATCCCCATCTGGAGTCTGCGCGGGTTCACTCGAAAGCGTGGGCCTATGAGATGGGAATCCTGGGCTCTAAGAAGGAAGCGCGCAACTCGGCAGTCTGGGATGAGCGCGACTTCGACGCCCACGACTACGCCCTGCTCTGTGCGTACACCCATCCCGATGCCTCGGGGCCGGAGCTGGATCTCATCACCGACTGGTACGTCTGGGTGTTCTTCTTCGACGACGACTTCTTGGAGCTGTTCAAGCGCACCAAGGACATGGAGAACGCCAAGGACTACCTGATTCGGCTGCGCGCGTTTATGCCGATTGATCCGGTCGGAGCGCCTGCAGTGCCGAAAAATCCCGTCGAGCGGGCGCTGCTAGACCTGTGGAATCGGACGGTTCCATCCAAGTCCAGAGAGTGGCGAGTCCGCTTCTCTGAGAGCACGCGCAACCTGCTGGAAGAGTGCGTCTGGGAGCTGGCCAACATTCAGGAAGATCGTGTTGCCAATCCGATTGAGTACATCGAGATGCGGCGCAAGGTCGGTGGGGCTCCCTGGTCAGCAGATCTGGTCGAGCATGCCGTCGGTGTCGAGGTTCCGGCGCGGGTTGCGGCGCTGCGCTCGATGCGGGTGCTCAAGGACGCGTTTGCCGATGGCGTTCACCTGCGCAACGACCTGTTTTCCTATCAGCGCGAGGTCGAAGATGAGGGCGAAAAAGCCAACTGCGTGCTGGTGCTACAGCGGTTCCTCAACCTGGATGCCCAGACGGCGGCGAACCTCACCAATGATGTCCTGACCTCGCGGCTGCAGCAGTTTGAAAACACGGCGCTGGTCGAAGTTCCGATTCTGTGTGCGGAGTACGGACTGAGCCCAGTCGAGATCCAGAGCGTCCTGCTCTACGTCAGAGGACTTCAGGACTGGCAGTCGGGCGGCCATGAGTGGCACATGCGCTCGAGCCGCTATATGAAGGTCGAGCCGGAGCAAGAAGGGGGTCTGCTTGGGGGCCCAACAGGAATCGGAACCTCGGCATCGCGGCTGATTCCTTCGCCCGGAAAGCTGGGAATAGAGCGTCGCCTTCGCAGCTTTGCACACGTCCCTCATCAGTCGGTGGGTTCGATCCAGCGGCCCGAGTTCTATCAGCCGTTTCCGGTGCGGTTTCATCCCCAGCTGGAAGCCTCGCGTCAGCATGCGATCGAGTGGGGTCGCCAGGTGGGCCTCACCGCAAGCTACGGTGGCATGTGTGTCTGGGATGAGCCGGAGCTGGCCGAGTACGACTTTGCGCTGTGTGCGGCGGCGTGTCAGCCCGACTGCTCCCTTACGGCGCTGAACCTGACCACGGACTGGTTTAGCTGGGCGACGTACGCAGATGACTACTATCCGCTGATCTTTGGCCGCGCGCGGGATCTGACAGGCGGCAAGCTGTACATCGCGGGGCTCCAGGCGTTCATGCCGCTCGACTGTGGGGCGACACCGCCACCCAAAGATGCGGTCGAGTGTGGCCTTGCGGATCTGTGGCGACGGACTGCCGGAGCGATGCCGGAGTCGGCGCGACCAGGCTTCCGCGCGCTCGTGCAAGGAATGCTCGATAGCTGGGCGTGGGAGCTGATGAATCACGTCGAGAACCGGGTGCCCGATCCGGTCGATTACATCGAGATGCGGCGGCTTACTTTTGGGGCTGAGTTCGGGATGAGCCTGGCGCAGCTAAACCTCGATCCGACGATTCCGCGCGAGATCTTTAAGACCCGGACGATGCGGGCGATTGTGAACTGTGCTGCCGACGGAATCGCGCTCATCAACGACATCGTTTCCTATCGCAAGGAGATCGAGATCGAAGGAGAGCTGAACAACTGCGTGCTGGTGGTGAAGCAGTTTATGGGTCTTACCTCGCAGCAGGCGATCGAGATCGTGCGCGACATCTCGGCGTGTCGGATCAAGCAGTTCGAGCATGTCCGCAAGTCAGAGCTTCCGACGCTGATCCAGCAGTTTGAGCTGTCCTCCAAAGCGAGTGAGAGCCTGCTCAAGTACGTCGAGAGCATCCAGAACTGGATCGCAGGAGTCGCGCACTGGCACTTCGTGATTCCGCGTTACATCAACCTGCGTGAGCATCCGCATCCGACGACAGGACAGCCGATTCCGAGCGTTCCGGTTGGTCTTGGTTCGTTCGGTGCGCGCATCCATCCGCAGCGCACTGGCCACACGGCTTCGCCGTCGTCTCCGCAGCCAGCGAGTCAGCCGGCTCCGAGCGGTGCGGGATTTTCGGGACAGTTTACTTCCGGGGCAAAAATTACACCTCGGAAAGAAGTAATATATGACGAGCCGGCGCGGCAGATGTCGATTCCTGAAGGGGGGCTCCCAAAGCCTCCAGGAGGACTCGGCACCGACGCTGTACGGTTCGCTTCACGGCTCCGCAAAGAGCAAGATTCCGTAACAAAGTAGTTCCCCATTCTTGACCATCAGGAGGTCAGCATGTCGATCGAACAGAAGAACAATCCGGGCGCACCGGGAGAGAAGCAGCAGTCGAGCTTGGATACCCAAGCAGCACGGAACTTGGCCACGACGACCAAGTCGCCCCCGCAGATGCAGGGAATCACCTCGCGGTGGCTGCTCCGGCAGCTGCACTGGATGAACGTGCAGGGCGGTGTGTTTCGTGTCAACCGTCGCTTGAGCTACGCGGTGGGCGACGGTCGCGTGACCTTCACCAATGTGGGCGCCAAGGTTTCGGTGATTCCGCAAGAGCTGTGCGAGCTGCCGTTTCTGCGCGGCTACGAAGATCTGGAAGTGCTGCAAGTCCTGGCGAGCAAGTTCGTGCAGAAGGAGTTTAAGGCGGGCGAAGTCATCGTCGAGATGGGCAAGCCTGCGGACTCGATCGGCCTGATCGCATTCGGCAAGATCAACAAGATTGGCACCGGCAAGTACGGCGATCAGACGATCCTGGACACGCTGGCCGATGGCGATCACTACTCGTGGGAAGCGATTCTGGAGACGCAGGACTTCTGGCAGTTTACCGCCAAGACGGTGACATCAGCGACGGTGCTGACCCTACAGCAGTCGGTGTTCGAGGATGTCGTCTCGCAGTTTGACTCGCTGCGCAAGCACATCGAAGCCTTCAAGGCGCGCTCGCGCAATGCCAAAAAGGATCAGACGGGTGAAGCCGCGATCGAGCTGTCCGCCGGTCAGAAGGGTGAGTACGTCCTGCCCGGTACGTTCGTCGATTACGAGCTGAAGCCCCGCGAGTATGAGCTGGCGGTGGCGCAGACCGTGCTGCAGGTTCACACCCGGGTTGCAGATCTGTTCAACAACCCGATGAACCAGACTGAGCAGCAGCTGCGTCTCACCGTCGAAGCCCTGCGCGAGCGGCAAGAGTTCGAGATGCTCAACAACCGCGAGATCGGACTGCTTCACAACGCCGATCTCAAGCAGCGGATTCACACCCGCAGTGGTCCGCCGACTCCGGATGACATGGACGAGCTGCTCGCGATGGTTCACAAGGAGCCGAGCTTCTTTTTGGCGCATCCGCGTGCGATCGCTGCGTTCGGTCAGGAGTGCAACCGCCGTGGCATCTATCCGACGGCAACGGACTTCGGTGGCAACAAGATTCCGGCGTGGCGCGGAGTGCCGATCTTCCCGTGCAGCAAGATTCCGATCTCGGACTCCCGAACCAGCTCGATCATGCTGATGCGAACCGGAGAGAACAACCAGGGTGTTGTGGGTCTGCACCAGACCGGACTTCCTGATGAGTATCAGCCGAGCCTGAACGTCCGCTTCATGGGCATCAACGAGAAGGCGATCATGCAGTATCTGGTGAGCGCGTACTACTCGGTGGCGGTCCTGGTTCCTGATGCGCTCGCGATTCTGGAGAGCGTTGAGCTGGGTCGCGCGGGCGACTAGTTCAGGGCGCTGGGGGCGCTTCGGAAGCGGAGCGCCAGGAGAGAAGTGATGACCAAACGGAACCAAGCCTTGGCCGATCGGCAGGAGTCGGAGCGGCAGCAGAGTCTGTCCACTGCGGCAGCGCGTCAGCTGACCACGACCACCAAGTCGCCGCCGCAGATGCAGGGAATCACGGCGCGGTGGCTGCTCAAGCTGCTGCCGTGGGTTGAGGTATCGGGTGGTGTCTATCGGGTGAATCGACGCCTGAGCTATGCGCTGGGGGACGGGACGATCAGCTTTACCGAGGTCGGCTCGTCCGCGCGGGTGATTCCGCAAGAGCTGGGTGAGCTGCCGATTCTGCGTGGCTTTGAGGAAGTCGAAGTCCTGGAAGCGCTGGCGGATCGGTTTGTTCAGCATGAGCATGCCGCCGGGGATCTGATCGTGACTGCGGGTCAGTCTGCGGAGCAGCTGTTCGTGATCGTACGCGGCAAAGCGACCAAGCTGCGCGCGGGCAAGTACGGCGATCCGATCGAGCTGGCGATGCTGGCCGATGGAGATCACTTCGGAGATCGCGCGGTTGTTGAAGCCGAAGGAACCTGGGACTTTACCGTCAAGGCCGTGACCGCGTGTACGGTGCTGGCTCTGCCCCGACGAGCGTTTCAGGAAGTACTGACCGATTCCGATGCGCTGAAGGAACACCTGGCCACGCTGGAAGAGCGCCTGCGCAAGCCTCAGGACAAGGACGGACAGGCTGCGATTGCGATGGCCGCCGGACACAAGGGAGAGGCGGAGCTACCGACGACGTTTGTCAACTACGAGCGGCATCCGCGCGAGTACGAGCTGTCGGTCGCGCAGACGATTCTGAATGTTCACACGCGAGTTGCGGATCTGTTTAACGGACCGATGGATCAGGTCAAAGAGCAGCTCCGCTTGACCGTCGAAGCGCTGCGTGAACGTCAGGAGTCCGAGCTTCTCAACAATCCAGAGTTCGGACTGCTTCACAACGTCGATCACAAGCAGCGCATTCAGACTCGCGGCGGACCGCCCACGCCCGATGACATGGATGAGCTGCTGACTCGTCGCCGCAAGACCCAGCTGTTTCTGGCGCAGCCCGAAGCGATTGCCGCATTCGGTCGGGAGTGCAGTCGCCGAGGTGTCTATTCCGAGACGGTGATGGTCGAAGGCAAGCCGGCGCAAGCGTGGCGCGGGGTTCCGATTCTGCCGTGCAACAAGATCCCGATTTCGCCAAGCAAGACGACCTCGATCTTGGCGCTGCGGTTTGGTGCGGAACATCAGGGAGTGATCGGACTCCGTCCATCGTCCCTTCCTGAGCAGTACGAGCCGGGTCTGAATGTCCGCTTCATGGGAATCACCGAAAAAGCGATCCTTCAGTATCTGGTGAGCGCCTACTATTCGGTGGCGATCCTGGTTCCGGACGCGCTCGGACTCCTCGACAACGTCGAAATTTCCCGCTAACCCGCGACTCCCTTTCCGCTCTTCGCTTCGTCTTACCCCACACCCTGCGGTGCGGACGAAGCGCTTTGGGTAGGAGCCTGTGGTGCTGTGGCTTCTGGGGGAACTTGCACGCATGAAGAACGCTCGGCCTGACTCGGTGACGCCGTGGCCATCGGAGCTGAAACCACTCATTGACGAAGCGCTCGATCGCTTTCTGCCGGCTGAAAAACGGCAGCCGGAGCCGCTCCATCGCGCGATGCGCTACGCGGTGTTTTCCAGTGGGAAGCGACTGCGTCCGCAGCTCCTGCTTAAGGTCGCGCAAGCGGCGGGACTGCCGGCAAATGATCTGGATCTGGCGCTGCGGGCGGCCTGTGCGATCGAGCTGATCCATGTGGCGTCTCTGGTTCACGATGATCTGCCGTGCTTCGACGATGCGGCGCTGCGCAGAGGGCGTCCGACCGTCCATGCGGTGTTTGGGGAAGCGCGGGCGCTGCTGGTTGGAGATGCCCTGCTCGCGCGAAGCTTTGAGCTGCTCGCTACTGGACCCCGAAAGGAGGCGGCGCGGGCGCTGCGGGTGGTGCAGCTCCTGGCGTGTGCGACCGGATCGCTGTCAGGTCTGGTCGGTGGTCAGGAATTGGAGCATGAACAGGAATCGGCGCTCGGTCCGAGCCCGCGCGTTCCCGAGAGTGCCGCTAGCTATCATGAGATGAAGACAGGCGCGCTGTTCGGAGTGGCCGCAGAGGCCGCAGCGGTGGCCGCTGGATCGAAAAAGACCGCAGCCTGGGCCGAAGTGGGACGCCTGGTCGGCAAGGGCTATCAGATGGCCTACGCCTTGACCTCGATGCCGCATAGCGATCAAGTGGACATCGTCCTTCAGTCGCAGCTCAGCAACTTGTCGGACACGCTGCACGCGCTGATTCGGGAGCTCGCGGACACGCCCGAGCCGCTGCTGGCATTCCTAGACGAGCTGTGTAGTCCGCTGCTGCGCCCCCGATCGCGGACCTATGTTCCGGAAGGCGCGGCGCGGCGCAGTAGTTTTGAGCACACGCAGGAGCGGAAAGAGCCATGAACATCTCAAGCGAGCTGCTGCTAGAAAACGGGAAGTATGCCGGGGTGATCCTCGGTCTGGTTCTGCTCTTGACACTGCTCGGAACCGGGCTGTTTGTGCGCGGGGCGAGCTGGCTGCTTCGCTCCAAGGTGCTGGATACTTCGCCAGAGCTGGTGACTGCCTTTCGGCGCAAGACCTGGCGCTTTTCTCTTGGGCTCGTGACTCTGTTCGCCCTGCTGCTCGGCGGCGGGGTGGTCTGGGCCTCGCTGCGCCAGCTTCGCTTTGGAGAGCTCGTGCAGAGCCGTCTGACACAGCTGCAAGCGAAGGACTGGCTGGGCATCGTGCTGGCCGCCGCAAAGTCCCTGGGAATCATTGTCCTGGCCTTCTTGGTGGCACGGGTCGTGGTCACGATCATGGCGGCGCTGCGGGCTCGACTGGAGCGTACCGAAGTCCTGACCGGTCATCGCGAGCGACTCGGTGCGCTGCTGGAGCACCTGCGGCTGGCGCTGCTCGCGTCCCTGCTGTTTGTCGCGCTGGGCGTGTGTGCGCAGCTGTTGGGAATGTCAGCGGGTGGACTGCGGGCGCTTGGTTGGATCGCGTACGTGGTTCTGGCGATCTACCTCGGTCGCTTCCTGGTCGGAGCTGCACACCTGGCGATCGATGTCCTGTTCGGACTGTCCGAGCTGCTGAGCAGGCTAGAGAATCCGCTGCGCTATCTCGGTCAGGTGAAGCACCTGGGCCCGCTGACCAAGCGCGCCGCCGACTACTTTATCTACGTCGCCATTGCCACCTGGACGATCGAACAGATTACGCCGGGATCGTGGGCTGGACAGACCGGGCGACTGGCGCTGCGCCTCATCGGGATCTTTTACCTGAGCCGCGTGCTGGTCGAGGTGTGCTTGCTGCTGATCAGCGAGTTTTTCCTTCACCGCAGCGAGCTGAGCAAAGCGGAGTATCAGCAACGGCAGACCTTGGTGCCAGTCGCTGCCGGAATCTTGCGCTACGCAGTCTACTTTGCTGCTGTACTGATGATGCTACGTGAGGCCGGCTTTGATACCACTCCGCTGTGGGCCGGGGCCGGAGCCGTCGGTGTCGCGGTCGGACTCGGTGGGCAGTCGCTCGTCGGTGACTTGGTTGCGGGGTTCTTCATTCTGTTTGAAAACCTATTCCTCATTGGCGACTTCATCGAGGTCGGTGAGGTCAAAGGAAACGTTGAAGAAATCGGCGTCCGCGTCACCAAGGTCCGCGATGAGTCCGGAGTCCTACACGCGATTCCCAATGGTGAGATCCGCAAGGTCGCAAGTCACTCCAAGGGCTATGTAAACGTCGTGATCGATCTGCCGATTCCGCATGGTGAAGATCTGCATCGGGTGATCGAAGTGCTGACCCGCAAGACCGCCGAAGTTCGTGCCACGCACACCGAGATCCTGGGAGAGACAGAGGTCGCACTGGAGGATCTGCGGGAACACTCCACACTGCTTCGTACGGTGACGATGGTAAAGCCCGGAATGTCCAAACAGATGTCGGATGTCATTCGCCTGGCGCTCTGGGATGAGCTCGTGACCGCTGGTGTCTCAGCGCCGCACTCACGGCACCTCATCCTGTCGCCCGCGCAGGTCAAGTCCGAGCTGCCAGGCAGGTCTTCACCCGCCGTGACAGAACAGCAGCATCGCAGCGACATCCAGAAGATCAAGGCGCACAACCTGTATCTGGCGCTCGATGTCGATGACAACGGCCATGTGGAGCAAGCGGATCTGGATGCACTGGCACTGCGTCTGATCGAGGGTCAGCGCCGCGAACGAGACTCCGCGATTCATACCGAGCTCCTGACTACGCTCAAGGGATTCTGGAAGGACTTGGTTCGCTCTGTGGATCGCAACGAAGACGGTCGGATTTCGCGTGAGGAGTTTTTGCAGTTCTGCCAGAGCGTGTCGCGTGATCTCAGCAGCCCGGCGGGAGACAGCGTGCGTGCTCTGTCAAATGTGCTGTTTACCGTCTGTGATCGCAATCAAACCGGCACTCTGTCCGAAGCCGAGTTCCTACAGTTCGCTCGCGCCTACGGACTGTCCGATGCTGTGGCCGATGCGGGCTTCCGGCTCATCGATCGCGATCGCAATGGCTCGATCACCAAAGAGGAGTGGCTGCGCTTTCTGCATGATGTGTTCGTGAGCCAGAAGCTCCATGACGCCGCCGCCGTGGTGTTCGGTCCGGGCTGCCGCGAGCACACAAAGTCCGACTCCCCTTGACGACCCCCGAGTCCGACTCCCTGAAGCTGCACAACGAGCTGACGGTGCAGCTCAGCGGGCGCGCAGGTCTTTATCTTTGCCAGCTTGCGGAGTCATGACGCTGGCAGTCCTCATCAGTCCGTTGCTTCCCTCATCATCATGGAGAGCGATTCAATCTCAATCCGTGACCGCCGATTCCGGTCCAAATGGACCAGGCTCATCCTTATCGGAGCGAAGCGACGAAGCGGGCTCGGTTTTGGTTACGGACTCTGATTTTTGGGTTCGTTTCCTTTTCTTCGGGAAGGACCTTTTAGCACAAGGCGGTAGCTGCGATGCACGAGCCGATCGAGGATGGCGTCCGCCACCGTCGGTTCACAGAGCCACTTGTGCCAGTGCTCCAGAATCGGCAAATTGTTTCGCAGCAGCCGTCCCAGCAGACGAGCGTAAGTGCCATCAGCGTGCGCCAGCTGCAGCTCCTCCAGCAGCCGAGGGAGCCTCACATACTGCACACGGAATCCCTTCCGACACGCCTGTTCTCCCAGCGCGCACGACAGGAATGTCTTGCCGGTTCCCGTCGCTCCGGTGATCAGCACGGCCAGATTCTGTTCGATGTACTGACACGACCCGAGCTGCGCAAGCTGCGCCCGCGACAGATTCCTACTCTCCGAGATCTCAATCGCTTCCATCGTCGCTGTGTGCAGTCTGAGCTTGGCCTCCTTTCGCGCTCTGTGAATCCGTTTGTCATCGCCTCGAGTTGGAGTTCCTTGAGCTTGTTCTTGGTCGCTTCGATCAGCATGCTTCCTCCTTCTTGGATGTGATTTTTCTCGTCGAGAAAGTGACTAGTTGTAGTACTTGGGTCCGCGCAGGTGCTCATGCTCGATGGACTCCTTTTGCGGACTCTGCTGTCTCGCGATCGGAAGTCGATCCTGCCCCTGTTCGAGGATCGACTTCACGCTCTGATATGAGCGCGCACCGGCGCCAAACGCTCTCTCGCAGGCCGCCTCCAGTCGCTCCTGATCGTAGCGTTTCGCGAGCCGCAAGAGTCCCAAGCAGCGCTTGTAACTGTGCTCGGGCAGCGTGGTATATCCCCCGCGCTGACGAGAGCGCAGCTGTGACGCGACACACATTGCGCAGTCGCGCCAAAATCCAGCGCTGCGCGATCTGCACCGCGACCTCGACCTTGGCTTTGTCTCTGGGCTTGTACGGACGCGTCGGCAGAATCGCCGCTCCGTAGTGCTCTGCAAGCTCCTGATAGTCGCGCTGCACCGTCGGCTCGTACCGGCACGCGCGCGTCACCGCACTCTTGAGATTGTCGGGAATCCACAGCCGCGTCACGCCTCCGAAGTACTCGACTGCGCGCATGTGACTGCGCAGAAAGTCCTCGCGCCGCTGCGTCGCGCTGGCGTGCGCAAACGTCAGATTCGACGCGCCGAGCACCGCGACAAACAGCTCACAGTCGATGCGCTGTCCCGTCGCTGGATCGAAGTAGTGAGGCCGCTTTCCCGAGTAATCGACCAGCATCTTGTCACCCGCGACGTACTCCTGCCGCTGCAACAGCGGACGCGACGAGCGGAAGCGACGGTACTGCTCGCAGAACTGGGAATAGCTCAGTCCGTTAGGATGACTCTGTTTGTACTCCTCATGGAGCAAAAGGAGGGTCACTCCGGGCCTCCTCAGCTCGGCATCCACCAGGGCCCAATCGGGCAGCGGCAGCGACGAAGCGGACACTTTGGGAGGCCCATACAAAAGCCGCTCCAGCTCCTCCTCGGACAGAGGAGCAATGTCGGGCCAGGTCATGCCGCGCTCTCGCACCTTGGCGAGCGTTCGACAGACCAGGCCATGACTGGCGCCCACGGACTGCTCCGCGACGAGATAGGGCAGCTTCATGTCGAGGATATGACGAAGAATTTCACGAGACTTGCGCATCCTGATTCGCTCACGCACCGCCGACTCCTAAAGGAGCCGGAGGCTACAGGGAGCCAGCCCCGCACGCGCCACAAGACTACGGATGAGCCTGGTCCATTTGGACCGGAATCCACGGTCACTTTGGACCGGAATGCGCCATTCCTGTGCGATACGGTTGTGCAAGCTGCGACCCATCGACACTGGAGCACCGGGTTGCCCGGCCCGACAGATGCCCATGACGAACCTTCCGAACGAGGCGTCGGCAGTCTCTTAGTGGACAGCGATGCAGCACCGGTCCTACCATTTGGTCAGAATGCTGTGCATGCACATCTGGGCAAGATTCCTTTTTGTAGCCATCCTCGCCGCCGGTTTCCCGGTGTCGGCTGCACCGATCGGAGATACGGCCAAAATCACGGTTACGCGTGAGCTGGTTTCCCTCTACGGAGTGCCTCTCATGGCCCGGCCCTCGCTAACCGAGCAGCGGATGGACTGGAAGATTGAGCCCCTGTTTGACGCGCTCATGGACCGCAAAAGCCATCGCTCTGAAGGACCATCACCGCACGCGGGTGAGCTTCGCTGTGTTCTCGATGTGGCTCCATCCGTCGAGTTTCTCATTTTCAGAAGAGTCCTATACACCTGCATCATCGCTGGATATCAAACGCTCGAGTTCGTCGGTAGGAGTGAACCCATATCGAAGGTTCCCACAAGCCATGACGGACATGTTGAGATCACACTGATCGTCGCAGAGCAGGGATTCAGGCTGGGCGTATCACCTGGAACGCCAATTGAAGTGAGAGACACAAAATCACTTGCAGAGCAGCTTGCCGCGCTGCGGCGCTTGCATCCGAAGGAATCGCACCTCCTCCTCCGGGTTGAAGATTCAGTGGTGTACGCCAAAGTTCGGGAAGCGGACGAGCTGGTCACAGCAGCCGGTTTTTCCGATGGGCGTCTGACCAGTACGCTGCCAGAAGGAACGATGTACGGCGGAACTGTGTCGAAAACCGGCAGTACGCAGAGTCCACAGATGAAGGCGTCCATTCGTACGACGATCCGTGCGCACGCAGGCGACGTTCGGACCTGCTACCAAGCGGGACTGAAACGGAATCCCGAACTCCAGGGACGGGTGCTCGTTCTGTTCCGCATCGACCCGATGGGAGATATCGTCCATGCACAGGCTCAATCATCGACGCTTGGCGACCAAGCGATGGAGAGCTGCATCCTCGCTGCGGTGCGACGTTGGAAGTTTGACAAACCGGAAGGAACTGTGCCCGTGATCGTCACCTATCCATTTATCTTCCGGGCTGAGTGACAATTCTTCGTCTACTGCTCGCGCTGACCGCGCTGTGAAGCCGCTATTCTTCCCACTCCTGCAGAGACTCGTTTGTTTCGACCTGTTTCGGTTTGCAGCGGCGGAGTTTTTCGAGGACGACTTCGGGTTTGTGCATCTCCAGCAGGAGCGAGCGTCGCTTGTCGCGGGTCATTCCTGAAGCAAACACATGATGTTCCGTGTCTCACATCCACGATTTGGAGAAGGCAGCGACCAGCTTGAGGACCGAGCCTGGAAGAAGTTCATGGATGTCACGGAAAAGCGGACTGCGCTGCCCACGCGCTGTCAGGCGACCAAAAAAGACGGACAGCCCTGCCAAAACGCCCCCCAGCACGGCGAGCACTTTTGTGGACCGCACATGGCGCACCAGCCGAAGCCAGAGCAAGAGCAACCAGGCGATGATGGAAGTCTGTGCGAAGGAACGACATCGTCCGGCTAGCCGTGTCGGAATCGCCCCCAGCAGGGGGAACGCTTTTGCGGACCACACCTTTGGCAGCACCAGAAACAGAAGGTGCGGTAAGCGCCAAGCGAAAGGCCAGAGCAGTTCCCGCGTCGAGAGTGGTGTTTGGGAACGAAGCGCAGGAACCAAGGCCGCCTGGGAACCGGCGGTGAGGTTGAGTACGTTAGCTGTTGGAAAATGCGCGGACGATCGGATGAGCGTTCTTGCGGCGGTAGGGAGTTCCGAACGCTCCGGTCTGTGAACGAGAACGGAACCACGGCTGCGACTCCCTTGCGTTCGTTCTGGAAGCTTGTGCAAGCGATTCCGTTCGCGTTACGGTGTGCCCGATGAAGTGTGAACACTGCAAGAGAGAGCTACCTCCAGGGAGTAGTTCCCGGAAGATGCTCTGCGACGATTCGCACCGTGCGCACCACTGGCGAAAACAGACCACGTTGAACCCCAAAGCCAAGCGCACACTCCGCTCCGCGCATTCCGATGGCTGAGCAGCTCACGGGTCTGGCCCCAGAAGGAGCACTGGGCTATCGGCTGCTGATGCCGACACGCACGCCGGATGACATGCCGCGTCTGTCTCCGCCGCTCGACGCGACTGGATATCAGGGCCACTATTCCCTCTGTCCGTTTCAGGTTCCCTATGACATCCGCTTGATGGACGGACAGACCTACCGCGTGGTGTGGACTGGAGCGTCTGGCGAGATCATTTCTCCGAAGACAGCTGGCGCGATTCCCGGTCTGCACTTCTTCCTGACAAGCAGCGTGTCGTCGCTGCGAACCGAAGCAGAGTCCTCCTCATGCGATTCCATTGCGGCTGGAACAGAGTATCCCGAGGGTGAATGCCAGCAGCCAAGGCGCATTCCCTCCCTGAGTGACTTCGCCAAGCAGAGAGTCCGAACCGCATTCCGTTCCGGTGAACAGAGAGCACATTTTGAGTATCTGATGAAGCGACGGAGTGCGATCCGGCTCGGTAGTGAGGAGCCGCCGCCCCCGAAGTCGACGAGCGGCTTCAACAGAGAGGCTCGTCGTGAACTGGAGCAGTTCTTTCGGGATACCCGAACCAGCGCGCTGATGAATGCGCTGCTCAAACAGGAATGGGAACCGGGGAAGATGACGGAAAGGAAGGAGTCTTTCCTGCCCCTGTCCGCGCTCTCCTTTCTCCCCAGCGGAATCTGACCGAGCGTTGAGCAGCAGGAACCCCCTCTGGCCCAATCCGTCCGCAGTCCCGATGCGGACGATTTGTCTTTCGTCGCACATTTCACGATTCCCGTCGAAGAATGACACCGCATCCCACCGCCCCCCACAAAACGTAGGCCAATTCACAAACCGCAGAGCCAGATAGGGTCAACAGACTGTCGGTGAATTAAGCAATGTGCAGTCGAGCATCACGAATTCCTTGACACCATCATTTCAACCTATTTTTTTTCACCGTCGAGAACTTGTAATCCGGTGGGTCTAAGAATTGCGAGTTTTGGGGTCAGCTGGCCCACTGGAACCAGCGCAAAAGCGTGGTGCGGTCGCCTGTGGATCACGGCCCGACCAAGTTGTGTCGCTGGCTCGACGGGCGCGGACTACCTTGGTGGCAATTGCTTACTCTGGCCGGACCCGGTGGTCACTGGGGCGGTGCGTTGTTTGGATGGAGTGAGCTTTGATTATGTTGATATAGAAAGCGG
>JAEUKA010000057.1 GCA_016794465.1 Myxococcales bacterium | reverse complement strand
GGCCGAGCGCTCGAAGCCAAGAAGCGACCCTGGGACCACCAGTGGACCACGGCGCGTCTCTGAAACCACCTCACCGAGGGAAACCATGCCAGCGCCATCCAGAAACTACTGCGGTGGCCGCTGGCTATGTCGAGCGTGCTCACAGCCCGTATGGCTGCTCTCCCCCACGCTTCGTGTCGGGGACTGGCGCGCTCGCCCGCCTACGCCAGTGACCATGCTCGCTACGTTTCTGGACGCGAACGTTCAACTTGCTGGATTGGGAACCAACCAAGGGACTCCTAACGGACTCCTTTCACTGCTCCAAAAGCCGCTGCTCGACCTCTTTCAACATCCCTTCATAGCGCCGCTTGAGCAGCGGATTCCCGGTGATTCCTGCGGCAAGTGCATCGCGTGCAGCAGACAGAGAGGCACGCTTCTGCACCAGACTCCGTTCCAGCTTGCTCCGCTCCAAGAGGAGTGCTCCCTTCACCACCAGCGCACGCGGCCAGCCTGGCGAGGCGACGAGTGCCTTGTCTATCGAAGCGATACCCTCTTGAAGAGTCGTCCGCTGACTTTTGCCAAGCGGCTGAGTCGCTTGAACCAGCTGCAGTGCAATCTCCCCAGAAGACAGGAGTGCATCCGGCTCGTCCCCGATCTTGCTAAGCACTTGCCGAGATAGTTGATAAGCGTGTGCAATGGTACGAAAGTCACTGATGCGCTGTTTGGTTTTCCAAGCAGATTTGGCGGAGAGTAGTCGTGCTTGTATATCTATGCAATATGGATCTGGTTCCGGTGGCGCGATACAGCTAGCAATCTCAGCAAGTCCTGCATCAATCGATGCCGATGGATCTTGGCCTAGCCGTAAGAACTGCTGTGACTCAAAATGATGAATGGTCGAAATGTAGCTGCTTAGCTCTGCAGTTGGTCCGGTAATCTGGGCCATTTTCTGATAACTATCAATGGCAGTCTTTTTGCTGCTTATGATATCTGATCCATTTAATAGATTGTATAGAGATTTGTTCATGAAAATGGTGCCCAGATTTCCATAAGCAAACGAGTAGTTTTTATTGATAGACAGGGCTTGCTGGGCTGCCTTCCTCCCTCTCTCGACCCAGGCTTCCGGATCGACGCCGTGTTCGATGTTCCAAGTACAAGCACGCAGACTCGCCAGTGCTATTGTATTTAGAGCATAGATGTATCCCGGGTCCACTGCAAGTGCTTGCTCTGCCAATTGAACAGAGCGCGTAATCGCATCGATCGGATCGAGATTCTGTTGCTGTAATTGCTTTGCTTCACCGAGGAGCGCAATCGCATGATCGTTGAATGCCCATGGGAAGCGAGGATTGAGCTGGATCGCTGTTTTAAATCTATTGTATGCGTACTCTCGGTGTCGGATTATGGCATCATTAGATGTGTCTGATAGTTCAGCTAACCTGAAACTGGCAATTCCTGCAGATTCATGTGCGTATGGGTTATTTTGATTTTTATCAATCGCTTGTTTTGCTTCTTTTAGCTGTAGTTCACGAAACTTGATGGCTGCTCTTTTATTGCCATTGCGCTGTTCGTATTGCGACATAAAGTCGTAGGCGAAGGCTTTTTTGGTGTGGCCGTGGGACTCCTTGGGTGCGGCTAGGAGGGCTCTGTCTGCGGCCGCTAGAGCTTCCTTTAAGAGTGGCTCGGGGTTCTTTCCTCTGTAGAAGTCGAGTTCTTCCCAGCGGATGTAGGTTTCGGCCAGGGCTTCGTGGACGTTGTGATCGCTCCTGCCGATCTCTGCGGCCTTTTTGTAGCGGGACACAGACTCTGCAAAGCTCTTCTCGGCTTGATCGTGAAGACCGCGATCGCGCTCGGTGCGTGCTCGGGACAGAAAGACATCACCGCCCAGCTGCACCGCTTCATACAGCCACGGAGCCTGCTGATAGGCGCGGTCGGCACTCTGCAGCGCAAGATCGTACTGCTCCTGATAGTACGAAACCAGTCCCTCCACATAGGTAGAGGAGACACTGCGGAGTCCGCGACTCTTTCCCAAGTAGGAGAGCGCGGGACGGAGGAGCTGCTCATCTAGCTCGGCCTTGCGCTTCTCGAAAAAGCTCTTGTCGCCACTCTTCCTGGCGTCATCGAGCGCTTGGGAATACAGCGCCCCCAGGGCTCTGCCGATGGCGTAGTCGAGCTCTGGATCGACGTGCCCGAGCTGCTCGGCTCTCTGCAGCTCTTCATAGGCTCTGCGAAAGTCATGCAGCGCCAGCAGTCCACGACCCCGCGCATACGCTCCCAGTCGCGGCCCAACATCGGAGTGCTTGGCGAGCTCTGTCTCGATCTCTGCCATCCGCTCGCGAACCAGCTGCTGTTCATAGCTGGTGTCATGCAGCGGCAACAGATACGCGGTGCGCGCCACCCATTCCAGATCTTTGACGGTCTGTCCGATCCAGCGCGACAGCTCTGCTTGCTCTTTGGCGCGGCGTTCCTTTTGGCCGGCGATGATGCGCGCGCGAATCCCAAATCCCGTCGCAGAGATCACCGTCACAAACAGAACCGCACCCAGCGTCGCCAGCGTCCGATTGTGGCGTGCCCAGTAGCGCAGTCGATAGGAATAGCTGAGTCGCTTGGCGGTAACTTGTTGCGCAGTCAAATACCTGCCAAGATCTTCCGCCAGTGCGTGCGCGGTCTGATAGCGCTGCTCCGGTTCCTTGTTCAGGCACTTGCTGACCACCAGCTCGATGGCTTCCGGAAGCTCAGGAATGAGACTCCGAAGCGGTGTCGGCGGCTCATTCATGACCTTCAGGAGGATGTTCAGGACTGTCTGATCTTCAAAGGGAGGCTTGCCGCTCAGGATGTCGTACAGCGTCGCTCCCAAGGAATAGACATCGCTGCGCCGGTCGAGTCGACGCGCCTCTCCGCGTGCTTGTTCCGGAGACATGTAGGCCGGCGTTCCCATCACCGCGCCCGACTCTGTGAGTCCATGGGAATCGCCACTCTCGCGCGCCAGGCCAAAGTCCATGATCACCGGACGCAGCCGTCCCGCCACCGTCCGCTCGACCATGATGTTGGATGGCTTAATGTCGCGGTGGATGATGCCTTGTTCGTGGGCGGAGTGGAGGGCTTCGGCGGCTTCCTTTAGTAACTGTAGCTTTTCGGGGAGCGCGAGCTGGGCACTGGCGCGATCGAGCGTACGGCCTTCGACCAGCTCCATTGCAATGTAGGGCTTGTTATCAACAGAGCCTACTTCATAGACTTTGCAGATATAGGGATGATCGAGCCGGGCCTGCGCGCGCGCTTCTTGAAGGAAGCGCTGGATCATGCCGGGGTCGTCGCCGTGAATGAACTTCAGCGCAACCAGGCGGCCCAGTCGCCGATCGCGCGCCCGATAGACCGCGCCCATGCCGCCGCGCCCGAGCGTCTCGATGAACTCGTACTTGTCCCAGTGCGGCGCCGGAAACGTGGTGGTCGGCAGGACACTCGTCGGGGCTTGGCCGCCCGCTTCGCTCTGCAGCGTCTGCTCCAGGCCGCCATCCATCGTCCGTTCCAGCGCCGGTGAGTCCGGTCGCGCCGTCGACAGATCCTCATGCAGTCGCCGCACCCCTTCGTCGCTGAGCTTGCCCTGCGCAATCAGTCGATCGAGCACTGCGCCCCACTTGCGCGGTCCCGCCTGCGCGGAGTGGTCTTTTTGGGCCGCCGCCACATCCGCCGCAGCAATCAGTCCCTGCGCCACCGCCCTGTCGAGTAGCACGCCCTCGGAGATCGACGCCAACATCAAGCAAGTCCTGCGATCTCGTCAGTGTATCGTGTTTCAGGCGCGATTTGGGTGCATGGTCTGACCGGCTGGCTGGCGGCGGCGGCGCGGGTGTGTGGGTCGCTTGTCAAATTGGCAAAACCAGCCGTGGCGTCGCCTGACTTGCTTGTCAATCTGGCAGTTGGACCGGGGGCGCTGGAGTGCCCAGGCAGCTAAGTCCTCGTCGAGATTGATGCGTCTTGGGCGTGCGGCGGATGGCCCGAGCCTTGCAATGGCTGTGGCGCAGGCGGAGTCAAATGCCGTGCTAGTCAAGAACTACTTCTGGGTCCTCAACTTGCTTGTCGTCGCCATCTGTGCCGCGCTCGTCGGGCGTACGGCGGCCAACTCGGCGATCTCAGCCTTGCTGTCCGGCGATGGTCCGCCTTTCCCGCGACGGGAAGCCAGCGCTTCGACCAGTGCGGACAAGACCCGCAGCAAGGACATCGAGCCGATCCTGCGGCGCAACATCTTTTGCAGCACTTGTGCGCCGATCTCGCTGACGCCGGACAAGGCACAGGAGGAAGGGCCGATCGATCAGACGCCGCAGCGCAGCAGCTTGCCTTTGCAGCTGGTCGCGACGATGGTGTCGCCGGGGGACTGGGACTGGTCGATGGCGGTGATTCGCGACACCGGCGACGACCGCAAGCGGGTGGGGATCTTCCGGCGCGGTGACAAGCTGACGCAGGGCAATGCCATCGTCGCGCAGGTCATCGAAGGCCGGGTCTATCTGGTGGTGGGCAAGCGCATCGAGTATCTGACCTCGGACAAGGAACCGCCGCCGCCGCCGCCGAGTGCCGTTGCGACCGCCGAGCCCAGCTCGACCGATCCGACCGGCATCGAGAAAGATGTCGAAAAGGGCGTGCGCTGTACCGGCTCGAACTGCGAGGTCGATAAGAGCTTGATCGATAAGGTCCTGGCCAATACCACAGCGCTGGCAACCAGTGCGCGGTTTGTGCCGTGGATCAAAGACGGTAAGCCGTCGGGATTTAAGCTTTACAACATTCGCACTGCCTCGATCTTTTCCAAGATAGGGCTGCAGAATGCGGATCTTATCAAGGCCATTAACGGTCTTGATATGTCGACACCTGATAAGGCGTTAGAAGCCTATACGAAACTCAAAAGCGCTTCGCATCTGACCGTTATGGTGGAGCGACGCGGCGAAAACATCACGCTCGATTACCAGATTCGGTGACCGAATATGAAGACTTTGAACCGCATAATATATGGTGCAGCAGCCGTTCTCTTGACCGGACACCTGTCTGCGTCGGCAGCGGCGCAGAACAAGGTTGCAGCCAAGCCGCCAGCGGTACGACCGACGAGTCCGCTCGGGACGGTATCGCCGGGGACTCTGCCGCCGCCGCCGACCGTGCCTCCGACCACGGTGCCTGCTGGAGCGCCACCGACGGGACAGCCGGCCAAGCCGGGAGCCATGAGCGCGGACGATCTGCCGCTGCCCGGCGCGGCGGAGTTTCTGGAGTGCAAGGCCTTTCCGCCCAACAAGAAGGTCAACTTCAACCTCAAGCCCGAGGCCGAGCTGACCGACTTGGTCGGCTTCATCAAGGCGATCTCGTGTCGACCGATCATCCTGCCGCAGAACGTCCGGCAGTCGAAGGTCACGATCATCGCGCCCGAGACGGTCACGGCGGCAGAGGCTTACCGGATCTTCCTGTCGTCGCTGGAGTCGATGGGCCTGACCGTGCAGCCCGACGGCAAAGTGCTGAAGATCATCGAGTCGAATCGGGCACGTGAGGCGTCGATTCCGGTCATCGGCGCCGGTGAAGTGGTGCCGCGCGAAGAGCGCTATGTGACGCGGCTGATGCGGCTCAAGTACATCACCACGGAGGAGGTGGTGCAGGTGTTAAACCGGCTGAAGGGCCGCGACGGTGACATCATGCCGTATGCGGCGGCCAACACGCTGGTGGTGACCGATCTGGCGTCGAACATCCGTCGCATGGAAGAAGTGGTGCGCGCGCTCGATCAGCCGATGGCGGGTGAGAAGATCTGGGTGGTTCGGCTCAAGAACATCGTCGCCACCGAGGTATTGCAGATGCTGCAGCAGGTCTTTGGCGTCGGCAAGACCGCAGGATCGGGGCAGCCGCGACGCGCACCGATCCAGGTTGGCAGTGTCGGCATGGACTCGGCGACTCCGTCGACCATTGGCAGCGGAGATGACTCGATCAGCCAGATCTTTGCCGATGACCGCACCAACTCGATCATCTTGGTGTCAGCGGAGCGGACCTATCAGCGGGTGTTTGCGCTGATCAAGCGACTGGAACAGCAGGGCTCGACCTCGACGGGGGACCGCATTCACGTCTACGCGCTGGAGAACGCCAACGCCGACGAGATGGTGCAGGTGCTCGGCGGGCTCGGTATCTCGGTATCGTCGGGGGCGAGTCGGGGTCGAACCGGGCGAGGCTTCAGTCCGCCGCCGCAGTCGGGCGCAGGCGGGCAGGGCAGTAGCGGCGCGTTCCAAGACGAGGTCAAGGTCACGCCGGACAAAGCGACCAACTCGCTGGTGATCTTGGCGACGGGCAAGGACTTTCTGACGCTGCGCGATGTGATTCGGCGGCTCGATGTGCCGCGTCGCCAGGTCTTCATCGAGGCGATGGTGATGGAGGTCAGCATCTCGAAGTCGCGCGACCTTGGGCTGTCCTATCACGGCGCGATTCCCGGTCTTGGTGGCTTGGTGCTCGGCGGGCTGAAGAGCGGCTCGCTCAACTCGCTGAATCCACTGTCGCTGCTGACGATGCCGGGACTCGTCGGTGGGCTCATCGGTCCGCAGATCACCGGCAGCACGATCTTCGGGCAAGGGACCGGTACCAGTGGATCGGTGCTGCCGCCGCAGTTTGGCATCTTGCTGCAAGCGATGCAGACCAACAACGACGTGAACGTGATGCAGGTGCCGAACATCCTGACCACGGACAACGAAAAGTCGACCATCACCGTCGGACAGAACCTGCCGTTCCCGAGTGCAATTACCGGCGGTCTGCCGATGGCGGGTCAGGCGGGCGGAATGGCGGCGTTTGCGGCGATGCAGTCGGTGCAGCGTCAGGATGTGCAGCTGAAGATCGAAGTGACGCCGCATGTCAGTGCCAGTGAGACGGTGCGCCTCGAGCTCAAGACCGAGATCTCGGACATTGCCGACAAGAACTTCAACGGACTTGGCCCAGCGACGAACAAGCGCACGCTCGAGACGACGGCGGTGGTGCGTGATCAGCAGCCGGTGGTGCTCGGCGGCATCATGCGGGATCGCGTCGCTGAGTCGGTGACCAAGATTCCGATCCTCGGCGACATTCCGATCTTGGGATACCTGTTTAAGACCCGCAGCAAGGAAGTGCAAAAGCAGATGCTGCTGATCGTGCTGACGCCGTATGTGATCAACGATCCGTCGGAGCTGCAGCGGATCTTCGAGCGCAAGACCCGGGAAAGGCGCGAGTTTATCGAAGCCTACTCGGCGTTCAGCGACGAGCGGGATGTGATCGGCGTCATCGATTACAGCAAAAAGCGCGGCGCCCTCGAGGAGATCAACCGTACCGCCGTCGATAGTGAGCGAGAGCTGGTCGAGCTGCGTACCGCTGAGCAGTCGCTGCACCGCGAGGTGGTTGACTCCGGTCCCGTCGAGCTACCGCCGGGCTCGCGCTCGCTGGGCGGCTCGACGCAGGCGCCGGGCAATGTCTCCGTTCCGACGACGACGACAACGACCGCCGCACCTCAGCCAGCCGCCGCGCCGCGACCTGCACCACCACCTGGGGCGCCTCCGGGCTAACGGGAAGTGAGGGCATGATGGCCAAAGCCGACAAATCAGAAGGCAGGGGCGCACTCGGCGCGGCGGGGACTGCCAAGAGCTCCGGACAACACTCCGTGCTGCCGTCGCAAAAGGGGCAAGACAGAGCCGGCAAGAGCAGCGGTCAGCATCCCGTCATGCCGGTTCGACCGGTGTCGGCGCGCTCGCTGGGGTCGCTGCTGCAGAAGCAGGCCGGGCTGGCCGAGGCGCAGCTCAAGGAGGCGTTGGCCGAGCAAGAGGACCTGCGTCGTGCCGGCGGAGCTCAGACGGAAGGCACCCGACTCGGCGAGATCTTGCTGCGACGACGTGCCGTGACCGAGGAGCAGGTGCTGCGGGCGCTCGGCCATCAGTTTGGGCTGGATGTGCTGTTAGAGATAAAGCCAGATACGATTGACCAAGATCTGGTCCAGCGGATCCCGATTAACTTTGCCAAACAGCACTCGGTGCTGCTGCTTCGTCGCAACACCGACGATGATACCGTGGAAGCGGCGATTGCCGATCCGACTGCGGTCCACATCCTGGATGATATCGGTCGAGCGGTCGGTGCCGAGGTATCGCCCTTTTTGGCGCCCGCGTCGCAGATCATCGAGGCCATCAATAAGGTCTACTCACGGGCTGGTATTGACGCCGACCTGCAAAAAGACGAGGAAACCGCCGAAGAAGCCGAGACAGAAGAAGATGTCGATCTGGTTGATGTCAGCGACGAAGCGCCGATCATTCGCTGGGTCAACTCGGTGATCTTCCATGCGGTGCGCGTCAAAGCGTCAGATATCCACTTTGAGCCGCGCGAAAAAGACATGGTGGTGCGCTATCGCATTGACAACAACCTGGAGGAATACAAAAAAGCGCCGCGTACCTTCATTAACTCGATTGTTGCTCGCGTCAAGATCATGGCCGGCCTGAACATTGCCGAAAAGCGCTTGCCACAAGATGGTCGCATTCGACGCAAGATTGCCGGCAAAGACATCGATATGCGTGTTGCCACGGTTCCGACGGCGTTTGGCGAGCGCATCACGGTTCGTCTCCTCGATAAGAGCTCGGTGGTGCTGGATCTGGCGGATCTGGGCTTTGGCGCCGACCACCTGGAGACGATGCTGGAGCTGATCAACCGCCCGCACGGCATCTTGCTGGTGACGGGTCCGACGGGCTCGGGCAAGACGACGACGCTGTATGCCGGCCTGTCAAAGATCAACACACCCGACATCAACATCCTCACCGTCGAAGATCCCGTCGAGTATCAGCTGGAGGGAATCTCGCAGGTCCAGGTCAATCCCAAGATCGAGCTGACCTTTGCGGCGGCGATTCGGTCGTTTCTGCGTCACGATCCCGACGTGATCATGGTCGGTGAGATTCGTGATCAAGAGACGGCTTCGATGGCGATTACCGCGTCGCTGACCGGTCACTTGGTGTTCTCGACGATTCACACCAACGATGCCGCTGGTGCGGTGACTCGTCTGGTCGATATGGGAATCGAGCCGTTCCTGGTCACTTCGTCGCTGATGGGCGTGCTGGCGCAGCGGCTGGTGCGGCGTCTCTGCATTGCCTGTCGCGAGACGTATCGTCCGACCAAGGCCGAGCTGGAGCGGCTGCACATTCCCCCCGAGGCGTTTTATGCGGGGCAGTTCAAGATCGCGACCTATATCACCAAGGCGCCGCCGCCGCCGCCGGGTATGCTCTATCGGCAACACGAAGGGGGCTGCTCGGTGTGTGGTCAGCGCGGCTATGCCGGTCGATCGGCGATCTATGAGCTGCTCCTGATCACCGACGCGGTGCGCGAGCTGAGCCTGCGCAAGTCGGATGCGGCGACGCTGAAAAAGGCGGCGCTGGCAACCGGAATGCGGACGCTGCGCACCGACGGGGCGGGCAAGGTCTTGGCGGGCATTACCTCGATCGAAGAGGTCATGCTTGTGACCGCAGAGGACAAGGAATAAGACATGCCGGTTTTTCGCTGGAAGGGCTACGACGCCAAGAGCAAGCAGGTCCACGGGGTCCGGGACGCGGACAGTGCGCGGGCGCTGCGACAGGCACTGCGGCGCGACGGCATCTTGCTGACCGATGTCACCGAGGCGCAGGTCAGCGGCGGCAAGTCGAAGAATCGGCTGAGCGATCCCAAGCTAGATACCGTCGGCAAGGGCCTGTTTGCGGGGCTGCTGATTGCGCTCCAGCTCGGCTTTGTCGTCGATGCCTTTGCGGAATACCGGCGCAAGGCCAAGCCCATTGAGGTCGCGGTGCTGACGCGGCAGCTCGGGACACTGCTGCGCGCGGGGGTGCAGCTGTCCGAGTCGCTGGCGGCGCTGATCGAGCAGGCTGAGGATGCGAACCTCAAGCATGTGCTGTCCGACGTGAAGGTGCAGGTGAACGAAGGTCTGCCGCTGTCGTCGGCGCTGGCGCGTCACCCGGGCTGCTTCGGCGAGCTGTACGTCAACATGGTGACGGCGGGCGAGACGGCTGGGAACCTCGAGGCGGTGCTGCTGCGCCTGGCCGACTTTCTGGAGTCCCAGAACAAGCTGCGCTCGAAGGTGATGTCGGCGCTGATGTATCCGATCATCATGACCATTTTGGCGGTCGGGATTCTGACGCTGCTGATGACGACGGTGGTGCCGAAAGTGACGGCGATTTTTGCCGATACCGGACGGGCGCTGCCGCTCAACACCCAGATCTTGATCTTCGTCAGCACGCTGGTGAGCGATTACCTGTGGCTGCTCCTCATCGTCGGAGTGGCGGGGACGGTGATGTTTCGGCGCTGGCTGGCGACCCCCAAAGGGCGGCTGTCGTGGGACACCTTCAAGCTCAAGATACCGGTGCTCGGCGGGCTCGAGCGCAAGGTTGCGGTCAGTCGCTTTGCCAAGACGCTGTCGACGATGCTGGCCTCGGGGGTGCAGCTGCTGCGGGCGATGGAGATCGTCAAGAACGTGCTCGGCAACACCGTGCTGATGAACGTGATTGAGCAGGCCCGCGAGTCGATTCGCGAAGGGGAGTCGATTGCCGCGCCGCTCAAGCGCAGCAACCAGTTTCCGGCGATCGTCTGTCACATGATTGCCGTCGGTGAGCGCTCGGGACAGCTGGAACAGATGCTGGAAAATGTCTCGGGCGCTTATGACCTGGAAGTCGAGACGCAGCTAGAGCGGCTGACGGCGCTGTTGTCGCCGCTGATGATCTTGGGCATGGGCGGAGCGGTGTTCTTCGTCGTGACCTCGATCATGCTGCCGATCATGCAGATGAACGACTTTGTGCAGTAAACATCCGCAGGATTCCAAACGATCCGCAACACCACGCGTGAAGGAGACTCCGATGACGCTCCCTACTTCTAGTGCGCTGACTGACCACCGAACCTATGCGTCCCTGCGACGGGCCGTGCGTGCCATGACGGCGCTGTGGGTGAAGGTGGGTCGGCTCAAGCGGCGTGACCGACGCGGCGCGACGCCTCTGCGTCCGGGCGAAGGCGGCTACACCCTGACCGAGATCATGATCGCGCTGGCGATTGTCAGCCTGATGCTCGGTGGTGCCGCCGTCGCTGCGTTCGGTCAGCTCGAGAAGGCGCGCAAAAAAGAAACCATCAACATGATGCGCAAGGTCAAAGACGGCGTGCTGCAGTGGCGGATGGACGCGACCGGAGAGCAGTGTCCCGGCTCGCTCGCGGATCTGGTCACGACCAAGGTGCTGACCAAAGAGCCCAAAGACGGCTGGGGTCGCCCGTTTGTGATGAAGTGCCCCGGCGAGCACGACACCGACGGCATCGACCTCTACAGCTTCGGCAAAGACGGCAAGGAAGGCACGCCCGACGACCTCAAGAGCTGGGAAGACGACAAGTAACGGACAGGATGGATGTGAATGTGGTCCGGGGGTTTACATAGCGCACAGGGTGGTCCCAAGCGGCCCGAGGCGGGTTACTCGATCATCGAGCTGATGGTGGTGCTGGCCATCTTCGGGATCGTGATGGGCGGGGCGATCCTCGGCTTCCGCAGCCTGCTGCGCAGCGAGCTTCGTTCTCAGTCGAGCAAGCTGGCGGCGGCGATTCGCTACAGCTACGACCGCGCGCTGACCACCGGATCGTTTTACCGGCTGCACTTTGACCTGGATGCCCAGACCTATCGGCTGGAGCGCTCGGAGACGCGGGTCCTGATTGACACCAAGGACAGTGGCCTGTCGCGCGGTCGAGGCAAGGATCGCGACCAGCTGGACAAAGAGGCCGCCGACGAAGAAAAGCGAGCGCTCGCCGGGCTGCCCGAGGAGCTGCTACCGCCCCAGTCGCCCCGTCGCCCGCGCTTCGCCGAGTACAAAGACAGCACGCTGCCGAAGGTGAAGCTGTCGCGGATCAAGGTTCTGGACATCCTGCTGCCGAGGGAAAAAGAGCCGTATCTGTCCGGCCACGCGTATCTGCACTTTTTTCCCGACGGCCACACCGAGCGGGCAGTGATTCACCTTGGTACCGATGCCAGCGACGATGTGCAGTACACGCTGTGGGTCCACGGGCTGACCGGTCGCGTCGAGATCTTTCCGGGACGGCTACCTCCGCCGGCTGACTTCGATGCGGGTGAGCGTGAAAAGGGGGGCACATGAAGCGACCCAAGTCCGCCGGCTTTACGCTGCTCGAGGTCGTGATTGCGATGGCGATCTTGTCGTCGGCGCTGGTCGGTCTGTATATGACCACGGGCCGGGCGATTCGCATCAGCATGCACGCGCGGGCGATGACCCAAGCGACGTTTTTGTGCCGGCAGAAAATGGCCGAGATCCACAACGACTTCGTCGCTGAGGGCTTTAAGGACGACGCCGGCTCGAAGGAAGATCGCGGCGAGTTTCAGGAACAGGCGTTCAAGCAGTTTCGCTACGTGACGATCATCGAAAAGATTCGGATGCCCGCGACGGATCAGATGCAGTCGGCGGCGACCAAGCTGTTGCAAGATCGGCAGAGCGCGGCGGGAAAGGACAAGCCGGCGGCTCCCTCGTCGTCGTCGGGTAGCAACATGGCGAGCGGGATGTCGGGGCTGCTCGGTCCGGTCAAAGACATGCTCGAGCAGGGGATTCGCCGCGTCACCGTTCGCGTGCTGTGGGACGAGCCCGGTCTGCCCGAGCAGCAGGTCGAAGTGGTGGGGTTCTTCACCGATGTCCGAAAGGCGCCGGTGTCGCTATGAAGTCGCGCCAGGCTGGCTTTACGCTCATCGAGGTCATGGTGTCGATCGGCATTCTGTCGATGATCACCCTGATGCTGTGGGCGTCGAGCCAGGGCGCGTTTCGGACCAAAAAATCGGTCGAAGCGAAGATGTCGCGCTATCGGGTGGCACGGCTGGCGATGGACCGGATCTTGCGCGATGTCCAGATGGCGTACCTGTCGAACAACAACATTCCCGGCACCGAGCAGACGCCGCGAACGTATTTTGACGGCGTTCATCGACCCGACATCGACGAGCTGCGCTTTACCTACTTTGGGCATCAGCGGCTCTATGCCGACTCGAAGGAAGGCGACACCGCAGCGGTGGGTTACTTCGGTCAGCGCGACAAGAGCGACGGCGGCAAGCTCAACCTGTGGCGCAAAGAGACGCGTCGCATCCAGGCCGAGCGCATCGACAACGGCAACATTCCCGGCGAGGCCGAGGTCATTGCCGACGACGTGCTCAAGCTGGAGCTGACCTATTACGAGCCGGTGCGCAAAGAGTGGCTGGAGACGTGGCGGACCAATCAAGCCGACGGAATGCCGAATCGCTTGCCCAGTCGGGTCCGCGTCAAGCTGACGATTCGCGATGAGCGGGGCGAGGAGCTGCCGCTTCAGAGCGAGGTCCGCATTGCCATGTTTCAGCTGCTCGATACCAAGCCCAATTAGGGACCGCAGAGCCCAGGAAGTACCACCATGGATCGCCCCATCGACGAGACGTTAGAATCCGAGCCGACGCCCAGTCCCAAAGTGGATCGCAAGCGTCGTCAGCGTGGCGTGGCGATTCTGACGGTGCTGATGAGCCTGGCGCTGCTCGGTGCGGCGACGGCGGACCTGGCCTATAACGCCCAGGTCGAGATGGAGGCCGCTGCCAACAGCCGTGACATGCTGCGCGCCGAGTATCTGGCGCAGTCGGGGATTGAGCTGGCCAAGCTGCTGGTCGCGGTGCAGTCGGGAATGCAGAACATGCTGCAGTCGCTGCCACCGGAGTTTCGCGACGCGATCGTCATCACCGACTATGCAAACTTTTTGGCGCAGGCGTTCGGCGGGGACAAAGAGTCTCGGGATGCGCTCGGCGGAATGGTCGGGATAGACCTCGGCAGCGTCGAGGGAATGGGCACGCCCAAGGGCACCTCGTTTGACCTCTCGATCACCAGCGAAGAGGGCAAGTACCCGATCAACTGCGGCGGCGGCTACAACCCGACGCCCGACAGCAAGCGCAATGTCTATCTGCTCCTCGATGCGCTGGTACGACCGCCGCGCTTTGACCGACTGTTTGGGGTGCCCGACCGTGACGGCGTCGTGATCAACCGCGAGGACGTGCCGGTCAACATCCTCGACTGGACCGATGTCGATGTGTCGCGCTATTCGCCCGTCGGTGCAGGTGGAGCCAGCGAAGAGACGTACGACAAGGGCCACGACCGCTACGAGCCGCACAATCACTTCTTCGATACCGTCGAGGAGATGCTCCAGGTACGCGGTGTCTCGGAAGACCTGTGGGCCTACTTTGGCGATTTTTTTACGGTCTACGCGACGCAAGACTGCAAGGTGCTGGCCCCGGCGATGGAGCCGACGGCGTGGCCACTGCTCGCGGCGATGATTGCGGCCTCGGCGGCGGATCGCAGTGCGGTGTTTGAGCCCAATACGCTGCTGGTGGCGCAGCAGGTGGCGGGGATGCTCAAGACCGGGCTGCCGATGTTAAAGACGATGGCGCAGCAGATGGGAAAGCTCGAGTGCAAGGTCGATACCCGGCTGTGTCAGCAGCAGACCCCGCAGAAGACGACGACCACGACCACGGCGACTGGGACCAAGACGCCGCCACCGGCCAGCTCGGGAGACGCGATCGAGACGCTGTCGAACCTGATCTGCTCTAGCTACATCGAAAAGCTGCCGCAGATGGCCGACTCGCTGTCGTCGATGACCGGGCTGTCAGGACCGCCGAAGCTGACCACGCCGCTGCGCGCGATTCCGATGTGTCCGGGCATGCTCAGTCGCTTCCTGCGCGAGCGACCAGCAGCGGGCGCGACCCCCGGACAAGTGAGCCAAGGCAACAAGAGTCCGCGTCGCTTCTATCGCATCGATGCCATCGGCAGCGTGCAGCGCTCGGCGTCGAAGAACACCCAGGTTCACATTCGCGGCGTCTGGGACTCGCAGAGCACCAACTCCAACCCGGTCTGCATCAACCATCCCAGCTGCTTCAAGAACGGCACCTGGATGTACTACCGACTCGACTAGCCACGGGATTTTGAACATGGCCACGATATTAGGCATAGACCTTGGCAGTTATTCGGTGAAGGTCGCTCGCATCGAGCAGGGCTTCCGCACCGTCCACCTTGCCAGCATCGAGGAAGAGCGCGTTCCAGAGCCGGGCGAAGGCCAGCCGCCGCCGCGTCGCAAGCACGAAAGCTCGATGAACACCGAGACGAACCAGACCGAGGAGCCAGCGGTGGTGGATTCCTTGGTGGACGCGCTGCTCGATCGGCAGATGCGGGCGCTGCTCTCCATCTTGGGACGGCAAAAGATCCGCGCCGAGAGCTGTGCGATAGGCATCTCCGAGGATCTGACGCTGCGTCTGGTCGAGATGCCGCTGTCGGACCCGAAGAAGGTCGCGCAGACGCTGCCGTTCGAGCTGGCGGGCCAGCTGATGGACGACCTCGAAGGGCAGGTGGTGGATCAGCTGCTCGCGGAGGTGCCGAGTGGCTCGTCGGCATCGCTGTGGCTGGCGGCCAGTGCCAAGCAGAGTGCGGTCGAGTCGCGCATCTTGTCGATGTCGCCGCTCGGGCTGGACCCGAAGCTGTGTGGTTCGACGGCGCTGGCGACGGCGGCACTGTGGGTGCAGAGCCGGCCCGGTCAGGCGCCGCAAAAGGAGCTGCCGCTGTGGGTGATTGATCTCGGGCACCGCTCGACCCATGTCTGTGCGCTGGCGGCCCATCCCAAGCGACCCGGGCAGGTGCTGGTGCAGTTTGCGCGCACGATTCCGCGTGGCGGGCTGCACATCACCGAGGCCATCGCCAAGCACATCAGCATCGGGCTGATTGCCGCCGAGAAGCTCAAGCACGACAACGGCCTGTCCGACTTTACCAATCCACGCGTCGCCAAGGTGATTCGCGAGGCCTTGCGACCCCTCTTGCGCGATCTGCGGCAGACACTGGCGGCGTACGCGAGTCGCTTTGGCAACGACCCCAAGGCCCTGTATGTGACCGGTGGCACGGCGCAGCTGCATGGCATTCAGGATCTCCTCGCCGAGGAGCTGGGCATTGCGGTTCAGCCGCTGCTGCCACCTGACGGGGCGACCTGGCTCGGTCCGGCGGTGCGTGGCGAGCTACCGGCGGGCGAGTCGATGACCTTTGGCGAAGGCGGCGCGTCGCGAACCTATGTCTCCAGTACCGCGCTGGTGCATCGCTGGCCCACGGGCACGGCGGCGGTCGGGCTGGGGCTGGGCGCGGCGTACGGTGGGCCCAACTTCAACTTTCGCAAAGGCGAGCTGGCGTTTCGCACCGACTACGCGCTGCTGCGAGAAAAAGCGCCGCTTCTGGCCGGCTTTGCGGTGGCGCTGGTGGTGTGTGTGGGCATGTGGGCGTACGCGTCGCTGCGGCAGCTGGAAAAAGAGTCCGAGCGGCTGCGGCTCCAGCTGATTACCGAGTCAACGGCGCTGTTTGGCGAGGCCCGCTCCGATGGCCGGCAAGTGTCAAACGAGCTGCAAGCGGCGCTGAACCAAGACAAGGCGCAAGGGCAGAGCATTCCGCAGGTATCGGTGCTCGATCTGCTGGATGACATCTCCAGTGCCGCCCCGGCGAGCAATGCGGCTGGACCGGCGCACCTGGATGTCATCGAGCTGCACATTCGACCGAAGAAGACCGACCTCAAGGCGACCTGTGGCTCGGCGCAGTACGTCGATGATCTGGCGGCCAACCTGGCCAAGATTCCCTGCTTCCGCAAAGTCCAAAAGGGCAAAGTGCTGACGCTCAAGAACACCGGTCCCGACGGCAAGCCGATCGAGGTCAAGCAGTTCTCGCTGGAGATGGAGACGACATGTCCGTAACTCCAAGCCCCGCTTCACATGGGAAGGTGACCCGATGAGTGCCAGCGAGCCGAGTCTTTTGGCGCGGGTTCCAGGAATATCGCGGCTGCGCGAGCTGCTCGATGGTCTGGCGCCTCGTGAGCGAACCCTGCTGGGGGCGCTCTTGATCACGGTGCTGGGCCTGCTGGTGCTCGGCGGCGGTGTGCTGCTCTACGATCAGATCGACACCCTGGAGGAACAGACCGACGCGATGCAGCGAGCCTTGCGCGACATTGCCAAGAAGCGCGGGCCGTATCTGCAAGCGCGGGCGCGGGCGGCTCAGCTGGACTCGCGGATTGGCCACAGTCCACTGCAGCTATCGGGCTTTCTGGAAGGCCTGGCCAAAGAAACCGGCATCGAGATTCGCGAAACCAATCCACGTACGCCCGAAGCCATGGGCAAAAAGTATGTTCAGCAGTCCGTCGATTTGCGCATTGGCAAGGTCGGGCTGGAGCCACTGCTCAAGTTCATGCGCAAGATCGAGACGTATCCGCAGAACTTGGTGATGGTTACGCAGCTCAACATTCGCTCACGCGACGACAAACATCAGGAGTTCGAGGTCGATATGACCATATCGACCTATGAGCATGCGCCCAAGGTGGCGGGCAAAGACAAAAAGGGCGACGGCAAGCCCGATTCAAGCGGCGAGAAGGAGTAGCGATGCGTCGGCCTCTATTGCGCCTGCTGCGACGGCTGCGGAAGACCAACCGCGTCGTCACGGTGTTGATGTATACGGCCTTCGGGCTGCTGACGTTTTTTGTGTCGGTATCGCTGTCGCTGCCGGTCGACAAGATCAAAGACCGCATCGAGCGTGAGCTGTCGCAAGAGCCGGGGCCGCCGCAGACCGCCACCGGCAGCTTTGGCATCGGCTCGGGCATGGATGTCAGCATCGGCGAGCTGGATGTGAATGTGTTTCGGCCAGGCTTTTCGGCGACCGACGTTCGGCTCAAGCCGCGCAAGTCTCTGGCCAGCTCGTCGTCGAGTGAGGCGCCCGCCGCCAAGAGCCTGCGACCGATTGTCATCGACCGCATCGAAGCGCGCGTTCATCCCGTGGATGCGCTGTTTGGCCAAAAGAGTGGTCGGCTGCTGGTCGAGGCGTTTGGCGGCGAGCTCCAGACCAGCTTCAGCATCGGCAACGAGGGCGTGACGGCCAGTGCGGATCTGCATGACATCACGCTGGCGCGGCTGTCGGCGCTGTCGCAGCTGCTGCCGCTGCCGATGCTCGGTACGCTCGGTCTGTCACTGCACTTTCAGGCGCCCAATCAGCGTCCGGCGGCAGCGGCCAGGCCGGGAGCGCCACCGACGATCCAGCTGCCACCACGACTCGATCTGCCGAAAGCCGTCGGTGATCTCGATCTGAAGTTGCAGCAAGCGACGCTCGGGGATGGCAAAGCCAAGCTGGTGGTGCCGGGCGATGCCTTTTTGTCGCAGGGCCTGACCTTTCCGCGCATCCGACTTGGCGATGTCATCGGCAAAGTCACCATCGAGCGTGGCCGCGCCAACATCGTTGACGTACACGCCAAGTCCCCCGATGTCGAGCTGTGGATCGATGGCTACCTGGAGCTGCGCGATCCCCTGCCGCTGTCCGAGGCGCACCTCTACATTCGCTTCAAGCCGTCGCCGCAGCTGACTGCGCGCGAGCCGACGATGGAGATCGTCGTCAGCAGCCAAGCCCAAGGCAAGCGCAGCGATGGAGCGCTCGGCTTTGCCATCACCGGCTCTCTGGCCAATCCACGCGCCCGTCCCGCCAAAGAGCCGCCCGATGGAGTGGTGCTGCGCGCTGGAACGCTGGGACAGGTCGCTTCGCCGGCTCAGCCCTCGCTTCAGCCGGGGACGCCAGCGCTACCGCCCATTCCACGAGCTGTGCCGATGGAACCAAGGCCGTCACCGCCCGCGCCCGCGCCAGCTTCTCCATCCGCTACGGAAACGGTGATTGTGCCGCCGCCGCCGCAAGCTGCCCCGCCACCGCAAGCCGCTCCGCCACCCCCACCGAGTCCGATGGCGAGCGCTCCACCACCGGGGACGCTGCATGTGCCCCCACCGGGCATGCAGCCCACTTTCGCACCAGCGGACGCCCCGCCCCACGCACCCAGCAGCGAAGCTCCCCCCCACGCCCCCGGCGAAGCCCCGCCCACGCAGTAGCTCGCACCAACATCTCTGGACGCGAACTTCCTCTTCTAGATAGGAACTACGGCAGCTCTTTGGCTTCTTTGGCGGGGCAGAGCGGTCGCAGGGTGCAGGTCGCGCAGCTCGGCTTGCGGGCGAAGCAGACCCGCCGGCCATGCCAGATCAGCCGGTGTCCGGACAGGATCCAGCGCTCTTCGGGCCACAGCTTTTGCAGATCGCGCTCGATCTTTTCCGGCTCTTCGTGACTGGTCATGCCCAGGCGCTGGCTCAGCCGCGAGATGTGGGTATCGACGACCACGCCGCTGGGAATGCCGAACGCCGTCCCCAGCACCACGTTGGCGGTCTTGCGCGCCACCCCCGGCAGTGACAAAAGGTCCGTCATCGTACGCGGCACCGCCCCGCCAAACTTCTCGGTCAGCTTCTGAGCCGCCGCCCGGATGTTCTTGGCCTTGTTGCGATAAAAGCCTGTCGAAAAGATGATCTTCTCGACTTCCTCTTGATTGGACGCCGCCAGCGCCGCCGCATCGGGATAGCGCGCAAACAAGGTCGGTGTGATCAGGTTGACGCGGTCGTCGGTACACTGCGCCGACAGGATTACCGCGATCAGCAGCTCAAACGGACTGCGGTAGTTCAGCTCGCAGTGCGCGTCGGGATAGAGCCGGTCCAGCTCGTCAAGCACCGCCGTGATGCGAATGGCTTCCGCGCTGCGCCCACGCCGACTGGCTGACGCCGACTTGGCGACCGTCCCGCCCTTATCGCCCGGTGAGATCGGAGAGGACCGCATGGATGGCCTCGCGCGCCGCTTCGATTTCGGCTTCATAGCCGCCCAGCCACAGCCTTCCGACCGCGCCAAACGTCACCACTTCCAGCAGGTGGACCGGCGCTGCTTTCTCCGCTTCATTGGCACACAGCGCGGCATAGCCGGCGGGCTGAAGCTCCAGCGTGTACAGCGTCTGCTTTTCGCCAATCATGTCGCCGTGACGAAAGCGGTTGATGAGCTGCGAGTGATAGCCCTCGATGCCGGTAATGGTCTGCTCGGACAGGATCTTTGGCTTTAGCCGATCGCCCTCGCCCTTGCCCATCGCTTGCAGGACAGCGGCGCCCGCCGAGCGCACTTCCCCTTGGTCGAAGTGATGTAGCTCCAGCAGTCCGTAGGCGCGCTCGACAATCTGCATGCCGGGAATGACCCGTGTCTGCTTCAGCGCTACGTCGGTGAGCTGGTTGATGGCGATTCCGGGCGCAATCTCGACGAGCAGCGAAGCCTGACGCTCCAGCGGGAGAAAGCCCTGGGCCACGGTCTGAAGGAAGCCGGTCAGCTGCGGCTGGAGGATGTCAAGGAAGCTGAAAGTGCGGAGTTCCATGGCGCCTCTTGTGGGTTGGTCCTCGTCGGGAAAGCTCTCCCAATCGACGGATGGCGCAACCTAGCACAACGGCCCAAGCGCGGACAAGCGTTGGGACTAGAGGTAATATGCCAGGCCGAACAGCAGCTGCGTTCGGAGCCCGTAGCCCTGCGATTCGTAGCTGGAGTCCGCCACAAACGGCGCCGACTGCACGGAGCCTTCGTTTAGCACCACCTGCGGTACGTAGAGCAGCCGCAGCGACACGCGCAGGGACAGGGCACTCGCCATGTTCGCCAGCAGCGGAACCTCGCCATCGAGCAGCGTATGCAGACCAATCAGGCTGGCCGCCACACTGCGCGTCCGCACCCCCGCATCAATCGAGCTATCGAGCGCCGTCCGCACCACTTCAAGCGACGGACCGATGCCCAGCCGCAGTCCATGTAACAGCCGCGCTTGGTACGAGTGGTCGTCCTTGCGCACCAAAAAGCCGAGCGGACGAACATCCAGTGCCAGTGCCACCGACACCCGATCGGGAAAGGCCGGCGGCGCTTCCATTCCCGCCTCGGTCGCTTGCGGAACACTCGCTTGACCCGCCGTGGAGGACAGCAAAATCGACGCGCCCAGCCGACCTCGCCACAAAAAGCTGGCATCGATGCCGCCGACCAGCAGCGCGCAGCCCGATCCAGGGGTATTGCGGCTGTCTCCGGCGACCTGGCAGCGACGCGCATCGGGCTGAAAGCCAGCCGAGAGCGCCATCCCTACCGTCAGCCGGCCCAAGCTGCCCAGCTCGGCGCGGGCGGCTCCAGGCTGCCACAGCACGCCCAGGCAGCCCGCAGCCACAAACGACCAGCCGCGACCCAGGCGAGCGGATAGAGGCACATGCGGCATGCGCGCAAGGTAGCTCAATGACACGAAATTCGGCAACCCAAGTTGGCGCCGATGCTAAGATCTCGCCAGCGGGTACCGCCTCCTATACGTGCCCAGCCTCTCTGGGGAAACCCTCAGCGCTGGGCCCGCCATCTCAACTCATCGTCTACTCAAGAGGGAGAACTTGCACATGAAGATACCTACGCTGCTCCGCGCTCGGACGTTCCTGGGGCTGGTCATCGGCACTTGCGCCATCCAGTCCGGCTGTGACCCGTTTCAAAATCCCGAGGCCAGTCCGGTCGCGGCCCTCACCGTGCAGATCAAGGGCGACTTCGCGGGCGGCACCATCAGCTCGCAGCCCGCTGGCATCGACTGTGGAACCACCTGCACCACCACCTTCAGTGTCGGCAGCAAGGTCGATCTGACCGCCCAGCCGCTCGACTCGCACGAGTTTGTTGGCTGGGAAGGCGCCTGCACCGGTAGCTCGCCCACGTGCAGCCTGGCCTTGGACGCCGGCAAGAGCGTGACCGCTTCGTTCCGCAACAAGAATCCGCGCACCAACATCCAGGTCACGTTCGGCGGCGCTGGTGGCGGCTCGGTCACCAGCATGCCGGTCGGTTTGCAGTGCAGCGGCGACTGTAGCGGCGGCTTTGATAAGGGAACCACGCTCACGCTGACCGCCGCCCCTGATAGCACGTCGTACTTTACCGGCTGGACCGGCGCCTGCACTGGTTCGGCCCGCACCTGTATGGTGACGCTGACGGCCGATATGCAGGTCACTGCCAACTTCGGCAATCCGACCAGCTGCGAGCAGCTTCGTGCCGACGACCCCACCCTTACCAACGGCAACCGCAAGCTGTTCATCTCAGCCGACAAGACCAAGCCGTTTGATGTGTACTGCCACATGGCGGTCATCCCTGCGCTGACGTATCTCAACCTGACCAAGACTGCGGCGACCGAGAACTTTTCTCAGTTCACGATCGGCGGCTCGGCCACCGGTACCACGGTCAAGACCAACTACACCAAGGTCCGGATCGACACCGGCACGCTGCGAATCGACACCAATGACAAGCGCTTTGCGACCTCGGTCGGCGCCGTCACCATCCCCGGCAACAACGTCACGTCGATGCCCTATGGCACTGCGATGGGCTGTATGAACGGCAGCGCCAACGGACTTGCCAACATCGATCTGACTGGCACTTCGTTCGCGCCCGCCGCGTCTTCACTGGCCCTGGGCGGCACCACACCCACGGGCGTCTCGACTCCGGTGGCCAACGGCCAGCTTCGCGTGCTCAGCCTGACTGGCGGCGGCAACTGTGGCTGGCACGCCCCAACCGGAGCCACCAATCCCTACAACGCTGCCGGCTCGCCACTTCAGCTCGTCTACTTCCCGTAGCTCTCCGTTCGCCCTTCGCGCGCGGCTCCATACCTTCGCTGCGCAACCGCAATCCTCACCCTTGCCGTATCGCTTGGCATTTGGTCTAGTCGCCTCTTTGGAGGTGCTTCCGATGGTGAAGATAGCTTCGCAACTGTGGGTGCGGCCGTGGCTGCGCCAAGTGGGCCTGGGTGGTACTGCGCTCTTGCTGTCGTGTCAGGGCGCGGACATGCCGATTGTCGATGAGCTGCCACCGGGACCGTGTCAGGCGCAAGGAATCACCGAAAAGAGTCGGTTCCCAAGTGGAGACGCCACCGGTCATCGCGATCCACTCGGGGCCAAGGCCGCCAAGCAGGCCCGCGCCGGTCGCATCACCGATCCCGCCTGGATTCGTCAGCCCGAGTCGGCCCGTCACTCCGTGCGCGAGGGCGACTTTCTGCTGATCAACGACAAGATTGCCGCCTACATCGAAGCCAAGGGCGTCTCCGATGGCTATCAGCCGTTTGGCGGCGAGATCTTGGCCCTCGATACGGTCGGTTCTGATGGCAAGCCGGCAGGCAAGTCGCTGTACGGCGAAACCATCATGGCGCTGTCGCGGCAGGTGCTCTCGCCCGACAGTGTGACCGTTCTCAGCGATGGCTCGGACGGCAAAGCGGCGGTGGTGCGGGCCTCCGGCGTGCTCAAGAACCTGCCGTTTCTCGAGTTTCTTGGCGGCGTATTAAATGAGGAGTTCAACTTCCCGATTGCGTTTGACTACATCCTCGAGCCCGGGGCCGAGAGCGTGAAGCTGCGCATTCACCTTATGAACATCCACGCCGAGGATCTGCCGCTCTACCGCCATCAGCTGTTCGTGCTGTTCCACACCAGCCGCAGTCAGATGTTCTCCGCCAGCCGAGGCTACGGCGACCTCGATGGCGACCAAGACTGGGTGGGCTTCGACTCCGGCGACTCGTCGTTTGCGCTGCGTCCGCTGAGCGGGCCGTTCACGCCACTGCTCGGTCGCTCCGGCTCGGTGATCATCCAGGGCTCGGGACTCAACGTCAAAGCCTGCGAGACGCTCAGCACCGATTACGTCGAGTTCATTGTCGGCGGTCCTCACTCCGATGGTCTGGGCGAGTCGCTGCGGCGCGTGCTCAAGCAGCCGGCCTGGCGGGCGGTCACCGGCACTGTCCAAGATGGCGCGGCGGTCCCGCAGGCTGGTGCGTGGGTTCATGCCGTAAAGCCTGACGGAACCTACCTGGGCCGCACCAAGACCAGCGAGCGCGGCGAGTTTGTCATCCACCTGCCGAGTGAGCCGGCGCAGCTTGTCGCCACCCAGTACGCGCAGCCGCCGTCCACGCCGAAGACCGCTTTACCGACCGACACCCAGGCCAGCTTGCGGCTCGATACGGTCGGAACGCTCTCGGTCACGGCGACCGACAAAGCCAGCGGGGTCGCTCTGCCGGTGCGGGTGCAGGTCATTCCGATGACGCCGCCGCAGGCAGTGCCCCGATCCTATGGTGTCCGTGACGAAAACAACGGTCGCATCATCCAAGAGTTCGCCGTCACCGGCAGCACCAAGCTGGCCGTCCCACCCGGCAAGCACCGCGTCGTCGTCAGTCGCGGCTATGAGTGGGAGATTCTCGACCAGACCGTCACCATCGAGTCCGGCAAGACCGCCGAGGTCAAGGCCGAGCTGCTTCACAGCGTCGATAGCACCGGGGTCATGTGCGCCGACTTCCACATCCACACCTATCACTCCGCCGACTCGTCCGATGACGTGGAATACAAGGTCAAAGGCGCGATCGCCGACGGCCTCGAGATCCCGGTATCGAGCGAGCACGAGTACATCATCGACTTCCAGCCGTTCATCCAGAAGCTTGGCCTGACCCGCTGGGCGTTCGGCGTGCCGTCCGAGGAGTTCACCACCTTTGCCTGGGGTCACTTTGGCGTGATTCCGATCCGGCCCCGTCCGAGCGAGCCCAACCGAGGCGCCGTCCAGTGGTATGGAAAAAAACCGCCGGAAGTGTTCCACAACATCGCGCAGCTACCAGAGAATCCGGTGCTGATCGTCAATCACCCCCGCTCCGACAGCTTCGGCGGCTACTTGACCTCGGTCAGCTTCGATCGCGAGACGGTCAGCGGCGACCCCGACCTCTACAGCGAGGAATACGGCGCGCTGGAGGTCTTCAACGACAGCGACTTCGATGACAACCGCAGCAAGATCGTCCTCGACTGGTTTGCGCTGCTCAACAGCGGCAAGCGGATGTGGGCGGTCGGCAGCTCCGACAGCCATGGACTGCGCACCAGCCCGACCGGCTACCCGCGCACCTGCCTTTCCTTTGGCCACGATGATCCAACCCGGCTCAGTCCCGAGCTTCTCCGCGATGCGCTGCGCGCCGGCAAGGCGACCATCTCGGGCGGGCTCTACCTGACCGTGCGCGGGCCCGATGGCGAGTCACCCGGGGGCGAGATTCGCTCGGCGGGCGGACCGGTGACGCTACAAGTGACGGTGCAGTCGCCCAAGTGGCTGGCAGCCAAGCGGCTCGAAACCATCGTCGATGGCGAGACCGTGGCCACCGAGGAGCTGCGCGAGACAGTGACCCCGCAGGGACGCCGCTACGACGCGACCGTCACCGTGCGCGGCAAGGCCGGACGCCCGCGTCACTGGGTGGTCTTCCACGCCTCGTCAGGCGGCACCGATCTGTCGCCGGTTCACCCCGGGCGAAAAGCCTTTGCCGTCTCGAACCCGATCTTCTTTTAGGGACTCTTCGGACGTAGTTCCGACCAGCTGGTGAACGTCTGCATGCCGGCAAAGCGGGGGGATGCGGCGGACTCGCTGGTGACAAGGTGGATGTAGATTTTCTCGACCCGACTTGGCAGCTCCGTGCGCAGTCGGGCGTAGATCTCGGGGTCTTTTTCACCCGAGTCCCCAAACAGCACGAACTTCTTGCTCGGTAGCGCGGCAACGATCGCCCGCAGGTGCGGATACTTGAAGCCCATCTGGTCCAGCAGCGGCTCGCGAGAGAAGCGCTTGAGCACCAGCGTGCCTTCGGGGAAGCCGACGCGCTGAAAGTAGCTGGAGATCCGCGCGTGGAAGCCCCACGGACTGCCCGACAGATAGAACACCGGCAGCCCCCGAGACAGCTCGCCCAAGACCTGCGGCGCATCGGCAAACGCCGCCAGCTCCCAGGTGCTCTTGGTCAGCGCGTTTTCGATCATCTTCTTGCGATCGGTGATCTGCGAGTCGAGCAGCGTGTCATCCACGTCCGAAACCACCGCCAGCCCTGGACTCCCATCGTAGACCAGCACGGTTCCTTGCACCGGAGCGGCGTGATAGCCCGGATGGCGCAGGTGAGCTTCCACGGCGGCCTTCGGGGGCGCAAGCTGAGCCGGCAGCTTCACTTCCAAGTAGCCGCGCTCATCGCTGACTGCCGAGAGCACGTGGCCAGCGACCGTCACCTCGACCGGAGCCTTGGCCAGCGCGCTCGCGTCGAGTGCTTGGAGCGTCTCTTGGATGCGCGCAATCTTCGATTCCCCCGGGGTAGGCGCCGGATCGGGCGGTCCGCTGGATACCCGTCCATACAGCACCCCGCCTTCCGCCGTTGCAAAGCCGCTATACAGCAGCAGCGAAGCCTCCTTGGCGCGCGGCTTGTGACAGCCCCCACCAAGAAGCCCCACCAGCCCGACAATCCCCAGCATCCCCAGCCACGAAAACGTCCGCATCTCCCTACGCTACACCAGCTGTCAGCCGCTGGTCAGTTCGTGGACGGGGGGAATCGAGCGAATGAAGTTCTGCGCCACGCAGAAGGTATAGGCACCCTGATAGGGGACGATCAGGACATCGCCTTCCTCGATGCGCTCGGCATAGCAGCGTGATCCCCAGACATCTTCGCAGTCGCACAGCGAGCCGCCGATGCGCACCGGGATCTCGGTGAGCGCGGGGTGGGTCAGGTTCACCACCGGACAGTAGATGTGTAGGTAGCGCTCCCAGCCGACCATGTTGATGCCGCCGTCCACGATCACCAAGCCATCGCTCTTTCGATCGACCACGCGCAGTAGGATGTGCATGGAATGGGTCGATACGACTCGGCCCGGCTCGGTGTAGTAGGCGCAGTGGACCAGTGGTGCCAGGTGGGTCGCAATCGCGGCGCCGATCCGCTCCGCATACGACAGCAGAGGAACCGAGTCCTTCAGGTAGTAGTCGTGCGCAAACTCTGTCGACTCGCCGAAGTGTTCAGCGGCAGTGCGGGCCAGCGTCCCGACCGGGTGATCCCAGGGGAAGTAGCCCTCTAGCCGATGCGGTCGAAAGCCGCCTCCCAGGTCGATGAACTGGATGGTTGCTCGCTCCTCGGCGGAAAACTCGCTGCCCAGATAGTGACCCAGATCGGCAATCAAGCGCTCGTAGGGCAGGGCGTCGCGGTTCCAGCTCAAGTGAGACTGAATGCCGACCAGCTGGACCAACGGGTGACGCTGCGCCGCTCGCCACAGAGAGCCAAGCTCGCTCAGCGGAATGCCAAACTTGGACCAAGCGCCGTGATGCTGGGTGCAGATGCGAACGCCCGCGCGAATGGCGCGGCCGCTGCGCTCTGTGGCGGCGCCGAGTCGCGCCAGCTCGCCGTGGCTGTCGAGGTTGATGATCACGCGGTCGGCGTGCTGAAGGGCCAGCTCGTGATCTGCGATCGACTTGGCGGGTCCGCTAAACACGATCTGCTGGGCCGCGCTGTGGAGCGCCTGGTGCAGCTCTCGCCCGCTGGAGACATCAAGTCCGTAGCCCTGCGCAACGGCCTCCTGCACGACCCACGGATGGTGGTTCGACTTGACCGCATAAAAAGGTCGGTGCTGCGGAAGATGCGAGCCGAACACCTGGGCAAACTGCCGGAGCGCTTCGCGAAAGCCGGGCCGATCAAACAGATAAAACGGAGTCTCGTGACGCGCGGCGGCGGCTAGCAAGTCGGCTCGCTGCTTGAGGATCTGGGCGGCGACCTCGCTCAGGTTTCCCGCTTCATCGGTGTGCGCTTCATCGAGCAGCCGGGCCAGCTGCTCGCGTGTGCGATCAAGATCTCGGACGATCATCTTCGTACCGGAAGTGGGCCAGCAGCTGCTGGGCTCGGGGCAGCAGCGCCCCTTTGGGGTCAAACAGCGGCTCAGAAGAGACAATGGTGCCCAGCGTGTCGTGGCGGCGACTGACTTGACCCAGCCGCGCAAACGACACCAGACCGAATCCGCTGCTGCGCGACAGCGGGCGCAGGTCGGGACCACGGTAGGTGACGCGCGGCCCGTCTGACGCATACAGTCCGCTTGGGAACGTGCGGCGGATCGGCGCCGGCTCCGAATCCGACCCGCTCACCAGATCCAAGCTCGCGCCCTGATAGTCGGACTGGGGCATGCCCAAGAGCACTGGCACGCGGGGATATCTGCGGGGCCTGGTGAAGCCGCGCAGAAACTGCTCGCCGACTGCCGCTGCCGGGCACAGCTCGGGCCGGGACAGCAGCTGCGGCGTGGCGGCGGACATTCGGGGATTGCACTCGATGATGAACAGCCGCTGCTGGGCATCGACCACAAAGTCGATGTTGGCAAACCCGAAAAAGCGCCGCTGGTACAGCAGCTTGCCCAGGCGCAGAAACACCCTGCTGAGCCGTGAACCGAGCCGGTCGGGCAGCTCGCGGCTCGCGAGCCACTGAATCCCCGCAAAGCTCTGGCCCTCCGCAGCGTCCGTTTGGGGGTAGTAGCACTGCAAGCGAATCGGCGACAGCGCGACCACACCGGGAGCCACAAAGACGGTGATGCCATAGGGCTTGCCACAGATGCGCTTGCGGACCAGCGTCTGTTCGCCCTGGTGAAACAGACCGCTGGCCAGCAGCACCTCGACCTCGCGGGGATCTTGCACGAAGAAGGTTCCTTCGCCGCCCGTCGATTCAGCCCGCTGTAGCACCGCCTGGCCGCGCACCGGCAAAGGCGCGGGCGAGCCGATGGTGTAGCTGCCTCCCGATGGTCTGGGCAAGCGATGGCGACGCAGGAAGGCGTCAAACCACAGCTTGTTCTCGAAGCGCTGGTGTCGGTAGTCGGACATCAGCAACAGGACGCCGTGTTTCTTGGCCCAGGCATACATCGACTCGCTGCAAGAGCACGACAGCAGCAGCGCCTGGGTCCCACTGCGCCGCAGCACCGTGGCAATGTCGGAGTGCAGCAGCAGATCCTGCGTGCTCGGATAGATCCCAAGTCCCGGCTGCTGGAGAGTGTACGGAAGGACCTGCGGTGCGGGCCAGATCTGCTCGATCCAGGTCTGCTCCGGCGTTCCGCTTTCCACGAGTGCGCAGATCTCCACACCCTCCAGAGCGGGCAGAAACAGTCCATCTAGGCCACGGGGAAACATGGCCACCCGCAAGACCGCAGGGGCAGCGATATCGCCCCGGCTCACTGCGGTTGTTCCTCGTAACGCTCTAGGGCCGCATCAAGCAGCTTGCGGATAAACTGGGGATAGCTCAGCCCAGTGGCAGCGGCCATGCGAAACATCCCTGCATCGGTGCTGATATCAGGGTTTGTATTGATATCAATCACGCAGGCTTGTTCGTTGCCATTCGCATCCCGGCGAATGCGAAAGTCACAGCGGCCATAGTCACGGATCTGGAAGGCGTCGGCGATGGTGAGCAGGCTGTGACGTAGCTCAGCGGCTAGCTTGGCGCTGGGCTCAAACCGAACCGACTGGTTGTGGTGATATTCGCTGCAGCTACTGACCCACTTGGCGTCAAAGGTCAGGATTTTGGGTCGTCCGGCGAAGCCAGCGCCGTACTCAATTTCAAAAAAGGGCATCACGACGCGCGGCTTGTTGCCGATGAAGCCGGCGCAGACCTCGCGACCGTCGATATATTCCTCGGCGATCAGCTCGATGCGCCCAGCGCTTGCCTTTTGTAGCATCGCGTCGAGCTGAGCCTTGTTGTACACCACCGAGCTGTCGGTAAGACCCTCACTGTTATGGCCATACCGATGCTTGAGTATCAACGGATAGCGGACTGCCTGCTGAGCCAGTTGGCTGACCAGAAAGCACTGCGGGGTCGCAATGCCCAGGGACTGCAGCAGGAGCTTCGACAGGTATTTGTCACCTGTTGCAAGACCAGCGTGGCTGCCCGATCCGGTGTAGGGCCGACCGATCGCGTCCAGAATCGCGGCGACGTGAGGCTCTAGCTCGATGTGGTAGAACAGCCCCAGATCGGCAGCATTCACGATCAAATCAACCTGGGCCTGCTTCAGCGTTTCGACCCACTGGAACTTTTCGTCGAGATAGACCGGCACGACCGCCAAGCCGAGATCTGAGAGCGCCTGACACAGGTGGAGACGGATCTGGCTCGCGTTCACGATGGTCGGCAGTGTGGCCTCATCCTGGCCTTGGTGGAGAACTGCAACGCACTGCTCCCTCATCGGGGGACCTGATGTTTCTTCATTGGGTTTGCCATTTTAAGCCCGGCCAAGGCGAGTTCAACAGCTTCCATGCACGAATCACCGATTCGTCTGTTCGGACTGGAACTGGCACAGCAAGCTCGGCTACGCTGACCGGACGATGAGTGAACAGGCAGTGCGCGTCTCGCTTCCGATCCTGCCGGCGCGTACGGACGCGGGAAGTCCCACCCAGTCGCGACTCTGGCATTCCTCGGGCGAATCGAGCAAGCCAGTCAAGATTCTGTCTCAGCACCTCTATATCGAGCCGATCTCGTCGTGCAACCTGCACTGCCGCATGTGTTACACCAACGTCGTCAACGGTCCGAGCCGGCGCCTCTTGGAAGCTGAGCCGATCGTCGACTTTGTGCTCCGCTACGCCAACGTGACCGCCGCGCCGTTCTCCATCTACTGGTGCGGAACCGGGGAAGTCATGCTGCACCGGAGCTTTCCGGACATGGTCAACCGCATCCAGGCCGGGGCGCCACAGGTCGAGCAGATCATCCAGACCAACGGCACGGTCAAGCGGCTCGCTGAGTTCCAGGACCTGACCCGTATAGACTTTCGTGTCTCGATTGATGGGGTCAAGCCGCTCCACGAGTGGCATCGGGGGCCGAAGACGTATGACCGCACCGTGGCGTTCTGCCGGGATGCGCTCGATCGAGGCTGCCGGTCGATGAACATCCGCTGCTTGGTCACGCTCGACAACATCGTGCTGCTGGATGAGTTTGCGGCTGACCTGACGGCGGCGCTCGGTCCGCGCTACACGCTGAGCCTGACGGTTCCGTATGCAAACCCCGCGCTCAGCCGGGTGCGCGCCGCGTCAGCGCTGATCAACCGAAACGAGATCGAAGACAATCGCATCATCACGTTTGAAGAAGCGGCTCGGATCTGCAAAGAGCGCTATCAGGGTCGCTACACGCTGGCGGTCGATGACGAAGTAGACAACTACCTTAGCCTCAGCAGCGGCGGCGTCTATACCTGCTGCGAAGGCGTCGTCCGCATCGGCGACCTAGCGGACCCGATCGAGACGTTGATCGAGCGGATGGCTGGGTCCGAAGCGGCCTGTCGATCCTGCGCGCTGTTCCCGTGCCAATAACAACACCTTCCCAACACGGGATCATCGACGTGAGGTTGGAACGTCAAACGCGATTTCGGCTGCATGGTCCGGGAACTGATCGCCTGGGCCGTGCCGGGCTTGCCGACGGCACCAGACTGTCTGCTCCAGACTGTCGCCGATCTGGTGGACGATCGCCCTTTTCGACGACGGCTGGCGCTGTCCGCCGAAAGGATCGCGCGGGTATGTAACGCAGCGTCCTCCTTGAGGAATGGCATGGCCGCGTTGTGACCATGGCATGTCCATCGTTGGCCATTGACGGTTCCGCTAGGCAGCGAAGACTGTTGGTAACGAGAGCGGGGCATGGAGCCCTGCGAACCAAGGAGCCTTTCATGACTCGTTCGCTGTCGCTGGTCTTTGCTGGTTCCCTTTTGCTGACCGCATCATCGGCAGCTAGCGCCGATCCTCCCCCGACGCTCCGCGAGCTGGCGAAGGGCTTCGGCGAGCGGGGCGGCCTGGTGCTTGCGCAGGACGCATTCGGCGATAGCGCGACCCGCATCGTGTACCTCAACCAGGGATGGGGACCCGCCGAGACCCTGTGGTTCTATCACGCGGACCAGGGCTCGACCTTGATGCCCTACGACATGCTGGTACACCTGGAACAGACCGAGCAGGCCGAGCCGTTTATCAAACCCGAGCACCTCGCGCGCTTTCGATTCCTCCTCCAGCACAAGACGCCGAACAACCCCGATGCGCTGCCGGTGGGCTTTGCGCGTCACAAGGATCAGGTGGGACTGACCTGCGCGGCCTGTCATACGACGCAGATCAACTACCGAGGCACGGCGCTGCGGATCGATGGTGGCCCGGCTCTAATCGACATGAGCGGATTCCTGCATGCGGTCCAGGCGGCCATTGCCAAGACCCTCGCCGATGAGGCCCGGCTGAGTCGCTTTGCTGCTGCGATTCCCGACGGAGGCAAGGACGAAGAAAGCCGCGCTCGGGCCCGCCAGATGCTCACCGAAACGCTGCGCTGGTTCGAAAGCTACAACCACGCAAACCGCTCCAGCACGGTGGAGGGCTTTGCGCGCACCGACGCGATTGGGCGCATCGTCAATCAGGTCATCCGGTTCACCAGCGGTCCAGAGCACAGTCTGGAGCCCAACGCCCCCGCAAGCTATCCTCTGCTGTGGGACGCGCCTCGTCATGACTACGTGCAGTGGGCAGGCTTCGCTTCCAACGCAGGCGCGGGCTCGCTGGGCCGCAACGCGGGCGAGGTCATCGGTGTCTTCGGACAGGTCGAGGTCAAGAACTACAAGACCGAGCAAGCAGCGAAGAAGGGTTATCCGTCCACCGTCGAAGCGATGGCACTCGTTTCGATGGAGGAATCGCTGCGCCGCTTGAAGTCACCGCAGTGGCCGGAGACGGTCCTTGCGCCCATCGACCGCAAGCTCGCAGCGCGTGGGGATGTTCTATACCGCACACACTGCGTGTCGTGTCATGCCCTGATCGACCGCGACGATCCCCGGCGTCGGGTCGTTGCCATGATCACGGGCGCTGACATCGTGGGCACAGACGATCGCGCGGTCAAAAACCTGGTCGAGCCGCAGCTACCGACGGGAAAGCTGGCCGGTGCGATCTCACCGAAAGGGCAGCAGTATGGCGAAAAGGCAAGCGCGCTGACCCTCGTTGGGGATCTGGTCACTCGCTTACTGGCCGCCAAGCCAGCAGCTCCACTGGCCGCGATCGCGAACGCCAAGATCCATGGTCTGCAAGCGACGCCGAAGCAAGGCAACCATCGAAACAGCGCAGCCGATCCGACGCTGGCGCTCTTGTCCTATAAGGCGCGCCCCCTCAACGGTATCTGGGCCTCGGCGCCCTATCTCCACAATGGCTCGGTGCCCACGCTCTACGATCTCTTGCTACCGGCGAGTCAGCGGCCCGCCCAGTTCGCAGTCGGTCGGTGGGAATACGATCCGCGCAAAGTCGGCTACGTCAGCGAAGGAAAAGTACCTTGGGTCTTTGATACCAAAGTCACCGGCAACTCGAACCGAGGCCATGAATACGGAACCACACTCTCCCACGAAGATCGCTGGGCTCTGGTGGAATATCTTAAGACCCTGTAAGCGGACCGCAGCAAAGGAACTCTCGATGAAAAAGCCAACCCTCGTATTCCTCCTCACGTCCCTCCTCACGATGTCTGCCCAGGCCAAAGATCCTGCGACCGGGGCCTCGACCTTCACGGTGTATGACGCCTACCTAAGCCCCCAACAAGAGGGCGAGGAAGAAGACAGCGCCCCCAAAGGCGTCGAGCCGAAGAGCACGCCGCCCTTCACTCCGCGTGAGCAGCGCAAGTCCCGAGGCCATGGTCAGATCCGCTTCAATCGCGAGCTGAGCCGGGCCTTCGTCGATGTCGAGATCGCGGGCCTAAACCCCGCCGACATCGTCATGTTCCACATCCACTGCGGACCGCCCGGAATGCTCGGCCCGATCCTCGTCGATCTCGGCACCTTCGGCGATCTCAAGAAGGCCTTCGTAAACAACAAGCTCACCATCGAAATCGCCAACAAGGACGTGAAGTTCGCCAGCATGTACCCCAAAGCCTTGAAGCTGCCCGAGAGCTGTCCTGCGGAGCTAGGTATTGCCGGTGTCCAGGTCAAGACGATCGCTGGCATGGAGGCCTTGGCAAGAAAGGGTGCGCTCTATTTCAACCTCCACACGAAGGCCCACACCTTCTATGGAGAGATGCGAGGCCAAGTCTACCCGGGTGGATAGGAAGAACAAACGTGGCTTTGTCGCGGCTGAGACGACTTCGTCTGGGCGACTTCATCGAACCGAGCGCAATGCACAAGAACTGCACCGCGTGTCAGTGGCCCGAAACAAGTGGAGCATCGGAGACAGATGATCAGCGCCCATCGAGCCCAGCCAGTAGCGCGGCAATTTGATCCCGTGCGGCTCGGAAGCGAGACAGCAGCTCATCGCGAGACAGCGACGGATCACTGCTGGCCGGGTCGGCGATCGGCCAGTGAATCCGCTCGACGTGGCCCAGGAAGACCGGACAGACCTCCTCTGCGCAGAGCGTGATGACCGTTCCCACCGATGCGGCCTCGATGCTGGCTACGGACTTGGAGTGGTGTCCGCTCAGGTCTACGCCCACTTCTTTCATCACTTCGATGGCATAGGGATTCACACGAGTGGGAGTGCTTCCCGCGCTCTGTACGCGAACGCGATCACCAAAGCGCTGGCGTGCAAGTCCCTCGGCCATCTGACTGCGGGCAGAGTTTGCGACACACAGAAACAGGATGCTCTTTGCGCGGTCCATGATCTGCTCTCTTCCTGTGCGGGTCAGTTCGACGCCTGAGATGGAGAAGGGGGCGCGACGTTGCCAAAAAAGCGGCGCTGCGCCCACAGCGCGACGTTCACCAGCACAATCAGCACCGGCACTTCGACCAGTGGACCGATCACGGCGGCGAAGGCTGCACCGCTGTGGATGCCGAATGTAGCAACAGCGACGGCAATCGCCAGCTCAAAGTTGTTGGATGCGGCGGTAAACGACAGGGTCACCGATTGCTGGTAGCTCGCACCAACCCGCTTGCTCATCACAAAGGACACCGCGAACATCACGAGGAAATAGAGCAGCAGCGGGGCCGCGATTCGCAGCACATCGAGCGGAAGCTGCACGATGGTTTCGCCCTTGAGCGAGAACATCGCCACGATGGTAAAGAGCAGCGCAACCAGGGTCAGCGGCCCGATGCGCGGCACAAACTGTGACTCATACCAAGCGACTCCTTTGACGCGCACCAGCACGCGCCGCGTGAGAAAGCCGGCCAGAAACGGAATGCCCAGGTAGATGGCGACGCTCTGGGCAATCTGTCCGATCGAGATGTGTACGACGGTGCTGTGCAGGCCCAGCCAGCGCGGCAGCAGCGTGGCGAAAAAGTAGGCGTAGACCGAGAAGAACAGCACCTGAAAGATCGAGTTGAGTGCGACGAGGCCAGCACAGTACTCCGTGTCCCCCTTGGCGAGGTCGTTCCACACGATGACCATCGCGATGCAGCGCGCGAGGCCGATGAGAATCAAGCCCAGCATGTACTCGGGTCGATCACGCAAGAACAGCACCGCCAAGCCGAACATCAAGAGCGGCCCCACCACCCAGTTCTGGATGAGAGAGAGCACGAGCACGCGGCGATTGCGAAAGACCTTCCCCAGCTCTTCGTATCGGACCTTGGCGAGCGGCGGATACATCATCAGGACGAGGCCCACCGCGATCGGAATCGAGGTCGTGCCAACGCTCAGGCGGTTGAGCGCCAGGGGAAAGCCCGGTGCCAAAAAACCAAGCGCCACGCCGACCGCCATCGCCAAGAAAATCCACAGCGTCAGATATCGGTCGAGAAACGAGAGCTTGTGCGCAGTTCCTGTTTGATGTGTCTGCATGTCGAGCCAGTCCTTGCGAGTGCTGAGCCGGATATCTTGGGAGGGGTTACGGTGAAGTTTGCGCGGCTGATGCGCGGGCCAGCCCAGCGTCTGCCGTGGACAACAGTTCTAACCGGCTGGTCCGCGTGTCTGTCCACGGGATCAGCGCGACCCGCTGTGCCAGCTTGCGCACCTCGTCGTGGAAGCGGCCTTCGCGAGCGCGGCGCTGCACCAGCACTGGATCGGTCACAGCCAGTGGCATCAAGCTCTGGTTGATGATCCATGCAAAGGGATGAATGTCTGCACGCACCAGATCGTGCTGAAGCTGTGCCGCCTCATGCACTGGGGTTGCTTCGGGCAGCGTCACGATGAGGATCTTTGTAAACGCCGCATCGCGCAGCCGTGGCAACAGCCTGCGCACCTCATCCGGTGCCTGACCTGCCGTTCGCAGGACTTCGCGGTGGTACGCCTCCGCTGCATCAAGCAAAAGGAGCGTGTGACCGGTTGGGGCGGTGTCGATCACCACGAAGCCGTGCTCGCCCTCGTCCACGGTGCGTGCGAAGGCGCGGAAGACGGCAATCTCTTCCGTGCAAGGTGAGCGCAGATCCTCTTCGAGCAGCGCCCGACCGGCAGCATCCAGTCCTGTCCCCGCAGTCTTCATCACTTCATCGGAGTAGGCGCGTGTCTCTGCAAGCGGGTCAATTCGGTTCACCGTCAAACCTGCCACCGCATCGCCCAGCGCCTCCACAACATGCGCAGCCGGATCGGTCGTGGTCAGGTGAACTCGATGCCCACGACGCACCAGCTCGACCGCGATGCTGACCGCTACACTTGTCTTGCCAACGCCGCCCTTGCCCATGGTCATGATGACGCCATGCCCGCCTGCTTCCAGCGCCGGCAGAAGAGTGGCGAGCGGCGGAGTAGAGGCCGTGATCACCGCATCAAGAGGTGCGTGCTCGATCGTATCCTGCGTCGCGGCCAGCAACGTCCGCAGCGCCCGGATTCCGACCAAGCCAAACGAGAGCAGCGGTAGCTGTGTGCGCGGAAGCAA
>JAEUKA010000055.1 GCA_016794465.1 Myxococcales bacterium | reverse complement strand
TTGCTTCCGCGCACACAGCTACCGCTGCTCTCGTTTGGCTTGGTCGGAATCCGGGCGCTGCGGACGTTGCTGGCCGCGACGCAGGATACGATCGAGCACGCACCTCTTGATGCGGTGATCACGGCCTCTACTCCGCCGCTCTCCGCTCTCCTGCCGGCGCTGGAAGCGAGCGGGCATGGCGTCATCATGACCATGGGCAAGGGCGGCGTTGGCAAGACAAGTGTAGCGGTCAGTATTGCGGTCGAGCTGGTCCGTCGTGGGCATCGAGTTCACCTGACCACGACCGATCCAGCTGCGCATGTTGTGGAGGCGCTGGGCGATGCGGTGTCAGGTTTGACGGTGAACCGAATTGACCCGCTGGCAGAGACACGCGCCTACTCCGATGAAGTGATGAAGACTGCGGGGACAGGACTGGATGCTGCCGGTCGGGCGCTGCTCGAAGAGGATCTGCGCTCACCTTGTACCGAAGAGATTGCCGTCTTTCGCGCCTTCGCGCGCACCGTGGACGAGGGCGAGCAGGGCTTCGTGGTGATCGACACCGCCCCAACCGGTCACACACTACTTTTGCTTGATGCAGCGGAGGCGTACCACCGCGAAGTCCTGCGAACGGCAGGTCACGCTCCAGACGCGGTGCGCCGGCTGTTGCCACGGCTGCGCGATGCGGCGTTTACCAAGATCCTCATCGTGACGCTGCCCGAAGCAACCCCAGTGCATGAGGCGGCACAGCTACAGCGCGATCTGGTGCGCGCTGACATTCATCCCTTTGCATGGATCATCAACCAGAGCTTGATGCCACTGGCTGTGACCGATCCAGTGCTGGTGCAGCGCCGCGCTCGCGAAGGCCGCTTCCACGACGAGGTGCGCAAGCTGGCACAGCGGGTCGCGCTGATTCCGTGGACAGACACGCGGACCAGCCGGTTAGAACTGTTGTCCACGGCAGACGCTGGGCTGGCCCGCGCATCAGCCGCGCAAACTTCACCGTAACCCCTCCCAAGATATCCGGCTCAGCACTCACAAGGACTTGCTGGACATGCAGACCACTGGCAATGGCATCGCACACAAACTCTCGTTTCTCGACCGATATCTGACGCTGTGGATTTTCTTGGCGATGGCGGTCGGCGTGGCACTTGGTTTTCTGGCACCGGGCTTTACCCAGGCGCTCAACCGCATGAGCGTTGGCACGACCTCGATTCCGATCGCGGTGGGCCTCGTCCTCATGATGTATCCGCCGCTCGCCAAGGTCCGTTACGAAGAGCTGGGGAAGGTCTTTCGCAATCGCCGCGTGCTCGTACTCTCTCTTCTGCAGAACTGGGTGCTCGGGCCGTTCTTGATGTTCGGTTTGGCCGTGCTGTTCTTGCGCGATCGACCCGAGTACATGCTGGGCTTGATCCTCATCGGCCTCGCGCGCTGCATCGCGATGGTCATCGTTTGGAACGACCTCGCCAAGGGGGACACGGAGTACTGTGCGGGCCTCGTCGCACTCAACTCGATCTTTCAGGTTCTGTTCTTCTCGGTCTACGCCTACTTTTTCGCCACGCTGCTGCCGCGCTGGCTGGGCCTGCACAGCACGGTCGTACACATCTCGATCGGACAGATTGCCCAGAGCGTCGCCATCTACCTGGGCATTCCGTTTCTGGCGGGCTTTGTCACGCGGCGAGTGCTGGTGCGTGTCAAAGGCGTCGAGTGGTATGAGTCGCACTTTGTGCCGAGGATCGGGCCGCTGACACTGGTCGCGCTGCTCTTTACCATCGTGGCAATGTTTTCGCTCAAGGGCGAAACCATCGTGCAGCTTCCGCTGGATGTGCTGCGAATCGCGGCTCCGCTGCTCCTCTATTTCCTCGTGATGTTTGCCGTGTCCTTTGTAATGAGCAAGCGGGTCGGTGCGAGCTACCAGCAATCGGTGACCCTGTCGTTTACCGCTGCATCGAACAACTTTGAGCTGGCGATAGCCGTCGCCGTCGCTACGTTCGGCATCCACAGCGGTGCAGCGTTCGCTGCCGTGATTGGCCCACTTGTCGAAGTGCCGGTGCTCATTGCGTTGGTGAACGTAGCGCTGTGGGCGCAGCGCCGCTTTTTTGGCAACGTCGCGCCTCCTTCTCCATCCCAGGCGTCGAACTGACCCGCACAGGAAGAGAGCAGATCATGGACCGAGCAAAGAGCATCCTGTTTCTCTGTGTCGCAAACTCCGCCCGCAGCCAGATGGCCGAGGGACTTGCGCGCCAACGCTTTGGGAACCGAGTCCGCGTGCAGAGCGCAGGCAGCCATCCATCGCGGGTGAATCCCTACGCCATCGAAGTGATGCGAGAAGTTGGCGTTGACCTGACCGGACACCACTCCAAGTCCGTAGACAGCATTGACACAGCATCGGTGGGAACAGTCATCACGCTCTGCGCGGAGGAGGTCTGTCCGGTCTTCCTGGGTCACGTCGAGCGGATTCACTGGCCCATCGCCGACCCAGCCAGCAGTGATCCATCGTTGTCTCGCGATGAACTGCTGTCTCGCTTCCGAACCGCGAGAGATCAAATTGCCGTGCTTCTGGCTGGGCTCGATGTGCGCTAATCATCCGCAATGCAACCGTACTAGCCAACAGACGCACGCAAAAAGGGGGCTTGATTCTCTAATGCATGCGAAGGGGTGAGGGTAGATGCGGGATGGCCTGCACAGGCGAGGTCAATCGCGCCCCCGGATTACGAGACGGACGAACTCTGTCCGGCGAACTCCCTGTTGCGAACAGAGGTTCAGAAGGCGGCAGCTGCAACAGCACAGATCGTTACGGACTGATGTCCAGCTCGCCCATCATTCCGTTTTCGGCATGTTCCAGGATGTGGCAGTGGTAGAGCCACTTGCCGACGAAGCCGTCGAAGCGTACCGCGAGCTTCAGTGTCTCCTTTCCCTTGATGTTCACCGTGTCCTTCCATGCACGAATCGGCTCCGGAATTCCTTCGCGCGACAGGACTTGGAAGGAGAAGCCGTGGAGGTGAAACGGATGATCGATCGCTTCATCACTCATCACTTCCCACTGCTCAACTTCACCGAGCTTGGCGCTGATGATAGGAACGTTGGGATAGACCTGTCCGTTGATGGTGAACATCGGCATCATGGTGCTGGCGCTGCTGCTGCCATGGCCGTTGTGTCCGCTGGTCATCGACATCATCTGTTCGCTGAGCATGAAGCTTCGGGTCCGTACCGGAGCAGGAAGTGTCGCAATCGTCGTCAGCGTCGCGGGCAGCATGGGCGACATCACTGCCGCCTCTGCACTGTACTGCACGCGCAGTACGTTCGCTTGCGGAAGCGCTCCCGTGTCGTGCCCGCGCTCGTAAGGGAGCGTCACAACATCGAGCGCGGTACTCGGCGACGCCGCTGCGGAAATCACAACATCGGCGCGCTCGCCCGGGACCAGCAGCAGCTCGTCCAGCTCGCGTGGTGTTTCAATGAAACCGCCGTCCGTTCCGATCAGCGTCAGCTTGTGACCCGGAAGCGAGAGCCGGAAGTAGCGTGCATTCGCCGCGTTGATGAGACGCACTCGATGACGCTCTCCGGTGCGGAGGTTGAGAATAGGTCGCACTTTCCCATTTGCGAGCAGCAGATTCCCCTGTCTGCCGATCATCAGCTCCATCATGTCGCCGGCAGGCATCGGCATTCCGTTCGCATCCAGGTACACATCATCGAGCATCACCACCCGTTCACTGGTCAGCATCGGTTCGCTGGCCGCGCGTACCACCAGCGCACCATAGAGTCCCTTTTCCACTTGTGAATCGGAACGAACGTGGGGGTGATACCAGAACGTTCCTGCATCTTGGACTTGGAAGCTGTAGTCGAAGCTTCCGCCCGCAGGAACCGGATTCATCATCAGCGTATGGCCGTCCATGTTGTTCGGAACGCGTACGCCATGCCAGTGAATCGTCGTCGGATCGGGCAGGCTGTTCTTGAAGTGAACCACCACCTTGTCTCCCACCTTCGCTTCGAGGAGAGGGCCCGGAACGCTGCCATTGTACGCCCAGGCTGGTGTCTTCTTTCCCGGCAGATACTCAACCTCTGTCACGCGCGCTTCGATGTCTACTTCGACAATGCTGGGATCGGGATTCTTGTCTGTCAGCTTCTGCATGTCCCATGCGCCTGTATAGGGCGGGACATCGAGCACTTGGGGCAAGGTGTACTCATCCTTCATGCTGCAACTTGTGACCGTTGCGAGCGCGGCGGAGAGCGCCGTGGCACACACCACACGCAGTAGGAAGCGGGAACGGAACGATGTTGGTTTTGACTTCATGGGGACTCCTGTTTGTGCGTTCATGGGCACTCCTCTTTCACTTCGGACGAAAAATAGGGGACCGCGCTCAGTGCTGTGGTCGCACGAGTCTGTCCACTCTCTGCTTGAGCTGCTAGGGACGGAGTGTCGGTCGCGGAATGGCGTCCGCGAGCGTGGTCGTTTCATGGTCATTCTTCCTCGCTAGGGCAAGTAAGCGAAGGATCAAGCCCATGAAACTGCTGCTGGACAATGGGCAGACCTCCGCCGTGCGTTCGATAGAACGAACACAGGGCGACGATCTAAATCCGCAGGACAGAATGAAGCGAAGGAGGCGGACCACGCAGCGCAGGATCACCGCGACTCAAGGGGTCATTACGTCGCTGCGACAGTGGTGAAAGGAAGGAATGCTGCGGCACAGGCAGGAGCGCAAACAGGACTGCCAGGATATGGCTGTGCGAGAGCGAAGCCGGAGGACTCGCATCCACAACAGCAGGCGCAGTGAGCTTGCAGCAGTCCTCAAGATTCCATGCGGCATTGGGGGATGAAGGAGCACTCTCCTGCGGCGGCGAGCACGGACTCAGCGAGCGACCACCATCTGTGCAGACAAAGACGGGCAGCGCTGGCACAAGAGCGTGAACCAACATGAAAATCGCGAACAGGATGTGCGCGAATCGCTGCATTGATTGCGAACCTAGCGCCAATGATTCGGCCTGGCAAAGCGTTCTTTTCACTGCCGTCGGAGCCTGAGCCTCCTGTTTGGTTGGACCCGTGAACCGATACACACTGCGAGCGGACAGTATTCAGCATCTTGGTCGCCAGCAGCCATGGCTTGAGGAGGGCAGGGCATCAGCATTCCCTATCGCAGCCAGGATGCGGCGCGTAGCATGCTTGTGTGCAGCTTGATTGCGCAGGCATGACAACGCAGACAGCGAGGATGGCATGGGGCATACGCATCGCTCCGGAAACGGACACGATCATGAGGATGGGAATGGTCAGACAAACGACTCGGCTGGGCATGCTCACGGTCATGGCCTGACGCCGGGCAATCACAACAAGCGTCGACTACGGGCGGTGTTGGTTCTGACAACACTGTTCATGGCCGCTGAAGTTTTAGGGGGGCTGTACAGTAAGAGCTTGGCGCTGCTCGCTGATGCGGCCCACATGCTCACCGATGCGGGAGGCTTGGCGCTGGCGCTGTTTGCGATCTGGTTCGCCGAGAAGCCCGCCACGCCCGAACGCACCTACGGCTACTATCGCGCCGAAATTCTGGCGGCGCTGGCCAACGCCGTTGTGCTCATTGGGATCTCGGGGTTGATCTTGTATGAAGCCTACGAGCGCTTGCGAACGCCGCCTTCCGTTGCCAGCAAGCCCATGTTGGCCATCGCGGCGCTGGGACTGGTGGTGAACGTCGTGGGGCTCACGATTCTGCGCGGTGGGTCGCGCGACAGCTTGAACATGCAGGGAGCCTACTTCGAGCTTCTGTCCGACGCATTGACTTCGGTGGGCGTGCTCGTGGCAGCAGGCATCATGTGGGTAACAGGGTGGTACTACGCCGATCCGTTGATCTCAGTGGGTATCGGGCTGTTCATCCTGCCGCGCACCTGGGTGCTCCTGCGTGAAGCAGTGGGAATCCTGCTCGAAGGAACCCCTTCGGATGTCAATCTGGCGGCGCTTCGGACGGCACTCGAGACGCTCCCCGGCGTCGCGGCGGTGCATGACCTGCACGTCTGGGCACTGACCTCAGGCGTATACGCCATGAGCCTGCACGCCGTGCTCAAGGACGACGCTGGCCACGATGAGGTCTGTCTCGCCATCCGCCAGCACGCACGCAGCGCCTTCAAGATCAACCACTCGACCGTCCAGGTTGAGCGAGCCTGTTGTCCGCCCGCCGAGACGCACAGCTAAAGAAGCGGACTAGCGAGTTCGCGCACGGTAGCGTCTCTTCCCATAACGACAAGTCGGTTGACACGAAAACCAGTGCATGAATATCTGTCCCTGTGTCAACGACACGCGGGACAAGGCAAGCACAGTCAGGTCGACATTTGCTGCGTCGTGCTGCGCACCTTGTCGTGCGGCTGTCGGCGTTACTTATCCTGCTGCAACTTCTGGGGCTGCCCCAGCTCATCGCTAACTGGCGCGGCGGGTCCGACGGCGGCTGTAACGAGCGCTGTGCGGACTTTGACGCGAGCGAAGAGGCCCCCTGCGGTCCTCTTTGTCCCACTTGCACCTGTACCCACGCGCGCAGCCCAGCACTTCCGGGTGCATGCGTGGGGGTGATAGCGCTGCTGGCTAGCGGCGTGGTTGATGTCGTGTTGCCCCGAGTGGATCAGCTTCCGACTGCCCCGGATCTTGAGGGCGTCTTCCGACCTCCTCGCACGTAGTGACGGGCCGAAGTCGCTTGCTGCGGACTTGGTAGGTCCGCCGTCGGCGTCGTTTATCCAGGTCACCTCGCAAGGAGGAAGCAAGATGTCTCTTTTCCTTCGCACAGCGCGAACGTATGCGCTGCTTGCGTGCATTGGTTCATGGGGCGTTGGCGTCCACGTAGCTCACGGCACGCCGAATCCCTGTGGCCCTGTCTTGTCGTCGATAGAAGTGATCCGCTGCGCGCTTGCGCAGAGTCCCGAAGTTCGTGCCGAGGAGCAGGCGCTCGCCGCACTACGGGGACGTCGCACCGCTGCCGGGACGCTGCTGCCAAGCTATCCAACGCTCGCAGTGAGCTTGGCGCAGCGCACACCACTGGGCGCAAACGCGGCGACGGCGCAAGAGCAGGTGCGAACACTCAACTGGTATGTGACGCTCTCCCAAGAGATTGAGGTCGCGGGACAGCGCAGTGTGCGGCTGGATGTCGCGGACGCAGCGGTCGCAGCCCAGGTGCGCCGGGTCGCGGTCGCGCAGCAAGAGGTGATCGCGGCAGCGCTGACAGCCTATTACTCGCTGTGGTCGGCGCAGCGTGAACAGCAGCTTGCCGTGGAGCTTTCCGAGGTCGCGGGCAGACTGTCGAACGTGGCTTCGGCGCGGGCTGCGCAGGCACTGCTCGCTCCGGTCGAGTCGCGCGTAGCGCAGGCCGAAGCGACCCGACTCACCCTCCTGGGAGTAGAAGCGAGGCAGCGCGCAGCGACAGGTCAGGCCGTCTTGGCGACACTGCTTGGCCTCTCCGCGACTGCGCCACCGTCGATAGACGTGCAGGCCGTGGAACCGGACCCGCGCGTGCTCCCGGTACCCACCGATGATCTGCCTGCGCTCATTGCGCGCTCGCTGACGCTTCGCGGAGAGCTGGCGGCGGCTGAGATGGAGCGCACGATGCTGTCGCAACAGGTGCGCCTGCTTCGGCGAACGCGGGTGCCGAACGTGACGCTCTCCGCCTTTGCGCAAAGCGATGGCTTCGACGAGCTGGTGTTAGGGGGAGGGCTTGCGATGGGTCTGCCGCTGCCCGCCCCGCTTGGTCCAAG
>JAEUKA010000050.1 GCA_016794465.1 Myxococcales bacterium | reverse complement strand
GTGCGCGCCGCACTCCGACGCACACGGGGCACTCGCTGAGCTTGGCGCGATCTCAACCGCTGACATCCCAGCGCACCGCCACTCAGGTAGTCCGAGCGGCGCCAGCCTGCACCCTTTGGGAGCCGATGTAGCGTCCCCGCTGGGCATCGAAGACCACGCCCATAAGAAGATCTCTTCATCTGCATAAGCAGAGCCCAAATACGGCCATAAAAACAGCCGCCGCACCGCCCCCCTGAGCCACTCCCAAGCCCCCCTAAAGTGCTCCGATCGGAGTCTTAGGAGGACTCCCGAAAGGTGGGCGCACGCCCCTCCCAATCGCTACAGAATCCCAACACCTCCCACCCCCAAAGCGGCCCACCGACAACACCGTCACCGACGAGAAAAAATTTTGTTGTTGATCGGGACGGACGTGGAACATTCGACAACCGCATTCTGCTGCTTCCTTGCGTGGGAGAGGCTCTGGTACGTCTGCACGGACTACTCCGTCCGCTGCTGCATCGACAGTGGGCATCAAAAGTGGCAGAGCTGAACGGACTGGAAGAGTCCAGGCTGGAAGAGTTCCTGTTTGGTGCAGAACGCATCGCGTTGGAACCAGTCCGCGACGACCTACGTGCATTACACGACGATCGTTGCTTCTACTGCGATGATCGATTGAGTGACGCGCAGCGAAGGCGACTCCAGATCGACCACTTCGTTCCGTGGTCTCGACACCCCGAGAATGCGATCGAGAATCTTGTTCCGGCTCATGAACAATGCAACGGTGACAAGGGAGACTTCCTGGCGGCGCGCGTCCATGCACGAAGGTGGCGGGAGCGGATGGAACGGAGCGGGAGTGACTTGCGACTGATTGCCGAGCGCGCGGGATTCGAGCATGCGCCATCCCGAGTCCTCAGCATCGCTCGCAGTATTTATCTGCGGTTGCCAGCAAGAGCGCTGCTCTGGGTGCAGAGGGACAACTTTGAAGCGGTGGGTGACGAGTCTTTTGCTGCGTTGCTTTCTGCTCGACAGTCCATCTGATCCTGGTTCCCCCGTGTGCCATCGGGATATGGCGCAAGTGTTCACTGTAGAGGTGACGTGATGTCGCGGCTCGCTGATCTTCGTTCGTTTTACGGAATCCTCGCGGAGCTGGGGCAGCGGTGCGGTGGACCCAAGTTGCTGCGCGACTGCACAGGTGAAATGTGCTGGCCAAAGCGCGGCGTGTACTTTTTTCTTGAGGATGGTGAACAGCGGTCCACGTCCGGCTCGGGGCCTCGCGTGGTCCGAGTTGGGACACATGCGCTTACGGACAAATCCAAAGCGACACTGTGGAACCGACTCGCTCAGCATCGCGGCAGCGCGAAATCCGGCGGTGGCAATCATCGCGGCTCCGTGTTCAGACTGCTGCTTGGCGAAGCTCTACTTCAAAAAGGAAGCATCACCGCCCCAGCCTGGGGACAGGGCAGCAGCCTCACTGCGGCCGCTAGATCCATCGGGACTCCCAGACATGTCGTCTTGGAGCAGGAACAACTGGCAGAACGCATCGTGACTACGCAGATCGGAGCCATGCCTTTCCTATGGCTCGAAGTTGACTCACTTGTCGATGGAATGGTTCGTCGTGCTCTGATCGAACGGAACGCAATCGCACTCCTAAGCAACTTCGAACGCGACAGCATCGATCCACCGAGCAAGCGCTGGCTTGGTCACTACAGCGGGCGATTGCTGGTCCGTAATTCTGGGCTGTGGAACAGCCACTACGTCGAGGAACGACATGATCCGGAATTCCTGGACATGTTCGCCGATGCAGTCCGTGCCATGCCCCTCCATGCAGACTGGGATTAGCGGGAGCGTTTGGGCTTTGGCTTGGCCTTGCGGACACTGTCAGCGTGTTCTACTCGCGATGTCGGCTTTTCTGCCCGCTTGCTACCGCCGCGAACCCGGCGATCTGATTTCGACGGCAAGGACTGCGCGATCTCGACCACGTCGCGTGTTGAACTCTCAGAATCCGCTGGCTTGGCGTTTGTGAGTGCTCCTGCCGCATCCGTGGCGCGTTGCTTCGTTGGCAGTTTGGACTCGTCGCGACTCGGTCGTAGTGCGCCAACAACCTCCCGAAGCAGAGGACTGGCCTCTTTCAGAAACGCCGTGAACGCGGTGACGTAATCGATGGGCTTGGCGGGCGTGGTGTACGCCGTGAACGTCGCGTTCAAGCGTTCCATCTGCGCTATCATCATGTCGGTGTACTTGGTCGCCATCTCGGCGTTGTCAATCGCTGCCTGTCCTCGGCTCCGAGCGACAGTGGCAAGTTCCTCGCGGTAGGCCTGCGAATACGCGAACACTTCACCAAGTTCCCGAAGAATCATTCCGTCTTTCGCGAGCTCGCCCTTCATCGTCCGCCCCAGCGACTCCACACGATTCTGAATATGTTGTGGGTCGCTGCGCACCGGGTCGTCTGGCTCACCAATCCACTGGGCAGTCGAACCGGAGCCGACCATCTGATGTGCCGTCGCGGCCACCCGTGTTGCTTGAGCAGCAACCGGAGGCGCAGCCACCATCTGGTGATGAGCCTGCGTTGGCAGAACACTGGTGCTGTGGGGCGACGAAGCGTCTAGCTGCAAGCTCGGATAAAGCTGTCGCGGATCCTTGCCAGGCAAGGAGTTCTCGCTGTTGACATGGGACAGGTAGAAGACGTTGTAAAGTCCCGGCGGCGCTTCGGTTGGTGGCTCAAATGGATCGAGCGACCATCCTCCCTGGCGAGGAATTTTCCCCTCGATGCCAAAGAGGCAGTAAGCACGCGCACCGGCAGGCGCATGGCGCACAAGCCGGGCGAACGTGCTGCGGCTATTTGCTGTGCCTATCTTCGTATTTTGTATCCATGGTCGAGAAAACGTCAACCCATTCCCGTCGCCCGAGAGACTGCACGACACGTTGTGTACTTATCAGCACAGAATTTGTGAACTCTTCCACTCAACTACTACATAATCTCGGGACATTTGCTGTTCGCCGGCATGCGCATGCTTGACCGATCGAGTGGCATGGCAAGCGCCGTCACTCTCCGCTCGCAGATCGCACGCAGCACCGGTGGCGAGCAGGGATGCGCGCACATCATCGCGCAGCAGCCCGCGCGGGAATTCTGGTGCGTCCTGTCTGTGACCTAAGTGGCCGAAATTAGTGACTTTTTCTCCATGAATTGAGAAGTAATCTTATCCGAATGAGCAGATGTGCGACGCACTGGACGTGTGAATATGCACGCGGTCAGTCAACGACATATGCAAGGTACAGTGCCATGGCTCATCAGCGCGTCGGATAGCACTAACGTGCTAGTTTTTGCTCGCGCTGAACCTTGTATCTGGGCATCATGACAAAATGCACATAGCAGTCTGTCGAGCGTGCCGACTGCCCTACACTCAGAGCCGTTCAGATCAGCGGTACTGTTCTGCGGCGTGCAGGGAGCAGGGGCGCTCGCTCGGCGTGTCAGGTGGAGTCCTAACCCGAGATGTGATCCTCTTCCGCGAACAAGTGCGGCGCTTGGCGAGGCGCGGAGATGTTGGATACAGGCTGCTGTTGTTCGAGCTAGAGACGTGGTTCCCGCTCCCCGGTCGGTCACGTCGTTGGGGCGGTGGCTGGCGGACTACCCCTCACTACTCACTGAACCCCTTCGAACCGCCACGCGTTCCGCTCGAAGCGAACTATATGCTCGCCTTCATCTCGCCAAGCGGCGGGTTTCGCTACCCCGACCCACCGCACCACATGATTCTGGTGACGTTTCCGGAGCACATGGACCGCGTGCCAGCTCTGGTACAGAGGCTCGCAAAGCTCAAGAAGACAGGCATCAAGCAGCAAAGTGACACAGCGGTCGAAACAGCACAGGCGGCATCATTGGAGCCACCGCCGAATCCTCAGCCAGCGTCGGAAGCCGCCCCTCATCAAGCTGAGGAGCAGGACGACGCAGAAAACTAGAAGATGGGATTGTGCGCCGTTGAGCAAATGAGTCCTTGAGTAGGATCAGCCCGAGCCATTCCGATGGGCCCCGAATACGTGATACGGTGTTCGCAGGGGCATGCGTTACTACCAACCGTCTGAGGGCCACCTGGATCTATGCCTGTTGGCCCACAGGCTGTTTCGCAGCCGGCCTGCGGATCTGCCTGCGGCGTCACTACGACTGGCCACGGCCTACTACGAAAAGCTGGGCCAGCCGGAGCCTGTGACGCCCGCCCACCCTGGCTACTACTGCGCGATGCACGCGCTCTCGGCGTGGGACCGTGTGGTGGTGCAGCAGCTCCGTCCAGCGGCGGTCAAGCGAGTCCGTGAGCTTCGCCTTGGGTATGTGCCGACCGAGCCCGCCCCGATGCTCCGAGCCCCCTGGATGATCGAGGTCAAGCGCGGCGGCGATGACACCGACCGCCTGTTTGGCAACACGATCGCGCTGTGCGGCGTCCACCTGATGCCGATAGATATGTGGCTGCTCACTGGCTGGAGACGTGAAGGCAGCCGCGAGTTCTTCACCGTTGGTACATGGCCCGTGACCTGGGGCACTGACGACTTGGGCATCTCAGACGTCGACGAAGTGTCTGCCCGCTGCGTCGATGGAGTCTGGGTGAAATCTACGGACACTGACAGCACGGTGTTCGGTGGCACTGACTGGCTCAGCCAGGCCGTTCAGTTCGCGATCAACCTGGGCGAGCTGACCGCTGCCGAAAACGCACCACTCCGCGTAGATGAAGAACGGACGGAACACCGATCTGCAGGTAGCTCATCCAGTCGGCAGACCGGAGGCCGGAAGTCACCGCCCGATCTGCGATGGGTCGTCCGGCACGTCTATCTCGACGAACCGAGTCGTCCCAGCCTACCCAGCGCAACCGCGGGAACCCGCGAACCACTCGACACCACCGACCGCCAGCTGGCCAAGGTCGAAGTCCGCGCCCATATGCGCCGCCAGCGCTTCGGCCCTGGCAACACGCAGACCAAGCGCATCTACATCGACCCCTTCGAGGCACGACGCTGGACGAGTGGCAGGCCGGTGAAGGTTGTTATCGATACTAAGCGTGGCCAGCCCTGAGGCGTCAGGACTGGTTATAGAGACTGGCCTTCAACAAACGTCATGGGCACAGTCTCTATGTATCGTAATTTTCGCCCTTGGGAGACGATGTTCCAGGTAAGCTGCGCCGGTCATGCATCGCGTAATCGCCATCTCGGACCTCCACATCGGCGGCGAGCCGCCACCGATGCTTGGTCATCCTGAAACGCTCGCCGGGTTTCTCACTGCGGTTGCTGAGCATCCAACTCGCGAGGGCGAATCGCTCGAACTCGTCATCCATGGGGACTTCGTTGATTTCCTCGCCGAGGAGCCATGGAGGCCGTGGACCCCCTCAGAAGACGAAGCCATTACCAAATTGAGGAAGATCTTTGGACGTGTGCCTGAAGTGAGGATGGCACTGTGTCGCTGTCTTCAACGAGTCAACCGCTTTACGCTCCTGCTCGGGAACCACGACGTCGAACTGGCGCTCCCGCGTGTGCGGGAAGAACTTTTTCGACTTCTTGAGACTGCTCCTCAACGCTGTAACTTTGTCTATAACAACGAAGCATACAGAGTTGGCGATCTGCTCATTGAGCATGGAAACCGTTACGATGTATGGAACCGCATTGACCACGATGGGCTTCGTCAGACGCTTAGCGCACTATCCCGCGGCGAAAAACCGGGTGAGGATTGGCTTGTCTCATGCCCTGGCTCCAACCTCGTCGTAAAAGCGATGAATCCGCTAAAAGAAATGTACTCATTTATTGACCTTATTAAACCTGAGGACAAGCTTATAGCAATTCTATTGCCACAAATTGCCCCTAAATCTACACAATTAATTCCGCATTTCTTTACTTATGAGCGGAACTCTGTTGATCGATTTATTCAGCGAGTGCTGCCTCGTGCACCAGGGCGACAGTTCATTGCAGATGAAGACGGTTCTCCAACGTCACATCTACCTACAGATGTCGCCCTAGGAGAACGCGATGCTCTGATCGCATATGCTGAGGAAAGTAAACTATTAGATGCCGACGATGCACCACCAGCGGTAAAGCTTGAAAAAATTGCCGGCGATCAGTTCCCGACGGACGGGCCACTGGCTGCAAAAGAGGTGAAGAAACTTCAAACGAAGTTACGTCATGCACTTCGCAATGATCAAACTTTCAAAGAGGATGATCAGGGCGCCCCCGGAACAGCGAGTCGAGCTTGTTTTGACGCGGCGAAGAAGATTATCGACTCAGGAACGGCACGAGTGGTAGTAATGGGCCATACTCACTTGCGTCGAAATATCGCAGTCGGGGACGGCAGATACATCAATACGGGAACTTGGGCAGACTTGATTCGAGTGGAAGATAAGGCTCTTGAAGACAGCCCGGAGGGGCGCATAGCTCTCAATAATTGGTGGCGGCGCCTTGTCAGTGGGGAAGCGGCCCTCCGTTTTCACGAGCCGACATTTGCCGACGTGCGGCTTAACGACGATAATCACATCATCGCCGAAGGCAGACCTTTCCTTCGTATTTTCAAGAATGGATCGATTGATGAGTAAGGACAATCTGCTCGCCGCAACCGTCGCGATCCTTGATGGAAATAGAGCTGCCAAGGGAACGGGCTTCGTCATCTCAACAGCCGGGTTGCTTGTGACTTGCGTTCACGTGTTAAAGGCCGCCGACATATCTGTGGGTGATACTGCACAAGTTCAATTTCGTGGCATCCCAGGCGCGCCAGTACTCTCAGCCATTGCAAGTTCCGAGTATTGGAACGAAGAAGCCGATCTTGCAGTCCTACGGCTGACTTCATCGTTGCCTGGAGGCATTGTTCCAGTAGCATTGCGTAAGACAAGTCCGCGCAATGGCGATGAAATCCTTGCGCTTGGCTATATCAATGACGGAAAGCACGCAACGTGGGGTGACGGACGCATCGTCGGAACCTTAGCCGACGGAAGTATACAAGTAGCTTCCTCTCAGATTTCAAAAGGTTTTAGTGGAGGCCCCATCATTGCTAAATCCGACAGTGTTATTATATCAGTTGCTCGATCCATAGAAAAGCCTGATAAGTTCAATCGAATGTTCGATACTGCATACGCTATTCCTATTCAGCGATTAAGTGCCATTGTTCCAGACATTCCAATTTCTGCTACTCCTTCCCCATTTGAATGCCAGCGGGCACGAGGGGATCAACTTCGGGATGTCTCGAAACGCTATTTTCATCAGCGTGTCATTCAAGGCCTCTTTGTCGCACCTCCAAAGTTTGCAAGGCACCTGTCGCTCTTTCGGCGTGATTCAAGCGTGATGGTAGAACTTCGAGCCGGCGCTATCCAGCAGGCGCTAGAAATTCCTAGCGAATTAACTAAGGCGCAGTTCTCAGCATACAATCACCTGAGCGTCAGTACGGAGTTGGCAGACTGTCTTCAGCGCTACTCCGATGGCGTCAGTGCAGGCGACGTCGCAGTTATTCAGGAGAGTAGTTCCGCCATTGATACTCAAGTCGAGGCACTTCAGGAGCACTACGATCATACAGCACCGTCTGAAGCCGACGGCACGGCCATTGATAACCGCAATCGGGAAGAGTACGCCTACGCAATCGACGATGCTCGATGGCGGATTTCCCAGCTCCAGTCAGAAGTGTTCCGCGCATCTTGCTCCCTTTGGATTCTTGTTGCCGCGGCTGGCAGAGGGAAGTCCAACTTCCTCTGGGAGGTGGCAACTCAATTAACACAAGGGGGTGACCACGTTTGCGTGCTTGTTGGGCCTGAACTTGACGGACGGTCTCCTGTGGAAGACCTCATCATGAAGGAACTACGCCTGGCAACGAATCGAGGTCCAAATTTTTTCGAAGCAGGAGATGCATTGTGGGCAGAACGCCACCGCCCGCTTTTTGTTTTAATCGACGCGATCAATGAAGCACGCACCGACCCAGTCCTAATCGCCGACCAGCTCTCTAAGTTCTTTGGGCTCGCTCAGGAGTATCCATGGTTGCGGATTATGGTTACTTGTCGTGACCAATATTGGGAATTATTTTTCAAATCAGCATGGTCCGGGTATAGCAATGAAGCTCAAATAGACTTCCAACAACATGTAGCACCAATCCTCGATGATGATAGTGTGGCAAAATATCTTCACCATTTTAGTGTGGGAAATGTACTTCCTATGGATTTCTTTGGAAGTGAATGGACGTCAAATCCATTGCTATTACGTATTTTTTGTGAGACTTATGAGAACTCTTCTTATGATGATCCTAAGCCGATCCGTGTCCAGGCATTTCGATTGCTTCGGAAGTACTTCGAACGCAAACAGCAGGAGTTGGCAAATCGCAGCTTCGGTTCTTTAGATTTACAAAGCATTCTCGATGACGTTGCGAGAGAGATGATGGGGCATGGTCGAGGCGTACCAGATGGAAGCGGGTTGCCAAGACTAATACTACCTGTCAATGCTGCCCGTAATGTATTGCCTCAGCGCTCCCGTGGCTCTGGGGAAGAAATTTATGATGCGTTACTCGACATGGACGTGATCTTCCAAGTCAATCTCTCAGCAAGCATCGAACAGTATGTCACATTTACATTTGAGCGCATGCAAGACTACTTTCTAGCGCGCTCGGCACTGCGGGATGCTGAGCGCTTAGGCACAGAAATTACTGCCGAGTATTTGACAGAACTTAGGACTAATAGAGCATTTCCTGAATCTGCTATCGCTACAACTGTAGCCCTTGCCATAGACCGTGGCAGGGTAACAGATTTTGGAGTATTACATGGTTCGGCTGAGTCCAGCCTGCCGACGGTCCTAGACCTTGTTGGATCAGATGTCCTGCGTCCTCTAAAAGCCTCGCTGATAGCAGAGCTGAGTTCCGAGACCGCCGTCAGCAGACTGCGTGACTACATAAGACCTCAGATGCAGTCACAAACTAGCGAGCGTCGTGCCTTCGCAGAATCCTTTGGAATAAGCCTTCTAACGGAAGCTGTCTGGGGCTTAAGCCTTCGTGAACGTCATCGTCAGTTTTATGCCGATCGCTCCCTAATAGATCTCATGGCAGATGTTCTTGAGGCTGAGATCGAGAAGATGCGGGATTGGGTTCGCCGTGGCTTCAATGACTTTCCGGCTGGACTCTCCGATGATGAGAGCCGCCTGCGCGCGGTAGTCCTTCTCCTCGGCACGAATTCCCCCCAGATTCGCGATATTGCTCATGAATGGCTCTATTGGTATGGAAATTTCCAACCAGCGCAGATTTGCTTGCTAGTTGAACGCTATCTAACTATTGACGATCTACTCATTAGGGAAAGGTGCATTGCTCTCTTGCAGGCATTATTATCTCATCACGACAGCCTAGCTACTCCAGATCGTCTTCTGCGCATTTATTCCAATACACTTGATCGCAAGAAAAGCACATACACCCCACACTACTTGATTGTGGAGTTTGCACGAAAAATTCTTATTGCGCATCGAGAGAAAGTGCAGGGTCTTCTATCTCCCGAAGAATGGGGTCGAGTGACAACTCCTCCAAGAAAGTATCAGAAAAGCGCAGGTCGCTCAGGTTATCACCATTCACAGGAGCCTGAATGGACAATCAGAGGGCCTATCCATGGAGATCAGTCAAGATACACATTTGGCCGTCAATTCTCTAAATTTGCAGTTCCTAGCCTCGACCTTGCGGTACGAACTGCGCTGCGACTTCTGCCTAAATTGGGATACGATCCAGCCTTTTATGAGGCTCTAGATAAGGTAATTGTAAAACAGACATCAAACCCTCGCATCTGGAACCAATCTCGCCGCCGCTATGAAAGGTTTGGCAAGACCTGTGCGTACGTTGCGTCTTGGCTTGTTCTTGGATGTTGGGCAGAAGCCAAACCCATCGGCGCTGACACTTCGCATCCAGAGTACCCCTTCGCATTGGAGCAGCCCGAGTATGATTCCTCATTTAGCATTGAATCCGCCGAGTTGACGCAGGCTCCCGCTATACTCAATTTTCCGGAAGAGACGCCCTGGGATGAGCTATTGCAATTGGACGAGAGTATCTACCTTCATGAATTTGTCTCACATTTTAGTGGTGAAGAGGTTTTGTGGGGTTTGGCAGATCGAAAAAATGGAACTAGGAGATTCTTAACATTCACGCAGTGTGTATTGATTCGCCAAGATATTTTTAATGCATATGCATGGGCCGTAGAATATCTAGAAAAAAAGCGTGTTAATTGGTGGTCATTTCTTCCAGAGGATCGCTCAGAACATTTTGAGTTTGATTCTCTTCGGGATGAAGAGTTTCCACCGGAGCCTTTCGATGAGCGAAGCTTTGTGGTTGCAGCATTCAGTAACCGAACACGTACTCTTAATGATGTCGATCGCACTGTCATTACTGCGTCTGCGCGCGTGATGAAAGCTGCGAACCTCATGCAGACACCCATCGCGGGAGAGCTTGCCACCATTGATGGCACACGAGCTGTCCGACAAGTTCTCTGGGGACAAGGTGGCGCGGATGAAGAGGGGCATTTGGTCTTGATTCAAACCGAGGTCCTGTCCAGGGCTGCTCAGCGAATCGGGGCGAGATATGGTTTCTGGGAATTTTTGAAATTGACCGGGCTTGGTGCCGACGGAAATTGGGATGGGAACCGTGATCACCTTGTTGAAAAGTGGACGGGACGATTTCCTAGTGCGTCCCCAGTGCCAGCGTATCTTTGGCAGCTCATGGATGACTGGGAGCGAGAGCACGGTCCCCTGGCGCTAGGTCTTGAGAGCTTGATTGATTGCTTTCGTACCGCAGAGATTGAAGGAGAAGTCGGGTTACGCACCAAGTTGGCGCAGTTTCGTCCGTCTGGCCGACGCTTGACGGCAGGAGCGCATTCATCGGAAGGCCAAGAGAAGGTGCCTGAACTAGCGAATGTCCTTGAGAGACTGTCGGAAGTGGAACTCCGAGATTTGCTGCGCAAGCTGGCCGATGAAGCGCGTAGACGGATGACAGTCGATGCTAAGGTGAGCGGTGATGAGGAGTGATGGAGCACAGATCACTTTTAAGGAGTAACTGCCATTCCTCTTGGTTGCTATCACAGGTCACTGACGCGATCTGATTTGCGACTCCGCAAGCGTTGGAATGCCATTCTCGTCCTCTCCACCGCCCTCACCGTCGCCTCATCCTCTTCCCCCGCCAGCTGCGTCACCAGCCCCCCAACCTCACCCACGATCTTCTCCATCTCCGCCATCTTGGCTTGGAGCTGCTTTAGGATCTCGGTGGTGCGCGGATCGCGGATCGACACAGCGGTATCATATCGGTCTTGAGGATGCTCTGTCGAGTGCTCAGTCAGCGACGGCCTCGCGTTTCCGTACGCAAGATCGACCGTCGCTGTAACTCCCGCCGAACACCGTTTCAAGCTGCGTTCTCCTCGGGGACTTCAGTATCGGGCTTGAGGTCCCTATGAACAATGCCGGCGTCGTGGATGGCGGCGAGGGCTTCGGCAATCTGGCGCAGGATGCACAGCGCCCAGCGGACCTCTCCGAAGCGCTTGCGGGCCGACTTGAGCGGGCCACCGACGACCAGATCCATGATCATGAACAGGATGCCGCCGGCGGTCATGTCCACGTCGGTGATACCGATCAGGTTGGGGTGCCGCAGCCGCGCCAGGATCTGGGCTTCGCGCATGAAGCGCAGCAGCGACTTTTTGTCGGAGAGCTGCGGCATGAACTTGGCCGCCAGGTGACGCCCGTCGGCGGTGCGCTCGACCTCATGGACGACGCCCATCGCCCCTTCGCCGATTTTGCGCACCACCTTGTAGCGACCGACGACAATCTTGCCCGGAGACAGGTCCGGCAGCGGCGCATTCTTCCCCGCTTGGCTCTTGATGATCGCGGACATCAGACGGCGTGACCGCTCGGCAATCTGCCGCCGCAGCTCCTCGTTGAGCGTCTGCACCTCGCGACCCTTGCTCTCCATCTCCAGTACCTTGGTCAGCAGATCGGTTCGCATCGCCTCCAGCGCCTCGGCCAGGTGCGTCATCGCGCTGCCCGGCGGCACACTGACCGGCGTGCTCAAGTCTCCCGACGCCATCCGCACCGCCGCATCGAGAAGGTGCTGCTGTTCCTGCATTCGTTTTTGGGTGATCGCAGCGTCGATCTCCAGCCGCAGCGTCCGCGCCGACACGATGCTGATCGCGATCTGGTGCGCCAGCCCGATCAGCACGTCGAGATCCTCCTCATGCAGCCCTTGCCGGCGACTGTCACTCTCAATGTAGAGCACGCCAAGCTGCTGACCGCGAACCTGCAGCGGCGCCGCCATCAGCACGCCCTTTTTGTCCGCGCTCCGCTTCGTCGCTGGCTTCTGTGAAAAAAGACACTGCTCGACGAACGCCAGGTCCGCCCCGTCGGGCTGAGTGAGACTCTCGCCCTCGCTGCTTCGTCCCGTCGCAAACTCCAGTCGACCGCTCTGCTCACCGCGCAGAAACAGAAACGCCCGCCGCGCCGACAAGAGCCGCACCAGCTCCGAGAGTGCCACCTGCGCCCGCTCGTCGGGAACCAGCACCCGTGACGACGCCAGGCTCAGGTTCAGCATCGAGGTATAGCTCTGCAGTCGCTCATGCGCCCGCAGCACCCGCCGCGCCAAGATCACCCCGAGGGTCACAAAGAATAGCGCATAGCCGATGTGACCGAGCTTGGGCTGCGATCGCGACAGCCAGCCGAGCGCCACGAACACGTCATGCACCGCAATCGTGCCCGCCCCGAGGAAGCCGATCGCAAAGATCCGCGCCTCAACATTGCCGCGAAAGGAGTAGTAAAGCGGCAGCCCCACCGTCAGCAGCGCGTCGCAAAACAGCAGCATCTGCACCGGAAACAGCGTCTTCAGCAGCGGCACTGCGAACAGCGCGACCGCGAGCGCCGAGCCAAACAGGTACAGCCACTGAAGCTGACGCAGCAGGTACAGAATCCGCCCCGGGCCCTGACCGAACATCTGCTCGACGAAGTGACACAGCGCCAGCATCGTGATCTGCAGTGACCACAGCTCGACATGGGTCAAGAGCAGCGGGTGATCGAACAGAAACAGCCGCACTTGCGCTTGCGACAGGATGTAGATTCCGCCGCTTAGCGCGAGAAATCCGTAGGCAAGGAAGACTTTTTCGTCCCTTCGCAGCGAAAACAGCAGAAAACCGCCCAAAGAGAGAAAAAACATCAGACCGCTCACCATCAGCCGGGGCAGATCGGTCTTAAATAAATTGACAAGGATCAGGTGGTGTTCGCCAAAGCGGATCGGCCCGGCAGGACCGATGTTGCGATGTTCAGAAAAGATGCGCAGCGTCAGCCGCTGACCCGCACAGCCCGACGGCAGGCGCACCACGTGACTGCGAAAGCCCTGAAAGCTCGGCTGGCCGGACGAAAAGTCGCCCCACTCGTAGACCAGCTTGCCCTCGACGAAGACCTGAAACTCCTGATCCAGGTGAAAGAAGTGCAGGACCGGGTCCTTGTCGGCGGTCAGCGGGATCTCCGAGCGCAGCCACAGCCAGCGGTTGCCGTTGCGGCCTCTTGGCAGCTCGTAGCGCCCGAGCGGCGTCCACTCCGCCGAGCGTGAGTAGGGCATCGCCCAGTCGAGCCGACCGAGCGCACCCCGAGGCGAGTCTCCCCAGCGGTATTCCCACAGCGCCGGATACTCGAGCGGACTCAGCTCACGCAGCGACGACGGCTGCTCTCCTGCAGGTAGCGGCTCTCCGGTCTGAAGTAGCAGCGATGCAGCGTCGGCACGAGCCACCGATCCCGCTGCCACCACAGCGACGAGCCAGAGAAGCCCGCACCACCACCAGCTGGCGACGGTGCGTCCGATTCGAGCGACCACAGGTATCAACGCGGGTCGTCCTCCGCTCGCGGCGCTGCGTAAGCTCGTCGCATCGTTCCCTCCCCAAGGAAATGGTGTCGGACTTCGTCATCGTATCAGCCGAGGTCGCAGCCGAAAACCCAAGCTTGTGCCGCCGACAGTGGCGCACTCGCACACACGGTCACAACGTCGCCGCCGCCGCGCTTTGGTATGCTCCGCGCATGAGCTTCGGTTCGCTTGCCCGCCCCAGCTTTCCCGACACGTTCAACATGGCCGATTACTTCCTCGACCAGCGCGTGCGCGACGGGCTCGGGGACAAAGTAGCAGTCTACGACGATCACGGCAGCTACACCTACAACCAGCTCGTCGAGCAGTCCGAGCGCGTGTGCGGCGCCCTGTGGCAAGTCGACATTCGCCCCGAGGATCGCTGCCTGATCGGGCTCCACGACAGCGCCCAGTTTGTCAGCTCGTTCTTCGGCATCCTCAAGGCTGGCGCGGTGGTGGCGATGGTCAACCCCGAGCTACCGACGGAGGATTACCTTTACTACCTGCGCTACACCCGCTGCCGCGTGCTGCTTGCCGAGGCGGAGCTGGTGCTCAGGATCGCTCCGCTTTTGCCCGACTGCGACTGTCTACGCGCGATTGTGCTCGTTGGTGACAGCGATCTAAGCCTGGTCGGTACGGCGCGCATTCCCAGCCACATCCAGATCGTGCCGTGGGACTTGGTGCAGACCACCCCGCGCCGTGGAACGTATCCGACCAGCAAAGACGACCCGGCGATGTGGCTGTTCACGAGCGGCTCGACGGGGAAGCCGAAGGCAGCGGTCCACTTTCACCACGACTTTCCCTACAACACCGAGTGCTATGCCAAGCAGGTCCTCGGGCTGACCGCGAAGGATCGAACCTCGGCGGTGTCGCGGCTGTATTTTGGCTATGCGACGGGAACCAACCTGATGTTTCCGTTTGCCGTCGGGGCCAGCTGTGTGCTGTTTCGGAGTCGTCCCACGCCCGAGGTGTTGATTGATCGGATTTCTCGCCACAAAGTGACGGTGCTGGCGTCGGTGCCGACCTCGCTGCAGCGGATGCTCGATTACGATCCAGAGGCAAACTTGTCGTCGCTGCGCATCGTGACCTCGGCGGGGGAAGCGCTGCCACCCGAGCTGGGCGAGCGCTTCCGTCGTACCTACGGCGTGGAGATTCTCGACGGCATTGGCTCGGCAGAGATGTTCCATATCTACATCTCGAATCGACCGGGGCAGGTGCGGCCAGGCTCTCTCGGGCAGCTGGTGCCGGGGTACAGCGCCCGGATCGTTCGCTCCGACGGAAGCGATGCAGCGCCGGGCGAGATTGGCACGCTGTGGGTTGAGGGTGACTCGGCGGCGCAGTGTTATTTTCAGGCCCACGAGCAGAGCAAAGTCACTCTGCGCGGCGACTGGGTGGTGTCAGGCGATCTGTTCCACTGCGACGAGGATGGCTTTTTCTACTACGACGGTCGCGCCGATGACCTGCTCAAGGTGGGGGGCATCTTTGTGTCGCCGCTGGAGGTCGAAAACATCCTCTTGGCGCATCCGGCGGTCATCGAGTGTGCCGTCGTCGGAGAGGAAAACCAGCACGGTCTGGTCCGCGCCCTGGCCTATGTGGTGGTGCGAGAGCCGCATAGTCCGTCGGAGAGCCTGGCTACGACCCTGATCTCGCACTGCAAACAGTATCTGGCTCACTACAAGGCCCCGAGTCACATTGAGTTCGTTGGCGAGCTACCGCGCTCTGATCGGGGCAAGATCCTGCGTCGCGTTCTCCGTCGAGGAACCTAAGCGACGCGATGCCCACCGATCTTCTCCAGCTGCCGCTGGTCCGGGGCCTGCTGCTGTTTGCTGCCGGAGCGGTGGCCTCGGGGTTAAATACCGTTGGTGGCGGCGGATCGCTTCTGACCTTTCCGACGCTGGTCGCACTCGGGGTGCCGACGCTCGTCGCCAATGCCACCAACTCGGCGGCGCTGTGGCCGGGCAGCCTCGGGAGTGCGCTCGGGCTGTGGGAGCCGCTGCGAGCGTCGCGAGCGGCCCTGCCCAAGCTGATCATTCCGACGGTATTGGGTGCGATCATCGGAGCCTTGCTGCTGCTCGCGGGCGGCGAGAAGGTGTTTCGCTGGGCGGTGCCGCCGCTCATCCTGCTGGCGACGGCGCTGCTCGCGTTTCAACCCCAGCTGCGCAAGCTGGGCCAGAAGGGTCGCCACATTCCGGGGTGGCTGGGCATGCTGCTGCAGCTCGGGATCGCGATCTACGGCGGCTACTTTGGCGCCGGCATGGGCATCCTGATGCTGGCCTTGTTTGGCCTGTTCGTCGACGGAGACATCCACGCCCACAACGCCGTCAAAGCCTGGCTCGGCCTCGTCATCAACCTCGTCGCTGCGGGCATCCTGCTTAGTCAAGGCTTGGTTGACCTCCCCGCCGCGCTGTGGGTGTCGTCCGGTGCCATCCTCGGCGGCTACGTGACCGCGCGGGTGATGCAGCGACTCGATCCCGAGCGACTGCGGCGACTGGTCATCACGCTCGGCATCATCCTGTGCGCGTGGTTCTTCGCACGGGCGCTGAGCGTCTGATATAAACCGCGCAAATGTTCGAGTCACTTCGCGAAGGTGGGGGCGTTGGCATTCGAGGGCTGTGGCAGCGGCTTCGTCCCGGCGCCTTTGCGGCTGGGCTTTCGGGGCTGCTTCAGTCGCTGCGCTTCACCGATGGACAAGGTCAGCTGTGGCCGCTGCGAGTCCTCGCCAGCGACGATCGACTGACCAAGCCGCTGCAGCAAGCAGGCTGCGTGGTGGTGGTTGACGATCCCTCGTCGAGCAGCAGCCCCAGCTTGGCCGTTGATGCACTCTGTCTGCGGCTGCGGGATCGGGCTGGGCTCGCTACTCTCCCGAGCCTCGTCGAGCGCGTCCGCAGTGGCGGAATGGTCGTGCTGTGCACCCGCAGCGGCTCGCTTCCTCGACCGCTCCTCACCGCGAGCTGTATTCACGCCGGCCTCGTCGACATCCAGCAGCGGACCGCCGGACGCTATCTGCTCACCAGTGGACGTGTCCTGCCACGCTGCTAGACCGCAATCGCAGCCCGACCGATCGCATCGACGAGCAGCGCGGTCAGCAGCGCCAACAGCCGAGGCCGCTCGATGTTCCGGTGAGCCAGCCAGTCGAGCGCCATCGCCTCGACAAAGCCAATCCAGCCGCGCACCGCCGCCCGCACCAGCGGCGTCTCAATCCCGTCGGGCAGTGCGTCGAGAATCCGCTGCGCAAAGGTCGCTCGCGTCTCCTCCAAGATCCGCACGATCTCTGGATCGGCCCCGAGCCCGCCGCGCATCAGCGCCACATACGCGGGACCATGTCGCTCAGCAAACGACAGGTAGGTTTCTAGCCCACGCCGGGCCCGCTCTTCCGGTAGCAGCTCCGGGGGCGGCATCGTCTCATCGAGCAGCTGCTGCGCCGCATGCCGCAGCGCCGCCGTGTACAGATCGCGCTTGGTCGGAAAGTAGTGATAGAGCAGCCCTTTGGAGATCTGCGCCTCGCGAGCCAGCTCGTCTATCGACACCTCGTCGTACGAGCGCTCGCCAAACAGCTGCAGTCCCAGCGTCAGCAGCTGCGCCCGCCGTTCATCGACGAGCAAGCGCGCCCGGGGCGGCTTTTTTGCCAACCGCTCCGGGGCGTCGCGCGAAGGCACACTGCGACGCACGACCTTGCGACGAGAAACCGGACGATCCATGGGTCGAGGATAGCGCCTATTGACCAGGATTCAACAGCCAACTACCGTGGAGCGATCGCCCGTTTGGCCCCGCACACCCGCACGCAGGAGCACGCATGTCTCGGCACTCACTTCGTCAATCGCCTCGTAGCATCATCACCGGCGCCGGCAGCGGCTTCGGTCGCGCCCTCGCCATCGAGCTGGCCCGACGCAGCGGCAGCCTCGTCCTCTCGGATGTCAACCTACCAGGACTCGAGGAAACCGCCGCGCTCGCCCGTGCCGCCGGAGCCTCCTCGGTCACCACCCTGCGCTGCGATGTCGCCGAGCTGGCCGATGTCGAGGCCGTCGCCGCCGCCGCCGGCAACGCGCCGATCGACTTGGTGGTCAACAACGCCGGTATCAGCTGCGGTGGGCTCGTCGGTGAAGTCTCGATATCCGACTGGAAAAAGACCATCGACATCGATCTGTGGGGCGTCATCTACGGCTGCCATGTCTTTACACCGATCCTCCGTCGCCAAGGACACGGCGCCTTTCTTAACGTCGCCTCTGCCGCTGGACTCCTCGCCGCACCGCGCATGGCCCCTTACAACGTCGCCAAGGCCGGCGTTGTCTCGCTCAGTGAGACGCTCTCGGCGGAGCTGCTTGGAACCGGCATCACTGTGACGGTGCTCTGTCCCACGTTCTTCCGCACCAACATTGCCACCTCTGGCCTGTTTGCCGACGCGCGCACCAAGCGGATGGCCGAAAAGCTGGTCGCCAAAGGCCGCCCCGTCGAGGAAGTGGTCAACGCCACCCTCACTTCCGTCGAACAGGGCGAGCTGTACTGTCTGCCGATGGCCGATGCCCGCTGGTTTTGGCGAGCCAAGCGCGCCCTCCCCGGCTCGTTCCGAACCCTGCTCAGTCGCTTCGATACGTTGCTGACCAAAAAGAAGTGACCGAGCCGCTGTCGTAGCTACGGCATCGCCCGCTTGCGAAAGATCATCGTCGCGTGTCCACCACCGTTTGGATACGCAATCGGGTACTGCGCAATCGCGTCCCAGCCCAGCCCGGCCAAGCAGGAAGAGAGCGAGTCCATGTCGTATCGGCGGAACCGGAACAGAGAGAACTGCCGAGGCTCCCTTCCCCGGGCATGCACCGTCGCCACAACCTCAATGCTGTAGCTGCCCGGCACCGCGCCATTGGTCAGCAGCTCGTAGTGGAACCGTACATCTGCGACATTGCGGCAGTGTCGCCAAATCGCACTTGATAGCCAGTCCTCCAGCGCTCTCTGTCCCAGCGGCTTGCCACCGCTCAGTGACGGCTCTCGCCTGCGAATCGCATCCGGATCACTGACTGGCGCACACGCTAGCTGAAAGTCCATCAGCAGCAAGTCGCCAGGATGACAGCCGATCAAGTTGTACTTAAAAAACTTCGGCTCGTTGTCTAGGTTGCCCAGCGTACCGCCTAACATCGTCACCAATCGTCGACGGTGAGAGCGCTCCGGCGTGTAGTGCAGCTGGGTGTAGCGATCCATGTGGTGGAAGTTCGCCTGCATCGCAAAGTAGGACACCCCATGCTGGTTGTAGAGCACATCGGCTGCATGCTTAAAGCCCTCGCTCAGCAGTGGCTGACTGATGTCGAGCAGATACAAGCGCAGGTCCGGAAGCTCCATCCGCGCGACGATGTTCTGCACCAGCCGGACCTCCTCGCGTGAGTCCCCCGCCCCAAGTGCAATCATCTCCATTCCCGATCCGCGTGAGTTGTCCCAGATGACCTCGGCCACACGCTCGAGCTGATTCCCAACCCGATGGGCGGTCGAATATCCGGGCTCGTTGGCCATCCGCAGATACTGCAAGGCGCTCTGGTGTTCTAGGTACGCGCTGGTCTGTTCCAGGTATCCGCCCGGTCCGTTGAGCACCTCCGACAGCTCCATCACCATCTTCACCGGCTCATAGCCCGGCGCGATGAAACAGTTGAGCGAAGTGCTCACCTGCGGAGCAGTCTGCTTGGACAGGAAGCCCTCGAGGTTTAGCTCCAGCTCGCTCGCTTTCTGAAGCAAAAGGAGGGTCTTTCGACTCGGCGCACGGACTCCGCTTTCAATCTGTTTGAGCGTACTTGCCGACACCCCGATCCGCTGACCCAGCGCCTCCAGACTCATTCCCAGCGCCAGCCGCCGATCGCGCAGCATCCGCGCCAGCTGAGCGTAGCGCTGCAAGGGCTGATCGGTGCCGCCCAGCGCTTGCAGCATGTTCCGCACCTCTTTGAGATACGATCGCAGTGTCTTTTTTTGCCCGGCGTTCGCACCGATTAGGTCCTCCAGGCCAGCGATGGCTTCGCTGAGCCCCCGGCGCACTCTTTCCGTCGCATCCGCAGCCGGATTGGGCTCCATCAGAGCAGGAAACTCCTCTCTTCGTGAAGTGTTGGGGTCGTTCTCGTTGTCCGAAAATGCCTGCACATTCCCTAACATTCTGTTGTCCTAGATTGGTGTCATGGCCGCATGCAGAGTTGCTTACGTGGCCTTGTGAGTGCGGCAACACATACCGCAATTCCACACCTGTCTAGGAGTCCTTTTTGCGATTCCTACAGACCCCCCAATGAGTCTCTGTAAGGATTACCAGCGACCACCTGATGCCGTCGCTGTCGATCCCCAATGGACAGGCTCTGAGCTGACCACTCAGCGCTGTCAGCAATCGCAACACGATCACCGAAAAGAGGAGCCCACAATGTACAAACAGACCATGATGGAAACCCACTCCGCCTCTCTGTCTGCGAGCGCTGCTTCGCTGGCCGCGCCCTCTCCGGACCCCGCTTTCTTTTCTTCCCAGTCTCCGGACCCCGCTTTCTTTTCTTCCCAGTCTCCGGACCCCGCTTCGCTGGCTGCTCCCTCTCCCGACCCGGCGTTCTTTTCTTCCCCATCTCCAGCTGCGAAAGACGGAAAGCGGACGCTGCGACGAGGCTTTGCGGTCCTGGACGCCGATCGCCGCAAGGAGATTGCACGCCTTGGTGGACAGACCGCACACAAGAACGGCAACGCCCATCGCTTCAACCCCGAAGAAGCCAGCCTCGCGGGCAAAAAGGGTGGCGCGACGATCAGCGAAGACCGTGACTACATGGCCGACATTGGCCGTCGCGGCGGCCTGGCCAAGCGCGGCTACAAGCTCCGTCGCAGCGAGCAGCAGAGCCCAAGCGAAGTCAACTAAGAGCGCCTAGCAAAACCTACTGTGGCCGCGATCTGGCCTGTCAGGCGTGCTCACAGCCCGTAGGCTGCTCTCCCCCACACGTCGTGTTGGGGACTCACGCGATCCTCGCTACGGTTTTGCTCGCCGCTCGTTCGCCCCCTCTCCCAAGTCGCCGGATCGGTCCTTGCCAGCTGAAACTGCCGTTCCGGTGGCCCCGGAAGGGGTCTTTCAACTTGAAACTGCCGCTCCCCAGCCACCGGATCGCCTCTTTCAACTTGAAACTGCCGCTCCCCCGCCACCGGATCGCCTCTTTCAAAATGAAACTACCGTTCCGGCGCCACCGGATCGCCTCTTTCAACTGGCAACAGGCGTTCCGGCGCCACCGGATCGGGTCTTTCAAAATGAAACAGGCGTTCCGGCGCCACCGGATCGGGTCTTTCAAAATGAAAGGGCCGATCCGGCGCCGTGTAGGCCTAGGTAAGCGAGTGTGGCTTCCGGCGCCGTTACGTGGTGTCGGACAGGGTGAAGCCGCGCTGAAACCGCTGCTCCAGGTTGTCGACAAAGATCTTCAGGCTGGGATTCTGGTGCCAGCGCTCCTTGAGGACTCGGGGCTTGGCATAGTCCTTGGCTGCTCGCCGATACCGGGCGCTGTCCTTGTCATGGATGGTATAGCCCTGCTTGGCAAGCTGTTCATTTAAGCTCTTTAGGCAGTTTTCGATACGCCCGCGTCGGCTGTCATCCCAGTGCAGTGGAAGAAGCCAACACTCTAGCGAGTGAACGGACACGGCGAAGATGATTCGGTCTTTGTGCTGCTCATAAAACTCGGCGCCGATCTTGTCGACTAGCTTTGCACAGACTGCTTCGACCAACTTTTCACAGCTCAATGGGCCGTTGGCGTCTTGGTGAGGCACTCCGTAGCTCGGATGCTTCTCCGAGACATCGGTGTCAATCTGAATAATGATGTATTCGTTGTTTACAAAGGCCCGGCGAAAATTCTCTGATGCACAGTATTCCAGTACCAAGCTCCAGCCACTCGACTCGAACTTTCCGGTTGCATCGCGAAGGGGTTGAAGGGGATTGGGATCAATGTCTTTATCGCCAAAATAACCGGCCAAGATAAACTGCAATACCACTTGATCGGATGCACCTTCCGCTACAATGCCAATGGTCGGAGTTTTGACCGCTGGAACCGCATCATCCATGATCAAAAATTCCTCGGCAGTCCGCCCAGGTAGCCGCGCAGGAATGCTTCCGATAAGCGCAGGGGTGGCTCGTCTTGCGGCTGATCTTTGGGCAAGATGCGGCGAATCCGCGTTCGTCCTTCAATGTTGCGATAGACCACAAACAGCCGATTTTCATCGTCCTTCAGATCCAGCCCGTCGAGGACCGATGGGTTGTGGGTGGTGATGATCGCCTGCTTGTCATGCGTCTTCGCCAGCTCGCACAGCGTCTTTGCCGTATACGTACACAGCTTTGGGTTGAAGCCGTTGTCAAGGTTATCAATCGCAAAAAACTTCGGCGTGTGCTCACTGATGAAGAGACACAGATAAAACAGCAGGAACAGGAATCCTTCATTGGCCACCCGCTGCTCAAAAAACTGCAAGCCCTCGGCGATATACTGATCTTTGATGCGCAACCGCCGCTCCCCAGGAATCAGGTTGTCCGGCATCTCAAAGTCATCAAACCAGTCAATCATCCGCAGATGCGTCTTTACCTCCTCAATCTTTTCTAGCGAAAGTTCTTGCAAGAGACGGAAGAGCCCACAGCCGTCGATTCCCAGTGGAAGCGTTCGCTCCTCATCTTCCAAACGACGAATCGATGTGTGGTCGGGCGAATAGATCAAAAAATTTGATAATTGAAAGAATTCCACAGCTGCTCTAAGAAATACTATAGAAGTAAGAATTCGTTCAGCGGCGATTTCGGAATGATCTATATTCGATATTGATTGCAATGCTAACTTAATTTTTGCTGGTGTGAATCTAATCTGATCGTCCTGGGTGTATTTTAAACTGACAGTCCAATTTTGGCGTGTTTCGTTTGAGTGAGTTAAAATCGGTTCAAAGATATTTGAATTTGAATTAATAAACTTTAGTTCGACTGGTTTGTTCAAGGTTTCTAGTTGAAAACCAGATCGCATCTCTCGCGGCGTTGCATAACGAATCCCTCGTGGTGCCAGGTATTCGTTATCAAGCTTGTCTGCTACCGCTGCCCCGCCGAGGCAGATGGCTTCTAGGATGTTGGTTTTGCCGCAGCCGTTGGCGCCGATGAGGACGTTGACTCGGCCTAGCTCTAACGTCAGGTCATCGATGGACTTGAAGTTCTTGATCTGGATCTCGCGGATCATGGACGGGAGCTTTCACGGCGCCGGGCAGGCCAAGGCTTGGGAGAGGTCGTCGGCTTTTCGGCGCTGGTTGGTGTCGGGGTATTGTTTGTAGAGTCGGGCGAGGTAGCGGCAGGACTCGGTGCGGTCGGCGACGGTGGGCGGGCTGTGGCGGCGGCGGCAGGCTTCGGCGAGTAGCAGCAGCGCATCGTCGGCGAGGCGGCTGGTCGGCTGGCGCTTGAGGAAGCCGACAAGGGCCGGAATCGCGCGGGCGGGCTGGCGCAGGTCTTCGAGGTAAATCTGCCCGAGCAAGAGCGCGCCCTCCGACAGCAAGTACAGGTTGTAGTGCCCGACGATCAGCGCCGAGGTGTAGGTCCGCTGCAGTCGCTCCAGCCGCTCCGCTGCCTCGCCGTAGCGCTTCTGTCCGCGCAAAAGCTTGGCCGCCGCAATCAGCGCATCGTCGAGGAGTGGCCCCTTCGGATAGCGCCGCGCCAGCTCGTCGTAGCGTCGCACCGCGTCGGGCACTGTGCCCTGCTCTTCCGCCAGCTGCGCCGACAGCAGCCACGCAAAGCTGGCCAGCGGGATGTGCTGCGACTGCTTTTTGGCCAGGGCATCCAGCTCCGGGAGCAGCGTCGGATCGGCGCGACGCCAGCGGACCATCGCCCGCAGCGCATCTTCGGCGGCGACCTCGGCGGGATGACTGCTGAGGATGCGCTGGCACAGCTCGACGGCGGGGCCGGGCTGGCTTAAGCGGTCGGCGTAGATCTCGGCGGCACGCAGCAGCGAGCGCGCAACCTTGGTCGGATCGTGGCTCAGCTTCTCGACCTGCTGGTACGCGTCGGCGGCCTCGGCAAACTGCTCCAGCTGCTCGAGCTGCTGCGCCAGCCGAAACGCCGCCAGTCCACAGTCATCCTTCTGACGCAGCGACGCCGGGGCCTGGCCGCTTCCGCACAGCTCGATGATGCGCTGGTACTCGCGAATCGCCTCGCTGCGGTCAGGTCGTCGCTCGGCCAGCTGCGCTTGCGCCATCGGTGGCGGCAGCGGCGGCGGCTTGTGACAGCCAACCAGCGATGCCAGCGCGCCGATCCAGCCGCAGACTCTTAGAGCGCTGCGTCGCATAGCACCTGCCGGATGCGCTGCGCAGCCTCTTCACAGGCCGCGCGATCGACATCAAGGTGGGTCACGAGCCGCACCCGCCGGGGACCAAACGGAGCCACCAGCACATCCAGCGCTTTGAGCCGCGCGGTCACCTCGGCTGCGTCGGGCAGTGGCGGGGACAGATCAAACAGCAAGATGTTGGACTGAGGCTGAATCACGGCCACGTGGCGCAGGTCGGACAGCACCTCGGCGATGCGACGGGCGTGGTGGTGGTCCTCGGCGAGCCGCAGGTAGTGATGGGAGAGCGCATACAGTCCCGCCGCCGCCAAGATGCCGGCTTGCCGCATCGCCCCGCCGTACATGCGCCGATAGCGACGGGCGCGATGGATGACATCGACCGGCCCACAGAGCAGCGAGCCCACCGGCGCCCCCAGCCCTTTCGACAGGCAGACCGAGACGGTGTCAAACGGAGCCGCCAGCTCGGCATCAGGCAGCCCGAGCGCCACCGCTGCATTCCACAGCCGCGCTCCGTCGAGGTGCAGCTTCATCCCGAGCAGCCGCCCCGCCGCCGCCACTTCCTGAAGCTGCTGCATCGGCCAGATGCTGCCGCCGCCTCGGTTGTGGGTGTTCTCGAAGCACAGCAGCCGGTTGGGCGGCGAGGCCTGATCGGTCCGCTCGGGCTGATACGTCTCGTACAGCTCGGAGGCCGTGAAAAATCCGCCCTGCCCGACGGTGACGAGCTGTAGCCCCGCCAGCGCCGCCGCCGCCCCCGCTTCGTACCACTTGATGTGGGCACCGTCCGAGCACAGCACATCGTCGCCGGGCTGGGTGTGACAGCGCAGCGCCAGCTGATTCGCCATCGTCCCCGAAGGAACAAACAGCGCCGCCGCCTTGCCGAGCCGGGTTGCGACCACGTCTTGCAGCCGCCGCACGGTCGGATCTTCCCCAAACATGTCATCGCCGACCTCAGCCGAGGCAATCGCGGCGCGCATTCCCGCCGTCGGACGGGTCACCGTATCCGAGCGAAGATCGATGACGGCTTGCATCATGGCGCGAGCATACCCAAAAATATCGCCACTTCGTAAAGGCTTCTCATGCTCGATCCACGTCAGTCCCTTGAGTTTGAACGTCCCCTGGTGGAGCTGGAAAACAAGATCGGTGAGCTCAAACAGCTCGCTGGTGGAGAGCTGCTCGCCGCTGAGATCAAGATCCTGGAGCGGCGGGCGGGCCGGCTGCGGGCCGAGATTTACTCCAACCTGTCGGCGTGGCAGAAGGTGCAGCTGTCGCGTCATCCGCTGCGACCATACACACTCGACTACATTTCACGACTGGCCGACGAGTTCTTCGAGCTGCATGGCGATCGGGCGTTTTCCGACGATGAAGCGGTGGTCGGTGGGCTCGGGCGGCTGAAGGTTGCGGACGGGCGGCCAGTGCTGCTGATTGGCCATCAAAAAGGGCGCGGCACCAAAGAGGCGATGCGGCGCAACTTCGGCATGCCTCGTCCCGAGGGGTATCGCAAAGGGCGACGGCTGATGGAGCTGGCGGCGCGGATGAAGCTGCCGATCGTGGCGCTTATCGACACGCCCGGCGCCTATCCGGGTATCGATGCCGAGGAGCGCGGGCAGGCCGAGGCGATTGCCAAGAACCTCGAGGTGATGGCGGGGCTGGCGGTGCCGATTGTCGCGGTGGTGATCGGTGAAGGCGGCTCGGGCGGGGCGCTGGCGCTCGGGGTGTGCGATCGGCTGCTGATGCTGGAGTACTCGGTCTATTCGGTGATTACGCCCGAGGGCTGCGCGTCGATCCTGTGGAAAGACCAGGCGCAGGTCGAGGTGGCGGCGACGCAGCTCAAGATGACGGCCGATGATCTGCGACAGCTCGGTATCGTCGACGAGATCATTCCCGAGCCACCGGGCGGAGCGCACCACGACGCCGACGAAGCAGCCCGACTCGCCGGAGAAGCCGTCGCCCGTCACCTCCGCGAGCTATCGGCTCTGTCTCCACAAGCCCTCCTCGACGGACGCTACGCCAAATATCGCGCGATTGGGTCGTTTACTGAACAGCGGGAGTCGTCGTCGCTGTAGGCCGACGGACTTGCAGCAGGTGGAAGTCGTCTTGCGAGCCAAGCGGAGTCAGGTGGGACGCGAGGCTGGCATCCAGCTTGCGTGAGCGCTGATAGAGCAGCACGTAGTCGTAGTAGCGCCACTCTTCGTCGGTGACGTGGAGGTTGGCGACCTCTCGCTGATCGCCCCACGGAAGGTGTCGCAGCGGATGCTGACCGCGCACCGCAAAGATGTGCGGACTGTAGGAATCTCGCAGGACGACATAGTTGCCGAGGCGGTGAATCAGGTAGTCGCGCCACTGGGCCTCGGGCAGATCGAGCAGCGGCAGCACCCGACTGTGAGCGGGAACCTTGGCCAGCAGCGTCTGCTCGATGCGCTGTAGCTTGGCGTCCACGGACCGATGAAGCCGCAGCGCGCCGGATAGCTGCACTCCCGCAAACAGCAGCAGCATCCCCACAAGGAGCGCACGCGGACTCCGCAGTGCGATCAGCTTGGGCATTCGCAGCGACAGCATCGTCAGCAGAAAGCCCCCGAGCACAAAGCGAATCGCGATCTCACCTTCCTTCTGCGTTCCGTCGGCAGCCAGGATGCTCACCGGTCCCAAGTAAGCCGCGAGGATCAACGTCAGCCCCGGAATCAGCAGCGCCGGCTGCACAAGCTCGGTGATCAGTCGCAGTCGATCGCGATGCGCCCACAGCCACGTCGCCAGCACAGAGGCATACAGGAGTCCGATCGTGATGCGCGGCGCTGGCTCCGGCGAGTCAAACGGATCAATCAGCATATGCAAGAGGCGCTTGGGAGACAGATCGAAGCCGAGCGAACCTCGGTTGGCATCGGAGCCGTGCTGAAACAGAACGAAGTACGCAGCGACGGCAAACAGCGCGTAGACAAAGGCCAGTCCGATTCCGTGATGTCTGCGCAGCTTGTGGGAAGAGAGTGCCGAAAAGCGGTGTGCCAGCAGCGCCACAAAGGCCCACGAGGTCGCGCCAATAAGAAGCATCGTCAGCGCATAAATATGACAAAGGTAGGCCACTACAGAGAGCAGTAGGAATCCGAAAAAGGAGCCCGAAAGGAGTCGCTCCGTACGAATCAGGAGTGCGAGCGCACAGAGTGCCACCGGCTGTCCGAGCAGGTAGTTCGACTCTCCCATCCAGTAACCCCAGTGAAAGATCGCCAGGACAGAGAGCGGCAGGAGCGGCGCGACCGAGTCTGTGGAGTCATCCCCTGACAGACGCGGCGGCTCGACGGAGCGGGACAGAAAGTGACACGCGAGTGGCAGTGAAATCGCATACAGTCCAATGATCAGCTTCCAGGTCCACAGCGGCGACAGCACCGGCAGACCCAGCACCATCAGCAGCACCGTCGCGAGATAGGGAACCGGAATCAGATCAAAGCGATAGTGCGCCGCAAAGAAGGAGTCCCCGGCGAGCAGCTTGTGGGCAATGACTCCGTTTGCGATGTGACTGGGCGCATCGTTCATCGGCAGGAAGGTACTGCCGAAGATGATCGCCAGCACGCTCAGGGCAAGCAGGGCAGAGACGGTCCGCTCAAGCCATTTCATCGGCGCTTGGTGTAACACAAACTGAGGCAGCTGAAGAGCGCCTCGCAAACCCGTTAGCGGCGGGCGGACTTGAGCAGATCCGACTGGAACGAGAAGCCCACCACGATGTACGGCATCGCTCGGTTGTGGACGTAGACGCCCGGCAGAATGGCGGCGGGCTCTTGGCCGGCCCGGTAGCGGTGCGACAGATAAAAGCCAGTGACGAGCATCAGCGTCGGCTTGTTAAAGCGGGTAAAGCCGCGATCGAAGAACGTGTACGACAGCATTGGACCGAGCCGCTGGAGGCCATTGGCAATGTTCTCCGCTGACTCGCCGGGACGGACCTCTTTGCCACCGTAGAACGGCATCACCGCCGTGTAGCGCACGCCGGCAATCAGCCCAAACTTGCTGACCCACAAAAGGTCGAGGTCGTTGGCCAGCACCCAGCCGCGCGCCGGCACCAGCGTATCGAGGGTGACATCGAAGAACACCCGATCACCGTCGCGGACATTCATGTACCAGTACTCAAGGGCCAGCTTGTTGCGCAGCGCGAACTGTCCCAGCTTCAGCTGCACCAGCGGCTCGATCATGAGGTGGAAGCCGTTGGCCTGGTAGTTGCGCCGCTCGTTGCTGCCGAGCTGTTCTACGCCGGCAGCATCGCGGTAGCTACAGCTCTGCCTAACGGTGGCATCAGCGCTGGCACAGTTCGCAATCCGCTGGTCGGAATACTCGTCCTGCGCCGAGGGATACGACTGCAAAAAGCCAAAGGTCGAGAAGAAGCCCACGTACTCCGCAGCGACGCGCAGGTTGAGGATCGACAGCGGCTGAATCTCGATCGACGGCCCGAGCTTCACAAACGCGGGGTTGAGGCGCGGCGCGATGCCAAAAAACACGAAGCGGTCCGCGAACAGCCGGCCAGTCTGACCCTCGAGGGCGGGCAGGCGACGCTGAAAGCCGAAGCGAACCTGATCCTCCAAGCCGACCGGGTTGAGCCGCAGCACCAGCAGGTTGCTTAGCGTCAGACGCCACAGTGGCGCCGGAGTCGCTTGGCCAGACGGACCTATGCCAACCGAGCTTCCCCGCAGCAGCGACGGACCGGCGGGGAGCGTGGCGGCGGCTCCGGGTGGCAGGGAATCGACGGGGGCGATCGGTGAAATGGCAGACGGTGTGGCAGACGGTGTGGCAGACGGTGTGGGCGGTGATGCGGCTGGTGGCACCGGAGCTGCATCCATCGCTGGGCTTGCCGTGGCTGTCGGTGGAGTCACGACGGCTGGTGGAGCACTCACGGCGGCTGGCGGCAGCGGCTGCACCATCACGGGATCACCAGGCGGAGGGAGCGCGGCTTGCACCGCAAGGGAAAGTCCCAGCGACGCCAGGAAACCAGCACAGGAACAAAACACGCGAAGGTTGTGGAGCATGGCCGCGACTATAAGTTGCGCCGCAAAAGAGCTCTATTTTTTCATCAGCGACGTACCTGCGAGTGATGTGCGGGCCGCTTGGCCAAGCAAACGGACGACCAGCGGTGGGCCAATTCGTGAGGCGTTTCGCGGAAAAGCTACAAAACCTCCGGTTTGAGGGCCCACTTTGCTGCGATTCGGGGCAAGATCAGAAGCTAGCCTCGCTGACCTTCGGGGGATCGCTGTACCCCCGGACCAGCTCGCGTAACCCCAAAAACGATGCCTGCAGAGCGTGTTCGCAAGTGTCCCGAGTGTGGCAGGACGTATCCGGTCAAGGTGCTGTTCTGTCGCTCGGACGGCTGTCAGCTCGGTGATCCGGGCGACAGCCTCAGCGAGGAGCCCAAGCTTACCCCGGGACGAGATCAGCTGCTCGGGCGGACGGTAGCGCGGCGGTTTGTCCTGACCGAATACATTGGCTCGGGAGCGACGGGGCTGGTCTATCGCGCGGTCCACAAGGCGCTCGATCGCGAGATGGCCGTCAAGCTGCTCAAGCGCGAGCTGCTGTGGGACGAGCGATCACTGCTGCGCTTTTTCCGCGAGGCCAAGACCTGTAGCTCCGTCGACCATCCCAACATCGTCTACCTGTACGACTTCGGCCACGACGACACCACCGGCCTGCCCTATCTGGTGATGGAGTTTGTCAGCGGCAAGACGCTGCACCAGGCGATCCACGACAGCCCGTCCGGCAACCTCCCCGTCGAGCGAGCCTTGGCGATTTTGGTCCAGGTCTGTCACGCCATCGAGCACGCCCACAACCGAGGGGTCATCCACCGCGACATCAAGCCCGAAAACATCCTGCTTACCGAGAGAGATGGGCGGGCGGACTGGGTCAAGGTGCTGGACTTTGGCGTCGCGCGGATGGTCGGTGAGCCGCCGGTGACTGGGCACGGTCAGATCTCGGGTACGGCCGAGTTCATTGCCCCGGAGCTGCTGATTGGCGACGGACAGGTGACTCCGGCGGGGGATCTGTATGCGCTCGGGATTCTGTTTCACGATGCGATCGTCGGACGTCCCCCGTTTTCGGGACGACTGGAACTGGTGCTGCATCAGCACATGACGGTGACGCCGCCTCGGCTGCTGGCACGCTACGCCGATCCGATGATTCCGCAGGCGCTCGACGATCTGGTGGCGCGACTGCTGGTCAAAGAGCCGCAGCTGCGACCGACGGCAGCTGAGACAGCGCGTGAGCTGGAGCAGATCCTAAGTGAGCTATACGAGAAGCTTGCACCGACGGTCAGCGGCTCTCTGCACGAGCAGGCGACACAGCGACTTCCGCTCGTCGAGCGTGCGACCCAGATCGTGGCGCCGGTCGAGCGCAAGACCACCGTCGTCGAGCGGCCCGATCGACCAACCCAAGTGTTGGGACGACAAAACTGGCCGACGCAGCTTCTGCCTCAGCTGCTCAGTGAAACCCAGCAGGAAAGCGCGCTGCTGGCGGCGGCGGAGCTGCACGATCGCTCGGTCCGGGAGCTGTTTGCGCACGCCGTCGAGCTGGCTGATCGCATCTGCACCGGGTCGTGGCCGACGGCACTCAAGAACCTCGGCGTCAAAGTGGCAGAGTGTTACAAGCAAGAAGTCGAGCTGGCCGAGAAGCTGTTTCAGCTGGAAAAGATGCTGGCGGAAAAAGCAGCAGCGTCGGGACAGCACAACGCGCTGCGGAAGCAAATCCTGCAGATGTCCGAGCGGCTCCAGGTCGATGAGACGCTCTCCGACGATGATCGCAAGCGGCTGCTCGGTGAGCTAGAGCACAAAGAGCGCGATTTCTTCGAGGCAGAGACGCGCTGGCGACGACTACCACCAACCTCTCCCGAGTCACTGCGGCGGCGAATCGGTGACATTCGGCGCGAGCGGGCACGGGCGCAGATCCTGTTTGTCCGCCTGATCATCGAGATGCCGACGGCAGGACCGCTGCTGCAACAGCGCGATCAGCTGGCGGCGCGACTCGCGGAGCTCGACAACCCCAAGCGCTCGGGCCCTGTGGGAGCGGTTCCGAGATAGGTCGCCGCGATGCCCAGTCCGCTGCATGCTGCCTTCGCGCTGGCCGTGGCTGCTGCTCCGGCGGTGGATGTGGCTCCGTCGTCGCGCTTTGCAATTGCGCCGTATCTGCAGGATGTGCGGGCGGACTCGGTGGTGGTGGCGTTTGTGACCGAAGCCCCGAGCGTGGCGCTGGTTCACTACGACGGCCCGAGCGGCAAGGGCGCTGTGGTGTCAGGTCCGACCCAGACCCACAAGGTACGACTATCGGGACTGGCGACAGGGGCGCGCTATCGCTATTCGGTATCGGTGCGCAGGCAAGGCGATCTGACCGGCGTCGAGTCGGTGAGCGAGCCCGCCGAGTTTACGACCATGGCGCCAGGGCTGCCGTTTCTGTTCTTGGTCTACGGCGACTGTCGCGATCGCGATGCCGATCATCAGGCGGTGGTGCGGGCGATGCTGCGCGAGCGGCCGGACCTGCTGGTCCAGACCGGCGACATGATCAGCCGAGGCAGCGATACCAGTCAGTGGCGGCGCTACTTTGCAGCGGTGGGTCCGCTGATTCGCTCGGTGCCGATGTATCCGGCGCTCGGCAATCACGAGCTGCGCGGCGACCCCGAGGCATCGCAGTTTTTTCGCTATTTTGTGATTCCTGGCGAGCGCAAGCGGCGTCCGGTCTATTACTCGTTTCGCTATGGCAACTCGCTGTTTGTGTCGCTCGACGGCAACAGCCCGACCGATCACGACCAGGAGCTGTGGCTGAATCGGACCCTCGACGAGGCCAAGCGCGACCCGAGCATCCGCCACACCTTTGCATTCGTGCATCAGCCGCCGTACTCCGTCGGGGCGTACTGTGGCAGCGATCGACTGCAGCGGCGCCTCGTGCCGATTCTGCGTCGCTACAACGTGCGCGCCGTGTTCGCCGGACATGAGCATGCCTACCAGCACCTCGAGCGCGGCGGGCTGCGTTACTTTGTGTCGGGCGGTGGCGGGGCGCCGCTGTATACCCGCAGTACCTCGTGCAACTTCGAGGACGACATGGCGCTGCGGCTGTTTCGCGCCGAGCATCACTACCTGCGGGTTCAGGTCGATGGCGACGCAGCGACGCTGATTGCCATCAGTCAACACGGCGAGGTGTTAGAGCGGGTGCTGCTGCACGAACCGGTGGTCCCTGACGACGACTACCGGGCCGCGCCACCGACGCTGGCCGCTGCAACGAGTCCGCCTGTGGGCAGTCCGCCGCTGCCTGCCAGCTCTCAGCCTGGGCGCTTTCGACCCTCGGCGCTGCTGTTTCTATTGCTGGTGAGCGCGATGGCGATGATTGTTGGACTGCTGCTGCTGACCGCGCCTCGAGCTCGTCGTCGTGATGACCTGATGCCCCACGCCCGCCGCAAAGTCCGCCGCTCCTAACCGACTGCCGAGGTCTGGCGCAGGTGTTCGATCGTCCGGCGGATTCCTTCGTCGATGCTCACCGCTGGCTGATAGCCCAGATCGCGCCGCGCTCTGTCGATCGAGAAGTAGTGATGGGTACACATGTAGCGAATCGCAAAGCGGGTCAGGCCGGTTTCGGGACCGGCGGCTCGCCCCGTGAGAGTCGAAAAGCCCTCAGCGAGCGCAGCGACGGCATAGGCGACTCGGTAGGGAATCCGACCGCGTGTGGCAGGCATTCCCATCGCAATCAGGACCCGATCGACAAAGTCCCAGAATCCGATCGGCTCGCCGTTGGTGACAAACCAAGCCCGCCCGCCCAGGCTCGGCTCGGCAGTCAGTCGCCGCTCGGCCAGCATCAGCGCATCGATCAAGTTGTCGATGTACGTAAAGTCCGAGAGCTTGTCTTCCCTTCCCACCCCAAAGCGCAGACTTCCGGCCCGAGCCCGCGCCAAGATCGCCGGTAGGAATCGCCCATCCCCGGGACCGTAGATGACGTGAGGACGAACGGCGCAGGTGACCAGTCCAGACTGTCCCTGTGCGGCAAGGACCTCGCGCTCGGCGGCAATCTTGCTATCGGCATAAGGAGCCTGCGAGGCGGCGGCGTATGGAAGCGACTCGTCTCCGTTCTCGATGTCGACACCTTGGTAGACCACGCTGGCTGAGCTGACATAGTGAAAGCGCGCGACTCCCTGTTTGCGGGCAGCAGCAAGCAGGTTCTGGGTTCCGCCGTGATTGACCGCCCACACCTTGGCCGCGCCGCTCTGTCGGGTCTGCACCATCGATGCCACATGAAAGACCACGCTGGCATCGGTCAGCAGTCGATCGCAGGCCGCAGGGTCGGTCACATCACAGGCCACAAAGCGAGTCCCGACAACCTGGGGATCACGCAGATCGGAAGCAACCACAGCCGCTCCCTCTTTCGCGAGTCGCTCGGCCAGGTGTCGACCGACAAAACCACCGGCTCCAGTCACCACCACCGTCTTGGCAGCTTCCGTCATGGCCGACTCCCGACATTCCCATTCCTACGTACAGCAAGCAGCGTGTTCATCCGCCGTGATATCGGCCAGTTGTCGCAAAACATCAAGCCCTGGCGTATGGTGCGGCGCTGTGACAAGCAAAGTATGTGTGGTGACAGGTGCGAGCGCTGGCATCGGGAAAGAGACTGCGCGCGGAATGGCCGAGCGCGGCTATCAAGTGGTGATGATCGGACGAGATGCCGCACGAACAGAGTCTGCGGTGGCCGAAGTGAAGAGCGCAGGGAAGGGAGTCCGGGTCACTCATCACCTGTGTGATTTTTCGTCGCTGGCAGCAGTCCGATCGCTGGCCCACGCGCTGCTTGCGAGCGAGCCTACGATCGATGTCCTGATCAACAATGCCGGGCTGTGGCATCCCCAGCGCACGCTGAGCCGAGACGGAATCGAGGATACGTTTGCAGTCAATCACCTGGCTCCGTTCCTGCTGACGCTCCTGCTTCTGCCTCGGCTGCGCGAGTCCGGTCGGGCGCGGATTGTTCATGTCAGCTCGCGGCTGCACGAAAAGCAGAAGTCGTTTCACTTTGACGATCCACAGGGAGAGCGGAGCTATCACGGCCTGCGCGCGTACTCCCAGAGCAAGCTCGCCAATGTGATGTTCTCGACGGAGCTGGCGGCGCGTTTGGCGGGGAGCGGAGTCGTCAGCAACGCGCTCCATCCCGGCGATGTGGTCAGTGACATCCTGCGTGAAAAGCCACTGCTGCGCTTCTTTGGGAAGCTGGCGGCGCCGCTGTTTGACTCGGCTGAGACGGCTTCCCAGACCTCTGTGTATGTAGCCACAGCGGAGGAGCTGTCCCAAGTCAGCGGTGGCTATTTCAAGAAGCAGCGCCCGGCCACACCCTCACCCGCCACACTTGACTCCCAAGCGAGGGCGCGGCTGTGGGAGCTGAGCGCACAGCTGGTCGGCCTGTGAACGCTAGCGGTTGAAATCTACAGACCGTTTCTCGACGGGGATCAGCTCACCGCGATTTTGTCGTAACATGTCGGCGGGGATCACGATGAACCTTCTGCGCTGCGAACACTGTGCAAGTACTGACTTGACCCGACTGTCGGCGGGCGAGTATCGCTGCAACCACTGCAAGGCCGCTCTGCATGTCGAATCGGAGACCGCTCCGGCGACTCCTGTGCGGAAGCTGGCGCCTGCGCCGCAGACGATGCCAAGTACCGCGAGGAAAGTGCTGTCTATCGTCCTTCTGATCGGACTGGTGGCCGGACTCGCGGCGCTGCGCATCAAGGGAAGAGAGCGTCGTCGCGAGCAGCTCCGCCAGACCATGCTGCAGCGTGACATCGCGGCGAAGCTAAATGCCCGCTTTCGGAGTGGTGCCACGACCGGCACGACCGGCTTTGGGGGCTCTGCAAGTACTCCGCTACCCGTCGCCAAGCCAGCGGTAGAATATGGTGGCACAGCGGTCGAGACTCCCAAGCTTGCGCGCGCCGAGTTCATCGATGCGGTGCCACTTCCCGATCGCATCGGCAACCTGTACGTAGTCGGTCTGTACAAAAACACCGGCGAGGCAGTGCTCGATCATCCGCGCGTCGAAGCCACGCTGTGGGACAAGGACCACCACAAGCTCGCGGTGGGAAATGGCTATGCCTCGCTGATGAATCTTTTGCCGGGGGAAGAGACGCCGCTCAAGATCCTGATTCAGCGTGCGCCGGCGTACGACTCGATCACCTATCACGTTGCGCCCGCGCCGCTGCGCTACGGATCGCCGCAGCGCTTCACACTCGTGATCGACTCCCCCAAGCTAGAGGTGGCGCAGTTTGGCGGCTATCGCTTGGTCGGGACGATTCAGAACAAAGACAAGGTGGACGTACGGCACGTGCGCATCGTGGCGCTGCTGCTGTCAGCGGAGAAAAAGATCATCGCCATGCAGGAAGGCTTTGCGCCGCAGCAGGTGCTACCGGCAGGTGACGCCTCGCCATTTGCGATCTCGGTCCATCAAGTAAATGGAACGCCCAAGAGCTTCCGCCTCTACACCTCAGCGATGGCCGCCAAGTAGCAGTTCCAAAGCGCCTTGCAAGTTGGTAAGCAGCTTCAGCGGCAAGTCGGTAGCGAGGATGTAGCCGATGGCCGATGGCGTAGCCGGGCGATGGACTAGTGGGCGGTGCCGCCAAGGCCTTTGATCTGCTGGCGAACGCCTTCGACTTGGGTGGCGTTCTTGGTGCCGACGAGATCGATGTACTTATTGAAGGCCTCAATGGCTTCGGGCTTCTGACGGTCTTGGGCGAGCAGCACACCCAGGTCGTACCAAGCCTCGGCGTTCTTGTCGTCCATCTTGACCGCATCGCGATACGCGCCAATCGCTTCGGTGGTCTTGCCCTGCACGCGATAGATGACGCCAAGGTCGAAGCGCAGGTTGCTATCATTGGGCAGCAACCGAATCGCCTGCCGAGTCACCTCAGCGGCCTTGTCGAGGTTCTTGGCCTGCCGCAGCGCCACCGCGTAGTTGCGAAGCGCGTCGGGATTGTTCGGATCGAGCTGAACCGCCTTTTCGAGGTGCGGCAGCGCCTTGTCAAACTGCTTGGCCCGACGATAGAGCGCGCCCAGCGACGATCGCCACTGCACCTCGTTGGGGGCTAGCTCCGTCGCGCGAACCAGCATGCGGATGCCATCAGCGTCCTTGTCCGTCGTCGCGTAGCAAAACCCAAGGTTGCCATGGGCGAAGTGGTCATCGGGCTGGAGCCGAATCGCAGCCTCGTAGTGTGGGATGGCCTGCGCGCACAGCTTCTTCTTGCGCAGCACGTTGCCCAGCGTCAGCTCAGCGGCAGCGTAGTTACCCCGCAGCTTCAGCGCTTCTTCGAGCGCCGCTTGGGCATCATCGAGCTTGCCAAGCTGCATGAACTGCAAGCCCTTTTGATACTGTGCGGCGGCCTCATCGGCCTGCGCGGACAGTGGAGCCATCGCGACGGAGAACAGGACCAAACTGCGAAGGAACTTACGCGACATGTTTGGAGGTTAACACGACTAAGTACGGACGCCTGCGGCAAAGTTTGTCAGCCGGCTGGCCCAATCCAGGCTCGTAGCCCAACTCCATGCCGCGTCGCGTACTTGACCCGGCAATACTTTTTTATTCAAAACAAGGCGATGCAGGCTGCTCAAGCCCCGGCCAGCGCCCAACGCTCCGGCCAACGTCAGCGGAAATTGCTAGCGCGAAAGCTGGGCGCTTTTTGTTATGATGAATCACGGTGTAGCGGTTGCTCTCGCGAGCGCTGTCCGCCCTAGAGTCGTGCCTCGACTCCCAAGCCGCTTTCCGTCGTTCCCCACATCATCGAAGCCAAAGTAAGCCTGTAGCGGAATCATCACCATGGACATCGTCGTCGTTGGAGCCGGTAGCTGGGGCACCGCACTCGCCTGTGTGCTGTGTGAAAATCAGCATCAGGTGACGCTGTGGGGTCGGGATGAGGCGCAGCTCGCGGAGATGGCGGCACAGCGGGAAAATCGCCGCTACCTGCCGGGTCTGCGGCTCCCCGAGTCGCTGCGCTTTTCGTCGGATCTCTCGGCGACAGTCCGTGCACTTCCGACAGATATCCCGTCGCTGGTGGTGGCGGTGGTGCCGACTCACACGATGCGCCAGGTCTTTGCCGAGGTTGCCGCCGACCTGCCCGCGCAAGCTGTCATCGTGTCCGCCAGCAAAGGGATCGAAAACGACTCGCTGCTGACGATGGATCAAGTGCTCCAGCAGGTCTTGCCGCTGGTGCTGCACGATCGGATCGCGGTGCTGTCGGGACCAAGCTTTGCAAAAGAGACGATCGAAAAACACCCGACCGCCGTGGTCGCAGCGGCCAAGCAGCGGCAGATCGCCGAGCTGGTCCAGCGAGCGTTTCAAGTTGGGACGTTCCGCGTCTATACCTCGGATGATGTCGTCGGTGCAGAGGTGGGCGGTGCGGTCAAAAACGTCATCGCCATCGCCTGCGGGATCGCCGATGGACTTGGCTTTGGCCACAACACTCGCGCTGCTGTCATCACTCGTGGACTGGCTGAGATCTCGCGGCTGGGGGTTCGCCTGGGCTGCAACCCTCTGACGCTGGCGGGCCTGGCCGGGATGGGCGATCTGGTGCTGACCTGTAACGGACCGCAGAGCCGCAATCGGCAAGCGGGCCTGCTGTTCGCGCAAGGCAAGAGCCTCGCCGAGGTACAGACGGCAATGCGTCAGGTCGCCGAGGGCATTCGTACGACCCGCTCCGTGCATGATCTGGCGGCGAAAGTTGGGGTGGAGATGCCCATCAGTGCTGCGATTTATCGCGTCCTTTATGAAAACCAACCCGTCGGGCAGGTAATGTCCGACCTTCTGGGCCGACCGCCTCGTCACGAGCTGGGTTAGAGCCTTCCGCGAAGAGTGTACGACCATGGGAAACGAAGACCGACCCAAGCTGTCCTGGCGTGAGATCGACAAGCGCCGCGCAGGTGGAGGCAGTGGCAGCAGCGGCAGGAGCAGCGCGCCGACAGACCGTCCACCGCACGGCGAGGAAACCCGGCAGAAGCAGTACCGAGCGGTGCTCGAGGCGGCATTCGCCAAAGGAGAGCTGGGCAAGCTTGCCGATAAGCTCAACTTGGTCAGCAGAAGTGGCCCGCCCGAGGAACCGAAGCCAATTCCAGCCCCAGCCGCTGCTCCACCGACGGCAGCCTCGTCGGACAGTGTGCCAGCGGAAGCGGATACCGGAAAAAAGCCAGGGGCGAAGAAAAAGCCAGCCGAGGACAAAGCGTCGCTGTTTCGCAAGCTCGCAGAGGCCGCGAATCGGCAAGAGATCAGCCGGGCCGCCGAAAAGTATCTGGCGCGCTTCCCAATGCCCGACGACCACGAGTTCCTGGAGCAGATCCTCGAGCACGAAAAGGAGTCGCGCATCCGGGAGGCGATCATCCGCATCGGCGAGCTGCTCGACAAGCGCCACATGCCGCGTCGCACCCGCGCGCTCATCGGCAAGCTGCGCTACCTGACGGAAACCAGCTTCAGCGACGACATCCGCGAGATGGCGAAGGCCCTCCTCGACCGCCTCGCCTAACCGACGGGCGCTTACTCCAGGCCCATCGCGATCTGCACTGCTTCGCCCAGCTCTTTCTTCAAAAACACCTTCAGCCGCCCGAGCAGCCGCGCCTCCAGCTGACGGGCCCGCTCGCGACTGATGCCAAAGCGCTCGCCGACATCTTGCAGCGTCAGAGGCTGGTCGGCCAGCAGGCGCTCTTGGAACAGCAGCAGCTCGCGACCGGTCAGCGTCTTTTCAAACTCCGCCAGCTTCTCACGCAGCAGCGCCCGAAACTCTTCGCTCTCGGCAGTGATATCGGGCCGCGTCGAGCCCGGCGACTCCAGCAGATCGACCTGACGACGCCCACCCTCGTCGTCGAAACCAACCGGCGCATCGAGCGAAGTCTCGCTCTGCCCGAGCCGCAGCGACATATCGTCCACTTCTTGCTCGGGCACCGACAGCCGCTGGGCCAGCAGCTTGTTCGTCGGGGTGTAGCCATCCGCTTCCAGCTTGTCGCGCTCTTTGCTCAGGTTGAAAAACAGCTTTCGCTGCGCCTGAGTCGTGCCGATTTTGACCAGCCGCCAGTTGTTGAGGATGAACTTGAGCATGTAGGCGCGAATCCACCACGCCGCATACGACGACAGCTTCACCCCACGGTGCGGATCGTACTTCTCGACGGCTTGCAAGAGCCCCAGGTTGCCTTCCTGCACCAAGTCGAGCAGGTTGCGGTAGGCCCGTCGGTACTCGTGAGCGATCTTGACCACCAGTCGCAGGTTGGCGGTGATCAGCCGGCGAGCGATCAGCGGGTCACGACTGCGTGCGTACTCGACGGCCAGGCGGTGCTCTTCGTCGCGACCAATCAGCGGATAGCGACGGATCTCGTGCATGTAGACCGTCAGCGGATCGCTCTTGACCAGCGAGCTGCCGCGTCGGCCTGCGCTCAAAATCTCGGGCGTTAAGGCATCGGCAGCCAGGACAATGTCCGCTTCCGGCATGGTGTCAACGGCGGCGCTGACCAGGGTTTCGAGATCGCTGTCGTCATCGCCGGGATCGTCTGAATCGCCCGGCATCCCGTCGATAAGCTCAGGCTCCGTTGTGTCGCTCGGCTCCGCGCTGACGCGAGCAGAAGTGGCCGGGGTTGCGACGGCAGCTCGTCGCGGCTTGGCAGTGAACTTGGTTTCGTGGGCCATGACAGTGGGTTCCAGGCGCAGGCAGTCGACAAAGACGGTGCGCATTCTACTTCAGAAAATCCGCGAGTGGTGCGGCGTTATCGCCTCTCTCCGTCGTGATATGCTCGGCGACAAGGTTTTTTGCCATGCACGTAAGCCCTGCGAGCCCGCTGGACCAGCCGTACTTGTCGGCGCTCGACCACCTGCGCGATGAACAGCTTCGGCTGCGACTGTTGCTGCGCCGGTACCTACTGCGTCGTCAGCCTCATGCCACCGCCGAGCTGAAGAGCTGTCGCGCCGAGCTGACCGAGCTATCGGAGCACATCCTCCACCGCCTGCGAGTGACAGAGCGGGCGAATCGACCGCTGCCGCTGACGAGACTTCAGATCTCGCTGGCTCTGTCGGAAGCGGACCTCTCGCTGGTGATGACGCTGCTGCTGACCGAGACGGTGCCAGAAGTTCGACCGCTGCTCGGGCCGCTGCTGGGGGATGGTGTACCCCAAGGTACGGTTGCGCACTACCAGGACCTACTGGGTGAGGACGACGGTCAGCGTGAACAGCTGGCGCAAGCGCTGCTTCCCGGGAGCACCCTGCGTCGGCACGGCATCATCCTGCTCGCGCCTGACCCAGCGTGGCAGCCGACCACCCCACATATGCTACAGCGTGTCAAGCTGTCCGATCGGGTGGCGTCGTTTCTGCGCGGGGAAGAGCGACCGCAGCTTCACACCCTGCCGCACGGGCTGAGCCTGTATTTTGGCCAGCGGACCCTCGCGCAGCTGGTGCTGATGCCGGGGATTGCCGACCGGCTGCGGGATGCGCTCGATGAGTGTGCCCAGCCCCGGCTCAGCGAGGCGGAAGGGACGGTGCTGCCGCCGCTGTGCCTGACGGGGCTTCGCGGCAGTGGTCGCAAGGCGCTGCTGGCGGCGCTTCATCCCGAGCGTCCACTGGTGGTGCTGGCGGCGAGCAGTCTGCTGCGGGGAGCAGCGGCGGTGGCGCAGACGGTGCAAGCGGCCCTGGGCGAGGCGGCGCTACAGCAGGCCCTGCTCTATGTCTCGGGCGCGGAAGTGCTGGGCGAGCTGGAGCCGGCGGTGTTCGAGGATGTGCGGCGCTTGCTGATCGGCAGCCGAGTGCGCGTAGTGCTGGCTGCGGATGGGCCGATCGATGCGCTGTGGGCACGCCTGCCGGAGCTGCTGCGCGTCGAAGTGCCGGTGCCGGATCGCGCAACGCAGATTGCCCTGTGGAACAGTCTTCTGCCCGTCGATATGTCTCGAGAGCGAGGCTTCGATGTGCGGGTGCTGGCCAATCACTACTCGCTGCCGGCTGGGGCGATTCAGCGCAGCGTCAGTGAGATGGTGCGTGAGGCTCGGCTCGACGGCAGTACGCGACCGACGCTGACCATGGCGGTGGCCAGAGAGGCGATTCGCAAGCAGCTCGGCAACCGCTTTGGCGATCTGGCGCAGCTGGTGACCACGTCGCTGTCGTGGGAAGATCTGGTGCTGACGACGGACTCGATGGAGCGGGTGCTGGAGGTGGTCGCCTATGCCCGTTATCGAGAGCAGCTCCTTCGACGGTGGGGCTTCGAGCGCAAGCTGCCGTATGGACGGTCGATCAGTGTGCTGCTCGCTGGGGCGCCGGGAACTGGCAAAACGATGGTCGCCGCGCTCGTCGCCAAAGAGATCGGCCTGGAGCTGTTCCGAGTCAACGTCGCCCGCGTCGTCGAGCGCTTTGCCGGAGAGACAGAGAAGAACCTGGCGCGCATCTTCGACGAGGCGAAACGGCAACAGGTGGCGCTGCTGTTCGACGAGGCTGACACGCTGTTTGGGCGGCGACTCGATGTCCGCACGTCGCAAGATCGCTACGCGAATATGGCGGTCAGCTTTCTGCTTCAGGCGGTGGAGTCTCACGACGGAGTGCTGATCCTGACCACCAACAACGAGAAGCTGCTCGACGATGCGTTCCGACGACGGCTGCGCTTCCGAATCACGCTGCCCTTGCCGGGTGAGCGAGAGCGGGCGCGCCTGTGGCAGTCGATGCTGCCTGCCGATACGCCGGTCGAGCCTCGACTCGACTTTGAAGCGATCGCGAGCGAGTTCGATCTGTCGGGTGGTGCGATCAAGAACGCGGTGGTGCGGGCGGCGCTGCGGGCACTGGCCCAAGGTGGAGTGGTCACAGCCGATCTGCTCCGTCGCTGCGCCAAGCTAGAGTGTGAAGAAATGGGCCTGCTGGTAGCCACCGAGTCGGATCAGTTCCCAGACCTCGACGAAGCGTCTAGTGCGGCTGGTGAAGTAGCCAGTGCAGCGGACCGAGACGACGACGACGCTCCACGGGCGGCCACCAAGCTTGACCCCGCGTTTGACCCCGCAGGCGAGACATCGCGATCCTAACCCCTGTGCGATGGTGATTCGATCGAGGCAGGAGCTCAGATTGCCCTTCGGGCCGCTTTTCGGACATGCTAATAAGCTCTGACATGGACAAGACATCGCTTTGGTCATTTGCGGTTCCCGTCCTGGCCTCGCACCCTCGCTCGGGCACGCTGGCGATCGCGCTGGGGATCGCGCTGGCAGCACCGCCGACAGTCGCGCTGGCAGCACCGCCGGCCCCCGCGCCCCGTCCGGTGGTGGGCAAGCCCGCTGCGAGCAAGCCCGTCGGTACGAAGCCTCAAGACACAGCGCGCAAGCCCGAGCCCCCGAAGTCTGGCTGCTCTCCTCTGGAAAGCGGCTTTGTGATGACGCCTGTCGACGTAGCGCTCAAGTGCGATGAGTCGTGGGAAAAGTGCGAGAGCGACATCCCGCTGCGAGCCAAGAACTGCACCGGCGAGTTTCAGTCGATTTATCGCCTCGAGATGTACGAAAGCGGCCGTCGCAGCCTCGAGCTGGAGTTCGATCCGGCGCCAATCGTTCCGAATGGCGGCAGCTGGAAAGAGGCGATTCCCTGGACGACTCCCGGCGACCTGGAAGCGGTGGTGTTCTTCCGCGCCCCCGGCAGCACCAGCGAGCAGTCGGTGCGCGGCACGGTAAAGATCGCCAACAAGGGACTCGCCGCCGCCAAGGCCGCTTGCGAAAAATGCAGTGGGGTCTGGGGCCGCTACGGAGTCAACCGCCAGCAAGGCTGCAACTGCAAGACCACCGATGCCGGCAAGGTCTGCATCGACGGTGATGACTGCGAAGGACTGTGTCTGTTCCGCCGTTACGACGATCAAGCCCGCGAAGAGGGAGTCTGTAGCGAGCAGCAGCGCATGACCGGCTGCATCTCGATCGTGATGAAGGGCCAGAGCCAGCTCAAGCCGCGCATTCCGCCCCCGAAAAAGCTCCCGACCTGTCTCGACTAAGCACTGGCACGGCCAATCAATAAGAGTCCTTTCAAAGTATTCTTATTGATTGTTGATTGTCTCCTTGATGAGCAAGGAGCCGTGTTGGGAATCGCAAAGGAGTCAGCTCGGAATCACCAAGGAGTCCTCCCATGAGACTGTCCGTACTCCGCCTTGGCTGCTCTGTATTGGCTCTTTCTTCGTCGCTGCTAACTGCATGCGGCACGACCACCACCAACTACAACGGGGGAACAGATAATCCCCAGCTGCCCGGCAGTCAACCCACGATCGGCTCGATGCAGCAGGGTGACGGGACGTACTACGGAGCCACCGGCGGCGGCGCCTGCTCCTACGATCCGAGCCCAACCAACCTGATGGTCGCGGCAATGAATGCTCCGCAGTGGCAGAACAGCCAGGTCTGCGGCACCTGCGTCGATGTCACCGGCCCCAAAGGAACGGTATCGGTACGCATTGTGGATCTGTGTCCAGAGTGCAAGAGCGGCGATCTTGATCTGTCGGAAGAGGCCTTCACGATGATTGCCGACAAGGCAGCAGGACGGGTCAAGATCTCGTGGGTTCCCGTCGCCTGCGCAGCCATCGGGCCGGTCGGAGTTCACTTTAAGGAAGGCAGCAACCCGTACTGGATGGCGGTACAAGTTCGCAACAGCCGACTCCCGATCAAGAACATCGAGCTTTCGCAAGGAACGGGCTGGGCGTCGCTGCAGCAGCAGTCCTATAACTACTATGTTGCGGACAGTCCCGACCCCGGACCGGGCCCCTATACGTTCCGCATCACCGCGACCAACAATCAGCAGATCACGGAGAGTGGGATTCCGCTCCAAGTCGGCCAGACCGTCACCGGCAAGCAGCAGTTCAACTGACCGTGGCTCGTCGCACCTGGGCGATCGACTACTGCAGCGTCTCGCGCATGCGGACAGCAACGATGACACCGGATGCGAACGTCAGTGCCGCAACCAGCCACACTGCCGCCGGGAGTCCGAACAGATCCGCTGTGATTCCCGCCAGTACGGCACCGATCGCGTAGCCGAGATCTCGCCACAGCCGATAGACGCCCACAGCCGATCCGCGCCATGCCGGATGCGCAACATCTCCGATAGCAGCGAGCAGCGTTGGATAGACCATCGCCGTGCCAATCCCAAGCAGCGCAGCGCCGATCGCAAAGCCCGGAAAACCACTTGATAGGACTACGATCGCGATTCCTACCGCCTGCACCCACATGCCAGAAGCAATCAACCACTTGCGACCCAGAATGTCCGATCCTGCGCCGGTCACAAGCTGAGCCAGACCCCAGGTCGCCGGATAGATCGCAGCAAGCGTACCAATCTGTTCAAGGCTCATCTTGGCCGCAGCAAACAGCAACGGAAACAGGCCCCACGCCATGCCATCGTTGAGGTTGTTGACGAGTCCTGCCTGGCTAACGCTCGACAGGTTTTTTTCGAGCAGAGTCGTGCGCCAGAAGACCTCGCGCTGGGTGGGAATCGCTGCGGCGGGTGAGTCTCCGTGGAGCTTCGATTCCGTCGTGACGTGATGCTTGGTGTCGCGAACCAAGCATGCAGAGAGCAGGAGTCCGATCGCAGCAACGCCAATCCCAAGATAAAACGGCTGGGGACGGAGTCCGTAGCGTGCAGCCAGAAAGCCGGTCGCAAGCGCACTTCCAGCGACGGCAAAATAGCCCGCGAACTCATTCAGTCCCATCGCCAGTCCGCGCCGCGATGGTCCTGCCAGATCGATCTTCATGATCACCGTTGTGGACCACGTAAGCCCCTGACTGACTCCGAGCAGCGCGTTGGCAAACAGCACCCACGACCAGCTTGGGGCCCACATCAGCAGGAACGGAACAGGAGTCGCGACGAGCCAACCAGCGACGAGAATCTGCTTGCGACCCAAGTGATCTGAGAGTCGCCCGGCGAGGTAATTGGTCAGCGCCTTGGTGACTCCGAACACGACGATGAAGGAGAGCACGGCGGACTTCGCGGCAAGGTGGAACTCCTGCTCGGCAATCGGCGGCAGGATTGTGCGCTCCATCCCAACCATCGCGCCCACCATCGCATTGACGACGACCAACAGCGAAAACTGCGCCAGGTTGTTACGCAGGCCGAGCTGCACCTCGCTCATGACAGGACTCTTTCCCGCTCCTTTTCAACCCGCCAGCCGCGCGCACGCCAGTCAACGACCCCCTGTTCCATGCGCTGCGCCCGATAGCCGTGCTTGCGCAAAAGCTCGACGGCGTCCACTGCCATCACGCAGTACGGTCCGCGACAGTAGGCGACAATCTCACGGCCTCTCGGCAGCTCCCGAAGTCGCGCCTTCAGCTCGGCAATCGGAATCGATCGCGCACCCGGAATGTGTCCGGCACGGAACTCCTCTTCCGGCCTGACATCCAGCACGAGGACTTCTCCGTTTCGGACGCGGCGCAGCAGCTCATCACCGGATACAGCGGACGCAGCTGCCATCACCCCACGCTGCGCAAAGTACGTCTGGGTAACCTGAGCAACCTCCGCAAGGTGCGAGTCTGCGAGCTTTCGCAGCGCGAAGAAAAAGCGGCAGACCTCCACATCGGCCACTCGATACTCCACGTAGAGCCCCTGCTTTTCGGACTCAATCAGCCGCGCGGCCCGGAGCACCCGCAGGTGTTGGGAAGCGTTCGCGACCGAGAGTGATGCCTGCTGTGCGAGAGACTCAACCGTCCGTGGACCCTGGCAGAGCAAGTCGAGCAGCTCGATCCGCTTGGGCGCAGAGACTGCCTTCCCAATCCGAGAAAACTGCTCATAGATACGGTCCTTGAACTGCCGATGGGATGTCGCCATGCGTTCTAGTATTCAATCGTTTGCTTGAATATGCAAGACTGCATCAGTTCCCAGTCACAGAGTGTCTTGACAGCAGCCTCAAGATGCGCACGCTGTCTGGACAGGGAGGCGTTGTCATGGCCTCTGCCACCAGAGACAACTGGCATGGCGCTTGCAAAATATAGGCATCGAAGGAGTGTAATATGGACAAGTCAACGCTGGTCCTGATGGGGGGTATGGCTCTGTGGTTTGTGTTGCAGTTTTGGCTTTTGCCCCGTCTCGGCGTCAAGACGTGAGCGGTTCCCAATCCACGCCGGTCGGCGTGTCATCGCGACGACAAGAACGAGCTAGAACTGAAACATCCCGAAACAAAACGCAACAACTGAAACATCGACAAGCGGAAACGATAGGAGAACCTCATGGGTCGTAAGCGAATCGTGATTGTTGGGACAAGCTTTGCTGGCTACACCGCTGCGCTAGAACTGAAGGAGTTGGTTGGTGATAACCATGACATCACCGTCATTGCCAATACCCATCAGTTCCTGTTTTTTCCGTCGCTGATTTGGTATCCGTTTGGACTCCGAGAGGAAAAGGACATCACCTTCGATGTCCGTCCGATCTACAAGAGTCACGGGATCGAGTTCCTCGAACAAGAGGTCAGCGGATTCCTACCAGCAGAGAACAAAGTCCTCCTGAAGGAAGGCGAGCCGGTGTCCTATGATTATCTGCTGATCGGGACTGGACCCAAGGTGGACTACGACTACATTCCGGGTCTGCGTGAGCACTCCCATTCGATCGTAGGACTGGCGGTGGCAGAGCGGACGCGGCTGGCTTGGAACAAGTTCCTAGAGGACCCCGGTCCGGTGGTGATTGCGTCCGCACAAGGAGCGGCCTGTTTCGGCGCTGCGTACGAGTTCCTGTTCAATGTTCGCTATCAAATCGCCAAGCACAAGCTGCAAGAGAAGGCGTCGCTTACCTACCTGACCGCCGAGCCGTTCGCCGCGCACTTCGGAATCGGTGGCTTTGGGAATGCACAGAAGATGTGCGAGTGGATGTTCTCCCACTATCACATCGGGACCCACCTTAACGCTTCGATCAAAGAGGTGAAGGCGGACGGAGTTCTCCTTGAAAGTGGCGAGTTCTATCCGTCCAAGTTTACGATGGTGATGCCGCGCTTTCTGGGAGTCGATGCGGTCAGGAATACGCCCGGTCTCGCCAACACCAACGGATTCCTAGAGGTGGATGATTCCTATCAGCATCCGCAGTATCCGAACCTGTATGCAGCGGGTGTCGCGGTTCATGTCAAGCCACCGGGACAGACTCCGGTTCCGTGTGGCGTTCCCAAGACCGGCTATCCGACCGAACAGATGGCGAAGACTGCTGTCCGAAATATCGTCGCTGACATCAAAGGACTCCCGAAACAGCACGCCAAGTTCGATGACATGTCCGCGTACTGCATCATGGACACCGGCAACATGGGAATGATTATTGTCGGTGATCACATGCTGAGTCCGCGTGAGCATGAGTTCATCATTCCCGGTCCGGAAGCACACTGGGCCAAGGTCGCATTCGAGAAATACTTCCTATGGTCACGTCGCCACGCCCACGTCTAGGAGAGCGTCCTAAGTGAGGCGGGCACTTCGGGAGCAGATTCTGATCTTCCGCATCCTCGCTCTGTGATACGTAGTGTGGGCATTGCGCATGCAATCAAGGCACACATCGCGACGCTTCGCTTCACTGCTCGGCCTGAGGCTTCTTCTGACAGGCCGGGGCCGACGCGCAGTGGTGTGGTATGCGGCGGTCCTGCTCAGCTTGGCGCAGCTCCTCGGCATTACGCATGCAGTGGCGGACTACTTCGAGCCAGTTGCCGATGCCAAGCACTGCGCGGATCGCTGCCCAAATGAAGAGGAATCAGCAGACGCAGAGTGTCCGCCGTTCTGTCCGACCTGTAGCTGTGCCCATGCCAGTCGTCCACTCCTCGCAAGTCCGCTGGGCAGTCCGCTCCTCACCCGGTTGGAGCCACCGCAGCTTCTCGATCTCCCCCAAGTCGTCTGGCTCTACGACAGTCCGCTGACCATCGACATCTTCCGCCCACCGCGTTGCCAGCAGCCTAGAACATAGATCATTGGTTCGGTGCGCTGCGCGCATCACGCAGTGCACAGGACGTAGTCCATCCAACTCGCTCATGGAAGGAGAGGAGCAATGCGCTTCCTCGATTCTGTCCCTGTGCGTCGGGAAATACAGAGCCGCTATCGACAGCTGCTGGGCGCTTGGATCTGCTCTGCGATCCTTCTGCCCGGACTCTGCTTGGCCTCTGAAAGCCCGGCGTGTGACATCATTACAGACCCAATTGCCGTTGTGGAGTGTGCGCTTGCAAAGAGTCCAGAGCTGCGCAATGAGCAGCAGGAAGTGCAAGTCCTTCGCGGTCAGCGCGTGCGAGCGCAGTCTCTGCTTCCGGCACACCCAAGCGTTCAAGTGAGCTTTGCGGGCCGTCGTCCTCCGACTGCTGGCGCTTCGGGAGCTGGACAGACAACCTTTAACTGGTATGTGGCGCTGGCTCAGGAGTTCGAGATCGCAGGTCAAAGGAGCGCAAGAGTACGTGCCGCAGACACCGCGATTGCGGCTCAGCAGAGGCGGGTCCTGGTCACCGCGCAAGAAGTCGCCAGTGCAGCGCTACTCACCTACTACGATGCCCTCGCAAGTGCAGAGACGCTGACCCTTGGACGAGAAGTCGCAGCCATTGCTGAGCAGCTTGCCACCGTCGGTGCGGCTCGCTCCCAAGCGGCCCTGGCTTCACCCGTGGATGCCCGGGTCGCGCAAGCAGAGTCCGCACGTCTCTTCGCACTCCGCTATGAAGCCGAGCGCCGCACCGAGGAACTCAAAGTGTCTCTGGCCGCGCAGCTCGGACAACCTACGCTCAGCGAGATCCGTGGATCACTAGACACCCTACCGGGGAATGACCATGGCGCGGCGCAGACCGAAGCGCTGGTCGCGCAAGCTCTGATGCTACGAGGCGATGTTGCCGCAGCCCGACTGGAACAGGAGCTGCGGATCGCACGGGTGCAAGTCCTGCGGAGAGAACGGGCGCCAAACCTTACGCTGTCATTCCTGGCGCAGCGAGATGGCTTTGATGAGCAAGTGTTCGGAGCCGGAATCTCTCTCCCTTTGCCCCTGCCAGCTCCGCTTGGACCCAGCCGCGCGGGGGAGATCCTTGCGACGGAGGCCCAAGTCACGCAGGCAGGGCTTACGATCGAGCGACTGCAGCGTCAAGTCCGTGCCGAAGTCCTGCGCGCCCTACACCGTGAGCACAGCTATCGAAGCCAGGCTCGCCTGTATCCTGCGGAGCTGGTGGCGCAGGCGCGAACCGACCTGGCTGCTATCGCTGAAGCACTCGCCTCACGTCAGCTTGCCCCGCGAGATGCGCTGCTCGTACAGCGAAGTCTGGTCGAGTTCCTGATGGGCTCTGTTGAAGTCCGGCGCGGTCAGGCTCTGTCACGAGTAGAGCGACTGCGGGCCTGTGGTCAACCACTGATTCCGCGCAGCGAAGGAGGTCCGCGATGACCCAACTGACCAAGACACTCCTGACATTGAGCTTGGCCATCCTGTGCACTTTCTCTTGTACGAAATCGGACTCACCACACTCAAGCGAGAGTGCACCTGTGGCTGCTCCACACAAGGACGAACCGACCGAGCACGAGCCGCTGCCCAGCCGGGTGCGACTTCCGCCGTCAGTTCTAGCTGCTGCCAAGATTCGCGTCGACAAAGTGATCTCAAAAGCGCTGCCGATGACTCTGGAAGTACCGGGCGAAGTGGCGGCTGATCCAGATCGTTCGGTGCGCATTGCAGCGCGGGTACCAGGCCGGATCAGCGCGGTCTATTTCAAAGAAGGAGCGCGGGTCCAGCCCGGTGCGCTGCTTGCGATCCTTGAGTCCTCCGAGCTGGCGCGAATTGCATCAACCTACACCGCTGCTTCTGCACGAGCTTTAGCAGCGCAGAAGAACGCGGCACGGCTTGAGAGTCTCTCTACCAAGGGACTCGCGGCCAACCAGGAGCTACTTGATGCGCAAGCCCAAGCGCACGGACTCGAGTCGGAAGCGCAAGCTGCTCGCCGATCGCTCCTATCGTTTGGGTTAGGTGATGCGCAGCTTCCCAACATTGGAGCACGCTTCGAGCTACGTGCGCCGATTGGCGGATACACCCTGAGCCGCAATGCCACCGTCGGTCAGACTGTGACAGCAGAGCACATTCTGTGTGACCTGATTGATCTCGATCGCGCGTACTTCATCGGACGTTTGTACGAAAGAAACCTAGCGCGGGTTCAGCCGAACCAGACTGCGGAGGTCCGGTTGAATGCCTACCCCGATGCGGTCTTTGTTGGGGTGGTAGAGACAGTCGGAAAACAGCTCGATGCCAGTGCTCGCACCGTAGTCACGCGCATCGCCATCACCAATCAAAACGATCTGCTCAAGGTGGGTCTGTTTGGCAAAGCGCGGGTATCCCTTCACGATGCCCGCGAGCAGACACACGGACTGGTGGTACCGCTCTCGGCGGTGACGCGGATTGCCGATCGAGACGTGGTGTTCGTACGCCAAGCCGATGGACACTTTGAGGTTCATCCGGTCACGCTCGGTCCGTCCGCATCAGGGGAAGTGCAAATCCTCTCCGGATTGCGCGAAGGGGAACTGGTGGTGGTAGACGGGGTCTTTGCACTCAAGGGAGCGATCCTAAAGAGTACGTTTGCAGAGGAGGAGTGACATGGAATTCCTAAGTGGAGTCGTTCACTTTTCCCTACGAAATCGCGCCGTGATCTTGGTCGCCACTGCGCTGCTGTTGGTCTTGGGGGTTCGCGCTGCGCTGCGCTTGCCGCTCGATGCGGTGCCCGATGTCACGAACGTCCAGGTTCAGGTGATCACCGCTGCCCCGGCACTGTCTCCCACCGAAATCGAGCAGTATGTAACGATTCCGGTGGAGCGCTCCTTGTCAGGCGTTCCCGGCGTCACTGAGGTCCGCTCTCTGTCGAAGTACGGAGTCTCTGTGGTGACGGTGGTGTTTCGCGAAGACATGCAGCTCTACTTTGCACGGCAGCTCGTCTCGGAGCGCATGCGTGAAGCGGAAGATGCGGTTCCTAAGGAATACGGCAAGCCCGAGCTGGGGCCGATCTCATCGGGACTTGGTGAGATCTTTCAGTTCGTAGTGCGCGGCGAACAGCGCACCTTGATGGAGCTAGAAGAGACGCTCGATTGGTACATCGGTCCGCAGCTGCGTTCCGTTCCCGGCATTGTCGAGGTCAACAGCTTCGGGGGTGAAAACCGGGAGTATCAGGTCGTGCTCGATGCCGGGCGATTGCAAGCATCGGGACTCTCGGTGCGCGAGGTGGTCGATGCACTCTCACGCAGCAACCGCAACGCCGGTGGTGGTTATATCGAGCACGCGCGCGAGCAGATTGTCATCGGAACGACCGGCCTCATTCACAGTCTGGAAGACCTGCGGACCGTTGTGGTGGGAGCCACTCCGCAAGGGGTTCCCATCACCATCGCACACATCGGTGAGGCCCGCTTTGGTCCCAAGCTGAGACGCGGCGCAGCGACGATGGATGGCCAAGGAGAGGTGGCCATTGGGGTGGCGATGATGCTGATCGGTGAGAACTCCCGAACTGTAACAGAGGCCGTAAAAGCCAAGCTCGATGCGCTGCGTCCATCACTCCCTCCCGGCATTCGCATCGAGCCATTTTATGATCGTTCTGCGCTGGTCGATCGAACCATTGCGACCGTGCTACGCAACCTGACCGAAGGGGCCGCGCTGGTGATTCTGGTGCTGTTCCTGCTGCTTGGGAATCTGCGTGCGGGTCTGATCGTCGCGTGTACCATTCCGCTCGCCATGCTCGGCGCGGTGCTGGTGATGGATGCCCGTGGTGCATCGGGAAACCTGATGAGCCTGGGCGCGATTGACTTCGGACTGATCGTCGATGGCGCGGTCATCATCGTGGAAAACGCGGTCCGTCGCTTGAGTGAAGCACGCAGCGCCAGCGGCACAGAGCTGTCTGCGGAACAGCGCTGTCAGATCGTAAGCGACGCAACCATGGAAGTGCGTGGTGCGACCGTGTTTGGTGAAGCGATCATTGCCATCGTGTACATCCCGATCTTGGCCCTGCAAGGGATGGAAGGGAAGCTGTTTACACCGATGGCACTGACGGTGCTGTATGCGCTTGGGACTGCGTTTGTGCTGTCGCTGACGCTCATTCCGGTGCTGTGCAGTCTGCTGCTTCGACCTGCGGCTACGAGTCATGAAGGTGGCCGATTCGGCATCGTCCAGGGATGGTATGCTCGCCTGCTTTCGCACAGCGAGCGGAGTGTGCGCCGTCGGGTCTTCACGCTCTCTCTGGGAGTCCTCCTGCTGGCGATGGGAATCGGTATCGGGAGTCGGCTCGGCGCAGAGTTTGTTCCACAGCTGGACGAAGGGGATCTGCTCCTGGAAGTCCGGCGCTTGCCTGGCATTGCACTCAGTGAATCGGTGGCAGTGGATCTACGCATGCAGCAAGCGCTGGCGCAGATTCCTGAAGTCGCGCATGCCGTTGCACGGGCAGGTTCTCCCGAGCTAGCAACTGACCCAATGGGAATCGAGCAGAGTGATGTGTACCTGATGCTAACGCCACGCGCACAGTGGCGAAAAGGACTCACCAAGGCCGCGCTCGGCACAGAGATCACAGAGCTGCTGGAGAGAGAAGTTCCCGAGGCTGCGATCTCACTCTCACAGCCGATTCAGATGCGCACCAACGAGCTGATCGCAGGGATTCGTTCCGACGTAGCCGCGATGGTCTATGGACCGGATCTCGAACAGCTCAAAGAGCTGGGAGAGCGGATGGCGGCGGTGCTGCGTACGGTGAAAGGAGCCGTCGATGTCCGGGTTGAGCAGATAGCCGGACTGCGCTACTTGCGGGTTCATCCGGATCGGGCGCGGCTGGCTCGATATGGTCTTACCGTTGAGGATCTGAATCAGCTCACCCAGATGCTGGCGGTGGGCTGTCCCGCCGGAACGGTCTTGGAAGCAGAGCGCCGCTTCGATCTGATGGTCCGGCTCGATGTGCAGTACGACGGGACGCTGGATGCGCTGCGGGCACTCCCTCTCAAAGCCACGACCGGACAAGTCGTTCCGCTTGGTGATGTCGCAGATCTTGCGATCGAAGAAGGCCCGGTAGCGGTCAATCGTGATCAGCAGTCCCGCCGTCTCATCGTCGAGTTCAATGTCCAAGGCCAGGATCTGGTGTCTGCCGTTTCCGCAGCGCAGGGCGCTCTCGCTCGTCAGGTTCCGCTGTCACCGGGATATCGCATCGAGTGGGGCGGACAGTTCCGGCACTACCTGGAGGCACGGAATCGACTGGCATTGGTGGTCCCGCTTTCGCTGGCGCTGATCTTCTTTCTGCTGTGGCTCGCTTTTTCCGCCGTGCGTCCGGCTCTCCTCGTCTTCTTCAACATCCCGTTTGCGGCGGTCGGGGGAGTGGTGGCACTGTGGCTGCGGCAGATTCCGTTTAGCATCTCGGCGGGGGTCGGTTTTATCGCGCTATTCGGGGTCGCGGTCCTAAATGGGCTGGTGCTGGTGGCGTTTAGTCGGCGACTCGAAGCAGGCGGTATGGCTCCGGCAGAGGCCATCGTACAAGCTGCGCGCCTGCGCCTGCGTCCGGTGCTGACGACTGCGCTGGTTGCGTCGCTGGGATTCCTACCGATGGCGCTGTCCCAAGCTCCCGGCAGCGAGGTCCAGCGTCCGCTTGCCACTGTCGTTGTGGGCGGTCTTATCACTGCTACGCTGCTCACGCTGCTGCTGTTCCCGGCGGCCTATGCACTGGTGGCCGGGAGCCCCGTGACGGTCCGTACTCGCGTGTGAGTGGTCAGGAGCCGAGCAGGCGGATTCCGTCGTGAAGCAGCCAGTCCAAACACAGCGTGAGGATCTGCCTTCCCTGCGGACGTAGCGGCACCCGACGCAGCAGCCCCGACGGACCATTATCGCGAGGGGCTTCACCGTCAAGCTCAGGAGCGAGCGCAGCCAGGGCACGATCGCGATGATCCAGCGCCATGGTCAAAAGCCGAGGACGAACCTGAAGCTCATCGAGCAAGGCGCAGAGCTGCCGGCGATCGAGCGGTCCGTCGCGAAGTAGCTGCGCAAGGGCACGCGCGCGCGGGTGATCCAGATGTAGACCGAGCAGCACCGGGAAGCCGGGCTTTGTGAACTCCTGCTCTTCTCCCGGCTTGGGAAACCAGACTGCCGCAATGTCGTTCAGGATCTGCGCCATCCAGCCAAGCTCTCCGCCACAGCGGGCACAGCGGGCCAGCAGCGCAGGACTGTCCGTCCCGATCATCGCCCCAACTGTGGCCACCCACTCGTAGGCAGCGACAGACTTGCGCTCAACCACCACCTGATATTCCGCCAGGCTGCGCGCTCCTGCCTGCAGGTCCAGATCTTGACCGTGGCAGATCTCGAGCATCGAACGGAACGCGTCCGTCCGGATCGCTGACCGACGGCGCGGTACGATCGGCAGAGACTCTAGCTCGCGAACTCCCAAGGTCTGAAACGCCATCGCCAGATTCATGGCGCGACCGACTCCGAGCCTGCTGTGCACCGCCCCCGCAGCACTCCCATCCGCACAGTCGTCGACGATGCGCATCCCCTGTTCAATCAGCAGCAGAGCCGCCGCTGCCCGCACCGCAGGCGCAAGGGGTCCAGAAGCTGCTTGGCTGGTACAGATGGGCAGCAGCGCAAACGGAGACAGTGGATTGGCAAAGAGGGAATCGGCAATGGAGCCAAGCTCTGGCCAGCCAGCGGTCGCCACTGCGATGACCCGACGACGAATCTGCGCAAGAACATCAATCAAATCGATCGATGGCTTGCTTTCGATGGCAACCTGCATCACGTCAGCAGTCCGTCAATGATCTGATTCGGCTCTCGTTTGTTGTTTTTCCAGACCGAATATCCAGTGATGTTCTCACGAGGAATTGCCGATGTCGTCCGCAGGCCGCCAGGGATCTCCGGATCAACAATGAACTCAGTGCCACGTGGTAATTTTAATTCAAAAACAACATAGGATGTTCTATGGTCGTTTTCATCGACAACTCCCTTACTATCCATATAATCAACGCTGAGCTTTTGCGTCGGAGAAAAGTAGACGAATCCACGACTTAGGAACTGACTGATGCTCTGCGGACCATGCAGATCTCCACCGCCTTTAGATGGGTCAAATCCGCCACCATTTTGGCCAGCAATCAACAGAGCAGTTGGCACCATTGTTGCTGAATAAAATGTCTTATCTGCCAGACGATCATCAACGGTATATACATTAAACTTTTGTTGCCAGGTCTGGAATTTGTAATTCTCAACTTGACCTTTTCTTGACACTCCTTGTCCATGTTCAAATTCTGCCACATATGGTTCAATTATTTCTGACATTGCAGAAGGCTGTGATTTCTTTAACTCTCTATCAATTTCATTTGATTTATACACATAATCTGGATTTGGATTGTCAATCTCTTCCTTATATGGAGCTTGCTGCCCACCGCCCGAGCCCCACTTGGCACCTTGAATCGGCGCACTTGCTTGATTCGACACCGTCTGTCCCAGCAGCTGCGCACTGTGCGTGGCCTGAGTTGTCGACGGCAAGCGTCCCGCCAGACTGGCTGCCTGGGCCCCCATCGTGTCCGCCTCTGACTCCATCTGGGAGTCCAGGTTGACAGAGCTGCCTCCGAGCTGTAGCGACGGTCGCACCCGATTCTGTTTCTGCTGCACCGCATGCCACGCTTCATGCGGCAGGTAGCTCTCTTGCCCTGGTCCAAGATAGATGTTCGAGCCCTGGGTATAGGCCGCCGTCATGATCCGACCTGGCCGCGAGGAGTTGTAGTGAACATTCACATCCGAAAGAGACTGACCGGACAGCTGCTCGAGTCCTGCTTGCAGACCACTCGGCAGCTCAGTGTGGGACTCCTCCGCATCGGATGACTGAAGAGGAACGTCCAGCAGGTTCTTGGCCATCATCGACGGCTCAAGCGACTTCGCAGCAGATGCTTTCTTGGCATCAACAGACCGCTGAACAGCTGGCGAATAGGAGGGCGCCGCTCCCTTTTTCGGGGCGGACTCCTTGGCGTGCTTGGGCATCCGACGCTCCTTCCGTACAGGGGGAATGGGACGCTCCCATAGTGGCCGACCGTGACCAGCCGCTGCTGTTGATCTTTCCGATCCCTGCGTTCGGTTTGTTCAACCTTCCCACCAAGCGTGCGGGCCACGATTGCCGCCGACACCACGAATTGCTGCTCCTTCCGTACCAAGTTGGCTACAATCTTCGCTGATGTAGTCAGCGGGCTGGCACATCTGATTCCTTGGGGGCACAAGCGATGGACACGCAACGGCTGGATCTCTGTTTTTCCAGGCTGGCACAGCTACAGGAAGTGGATGCGGCGACCGTACACTCACTCGCTTGCTGGATTGCCGAGAGCTCACCTATCGATCGGCTGCGGATCAATCCGTACAGCGTGGCAGAGAGCAAGCAGCTCGACGTAAAATCGCTGGTAAACGCATTCCTACTGGGCACCCAGACCGAGCTGTTTGACCTCAGCTGGGAAGTCCACTGTCCGCGCTGCAACATGCTGACCGAGCACTTTGCTTCCGTAGCGCAGGCGCGCGAGCAGTCATCCTGTCCGATGTGTGAGTTTTCCTTTCGCGCCGATCTGTCCGATCGAATCGAGGTCACGTTCTGTCTGAATCGCGCGATCGAAGACCTGGGATTCCCTCCCATCTGTCTTCCTCCTGCGGTGTTAAAACCGATAGGAGGCGTGGCCTGTCCGCACGGAAAGACCGTCAGCATTGTGGAGCAGCTACCGACGGGTCAGTACCGCTACTATTGTCCCCTGACGCTCAGCAAAGGAGTCCTTGAAGTTGCGGGGGAACCCAGCGAAGAAACCCAGTCCGTGAACCTGACTCAGCAGGCTGGAAGAGTACTAACTCCGAGCGCGGTCACCGTGCGGCCAGGACAAGTTCAGTTTGTCCTCAGCAATGTCGGCCACCCGATCTCGGGACTGTGGGTACACAGCAATGTGCTGCTGGAAGACATTCCTCTGTCGTCGCTAAAACGTCGGCTGAGCGGTCTTGAGCTTCTGCACTACCCAATCTATCAGCGCCTGTTTGGAGAGCGCGTTCTGTCGGCACGCGAGCGTCTGCAAGTGTCTTCTATTACGGTGGTGTTCACGGATATCACCGGCTCGACTCGGATGTATGAAGAGATCGGGGACCCGATGGCCTACAACTTGGTCCGCGATCACTTTGAGATCATCCAGAGAGTCTTTGAGTCGATCGGCGGTCGTCTGGTCAAGACCATTGGCGACGCGGTGATGGCGTCATTCCTGTCGAACCGAGCTGCGCTGCGAGCGATCGATGAAGCTCAGCGGCAGCTCGACAAGTACAACCAGACCGTCCCCGCAGCGCAGCAGATCCATCTCCGCTTCGGCATGCACAGAGGCCCCGCCATCATGGTCAACATGAACGGGCAGCTCGACTACTTTGGTCGCACCGTAAACAAAGCCGCGCGCGTCCAGACCGTGGCCCGTAGCGATGAGCTGTCTGTCTCTGAAGAGGTCTTTTTAGACCCAGATTTTCAAGCGGAGTGCAGCGGGTCGTCTTGGTCAGGTTTCCGAAAATCCGTGGAAGACTTGCGCGGAATTGCGGGCAGCCAGCACGTCTATACGGCGCAGCGGATCGCCGCAACTCCCAGTGAGGCGAGTTAGGCCGACGCCACCGCATCTTTTTGGTGATAGATACGCAGCGGCTGCTGGTTCTGCTCGACCACTTCTTCGCTGACCAGGACTTCCTTGATGTTGGGATGGGAAGGAATCTCGTACATCGTATCAACGAGGAGGTTCTCGACGATCGCCCGCAGTCCGCGCGCCCCACTTCGGGTCTTCAGCGCCGCCTGGGAAATCGCCTTGAGCGCACCTTTGGTAAACCGCAGCTTGACGCCATCCATCTCGAACAGCTTCTGATACTGCTTGATGAGCGCGTTGCGTGGCTTGGTCAGGATGTCGATGAGCGCGTCTTCCGTCAGCTCGTGCAGCGGCGCAATCACCGGCAGGCGTCCGATGAACTCCGGAATCAGTCCGTACTTCAGCAGATCCTCGGGCTGCACTTCCTTGAGGAAGTCCCAGATCTTCTTTTCGTGCTTGCTCTGGATGTTGGCGCCAAAGCCCATGTTCTTCTGGCCGACGCGCTGCTCGATCACATCTTCCAGACCGACAAACGCGCCGCCGCAGATGAACAGGATGTTGGTGGTATCGACCTGCAGAAACTCCTGCTGCGGATGCTTGCGACCCCCTTTCGGTGGCACATTGCAGACCGTTCCTTCGAGGATCTTCAGCAGCGCCTGCTGCACCCCTTCCCCCGACACATCACGGGTAATCGAGGGGTTGTCGCTCTTGCGAGCAATCTTGTCGATCTCGTCGATGTAGACGATGCCGCGCTGCGCCCGCTCGACATCATGATCGGCGTTGTTGAGCAAGCTGACGATGATGTTCTCGACATCTTCACCAACGTAGCCAGCCTCGGTGAGGTTGGTCGCATCGGCAATCGCAAACGGCACATTGAGCATCCGCGCCAGCGTCTGCGCCAGCAAGGTCTTGCCACAGCCCGTCGGTCCTAACAAAAGGATGTTCGACTTCTGCAGCTCGACCTCTTCGGGGCCGACCTTGGCGTCGATGCGCTTGTAGTGGTTGTGGACCGCGACCGAGAGGATCTTCTTGGCGCGATCTTGGCCAATCACAAACTCGTCGAGGACGTTCTTGATCTCGGACGGCTTCGGGACGCTGCTCTGTCCAAAGGGCTGATCGTCCTTCTCTATCTCCTCGGCGATGATGTCGTTACACAGACCGATGCACTCATCGCAGATGTACACCGTCGGGCCGGCAATGAGCTTGCGGACCTCTTTTTGGCTCTTACCGCAGAACGAGCAAGAAAGACCGTGCATCGACTCCCTCAGCTTGAATTCCTTTGGATCAAAAAGTCGCAGACCGAGACGCTTAGGTCGCCTTCGGCTCGACCTTCTTCTTGACCAGTACCTCGTCGATGAGGCCGTATTCCTTCGCTTCGCTGGAGCTCATGAAGAAGTCTCGCTCCATGTCGCGACGGATTCGGTCTTGGGACTCCCCAGTGTGGAAGGAATACAGCTCGATCAGCTTTTCGCGCGTGCGCAGGATCTCGCGGGCATGAATCTCGATGTCCGTCGCCTGACCCGAGAAGCCACCGAGCGGCTGGTGAATCAGAATCCGCGAGTGCGGCAGCGCGTACCGCTTGCCCTTGGTGCCGCCCGCCAACAGGAACGAGCCCATCGACGACGCTTGGCCCATACAGATTGTCGCCACGTCGCAGCGGATGTACTGCATGGTGTCGTAGATGGCCATCCCCGCCGTGACCAGGCCGCCCGGCGAGTTGATGTACAGCATGATGTCTTTGTCGGGGTCCTCGGACTCGAGGAAGAGCAGCTGCGCGATGATGGTGTTGGCGACCATATCGTCGACGGGAGTGCCGAGAAAGACGATGCGGTCCTTGAGGAGTCGCGAGTAGATGTCCCAGCCGCGCTCGCCTCGATGGGTCTGCTCGACGACGGTGGGGATGATGTAGGACATGGCCGGCTGTGGCAGCGAGCCTGAAGTCTTGCGGTCGATCATGGTCTGAAAGTCCTTAGGGAGAGCCTCATGGATGGGAACTTGAGCGCAGATTCTTAAGCTCAACATCACCTTAGAGCAAGGTCAAGACTTGCCTTGTGATCTTCACTTGTTGGCTTCGATCTGCAACGCCAGCTTGCCGCCGTCGACTGTGACACGAACCAGCCCGCCGTTTTGCAGCTCGCCAAACAGGATCGCGTCGGCCAGTGGTCGCTTGAGCTCGTTTTGGATCAGCCGCGCCATCGGCCGCGCGCCGTTGAGCCGGTCGTAGCCTTTTTCGGCCAGCCAGCTTCGCGCCTCGTCGGTAAGCTCGATCTGAACCTTCTTTTGTTTCAGCTGCTCGACGAGCTGACCAACGAACTTATCCACCACCTTGCGAATGATCTCGGGGCTGAGCGACTGGAACGTGATCCACGAGTCGAGCCGGTTGCGAAACTCGGGGCTGAACGTCCGCTCGATCGCGGTCTTGTCGAGGTTCTTCGACGCCTGCGCCGTCCCAAAGCCAATCGCACCCTGCTGAAGCTCGCGCGCACCCGCGTTGGTGGTCAGCACCAGCACGATGTTGCGAAAGTCCGCCTTGCGGCCATTGTTGTCGGTCAGCGTCGCGTGGTCCATCACCTGGAGCAGCACGTTGTAGATGTCGGGATGCGCTTTTTCGATCTCATCGAGCACCAAGACTGCGTGTGGCGTCTTGCGTACAGCGTCGGTGAGCAGCCCACCCTGATCAAATCCAACATAGCCCGGCGGCGCCCCGATCAGCCGCGACACCGTGTGCTTCTCCATGTACTCGCTCATGTCGAAGCGAATGAACTCGATGCCGAGCACCCGCGCCAGCTGCTTGGCCAGCTCGGTCTTGCCCACGCCCGTCGGTCCCGAAAACAGGAAGCAGCCGACCGGCTTTTCCGGACTGGCGAGGCCCGAGCGCGACAGCTTGATCGAGGTCACCAGCGACTCAATCGCCGAGTCCTGCCCAAAAATCACCCGCTTGAGCTCCGGCTCCAGGCTCTGAAGCTGGGTCTTGTCGTCGGCACTCACCGACTTGGGCGGAATCTTGGCCATCTTGGCGATGATCTGCTCGACATCGGCGGGCCGAACCACCTTCTTGCTCTTGCCACCGGGAAGGATGCGCATCGCCGCGCCCGCCTCGTCCATCACATCGATCGCCTTGTCGGGCAGGTGGCGATCGGTCATGTGCTTGGCGGCCAGATCGGCAGCCGCTCGCAGCGCCGGATCGGTGTAGCGAACGCTGTGAAACTCCTCGTAGCGCGCCCGCAGCCCCTTCAGAATCAGGAACGTCTCGTCGGCACTGGGCTCCGTGAGGTCGATTTTCTGGAACCGTCGCGACAGCGCCCGATCTTTGTCGAACACCGTCTTGTATTCCTCGAACGTCGTCGAGCCGATGCAGCGCAGCTCACCCGACGCCAGCGCCGGCTTGAGCAGGTTCGCCGCATCCATCGCCCCGCCCGAGACTGCGCCCGCTCCGACGATGGTGTGGATCTCGTCGATAAAGAGGATCGCCTTTTTGATCTTGCGCAGCTCGCTGAGGATGCCCTTCATGCGCTGCTCGAACTCGCCTCGGAACTTGGTGCCAGCGACGATACCGCCGAGATCGAGCGAGTACACCACCGACTCCTGCAGGACCTCGGGCACCTCGCCGCGTGAGATCTTCCAGGCCAGACCTTCCGCCAGAGCGGTCTTGCCAACACCAGCGTCACCGACGTAGAGCGGGTTGTTTTTGCGCCGCCGACACAGCACCTGCATCGTCCGCGTAAGCTCGCTTTCGCGACCGATCAGCGGATCGATCCGACCGGCCTTGGCCTCGGCAACCAAGTTGACGGTGTAGCGCTCGAGCAGCGACTTTTTCTTGTCCGACTCGCCACCCTCTTCATCTTCGGAATCGCCGTCGCTGCCAGGCTCGGACTTGCTGACGGACAGATCGCCTGTCTCGCCATCTTCCCCGTCGCTGGAACCGCTCTTTTCGATGCCATGCGACAGGTAGTTGATCACGTCGAGCCGCGTCACGCCTTGGCTTTCCAACAGAAAGATCGCGTGACTGTCCTGCTCTCGGAACATCGCCGCCAGCACATCCCCCGAGCTGATCTGCGACTTTCCCGACGAGTGCATATGGAAAATCGCCCGCTGAAGGACGCGCTGGATGCTCACCGTCTGCTCGGGCTCTTCGTCGACGCCTTCGGGCAGGGTGGTGACCTTTTCGGTCAAAAACTCTGCTAGCTGGGACCGCAGCCGGCTCAGATCAACGGCACAGGCCCGCAGGATCTTGGCCGAGCTGGGTTCCTCGGTAAATGAGTAGAGGACATGTTCCAGGCAAAGGTACTCGTGACGACGCTTCCGTGCCTCGGACATGGCCGCAAGAAGCGACTCTTGTAGCTCTTTGGTAATCATGGGCTGCTGCGATGTAGTAGCGAACATAACCCCGCCCTCGCCCGGTCGCCATCCCCTGCCGAAAAGTTCGTTCACACTAGCGAAAGCGCAGCGACTACCTATACCCACACCAATTTGCCGATTCAGACGGTGGACCTTGCGGATACACTACAAAAATAGGTCCAGATGCAGGTCTGCCCGCAGTGTACCCACGTGCAAAAGCCCGAGCGAACCCAGGACAGTGGGCAACCTCGGCGCTGCCCGCAGTGCCACGCTGACCTGCCGACCGAGGCGATCCACTCCGAGCCGTTTGACCTGCCCGTCCCGCTGCGCCCGCTCTCAGCAGTCTCGGAGCTGGGTCCACTCGATGACTCGCTGCCGGTGCCGCTGCGTCCGGCCACCGACTATCGCTTGGAGCGCCCGAAGTCTGCGCCGCCCCGAGCCCCGCAGCTTCAGGTTGTCTCAGCGCCCGATGGAGAGTCCACCGCACCGACGCGCCAGCTCCCACCGCCGGGTGTACCACCGATGCTGTCGATTGGGCCGACCATTCAACCACCAGCGACGGCGGCGCAGATCACGCTGCCCGACTCTCAGGGATCGGCCAAGGCCAAGTCCGGCTCACAGCCACCGTCGGAACCGCCCGATTCGCGACCCCAGCCACTGGAGAGCGTCCGCGCCGATCGGTCCACAACCCAGGCCAAGCCGATTGTGCTGTCAGTCGATCCCGCTGCGCCTGTCGTCGTGGCTCCTCGCGACCCAGAGCCTGCTGCCGCATCTTCAGTCCAACATCCGGCGACGACTCCACGGCCAGCGTCGAATCCACCGTCGAATCCACCGTCGAATCTACCCTCGGATTCCGCTCAAATGGGTCGATTGGCTGCCCGCGCTGGCAGCACCCAGAGTGCCAAGCCGATCAGCCTGACTGGACGTAGTCCAACACCGGCAGCCACCTCCCAGAGCAGTGCCAGCAGTCCGCAGGGCGATGTGCCGCTGTCGGCGATGTTCTCGATGGCGGCGTCACGGCAGAGCTTGGCGTCGCAGACTCCACAAGCGCTCAAGCTCGGCTGGGTGATTGCGGGGCTGGCGCTGGCGGCGCTGCTGCTGCTGCTGACGATCTTGGTGCTGGTCGAGCGGAGTCGCGAGTCCGGACAGCCGCTGTTGCCACCGACAGGCTCGATGCAGTAAGCGCGCCGCGACCGGCTACACCAGCAGTCCGAAGCGCTCGTGCGCGGTCTTCGACAGCGACTCACGGTGATCGGGATGGGCGATGTCGATCAGCATCTGGGCGCGTCGACGCAGACTGGCGCCATAGAGCATCGCCACGCCGTACTCCGTCACCACATAATGAACGTGGGCCCGCGTCGTCGTCACGCCTGCGCCTTGCTTCAGCATGGCAACGATGCGCGACTCACCACGATGAGTCACCGACGGCAACGCAATGATCGGTCGCCCCCCTTCACTGAGCGCCGCGCCCCGAATGAAGTCCATCTGCCCACCGACGCCAGAGTACTGCTTGCCGCCGAGCGTATCGGCACAGACCTGGCCGGTCAGGTCGACCTCGAGCGCGCTGTTGATGGCTGTGACCTGTGGGTTGCGACGGATCACGTCGGTGTCGTTGACGTAGGCGATGTCGAGCATCTTGACCATCGGGTTGTCGTCCATGAAGTCATAGAGTCGACGGCTGCCGATGGCAAAGCCAGCGACGATAGCGCCGGGATGAACCTTCTTGGACTCGCCGGTGATGATGCCGCGCTCGACGAGATCGATGACGCCGTCGGAAAACATCTCGCTGTGGATGCCCAGTCGCCGATGTGAGCCGAGCGCCGACAGTACTGCGTCGGGAATCGCGCCGATGCCCATCTGCAGCGTGGCGCCGTCTTCGACGAGTCCGGCGACATGGCGACCGATCGAGCGTTCGGCAGCCGAGAGAGTCTTGGGCACACACTCGATCAGCGGATCGGTGCACTCGACCATCGCGGTCAGGCGGCTGACGTGGATCAGTCCGTCGCCGTGGGTGCGCGGCATGTTGGGGTTGACCTGGGCGATCAGGATGCGGGCACAGTCGCTGGCCGCTCGCGCGACATCGACGGAGATCCCGAGTGAGCAAAAGCCGTGACGGTCCGGCGGCGAGACATGCAGCAGCGCGACATCGAGCGGCAAAATCCCGCGCCGAAACAGCCGAGGCACTTCCGACAGAAACACTGGAATGTAGTCGGCGCGACCGCCGTTGACGGCTTCGCGCAGGTTGTGACCGACGAATAGCGCGCTGGCGTGAAAGCTGTCGCGATACTGCGGCTCGACGTAAGCGGCCGAGCCTTCGGTGTGCATGTGAACGATCTCAACGCCACGCAGCTCCGAGGCTCGCTCGACCATGGCGGCGATCAGACGCTGGGGCGCGGCGGCGGCAGTCTGGATAAACACCCGCATCCCCGAGCGCACCAGGCTCAGCGCTTCAGCGGGCAGAACATATCGAGTCATGGCAGACCATTCTGCTGAGAAGCGCCGCAAAAGCAACCCAGGTCAGCTGGCGAGTCGTCGTCCCAGCAGCTCTTCGACCGCCACCTGCGCCTTCACAAAGTCGGCAATGCCCTGGCTGAGCTTGTCGTCGGCCATCCGGTTGGCGGCGTGCATGGCACGGAAGGTCGTCTCGTCCATCGCGATCCGCTCGATCGGCAGCGTCTGCGCCAACGCGGCGTCGAGCTTGCGCGGCAGCGGCGCTTTGGTGTCGGCCAGCTCGCCGAGGAGCTTGGGTGAGATGGTGAGGAGATCGCAGCCCGCCAGCTCGCAGATCTCGCCGATGTTGCGGAAGCTGGCGCCCATGACCTCGGTGCGGTGGCCAAAGTGTTTGTAGTAGTTGTAGATCTCGGTGACGCTGCGCACGCCGGGATCTTCGACGGCAGGAATTGCGCTGCGGCCGCTCTGCTTGAGATACCAGTCGAGAATACGTCCAACAAACGGCGAGATCAGCGTGACCTTGGCCTCGGCGCAGGCGATCGCCTGGTGCAGGCCGAACAGCAGCGTCAGGTTGCAGTGAATGCCCTCACGCTCGAGCACCTCGGCGGCGCGGATGCCTTCCCACGTCGAGGCGATCTTGATCAGGATGCGCTCGCGGCTCTGGCCTCGTGCCTCGTACTTGGCAATGATCTGGTGCGCTTTTTCGAGGGTGGCAGCGGTGTCAAACGACAGTCGGGCGTCCACTTCCGTCGAGACTCGACCGGGCACCAGCTCCAAGATGCGTAGCCCAAACTCGACCGAGAGCTGATCGAGCGCCGCGCTGGCCTGCTCTGCCACAGGTCGTCCCGCACACTCACGCCGCGCCTGCGCCAGCGCACCCTCGACGACATCGCTGTAATCGGGAAGCTGGGCGGCGGCCTGAACCAGGCTGGGATTGGTGGTGGCATCACGCGGGGAAAAGCGCGCAATGCCGTGAAAATCGCCGGTATCTGCGACGACAACGGTCATGGTCTTCAGCTGCTCGAGCAGGCTCAACGGGGTCACTTGGCTTGACATGTTGCTGACTGTAGCAAACTCACACGGAAGCGGTGTCGCGTCGCTTTGCAGCGAACCTCGCGGTAAGATGAGCGCCGGTGCCGGCCTCTTTATCCTATAGCGACAGCGACGGAACCAAGCAGACCGTGTTCCTAATCCCGGACGGCTGCGCGATCGGACGACGGCCCAGCAAGCACCTTATCTGCCTCTCCAGCGAGCAAGTCTCGTCGGGGCATGCCTGGATCGAGCTACGCGACAGTGAGTGGTGGCTCAGCGATCTGGGCTCGGCAAACGGCACCTTCGTCAACGACCGCCGCGTGATGTCCAGCCCGCTCCGCAGTGGCGATGTCGTGCGCTGTGGCAGCGTCCCGCTTCGATTTGAAGTAAGTCCTATCGGCCGCCCTGCCCCGCTGGCGGGTCTTTTGTACTTTTCTACCGACGGCCAGCGCCAGACCGCTCCGCTACGACCGGAGGGTGCAGTTCTTGGGTCGTTTTTGGGCAGTACCGTGTACGGCGCGGACGAGAGCATTGGCCGACTGCACTGCTTGGTGTACGCCGACGACGGCAACTGGACGGTGATTCCAACGACCGCTCGCTTTGAAACCAAGCTAAACGGTCACACGGTCGGGACTCGCGGGACGCGGCTGCGGCTGGGCGATGTCATCCAGTGTGGGGCGCTGCAGGTGCGCTTCGTACTCTTGTTTACCAAGATGCCGCCGCTCAGCATGGAACAGCGACAGGCCCAGCTACACCAGTGCCCGTCCGAGACGGCCCAGCTGTCGGTTCACTCGGCGTCTCCGCTGACCAGCTCGGCGTCGTCGATGCTGTCGGCTCCATCGGGACTTTCTACCAGCACCAAGGCGCGGCTGACGTTTCAAGATCGCAACCAAGTGCCGGTGGTGGTCGAGATTCCTCCGTCGGGCGGCTTCCTCGGTCGAGCGCTGGAGTGCCTGGTCAAGTCGGACGATCCGACGGTGCCGCGCAAGTGGGGACGCCTGTTTTGCCGGGAAGGTCGCTGGTACTTCGAGGATCTCGGCAGCTCGAGTCCGTCGTTCATCAACGATCAGCAGCAGTTTCCGCACGTCATCAAAGAGCTGCACCACCGCGACACCCTGCGCAATCGCTCGATGATGCTGGTGTTTACTCTCGACGGAATGCTGGCACAGAGTACGCCGCTTGTGGTCGCACCGACGAAGCTATCGGTGAATCCGCCGCCGCCGCCCAGCTCTGGGGCGTACTTTCTGACGGTAAACGACGATGGAGAGACGCGACTGCTGGCGATCCCCGAGGCCGGCGGGCTGCTCGGACGGTCGCGCGGCTGCCTACTCCACACCGAAGACCCGACGATCTCTCGCCAGCATGCCCGGATTATCGTCGAGGGCGACACGCTGCAAATCGAAGATCTCTCGAAAGACCAGGGCACTTGGCTCGCTGGCGTCCGTCTCGTCGGTGAGCAGCGACCTCTTCACAGTGGCGACTTGGTGGCAGCCGGTCAGCTGCGGGCGCGCTTTTTGGGGAAAAATGCGCAGTTTTCTGACCTTGATGAGCGGTTTCGTCCGTTTCGGGTGCGCTGTCCGATCGGCAAGATTGGTCCACTTTTGTTGTACTGGGCGGATCATCCCGAGCTGTCAGCGACGGTGATTCTGCGGGTGCTACCTCGAAACGCGCCGCAGTACGATCGCTGGCTGGCCCTGCTGCACGCCGAGTCGCGGCTGCTTCGCTCACATCCCTACTCGAATCCGACGGGCGGGACGCTGCTGCGGGAGCTGCCGGGCGGGGATCGCTTGCTGTCGGCACCGCTCGGCTGTGGGCTGTTGCTCAGTGAGTTTCTGGCCACGTACGGGGCGCCGCCGCTGCCACTGGCGCTGGAGCTGCTGGGACAGCTGTGTAGCGATCTCGATCAGCGGGCGCAGCGCGATCCGACCCGTCGAGAAGGTCAGCTGCTGGTGCGCGAGGTCTGGATCTACGCCGATCCGCTGGCCCCGCTGTCGATGGCGACGCGCCTGCTGCCGGTGTCGGGGGGCGATGGCCTACGTCCGTCGCCGATCTTGCAGTCTCCCGAGACAGGCATGGCGGACAACCTCCACATCCGCAACAGCCAGGTGTACGTGTACGGGCTCTTGCTCTATGCGCTGCTGTCGGGAAGCCTGCCGTCCTACGGCATTCCGAGTCCCAAGCTGGCCGCCGAGCTATCCCCGAAGCTCCCCGCCGTGGTCACCGATCTGCTGCACGAGCTGCTCCTCGACAGTGCCGCACGCCGACCCGACCCCTATCATGCGCAGCGCTGGCTCGCCGATCTGCGCAGCCTGCTCGTCACCCACGGCTGAAGTGAATCATCCCGCCAAGGTGCAGGCGCCGGTGGTCAGCCGCTAGGCTCCTAGGGCATGCTGCGATCCATGCGCATCATCGACCGGATCGGACTCCTCTTCGCGGGCCTTTTCCTTGGCTGTGGCGTCGCTGAGACAACCGACACCGCAATGTTTGTGGACAGCCCGACCATGATCGATCCGCAAGCGGCGCTGGCGATCCACATGGTCGATGTTGGGCAAGGCGACGGAATGATCATCAAGACTCCGAGCGGACTTACCATTGCCCTCGACGGTGGACCGGACCGCAGCGGCAGCTACGCCGACTATCTCAAGATGCTCAATGTGACCCGCGTCGACTACGTGATCTTGTCGCACGGGCACTCGGACCACTACACCGGGCTCGGCACCGCAATTGGACTGCTTCCCAAAGACTGCGAGGCCCGCGTCTTCGATCCCGGCTTCGCCCGCCCCGACATCGCCGGCTATCAGTACATTCGCGACACGGCCGGCTGTCGCTATCGCAGCCTGACCATGAATCAGAGCCTGCTGCTCGACCCCAAGCTCGACATCCAGATCCTCGGCGTCACGAACACCCCCTATCCGCAGAACGACAGCGCCGGCATCAACAACACCTCGGCGATGATCAAGCTGCGCTACGGAAAGTTCTCGATGCTGTTCACTGGTGACGCCCAGACCGAGTCCGAAAAGAACCTGTATATGAACTTCCCGGCGCAGCTTCCCGCCAACGTCCTCAAGATTGGACATCACGGCAGCTGCAACGCCACCGGAACCTCTCTGCTCAAAGCCGTCGCACCGAGCTACGCCATCATCAGCTCCGGCGGACCGAGCGACCCCAGCAACTTCGGACACCCGCACTGTCAAACCTTAGGCAAGCTGCGCGCAAACGGAGTCCACTACTACCGCACCGATCAAAACGGCGACATCTTGGTTATCTCCGACGGAAATCTGTTCTCTCTGTCGCCCGGTCGTGGCGCGCCCGACTCCTCCGCTTGTCCCAGAGCCTGCGCCCAGCCGACCGACTTCTAGCCGGTCGCGGGCTAAGCCCTTGACAACAGACGATTCCTCCCTTCAGACTGCGGCCCTTACGGCGGATTTCTCGCCGACCCCTTTTTCAAACGGGAGCACTCCGATGTCGAACACCACCAGCACCGAAGCGAAGCGCAAGCGGGCCCACCAGAAGGCCGGCCAGCGTCGCAAGAAGATCCAGAGCAAGCACTCGACCCTCTCCAACACCGAGCTGTTTGCGGGCTTTGGCGAGCCTGGCAAGCCGGCTCCCAAGAAGTAGTCTCTCCTCCCTCCCTTCTCTCTCTTTCTCTCTTTTCCCTCCGCAGTGGTCTGTGAGTCCAGTCGTCATCGTGGGCGTTGGCAGTCTGCTTCGTCGTGATGATGGCGCCGGAATTGTCGCTGCACGACGGCTCCGCGCAGTCCTTCCCTTATCTGTCCGCGTGGACGAGTCAGCTGCCGAGGTCAGTAAGCTTCTCACTCTCCTGTCCTCCTGCCGCTGCGCCATCCTCATTGACGCCGCCTGTGGAATTCCGGCTGGCCAGGTCCTGCGAATCGACGCCCACGCCCAGACTCTGCCGACGGCGCCAAGTACTTCTTCCCACGCGCTCACGCTGGCGCAGATCCTCGATCTGGGTCGTGCGCTCGGGCAGCTTCCCGAGACTCTCATCCTCTACGGAATCGGCGCGACTGACTTTGGAATGGGCGAAGGAATCAGTCCTGCAGTCGATGCCGGAGTCACAGAAGTAGTCGATCGCATCGTCGCTGAGCTTGAAAAAAAAGCAGACTCCTAAGCTGCTACAGACTCCGCAACGGGGCACGATCTAGTGCAGCCAGTCGGGATACTCGAACGGCTCACAGTCCAGCGGCGCATGCAGTGGCAAAAGCAGCTGCGCGCGATCTTCATCTCCCCGCAGCATCGCCTGTTTCCACGGAATAGGTCGCGGCGGAACCACTCCTACAGCCTTCACTTTCCCGTCGCCATCCGCATCCAGCCAGATCGGATTGGTCAGCGCAATCGGCAGCGCCTGTCCTCCGTTCACTGCGCCAATCACATCGACCGGAAGTCCCGTATCCCCAAGCGCCAACACCACGATCCAGCCATCGGTAGGAACGTCTAGCTTCACATCGACTTTTAGTGCCGGGTGAGTCCGACTGGTGATCGGAATCTCTTGATAAAGGACTCCGTTTCGGTAGATCTGCAGCCGCGTCAAGTCGATCCACGCTGGCGCATCAGCAGTGATCGTGGCCTGCACTCTTCCGGCTTGAACAGACACCGTCTCTCCCAGGGCTTTTCCGTCGATGGTCAGCTGCACATACGGACCGTTGCTGGCCACCGCGCGCATCTTCACAATCGCCTCACGCAGATCGGAAGGAAGCAGCCGCGCCGGCTCACTGGTTGGGAGTCCGAGCCACGTACGCGGATACCCTGCGCGCAGCCAGTCAATCCGGTGGGTATCACTGTTTCCCAGCGCGGTGACACGGACTCCTTGGTTGAGGAGTGTGAACCAGTCCTGTAGCAGCTCCGCAACCTCAAACGGCCGCATCGCATAGCCGTTCAGGACCTCGATTCCGTCAAACAGTCCCGCCGTCGACAGCGGCATTCCCGGTCGCCAGCGAATGTTCAGGAAGTACCCAAGATCAGGGGGCAGCCGTGGATGATTGATGACGACCAGTGGACTTCCGGCTTGCTGATGAATCAGCGGAAAATACGTCTCGGGATCGGCCATGTTGGGCTTCGGCCACTCTTGCCACGGCGGCGCCCCCAGCAGCGGTCCCGTCGGATCGTAGACCACCGGATAGATGCCGGCATGACCGCCCTGAAAGTTGTACTCACTGCCCGGAATCGAGACAGCCCGGACTCCGTAATCCAGCGTCTTGAGGATGTTGGTAAGGTCGAAGTGATAGCCGTGCTCCGTCGGAACAATCACCTGAACTCCCGACGCCACTTCCGAGATCACCCGATGTGCTGCCAGCAGCTTGGAGTCAAAGCTCTGCCGGGTATGAATGTGCATGTCCGCAGCCAGCCAGCCACCGGTCTTGACAGTATGTTCCAGCGTCACATCGACCTCTGTTACTGCATCGGTACCGACAGTGACACTCTTGCGAACAGACTCATACTCTGTCCCTTGCAGCAGCAACAGATCATACGTTCCAGCGGGGACTCCTACTGTGCCATCTCCGGTGGCGAGCAGGACTCCTTCCGGAGAGCCAATCACAAACGGAGCCAGCACACTGGCCGTCGCACCATCGGACTTAAAGTCTGGCTTGGGAGTCGTGCCGGTCGGATAGACAATCACCCGCCCCGGCATCGGCATCATGCTGTCGCCATCTCGCAGCACAATGTGAATCGCTGGTGGCAGCGGAACGGGCGGCGGAACCGCCGGAGCGACGATGCGTTCCGTCGGATCATGGTCACAAGCAGCCCACAAAAGGAGCACTCCCGAAAGCCTGCGCAGCATCGACATAGAGCCAGGTTATCAGATTCCGCGCGCAGGAAGGAGAACTACGGAGCAGCCAGTGGTCTACTGGTGTTACCGATTTCCAGCTCGGATCGATCAGCTTCGTCGCCGTGCGTCGAGGTATTCGATACCGTGCAGCTATCGTAGTCCCAGCACGCTCCGCCTCCCTTCATGAAGATCAAAAGATCATTTTTCACATAAGAGTCATTCTGTATGACTCTTATTCATTTTGAACCAGATCAGTTCAAATAGGAAAGTCGTAGGGAGAGCAGCTAGAAGCGCTATGACCGACGGGAAGCAAGCTTGGGACCAAGTGAAGGAGGAGCGGCGGGCGCATTCTCACTGGTCGCACCAGAGGTAGCGGCTGGACTCGCAGACGGAGGAGCCGGCGGTCGCTCACCACCACCTCGACTTGGATGTGCGGAAGTGGCAGCGCTGCCTTCACTCGACTCGACCGCATTGCGCAGGGGAGGAATCGGCGGATTGTGGCTGCCGCCTCGGCCCCGGTGAATCAGCGCCGCCGCCACGATGTTGTCCGTCGGCAGCATGTAGCCTCCGTTGACATCGGGACAGAGCGCGCGCTGCTCGGCGGTAGTCAGCGACAGACCAGGAATCGGCTTGAAGTTGTGAATGTTGGCCAGGATCAGCGGATAGCTGGCCCCCCGATTGGCATTGGCCCGCCAGTACGCCTCGGCCTGCTCGCCGGAAAGTCCACAAAACTGCCGCAGCGCCAGCGCCGACACCATGCCCGCATAGTGCAGTCCGTTCCAGCAGTGAACCAGTACCGGCCCCTTGTCGGGACTGCGAATGCTCTCGAGCACATCCTTCAGAATATTGGGCAGCGTCCGCAGCCGGGCCGAGGGAGCTGAGCGCCACTCGATGCTGCGCGCACTGCCGTCGGTCTGACAGCTGCGCACATCACGTCCGTAGCGCAGCATGTTGACGTTGCGCGGGCCGGTCTGGGTGGTGTGCTCGCCGTACAGCGAATAGACGCGCTTCCAGCCGCGCTCACACAGGTGCGAGAGCGCCGCTTCACTCGGTGTCCCCGAGCGATACAGCGCGCCCCGCAGGACCGGTCGCAGTCGCGGGAGGTGATCGAGCGGCTCCACAGTGACGGTCGGCTCGCTGCGGAGCGTGCGGGTGTCGCGACCTCCGCCATGGAGCGTCGTGTCTCCGAGTGCCACGCGCTGCTGTGCCTGGACGCTTCCCTCGGAAAGCCCCAGCACGGCGCCAAGAATGGTTGCCCCCCAGCGGATGAAGTTGACGTGGGTCTTCATAGGCTCTCGACGAGAAAGGATGACAATGCGCAGATTATACAGAGTTTTTTTTGCATCTGTACCCACAAAAAACATCTGCCAATACAGAGTGTAAGGCAACTTACGAAGAACGAAAAACGCTCGCATCATTCAGCCGAGTGACGACTGCGCAGCCACGGCAAGCCCGCAAGTGCAGGTGCGGTGTCGGGCCGCGATCCCCAATGAAGGATGAGCTGTAGAGCGTGTGGAAAAATGTGAGCTGCGGCGCTCAATCTGGGAGCTAATCGGACGTGAACTGGCCGCCTGCGAACGGCAGACCGTTGCGCTGACACAGATCGACCAGGGTTCGCCGCGCATCGGGAGAGCGCAGGTTGCGATAGGCCGTGGTTGCGAGCGCCGCTTGACGGCTGCTACACGCTGCGCCACCGACAAAGCGCCAAGCACTGGCGGCATCCTCGCCACCGCGCCGAGTCACCCCCAGGGCCATCGCCAACGCCTGCTGCCGATCGCCGCGCACGTAGGCTTGCTGGGCATCGCGCAGCGCGGCTTGACCCTCTGGCGTCGCTGCAGCCGCTGTCTGAACCGGAGTGGGCTTGACGGCAGCAACCTGCGGCTTAAACGGTCCCGGCTTGATCGCTGGTGTCGGCTTGACCGCAAGCTTGAGCGGCTCGGGCTTGGCGACCGGCGTCGGCTTGACCGCGACCACTGCCTTGGCAACTGCAACCGGCTTGGCGGCTTCCGGCTTTGCTGCGGCAACTACTTTCGCGGGCTCGGTCTTGGCTGCCGCTACTACTTTCGCAGGCTCGGTCTTGGCTGCCGCTACTACCTTCGCAGGCTCAGGCTTGGCTGCCGCTACTACCTTCGCGGGCTCGGTCTTGGCTGCCGCTACTACTTTCGCGGGCTCGGTCTTGGCTGCCGCTACTACCTTCGCAGGCTCGGTCTTGGCTGCCGCTACTACTTTCGCGGGCTCAGGCTTTTCGGCGGCAACTACCTTTGCGGGCTCGACCTTGGCGATAAGCGGCTTCTGCTCGGGACCTGGCACCGGCTCGGGCTTGAGCGCCCCCTTCATCAGCGAGGGTCGCGCGCCCGCTTTCTCGACCCCTTCTTTTTCGGCTCCCGCTGTGGGCTTGGCCATCGCAACCACCGTCGACTTGGCGTCGCCGTGCTTCGTCGAATCGTGCCGATTCTTGCCAGGCTGCACCTCGCCGGGCTTGACCGGAATGATCGGTGTCGCGACAAAGACCTCATCGGTGGAAGGCTCGCCAGGACGCACCGCCACAGTCGGATTCGGGTCGCCCGGGATGGCTTTTCGCCCCGGATCGTTCACTGCCACCACCGGCTTGCGATTGGTATTGACCAGATATGTACCCAGTCCAATACCGCCGGCCAACACCAGCACGCCAAAGCCGATCATCAGCGGCCACTGGCGACTTGGCGGCGGCATCGGCAGCGGCTGCATCACCGAGTTCGGATTGCGCGTCACCATCGCCTCGGACGTGACCGCCCGAACCCGCTCGGTATCGATCGCATACTCGGCCAGCTCGCCCGGACTGCGCCCCGGCGGCGGCTGAATCTCTTCCTCGGCAGTCGGAGTCCGCAGCATCGGCGGCGGTGCCGTCCGCGTCAGTCCCGGCATCGGCGGATTGGTCGTCCGCAGCCCCGCCGCCACCGCTTGGGGCCCGGTCGTCCGCACCGCGACGGACTTGGCCGGCGAGGTCAGCGGTGGCGCTTGGCCCCCAAACAGCCCCGGATTGGTCCGCGTCAGCGACGGATTGATCGGTGGATTGGTGCGCGACAGCGGCGCCATCACCGGCATCTGCGGCGAGCTCTGACGCATCCCCGGCGCGATCATCCCCGGATTGGTCCGCGTCAGGCTCCCCGGCATTCCCGGCAGCGACGAGCGATTGACCATCCCGGGCAGCGCCGGCGCGTCAAACTCCAAGGCTCGGCAGAACTCCGCCACCGACGGAAAGCGATCGTTGGGATTCGGCGCTACCGCCCGCAACAGCACCGCTTTGAGCGGCGGCGGCGCATCGAGCTGATCGATCAGCCCACCCCGATCCATGACCAGCGCCGGCGTCAGCTCTTTGCCAAGCAGTGCATACAGCGCGCACATGCCAATGGAATAGACATCGCTGCGCGGATCGCCGAGCTGACCGCCGGCCTGCTCCTCGGGAGCCATGTAGACGGTGCGGTCGGTGCGACTCTCCTGCTTTTGCGGCGTATCCGACGGCCACACCATCCCAAAGTCCGTCAGCCGCGCATGCCCCGCCGCATCAAACAAGATGTTGGTCGGCTTGATGTCGCGGTGGAAGACCTTCTTTTCGTGGGCATAGCTTAAGGCCGCACCGAGTCGCTGCAGCGTCCGCATCAGCTGCATCCGAGTCAGCTTGCCACCGAGCACCCACTGACGAAGGTTGCCGCCGGCCTGTAGCTCGAAGACGACGTAGTGCGTGCCGTTTTCCTCGCGCGGCTTGTTGAGCACCCCGACGACGGTGGGATGCGACAGACTGCCCATCTGCTGGGCACTGCGCCAGAAGCGCTCGACGAGCTGCGGATTGTCCGCCGCCGCACCATGCAGGATCTTGATCGCAACCTGCTCATCTTTGATGCGATCGTAGGCGTTCCACATCGTCGCCACTGCTCCCTGGCCGATCTCGCTGGTCAGGAAGTAGCGGTTGGCCAGCACCAGGCCGATGCCGACCTGCATGACGGCGGAGCTGGGCGGCTTGAAGCCTTCGGGCGTCTCGCTGGTCCCGGACTTGACCTCGGCAGCAGCATCCACCACCGTCGCCACAGCGGGCGGCTCGGCGGGGCGATCTGGGATCGGTGGCGGGGCAACTGGCGGAGTCGGAGGAGCCACGACCGGCGAAGCGACCGGCGCCGCAGCGACCACTTCCGGAGCCAGCGGCGCAATCGACTCTGCCGAAGAAACCGAGTACGCATCGGGCTGCGCTTCCCGACGCTGCTTCGACCAGTCCTTCAGTCGTTCCCGCAGCGTGCTGCGATCGGCGTGGGCCAGCAAGAGGTCGGTCTTTTCCGTACGCGACAGAGGACTGTTGAACAGTCGCGCCACATGCGGAAAGTACGTCGAGCAGAACAGGTCCAGCTCCGCCGACAAGAGGATCTGGGTGTCGATCTTCTGCCGCAGCTCCTGAGTCTCGGATCGCGGCGCCGTCGGCTGTAGCTGCGTCGGTCGATCGTCCAGATCGCCGGCGTCTCTTTCCGCGCGCAAGAGCCGCGCTTCGAGTCCCTCGCCACCAGGCTGCGCCTGACCCATCGCCGGATAGGTCGGCGTCCGCTGGCTCGGAATCGGCGGCATCGTCGACGGGCTGTAGAGCGGAGTCCGATTGCTGAGCGACCCTCCTGCATCGAGCGGAAGCGCAGGAATGGCAGGCATGCTCCCAGTCGTGCCTGGGTACTTGGGTGTGCTGGTGCTCGCCGGCGCGCTCGTGAGCATCCCCCCCGCATAGGTCGGTGTCCGCTCACTGGGCGGCGGACTCGTCGGCGTGCCTCCCAGATAGGTCGGCGTCTTTTTGCTCGCCAGTCCATCCGACGGTGGCAGGCTGGTGCCCAGCGAGGCCGCATAAGTCGGCGTCTTGGTGCTCACCGGAGCGGCCGTCACGCCATACGTCGGCGTCTTGGTGCTCTGCGGCCCCGGCTGCTGCGGCACGTCTTTGGTCGGGGTCATTTGACTGACCGCAGGCACGCTGTACGTCGGGGTCTTGGCACTGCCCGGCGCAGACTCGGCGGCAATCGGCACACTCGGTGCACTCGGCGCACTCGGCACGCTCGACGCAGTCGGCTCAATCGGTGCGATGCTCGCGATGCTCGCGATGGTAGAGAGCGGCGGCTCCTCGGGCAGCGTCGCACCCGGCAGGCTCTGCGGCCTTGGATCTTGCGGCTTCGCGGGCGGCGGCGGCTCACTGAGCACCAGGAATCCCGAGTCCTCATCGGGATCTACCTCGATGGCATCCGTGTCCTCAACCTCCGCGTGACTGGACGCATCTGGACCCGCGATGATCGCCACCTGAACCGTCGCACGCTGTCCAATCGGTGCCGGCAGTGCCAGCGGACCACCCCGACCGAACACCCGCTCATAGATCGCTGATCGATAGGGGAGGTCTTCTTCACAAAGCCCAGTCAGCGTCAGGCGCGCCAGCATCTCCTCTGCCACCGACTGACCCCGACACAGCCGATGAAAGGCATCGAGCAGATCCTGATCGCTACTAAACGTCCGAAACATACTGGCAAAGTGTTCGATCTGTGGGGCCCGCTCGATCAAATCGTCGACGGCATGATCGACCTCCGCAGTATCAATCGGAGTTCCTTTGATCACCGCGTCTTCCCACAGCGAGGACAGCACCTGCTGACACAGAAACGGCAGCCCGCCACTGTGGTGAGTGAGCCGACTGCCGACATCACCTCCTACCGCCACTCCGCTCGCTGACAGATGCCACGCCAGCGCATCGACTTGCTCGGCGTTAAAGGGTCGCAGCTGGATCTCATTCCCAATTCCAAACGGAGCTTGAAGATGAATCGGAATCAGCTGCCGCCCCGACACCGCACCGGCGAGGAAGATCTGCAGCCGCTGAAACTCCTCGTTTTCATTGCGAATGTTAAAGAGCAGCCGCAGCTTGCCAAACACGGCATCGCAGATCTCGGGTCGCTCCAGCACCTCGCAGTTGTCGAAGAAGATCACCAGTCGCTGCGGGAAGGTTCCCAGCCACGCCAGGATCGTGTCCTCGGGGTTGTCAGGAAGGATCTCGCGCTGATCGAAGTCGCCTTCCTTCGCAATCGCGCCGAGTAGCTCTCCCATAAACTGCGTGGGCGTACCAAGTCGCAGCCGAGACAGATCCACCGACAGGACGCAAAATCCGGCGGGATCGAGAGACTCGATCGTGTGCCGGATCAGGCTCGTCTTGCCACTCTCGGAAGGAGCGGAAATGAGCGGAAAGCGCCGATTGTCAGAGAGCTCGCGGCGCAGATGAATATCGGCCTCGCGCTCGACATACACACCGCCCATTCCCGCAGTGCGATAGGGGTTTTTCGACGTCACAGCTTGCGTCTCCTGTCCCAGGCTGCAGCCCCAGTCAAGTGACCCCTTGACGTGACCTCTCCCTTACAGCCGAGGCACGTCCAGGGGTTACAGAGCGGCATGTGATCAGAATATCTAGTTTTTGCCGCTAGATCAAAGGGAGTCGCGTCACGATCGAAACTCGGACAAAAGTTGAGGGCCAAACTACGCAGCCACGTCGCGTGGCGGCCCAAAAATCGGACGAAGCGGATGCGGACAATCGTGCGACAAAGGGGCTACGCAGATGTGGCAGACCCACTACCGCCCAAGTTGCTTTACACGCCGAAAGTAGAGCACAGAAAGAGGCGGGAGGAATGCCTCTATTGAGTGCGGCTGTCCCTGACAAGGAGTCTCTACAGAGACAAGTCCGCCCAGGTTTCCGAGTCCACTGCCCGCATACTCTGCGGCATCACTGTTGAGGATCTCTTGCCAAAATCCAGGTGCCGGGACACCTACTCGGTAGCCTGCGCGCGGCACCGGAGTGAAGTTACAGATCACCACCACAGTGTCTGTTTCAGAGTCTCCGCAGCGCAGAAAAGCCAGGACACTGTGCTCGCGGTCATCGGCATTCAGCCAGCGAAATCCCGTCGGAGAATAGTCCAAAACAGCCAGCGCCGGTTCCGCTTGATAGACCCGATTTAGATCCGCCACAAAGCGTGAAATTCCTGCGTGCTCCGGACTGTCTAGGAGTGCCCAGTCCAGACTCCCTTCATGATTCCACTCGCGCCACTGTCCCAGCTCTGCGCCCATAAACAGGAGCTTCTTTCCCGGCAGCGCATACTGATAACCAAACAGGAGTCGCAGACTCGCTCGCTTCTGCCACGGATCGGCAGCCGGTCCACCCATCTTGGTGTAAAGCGAGCCTTTCAGGTGGACCACCTCATCATGCGACAGCGACAGCACGAAGTTCTCGCTCTGCGCGTACATCCCCCGAAAGGTCAGCAGGTTGTGATGATGCTGGCGGTGAACCGGATCGAGCGCAAAGTACTGTAGCGTGTCGTGCATCCAGCCCATGTCCCACTTATAGCCAAAGCCAAGACCTTGCACCGAGGTCGGTCGCGTAACCAGCGGCCAGGAAGTCGACTCCTCTGCAATCGTCTCGGCATCGGGAAACTCGCGGTAGACATCTTCGGCCAGCTGGCGCAGGAACCCGATCGCATCGAGGTTTTCCTTCCCTCCCAAGCGATTGGGAATCCACTCCCCTTCCTTCCGCGAGTAGTCGAGGTACAGCATCGACGCCACTGCATCCACCCGCAGCCCATCAATGTGATAGCGATCCAGCCAAAACAGCGCGCTTGAAAGCAGGAACGATCGCACTTCACTGCGTCCGTAGTTGAACAGCAGGCTGTGCCACTCGGGATGGAATCCTTGGCGCGGATCTTCATGTTCGTACAGGTGTGTCCCGTCGAAGAATCCGAGTCCGTGACCATCGGATGGGAAGTGGGAAGGAACCCAGTCCAAGATCACTCCGATTCCTGCTTGATGAAGGGAGTCGATCAGGAACATCAGATCTTGCGGCGATCCGTAGCGACTGGTGGGCGCAAAAAAACCGGTACACTGATAGCCCCACGAGCCGTAAAAAGGATGCTCCATGATCGGCAACAGCTCGACGTGGGTGAAGCCAAGCTTGCCGACGTAATCGACCAGCAGCGGCGCCACTTCCCGATAGCTAAGGAATTGCCCATCCGGAGTCCGCCGCCATGATCCCAGGTGCAGCTCATAGATCGACTGCGGCGCCGACAGCGCCTGCCGATCCTTACGGGTCTGCCGCCACTGCTGATCCCCCCAGGTGTAGTCCAGACACGTCACCACCGACGCTCTGTCCGGTGGCAGCTGCGCAGAAAACGCAAACGGATCGGCCTTGTCGATCTGGTAGTCCCGATAGCGCGAGGTGATCTGATAGACGTAGCGCTGGCCTTCCTGCACTCCTTCCACACAGCCCTGCCAGACTCCGGACTGACCCAGGCTGCGTAGCAGATCACGCTCCGGAGTCCAGCCATTCCAGTCCCCCAGCACCGAGACGCGCGCCGCATTGGGAGCCCACACGGCAAAGTGACAAGCTGGTCGTCCAGCACCTCTGACAAGGTGCGCCCCCAGCTTGTCGTACAGTCGCAGGTGACGGCCTTCGTTTAGCAGATACAGATCTGTCTCGGTGAGCAGGTTCATCGCGAAGGATTCTGGTTCTATCAGATCGCGACAGCCGGACGCCGACGATTCGCTGACTTGGGCGTGGACTTGGGCTTGGACTTGGACTTGGCACTACCTCGGGCAGCTGGCACTCCGTCCACCGGAGCGACAGGCTCGACCACGGCGGACTCTACTTCTCCTGTTGCGCCCGCAGCCGCAGCCGGAGTCTGCGCTGGGACCTCGACCTTCCCTTCGCTTGGCTTGCCGTTGCGCGCCGGCACCGCACCACGCCGCTTTTCGCGCAGCCGCTTCAGACCACCGGCCATGATCTCTGCAATCAGCGTCCGGTAGTCCATGTTGATCGACTTGCCGATCATCACCAAGTCCGACCAGTCCGGCGTCAGTCCCGGCAGCGGATTCAGCTCCAGCACATAGACATTGCCGAGCGCGTCCATCCGCATATCGATGCGACAGACATCGCGACAGTCCAGCGCCTGGAACGTATCGAGCGCCGCCTTCTCCACCGCCTTGAGCTCTTTCGGAGTCAGCTTGGCCGGACAGTGGTACGACACCCGCGTGCTCCAGTCCTGCTTATAGGTGTAGTCGTAGACCGGGCGCCGATCAGTCGGATCGGAAAAGACGATCTCCATCGGAGGCAGGATGCGCGGGCGCCGATCCCCAAGCAGTCCAACTGTGAACTCGCGCCCCGTGATGTACTCCTCTACCAGCGCCGGCTGACGATACTTTTGGATCAGCTCACCGACGACTTTGCGCAGCGCAGGAACATCATCGACGACACTCTTTTTGCCGGCGATTCCTTTCGATGAACCTTCGGCGATCGGCTTCACAATCAGTGGGAACCGCAGCGAAGGAAGGACTTTTTCGCGACCGGTATGGAAGACCTGAAACTCCGGCGTCATGATGTTGCGCTGCTTGAGGAGTCGCTTGGTCAGGGCCTTGTCCAGCGCCAACGACAGCGTCGCAGCATCACTGCCGGTATAGGGAATTCCACACAGCTCACACAGCGCCGGAACCTGCGCTTCCCGATTCCTTCCTGACACTCCTTCGGCAATGTTGAAGACCAGATCGACCTGCGCTTCTTTCAGCCGTGTCGGAAGATCTCCGTTGGCTTCCAGCGGCACCACGTCATGACCGAGCGACTCCAGTGCGGTCGTAATCGCAGCAATTGTCGTCGGTGAGTCATACTCTGCTTCCGCATCACCAAGCGCCTTGGTTCCCGGTCGCTTGACGTTGTACGCAAAGCCGATCCGCAGCCGATCGGTAGGCTTGCTCTGCTTGGGCTTGGAGCTTGCCGAAGGCAGCAGCTTCCATCGCACCGCTGCACTGGACAGAATCGCGTGGATGGTCGCGTCAAAAGTCAGACCCTGCCGACGCGTCGCGACAAAGACACTCGCCGTCGGATGCAGCGCCGGCAGCGCGTTCACTTCCAGAAAGTAGATCCGACCATCTTCTGCCAAGCGAAAGTCAATGCTCGCGACATCGCGAATCGACAGGAGCCGCACCACTTGCTTGGCCAGGTCCCGCAGTCGCGCGATCACATCACGAGGAAGCTCAGCCGGACAGCGACTCTTGATCTTGTCTGGCGCGCGACTCTTGAGCCGATAATCGAGCAGGTTGTACTTCGATCGCGCCGGCGGATCGACCCACAGCTCCACCGGGGACAGGACTCCCTCGCTGGCCGGATCAGCGACTCCTTCCACCATGGGGACGGTGACATCTACGCCCGCGATATACTCCTCGACCAAGACGCCTTGCGGATACTGCTCGAGTAGCTTGCTGACGACCGCTCGCAGCGTCTTCCAGTCGCGCGCGACCGACTCATCGCTGATTCCTTTGGAAGAACCCTCGAAGTTCGGCTTCACAATCGCCGGAATCGGAACACCCAAAGAGCCGCCTAGGAAGCCATCCAGCTTGCTTACATCGGACAGATCGCGCTGCGTGAAAAGTCGCCCGCGCGGGGTGTCAATTCCGTGGGAAGCCAGCACGCGCTTGGTCAGCCACTTGTCGAGCGTGATCGTCAAGGTATGGGCATCAGAGCCGGTGTAGGGATAGCCCAGCTCCTCGAACAGCGCGGGATAGAACGCCTCGCGTGCTCGACCCCGCTTCCCTTCCCCCAAGTTGAAGATCAGATCGGGGGAAAATGCCTCCAGCCGCGCCACCAGATGCGAAGCCGGACCGGACACTTCGATCTTCTGGACTTCATGACCCGCCAAAGAGAGTGCGCACGCGATCGCCTCGACTGTCTCTGGCGTGTCAAACTCTGCCTCTTCCTCCGCGTCGCTCAGGCGGAGGTTGTAGGTGAAGGCGATCTTCATGCAACCTCCTTTTGGGGGACGTGAAAGTAGCTTGATCCGCGACGCAGTCCGGTCAGCACAGGCCCGCGCGGCTGCTGCACCGGCCCAAACAAGTGGCCCGGCATCGATCGCCAGAATGCCAAAAGCAGCTGGCTAATTCGTCCAAGCAGTCGCAGCGAAGCAGAGTGCGGAGTATCTGGATGCCGGAGACTCGATACCACATGCAGTGGCGGGGTCACCGGCGGTCTGGATTCGGGGTCAGGGTCGGGGTCAGCAAGGCCATCAGGTTGACTGGGGGACTGGGGAGTACTGTCTGGCTCTTCGTTCTTTGCAGGCATCGTCCGGTATGGAAGCACGGGGGAAGATCGGCTCCTCTTTTTTGAGTTTTACCGAACCCCTTACCCAAATCAACAAGCACCTTTCGGCTTTTTTAGCGAGGAGCCGCAGCATTCGGCGCACCTCTCGCGGGGGGTGGCGGCAGCGTCATCGGCAGCACCGGAACGCGATCTTCTAATGGTAATGGTAATGGCTGCGGTGGCGTGCCAGCAGGCAGGGGCGCCAGCCAGCGATAGGTGAGGAAGCTCGACAGCACGCGCTTGGTGTAGCCCCGTGTCTCATCAAACGGAATCGCTTCGATGAACAGATCGATCTCTTGTAGGTCCGCGTAGTTGCGCAGCCAGCGCCACACCGCGCTCTCTCCCGCGTTGTAGCCGCTCACCGCGAGCGCCGGATGGTGATTCATCACCTGCCACAGGAATCCCAAAAAGCGACTCCCAATGGCGACATTTTGGGCCGGATCACGCAGCGCTTGGCGATCCCAGGGCTGACCGGCTGCGAAGCGCTTGGCCGTCGAGGGAATCATCTGCGTGAGCCCGATCGCATTGGCAAACGACTCGGTGAGCGGATCGAACGCCGACTCCTCTCGCACAATCGCAAACTGCAGCGCTTCCGGGATTCCGTTCTGCTGCGCGGCAGAGGTCAGCAGCTCGGCATAGCCACGCGGATAGGCCAGCTGCCAGTAGCTCCGCCACGGCCCGACCGGATAGTGCCGCTGCCAGCTCTGAAGCAGGTGCCGGGGAATAAAGTGCGAGCGATGCCAGTCCCCTGCCCGCTCATACAGCACCGACGCCAGCCACAATAGCTCGCTCTGCGCCGGATCTTTCGCCACCGGCGAGTCCTTGGACTCTGGCACCACGATTCCCACCGCCGCAAACTCCCGACGCGCCTCACTGCCGAGTCCCAGCCGCAGCAGCTCGACCCCGCGCACAAAGCCCGGCATTCCGAACAGCGCACGCGGCGCAAACTGGATCGGCTCGTCGCGTGGATCTCCGTACAGCTCGCGCAGCAGCGCCGCAAACTCGGGCGCAAACCCCGCCCGCAGTCGATTCAGCGACAGCAGCGTATAAAAGCTCAGCGGATAGGTCCGCGCCGTCTGCTGATAGTAATCGAGCGCCGCCTTCTGCTCCCCCGACTGCTCGGCAATCCGCCCGAGCCAGTACAGCGTCCGTCCTTCCTGATCCCAGCCCACTTCACGCGGGATCTTCGCAAGCGCCGTCAGCAGCCAGGTCCGCGCCTTCGCCGGATCTTTTTTGCGCAGCGCCCGCAGCGCCAGCCGCCACAGCGCCTCGGCCCGCCGATCGCCTTCGGGATAGCGCGTCGGCAGCTCGGCCAGCAGCGCCGCAAACTTCGCTTCGTAGTCCGGACACTCCGCCGCGTCGCAGGTCTTCTTCGGACCCTCGCGGGTCAGCCGCTCCGCCAGATCGACGTACATCTCGGCCTGCCGCAGCAGCGAGTCATCGGCATAGCTGTGCGTCGGATGCGCCGCCTCGGCCTGCGCGAACAGCTCGGCCCCTTGCTGCAGCCGCCCCGCCGAGGCATGACAGCGCGCCCCCTGATACAGCGACTTCATGTGCAGATCGTCGTTCTTCGCCGCCGCCGGCCCACACGCCGTCACCGCCTGATCGAACAGCGGCGCCGCACGCGGTCTTTGCCGTTGCTTGAACACACTCTGCGCCAGGTGATAGCGGGCAATGCAGCGCTGACTGTCGTCGAGATCCGGCTGCTCCAGCACCTGCAAGAACGCCGCTTCACTCTCCGGATTGCGCATCTCTTCAAACAGCGCCTGCGCCCGCCCGAGCAGCTCACTGGCCGAAAACGGCGGCTGTTTTACGCCCGGCTGTTCCAGTCGTCGCGCCGCCTGCACGCCCGCCGCTTCCGTCGGAGCTTCCAGATACAGCCGTCGCCACAGCAGCAGCGCTTCCGCAGTCCGTCCCAGCTGATCGAGCAGCGTCGCGGTCTGGAGCTGCGCCCGACGAAGGTGCCGCGCCCGCTCTCCACACGCCGACAGATACGTTCGATAGGCCCCAACTGCCTGCTCACGCAGCTTCGCGGCTTGCAACTGGGTAAGCTCCGCCGCAGTCCGCAGCGCTTCCCCGCGTAGATAACGCACCTCGCAGTCGAGCACCGAGTCACTCGGAATCTGGCCCAGCTGCGCCAGGCTGTCTTGCGGCTTGTCCGCGAGGAGCAGCGCCTGCGCCGCAAACCACTGGTGATACTGCTGCAGCAGCGGATAGCTCTTGGTCAGCGCCAAAAAGTGCTGCGTCGCCCCCTGCGCCGTCGTCGCTCGCTCCGGTCCTGGCGGCAGCTGCTCCGCCGTCCGCAGCATCGCCAGCCCCAGCAGAAAGCGCACCCGCACCTCGAGCGCATCGTCGCGGACATCTTGCTTGCGTGCCGTCCGCTCACTGCGCCACGCCACCACGTACTCGGTCACCAGCCCGCGCGCCCCTGCCGCATCCCCCGATCGCAGCCGCTCACTCGCTTTGCCGAGCGGCCCCTCGACGAAATACGGCGTCAGGCTGGCCGGATCGAATGCAACCACCCCCTCTTCCGCGATCACGTCAGACCCAACCGCCACCGCCAAGAGCACGATCGCCGACAGCCAAAAAGCTCGCATCAGGTAGCCACTTTAAAAGGACAGCCGCGCGCCAAAGCGCAGGTACAGCGGTGACTGATAGGCGGTCGGCTGCGCGTAGTTCGAGTTCAAGATCGGCTTGGTGCCATCGAGCGTCCGCAGCGACGCCAGGTCCTCGATTTTGCCGCCCGCGATCGGGTTCACCACCGAGAACGTGTACTCATCATCGACGTTGACCACCGCGCGCTGATTGGCGAGGTTGATCACGTCTCCGTACACCGACAGCTTCACCGCTTTGGTCAGCGCATGCTCATACGCCAGGTGCGCATCGAGCTGGGTGATGGTCGGCGTCCGACCGGGAGATCCCGACGGCAGGATGAAGGTGTTGCGCGCTCCGTACTGGTTGTGCTGCCCCAGCGCCTGAATCGGTCGCCCCGAGATCGCCGTAAACGTCAAGCTGGCGGTGATCGTTCCGTTGCCGCCAAACACCGGCTGCTGAAAGAAGCCCGTCGCTTTGAAGTTGTGCGGTCGATCGTTGTTCAGCGGTCCGCTGCGATTCACCGTCAGGTCGATGATGTCGTACTGGACGCTGATGTTCGGATCGAGCTGGTTGTTGTACGGGCTATACGGACCCGGATAGTTGCCGAGCAGCCGCGAATAGGTGTAGTTCGCCAGCACCGAGAAGCGATTCGACAGCCGCTTCTGCACCGTCAGCGTCACCGCGTGATAGTCGCGGGTCGCCTTCGGGAACAGCGCCTGCGCCCGGTAGACATCGGCCTTGTTCTGCGCCATCTGCGCCTCGCGGGCCAGCTTGGCATCGGTCGGAGCCACGGCCGCTTCTCGCTTCAGGCGATCGGCCTCGGTCTGTAGATCTGCCGCGACCTTGGCATCCGCCTCGGCACCGGGATTGGCGATAAAGTACGTGCCGCCGCCGTTGACCGACAGATCCTCGACGATGCTGCCGAGGTAGCGATAGGTGTAGTAGGCCCCGACGACGATATCCAGCCCGAGGTCATACTGCGCCCCGGCTACCACCTCATCGATGAACTGGCCCTTGAGCAGCGGTGCCACCGGAGCAAACACGCCCCCACCTGCGACCCGAGGGTCCGACAGCGAACACGGCGAGCCCGGCTGCGACTTGGCCACCACCACCGGAATTCCCGACGGCGACAGCTGCTCGCGACCGCAGTCTTTGGTGAAGCTGGTGCCGACGAGCAGACCCTCGCCACTGAACGCCCGATCGTTGATGCCCATCGGAATGGACTGATAGAACCGGCCAAACTGCGCATAGATCTTCGAGCGGCCCTTGCGGGTCGGGTCCCAGGTCGCCCCGACGCGCGGCGCGATGTTGTCGTACAGCGCAATCTGCTTGCTGCCATCGGCGCCGAAGATCTCCTGCGCTTCCCAGCGAAGCCCGGCGTTGATCACCAGCCCGATGTCCGACACGCTCCACTGATCGCGCAGATAGAGCGCGAAGTTTCTCGTCTCAGTGACGGCGCGGAAGTAGTTGTAGCAGTAGCGATCTTTGTTGGTTCCGCACGGCACACCCGCGTCGCCGAAGCGGTTCACCGGGTCCGGCAGCGCGAAGCCCCGTCGGATGCGCACGCCCGTTCCCGCCGCGTCCGTCTCAAACGCCAGCCGCCCGTTGTAGGTGCCGGAGCTGGAATCGCTCGGATCGAAGTCCACGCCGGTGTACTTGCGGGTGTTGTCGGACTGGTTGTTTTCAAAGTCGAAGCCGATCTTGATGCCGTGCGTGCCGAGCAGCTTGCCGTAGAACGTCCCCGACGCCTGCACCGAGTGCCGCTGTAGCACCTGATTGGGCTTGTACTGTCCGTAGCCGTCTTTGATGTACGAGGTCACCGGACACGGATTCCACAGCGTCTTGCGGGTCGTCGGGTCCAGCTCGACGCGGCAGCGGCTCAGGTTCTCGAAGTCACCCAGCGAAAACGCCAAGTCGCCGCGCAGATCATCGTTGGCCGGCGAGCGATAGCGGAAGTACTCCTTGTTCTCGGCGTTGGGGACTTCCTGCAGCCCTTGGTAGTGGTAGCCGTAGATGATGTCGATCTGTAGCTTGCGGTCGAACAGCTTGCCGACGTAGTGCGCCGTCGCGTCGTGAATCTGCCGCGCGCGGTCGATCTTGGTGGCGTCGGTGTCCTGGGCGTAGCCGTCGTACTCGCCGCTGAACTCGGGCGCGCCGATGTAGCCCAGGGTGATGTTGTGATCGGGGCTGAGGTTGAACTGCAGCTTGGCGATCCAGTTGTAGATGCGGTTGTACTCGTCGAGGTTGCGCGTCTCGCCGGGCACTTCCTCGGTCCGCAGCGCCAGGGGCCGCAGATCGCGATAGAGCGCTTCCGACGACAAATAATCGGGGTCTTGGTAGTCCGGGTCGATCTGCGCCTTCCACGATCCATCGGGACGCTTGTCGCCGGACTTGACCTGGGTGCGGACCACTCGCTCGGTGCGGTTGATCGTGAAGGTGGGCGCAAAGCCGACGTAGAACCAGATGCGATCCTTCAGGATCGGACCGCCCAGCTCGAAGCCGAAGTCGTACTGCTGAAACTGCCGGCTGCGGAAGGCCAGCGCCTCGCCCAGTCGAGCCACCGTCTTCGGGGTCGCCATGTACGGGGACCACGAGCCGAACACGCCGCCGTGGAACTCGTTGCTGCCGGTCTTGGTCACGATCGAGACGACGCCGCCGGTGGCGCGACCGTACTCGGCCTGGTAGCCGCCGGTGATGACGTTCAGATCTTTGATGAAGTACTGGTGCAGCTTGGTGGCGACGACGCCCGTGCCGAGGTCGGTGGTGTTCAAGCCATCGACCAGGACCGCGTTTTCGTTGCCGGTGCCGCCCGCGAAGCTGACGCCGACATCGCCGCCGGCCTGGGCACGCGGGGCCACGTCGGCAGAGCCAGGAGCCAGGCTCATCGCCGACTCATAGGTACGACCGCGCACGGCGGTGTTCTGCAAAATCTCTTGGTTGATCTCGACGCCGGTGTTGGCGGTGGCGGTGTCCACGGACGGCGCTCGCTCGCGCACGACGTAGACGTTCTTGCCCTTCTGCGTCGGCATGCTGAGGCTGATCGACAGGGTCTTGCTCTGCGCAATCCGCACGCCGGGCCGCTCGACGACGACATCGCCAAAGTAGAAGCGGATGATGTAGTTGTCCCCCGGCGGCAGCTGGGTAATCAGGTACGAGCCGTTCTTGTCGGTCGTCTCGGCCTGCTCGCCCTGCAGCGCCGGCCCCGTGACCACCACCGTCACGCCCGCCAGCGCCTTGCCATTGTCTTGGTTGGTGATCTTGCCCTGGATCTGACCGAGCTGTAGCTGCGCCCACGCCACACTCGGCACAAGCGGCGCCGTACACAGCCCCGACAGGAGCAAGGTCTTCGACAGCCGATACGGCAGCCGACGATTCTTCGCACTTCGCTTCATGGCCTGGTCCTCGCTACATGTCTCTGGCAGACATATCGCCCGCCATATCGGTGGTTCCACCATCGCTGCCCGTCATGCCCATGTCGCCGCTCGCAGCGGGCACACACGGGCCACTGGCGCGCTTGGCATACGCCGACAGCTGCCCGGCATAGCCCATCGCCGCATCCGTCGGAAGTGGCCGCGCCCGCACCGCCACGTCCGAGGCAATCGCGTGCGCCCCGACCGGATAGCCGCTCTGCTGGGCCACGTCCTTTATCGATCCGCCGCTCACCGTGACGTTCAGCTCGGTGGTCAGGGGCGGCCAGCGCAGGTCCGGCGTGTCCGGCCACAGGTAGACAAAGCGCTGGCTGTCCTGGACGCAGCCGCCATTCTCGTCACGCGTGAAGCTGCCGTCTTTTTCCAGCTTCCAGACGTTGGTGCCGACCAGCACATCGACCGTGCCGCTGCTGCCATCGCTGCGCTTGACCGAGCCGACCAGCTTCAGCGTCGCCAGCGACTCGGGATGCACCGAGGCATTCATGCGCAGCACGATCGCGCTGTTGCGGGCCAGGTCGGCGATGCTGTACGGATTTCCCGTCGAGCCATCGCCATACTTCGTCGAAGCGTAGACCCACGGATCAGAGGTCGCGTCGCCCCGGCCCATCCGCAGCAGCTTCATCGGCTCGGTCTTGAAGCGCAGCAGCGGCGCCGCCCCTTGCCAGTCAATGCGGTTGTCCCGGCGATCCCCCAACCCGACGCCCAGATAGACGCGGAAGCTCGTATCGGGCTCCAGCGCCGCGCGCGGGTCGGCGGTATCGACGGCAATCCGCAGCGCCGGGCCATAGGGAATGTCCTTCGGATCATAAGTCAGCGCCGAGCCCGAGACATCGAGCAGCCGATTGTAGGGGGGAATCCCTCGGCAGCCATCGCACTCCAGCCGCAGCGCCATCTCGGGCACGCCGTTTTGCGGGAAGCTCTGGCCGTTCCACAGCAGCGGAACCTTGTTGAAGACCACCCGAATGTCGCGGCCCGAGTCCGGCGTCGGCGGGCTCTTGGCCAGCGAGTAGGTGTCCTTCAGCACGTCGTTGTAGCAAATCCGACAGCTGGTGGTGGCGCGGTTCGCCTCGACGGAGCAGAACTCGGCGGAGAACTGCTTGCAGTCGGGCAGGCTGGTGTCCGTAAAGACCGCCACGTCGCGAGACGGCCGCTTATCGAGCAGCGTCAGCCTGGTGACGAGCAGCGGACCCTCAGGCTCGGGGATCTGCCCGGTCAGATGGTCGGCGCAGCTCATCGCGATGACAGACAGTGCCGAGCCTCCCAGCAGGCAGAGGGCAATCGTCTTTTTCGGCCACATCGGGGGAATACTCCTTCGTACGTCGTCCACACTTGCTCCGAGAACCCCGGGCTGACCCAGCGGCGCCCGACGGCACGCTATACAACACGTTGCCCCCCAATTCCAAGGAAGAACCAGGCCCCCCAAACACCGGGCGGGTCGTTCTAAACACCGGGCACGTCATTTCAAACTCCGGGCACGTCATTTCAAACTCCGGGCAGCTCGTTCCAAACTCCGGGCAGCTCACTTCAAACTCCGGGCAAGCCAAAACGAACTCCGGGCAGCTCACTTCAAACTCCGGGCAAGCCAAAACGAACTCCGGGCAGCTCATTCCAATCACCGGGCAAGCCAAAACGAACTCCGGGCACGCCAAAACGAACTCCGGGCAGCTCGTTCCAAACACCGGGCAAGCCAAAACGAACTCCGGGCACGCCGTTTCAATCACCGGGCACGCCGTTTCAAACTCCGGGCAGCTAGGTTGAGGTGCGGGAACGTGGTATGGAACCCGGGTAGCTGGCTTTTCGTCTGCTGCTGGTCCGCAGGCAACGCCAAGGAGTCTTGTGGTGAAGAAGCACACGTTCCGATGGATGATCGTCTCGGTGCTCGTGGCTGCATCGACTGATGCGCCCGCAAAGCCGCCGGCTGGTGGGGTGTTCTGTCAGAAGTACCCGACCTCGCCAGAGTGCATGGGCCGGCAGCCGTCCTGCACCTACTGTCACATTGCGCCGCCCCAGCGAAACGCGTTCGGCACCATGGTGTCCCAGAGCCTTTTGCCGGGTCTGCCGAGGCCGCTCTCGGATGGCGACTTCGCAGCAGCCCTGCCCAGTGCGCTGACTGCGGTGGAAGGCCAGGATGCCGACGGCGATGGCGTCCCCAATCTGACCGAGATTCAGCAAGGCACCCAGCCCGCCGATCCAAACAGCAAGCCGCTCGATGCCGCCTGCCAAGGCAGTGACAACCCGCAGTTTTCCGTGTGTCGCTACGATCTGCGCCATGCCTACAAAAAGGTCGTGCGGGATCTGTGCGGCGCGTCCCCGACCTTTGCGGAAGTGACCGCGTTTGCGGCGCGGCCCAGCGATGACGACCGGCGCGCGTTCATCGACTCTGAAGTGGAGCGCTGTGCCCAGACCGAGTTTTGGCGCGGCAAGAACGGTCAGCTGTGGAAGGTCGCGCATCCCAAGATTCGTCCCGTCGGGTCGCTCAAGGAGGGCGAGGACAAGGGCGGGGTGCCGCTTGCGGACTACTACGATGACTACGCGCTGTTTGCGTATACCCAGACCGATGATCACGACGCGCGCGAGATCCTGACCGCCGACTACTTTGTCCGCAGAGAGACAAGTCCGACGCGCTACTCGAAAGTCTCGAGCTTGGCGTCGCAGAAAGTCGATCTGGCACATCGGGCCGGCAACATGACCAGCAAGTGGTCGCTGACCTACTTTGTGATGTTCACCGCCCTGCCCCGCAATGCCGCCGCCCAGATGTATCGGTCGTATCTCGGCCTGGACATTGCCAAGCAGGAGGGACTCTACAGCGTCGCTTCTGAGCCGCAGGACTACGATGCCAAGGGAGTCACCGCCAAGGAGTGCGCCGCCTGTCACGCCACCCTGGACCCCCTGACCTATCCATTTCGCAACTACAACGGAATCGCATCCTCTCGCTATGAAACCCAGTACATTCCCAACCGACTCGAGATCTTCTTTCCCAACGTCTCGCCGCGCATCACCCAGACTCCGGAGCGCGGAGTGATCTTCGGAAAGCCGGTAAATGATCTGCGGGAGTGGGCCAAGGTGGCAGCCGATAGTGATGCGTTTGCGATCTCGACCACCACCGACTACTGGAAGCTGCTGGTCGGTCACGCCCCCAAACCGGAAGAGAACGCCGAGTTTGTCGCGACCTGGAAGCGCTTCAAGTCCGTCCACAACTACCGCGTACAGAGACTACTCCACGACATCGTGAAGACGGAGGCCTACGGTGCACCGTAACCAGCTGCTCTTTGTGACCGTACTCGCTTTGGGAATTGGGCCGAGCTGCGCCGACAAGGTGACAGCGCCGCCCGATCCAGAGCTCTTGGAGCCGCCCAGCGGTCCCGTCGCTCGCTCGGCCCGAGGCAACCTCCGCTTCAAAGGTCCGGAGCGAATCAACCAAGACTTTGCTGCGGCGCTGGAGCTGCGTCCGGATGCAGTCTGTCTGGAGCTGGGACAGTATTCCTGCACTGGCCTGGTCCACAACGTAGCGCTTGGGGGTGTCGATCCGTACGGACCGGGACTGTATGAATCGTCAGGAGTCACCGCATCTACGACTCCGCTGGCCGTCGAGCGCGTCGCGTGGGCGGCCTGTACCCAGCGGGTTGATACCGACCTGGCAACGCCGGCTGCTTCGGTGATCTTTCGCGAGGTTCCGCTGACTGGAAAGAAGCTGGCCAGTCCGGATGGCGCAGAGGTGCGCGGCGTGATTGGTCTATTGACGCAGCGGGTGCTGTTGCGCAATCCGTATCGCAATGAAGTAGAGCGCTATGTTCGGCTCGCCAAAGACATCGAGTCCACCGGCAATGCCGAGCCGGCGCGGGCCTGGATGCAGGCAGTCTGTTTCGCCATCCTGACCTCTACAGAGTCGGTCTTTTACTAAAGGGAGCCCGCCATGTCGCTACGAAAAGATGGACGACTGTCGCGCCGGGAAGCGCTAAAAGCCCTGAGCATGGCTGCTGCGGGCTCGACGCTGCTCGGACCCCTTTTGATAGGCTGTCGGCAGTCTGTAGAGACTCCGGAGTCGCGGGAAAAGCTCGGGTTCCGCATCGATCCGCTGGGCAGCAAGCCGAAGTTTTTGGTGGTGATTGCAGCGACCGGAGGCGCGAGCATTGTCGACAGCTTCCTCGCCGTTCGGGAATCGGAAGGGGGTGCGAATGCGATTCGCCTCAACACCTTCCCGGACTCGGCGGTGCAGAGTGTGGCAGGGAGTCGGCTGCGCGCGGTGCGCTTTATGGGCAGCAAGCTGGGCAGCATTCCGATTCCGGTCAGCACCGATCAGCTCGCGTTCGTACAAAAGTATGCGGACGATATGCTGGTGGCGACCTCGATAGGAACGTCGGTCAATCACACGGTGGCGCAGAAGCGATCGATCACCGGCAACGCGGCCTGGAAGGGCCGGACGCTGCAAGAGTGTGTGGCGCTGCAGTGGGGACAGGGAATGCCGCTTCCCAATGTCAACATGGCGGTCGGTGGGTACGGAGAGCGCGGAACCGATGTCTCTCTGCCCGCAGCAATGTATGCAGAGACGGTCACAAGTCCTGCGCTGTGGCCGCTTGGGCTCGACGGTGCGCGCGGAATTTTGGGAGCCCCAAGTGCAGACATCATTGCGCTGGCCCGCAAGGCCCGTGCGGACCTGGATGTGCAGTCTGTCTTTGGTCAGACGTTTGCAAACTCCGAAGCGATGAAGCGCTGGCTGGCGCAGCGGGAAGGCGGAGCGGGACTCGAAGCGCAGGATCTGATCACGCGGCTCAATGTCTTACCGGATCTGCCGCCGCAGGTGCCGCTGTCGCAGTATGGACTTGGCTCATCTCCCGACGGTGCGCGGGTGCGACAGGTCCTTCCGGACTTCTTCAATGATCCGTTCCAAGGTCAGGCCGCGCTGGCATTCCTGCTCATCAAGTATCGCGTCTCTTGTGCGATCACGATCGGTCCGGACTTCAATGTGAAGCTGGGGGGAACCGCCGGACTGTACAACCCGCCGCTCGCGTTCGACTTTAGTCACAACGATCACCGCAGCGGCCAGGCGTTTATGTGGGCGCGCATCATGTCTACCGTCGACAAGCTGATCTCTCTGCTGAAGAGTGAGCCGTTCGATGCCGCCACAGGAGAGAGTCTGTGGGACCGCACGATGATCTATGTTGCGACCGACTTTGGACGGACGCGCAGCCGGCCCGATAACGCGATGCAGTTTGGCAGCGGACACGATCTGAACAACGGATTTTTGCTGATGTCCCCGATGGTAAAAGGCAACACCATCCTGGGCGGAGTCGATCCGCTGACGACGCTGACCTACGGCTTTGATGCAGCGACCGGAGTCGCGCAGCCCGGAAAGCTCACCAGCAACGAACCGGATATCTTTTCAGGAGTCCTCACCGCGATGGGAGCCGATCTAAGTGGCAGCGGACTCCCAGATGCTTCCGCCTTCCGAGCCTAACCGCACATTCCTACGAGACTACGCGCGCTTCTGCCACTCACTGCGGGTCACCACGGGAAGCTGCAGGGACCGCTCTCGCTCTAGATCCAAGTTGCCCAGATGCAGCGACAGCGGCGCCTGCACCCACTTGAAGATCGCGCGCGCAAACAGTCCGGTAAACTTGTTGGCCCAGGCGCGCAGCTGGGCTTCCTCTAGCTCTGGAAACATGTCGATGAGCACGTCCGCCAGCTCTGCCGCGTCGAGCTTTTCGGCGGCATGCAGCGCAATGCAGGCATCGAGCACCGGAAACGGCATTAGATCGCGCTCGTCCTGCTGATTGGGAGCCAGCTCTGCCGACGCTGGAATTGCGATCGTGGCCGCGATTCCCACCAGCTTCTCTGTCTCCAAAAGATAGTCGAGCAGATAGTTCACCACCGTCTTCGGCAGGTTGGCAATCACCGCCAGACAGCCCATCAGATCGCCACCAACAGTGGTATAGCCTGCCGCTTTTTCGCTCATGTTGCCGGTCTGCAGAAACAGTCCACCGACGGCGTTTGACCAGTTCCACATCCGCTCTGCGCGCAGCCGCGCCTGAATGTTCTGCACCGTAAGTGGAGTCAGGACTTCCCCGGGATGGAGCATGTTGCGGGTCGCTTCGACCTCCCGCTCGAACGCCTCTTCGATCGACAGAATCGTAAACGGAATGCCAAGCTCCGTCGCTGCCGTCTCTGCCGCCTCGCGGGTCGCGGAAGAGGAATAGCGCGTCGGCATGAAGAACGCGCGCAACATCTCTGCCACTTTGTTGGCCACTATCTCTGGACCTTGCAGCCGATACTTGCGACTCACATAGCGATGCGCGACCAGCAGACACAGCAGGCTGTCGCGGCCTCCTGACAATGCGACTCCGATCTGGGAAAATGCGCCGGTCTTTTCAAAGTAGTCACCGACTCCCATTGCCATCGCATCGAGCAGCTCTTCACAGAAGCTGCGCCGGGGATCGCTCGGCTCCGACGGTGGAGGCAGAAAGAAGTTGCGATGAAAGGGAGTCGGATAGCAGAGACGCTGGGAGGACTCTGTAACCTGTCCCACCGCAATCACATGCGCCCCCCGTGTCGAGGAATCACGCGGCAGCGCGTGCTCTGCGTGACCGGAAGACTGGGAGTGGGAAAGGAACTCCTCACGATCCATTCGCCAGGTCGTATTCTCAGCGCGAAGTCGCGTGGTGCGTCGCAGATCGATCGTCACGGCAGAGACTCCTTCGACAAAGCGCGGCGCTTCATGAACCAGTCTTCCGTTCTGATTCACAAACCCACCACCGTCGAAGATCAGCCCGTCATTGGCGCCGACGGCATTCACGTACACCACCGTCACCATGTTGTCACTGGCGCGCGTTGCCACCATCTCGCGTCGGGTCGCTTGCACCCCAATCCGGAACGGAGACGCCGACAGATTGATCACCAGCTCTGCCCCTTGATAGCTCCGCCGCCGCATCGGACCGTCGGGGGACCAGATGTCTTCACAGACCTCCAGCGCCACCCGACCAAAGTCACACTCGAACAGCAGATCGCCAAAAGGAATCCGGCCACATGGACCCAGATCCACTTCGGTATACAGCCCCGGGAATCCCCGCGCCAGCGTACGCGCTTCATAAAAGACGTTGTAGAGCGGCAGCTTCTCTTTGGGAACGACTCCGTAGACCTTCCCTTTGAACACAAAAGCCGCGCAGTTGTAGATCTGTTCCATCGCTTGGACCAGCACTCCGCACACAAACGCCAGCGACAGCTCTTTGGTCGCTTGGGCCAGCTTGTACAGAGACTCTGCCTGCGCACGCACAAAGCCCGGCCACAGCAGCAGATCTTCGGGTGGATAGCCGCCAATCACTTGCTCGGGAAGCGCGGCCAGCGTCACTTGATCGGCTTGTAACTTGTGCAAAGTCGCGATCACACGCTCGACATTGGAGTCGGTCGCCCCGACGGTGGTGTTGACATTCCCAAGTCCCAGCCGCAATAGACGCATTCGCTGTTTCACTCCATTCCTATCGCTACGCAACCATCAAAGCCCAGCCTACATCGCAGACACCAGCTCATCTATCACAAGACAGAGCCGCTTCGATACTTTGATCGGCCACGGACCTTCTGCACTGCCACTCTGCGCGATCTCGAGCTTGCGCAGGTGAGACGGCAGAGCGGCTCGCTGCTGCTGTACATAGTCCCGTGTTGCCGACGGACTTGGCAAGGGATTCAGGAGCTTTTTACCACGCCACAGTGGCTGCAGCAGTGGCGTTCCATTGAGTGGTGGCGGCTCATCAAAGAGAGTCAGCAGATCATGATCAGAGAAGCGATAGACCTGCAGCCGACCTGGCAGAGTCGCCTTCCCAGAGCCGCGCGCCAGCTTCATGGTCAGCTTTCCGGACGCATTCTGAACCAGCTTTCCTACTGCGCCAATTCCCGTCGCTGCATCTGGACTACAGCTGATGTTTTCGCCGACTCCAAAGCCATCCCCACCGGCAGTCGCCAGCTCGCGAACGCGGAACTCATCCAGGCCATCGGAAAGGAATAGCTTGGCATGGGGTGCGCCGAGATCTGTCAGGAGCTTGCGCGCCCTCTTGACGGCTTCTACCGTGACTCCGGAATCGAGACGTACTCCGGTCAGTTTTCCGTCGGTGGCATGCACTGCATTTTCGATTCCGCGAAAGGTGTCATAGGTGTCCACCAGCAGCGTGGCATTGCCGGGAAACAGCTCGCAGAAGCGGCGAAAAAAGCTGCTCTCTGTCTCTGAAACAGGAGTCTGCAAGCGCTCGCAGGCCTGGATCGCAAAGTGATCCATCGTGCCTACCGAAGGAATCCCGTAGCGATGGGTGGCGGCCAGATTGCTCGTCGCTGAGCAGCCCGCAAGATAGGCCGCATAGGCCGCATCGATCGCTGCATGCGGATGGGTCCGGCGCTGCCCAAAGTCAATCACCGGGCGAAGCACTCCGTCATGCTCGGCGGCAGTGACCACGCGGGAAGCTTTCGAGGCCACCATCGACAGATGATTCAGCCGCGACAGCCACGGCGTCTCGATCAGCTTGCACAGCGGCAGACTGGTCCGAACTTGCAGCAGTGGCGTGTAGGCAGTCAGCGGTACACCCGCGACCACAAGTGGGGTTCCGTCTTCACGCAGCGCCGGTCCCGCAAACGCCAGCGTACCTTCCGGAAGCGCATCAATGTCCCCTTCAAATCCGTCGATCGCCGCCAGCGCCGCCCGCACTTGCTTGCCAAAAGGAGTCGTCAGCGCTGGACCCAAGATCGGATGGGCATCGAGGGTGGCCAGCTCTGCCGAAGAGAAGCGAAGGGAGTGACAATACTCGACGATGCTACGCAGTCCGGCGGTGACGACATAGTTTCTCTGTTTGGGAAGCTTCCGAAAAAAGAAGCTCATCGAAAGGGAGTCGTCAGTGAGCCGACCGGAGGCAGCATGCGCGATCAGCGTAGTCAGCTGATACACATCGATCGAGAGGGCATCCAAGCTCACGGCGCACCATCCAGCAGCAGCTGACTTGATCCATGTGCAACAGCGGCCCGCGCAAACAGAGCATCCGTCTCTGCTGTGCGTTCCGGAAACACCGATCGGGTTAAGTCATCGAGTACAACGGCAGCAAAGCCCTCTGTCTTGGCATCGAGCGCCGACCAGCCCACACAGTAATCTCGCGCCAGACCACACAGAAAGACGCGGCGAATGTGGCGCGCATGAAGGAGTGCTCCCAGACCCGTGCTGTGACGGACTCCGTCCGGTCCGAGGTTTTCGCGAAAGGCACTATAGGAGTCAATGTGGGAATACGTTCCCTTGCGAAGGATAAGTCCCACTTGATGCAGCGGCAGGTCCGGATGAAGCGCGGCACCGGGTGTTCCCTGCACACAGTGCTCTGGCCACAGCGTCTGCTCACTCCCGTACAGAGAAATGGTCGAAAAGGGACTCTGTCCGTGCTGGTCAGCGAAGCTAATGTGCCCTTGCGGATGCCAGTCTTGCGTCGCCACCACCAAGGAAAAGCGCGCTGTAAGACTCGCAATTCCGGCGACGATCTGATCTCCATCAGCTACCGCGAGCGGACCTCCCGGCATGAAGTCTGGTTGTAGATCGACAATGAGCAGCGCGTCGTGATCCCGATCGATCGTCCACTGCGAAGCGGAGTTGTCTGCCGTCATCAAAGTTCCTCTGACTGCAACGATATCCGATTCTCTCCCTCATGGTACGATCTCGACGGGCCCGAGGCTCCGGAGGGAGCGTGGCCACCTTGCGATGGCGCAGGGTACGCGGCACTCATTCCCTAGAAATGTAGGAGATACCTAGATGAAGGCACGGAAGCGACTTGTATGGATTTCTGCGGCTCTGCTGATGGCTTCGCTCTCGACCAACTGTGACTCTGGAACTCCCATGGGAGATCCACCTCTGCCCCCGACTCCCGAGGCTCTGTCCGTCAGCGAGGCAATGCCCAAGCAGCTCAAAAATAGCGGAGGAACATCGCTCACGCTGACCGGCACTGGCTTTCAGACAGGCGCAACCGTCACCATCGCAGGAGTCCCAGCACAGGATGTAGTGGTGGTGTCCTCGACGACGATTACGCTCAAGAGCCCGCTCAAAGCGGCGACCTGCGGACTGGTCCCGATCGAGGTCACCAATCCCGATGGCAAAGCGGCGATGCGTGGTGATCTGCTCACCTTCCTGACCAACGGACTTCAGTACTCGATTCCTACTCCGGTGACCATGGGCTCCTATCCACGCCAAGTTCTGACTGTGGATCTGAACAAGGACGGCAAGATTGATCTGATCTCCGCCAACAGCGGCGCCGCCAACAATGCCATCGCGTACCGCTTAGGAAACGGCGATGGAACCTTCGGAAATGCCAACTTCTTCACAGCCGGCAGCTCCGCCTTCGGCGTTGTGGTGGGGGACGCCTAATCGAATTATCAAGTAGCTCCTAACGCCCACATTTGGCGACGGAAGGAGCGGTCATGAAGAGTGTCAGCAGAGTCCACAAGGGAGCCCCTAATAGAGAGCCGGAAGGACATTACGGAGGGGAAGGAATCCAGCGCAGAGCTGTCGGATACGTGCGGGTTTCTACGGACATGCAGGCAACGGAAGGAATGTCTCTGGAAGCGCAACAGAGTGCGATCGAGGGATACTGCGCGCTGCACGGAATCAAGCTGGTGAAGATCTGCAAGGACGTGATTTCTGGCGGCAAGGATGTGCGGCCCGGACTTCAGGAGGCGCTGCGGACGTTGCAGACATCGGCGGACGTTCTAATCGTGCTGAAGTTTGATCGGTTAAGTCGCTCGATCAAACACTTCTGCGAGCTGTACGAGACGTACTTTAAAGACGGGACGAAGGAACTGGTTGCGATTCGGGAATCGATCCGGCTGGACTCGTCGCTGGGACGGGCTCTGGTGGGAATCCTGCTGGTGTTTGCGCAGATGGAACGGGAGGCGACGGGGGAGCGGACGAAGGAGGCGATCAACCATATTAGGAAGAGCGGGTATCACTTTGGGAAGGTGCCGTTTGGGAAGCGGACGATTCCTGCGCCAGACCATCCGAGGATGAAGATCCTCGTCGATGATGAAGCGGAACAGAGAGTCATTGCGCAGCTTAAGGAGTGGGCGAAGGAGGGAGTGGGAATCAGCGAGATGGCCAGTAGACTGAACGCGGCTGGGACGAAGCCGCCGCAAGCAGAGCGCTGGACCAAGTGCCTGATCTACAACCTGCGGCTGAGGCTGCGCCACATCACTCCGAGGGCTCACAACGAGCGACCGTACTCCGATGCAGAGGTGAGGGAACGAATCCTCGAGCTGCGCGCCAACGGTCACACCGCGAGGCAGATCGCGTCCATTCTCAACGAGCAGGGCTGGATTCCGCTGAAAGGACGGCAGTTCACGGAGCGGAATGTCCAAGGGCTGCTACGGAGCAGCGACGCGGCGCAGCTGCTCAGGCCGCGACGGTATTTGGAAATGATGCTGACCCGAATGGAGCGGGCGCATGAGAAGGAGTCTCCGGGGGAGCCCTTCGAGAAGCCTCCGCTGCCGACGCTGGCGACGCTGCTGGAGGAGGCTGGGTACAAGACGCCGAGGGGACATGAGCACTGGTGGCCGGCGCAAGTGGCGCAGATGATGGATGGCCGCTTCGACGGGTACTATGACACGATAACAGCCTACCCACAGCTACGGGAATCTGCGATAGTGGGGCATGTTTGAGCAGGCGTTTAAGAACATCGACGATGTGCTGTGGAAAGAGGCCGGCTGCACGACGGAGCTGGACTACACCGAGCAGACATCGTGGCTTCTGTTCCTGAAGTATCTCGATGGGCTGGAGCAGGACCGGGCCGATGAAGCGGCGCTTGCGGGAAAATCCTACTCGTACATTCTCGATGCTCCGTATCGGTGGGAAAGCTGGGCAGCCCCTAAGGACAAGGACGGGAGGCTGGATCACAACGCGGCAATGACCGGCGATGACCTGATCGACTTTGTGAACCACCGGCTGTTTCCGTATCTGTATCGGTTCACGGCGAAGGCGACGGGGCCGAACACCATCGAGTACAAGATCGGGCAGATCTTTTCGGAGATCAAAAACAAGATTACGAGCGGCTACAACCTGCGCGAGATCATCGACCAGATCGACGCGCTGCGCTTTCGCTCGCAGACCGAGAAGCATGAGCTTTCGCACCTGTACGAAGCCAAGATCAAGAACATGGGCAACGCAGGCCGAAACGGCGGGGAATATTACACGCCGCGTCCGCTGATTCGCGCCATCGTCCGTGTTGTAAAGCCTCGCATCGGCGAGACGATCTATGACCCGGCAGTCGGTTCCGCAGGCTTCTTGTGTGAAGCGTTCGAGTTCCTGAAGTCGAGCGGCACACTCACCACCAAAGATCTCACGACGCTTCAGACTCGGACGTTCTACGGCAAGGAAAAGAAGTCGCTCGCCTATGTCATCGCGATCATGAACATGATCCTGCATGGCATCGAAGCGCCGAACATCCTGCACACCAACACCCTGACGGAAAACCTGGCGGATGTTCAGGAAAAGGACCGCTACGATGTGGTGCTGGCGAATCCTCCGTTCGGGGGCAAGGAACGCAAGGAGGTTCAGCAGAACTTCCCGATTCGCAGCGGCGAGACGGCGTTCCTCTTCCTTCAGCACTTCATCAAGATGATGAAGGCCGGGGGACGCGGCGGCGTGGTGATCAAGAACACCTTCCTATCGAATACCGACAACGCTTCGGTGAGCCTGCGCAAGCTCCTGCTAGAGACTTGCAACCTGCATACGGTGCTCGACTGTCCGGGGGGTACGTTTCAGGGGGCGGGCGTCAAGACGGTGGTGCTGTTTTTCGACAAGGGCTGGCCGACGCGCAAGGTCTGGTTCTATCAGCTCGACCCCGGACGGAACTTGGGTAAGACCAATCCGCTCAATGACGCGGACCTGGCCGAGTTCATCGAGCTACAGAAGACCCAAGCAGACTCGCCCAAGAGCTGGAGCCTCGACGCAGCCAGCATCGACAAGAGCACCTTCGACCTCTCTGTCAAAAACCCGAGCGGCGGACAGGAAATCACCCACCGCAGCCCAGCCGACATCCTAGAAGAAATCGCCACCCTCGACGCCGAAAGCGCCGAAGTCCTGGAGAGTATCAGGGGGCTGCTGTGAAGAAGAGGTGGCAATGGAAGCTGTTGGGCGAAGTCTGCAAGACAAGCTCCGGAGGGACGCCGTTAAGTTCGCGGAAGGAGTATTACGAAGGCGGAGATATTCCGTGGATACTCAGCGGAGAGGTGGCGGTAGGAAATGTGCGACAGGCGAAGAGTTTCATAACGCGGCAGGGGCTTGAGAACTCTGCTGCCAAACTCTTCCCGAAGAACACGGTCTTGGTCGCAATGTATGGCGCGACGGCGGGACAGGTTGGCATCCTCCGATTTGAAGCGGCTACGAATCAAGCGGTATGCGGAATCCTTCCAAACGACAAGTTGATTCCTGAGTTCCTGTTCTACTTCCTGCTTGCGAAGAAGGATGAACTGGTGGCGCAAGCAACCGGAAACGCGCAGCCCAACATCTCGCAGAGCAAAATCAAAAATACGGAAATTCCAGTCCCCTCACTCCCAGAACAACAGCGCATTGTCGGCATCTTGGACAAAGCGTTTGCGGGGCTTGCGGTAGCTGTTGCCAACGCCGAAAAGAACCTCCAAAACGCCCGCGCCCTCTTCGAAAGCCACCTCCAGTCCGTCTTTTCTAGACAACCTAATGAGGTGTCGCTTTCGGAGCTAGCCACTGATATTACGGATGGCGATCATTCTCCTCCGCCAAAGGCTCCGAACGGAATTCCATTTATCACAATTTCAGATATCATCAAGCGCACACGCGAAGTCGATTTCAGTAATACATTCATGGTGCCAACAGAATATTTTAATAAATTAAAAAGCAACAAGAAGCCAATAATTGGCGATATTCTTTATACAGTCACTGGCGCGACACTTGGGATCCCTGTGCTAGTAAAAGAGCAGCGAGACTTTTGCTTCCAAAGACACATCGGACTAATCCGCCCAAATAGAGCTACGGATAGTGCTTGGCTGACCTACGCGCTCCTCTCTCCACAGGCATTTCAGCAAGCGACAATTGGTGCAACGGGCGCAGCACAGAAGACGGTATCATTAAGTGTACTTCGAGAACTTAAAGTGCCTAATTTGGCGATTTCGGACCAGAAGCGCATTGCTAACCGATTAGATAACTTGGCAGCAGAAACCCAACGGCTTGCTACGATTTATGAAAAGAAGTTGGCGGCGCTTGTGGAGTTGAAGCAGTCGCTACTGCATCAGGCGTTTAGTGGGGAGCTGTAGGGGCGCGCCATGATGGATCACCAGCCGCCGCAATCCAGCATCATCCTGTATCAAACGGAGGATGGCCGAACTCGCATTGAGTGCCGGTTCGACAATGAAACGATCTGGCTCACCCAGAAGCTCATGGCCGAGCTGTTTCAAAAAGATGTTCGCACCATCAACGAACACCTACAGAACATCTTTGCCGAGGGAGAGCTGGCCTCAGAGTCAGTCATCCGGAAATTCCGGATAACTGCCAGCGATGGGAAGACCTACGAAACCCAGCACTTCAACCTGGAAGCGGTGCTTGCAGTGGGCTACCGCGTAAAGTCTCCGCGCGGCACGCAGTTCCGAAAGTGGGCGACGGCGCGACTTGGGGAGTTCCTGCTGAAGGGCTTCACGATGGACGACGAGCGGCTCAAGAATCCGCCGGGCCCAGGCCACACGGATTACTTCGATGAGCTGCTCGAGCGCATCCGCGACATCCGAGCCAGTGAGCGTCGGGTGTATCTGCGAGTGCGCGACATCTTGGCCTTGGCTGCCGACTATGATCCGTCGGAACCCGAGACGCAGGTGTTCTTTCAGACCATTCAGAACAAGCTGCACTTCGCCGCTACCGGGAAGACCGCGCCTGAGTTGATCGCTGAGCGGGCGGACGCGACCCAGCCCAACATGGGCCTCACATCGTGGAAAGGCGGAGTGGTCCGCAAGGGCGATGTGACCGTGGCCAAGAACTACCTGAGCGAAGAGGAGATCAGCGAGCTGAATCGGATCGTGGTGATGTTCCTCGATTTTGCCGAAGACCAGGCCCGTCGTCGCAAGCAGATCTTCCTCCACAACTGGCAGACCCGGCTCGATGACTTCTTGCAGTTCAATGAGCGCTCCATTTTGCAACATGCGGGGAGGGTCAGCCGAGAACAGGCGGACACCCATGCGCAGCAGGAGTACGAGCGCTTCGCCGCCCGACGGCGTGCTCAGCTTGAAGCCGAAGCAGAGGCTGACACCCTCAAGCAGCTAGAGGCGCAGGTGAAGAAGTTGCCGACCGGAAACAAGGTGAGGAGCCAGGCCCCATGAACGAAGCCGAAACCAGGGCCGAGCAGGTCGATCCCGCGCTACGGGAAGCGGGCTGGGGGGTGATCGAGGGCAGCAAGATCCTGCGCGAGTATTCGATCACGCCGGGTCGCATTGAGGGACTGGGCCGACGCGGTCGGTCGATGAAGGCGGACTATGTGCTGGTCTATCGCAACCGCAAGCTCGCGGTGCTGGAAGCCAAGGCGTGGGACAAGCCGCTGAGCGAAGGCGTCGGGCAGGCCAAGGACTACGCGGGCAAGATGGCGCTGCGGTTTGCCTATGCCACCAACGGCCAGGGTTTGTATGCCATCGACATGGAGTCGGGCCAGGAAGGCGAGCTGACTCGCTATCCGACGCCGGACGAGCTGTGGGCGCAGACCTTTGCCAAGGCCAATGTGTGGCGCGACCGCTTCGCTGCTGTGCCATTTGAGGACAAGGGCGGGTCGCACTGTAGCCGCTACTACCAGGACATCGCCGTCGAGCGTGTGCTAGACGCGATTGCCACCGGGAAGCAGCGCATCCTGCTGACGCTGGCCACCGGCACTGGCAAGACCTTCATCGCCTTTCAGCTCGCCTGGAAGCTGTTTCAAAGTCGCTGGAATCTGCGTCGTGAGCCGTCCCGTCGTCCGCGCATTCTGTTTCTAGCGGATCGCAACATCTTAGCCAACCAAGCCTACAACGCATTTTCGGCATTCCCCGAGGATGCGATGGTGCGCATCGAGCCGGAGGCCATCCGCAAAAAAGGCAAGGTGCCCAAAAACGGCAGCCTGTTTTTCACCATCTTTCAGACCTTCATGAGTGGTCCGCTGAAGGACGGCAAGCCTTCACCGTATTTTGGGGACTATCCGCCCGATTTCTTCGATTTTATTGTGATTGATGAGTGCCACCGCGGCGGAGCAAACGACGAAAGCACCTGGCGCGGTATTTTGGAATACTTCTCGCCCGCTGTGCAGTTGGGTTTGACCGCGACGCCAAAACGCAAGGACAATATCGATACCTACGCATATTTTGGCGAGCCGGTGTATGTCTATTCGCTAAAAGACGGTATCAACGATGGGTTCTTGACGCCGTTCAAAGTCAAGCAGATTTCTACTACGCTGGATGATTATGTTTATACTCCCGACGACGAATTGATCGAAGGCGATATCGAACCAGGCAGGCGCTATACCGAAAGCGACTTCAACAGAATCATCGAGATCGAAGCGCGAGAAAAGAAGCGTGTCGCCATCTTTATGGAGCAGATGAACCAAAGCGAGAAGACGCTGGTGTTCTGTGCCACCCAAGATCACGCGCTGGCGGTGCGCAACCTGATCAATCAGACGAAGACGAACAGTGACCCGAACTACTGCCAACGGGTGACGGCCAGGGATGGCGCGCTCGGTGAACAACACCTGCGCGACTTTCAAGACAACGAAAAGACCATCCCGACGATCCTGACTACCTCGCAGAAGCTGTCGACGGGGGTGGATGCTCGCAACGTGCGCAACATTGTGCTGTTGCGGCAGGTCAACTCGATGATCGAGTTCAAGCAGATCATCGGTCGCGGGACTCGGCTCTACGACGGGAAGTACTACTTTACGATCTACGACTTTGTGAAAGCGCATCACCACTTCAGTGATCCGGAATGGGATGGCGAGCCGCTCGAACCCGAGCCGCGTGAGCCCCCAGCGCCGAGGTCCGCGCCGCCCATGGACAATGGCCAGGAGGCCGCACGGGAAGACAAAGACCGCCGGACCAAGGTGAAGATCAAGCTCGCCGATGGCAAGGAACGCAGCATCCAGCACATGATCTGCACCAGCTTCTGGCACCCCGACGGCACGCCGATGTCGGCGCAGCAGTTCCTGGAGCTACTGTTTGGGAAGTTGCCCGAGTTTTTTGGCAGTGAAGCCGAGCTGCGCACGCTGTGGAGCGAGCCGGATACCCGCAAGCGGCTGCTCGAAGGACTCGCCGGGAAGGGCTTTGGCCATGAGCAGCTCGCCGAGATGCAGAAGCTCATTGACGCCGAAAAGAGCGACCTGTTCGATGTTCTAGCCCACGTCGCCTACGCGATGCCGCCAGTCACCCGTGAGGTCCGAGCCGACAGCGCGAGGAGTCAGATCCGGTCCCTGTTCAGTGAAAAGCAGCAGGCGTTCCTGGACTTTGTACTTCAGCACTACGTAACCGTTGGCGTCGAGGAGCTAGACGCCGACAAGCTCACACCCCTTTTACGGCTCAAGTATCGCAACTCCATCGCCGACGCCGTGCTCGATCTCGGCAAACCTCAAGACATCGGCAAGCTGTTCGCAGGATTCCAAAAGTACCTGTATCAGCGGGCGGCATAAACCGAAACCCGTCCTGCGTATCGACCAAGCATGGCCTCTCAGCGTCCGACTCGGTGGTAGCTCAAGCACTGGCAGCGTCCGAGGAAGTCACTCCCGGTTGACTGTCAGAAAGAGAGATTGCTCGACGGAAACACGCAGGAATTCGCGACAGGCACTTCCTATGGGCAAATTGGCCGCGACCAAGCTCAGCAAGAACG
>JAEUKA010000020.1 GCA_016794465.1 Myxococcales bacterium | reverse complement strand
CAGCACCAAGACAATCGGCGCAAGCTCACTCACCACGGTCGAGACAATCGACATAGGCAGCGCGACCGAGGCGCCCTTCATTCGATATTCGTATTGGTTGAAGCCAGCCCGCGAGTGCTTGACGATCTCGCCCCCCAGCGCCTCCTCCAGCGCCTCCGCCTCCGCCACAAAGCCTGACCGATCGTCTGCGCCGGTGGCCAGCAGCTTCAGAAACTCGATCGTGGGCCGGGTCAGCCTGGTTCGGGCAGTCGCGGCGGGCGTGTCATCCGCATCTGATTCCGAAAACGAGGAATCAAGGCTCTGACGGACGACGGATTCATACGTCAACATGAAGCCAGTGCGCGATGCGGGCAGATACTTGGCAGTGAAATCGCCACCCAATCCCAGCGCGTGATTTAGCATCAAGGAAAATCTCAAGCGATGTAAATACTCGCGGGGATGCACTTCTGCTCTCTCAATGAGAGATATGATCTGCGGATCACTGTCAGACTGCCCCAGTGAGCTGCGAAGCCGAATGTTGTCTGCTGCAACCAGTGCGCTGTTGAACAACTTCGCTACAAACTGACGCTTCATGCGCGCCAGCATGGGATTTGCCAGCTCAAAAAAACGTCTCAGGCTCTCATTGGATAGCGAGAACTGATACGAACTCTTCTCCATCCACTGATCGATTTGTCCATACATTGGCTCGTTCGCGGCTGGTATCAGCCCTGGGTTCACTCTCTGGGTCTGGGCCAGGCCCCATAGGAGGGTGGCGAGGTAGCTCTTGCCGGTGCTGTTCTCGCCGACGAGGAGGGTGAGGGGACGGACCTCGATCTCGGCCTTCTTGATCGGGCCTAGGCCTGTAACGTCTAGGGTCCAGCTGGAAATGGGCATGCGGTCCTCGGCAGCGGGGAGTCAGCGGTGGGCACGGAAGGCGGTTTTCCCACGATTTCCGAAGGCACGCAATCCGGTGCGACCACAGCGCGAGCGGGGTTAGGTGCGGGTGGGGGTGCGGATCAGGGTGGGGCCGGCGTGGTGCTCGATGTGGCGGTGGAGGTCGGGGCAGAGGCCGAGCGCGAAGAGGACCTCGGCGACTACGAACATGGGGCCGACGAGCAGTCCGATGAGATCGTCGACAAAGGCGGGCTTTTTGCCCTCGAAGTAGTGACCGATGAGCTGAATGATCCAGCCGATGACGAAGCTGCCTAGGCCGACCGCGAGCCAGGTGGACAGGGGCGCCGCCGCGTAGGTGTGACCGAGCCAGACGGCCAGGCCGACCGCCAGGCTGGTGGCGAGGCCGATGAGGAGATGCCGGCTCAGGTAAAAGCCGCTGGTCAGCACCCACATCAGGGTCGCCGCTGACAGGCGTGGGTCAAGTCCGGGCAAGGGCACGCGCGCCAGCAGCACCGCCACGGAAAAGACGATCAGGGGAATGCCGACAAAGTGGGTGGCGATGTTGCGGCGGTCGCGGTGGTACTCGGCGTACTGGGACAGAAGCTCACGGGCGGTGCGCATGAAGTCTCCTTAGGAGGACTGGGGTGGGGGTGGAGGTGCGGTGAGGCCTTGGGGCCAGCCTTCGCGGAGGGCGAACAGCGCCAGCGCCATCGCATAGGCCCCCAGCACATCGATGGTGTAGTGCAGGTGTGCCAAGAATACGCTGGCCACGACCGCTCCGTGGACGAGCAGCATCGACCGGCGCAGCGCTCGGTAGGGCCAGACATACAGCAGCAGCAGCAGCGTCGCCGCCGTGTGGCCGGAAAAGAACAGGTCCTTGGTCAGGTAGACGTGCGGGGCGTCGCGCAGCAGCAGGCCGAAAGGACTCGCCAGATCGAGCAGCGCCCGCCCCAGCAGCGCCGGATCGCGGTCGAGCATCCCCGCATGCAGGTCCGGCCCGCGCACCGGCCCCAGCCCCGTGACCACGATGCACAGCCCGCGCAGAAGCGACAGCAGGCCAGCACTGACACTGTAGCGACAGAAGCGGGCCGGCGCGGTGAGGAGCAGCCAGCCCGCCACCGGCACATAGCCGAGCGCCAGCAGCCAGTAGTTGTAGCGATCGATGGTCGCCGAGTAGGGAATCCGGTCGATCAGCAGGTCAGGCAGGTGCGGCGCCGGTCGGCTCTCGGCCCAGAGGGACAGCGCGATCATCCCCACGTAGCAGCCATAGCGAAACAAGATCGCGAAAGCCACCGAGCCCGCCCACCGCCGCAGCCACTCCGCCATCATCCCCAGCTTCAGCTGCGAAGGAAGAGGTAGGCGTAGGCGTAGACGTACGGGACGACCAGCAGCAGCGCATCGATGCGGTCGAGCATGCCGCCGTGGCCGGGCAGCAGCACCCCCGAGTCCTTGACGCCGACCGAGCGCTTGATCAGCGACTCGATGAGATCGCCGAGCTGCCCGAGGATGTTGGCGGGAACCGCAATCGCCACCACATCGACCCAGCTGAGCTGCGGCAGGTACCACAGCTTGGCCACCACCAGCGCCAGCAGGCTGCCGAGCAGGCCTCCCACCGAGCCGATCCAGGTCTTCTTGGGACTGACCGCCGGCCACAGCTTGGCGGGAATGTACGGCCCGAGGAAGCGCCCGGCAAAATAGGCTCCGGTATCGGACACCCACGCCGAGGTCAGGCACAGATAGATGAAGCAGCCGCCGAGCTTGGGCGTGGTCTTGAACATCAGCAGCGGCACAATCAGCACCCCCGCGTAGAGGATACCGGCCAGCCACATCGACAGCCGCGCCGCCACCGTCTCGATCGCGCCATGGGCAAACAGAAAGTAGAGCAGCCCGAGCGCCGTCACCGCAAACAGTCCAAACATCTGCACGTGGCCATCGGGCACCCAGCACAGCAGGTTGCCGTACGCCACCCCCGCGAGCACGCCGAGAAAGCGCGTCGCCTTGGGATCGGTCGGCAGCGTCATGTTCATCCACTCGCGCAGGCCCGCGACCTGGGCAATCAGCACCCACGCCCACACGCCGTACGGCTCTTGCCACGCAATCGCGAGGATGAGCAGCGGCACCGCAACCACCGCCGTCAGGAAACGAAGGAACAAGTTAGACATCAGCATCTCTCCCAAGCGGCTGGGCCGAAGGTTCCGCATGATAGGCGCCCAGGGCCGCGAGCAGCTCGGCCTTGCCAAAGTCCGGCCACAGCACCGAGGTCGCGTAAAACTGCGCGTGGGTCGATTCCCACAGCAAAAAGTTACTGGTTCGCTGCTCGCCAGAGGTGCGGATCAAAAGGTCCACCTGGGGCAGGCCCGCCGTCTTCAGCGCCGCCGTCAGATCGTCTTCACCAATCGCCGCCGGGTCGAGCGTGCCGGTAGCGACCTCCTGCGCCAGCTTCTGCATCGCATCGGCCAGCGACTCGCGCCCGCCATACGACAGCGCCAGCGACAGCACCATCCCTTGATTGGCCGCCGATTCGGCCATCAGGCTCGCCAGGGGCCGCAGCACGTACTCGGGCAGGCGACTGATGTTGCCAATCGCTTGCAGCCGAATGCCGTTGTCGAGGATCTCCCTGCGCTCATCGATCACATAGTCGTGGAGCAGCTGCATCAGCCCTTGCACCTCTTCGAGGGGCCGCTCCCAGTTCTGCTCCGAAAACGCGTACAGGGTCAGCGCCGAAAGTCCCAGCTGACGAGCCGCTCGCACCACCTCTCGCACCGAGCGCGCCCCCCGGCGGTGACCTTCCAGTCGTGGCAGCCCCTGCTGCTGCGCCCAGCGACCGTTGCCATCCATGATGACTGCAACGTGCCGAACTCCCGGTGGCAAATGCGGTTCTGCGCCCATAAGGATCTGCCGTATCACGAGCGGGCTCAGCCTTCCAACAAAAAGCCAGTGCCAGGCCGGGTGTGGTAGAAGCGGCATGTGCCAGTCCGCTTTTCGTCCCGTTTGCCTTGGCAGAGGCTGACGAATCGATTTACCCAGCTGCAAGCCGAGCTGCGGGGCCAGGGGGTGCCGCTGCTCGATCTGGTGGTGTCGAATCCGACCCGGGCGCTGCCCGAGCTGTACCGCGAGTCGCTGCTGTTGCCGCTCAGCTCGCCCGAGGCGCTGCGCTACGAGCCTTCGCCGCAAGGGGCGGTGGCGGCCCGGCAGGCGATTGCGGACTACTACCAAGCGCGCGGGCTGACGGTGAGTCCCGAGCACTTGGTGCTGTGTGCCAGTACCAGCGAGGCGTACTCGTGGCTGTTTCAGCTGCTCGGCAACCCCGGCGATGGCGATGGCGATGAGGTGCTGTTTCCCGAGCCGAGCTATCCGCTGCTGCCGTTTCTGGGCAGCCTGGCCGGGGTCGCGGTCGTGCCGTATCCGCTCCGCTTCGATGGTCGCTTCCATGTCAGCTTCCCCGAGCTTGCGTCGGCGATCACGGCCCGCAGTCGCGCAGTTGTGGCGGTCAGTCCCAACAACCCCACCGGCAGCTATCTGCGACAGTCCGAGGGCGAGCGGCTGCTGCGGCTGTGTGCGACCCGCGACCTGGCCCTGATTGTCGACGAGGTCTTTTCCGACTACGCGCTTGTTGACCCGTGGCCGCAGGAAGGACCTCGGCTGCTGTCGCTGGCGGAGCTGCCGCCACCGCTTGCGGAGCTGCCGGCGCTGCGCTTTGTGCTGTCGGGGTTCTCGAAAGTGCTGGGGCTGCCGCAGCTGAAGCTGGGCTGGATCGTCGTCTGTGGACCCGAGCCGCTGCGCAGTGAAGCCCAGCGCCGGCTAGAGCTGATCGCCGACACGTTCTTATCGGTGAGCACGCCGATTCAGCTGGCCGCGCCCGCGCTGCTGAAGGAGCGTCCACAGCTGTTTGCGGGCATCGCGGCGCGAATCCAGGCGAGCCTGACCTGTCTTCAGCAAGCATTTGCGGGCACGGCTGTCTCGGTGCTGCCGGTCGAAGGTGGCTGGTACGCGGTGCTGCGGCTGCCGCGCTTGATCTCAGAAGAGGAGTGGCTGCTGCGCCTGCTCACGGAGGACCACATGGTCGTACATCCCGGCTACTTCTTCGACTTCCCCGAGGAGGCATATGTCGTGTGTAGCTTGCTGACTCCACCTTCTGACCTGGCCGAAGGGGCCCGGCGCCTGCTCGCTCGCTTGGAGAAGCTATGAAGTGTGTCGAAAAAGCGCCGCTGCGGACGCTGGTCCTGTGTTTGGGTACCTGGCTGGGTCTTGTTGCACCCGCTTGGGCCGATGAACCGCCAGCACCGCCAGCACCGCCAGCACCGCCAGCGCCGCCAGCGCCGCCAGCACCAGCAGCAGCGAGTCCGGGACCAAGTCCAGTCGTGCTCGATGGCAGCTTCGGCAAGCTCGTCCTTGGTGGCTATGCCGAGGGCTTTTACCAGTGGAACTTCAACCGACCCCCGAGCGGCATCACCAACTATCGCGGCTTCGACAACCGTCACAACTCGTTCACGATCGCCAACGCCGTCGTCGATGCCCAGTATGAAAAGTCGGGAGTCATGGCGCGGCTGGCACTGCAAGTCGGCCACACGCCCAATACCTATTACTTGGCGGAGCCCAGCTCGCGGGCTGATCTGGCGACGAGCGTCGTGGGCGAGAGCGACGCGACGACCTGGCGCTACATCCAGCAAGCGCTCATCGGCTACAAGCTTCCGCTCGGGCGAGGGCTGCTCCTGCAAGGCGGCGTGTTCTTGTCGCCGATTGGTCCCGAGTCGATGGCGGTGCGCGACAACTGGACCTTCTCGCGCTCGAACCTGTTCTTCAACTTGCCGTTCTATCACACCGGGATTCGGGCGACGCAGCAGCTTGGCGAGGCGTGGTCGGCGACGGTCGGGGTGGTCAACGGCTGGAACTCGGTGGTCGATAACAACGGGGAGAAGTCGCTCTACGGACAGCTGTATTACAACCGACCGGACCGGGTGCAGGCCCAGCTGCTGTACTTCACCGGGGTCGAGCGCAGCCCGGCAGCGAGCCAAAGGCAGTGGCGACACCTGCTTGATCTGTGGCTGACGGTCTATTTCGGCAGCCGCTTTGCGTTCACCCTGCACGGCAACGCCGGGATCGAGCCGCAAGAGCCGACAAGCACCACCTGGCTGGCCGGGGCAACGTATGTGCGGGTTCGGCTGCTGCGCTTTCTGCAGCTGGCGGCGCGCGGCGACGTGTTCTGGGAACAGCGGGGCGACCTGGCGATTTTCTATCCCGACCGGATGAGCTGGCTCGCGTCAGGCACCGCGACGCTGGATTTTACGGGGCTGCCGGGACTGCTCTTGCGACTGGAATATCGGCACGATCACTCGGATGGCGAGATCTTCTATGCCCGCCCCGATGCGAGCGGGCTGTTTTCGGGCCGCGACATCGGCAAGGAGCTGCAAGACACGCTCACCGTGGGCGCGGTGGTGTGGTTTTAACCTTCGTCAAGGAGACGAGCCATGACTTCCCAGATCAAGTACCTGCTCGATGAGACGCACCTGCCCAAGGCTTGGTACAACCTGGCCGCCGATCTGCCGGTGCCGCTGCCGCCGGTCCTGCATCCGGGCACGAAGCTGCCGATTGGGCCGGCGGACCTTGAGCCGCTGTTTCCGATGGCGCTCATCGAGCAGGAAGTGTCAACCGTCCGCGAGATCGAGATTCCCGAGCCAGTACGGGCGGTCTATCGGCAGTGGCGACCATCCCCGCTGTTTCGGGCACGGCGACTGGAACAGCTGCTCGATACGCCGGCCCGCATCTACTACAAGTACGAAGGGGTGTCACCGTCGGGCAGTCACAAGCCCAACACCGCCGTGCCGCAGGCGTTTTATAACCGCGAGGCCGGCATCCGCAAGCTCACCACCGAGACGGGCGCGGGTCAGTGGGGTTCGTCGCTGGCCTTTGCCGGTTCGCTGTTCGGCATCGAGGTGCAGGTCTTCATGGTTCGCGTCTCGTACGACCAGAAGCCGTATCGGCGCGCGCTGATGGAGACGTATGGCGCCCGCTGCATCGCGTCGCCGTCGCCGGAAACGCACGCGGGTCGCACCATCTTGGCAAGTCAGCCGAACCATCCCGGCAGCCTCGGGATTGCGATCTCGGAAGCGGTCGAGGTGGCGGCGCAGCGGGCGGATACCAAGTACGCGCTCGGCTCGGTGCTCAATCACGTGCTGCTGCATCAGACGGTGGTCGGGCAGGAGGCACTCGCGCAGCTCGAGCTGGCCGACGACTATCCCGATATCTTGGTTGGCTGTACCGGCGGTGGATCGAACTTCGCGGGCCTCGCGTTTCCGTTCCTTGGGGTGCAGCTGCGCGGGGGGCGCAAGGTGCGGGTGATTGCCGTCGAGCCAGCGGCCTGTCCGTCGCTGACCCGAGGTAAGTACGCCTATGACTTTGGCGACACCGGACACCTGACGCCGCTGGTCAAGATGCACACACTCGGGTCGACGTTTACACCGCCGGGCTTTCATGCCGGGGGACTGCGCTATCACGGGATGGCACCGCTGGTCAGTCACCTCGCCGAGCTGGGGCTCATCGAGGCGCGGGCCTACCACCAGCTGCGCTGCTTCGAGGCGGGCGTGCAGTTTGCGCGCGCTGAAGGCATCTTGCCGGCGCCCGAAGCCAATCACGCCGTTCGCGGGGCCATTGATGAAGCGCTGCGCTGCAAAGAGGAAGGCGTGTCGCGGGCGATCCTGGTCAACCTGTGCGGCCACGGGCACTTCGACATGCAGGCGTACATGGATTACTTCGCCGGCAAGCTCCGCGACCTGTCGTACGAAGAGTCCGAGCTGGCGATGGCGCTGGCGGGTCTACCGTCGGTATAACCACCCCTTATGGCTTGGCAAACAGCAGCTTCGCTTGACGACGACGGTGGTTGTCGATGTAGGCCACCACCGCCCGCTCACCGAGCCGCGCCGCACCCAGATAGTCACCGGGCCAGCGTCGATCCTCACGGTGAGCGGTAAGCTGCAGTCCATCGCGCAGCGTCTCCACGGTCCACGCGGGCGGCAGTCCCGGCTGTAGCGTCGCCAGTCGCAGCGTCGCCGCCGGATCATTTTCCCGTCGCCCCGCCAGATAGCCAAGCTGGATCAACGGACCAAGCTGCCCGCTCGGCGGCAGCAGCTGCGGGTGCATCAAGAGCTCGCCTTTCGTCTCGATGATGTGACGCTGAATTCCGCCGTCTTGCGCCCGACGAGCCACCACAATCTGCCGCAGCAGCGGTGAGCGCGCACTGTCCCAGACCCCGTCGCTGACGCCATAGCTGACGAAGACCTGACCTTGGCTGAACACACACGACGGGCCTTCGTGGGCGACGCGCTCTTGTGGCTGCGACAAAAGCTGCCCTTCCCCGATGGAAGCCGTGTCAAACACCCGCAGCTCGATGCCTCGCTCGGGACGCAGATAGGCGACAACGTGACGAGGCGCGGCAGGATCGCTACAGACCACCGGCAGGGCGCCCGAAAAGCCCGGCTCCTCGACGAGGATACGGTGCTGACGATGGCCATCGGGAAACAGCTGCGTGTCATACAGCCCGGCCCGGTTGCCCCACGCTGCTCGATAGACGACATGGAGCACACCCTCGCTATCGACCGTGCTCCACGGCTTGTCATACGTCGTCTGCCGATCCTCGGCGACAAACTGCGGCGGCCCAAAGTGCTTCGACCCCGGACCCGCCGTCGCCACGACAATCGCCATGTCAAACGGCTCCGACTCAATCGAGCGGTGCGAGCGAAACGCCAGCCACGACAGATACAGCGTGCCGTCCTGGCCAAACGCCAGCGTTGGGTCCGCCGACAAGCGCTCACCGGGCGCCGCCACGTGCTCGACGGGACCGAACGTTTCGCCACCATCTTGCGAGCGCTGCACCGCGATCGCAGTCGCCACCTCCCCGGCCCCGGCCACCTCCATCCAGCAGTACGAAAGCTGCGTTCCCGAGGCTGCGACATGCGGCTCAATCGCCTCTGCCGGCCAGAGCTTGTGACCCCACGGACCCTCAGGCCGCAGCAGCAACGCCAGCGTCAGCAGCACAAGCAGTCCACCGACAGAAAGCGCCACACGTCGCCGCGCAGGGTGCGAAATCCGGCTGGTCATCGCCCACACTCGCCGGCGTTACGGACTGCCAATCGTCGACGGGAGATTCGGGGCACGATCGCGACCACCCCGACAGCTGCTGCGATCAAACAGGAGGCTAAAGGTAAGAATCGACACCGCCCCAAGATACAAAAGCGCGATCAGAATGCGATAGGTCAGCGAGCGCTGCTCACTCGGCACCATCGAGGAAGTTCGCGACGGCTCGCTCGCGGGCGCCGGGGTCAGGGAAGAGCGCGGCAGCACCACCGCCCCGGATCGACCTGCCGACAGCGACGACGACGGAATGGCGTTGGCCCCGGAAGTGCCGCCTAGATACGCACCACTCTGGCCCGAGGACAGCGACGACGACGGAATCCCGTCACTACGCAGCGACGACAGCGCATTGAGCGATGAGGTTGACTGCGACAGTCCTTGCAGCGCCACCGCCGAGCGACTCGCTGACGACGTACCGAGCGCTGAGCGGGACAAGCTGACCCCGCCACTGCGCATCACCGGCGGCAGCGACGCACTGGAACGAACCGGCGGCGGCAAGGTCCGACTGATCGCCGCCGGCCTCGACGGTGACACCGCCTGCGCCACCAGCGGCGGCAAGCTCAGCGGCGGCACCACTTGCGGTCGTATCCACAGTCGCTCCTGCGGGTGAGCAAGCGCCGTTCGCAGCCCCTGGGCAAAGTCATCTACCGTCGGAAAACGCAGTGTTCGATCGCGACACAGCGCCCGCTCGATCACCGACTCCAGCGCCACCGACACCTCGGGCCGTAGCTCGCGCAGCGGGGCCGGGTCCTGGGTCATGATCTTGGCCAGCAGCAGCAGGTTTGCATTCGGTCCATCCGGCGGCAAAAACGGCGGTCGCCCGGCCAGCAGCTCGAACAGCACCGCCGCCGCGCCGTAGACATCGACTCGCTCGTCGATCTCGCCGCCCTGCGCTTGCTCCGGCGCCATGTAGACCGGCGTGCCCAGCGCCTGCCCAGCCTCCGTCGCCGGATCGTCTTTCAGCCGCGCCACCCCGAAGTCGACCACCTTGACCCGCAGATCACGGCCACTGCCCTCGCCACCGTCGCCACTCGCCAGCACCACAATGTTGTCCGGCTTGAGGTCGCGATGGATAATGCCGACGCGGTGTGCGCACGACACCGCCGCCAGGACTTGCAGCATCAGCGCCACCGACTCCTGCGGAGCCAGTGGACCCTCTTCACGGAGCACCCGCGACAGTGGCACCCCTTGCAGGTACTCCATCGCCATGTAGAGCGTGCCGTCCCGCTCCCGCGCAAAGTCGAACAGCTCGACGATGGCCGGGTGCCGCAGCCGCCCCAGCGCCTCGGCT
>JAEUKA010000003.1 GCA_016794465.1 Myxococcales bacterium | reverse complement strand
AGTTGAAGTTCGTGACAACCTCGAAAAAGCCATGAAGATCCTCAAGCAGAAGATGTCGAAGGAAGGCATCCTGCAAGAGGTCAAACGCCGCCGCTTCTATGAGAAGCCCAGCGTCAAAAAGAAGCGCAAAATGCGCGAGGCCCGTAAGCGTCGTCGTCGCGAGATGAAGCGTCGCGGATCGGGAGGACAAGGCCAAGGACAAGGAGGAGGAGGCAGCGGAGGACCCCGCTAGACTTCTCTTCTCCCTGGTCTTCTCCCTGGGCCGCAAGGTCCACAGCAAAGCCCCACCAAGCATGTCTTGGCGGGGCTTTTTGCATTGTGGCGCCTGCGTCGCGGGTTTTTGGTGGATCGCCGCTTGACGCTACAGCAGCGCACACATACGCTCCGGCCCAGCTTTTTACGCACCTTCTCGACGGAGAGTTCGATGTCTCACGATCCAATTGTCAACTTCATCGGCGGTACCTGGCAGGCGGCTTCCTCGGGTCGCAAGACGCTCAACCACAACCCGGCGACCGGCGAGCTGCTCGGCGAAGTGACCGCGTCGGGTCCCGAGGAAGTGGAGCAAGCGGTGGCGGCAGCCCGAGCGGCCTTGCCAGCGTGGCGATCCCTGCCGGCCCCCAAGCGCGGCGAGATCCTGTGGCGCGCCGCTGAGCTTATGCGCCGTCGCAAAGCCGAGCTGGCTCGCGCACTGACGATGGAAGAAGGCAAGTCTCTTACCGACGCTGGGGGCGAGGTTCATCGCGCCGCCAACTGTCTAGAGTTTGCCGCTGGCGAAGGCCGCCGCATGCACGGTCAGGTCATCCCGTCGGAGCTGCCCAGCAACATGATCTACACCCGCCGCGTGCCGCTCGGCGTCGTGGCGCTGGTCACGCCGTGGAACTTCCCGGTCGCGATCCCGGTCTGGAAGGCCGCTGCGGCGCTGATCTGCGGCAACACCGTCGTTCTCAAGCCCGCGTCGGCAACCCCGTGGTCGGCCCAGCTTATCACCGAGATCTTGATCGAAGCCGGCATCCCGGCGGGCGTGTGGAACGTCCTCTACGGCTCGGGCGGCAAGGTCGGCGATGCCCTGGTCCAGCACCCCCACGTCGAGGCGATCAGCTTCACCGGCAGCAACGACATCGGCCAGCGACTCTACAGCCTGGGTGCGGCCCAGAAGAAGAAGGTCCAGTGCGAGATGGGCGGCAAGAACGCCATCATCGTGCTCGACGACGCCGATCTCGATCTCGCCGCTGCCGCGACCGTCCAAGGCGCATTTTATTCGACCGGCCAGCGCTGCACCGCGACCTCCCGCGCCGTCGTCATGCGCAGCTGTGCCGCCCGCTTCCGCGAGCAGGTCATCGAGCGAACCCGACAGCTCAAGGTCGGCAACGGCCTGCACGAAGGTGTCAACGTCGGTCCAGTGGTCGACGACAAGCAGCTCGCGACAGTGCTTCGCTACATTGAAATCGGAAAGCAAGAAGCCAAGCTGCTGCAAGGCGGCGAGCGACTCGGTGGCGAGCTGGCGAGCGGTCTGTTCGTGGCCCCGACGGTGTTCGGCGACGTGCAGCCCAGTCACGTGATTGCCCTGGAAGAGATCTTCGGCCCGGTGCTGTCGATGATCGAAGTCGAGGACGAAGCTGCGGCCTTCGCGGTCGCCAACAACAGTCGCTATGGCTTGTCCTCGTCGGTCTACACCCGCGACATTGGCCGGGTCTTCCGCTACATCGATCAAGTCGAGACGGGCATCCTGCACGTCAACTCCGCCACTGTCGGCGGCGAGGCGCAGGTACCGTTCGGTGGACTCAAGGACACCGGCGTCGGTGGCCGCGAGCAAGGCACCACCATGCTCGAGTTCTTCACCGAGTGGCAGAGCATCTACATCGACTACACCGGCAGCCGCCGCACCGCCTCGTTTTACTAGCCGTGACGGAATCGGAATCGGAAGGTCTGGCACAAAGGAACTGCACAAAGGAACTGCACAAAGGAACTGCACAGATGAGCAAAAACGCAGTGGTGCTCTTGTCCGGAGGGCTCGACTCGGCGACGGTGCTGGCGATTGTCAGGAGCCGGGGCTTTGCCGCCTACGCGCTGTCGTTTCGCTACGGTCAGCGTCACGAGGCGGAGCTACAGGCCGCCAAGACCCTGTCCACCAACCTGGGTGCCGTCGAGCATGTCGTGGCCGAGATCGACCTGCGGATCTTCGGCGGCTCGGCCTTGACCGCTGACGTGGCCGTCCCCAAAGGCCGCAGCGAAGCCGAGATCGGCGGCGGCATTCCGATCACCTACGTTCCGGCGCGCAACACCATCTTTCTGTCGTACGCGCTGGCCTACGCCGAGGTGCGGGGCGCCCGTGACATCTTCCTCGGCATCAACTCGCTCGACTACAGCGGCTATCCCGACTGCCGGCCCGAGTACCTCGCCGCGTTCCAGCAGCTTGCCAACCTGGCGACTCGAAGCGGAGTGGAAGGGCAGGGCGTCACCCTTCACGCGCCGCTGCTACAGCTGAGCAAGGCCGAGATCATCTCGCTCGGGCTACGGCTCGGCGTCGACTACAGCATCACCCGATCGTGCTACGACCCCGCCGAAGATGGCGCCGCGTGCGGAGCGTGTGACGCCTGTCAGCTCCGCCGCGCCGGCTTCCAAAAGAACGGCCTGTCCGACCCCGCCCCCTACAAGATCGTCGCCGCTTAGTCTTCGCTCCCTCCGCCCGAGTCAACCCCTGCCGCTGTGCCTTGGGCGGGCAGCTTGCGTGGGCCAGGACTCTCGGTGCCAGGCAGGGCGGCGGCGGGTCGTCCGGTCAGCGCCGCTCGCTCGGTATCGAGGGCAATCACAATCGACTCCAGGTTCTGGACCCGCTCCTCCAGCTCTTTCAGCCGAGTCGCTTCAGCCGCCGACGGTGCCGCCAGCAGCTTGCCGCCCTGGGCCTGAAGCTCTAGCTGCCGCTCGCGCAGTCGGAAGTAGTTGCGGGTGAAGTACAGCAGCACCGGCGTCATAAACACGATCAAAGGAACCAGCACATCGGCCATGCGCGGATGCTACCGCACCTTTCACCTTTCTATCGTTCGCCGAGTGGCTCAGCCGCCGATGGCACATCCCCAGCCGCCGATGGACCATCCCCAGCCGCCGATGGACCATCCCGCTCCGCTGCGTGGCGGTTTCTGGCGTTGCCAGGCAGGGAAGTCGCTACGATGGGGTCTGCTAGCGCCTTGCCAGTTGCCATTCATCCCGCAGGAGTCAGGTCCATGTCCGCCGATCCCCGCAGTGTTGCCGATGCGTTTTATGGTGCGTTCGCTCGTCGAGAGGGTGCCGCGATGGCAGCGCTCTACAGCGACAACGCGACGTTTTCCGATCCGGTGTTCCCGGGCCTGCGCGGCGCCGAGGTGGGGTCGATGTGGAAGATGCTGACCGAGCGCAGCCGCGACTTTCGCCTTACCCACAAGATCGTCGAGGTCAAAGGCAACGTGGTGGTCGTCGACTGGGAGGCGCACTACACCTTCTCTGCCACGGGTCGGTCCGTCCACAACATCATCCGAGGCGAGCTGACGATCGAGAACGGCAAGATCGTTGCCCACGTGGACCACTTCGATCTCTATCGCTGGATGCGGATGGCGCTGGGGCCCAAGGGCGTGCTGCTCGGCTGGCTGCCCCCGGTGCAAGCTGCGCTGCGAGGCAAGGCCCGCGCCGGCCTCAGCGACTACATGAGCAAGCACTAGCTATGAAATCTGCCGACGCTGTGGTCGTGCCAGGTGCGCTCGTAGGTCTTTTCGGAAGGCAGCGCCGGGCCGAGCGTGCGGCCGTACTCGACAAAGCGTGCCAGCAGCGCTGCCGGTGAGTCGGCAAACTGCGACCACTGACTGGCATAGGCTTCCAGCGCCGCGAGCCGCGCCGGATGGTTCGCACTCACCGTCCGCAGCGCAGGCACAAGGGTCGGGCGCGGACCGGGACGCTGGCCTTGGCTGTCGGCGGCGTAGATCGTGCGAGCGGCCAGGTGACAGGCCAAGCCGCGCAGTCCCACCGGCCAGCTGCGCATGATTGGTAGCTGACGCAGGTAGTCGCGCTGGGCGGCGACCTCGACCGCTCGGCTGGCCCGCGTGGTCCCCGGCAGCTCGGGCACAGTCGTCTCGAGCGCAGCCAGCCGTCGCGCCACCGCGAACGGTGCCAGGCTGTACGGCAGATCCTCAAAATACGAGAGCCCCACGTCCGGTGACAGCTGAAACGCCAGCGCCCGCGCGGCCTCGTGGACGATGCGGTGATCGATATGGGCTCCGACCGCCAGCGGCGCCACCAGCTCGGCCCCCGCGTGGAGGTGCCAGCCCAGCCGCGTCACCACTTCCGAGGTGATGCCCAGGTGCGCCGGCCCGAACGGCATAAACAGGCCGAGGCTGCCGTGGACCTCGGGACGGTCGAGGGCCTCGAACAGATCAATCGACAGGTACTGACAGCCGAGCCGGCGGGCCGCCGCTTCATCTTCCGCGCGACGAACCTCGGCGAACTCTCCACTTACGAACACCGAGACGAGCGTGACCTCGGCGCCACTTGCCACATCACCGAGCACCCTGCCCGCACAGGAAAACGCGATGTCGTCGGGATGAGGCCCCAGGTAGTAGATGCGTCGCACCCGCGCGGTTGTACCCAAATGTCGCCCGCCTGTCATCTGGGGCGATTGGGGAAGGAACGCGCTTGACAGACGCAAACCAACTTGGACACGCTGCGCCCACACGTCCGCTTAGGTAGTCACGAAGGACTCGTCCGTTGCGTCACATCTTAGGAATCTCCGCGCTCTACCACGACAGTGCCGCCGCCCTGCTCTCTGATGGTGAGATCGTCGCTGCGGCCCAGGAAGAGCGCTTCACCCGCAAGCGTCACGACGCCGCCTTCCCCCTGCGCGCCATCGCCTACTGCTTGCAGGAAGCCGGCATTGGCATCGAGCAGGTTGACTACGTCTGCTTCTACGATAAGCCGCTGAAGAAGTTCGATCGCCTGATTGAGACGTACCTGGCCTACGCGCCAGCCGGCTTTCGGTCGTTTCATCAGGCGATGACGGTGTGGCTCAAGGAAAAGCTCCACATCCGGCGCGAGATCACCCGAGGGCTTCAGTCGCAGGGGGACTTTCGCGGCAAGCTGCTGTTTACCGACCACCACGAGTCGCATGCCGCCTCGGCGTTCTTTCCGTCCCCGTTCGAGCGTGCCGCCATCATCACCTGCGACGGCGTCGGCGAGTGGGCGACCACCACCTGGGGCACCGGCGAGGGCAACCGCATCCAGCTCCGGCAGGCGATCTCGTTTCCCCACAGCCTTGGCCTGCTCTACTCGGCGTTCACCTACTTCACCGGCTTCAAGGTCAACTCCGGCGAGTACAAGCTGATGGGCCTGGCCCCGTACGGCGAGCCGATCTACGCCGAGCGGATCAAAGAGCACCTCATCGACATCAAGCCCGACGGCTCGTATCGCCTGAACATGGCGTACTTCACCTATCCCGGCGGGCTGCGCATGACCGGCCACAAGTTTGCCGAGCTGTTCGGCGGTCCCCCCCGCCAAGCCGAGACGGACATCACCCAGCGCGAGATGGACCTGGCGGCGTCGATCCAGAAGGTGACCGAGGAAGTGATGCTGAAGATGGCGCAGCACGTCCACGCCGAGACGGGCCTTACCGACCTGTGTATGGCGGGCGGTGTGGCGCTGAACTGCGTCGCCAACGGACGGCTCCAGCGCGAAGGTCCGTTCGAGCGGATCTGGATTCAGCCGGCGGCGGGCGATGCCGGGGGGGCGGTCGGAACGGCGATGTTTGCCTGGCATCAGCTGCTCGACAAGCCGCGCCACAGTAGCGGTACCGACAAGCAGCACGGCTCGCTGCTCGGGCCGAAGTATGCGACCAGCGAAGTGGTGGCGTACCTAGACCAGGCCGGCGCGGTCTATCACCGCTTCGAGGACGAGGCGGCGCTGCTCGATCGGCTGGCGGAGCTGTTGTCTCAAGACAAGGTGGTCGGCTGGCTGCACGGTCGGATGGAGTTTGGTCCGCGAGCGCTCGGGGCGCGCAGCATCCTCGGTGACCCGCGCAGCCCGCGCATGCAGTCGGTGATGAACGTCAAGATCAAGTTCCGCGAGTCGTTCCGGCCCTTTGCGCCCTGTGTGCTGGCCGAGCGCGCCCACGAGCTGTTCGGGATGGCTCCCGGCGTCGAGAGTCCGTACATGCTGATGTGCGCTCCGGTGCAGGATCGCTTCCGCCATACCCTGTCGCCCGAGCAGATCCAGGCGATGAAAGATCCGGACCTGTGTCGGCGAGTGAATGTGCCGCGCTCGGAGTTTCCGGCCATCACCCACGTCGACTACTCGGCGCGGATTCAGACCGTCGATGAGGTGCGTCACGGTCGCTTCTATCGCCTGCTGCGCGCCTTCGAGCAGCGCACCGGCTGTCCGGCGCTCGTCAACACCAGCTTCAACATCCGAGGCGAGCCGATCGTCAACACCCCCGCCGAGGCCCATCGCTGCTTCCAGAACACCGACATGGACGTGCTGGTGCTGGAAGACTGCATCCTGCTCAAGGAAGAACAGCCGAGCCTGGGGACGGTGGACGCCAATCGCCAGCAGTACCTGGGACAGTTCCTGCTCGATTAACCACATGCGGCGCCCTGCGCGTGGACTCTGACCAACATGGCCAACAACCCGTACTTGAAGATCAACCTTCAGCCGACGCGCAAAGACCTGCTTGGGTTTGGGGCGGTGCTGCTCGGGGCGGCGCTGCTCGGGGCGCTGGCCTGTCACTTTCGCTGGCATCGGCCCGAGCTGGTACTGCCACTCTGCGGCCTTGGAGTCGCGGCGCTGCTGCTGGTCCAGCTACCGGTGGTGGGGCGGCTGCTCTACATCGCGTGGATGGGCCTGGGGATCACGATGGGCCTTGTGACCTCGCCGGTGCTGATGGCGGTGATCTACCTGGTGCTGTTTGTGCCGCTGGCGCTGCTGTTCCGACTGATGGGCCGAGATGCCCTGCGCAAGCGACTCGACCCGGCGGCGGCGACCTACTGGGAAGAGTATCCCCAGGTCAAGGAGCCGCTTCGTTACCTGCGGCAGTACTGACCGCGCTCTCACTCGACGTTGGCCTTAGGAGCAATCGCGATGTCTCAGCAGTCCGTTCCCCTTCCCGACAAGTCGGCGCGTCCAAGTCAGGACAGCCAGTTCGATGAGCTGGCCCAGGGCGCGCGCTCGGGCTTCTTTTCCGAGTTCTACGGCTTCCTGCGCGACAACAAGAAGTGGTGGCTCGGGCCGATGCTGGTGGTGCTGCTGCTGCTCGGGGCGGTGCTGCTCGCGTCGGGCACGGCCATCGCCCCCTTCATCTACACCCTGTTTTAGGTGAGCCCCATGGCGGACTGGCAAAAGAAGCTCTTCGCGAGTGCAGTCTCGCTGGCAGTGGTGCTGGCGGTGTCCGAGCTGTATCTGCGCACGGCCGATCCGCTGGGGACGCGCTACTTCGACGAGACGTATGTCTACTTCGGCGCGATGGTGCCGGACACGGTGGTCTACTATCACCATCCGCCGAGTGCGACCCAGACCTATCCCTCGTGGTCCGTGACGTTCAATGCCGATGGGCTGCGCGGCAAAGACCTGCCGGTGCGCAAGAACGCTGGCGTGTTTCGGCTGCTCATCCTCGGTGACTCGGTGGCGTTTGGCTGGGGCGTGCCGACTGCGCAGACGGTGGGGCCGCGGCTGGCCGAGCTGCTCGCGACGCGCTACGGCAGCGAGGTCGAGGTGGTGGTCGATGCCGTCGGCTCGTGGAACAGCGTGACCCAGCTGCGCGAGCTGTACAGTCGCTTCGATCGGCTCGATCCCGACGCGGTGCTGGTCCTGTATGTCGACAACGACGCGGAAAACAAGCCCGAGGTGCCCGGCTGGGGCCATGGCATTCCGTATGCGCAGCCGCCGCGACCGCTCCTCCATCGGCTGGCGTGGGTGAAGACCCTCAAAGGGCTGAGCCTGCTGCATGGCAAAAAGCCGCCGAAGACTGCCGAGCAGCTCCAGCTCGATGAGGAAGGCGAGCACGAGTCCATCCGGGCGCTTGGCGAGATTCAGCGACTGTGCCAAGCCGCGCACATCCCGTTCAGTGTCTTTTCGTACCAGGACGACTTGGTGCCGCTGCATCGGCTGGCCAGTGAGACGAAGGCGCTCGGCCTGCCGTGGCTAGATGCCAGCACCGATCTGCCGTGGTCGAAGATCAAGGGCTATGGCAACAGTCCGCTCGATGGTCACTTCAATGGCGAGGGCCTGCGCATCTTTGCGGAGTGGACGGCGGAGCACCTGCCGGCGGCGTTTCGCAGTGGACCTCGGCGGGTCGGTCGGGTCAGTCGCACCTTGCTCGATGGCATTGATGGCGAGGTCAAAGAGCTGCCGTGGGGTCAGCGCTCGGGGAAGGGCTTCATCGTGCCCGAGGCGCCGCTGTTCTTCCTGGTCCGCGCGGTGCCACCCGACACCGGCCCGCATCCCCCGCAGGCGCAGCTCACCGGCTTTCCCCCAGGGCTCAAGCTGCCGAGCCAGCTGCGCTATGGTCGCTGGGAGCCGGTGCTGCTCGCGGACGAGCGCTCGGCACCGCTGCTGCTCCGACTGGCGACGCCGGGCCAGCTCGAGGCAACGCCCGCCATGCTCCTTCACCGCCCCCTCGAAGCCAGCGCCACGCCAGCGCCACCCCCCACGCCCTAACGAGGCAGAGTCCCCAAAGCCCGGGGGCAGAGCAGCAAAAGCCCGGGGTAGAGCAGCAAAAGCCCGGGGGGCAGAGTCCCCAATGCCCGGGGGCAGAGCAGCAAAAGCCCGGGGGGCAGAGTCCCCAATGCCCGGGGCAGAGCAGCAAAAGCCCGGGGGTAGAGTCCCCAATGCCCGGGGTAGAGCAGCAAAAGCCCGGGGGGCAGAGTCCCCAATGCCCGGGGGCAGAGCAGCAAAAGCCCGGGGCAGAGTCCCCAAAGCCCGGGGCAGAGTCCCCAAAGCCCGGGGGCAGAGTCCCCAAAGCCCGGGGGTAGAGCAGCAAAAGCCCGGGGGCAGAGTCCCCAAAGCCCGGGGCAGAGTCCCCAAAGCCCGGGGGCAGAGTCCCCAAAGCCCGGGGCAGAGGATGCTACTGGGGATACTCGTAGCGGACGGTGGGGGGCGGAGCGGGCTCGATGAACTGGGTCGGCGGCGGGACCGGGGGGTGCGGGGGGCGCTTCCAGAAGATCTCGCGGCGCAGCCGGGCATTGCGACTGGCCAAGATGCCTCGGCGCTGCTGATCGAGGTTCTCGGTCACCCAGCGCAGCGGCGGCAGCTTGCTGGCAAAGCCCATCCACAGCGGCTCGGACGCCACGATCGACGCCAGGCGGACCGTCTTGACAGGCGGGCGACGCAGCTTGTCCACCACCGTCAGCTGCTCTCCCGGCAGGACCATCGCATCCGGGGCTCTCGCGGCCCCACTGGGCACGCCATCGGCCATCGCCATCGGGCAGGCACAGACCGCGCCTTCCACCACTGTCACCGTCAGCGCCGCCAGCGCCTTGCCGGAAGGCTGTGGGGTCGCTTCGACCAGATAGCTGGTTCCTTCGGGCAGCAGCGCGGTCAGCTCGGACAGGACCGCCAGCCCCCCAGCCATGCGATCGCCGACCACCAGGATGCGGCCTTGGTGCAAGTAGACTCGGCGCTCGGAGGGCAGCAGCGTCAGCTTGGTGCGCTCTCCAAGTCGAATCAGGGTGCCATCGGCAAAGCGCAGCTCCAGCCGGGCCTGCGCCGCCGTTTCAATCCTCGGCATCTCGGTGAGTCGCTGACCCTTGGCGAGCGGTGCCTGCGGCTGACTGGGCCTCACCACCCACGCGGTGCCGGCCAGCTCACTGACCTCGGCAGGTCCCAGGGGCAGGACTCGCTCGACCGCCACCGCTGGTCCGCCACGCAGCGCCAGCAGCAAGACCACAAGGACCGGGCAAAGGATTGTGCGTGTCACGCTCCACACCTCTACCATACGAGACGGCAGGCGCGGACGAGTCTTCACCAGTTGACCCTTCGCAGCGGTTTTGGCAAGGTCCGCGCCATGCGAAAAGACGGACGAGCAGCGAGTGAGCTTCGCAACACCACGATCGACGTGGACTATCTGACGGCGCCGCTGGCCTGTGCGCTGATCCGCAGTGGCGCCACCTGGGTGCTGTGTACGGCGTCGGTGGAGGAGCAGGTGCCGCCGTTTCTGCGTCCCAAGCCCTCCCCCAATGGACCGCGCAAGGAGCCGCAGAGTGGCTGGGTCACGGCGGAGTACAGCATGCTGCCGGGCTCGACCGGGACGCGCTCGTCGCGGGCGCCCTCGGGTCGCAGCAAGGAGATCGAGCGCCTGATTGGTCGCTCGCTGCGGGCGGCGGTGGATCTGACCCGGCTCGGGGCGCGGACCCTGACGATTGACTGCGATGTCTTGCAGGCTGATGGCGGCACGCGGACGGCGGCGATCACGGGCGGTTACGTGGCGCTGGCGCTGGCGCTGCGGCGGCTGGGTGACAAGGGCCTGCTGCGTGAGTCGCCGCTGCGGCAGGCGGTGGCGGCGGTGTCGGTCGGGATCTGCGATGGGCAGCCGTACCTAGACCTTCCCTATGAAGAAGACAGCCGGGCCGAGGTCGATATGAACGTGGTGATGGCGCAGTCCGCCGAGCAGTCACCACCGTCGTTTGTCGAAGTGCAGGGCACTGGCGAGCACGGCACGTTCAGTCGGCAGCAGCTCGATGCACTGCTGGGACTAGCCGAGGGGGGCATTGGTCAGCTGCTGGCGCTGCAGAAAGCGGCGCTGGCGGTGGGGCGGTAGGTGACCATGACCGCGAAGACGGCGCCGCTTGTGCTGTGCCTGGCCACGCAAAATCGCCACAAGGTTGGGGAGCTACAGGCGCTGCTGGCAACGCTGGCACCCGAGCTGCTCGACCGCGTGACCCTGACCTCGCTGGGGGAGCTGGGGATCAGTGAGGAGGTGGTCGAGGACGGCAGCACCTTTGCGGCCAACGCGATCCTCAAAGCCAAGGCCGCTTGCGAGCGGACCGGGCTGTGGGCGCTGTCCGATGACAGTGGGCTGCAAGTCGAGGCGCTCGGTGGGGCACCCGGGATTCACTCGGCACGCTGGGCGGGAGAGCCTCGCTCGGATGAGCGCAACCTCGCCAAGCTGCTGACCGAGCTGGCCGAGGTTCCACCGGACCAGCGCCAGGCCCGCTTCACCTGTGCGCTCTGTCTGTACGGGCAGCCGGCGGGGCAAGCGCAGCCGCAGATCATCGTGCGGGAAGGGGCTTGTCGAGGCTCTCTGCGCGATACCGTGGCGGGCGGCGGCGGCTTTGGCTACGACCCGCTGTTTGTGCCCGACCCGAACGAGCTGCTGGCGGCGGGAATCGCGGAGTCGCGGCACGGCCTGACGTTCGCCGAGCTTGCCGCTGCCGAGAAGAACCGGCTGTCGCACCGCACCCGCGCCCTCGTCGCCCTGTTGCCTGACCTCCACGATGTAGCTCGGGTTGGGAAGGTTATTGCTTGATTGATTCCCCGCAATCACGTAGAACTCGCAGGGAGTCCACGGGGCGTAGCGCAGTCCGGTAGCGCGCCTGCTTTGGGAGCAGGATGTCGGAGGTTCAAATCCTCTCGCCCCGACTTAAGATCCCGTCACAAGCACTGCGCCCGTAGCTCAGTCGGATAGAGCAACGGCCTTCTAAGCCGTGGGTCGCAGGTTCGAAACCTGCCGGGCGCGCTTCTCGCATGCCCCCGCTCTTTCCCGTGACGTTGGCCCTGCAGGCAGTGGCGTGTACCCTCTACGTCGTGGGGGTGGCTCAGCCGCTGCTGCGCTCTCCGCTGCGGGTGGCTCGGCTGGTGCTGCTGCTGGCGGTGCTGTCGCAGGTGGCGGACATTGCCTGGCTGTGTCTGCGCGGCCAGCATCCCGGGTCCTCGACGCGCGAAGCGGTGTACTTCCTGTCGTGGCTGCTGGTGCTGGCGTATCCGCTGCTGGCGCGACGGCGTCCGGCCCCGCTGATTGGGGCGCTGCTGCTGCCGATGGCGATGATCATGGAGATTGTCGTGCGCTTGGTACCTGGGGCGACCGATCCCGGACCGGCGGCGCAGCGGCAGCTGCTGGCGAGTGCTCACATCTTCTGTGCGACGATTGGGACGGCCCTGTTTGGCCTGGCGGCGGCGACCAGCGTGGTCTACTTGCTCAGCGAGCGGCACCTCAAGCGGCACATGCTCGATGCGGCGCAGCCACGCTTGCCGCTGCAGACGCTGGATGACTGGAACCATCAGAGCATCTCGTTTGGGTTATTGTCGTTTACGCTGACCATGGTTTCGGGCACCTACTGGCTGAGCACGGCGGGCGTGGGGTCAGTGGTCACGCACAGTCCGGCGATGGCCACGCAGCTATCGACCCTGATTCGCCAGCCGCAGTACGCGCTATCGTTTCTGACGTGGCTGATCTTCGCCGGGCTGCTGCTCGGGCGGCGGGTGCTGGGGCTGCGCGGGCGGCGGGCGGCGCTGTGGACGCTGGTCGGGTTTGCGATGGCGGTGAGCATCCTCGGGGTCTATCTCTTGCGGGATCTGAGGTTGCCGGTTCCGTGAGCAAGCTGTTTGTCATCGGGCTGTCGCACCGCACGGCGCCGCTTACCCTTCGGGAATCGCTGGCAGTGCCCGAGGTCGAGCTGCGTGAGCGCTTGCAGCAGGCGGCGAGCGTCTGTGGCGAGGCGCTGCTCCTATCGACCTGCAACCGTGTCGAGCTGTATGGCGCGCTGCCCGATGAAGCGGCGCTGGGAGAGCTGCGGCGGGTGCTCTTGCAGTCTCAGCCCGAGGCGGCGCGCCATCTGTACGAAAAGCAGGGCGACGAGGCGGTCGGGCACCTGTTCCGGGTGGCGTCGAGTCTCGACTCGCTGGTGGTGGGGGAGCCGCAGATCTTGGGGCAGCTCAAGCAGGCGTTTCGCTCGGCGCAGGAGGTCGGCACGGTCGGTGTGGTCCTGGGCGAGCTGCTGCCGAAGGCGTTTGCGGTGGCCAAGCGGGTGCGCACCGAGACGGCGATTGGGCAGAATCCAGCGTCGGTGGCCTCGGTGGCGGTGCAGCTGGCGCATCAGGTCTTTGGCAGCCTGCACAAACAGCCGGTGCTGCTGGTCGGGGCGGGCAAGATGGCCGAGCTGGTCGCGCGGCACCTTTTGCAAGCCGAGGTCCATCCGCTGTGGATTGTCAACCGAACGCTCCATCGGGCCGAGACGCTGGCGGCAGAGCTGGGCGGCGAGGCGCACTCGTTCGATGGCTTGGAGCAGCTGCTGTCGCGGGCGGCGGTGGTGATCACGTCCACGGGGGCGAGAGAGCCGGTGATCCGGGCCGAGCTGGTGTCGCGGGTGATGAAGGTGCGACGCGGGCGGTGGCTGCTGCTGATCGACATCGCCGTGCCTCGCGACATCGAGCCGCAAGTGGGCAAGCTGGAAAACGTCTACCTATATGACCTCGATGCCCTGCAGCAGGTGGTGTCGCATGGTCAGGCCGAGCGGCAGCGGGAAGCGGAGTCGGCGCGGCGAATCGTCGAGGAGGAGCTGCATCGACTCGAGCGTCTCAAGCGGCGGACCGATGTCAGTCCGGTGATTCGGGCGCTGCGGGCCCACGCCCACGACCTGGCGCAGGCGGAGGTGGCGCGCATCTTGCCGAAGCTGGGACCGCTGGGAGATCGTCAAAAGCAGCTCATCGCCGGGCTGGGACCGAGCATCGTCAACAAGCTGCTGCACCTGCCGCTGACGGCGCTCAAGCAGCAGGCCGAGCGTGCCGATGGCAACGAGCGCGCGGCGGAGCTCAGTGAGGCGATTGTGCGGCTGTGGTCGCTCGACAAGCAGCTTGGAGATGCGCTGCCCGAGCCGCTTCCCTCGTCGCAGCCGCAGGCCGGACCCGAGATCCCGCAGGCGCTGGACCCCAAAGATCTGGAGAACCCGTCGTCATGACCACCGTGCGAATTGCGACCCGAGGCTCCAAGCTGGCGTTGTGGCAGGCCGAGCACATCAAGGCCGAGCTTGTGCGGCGCGAACCCGAGCTGGAAGTTGAGCTGGTGGTGGTGAAGACGGTGGGCGACCGGGTGCTTGACCGCTCGCTGGCGGCGATTGGCGGCAAGGGCCTGTTTACCAAGGAAGTCGAGGAGGCGCTGCTGTCGGGTGGGGCCGATCTGGCGGTTCACTCGCTGAAGGATGTTCCGACCGAGGAGACTGCCGAGCTGGGCATCTTTGCCTTTCCCCCGCGTGAGCAGCCGTGGGATGCGCTGCTGTGCAATCCGGCGCTCGGGCTGCCGCGTTCGGGTTCCGCGCGGGACCTGCTGGCGAAGCTGCCGCCTTCTGCCCGACTGGGTACCAGCAGCCTGCGGCGAGCGTGTCAGCTGCTGGCGCTGCGTCCCGACCTGCAGATCGTGCCGCTGCGTGGCAACGTCGATACCCGGCTGCGCAAGCTGCTCGATGGAGAGCTGGATGCGGCGGTGCTGGCGGCAGCGGGTCTGTCGCGGCTGGGGCTCTCGCAACACATCTCGGCGTGCTTTTCCCAGGTGGAGCTGCTGCCGGCGTGTGGTCAAGGGGCGCTGGCGGTGCAGTGTCGCAAGGACGATGCAGAGACGCAGGCGCGGCTGGGGCGGCTCGATCATTACCTGACCCGGCAGGCGGTCCTGGCAGAGCGGGCGCTCAACTCTAGGCTCGGCGGTAGCTGTCAGACGCCGATCGCCGGGTATGCGCAAGTGTCGGAGGGACTGCCAGAGCAGCTGATCCTGACGGCAATGGTTGGTTCAATGGATGGCACGACGGTGCTGCGGGCCTCGGCACAGGGGGCGATGTCCGCGCCGACCGTGCTCGCCGAGTCGGTTGCCGCGATGCTGCTTGCGCAAGGTGCCCAGGAGCTGCTTCGCTCTGACGCGGCGCGTTAGTCCTGGCGTCGAAACGTCGACGCGATTTCCCAGTTGCCTGACGAGTCGACCTTCTGTTACCGATTGAACAGGCGGGCAACGGCCCTGGCAGCAACTACGCTGCGCCCAGTCTCTGTCCACCCGGCAGAGACAAAAGGCGCAAGGAGCATCTATGGCTCACATTCGTCCTGAAAAATACATCTGGCTCGACGGGAAGCTCACTCCATGGGATGAGTCGCACGTTCACTTTCTGACCCACTCGCTGCACTACGGCTTGGCGGCCTTCGAGGGCATTCGCGCCTACGCCCAGCAGGCGCCAGCGGGAACCGGCGCGATCTTTCGCTTGCAAGAGCACACCGACCGCTTGTTTGACTCGTGCAAGCTGTGTCTTATCGACGTGCCGTACAGTCGTGACGAGATCAACGCCGCCTGCATCGAAACCATGCGCGCCAACGGCCTGGCCGCTGCCTATCTGCGACCGCTGGTGTTTTTGGGGGACGGCTCGATGGGTCTTGGGGCAATGGACCCGCCGGTTCGCGTCGGCATCGCCGCGTACGTCTGGGGTCGCTACCTCGGGGATGACGGCATTGCCAAGGGCATTCGCGCCAAGATCTCGTCGTTTGGTCGCAACAACATGCAGGTCGGTCTGCCCAAGGGCAAGATCTGCGGCCAGTATGTGAACTCGGTGCTGGCCAAGCGCGAGGTCATCAAGGCCGGCTACGACGAGGCGATCATGCTCGACGGCAGCGGTCAGGTGGCTGAGGCGACGGGTGAGAACATCTTCGCGGTGGTGCGGGGCCGCTTGGTGACGCCGCCGCTGTCCGCCGCGATCCTGGCAGGCATTACGCGCGACTCAGTGCTGACCCTGGCGCGCGACTTGGGCATTCCGACGGTGGAAGAGCCGATTGCACGCGATCAGCTGCTGCTCGCCGACGAGGTCTTTTTGACCGGCACCGCCGCCGAAGTGACGCCGGTGCGCGAGATCGACGATCGTGCCGTCGGCACCGGCCAGCCGGGACCTATCACCACGCGTATCCAGCAGACCTTCTTTGCGGCCACGAGCGGACAGCTTCACCCCTACTCGCGCTGGCTCACCCCGATTCCTCCCGGTTGACCTCGAGACGCGGCTGCCGCTACCTTTGCGGCCCATGTCAGCTTCCTCCAGCGACCGCTTTTATCTCACGACGCCGATCTATTACGTCTCTGACGTTCCCCACATTGGCCACGCCTACACGACCATTGTCGGGGACGCCCTCGCGCGCTACGAGCGGCTGCGGCGCGGCGAAAAGAACGTCTTCTATCTGACCGGCACCGACGAGCACGGCGAGAAGCTGGAGCGCGCCGCGCAGGCCAAGGGCATGTCACCGCAGGCCTTCGTCGATCTGATCGCCGAGGAATACCAGAAGACCTGGCGGCTGCTCGACATCCGTCACGACGACTTCATCCGCACCACCGAGCCTCGTCACGAAAAAGTCGTGCAGCACCTGTGGCAGACGATAGCGCAGAACGTGGGACCGGACGGGCCGGACATCTACCTTGATCGCTACGAAGGGCTGTACTGCGTCGGCTGCGAGAACTTCCTGCTCGAAAAGGATCTGCTGCCGGGGAACCTGTGTCCCGATCACAAGCGCCCGGTCGAGAAGCGCAGTGAGGAGAGCTACTTCTTTCGGCTCTCGCGCTATCAGCAGCCACTGCTCGACCTGTATGCGCGCTGTCCTGACTTCATCTCGCCGCCGCGCCGGATGAACGAGGTGCGGACGTTCGTTGAGTCGGGCCTGCGCGAGCTGTCCGTGTCTCGCTCGTCGTTTCAGTGGGGCGTGCCGGTGCCGGGTGATCCGCGCCATGTCATCTACGTGTGGATCGACGCGCTCACCAACTACTACTCGGCGCTGCAAGACCATCCCGACAAGGCGGCGTTCTGGGGCAGTCACGACGCGCCGCTGGCGATTCATCTGGTCGGCAAGGAGATCGTTCGTTTTCACGGGGTGTACTGGCCGGCGATGCTGATGTCGGCGGGGCTGCCGCTGCCGCGCAAGGTGCTGGCTCACGGCTGGTGGACTGTCGATGGCGAAAAGATGAGCAAGACGCTCGGCAACGTCGTCGATCCGCGCACCTTGGCAGAAGATCTGTCGGCCAGTGCGCTGCGCTATTTCTTGCTCCGCGAGATTCCGCTTGGCGAGGACGGCGACTTTTCCTACGACGCGCTCGTGCAGCGCTACAACAGCGAGCTGGCCAACGACCTGGGCAACCTGCTCAACCGCACGCTGGCGATGGTCGAGAAGTTCTGCGATGGGCGGGCGCGGCGCTGGTCGGCGTCGGCCAGTCCCGAGGTTCGCGGCGAGCGACTACAGCTGCGGGCGGACGCGGTGCGGGCGCAGGTCGAAATGGCGATGGCCGAGCTTCAGCCGCAAAAAGCGCTCGAGGCGATCTTCTCGCTGGTTCGGGAGGGCAATACCTACCTGGAGCAAGCGGCGCCGTTTACCAAGGTGAAGAGCGATCCGCGCGGCGCCGATCACATCCTCTACAACGTGCTGGAGCTGCTGCGCTGGCTGGGACTTTTGCTCGAGCCGTTTATGCCCGAGCGCTGCCTGGAGCTACGACGGCAGCTGGGTCTGTCCTCCCCGGAAGTGGCGAGCTGGCCGATGGTGTGGGGCGAGCTTCCCGACGACACGGTGGTTCGCAAAGGCGCGACGCTGTTCCCGCGCATCGATCCCGATCGTCAGCAAGAGCTGCTCGGCAAGTGGCGGGCGGCGCGGCGGGCGGCGGAGCAGAAGGCGCAGGCAGCGGCTCCTCCGGTGGTTGGGCAGCCAGCGGTGGCAAGTCCAGCCAAGTCAGCGGAGCCAGCGGCTGCCCCGACAGAGGTTTCGATCGACGACTTTCAGAAGCTCGAGCTGCGGGTCGCCAAGGTGCTGTCGGCGGAGCGAGTGCCGAAGAAGGATCGCCTGCTGAAGGTCGAGCTGGATCTGGGTCCACTCGGCAAGCGGCAGGTGGTGGCGGGCATCGCCGAGCTGACCGCGCCCGAGCTGCTGGTCGGCAAGAGCGTGGTTCTTCTGTGCAACTTGAAGCCGGCCAAGATCGGTGGGCTGCTCTCGTCGGGAATGATCCTGGCGCTCGGTGACAAGCAGCTGCTGGGTCTGGCCACGAGCGATCGCGACGTTCCACCAGGAACCGCCCTGCGCTAACGGTTTCGCAAGGCACGCGAAGTCGGAAAACCCTCTTGAGGAGTCAAACGGGACGGTGATAAAGTCCCGGCACTCACGGCGCGTCGGGTTGAGCAAACGGAAGCCCATTCTCTCGCGCAGAGATCTCAATTCCCGTCGCGCACGCAAAGTCTTTAGGAGAAAAACATCATGAAAAAGTCACCGCTCGCCCAGGTGAAGGATAGCTTTGGTTCAAAAGAGAAGCTGGTCGACGCGCTCGTCTCGCTTCCCGAGGGAGTCCTCGATCGTGGAGAGGACAAGGATGCTTGGAAGCAGCAGCTGCTGACCGCTGCCAACACCAAGCTCCTCAAGCTGCACACGGTCGGCAGCCAGGTATCGAAGCGCTTTGGTAGCAAGGAGAAGCTGGTTGACGCGCTGCTCGGACTGCAGAAGCGCGCCAAGGACCAGGACTTCCGCGCCAAGCTGGTGACGCTGCCGATCGGCAAGCTGTACGATCGCTACCTGTCGGTCGAGCGCGCCACCAAGCGAGCCCAGCCGAGCACGAAGTAGGTTCTCGTGCTGCTCGCCCGCGTCGTTTCGCCGCTGTGGGGGGCGCAGCGGGCTTCGGGCCTTCACGGGTACAAGCTGTTAGAGCTTGAAACCCAGCAAGGCAACCGCTTGTGCGCGGTCGATGCGCTCGGCGCGGGTCCAGGAGAGTGGGTGATCGTCGCTCATGGCTCGCGAGTCCGTGACTTGACCGTCGGCGCCGAGGTCCCCGACAAGGACATCATCATCGCCATTGTCGACGGAATGGACGACAGGATGGACAGCGAGGTCAGCCGATGATCCTTGGCCGCGTGGTGGGTGAGGTGTGGGCTGCACGCCGACATCTCGGGCTGGGTGGACGCAAGCTGCTGATTGTCGAGCCGCTCTACTGGTACGGTCCGCCGTTTGAGGTCGCTCACCTGATCGCGGTCGATACCTTGGGTGCCGGTCCTGGGGATGAGGTGGTGATCTGCTTGGGCGAGCCGGCGCGACAGTCGCTGCTGGCTGAGCCCTTGCCACGTGGTTCCCAGCCGGGCTATGCGACTGCGGCGATGCTTCCGGTGGAGGCTGCGGTGATGGCGATCGTCGATCAGGTGCAGATCTGTGAATGTAAAGAGGACGGAACCGAAGCCGAGGAATCTTCCAAAGAGCGCTTTGGTCGACCGCTGCGAACGGTGCTTCCACCGGTGCTTGCAATCGAGCGACTGCCATGAAGCGCGGCATCTTGGTCGGCGAGGTCTGGGCTTCTCGTAAGGTCGAGCAGCTTATGGGGCGCAGCCTCAAGCTGGTGGTCGAGACGGCGAGTGCTGATGCGGACGCTGCCCTGTATGCGCCGCTCACTGTGGCCATCGACACCATCGGCGGTGGCACGAGTCAGCCAGGCCAGAAGGTGCTGCTTGCCTTCGGTTCTGGGGCGCGCAATGTGATCGAGCCGGGCCCTCACAACCGCGCGGTCCTGGCCGACGCTGCCATCGCCCTCTTTGTCGATGGTGAGTAAGGACGAAGCATGTTTGTTGGCAAGGTCGTTGGTACCGTCTGGTCTTCGGTCAAGTGGCCGGGCATGACGGGTCATAAGCTACTGCTGGTCAGGCCCTATCATTTGGCGGACTTGCTGTTGCATCCCCAAGCCCAAGCCCAAGCCACCCAAGCCCAAGCCACCACTGGCGCAGCGGCTCAGGCTGCTTCTCTGCCTGCAAAGTCACCGGCACTGCCTCCAGCACCTGCCGCGATCCAGAGCGAGGCCGTGGTCTGCATCGATCTGCTGGACGCCGGCGTGGGCGATGACGTGATCGTGGCCTTTGGCCATGCTGCTCGCGTCGCTGCCGAATCCAAGCCGCCTACAAGTGCCCCCATCACTCCAATCGACGCCGCCGTGGTAGCAGTCGTCGATGGCATTCACATAGTGCGACCGGGTACTTGACTCATGTACGCGGCAAGCGGTACCGTTTCGCTATGCGAGTCTATTTCGCCGCCGCCGTCTGCACCTGGGGGCTATTCACCTGTGTAGACCTGCCCGCTCAAGCCGCTGAACCAACCGATGTAGCCAGCTCGTTCGAGTTTGAAAACAAGAAGCCGTTCGGCTTTCGAGTTGGCGCCAAATATAACTACACCTACAAGTCCGCCAGCCTCGGTCGTGAGTCGCTGCCGCTCCTGCAGAGCGCCACGACCCGCAACTACCTGCTCGGCAAATACGGGAGCACGGAGCTGGCACGTACCGAGAAGGTTCCGGACCTGCTCTATACGCAGAAGCGGCAGTCGCTGGCGGTCGAGCTGGCGATCGGCGTGTTCCGTGACCTCGAGCTGGGAGTGCGTCTGCCGATAGTGCTGCGCGACGAGCGATCCTACGGCCTGGACCGCAATGCCGGCTGGAACAACTGCGCGGCGCCAGCAAGCGACGGAGCCGGTGGGGAGAGCGGCTGGGACTGCGTGGCGTACGCTTCCTCGACGTATCTGGACGGCATCTATCCGATTGAGCCGGCTGACTTGCGGGGCCGCACGGTGTTTACGCCGCCGGCTCGGGGTGCCACGGGCGCCAAGACCACCGCGCTGGACTCGTTTGACACCATCAACCTGTGGCTGATGGGCGCGCCGGTGTCCCAGAAGCGAGATTCAACGAAGCCGACCTGGGTGATTGGCGTCGAGTACCAGATCTCGATTGGCACGGTCATGGGGTACGACAACACCAGTCGCTACATCGGCTTCGATCAGGAAACCAACCCCAGCGACTCGCAGAAGGCGCTTTACAGCAACGCCAACACCACCGAGAAGGGCTGGCGTGGCGTGAGCGACGGACTGGATCGACTGGTCGCTCGGACGGCGATTTCGCACAAGTTCCGCTATGTGGACCCGTACTTCGCGCTGGCCTATACGCTGCCGATTGCTCGCCGGAGTGATACGCCGTGGTCGACGGATTATGGCTTTCAGCAGAAGCGCTCGGCCCCGCAGCAGCAGGCGAACCTGACGTTCGGTTTCGAGGCGACGCCGTGGGAGCAGAAGGACAAGGGACACCGCATCGCACTCGACTTCCGAGGCGCGCTCAACTTCACGTTCCTGGGTCGTGGCTATTCCGAGGCGTGGGAGCTTTTGGCCTCGTCGAACGCGCTGGTCTGCGACGACCAGACTGCGCTGCCGCCGGCGTTCAACTATCGCGATACGTCTGCCTATGATGCGGTTCCTCCGGAGCCGGGCAAGGTGGGTGGTGGCACCGTCACGCAGGGGACGTTCAACCCGGCCTGCCGGACACCAGGCGCGACGCCAACCAGCCCGACCCACAACGGCTACCGGCTGCCGAATGCCAGCCCGTATTACCAAAAGCCGTACACGGGCATCACGCTGATCGAAAACTACATGACGTTTACGGGTGACGCGGGCGTGATCGTCGAGCTGTTCCGGCACATGCGGCTGCGACTCGGGTTCACCTACTCGCGCACGCAGGGTCACTTGGTCACGACCGACGACGCCGGCACCACCAGCTATCCGTCGAACATCGATCGCCAAAATGCGACCAACCGCGTGCTGCCCGCCGGTGTGACGACGGCGCAGCCCTGCAACTCGAACCGGGTCGATCTGTCGTGTCCGCTCGACTGGAACTCGGCATATCGCGCCGTCATCAACCAGCCCGGCCGTCGCTACTACGTCGACGACATCAATACGCTCGGTGGCTCGGCGACGCTGCAGGGCTACTGGTGAGCCGACTCGGTCACTTGACCGGCGAGGATCAGGCTGCGTAGTCGCTTCATTGTGTCTTTGACCCCGCCCAGGTGGTTGCGCCGGAGAATCCAGTCCGGTGCCCAGCGTGCCAGCTCTAGCGAAACATCGTAGGTCACTCGGCAGCGCTCATGATCGCTGTCCGCAAGTGGCTCGACGCGCCAGCGTGAAACCAGGCGGCGGAAATAGCCGGGCTGCGCAGTTCGCTCGACGACAAAGGCATGATCCTGGGGATCTTCGAGCGAGACGACCTCTTCGACCCACTTGACGCTGCCGATCGGCCAGGGCTTGCGCATCTCGACGGAGACAACGCGACGATCGCCGTGGCTGGACAGCACCTCGACGCTGTGTGCCGGGAAGAGCGGTACGAAGTTGGCGGGCTCGGCCAGCACCGCTGCGACCTTGGCGGCTGGGGCATCCAGGACCGTCTCGGCGAAGGTACGGACGCCAGCGGTGGCCGGAAGGGAGCGCGCCACGACGGAGCTGGGCTCTTTGGCTGACAGCGGCACCGGGGCAGCGCCGAGCGTCCACAGACCCAAAACGAAGGGGAGCAGTGTCCTAGCGCATGGTGGCATCATGTCGGGGACGGTACGAGCAGCGCGCCGGCCTGGTCAACCGCAAATGAAGGTCTGGCGATGCCAAGCGTCGTCCCTATACTGAGGAGCAATTTGGAGGACAGGACATGAGTCGTCGATTGTCTCGCTGGATGTTGTCGTCAGTGGTTGCGGTGGGTTTGGCCTGGGGCAGTGGTGCAGCGCGCGCGGAGGGAGGCATCGCTGGTGCGGTGGCGAGCAAGCCGTACAGCGTCACCGTCTCTCCGGTGAGCGGTAGCAAAGGTCAGCCGGTCAAAGCCACGATCGTGATCAAGCCCGGAGCGGGCTATCACATGAACGAAGAGTTTCCGACCAAGCTGAAGCTGAGCCCGACGCCGGGGGTGACGCCGAGCAAAGCAGAAATGACGAAGTCGGACGCGGTGATGAGCAAGCAGGAGTGCCGGTTTGAGCTGACCCTCACGGCCAGTGAAGCGGGCAAAAAGACCGTTGCTGGGCAGCTGAGCTTTGCGGTCTGCACCGAGACAACCTGCGATCCGCAGAAGGCTCCTGTCGCGATTGAGCTCACCGTGAAGTAGGCTGCCGCCATGCCGATTCCGCTTCCGGCCCACAACTCGGCGTTTGGTGATCGTTATCAGGACGGTGCCCGGCCCGAGGTTCGCTTCTACTTCGACATCGTCTGTCCGTACGCCTATCTCGCGTCGACGCAGCTGCCGAGCTGGGCGGACAACGTCGGGGCGCGCATCGATCATCGGCCGATTCTGCTTGGTGGCGTGCTCAAGTCGCTGGCCTCGGAGCCGGCGGCGGGACCGCAGAGCAAGCAGGCGATGACGCGGATCGATCTGGGACGCTGGGCCGAGCACTTTGGGGTGCCGCTCACGTTTCCGGCAGAACATCCGCGTCGGACCGTCGAGGCGATGCGGCTGCTGACGTGGGCGCCTCGGCTGAGTGTACCGTCGCTGATGGCCGCGCTGTATCGGGCCTACTGGGTCGAGGGTCGCGATGTCAGTAGCGTCGAGGTCCTGCTCGATATCGCGGAGTCGGTGGGTCTGTCGCGGACGGAGGCTCAGAAAGGGCTGCTGAGCGCCACGGTGTCGATGGAGCTGCGGCGGCGCACCGATGAGGCGATCGCCAGCGGTGTATTCGGGGTGCCAACCTTTGTCGTCGAGACGGAAGGCGGACCAAGGCTGTTTTTCGGTCAGGATCGCTTGCACTTTGTGGCCGAGGCGCTGCGCAGTCACCCGCTGGCCCGGTCGGAGACGCCGCAGGTTCGTCAGGATGCCGCTGCGACGACTCCGCTCGGTGGGCCGTCTGCCCAGGTCGCCAACCAGGCGCGCAAGCTCACGTTCGTGTACGACTTTTCGAGCCCGTTTGCATATCTCGCGTCGACGCAAGTGGAGTCGCTGGCCGCTGACTGTGGGGCCGAGGTCGAGTTCTTTCCGATCCTGCTCGGGGGACTGTTTCGCAGCATCGGGACGCCGCTCGTGCCGATCTCGACCTATCCGGAGAGCAAGCGACGGCACTCCCTCGATGACATGAGCCGCTGGGCGCATCACTACGGGGTGTCGTTTCACTTTCCCTCGCGCTTTCCGATGAACACGGTGACGGCGCTGCGGCTGGCACTGCTGGCTGGGGACAAGATTGCGCCGCTGACGCACGTGCTGTTTCGACTGTACTGGGTCGGAGATCAGGATCTTGGCGATGTGCAGGTGCTGGAGCGAGCGCTTGGCGAGGTTGGGCTCGATCCGGGCCTGCTATTGCGCGTCGGTGAGCCTGCGGTCAAGGCCAAGCTGCTCGCGAACACCAAGCAAGCCGAGGCGTGGGGCTGCTTTGGCGTGCCGTCCTTCCTCGTCGCGCAGCATCATGGCCAGCCCGAGCTGTTCTTCGGTCAAGACCGCCTGGGCTTGGTCGAAAAAGCGCTCCGTCGCGGAACGGGACACAGCTGATCGGTACAGCCAATCGGGCAAAACGGACGGTGGACGATCCGCTTGCGCGCTTACGCTGACTTGGGCTCTTTGACGTAAAAGAGGGTGATCGTGAGGCAGTGAAACTCGCGGTCAGAGCTCTGGGTGACGACCTTGTCGACGATCCGCAGCGACGGGTTGTTGCGCAGCCAACGGGAGATGTTTTCGCCCAGCTCTTCCCTCTCACGAGCCTTCGTCGCCGAAAAGACCTTCACGCCGGTGTACACCATCTCCCGAGCTCCTTCACCCTGGGGCACCGCGCGAGTCTGAGACGGTGCCGGGGTTGGAAAAGGTACCGAAGTAGCCTAACTAGATATCACAGTTCTCTCTGTGGGCGAGGCTGAAAATTGACCGAGCCGTTCGCCTCGGAGTGTATGATAGGGCGCTTTTTTGACCCGCTGTCGCCGCTGGGCCCGGCAAGTTGTCGAACCACCTTTCGTCCGCCCCGGCGACTTCGTAAGAGAGGAACAACATGTACGCAACGAGCAAGGATCTGTGGTTTGTCGCCGCCAAGCGGACTCCGTTTGGAACCTATGGCGGAGCCTTGAAGGACTTTACAGCGACGGACCTGGCGGTGCATGCGGCCAAGGCGGCGCTGGTGGCCGGTGGAGTTTCTGCGACGGACGTGGATCAGGTGATCTTCGGCAATGTGCAGCAGAGCTCGGCGGACGCAATCTATCTGGCGCGTCACATCGGGCTGCGCTCGGGAGTGCCGGTGCCGGCGCCGGCGCTGACGCTCAATCGGCTGTGCGGCTCGGGCTTTCAGGCGGTGGTGTCGGCGGCAGAGCAGCTTGTGCTCGGTGCAGCGACGACAGTGCTGTGTGGTGGTACCGAGTCGATGTCGCAGGCGCCGCACGTGCTGCGCGGGGCGCGCTGGGGCTGGCCGCTCGGCAAGGCTCCGGCGATCAGTGACACGCTGTGGGACGCGCTGACCGACTCGTTTACCGGCATGCCGATGGCGATGACCGCCGAGAAGCTGGCCGAGCAGTATCAGCTGACCCGGGCCGTGTGTGATGAGTTTGCGCTGGGCTCGCAGAAGCGCTGGGCCGAAGCGCAGGCGCAGGGTTGGTTTGAGGCGGAGCTAGCGCCGATCGATCTGGTCAGCAAGAAGGGCACGGTGCGCTTTGCCCAAGACGAGCATCCTCGGCCACAGACGACGATGGAGACGCTGGCCAAGCTACCGACGGTGTTCAAGAAAGACGGAGTGATTACGGCCGGCAATGCCTCGGGAATCTGCGACGGAGCAGCGGCGCTGATCCTGACCACTCGGGAGCACGCTGAGTCGAAGGGCTACACGCCGCTCGGACGGCTGGTTGGCTGGGGCGTCTCGGGCTGTGATCCGACGATCATGGGCATCGGTCCAGTGCCGGCGATTCGGAACTTGCTGGCGACGACGCGGACGCAGCTTGCGGACTACGACCTGTTTGATGTCAACGAGGCGTTTGCGCCGCAGTTTCTCGCCGTCGCAAAGGAGCTAGGGCTGCCACCTGCACAGAGCAACGTCTGTGGTGGGGCGATTGCCCTCGGTCATCCGCTCGGGGCGTCCGGCGCGCGCATCACCGCGAACCTGCTCCATGAGCTCAAGCGTCGGGGCGGCAAGCGGGCGATCGGCGCAGCCTGCATCGGCGGTGGTCAAGGCATCGCAGTCGCAATCGAGAGCATCTAGCGAGAGGCACTCATGACCCGGCAACCAGCCTCGGACATCATCTACGACTGGAACACCCACGATACCCACGCGCCGCTGTGGCCGCACAAGTTTGCGCTGTTCGATGAGACGCTGCGCGACGGCCTACAGTCACCGTCGGTACACGATCCCAGCATCGAGGACAAGATCGAGCTGGTGGTCTTGCTCGATCGGCTGGGGGTGGAGCACGTCGACATCGCGCTGCCGGGAGCGGGGCCGCGTGCCGTAGAAGATGGCCTGAGGCTGGCCGAGGAGATTCGCGATCGCAAGCTACGGATTCGTCCGGCCTGCGCGGCGCGTACGCACCTCAATGACATTCGTCCCGTCGTCGAGATCTCGCAAAAAGCCGGCATCGCGATCGAGGTGATGACGTTCATTGGCAGCTCGCCGATTCGTCAGTTTGCCGAGAACTGGGATGCCGAGCGGATTCTCAAGATGTCGGCGGAGGCGGTGTCGTTCGCGACCCAGAACAACCTGCCGTGCACCTACGTCACCGAGGACACAATTCGCTCGCGACCGGAGATGCTGGCGGCGCTGTTCAAGAACGCGATCGACTCGGGTGCGCACCGCTTGTGTCTGTGCGATACCGTCGGTCACGCGACGCCGCTGGGGGTCGAGAGTCTGGTGCGCTTCACTCGATCGGTGATTGCCGGGATGGGGCTGTCGGGCAAGGTCGGCATCGACTGGCATGGGCACAACGATCGCGGCCTGGCGGTGGTGAACTCGCTGACGGCGCTGCAGGCGGGGGCGGACCGGATTCATGGCACGGTGCTCGGCGCTGGGGAGCGGGTCGGCAACGCGGCGCTGGATCAGCTGCTCGTCAATCTGTACCTGATGGGCGCGCTGCCGGCGGATCGCGATCTGTCGGCGCTGGATGCGCTGTGTGCGCTGCTGTCGCGGGCGTGCCAGGTGCCGATTCCCTACAACTATCCGGTGTTTGGCACCGATGCGTTTCGGACTGCGACGGGCGTGCATGCGGCGGCGATCATCAAGGCCGAGCGCAAAGGCGACGCGTACCTGGCCGATCGAATCTACTCGGGCGTGCCGGCGGCGATGTTTGGGCGTCGGCAAGAGATCGAGATCGGACCGATGTCGGGCGAGTCCAACGTCTGCTACTGGCTGGAGCGGCACGGCGTCTCGGCCTCGACCGAGGCTGTGAAGCGGGTGTTTGCGGTCGCCAAAGCCGCCAATCGGCTGCTGTCCACAGAGGAAATCCTCGCGGCGGCCCGAGGCAGTGAAGCGACTTGACGATCCATCCCAAGGCGCGGTCTAGTGAGTATCGGGCTGACTGCGTTCAGTCGGCCAAGTAGGGCAGGGCAAACCAACCGGGGCCCCGGGGCCGGGGAGTGAGCGGATGAGCGACAAGAACAAGTTCAACGGCGTGAAGGTCTTCTCCGCGACGATGGCGCAAGAGCGCGACCAGCTGGGTGAAAAAGTAACCGCCTGGCTGACGGAGCGACCGGAGCTGCGGGTGGTCGACACCATCGTGACTCAGTCGAGTGATGAGGCCTTTCACTGCTTGGCAATTACCTTGTTTTACCAGGATGACCGCATCTAACCCGCCGCTTGCGCCAAGTCCACCTACAGCCCGCAGTCTCGCCCAATACGTCGTGAGGCACGCCATCAGGCATGCCATGCGGCACGCCATGAGGCATGCCATGCGGCGCCTTGACCCGATAAGCCTCGAATAGAAAAGCTTTGTCTGGCCGGGCCTCGTCGTGGGACACTGCCATCATCGTCCGTGTCTGCGCGGAAGGCACGGCTGCCCCCTTGTGCCATATCTCATGATCGGCCAGGTCGTCGGAAACTATCGCTTGGTGCAAAAGGTCGGAGAGGGCGGCATGGGTGTCGTCTACGAAGCCCTCCGTGAAGACATCGGCATCCGCGCCGCCATCAAAGTCCTCCACCGCGAGCTAGCCCTAAACCCCGAAATGGCCACCCGGTTCTTCAACGAA
>JAEUKA010000100.1 GCA_016794465.1 Myxococcales bacterium | reverse complement strand
GTTGGTCGTCTCTGCCGTCGCCCACGATGCAGTGTGTAGCAGCACGGGGCGGTCGTTTCCCAAGGCGTAGAAACCGAAGCAGGAGAGCTTCCTGCCACGCTGCGGAGAGTAGGAATTGACATACAGAGGCACTCCTTTGCGGCTCCAGCCCGAGCCGCCGTCTGTCTCCAAGTGGATGTGTGCCTCGTCGGAAAATACCAGCAGAGGCCCGTCTTCCTGCTGCGACTCCGTTACCAAGCGAGCAAGCTCAAGTACAAGTTCCGCACGCAGTTTGGGATCGGCCTTGCCGAGCAGAATGCGGGAGCGACGCTTAAAGGAATAGCCGGTCTGATGCAGCAGCTTGCGCAGAGTCTCTCGGGAGACGAGCCGACCCGTGATGCTGAGGACCAGTGCGCAGAGGGTGCGGAGGGTCCAGCGAACCGCAGGGGGCAGGAAGGGAGCCTGCTCAGGAGTGGCCTGCGGAGTCGTTACCAGATCGGTCTGCTGTGTCGCGCTGTGCTCTTGCGCTATGTCGAACTGAACAGGAGCGTTGGCGTTTTTTTTGACCCGCGGAAGCGCCGCCAGTAACCATGATTCCTCGACGACATCAACCAGAAGCGGAGCAAGCTAACAGAGCTGGGAAGGAGTACCGCCGAAGTGCTTGTAAACCAAGGCGGAGGGACCTCCCGAGCTTACGTCATGAGCCCACTTGAGCACGGTATGATGATCACGCTGCAGCTCGCGACAGACAGTGGCAGCGGAGTCGCCCTGAGCGATACGGAAAATGGCAAGTAAGCGCTCGCGAGTCCGAGGGTGAGCAGCAAGCGTGATGAGCTCGCCCAGCAGCGCAAGAGAAAGTGAAAAGCGGGTCAGATCGATGCGAATCATGTCGCCTACGTAGGCCACGCAGAGGTCTCTGTCCAATTTGTTTTTGGAGCCATTCAGCGACGAGAAAACGAAACGAGCGCAGCCAGTAATTGTGGTGTGCTTTGTAGCGAACAGCGCCCCAATCCTAGCGAACAGAGCGCGGAGAAAGGAACATCTGGTGGTTTGGGAGTGGACGGGGGTTAGTTTGTGACCCGCGGCAACACCCGTCGATGCTGCCCAATAAGAGGCGTCCCAGATGCATCTTTCCGGCCAGCGTAGCCGAAGGCACCCGATGCATCGCCAGCGCTGCTCGTCGAAGCGCCTCTCCGACCACCACCGCCCGCGTCAACAGCGGCAGCGTCGTCCCCGTAAGCGCCAGCTCGACCACCGTCAGCAATCACGCCAGCACGGTCCACTACCCAAGACGCCACTGCTTACGTTTCTTCACGAAAAAAGTTCGCAAGAGGTCAAAGGATCGAGAGCTACGGAGCGGAGGGCTGGGCTACAGAAGGAGTCTTTCCATCGCAGCACTTTTTGTACTTCTTGCCGCTGCCGCAAGGACAGGCATCGTTCCGACCCGGCTTGGGAGGCGCAATGTAGGGGCTCTCTGCAACGTAGTTGGGAACGAGCTGTGGCCGATTGTTCTTTTTCGCAACAGCGTCGTGCTGGAGTCGCTCTGCATGTTCGATTTCACTTCGCAGTTGGGTGGCCTCTTCGACCTTGCCCCGCTCGTCCAGGACTTCCAGTAGAACCCGTGAAGCTGCGATAAACCAGCTACGACTTTCCTTCAGCGAGACCATCTTCCGAGCACACGCCTCCGATTGCTCCAAATCCCCAACACAGCGGAAGAACTCGATCGCGGAATGGAGCACATCGCTCGACTCAGGATGCTCGGACAGAAGCCGCTCCATCTCTGCCGTCGCTTCCTCCTTCCGACCCGCAGAAAGGAGCAGGAAATGACGTTCGGGCAGCCAGCTCTCCATTTCAGAGCCCAGAACCGGGCTCAGCAGATCATGAAGCCGAAGTGCATCCTCTGCTCGCTCACCGTCCTGCAAGGTGTCGAACACCGACTCCATCCACTCCATCAGCATCGCATCGCAGAACTCGTCGAGCGCATCGATCTGCGTCGGCCTGCTCTGTAGCTCGGTCCCAAGCCTGGTAAGTAGCGCCACGCAGTGGTCGAGCGACTCAACAGGAATGTCTGCTTCCGGCAAGTCTTCATGGAACTCCCCGCAGTCCTCACAGGGAAGCTCTGTCTCGGAGTGGGCCCCGAAACAGTCCTCGCAGGCCCGCGCCAGATCTTCCGCCAGTGGCAGCAGATCCACGTCAAGCTCAGGAGGGACATACTCTTCCCCTTCGGCGTCCGGATACTGCTCTGGCGCCTCTCCCACCGACGCCAAGAGACGCGGATACGAGACTCCTTCCTGTTTGGTTCCCTCCGATTCCACGCGGATGTGATGTAGCAGCTCGTCTCCGAAGTCGAACAGATACAGGAACTCCTTGCCTGCCTTACAGCCTCCCTCCTGAAGCGAAATGCGCGGATTTCCATCCGAGAAAATTCCGCTCTGATCCCACGCCCGACCCGACATAAAAAACGCATACATGTGATCGTCATCCAGCGCGAAGTGCTGCTGGATCGCGTGGTGCAGATCGCGAAAGGTCTGCGAGGCCAGAAGCTCGACGGTACGAGAGACAGAAGGAGCACGCTCAGGAACGATGTGAAAGACATACGTTCGCAAAGCCAGCTCACTCCGCTCTGCCGCACTCATCCGTGAAGTAGGAGTCGCCTTTGATGCACTCTTGATTTTGCGCATGAGCGGACAATGCGTCCGCGAAATCGCGAGATCAAGAGAGATCTCTGGCAGAGTCTGCTTGATGTTGCGTCCACAACCAGATCGGGAGGAGGTGGGCTGTGGCTGATCTCGGATTTCGCTTGTTGCCAAGCGGCCTGCTCCTGCCCTGCCATGAGAAGGAGGAGCGGACGGTAGATGACCCCCCACCCGTCGCCGGTCAGCGCAGTGGAGCGCTCTTGAATTTGCAGCGCATCGTCGAATCGCCGGTTGTGACAGAGTTCTCTGATGATCTGATTCAGCCAGCGCAGTACGTTCACGTTCGCGGCAAGAGAGAGTGGGGCAAGCTGCTGAGGACGGTTCGCGAGCGACGCACAGAGCTGGAGAGCCAAGTTGAAGTGTTAATCAGCTCATCCTGATCGGTCTGAATCTGTTCCGCTTTGCAGCGATCCAGAAACGACAGGAAGGACTCACGAATCTCTTTGACCAAGTGGTGAAGATCCGCGTCGAGTGGCGGCTGTTTCTGAGAAAGACAGGAAGGAATATTTGTGCTCTGCATAGGCCGCAACATGCGGCGCCGCGCAGAAAATGACAACACAGCAAACGAGATATTCTATGGATGTGTTCGGTCAGCTGTAGTTCGAGCTTTCATCGCGAAACCTCGACACTTTCTGACCGGCGGCGACTGCCTGCAGTGTTGGGGGTCATTTCAGGGTCTGCTCACAAAGCACTCTCTCCAAGTTGCGTCGAACGTCCCTTGGAAAACTCACCGCCAGAGAGTGTTCTTCCTCCGCTCCCCAACTGGCCACGGCCTCTGAAAGCACATCCAGATAGATACGGAGCTCGGCTTCCGGCAGGTGTGGGAGGTCACCATGCCGCAGTACCACCGTCCTCTGTTTCATCCAATGCAAGTCACGCAGACAGTCCGATAGTGCGTCCCAGTTGAACCCGAAGTAACCCGGCAGTTGCAGCTCGACATAGAGAGCTTCCAGCAACGCAGAAGAACTAGCAATGCCCATCGGCAGCGACGCAACATAGACGTTCGGTCCAGCCTCGGGGGCGTCCTCAAATTTGAATAAGTTGGAACGACTCAACTCGCGTGCCTCACTTGAGCGGAACAAAGGTCTGATAGTGATCTGGTGTGTGGTACATCTCGCCGCCTTTTCCAATGACCACGCGCTGCGGGCCGGGTCCATGAGTGACTGGCGTCGGATGAACGTATTCTCGATAGTAGCCCGGAGACTGATTCGGGAGCGATGGCGTGTCACTACCGGGCAAGGAACGATTTTGAAAAACGGCGCCGTCGTTGCGGTGCGGAAATCGCCCACCCGATTCGATCCGATCGAGCGTTGGTTTCAGGTCCACAGTTCCCTCAAGAACCGTTCCTGTTCGACGGTCGATGACAGTGGTTCCACTCACGAATCGGGTCGGACGATCCTTCGCAGCAGCGGCAGCCACCCTCTCCACATCCCGAACATGGTCCGCAGCCTCTGCGGCTCGTTCAACCTTTCGCAGTGTCCCGAGCGTACCGAGTCCCTCCGTGAGCACTCCCATCGCCGCATCTGCTGCAAGCGATGTGGTTGCGCGACCGAGCGACTCGCCCTTTTCGTAGGCCGGCTTGTCGAGCCATTCCTTCGTCGCCACGATTACGCCGTGCGCCACTCGCTCCACATCCTCACGCGAGGCATTCCGAATCGCATGTTCCATCGCGTGAAGCGGTGCCAGCGCTCGTAGCTCGCGAGCAGCCTGCAAATCATCGACGATTTCGCGTCCAGTCTTGGCGAGCCGAGCTGGGAGTTCCTTGGTGTCCTGATAGATCTGCCGACCCTCTTCGCCGACTCCCTTCGCAAAGCCTCGCGCAAAGTCTGCGGCAGACTCACCGAGGCTGGGTCGCTCTCAACTGAGAGCTTGACAGGTTCCCTTCCGTCTCTCGTTCGAGGAGGTCGAGGAGGGAGGGGGAGGGACTGGGGAGGCCGATGATGGATTTGCAGAGCTGCTCTACTTCATGGCGCTGGAGTCTGCCGAGTCGGAGTCGCTTACACCAAGGAAGCGCGTGGGACAGATGCGGTGCTTCGTCGATTCGGTAGCTGGCGACGATCAGCATCGGGTGACCCACCACACCGCTGCTGATCTGGTCGAGTAGCGTCAGACTCTCGGCATCGGCCCAGTGCAGATCTTCCAGAATGATCAGCACGGGCCTTTCCACGCGCAGCAGGATTTCACGGAGCACACGCAGGGTGTGTAGCCGCGCGGCTTGGGCGTCTAGCTCCTCCTGCGGCAAGATATACGGTCGGTCGAGAAGTGCCGCCACTCCGGGACGGATTGCTTCGAGCACTCCCAGCTCTTTTTCGGACAGCTGAACGTGCAGAGTCAGCACCTGCAACACTTCTTGCCAGACTTGGTAGGAAGCCCCCCGTTCGGAGATACCCTGCCCTCGCACCACTACGACTCCATCCACCAGCGCCACGCTGCGCAGCTCATCAAGCAGACGTGACTTGCCGATGCCACTGTCCCCCCCGAGCAGCCACGCCGCGTCCGTGATCTCGACGAGGGGGGCTCGGTGCTGCTGATTCCGAGCGGCAAGACCCACAACGCCCGTCGCCGTCCCGAGGTGCCCGAGTTTCTGCGTCCTCACCTGCGCGAGCTGACCCGTGACAAGGCCCCCGATGCGTATCTTTTCGGCACACGTCCGACGGGCCAGCCGCTGCTGACCAACTGGCTGATCCGCGCCGTCCACCGCGTCTGCGAGCGCGCCGGCGTCCCCAAAGTCTGCGCCCACAGCCTGCGCGGCCTCCACGCCACCCTCGCGCTCCGTCAGGGAGTCAGCAGCCAAGCCGTCGCCACCGCCCTCGGCCACGGCAGCTTCACCGTCACCGCCCGCCACTACGCCGACCCGACGCAGCTGCTCAACAGTCGAGTCCGCACCGTACTCAGCGCCCTTCACAGCGATGCGCCGGAGCAGTCCAGCGAAGCCGATCCAGTCCCCGATCTAGCCAAGACCCTACAAGGTGCCCTCAGCGATCGCCAAGTCGAGCACCTAATCCACCTCCTCACCATCGCCAATCCTCTCAAACCGCAGCCCGATCGCGATCCCAATTAGACCCTTCCCGAATCATTCCCGACCCCTCACAACCCACTGATTTCTCGACGGCTTTCGCTCATGGGAAAGTCCTTGCGGACGTTCTCCCCCACACTTCGTGTCGGGGACTGGTGCGGTCCTCCTCTTTGCACTTTGGGCTCCTCGCGCACTTTTCCACACGCTGCCTGGGGGGCGAGTTAGGGCTGTGCGGGCTGGGGGGTCGGTGCTGGGGTGCGGGGGGAGAGCGGGGCTTTGGCGGCGGCCCTTTTCTTCGGACGGGGGCGGTAGTACAGGCGGGTGAGGGTGTGATCGTGCGGAAACAGCGAGATCAGGGCGCCTTCGTTCTTGCGCAGCAGCAGGGACAGCTCGCTGCGGGCTGACTGCTCTTGGGCAAAGGTGCGATTCACCTTGGCTTCGGCATCCGTGTGCGCTTTTTCCGCCGCTGTCGCGTCCGCCGCCAGCTTCAGCAGATCTTTGCTGTACTTGAGATGGATCTCTGGGTGATGGATCGCCAGCTCGTCCACCATGTTGCCCACCGCTCGCTCCTGCTCTGCGCCAGACAGGTCCGTCAGGGCGGTCAGCCCGTCGGGATAGACCTTACGGTACGGTGCCAGCTCGCGCTTGCGCTTGACCACGCCGAGCACCAGCAGCTCGACCACGCTGTGCTTTTGATCGTGGACGTACTCGGCGCGCACGGCCAGGGCCTGCTTTTCGATGCGCACCAGCTCGGCGGCAGAGGTGGTGCTGTGGGCCTGGGTCAGTGAATCAAGCTTGGTCTTGACCGGCGGGGCCAGGTGCGCCGTGTCAGGGTCTGCGAGCAGTGCTGCGTAGTGAAACCGTCCATCTCGCAGCAGCTCGTCTGTTCCGGTCCGTTCATTGCGAATCATCGGCATGGGCTAACTCCTTGATCTCCAAAGGGGAAGCTTTGAAGGATAGGACGCGGTTTTCGTTTCGCCAGTGACCCGACCCATCTTTTTTCATGTTGGCTGACTTTTTTTGGCCGGCAGCGGCCTGGCAGTGGAGAAAACCGGCACCAGGCCGAGGTTGGGTCGATGTTGCAAAGAGAAAACCGGCACCAGGCCGGGGTTGGGTCGATGTTGCAAAGAGAAAACCGGCACCAGGCCGGGGTTGGGTCGATGTTGCAAAGAGAAAACCGGCACCAGGCCGGGGTTGGCCCGATTTTGCAAAGAGAAAACCGGCACCAGGCCGGGGTTGGCCCGATTTTGCAAATGCAAAACTGCACGCCGGCTAGACCCGAACCGATTTTCGCCCTCCCAAGCCCCAGTTCGGCTACCCAGCCTGGCCTTGGCAGACCGCTGCTGGCTATAGCGCCGACGCAAGGGAAGCCGCTTGCCCCTCGACGTGACGTTGACAGGAGGGATCGGGGGGGCGGACAATCCATGGAGTGTTGTACCTGTACGTGTTCGCGGCTGTTGCTGGATGTCTGCTCGTGCTGGTGTCGCTGCTTGGCGCGGGTCAGAGCGATGATCACAGTGGCGATGCCGGGGAAGGGCAGGGCGACGCGCACGGTGATGGAGAGGCTGCCAGCCATGCCGATGCCGGGGCTGCGGATGGCCACATGGTCGGGCATGACGGGGGCACGGCGGCGGCGCACGGGGACGGGCATGACGGTGGGCACGGTGCGGCGCACGCAGCACACGATGCGATGGGCGTCGGCGCAGGCCATCACTCTGGCAGCGATGGCCTGGACTCGGGGGTTCCGACCGCGCTGCTGTGGCTGATGTCGATCCAGCTGTGGACCTACCTGCTCGCGTTTGGTGGGCTGACCGGGCTGCTGCTGCGCACGGTGGCAAAGGTGGGCGAGCCGGTGGCGGGCCTGTCCGCGCTGGGGGTGGGCTTGTTTACGGCGTTTTCGGCCCGGGCGGTGATGCGCAAGATGAGTGTGACCACCGAGTCGGGCACGCTGCAAGAAGAGCGGATGGTGGGCTCGCGGGCGACGGTGCTGATTCCTGCGCCTGCGGGCGGCGTCGGCAAGATTCGCTTGGAGGTTTCTGGCCAAACCATCGATCTCATTGCCAGGCCTAGCGATGGCGGACCGCTTGCTGAAGGCATCGACGTGACGATCATCGACATCCGCGACGGCCAGGCCGAGGTCAGTGTGACTCGGGCCGAAGGCAGCGCGGCACAACCGGTAAACCGTGGAGCGGCGGCAGCGTCGCGATCCACCCAGGAAAAAGGATAGCGAACATGTCAGTCTCCTCTTTGGCGATGGCGGCGCTCGCAAGCTGGCGAGTTGACGAGCCGCCCCCGCAGCTGCTCAGCAATGATGCTCAGCTGGCGGGAGTGGTGATGCTGGCGGCGGGCTTTGCCGTCGGCTTGCTGGTGTTTGTGTGGATGCTGCGGCAGTTTTTGTACATCTGCCGGCCCAACGAGCTGCTGGTGGTGTCGGGCAAGTCGCACCGCACCAACAATGGCGAGCCGACGACCTTTACAGTGGTGCTGGCCGGCACGCACTTCCGCTTGCCGTTTTTGCAGACGGTCGATCGCATGGATCTGCGGCTGATTCCGATCGAGCTGTCGATGCCCAAGGCGCTGTCGAGTGGTGGCATTCCGCTCGACATCCACGCCATCGCCAACGTCAAGATCTCCAGCGACTCGCGCTTTGTCTACAACGCGGTCGAGCGGTTCCTCAACATGCCGCGTGAGACGATCTGGCAGACCGCCAAGCAGACGCTAGAGGGCTCGCTGCGCGATGTCATCTCGCAGCTTACGCCAGAGCAGGTCAACCAAGACCGGATTGAGTTTGCCAACCAGCTGGTGCAGGTATCGAACCAGATCTTCAACAAGATGGGGCTGCAGCTCGATACGCTGAAGATCCAGCGCGTCGAGGATGAGGCCGGCTACTTGGTGAACCTGGGACGGGCGCAGATTGCGGCAGCGGTGCGAGACGCCGAGAACGCCGAGAACCAGGCCAACCAGGAAACCTCGCAGCAAGAAGCGGCGGCGCGGCAGCTGGCCGAGGTGGCGCAGAAAGACGCCGAGATCGGCATCGCCCAGAAGCGCAACCTGCTGCGGCAGACCGTCGGTCAGCTGGAAGGCCAGGCGCAGGCGGTCGAGCGAGAGGCGCAGGCGGCGTCCGAGCAGGCCCGGGCCGAAGCCGAGCAAGAGCTACAGACGGTGCGCAAGGATCTGAACCAGCGCAAGCTGTACGCCGAGGTGGTGCTGCCCGCCGAAGCGGACCAGAAAGCCCAGCTGCTGCTGGCCGAAGGTGAAGCGGCGCCGCGTCGCGAGCAAGGTCTGGCGGCAGCCGAGGCGATGCGCGTGCTGACCGAGGCGCTGCAAGCAGCGGGACCAAATGCCCGCGAGCTGTTTGTGCTGTCGCAGCTGGATACGCTGGTCGCGCAGGTGGCAAGCAAGGTCAAAGATCTGTCGGTGCGGGAGATCCAGATTGTCGATACCGGCGATGGACACGCACTGGCGCAGGTGGCGGCGGCCTATCCGGCGATTGTCACCGAGGTGCTGTCAACGCTGAAGGGCCTGACTGGGGTGGATATCAAGAACCTGCTCTCGCCCGTGGAAGGAGGCTCACGATGAGCCCGCTCGCAATCACGATAATCTTGGCGGTGGTGCTGGCGGCAGGCGTGTTCCTGCTGTTTACGGTGATCAACAACATCTCGGTCTGCCCGCCTTCGGAAGTGCTGATCTTTTCGGGTCGCTCGCGGCGGCTGGCTGACGGGCGGACGGTGGGATATCGGGTGGTACGCGGCGGTCGGGCGATGCGGATTCCGCTCATCGAGACGGTGGACCGGATGCAGCTGACCAACATGGCGATTGAGCTGTCGGTGACCAACGCGTTTTCGCGTGGCGGCATCCCGCTCAAGGTTCATGCGGTGGCCAACGTCAAGCTGCCGAGCGAAGAGTCGCTTCTGCACAACGCGATCGAGCGCTTCCTGGGCGCCTCGCGCGAGGGGATCATGCGGGTCGCCAAGGACACGCTGGAAGGCAACCTTCGCGGTGTCATCGCTGAGCTTACGCCCGAGGAGATCAACCAGCAGAAGATGATCTTCCAGCAGAAGCTGATCGAAGAAGCCGACAAGGACCTACACCGGCTGGGCTTGGTGCTCGACAACCTGCAGATCCAGAACATCAGCGATGATGTCAACTACCTGTCGTCGGTCGGTCGGGTGCGCTCGGCGCGGATCAAGAAGGAAGCGCGGATTGCCGAGCTGCAGGCGTGGGCGTCAGCAGCGGTGCAGAAGGCGCACAACCAAATGAACGCCGAGATCTCGAAGATCGAGACAGACGGGCAGATTGCGCAGAAGGAAAATCAGCGCCGCATTGTCGAGGCCCAGACCAAGCGGGAAGCCGTGATCGCGGAGGTGCGTGGTCAGGTTCATTCGCAGCTGTCGGAAGCCAAGGCGCAGCTACGGGCGTGGGAAGCGCGGGCCGAGCAGATTCGGCGCAAGCTGGAAGCCGATGTGATCTCGGCAGCGCAGGCCGCCAAGGCCAAGGCCGAGGCCGATGCCAAAGCCGATGCGTCGTCGGTCGCAGCGGAAGGTCGCGCGGCGGCGGCAGCGCTGGTCAGCTTGTCGCAGGCGTATCAGGCCGGTGGCCGCAATGCGCGCGAGTCGCTGCTGCTACAGAAGCTACTGCCGGTGTTTGGGGAGCTGACTGGCACGATGAAGGCCATCAAGATTGATCGCTTGACCGTGCTCGGAGGGGGCATCGGGGGCGGCGGGGGCTCGATTGGCTCGCAGGTGGTCGCAGTCAACGAGCAGGTCCGTGCCGCCACGGGCGTCGATCTGGTCGGCACTGTCCAGCGTGCCGTCCTGCGCAGCGCCCAGCCCCAGCCCCACGTCCCAGCTCCCCCTTCTAAATAAGTAGTCAGCTATTCCGGCAGCGCGGCGCTGGCCGGGACGCACCGCAGCGGGTCGCCGCTTGAGGCCATCAGCCGCAGCGACTCGGGCGTGGCGAGCTGATACACCGGCTTGCCCAGCTCACTCCAGCACTGCGAGAAGGTGACGTAGCGCTCGGAGCGTCCGGCGTTGCGCAGGTCGCTTGATACCTCACCGTCGGCGATCTTGCCATCGGCGCGACCGACCCCAGTCTGGTCCCAGCGGCTGTGCAGCAGCACTGTTTCTAGGAGCGGGCGGCTTCCGTCGCTCTGGTGTACGTCGGTGCGGACATCGAACACCAGGCTACCTGCCCCGGCGGCGCTGTGCTCGGCGTGGAAGCGGCCATCGCGCGGTGGGTCTTGCTTGCACTTGCGGTTCTGCGGGTTCTGGCTGCCGGCTTGGTGGAATGTGATATCCAGCAGCGCTGGCTCGCCGAGGGTGTCAAAGTCAAAGTCGATGCGGCCTTGCTCGCAGCTCTGCGGGACGAGCTTGCGGCGGTTGTCATACAGGACAGTCATGCGGCCTCTGCCACTGCCGGAGCTTGCGCCCTGCGACACCGAGCCTTCGAGCACGGTCAAGAACTCGCCCTCGCTGGTCGGAGTGGGCGCGCGCGCCGACAACGTGTAGGCAAACACCGCTTCACCCAGCTGCGTGACCACCAAGCGATAGGTCAGCGGATCGCTGCCACCGGGCTCGAACGGTCCCCAGGTGCGACTCTGGCCCATTCGGGTGGTCGCCGGCAGCTGCACCATCAGCCGTGCCACCGAGAGCAGCTGCAGTCCGCTCGCGTTGAGCAGGGCCGCCATGTTCTGCGACAGCCGGTAGTACATCGCCAGCTCGCTTGCCAGCGGTGAGTCGTCTTCCTTGATGGGCCGGACCGTCATCGTGGAGACGCCGGGAAAGGCCACCGTGACCTGCTGAGTTGCGGGCGGCGCGCCGCGAAATTCAGCGTCATCAGAGAGCCCGCAGGCGGTGAGATTGCCCATCGCCGCGAGCAAGAGGAGAGTCCGCATAGCAATAAGTCTCCGGCAAAGGTCTAAGCAGGCCCGTGGGGAAGTAAGAGCGAGCCCGAAGACCTATATAGACCACAGGTAGGGCCAGTCGCTGCGTTTTTCGCCAACGCCAGTCACATGGAGCAAGACAGCAGCGGGTGGGGCGGGCGGCTAGCTCTCTTGGGTGCAGCGGGGGCAGGACCAGATCAGCCAGGCCTCGGTGCGCTCGATGCGGCGGGCGATGGCGGGGTCTTGGATGGTGATGCCGACCTGATCCTCTGCGAGATCTTCGACGCGGGCGCAGCTGCTGCAGACCAAGTGGTGATGGCGGTCGGTGCGGATGTCCCAGTGGGCCTCGCCCTTGGGGCTGCGCAGGGTGCGGACAATGCGTAGCTCGGCGAACAGGGCGAGGTTGTTATAGACAGTGGCCAAGCTGGCGCTACCGCTGCGACCGATCGCGCTGGCGATCTCGGCGGTGGTGGGATGCACCTGATGGCGCAGCAGATAGCGGAGCAGGGCCCGCCGCTGCACCGTCACAAACTGACCGGCGCTGCGCAAGACTTCCTCATAGTGCAGGAGCTGCTGCCGTTCCATCGAGAGATCGTGCATGGACTCTAGTTTCGTCCTCTCTTCATTCCGCCACAAGCGCAGCGAGTGAGTAAGCGTGGACGGTGTGGTTAGTTCCAGGCGGAGAGCGCTGCCAGGACAGCGCTGATGCGCACGGCTTCGTCGATGGCGGCGGCGGGATTTGGCAGGCTGCTCGCTTTGACGGTCTGGACGTGGCCGTTTACGCACTGGCTGCAGCCGTTCATGACCGAGATCGCCAGGGAGATCAGCTCGACGAGGGCTTTGCTCAGCGAGGATCGTACAAAGGGGCTGGCGCGCAGGGCCGGCTGGAAGGCGTCAAACTCTTTTCCGTCGGCAACCAGCGATCGAAACTTGTAATAGCCGTTGTAGGTCGCGCAGGCCACGGCCACGGCGGCGGTCGAGCTGAGATCTTCCTCGGTCTTGCCCGCGACTTTGGCCGCTTCGGCGAGCCAGGCTGCCAGGCCTTGTCCCGGCTGACCGGTCCGCGCCACCACCACCCCGAAGCCAATCAGGAGTCGATCGCCGCGCGACAGGATGGCAGTGTCGCCATCGAGTGCTCGGGCCAGGTTCAGCGCCGCATCGCGGACCACTTCACCGGGAAGGTTCGATAGAACGGCGGGTGCCGCCTGGGTGGCAAAGCGCTCGGCGACCCGCGTCCGCGCGCCATCAAGTTCTTCTTGAGAAATCTTCATCGCAGTCCCCTCCTAACAAAAAAGGGCTGCGCATCGCGAGGGTTGATTCCCGCGTCGCTCAGCCCTTGGTGACAGATCGTCCGAAAGGAGCCGGCCTTGACCGGGCTCCACCGTGACGGCGACTACAGGGTGGCGTCGCCCTTCTTCCAGTTGCAGGGGCAGAGCTTGTCGGTCTGTAGGGCATCGAGGACGCGCAGCATCTCGTCGACGCTTCGGCCAGCCGAGCCGTCGTTGACGCAGGACCAGCGCAGCACGCCGTTCGGATCGATGAGGAAGGTGCCACGGAGCGCGAAGCCCTCGTTTTCCAGAAGGACGCCGTAGCTGCGCGAGATCGACTTGGTCACGTCAGCAAGGATCGGGTACTTGAGGTTGGCGAGGCGCTCATCGGCCTTGGTCCAGCCCAGGTGCGAGTGAACGGTGTCGGTGCTGGCGGCGATGACCACGCAGTCCCGGTCCGCGAAGTCGCCGTGCTTGTCATTGAGTCCGACAAGCTCCGTCGGGCAGATGAACGTGAAGTCCATCGGGTAGAACATCAGCAGGACCCACTTGCCGGCGTAGTCGGAAAGGGAGACGGTCTTGAACTCTTTGCCGACGAGGGCCTGGGCCTTAAACGAGGGGGCTGGGGAGGCAACTTGAATGCTCATGCTCGGTTCTCCTGTGGGCGCCTTCTTGTAGGCGCTGGTTGGTTGCGGATGTGAAGGGAACTGTAACTCAGCTTGGACCTAATTTTAGAATGAATCTAAAACTGGTTGGCAGCATGGCTAGTGGGATGCCAAAAAGCAGGCGGCTACGTCAACCCTTGTCTGCGGCAGTGGCCTGTGGTCAGAGGCCCAGGTTTGTGAGATGTTTGAAGGATGCGGGGGCAATACGCTGCACAGCGCCGTGGTGTGGCCTGTGTCTGGGCATGGCTAGTTTTGCCATGGCTTCTGCTGTTGTCACCGCGAGCGCTCGCCAAGCCCGACCCGCGCAGCGTGGCGCAGGTGGCCGATAGTGTGGCGACGGCCCGCGCCAGTCAGCTGCTCAAAGCGGCGCAGAGCGCGATTCAGCAGAATGCGCTGTCGCTGACCTATCAGCTTCTGGAAGAAGCGTACCGGCTGCGCGGGGACATCGAGACGCTGTATCTGCTGGGGCACCTGGCTTACATCGAGCGGCGCAGCATTGAAGCGGTGGATCTGTTTCGTCGCTATGCAGCCGAGCGGGAAGGGGGTCTGCCGGAGGAGCGCAGCGATGTGACGCGGGCCTTGCATGAGCCGCTGCCGCCGTCGGGGGAGGCGCTGATTTTGGGAGAGCGGGGCTCGCTGGTGCTGGTCGATGAGCGGCTGGTGGGGACGCTGCCGCTGTCGGCGCCGCTGCTGCTGTCGGCGGGCAAGCATCAAGTGGTGCTGGAGCTGGCGGGGCGGCGCAAGCAGCAGGACCTGGACATTCACTCGGGGTCGAGCTGGCTGTTGCGCAGCTCGGTCGATAGCGATGACATCACGCTGTCCCAGGCGCCGCTGCTGCTGTGGCTCCCGCACTACCGAGGGCTCGATGGCGGGGCGATTCGTCAGCTGGAACAGGCGGTGGATCAGTCGGCGCATGACTCGGGGCACATCGTGAAAAAGCGCGATCAGGCCTTGGGAATTGCGCCGCAGCTGGCCGGCTGTCTCGACTCGCTGCTGTGTCAGGAAGAGCTGGGCCGGCGCAGTGGGGCGGAGTACGTGCTGCTGCTGCACTCTGAGCACAGCGGGCTTGGCCAGCAGTCGGACTGGCGGCTGCACCTGTCCCTGATTGATGTTGCGGTGGGGGATCGGGCGGTGAGCGCCAATCCGCTCTGTACAAGCTGCACGGTGGTCAAAGCGGCGGCGACGATTGGGACCACGGTGGCGCAGATGCTGGAACAGGCGGGGCAGCGACCGCGTGGCAGCCTGCAGATCAGCAGTGTGCCGTCGCGGGCCGAGGTCTTCGTCGGCGATCGCAAGCTGGGCATTACGCCACTGAAGCGGCCAGCATGGGCGGGCCGGGTGCCGATCGAGGTTCGCTCGCCGGGACTGCCGCCGTATCAGGGAGAGATCCTGATTGAGCCCGAGCGTACCGTGTCGCTGCAAGTCCAGCTTGGCGATGGCACCAGTGACGAAGACGCGACGCAGCAGAAGCCGACCCAGCGGCCGCTGTACAAGAAGTGGTGGCTGTGGGCGATCGGTGGGGTCGTGGTGGGTGGGGCGACGCTTGGCCTGATCCTTGGGCTGACACCCAGATCGCATCAGAGCATCAACTGGGTACAATAAGCAGGCCGGCTGGTTCTAACGGAAACAGCCTATCGGGATGCAGTCGGCTCGGATTCACTCCAACTAACTGTGAATTACGCTGCCTGGGCACTGATACCATCTATTCCAACCTGCGTCCGCCTGTTGCAAAACAAATTTGCAATGATTGTTGGTTTGGATCTCGACCTGCTCGGCGTGTTGTGCAATCTTGTCGGTCGATTCGAGCCGATCGATTGACCGGCCAACTCTTCAAAGACAACACACCGTAGCAGACTCATCAGTTAAGTAAAACACCAATGACTGCCGAAGTTGCCCCCATCCCAGAGATCTCTGTAGCTGAACACGCGCTGTCACCCAACATGCGTTTACATACCGATGCGCTGATTGCATACTTTCAGCGCGTGGTGCAATCGGGAGAAGATACGGATATTGCAAAGTCGTATCTGCAAACCCTCCATGACATCTCCCACTTTGTTGATGTCAAGAGCCGGCTGGTTTCGGGACTGCCCAGTCGTCGGGACGCTGGGCTGTCGCGAGAGACCCTGCTCCAGTTCGGCAAGCTGCTCAAGGACCGGCGGCTGCAGGCACGGCTGAGTCGGGCGGCGCTGGGCAAAAAGACCGGTCTTTCGGAAGCGACCATCAAGTTCATCGAGACGGCCCGGACTCGACCCACGCGCGGCACGCTGCTGCGGCTGATGGCGGTCGATGCCTTGCAGCTGACGTGGGCCGATCTGGCGATCCTGCGTGAGCTGCCGCTGCCCATCGATCACAGCCACGCGGTCAGCGCGCTTGAACAGCAGCCAGCGGGGACGATGAACTGGTATGTGACGCCGGGGTACGATGGGGTCCGTCTCGTCGAGGATCTGGCGCGCTTTCTCCAAGGTGCGGGGGGGCTGGTGGAGCAGACCAGTGCCTATCTCGATCATCACAGTGCGCTCGACTACATGGCGATGACGCGGGCGTCAGCGGTGACGATGGCTCATCAGGCCAAGATTCCGCTTCACGATATCGCCAGAGCGATCATTGCGAACAGTGCCGGGGTTGGGTTGAACGTAATTGTGCTGGGAGCCGGCAATGGTGTGCTGGAAACCAAGCTGGTCCAAGACCTGATCGCAATGCAGCCCAAAGTGGATGTCGATCTGTGCCTGCTCGATATCAGTCAGCCGCTGCTTAGTGTTGCGTATAAGCATGCGGTGGATACGCTGGGCGGGATCGCCGGGATGCACATCTGGGCGATGCAGGGGAACTTTCATCGTCTGGGCTCGTACACGCAGCTGCACTATCAGCCGTCACGGACGCAGCAGCGGACGCGCATCTACACAATCCTTGGCTGTACGCTGGCGAACCTGGATGATGAAGCGCAGTTTGTGCTGGACAACCTGAACGCCATCGCCCGACCGAAGGACTATCTGGTGCTGGATCTGCAGCTGGGCTGGGGACGGACGCCCGAGGAGATCATGGCAAACGATCCGGCGCTGCGGGGAGAGATTCCGAAGCCGACGGCGCGCTGGCTGGAAGGTCCGATTCGGCGCAGCTGCCCGGATGTGCGCGAGATCCACATGACGTGTCGGCTGGACCCGGCGCCGATTCAGGGCAGCTACACGCTGACGGTGCTGGCGACGGTGCGCTCGCAGAGTCAAGGGGAGCGGGTCTTTTCGATGTTTCGCTTTCGTCGGCACGACCGGGCGCTGTTTGTGCAGACGATGTCCGACTTGGGCTGGGAGCTGGTGGCGGGTCCGCCGATGCCGGCTGAGCAAGGTCGGGAGCTCTCGGCAGTGCTGCTGTTTCGGCGTCGCTGAGCAAGTACGTGAGCGCCGCGCATGGAGCCGGCGGGGCTAAGCACTCGCTGGCGTACCGCTTTCAACCCCACGACTGCGCAGTACGCGCGTGACTTGGCTGGCGCGGCGTAGCAGCTGCCGATACGTGAGCGACTGCTGCGAAGAGTGGACTGCGATTTGCTCAGGATATCGTTTCGCGATATCTACAAAAGCCTGCGCCAGATGTTGGTGCGAAACCATAGCTGTTCTGTATTTAAATGATGTTGTCAGAATATGACTGGTAGTTTGCAGTCAGTTCTTCGCCGACCGCAATGTCACGGGCCGCGAAATAACAATACTGCTCTGAGTCGTAGATTAGGTTGGGGTCGTTCTCATTGTGGTTCACGAACCAGCCCGGGGTCAGGTTGTTGAAGCTCTTTGGACAAGCCACCGAGTCGCCGCGAACCAGGCCGAACTCGTACAGCTTCAGCTCTGCTGGACTTAAGTCTTTCAGGTCGGCTTTGTTGACCCAGATGATCTCGGCTTCGTCACCTTCAAAGATCATGGTCCCCGCTGGAATTGGGCGGATGGCAAAGACGCCCACACCGTGGATCAGCGAGACTCCAAGCCGGGTATACACATTGTGATGAGGGAGCACCGGCATCACAGCTCCTTTTCAAACAAGACGGCCTCGTGGTGGACTTCCGCAATGGCCGCAAAAAAGCGCTTTCCTTCAAATTCATAGGTGGCATATGGGCGTGAATCGACTTGAACAAATCCAGCCCGCAGTGCCTGAATTGAAGTGACTCGATTGGTACATATGGTGACGGCTCGACGATATCCGCGAAGCCGGGCTGTCTCCATGACACGGAGCTCTAGCTGTCGGGCAATCTCGTAGCCTGCGACGCCAGGTACGGTACCGGTCATGGCGAGCTGGATCACTTCCCCGGGAGCAGGCTGGCCCCGCAGGTGCACGTAGGAGTCCTCTAGCTCGGTGAGGATGGCGATGGTGGGCCGGAGCCGTGGGGAAGCCTCGCTGAGCGAGATTCCCGCCGGGGTGCAGTAGTCGTGGGCCAAGCAGAAGCCGAGGATTTGCTGGGTGCCCGCAGCCTGCGCCAGAAACGACAGCCCTTCGGCCAGGCCGGCATGTACGATCGGGGAGACGTACGGCACCTGATCGTCAATGGTCAGGTTGGTGGCGGCGGTGAGCGGCTCGCGTTCCTCGTCGATCTTGGCGGCCAGCAAGATGGCCTGCTCGGCACCGAGTCGCGCCGGGGTCAGCAGGTGAAGCTCAAAGCCGGGCCGATGTGTCGGACTGATCTTGGGCGCTTCCCCACCGTCGAGCCAAGAGGCGATCTCGTGGAGCGGGTGCTGATAGACCTGCTGGCTTTCCAGGCCGCCGCTGCAAAAGTCACGGTCCAGTCCGACGAGCAATTCGGCCAGCGCCAGCGAGCTGCCACCCAGATCCGCGAACGTATCCTGGCGCGCAATCGAGTTGCGGCCCAGCACCGCCGCGAACAGGGCGGCCAGTCGCTTTTCGGTGTCGGTCTGCGGCTCATCTTCGGGTCGTAGCTCACGGGTGCTGCGGCGTGCCCACTCGGTGAGCGTCTTGCGATCGAGCTTGCCATTGGGCAAAAGCGGCAGGCGCGGCGTACCCAGGTACTCAGTCGGCAACATACTCGCCGGGAGCAGTCGCGACGCCGCCGCCCGCAGCGGTGCCGGGTCGAGCTCCTCCGGCGCATAGAACGCGCACAGTCGTCGAGACAGCGGCTGATCGGGCTCCTCGTGGACCACCACCGCCAGCTCGCGCAGCCCCGGGCAGCTCGGCGTCAGCACACGCTCGATCTCTTCTAGCTCAATGCGAACGCCGTTTAGCTTGACCTGATTGTCTTGGCGGCCCAGGTAGTAGAGCAGACCGTCGCTGCCTCGGCGGACTCGATCGCCGGTACGAAACAGCAGCTCGCCGGGACGCAGCGGATGGGGCACAAAGCGACGAGCCTGCTCGACGGGCCGACGCAGATAGCCACGCGACAGCACCGGGCCACCGACGTACAGCTCCCCGCTCTGACCATCGGGCACGGGCGCGAGGTTTTCCGTCAGGATCAGCAGCTCGGCGTCGGCCATCGCGGCCCCAATCGGCACCCGCTCACTCGGCAGCGGCGCTTCGGGCGGGTACACCACATAGGTGACATCCGCCGTGACCTCGGTACTGCCGTAGATGTTGATCATGGTGGCCGACGGATGCGCCGCGCGAAAGTGCTGAAGCAGCGAGAGGGACAGCTCTTCGCCACTGCTCGTCCACAGCAGGAGCCGGGGCAGTGCTCGCTCTAGACTCGGGGTCGCGCGCAGCAGCGCCGCCAGTACCGTCGGCACCACCGTCAGACGGGTCACCGCAAAGTGTCGCAGGCTGGCAATCAGCCGATGCAGGTCGCTCACTTCTTCGTGAGAGAGCAGCGCCGTCGGGACTCCGCTGAGCAGACCCGAAAAGATCTCGGCCACCGAGTCGACAAAGTTGAGCGAGGAGCGGTGTGCGACCACCTCGCCAGCCGCTCGATCGAAGGGAAAGGTCGCAAATCCCCAGCGCAGCCGGTTGAGCGTGGCACGGTGGGTTCCACAGACTCCGTTCGGTCGGCCAGTGCTACCCGACGTATACAGCACGTACAGCAGATCCGACGCGGCGGACTCCGTCGGCACAAACCCCGGCTCGGGCGCCGCGCCAGCAAGCGTGTCCAGATCGAGCACCAAGTGGTGCTGCAGATCGACCGTCGCAGGGACGAGCGAACCGCACGTGATCACCACCTTCACCTCTGAGTCGTGGAGGAGGAAGCGCTGCCTGTCCGGCGGATAGTTGGGATCGATCGGCACGTAGGCCCCGCCCGTCAGCAGGGTGCCGAGGACCGCGACCATGGACCACGTGGAGCGGGGCAGGTACAGCCCCACCAAGGTCCCGCGCTCGACCCCCAGCCGTCGCAGTGCTTGGGCCACTACCACGGCCCGGTTGTGTAGCTCACGATAAGACAGATTTTCACTTGCAGAGAGGACTGCCAGCTCATCGGGACGGCTTTGCACAATCTGCAAATACAGAGCCGTTAGTGAGTGGTCCTCTTGCGAAGGGGTGGGTGCATCTGGCATCCAGGCTCTTCCTTGTCATTCCAGGTGTTGTTGGTGGCCAAGCGGCGAGGCAGCTATCAGCGCCACAGGAGTTGATGGTGACTGCAACCTGGAACTAGGCAAAATGTCAGCGCTATTTTTTTCACATAGATTCCGAGCGCAGACAACAGCCATTTTGGAGTTCCAGGGTCGAGCAAGCAGCGGCGTTGGTGACGCGGCGTCTGGTATCCGTGGGTGGTCTTGTGTGCGTGCTTGTGCTCCGGCTTTGAGCGGTCGTGCTGGTGCAAAGGACTGTCGCTGTGCTGGATCACTGGTCCGGCGAATAGGCCGCTATGCAGCCTTTTGGTGAGCGCGCTGGACCGGTCTGCTTAGCGACATCTTCAAAAGCACAAGCAGCACCACCACCCCTGCGATATTGAGCACGGCATCCGCTGTGAACAGTGCAACCAAACCATGGCGAGCATAGACATGAGTATTGATAGATAAAACATACAACTGGGCCATGCTGCCAAATGCGTAAAATATTGAGTACTGGGTCGAAGAAGATACTTTGGATTTACTAATTAATTCAAATACAATTGCAGAACAAGTATTTATCGATGCACCTTGTACGACGCAATATGCGATCGACGCAACTGCGTAATTGAACGGAGAAATCGGCGTCAAGGCAAAATATATACCGACAAAAGCCATGGCCACTGCCGATGCAATATAGACCAGACGAGGATCGATACGCAGGCAAGCAAGGCCACCGATATAAATGCCAATCAAGGTGAGTATCCAGCCGGCGAAGCCATTGAGACTGACGGTCATCCACTCGGGGGCATGGTAGTCGATGGCGAGCGCGGGCAGGAAGGCATTGAGCGCGATCGTGCCGGCCGGACAGAGACACAGGACCACACCGAGCTGGCCGTCGCGGCTGCGCAAGGTCTGACGAACCTCCGCGAGGAACGTGCCCGCCGAGCTGCCGGACGGCTGGGGTTCGCGAGCCGGTTCGTCGATAAGAAGCGCTGCCAGCGCCGGCAGACAGATGAGCGTGACCACCACAATGGGCAGCGAGTACGCCGAGCTGCGATGGGTGACCGCCAGCAGCGCCGTCGAGCCGAGCGCGCCACCCGCTTGGGCTCCCATGTTGAGCATGTTCGAGGCGCGGAGCCGGCCCGTGCTGTCGAGCGTGGTCGCCGCCAATCCGCCATAACAGGCAGTGGCCAGTCCATACAAGATCTGGCCGAGCATGACCAGTGAGAAAAATACATAGCGGTGACCAGAGCCAATAAACTGTAATGCCAGGACAATGGACAAAGAACAGGCAACGGCGGTAATAACAAACCAAGAGCGACGACGAATCCAGGCGTCGGTCAGCGGATTGATGAGTGGTTGAATAATATAAGGAATTGTCGCCGCAGAGCTATACCAGCCGATTGTCTCAATAGAGAACCCAGAAACTCGCATAAGATACGGGATTTCCGTAATAAAAAAGGCAGACTGCATCCCAATAGATAATGAAATGATCAGATACGGGATGATCGAGTATCCAGATAGCGACTTGCTGGTCATTGCACAGTGGCGAGCTGGATGTGAGCAACTGACGGGACAGGTGCGGGCCTGGTTGCTAGGAGCTTGTCGGAGTCAGGCCGCCTTGCGACGCACCGAAGGATTCGTCCGGGGACACAGCTCTGCCAACGAGCTTGAGAAGGCCAGCTAGCGATCGTGCGGTGTGCCCCCGATGTCCGGACCGCGCGCGTAGGAATTCGTACCGCCAAGATACGGGTCATTATAATGGAGGCTTCTTGGCGCAACGTGGATTTTCCCCAGGACCGAATGGTCAAGGGGCGGCCTCGCTGGTACGAACCACAGACAGGGGGAGGGGACAGACAGCGAGCGCCCGAGCAGCAGCCCTGTTCCTTCGCGGAGAATAACCAGATGCAAAAGCCTTCCTTTCCTGCGGTGTGGATTCCTACTGTGCTGCTCTGCTTGGGCTCATGCGGAGATCCAACACCGACGCCAACACCTATTCCTACTCCTACTGACATGGCCACACCGGATCTTGCGATTCCCAAAGATGTCACGGCACCGAGCTTTGCGGGCGCGACCTCTGCCACTGCGGCGCTGGGATCGGTAAACCTGAAATGGAATGCGGCCAGCGACGGGATAACACCAGCTTCAAGCATCGTCTATTTGATCTATCAAGCCACTGCATCCATGGGACAGAGCTTTGCGACTCCTACTGCGACCTCTGCCGCTGGGGTTACCACACACACCGTGACCGGACTGACTGCGAACACGAAATACCACTACGTGGTTCGTGCCAAAGATCAGGCTGGGAATGTCGATCAAAACACGGTGGAGGTGAGCGCGACCACTCCGGCTCCGGACACCCAAGCGCCAGTATTTGGTGGGATTACCGGAGCCGTTGCGACCGGAAATCTGATCACTCTGTCTTGGACCGCAGCGACGGACAATGCCTCTCTTCCAGCCAACCTGATCTACAAAATTTATCAGGCCACGACAAGTGGTGGACAGAGCTTCGCAGCCGCTACGTTTACCACCAATCCGGGGGCTACATCCTTTGCCGTTCCGAACCTCAATCCGGGGGCGAGTTACTTCTTTGTGGTGCGCGCGCAAGATGAGTCCGGAAACGCTACGACCAACACCCAGGAGCGCAGTGCGATGGCGCAGACTCCGACGTTTGCGGCCAACGTACAGCCACTCCTGACCACCAACTGCGCAGGATGTCATGCGGGAGCGGGGGCTCCGCAAGGACTGGATCTGAGTGCCGGAAAAGCCTACGCAGCGATGGTTGGAGTAAACAGCAAGGGCTGTCCTACGAACAAGCTGGTCCTCGGCGGCCAACCCAACAACAGCTACCTAATGATGAAGATCAACGGCGCAGGAGTCTGTTTTGTCGGCGGTCGGATGCCACCGGGCGGAGCACTCCCGGCAGCGCAGGCCAGCACGATCTCGGCCTGGATCACGGCTGGCGCCCTCAACAATTGAAATCTGTCGCCAAGAGAGGCTGAGATGAGAAATCCGAGAGACTCTTTCTGTTCGTACTGCGGCACCGAGTTTTTGCGACCGCTCCGTTATCCGCGCAAGTGTCCAAGCTCTTCCTGCGGTGCAGAGGTGTACGCCAATCCGATTCCGGTGGCGCTGGTGCTTCTGCCGGTGGTGCAAGGGGAGCGCACTGGACTGCTGGTGGTGCGCAGGGCGATCGAGCCGCAGGTTGGGAAGCTCGCTCTCGTCGGTGGCTTTGTCGAGGAGTTTGAGACTTGGCAGGAAGGCGCCGCGCGTGAGGTGTGGGAAGAGGCCGGGATTCGCATCGATCCGGCGGGGCTGACTCCGTACTGGTTTGCGAGTACAGAGCCGCGTCCCAATCGGGTGCTGCTGTTCACGCTGGCGCAGCCGATTCAGCTTGCAGAGCTGGCTCCTTTTGTCAAAAACCACGAAGTCTCGGAGCGCGGAGTCATCTTCGGAACGCAGGGTCTGGAGCCGCTGTTCGCATTCTCTCTGCACCTGCGGGCAGCGACGCGGTTCTTCGCGGAGCGCGGCATCAGTGCGACCCACCGGTTCCGATCGATCTAGCCCGAACAGACTGCGGCGGGCGATTCCCTCCTGACCAGTACGACCAGACTTGTCGCGATATCGCGCTGTTGCGACAGGTGAAACTTTGGCAAGATGCCGCCATGAAAAGTCTGTGGAGAGGCTCCTCTCGGATAGGAATCGCGTGGCCTCTCCTCCTCCTCATTCTTCTCCTTTTGACTGCGGTGCAGAGTCAGGGGTACTGGCATCCCGATGAGCACTTTCAGATCTTGGAGTTTGCCAACTTCAAGCTCGGTCTGACGCCGGAGTCGGAGCTACCGTGGGAGTACGCGGCCAAGCTGCGACCCTGGACGCTTCCCGCCGCTACGCTTGTGATCTTGAAAGCACTGCGGGCGCTGCACGTTGACAGTCCGCACAGTCAGATGCTGGTGCTGCGACTCCTGACTGCGCTCTGTTCGGCGGCGGCGTGTCTGTACTTTCTGCGCGCGCTGGCCCGCTCGGGGTATGTGAGTCCGCGTCAGGAAGTGCTGGCCCAGCGACTCTTTGCGCTGCTGTGGTTTGTGCCGTTTCTGTGGGTTCGTCACACCAGTGAGTCGTGGTCTTCGCTGTTTTTTTATGCGGGGGCAGCGCTGCAGCTGGAAGGCCAAAGACAGTCACGAGCGCTTCCCTTTGTGCTGCTGGCGACGGTGCTGTTTGCGCTCTCCTTTCACTGCCGGTTTCAAGCCGGATTCCTGATCTTGGGCTTCGGACTGTGGCTGCTGATCGAAGGGAGTGCGCGCCTGACACGGCTGCTGTTGCAAGGGGGTCTGCTGCTGCTGCTGGTGATCGGTCTGTGTGCGATCGATGCGTGGGGGTATGGGACGCCTACGTTTACACCGTGGACCTATCTGCGCGTGAACCTGATCGAGGGGGCTGCCGCCGGGTACGGAGTGACTCCGGTATGGCTCCTGTTTGGCTGGTTTGTGCTGGCGTATCCGCCGGTAAGCTTGGTTCTCCTTGCCGCTGGGCTGTGGTTTTTGGTAGCGCAGAGAAGGCAGCCGCTGACCTTTGCGCTATGGCCGTTTGTGCTGGCGCACTTGCTGATCGCGCACAAAGAGCTACGTTTTTTTGTCAGCCTGTTTTGGATGCTGCCGGTGATGTTGGCGGTGTGTTGGGATCGCGTGCTGGTCAGGTGGCGGTGGGCGGGGCGGCTTCAGACTCCGTTTGTCCTGCTCAATCTGCCGGTTGGAATGGCCCTCGGATTTCTGCCTGCCAGTCTGGACATTGACTTCCTACAGCAGGTCTGGAATCGCGTCGATCGTCGCCACGCCACCGTCGAGATCTGGGAAGGAAGCGCAGCGCCAGCTACCCAGCGTAGGGAGTCCCCTTTTGTGCAAGCCGATCTCCCTACTTCGTTTTACAACCATCCCTCCGCCCAGCGCAGAGAGCTTGCCCAGGAAGTCAGTCTGGCGACGCAGCTGCGAAGCAGAAAGGCTAAGCAGCCGATCGTTCCGGTATTTGTGATCGCCAGTCCGCAGTATCATCCGCTGCTGTGGGCAGAGGCGCGCGCTCTCTGTGTGCAGACCGGGCAGCTGCGCTTGGACTGGCTGTGGACAGCGCTGCTGGCGCGACTTGGGAATCGGCTTTCGATTCATCAGTGGTACTTGTTTGAAGACTGCCACATCGGAGACTGACAGGGCTGGACTCTGCGACAGAGGCGGGCGAGGATGTCCGCAATGGCTGCGCTTTCGGTATCGGTACACACCTCGATCTTGGAGATTCCTTGTGAGAAGTGGAATGCGCTGCTGACGCGGCAAGACAGTCCGTTTGTGGACTGGCGCTTCCTGGCGGCGCTGGAACAGAGTGGCTGCGCAGCCCCGGAGACAGGCTGGACGCCGTGTCACCTGGCAGTACATCGAGGCGCAGACTTGGTGGCGGTGGCGCCTGCGTATCTGAAAGAGGGCAGCGATGGTGACTTCAGCCGCGACTGGGACTGGGCTGCAGCGGCGGAGCGCGCGGGGATTCCGTACTATCCCAAGCTGGTGTTTGGGATTCCTTTTACTCCGGTGACAGGTCGGCGGATCTTGACTCCGCAAGGAATGTCAGCCACCGACGCTGAGTCGATCTTTGAACGGGTGATCTCAGCAGGGAAGGAGCTGGTTCGGAGGCATGGTCTGGGCGCGCTGCAGGTGCTGTTTCTGCCGGACTCTCAGCTGCATGGATTTGTCGCGCAAGGACTCTGTCCGCGCATCGACTTTCAGTATCACTTTGTCAATCCCGGCTACCCCAGCAGTGAGGCATTTTACGCGCGCTTTTCCGCAAAGAGTCGCAATGTACTGCGGCGAGAAATGGCCGCTCCGGCTGCGCAGGGAATCACCATCCAGACCTTGCGCTACGAGCAGTGTAAGTCGCAGCTTTCTCACTACGCAGCGCTGGCGCATACCTTGCATTCCTCGACGGTGGAGAAGCTGGTTTGGGGGCGTCGCTGGCTGAACGCACGCTTCTATTCCCAGCTGTTTGAAACCATGCCCGAGCCGCTGGAGCTGGTGCTGGCCTACCGAGAGGGGAAGGTGATTGCCGGCGCCTTCAATGTTGCGAGTACGGATCGGCTGTTCGGTCGCTACTGGGGCTGTCTGGAAGAGACTCCGTTTCTGCACTTCAATGTCTGTCTGTATCACAGCATCGCGGAGTGCATCGCGCGGAGGACGGCGGTATTTGAAGGAGGAGCCGGTGGCGAACACAAGATCGCGCGCGGCTTCGAGCCGGTCGAGATGCACTCCGCCCACTTCTTTGCGCATCCCGGCTTTGGGTCTGCGCTCCAGCGTCACTTGCAAACAGAGACAGAGAACCGCCGTCGTGCCGTCGCTACCTGGCGACAGACCGAAGCGATACTAAAGCCCTGGCCGCTGCGCTCCTAACGATTACTGTTTCGCTTTTTTGGCCGCGCGCGCGGGGCTGACATACAGTGCCGGGTGTGAAGCTCCTTCGCTCGTATGGATTTTCGCTGCTGCTCCTTGTCTCGATTGCTGCTGGCCTTGGGATCGGTCGACTCACTCCGCAGACGGCTCAGGTGCTGCGACCACTTGGGGATCTATTCCTGAACCTGATCTTCATGCTGATTGTTCCGCTGGTCTTCTGTTCGATCGCGGGCAGCATCGCCGCAGCTGGAAATGGTCAGCGACTCTCGCGCATCACGACCGCGATGTTGGTGATCTTTTTGGGAACGAGCGTGGTGTCTGCAACCCTGGCGCTGCTGTGGATGTGGTGGCTGCATCCGGCTCCTGGGGAAGGCATTGCACTGGCGAAGGGAGTCGCTCCGCTTGCGAGCTCTCCGTCGCTGCTTTCCCAGCTGGTCGCGACCTGTACGACTTCGGATTTTCCCGAGCTTTTGTCCCGCAAGTCGATGCTGCCGCTGATGCTGTTTGCAGTTGCAGTAGGTGTGGCAACCCGGTCGCTGAAAGAACAGGGAGAGCCACTGGCGCGGCTCCTGCAAAGTGGTGCGGCGGTGTTTGTGCGGCTGATTGACTATGTGATGTATCTGGCTCCGCTGGGACTGTGTGCCTGGTTTGCTGCCACAGTCGTCGATACCGGTGCCCAGCTGGCCAGTACGTACCTACGAGCCTTTGTCGTATATTACTCCTTTGCAATGCTTTATTTCGGGCTCGGCTTCTCTGCGTACGCGTACCTTGCGGGATCTTTTCCGGCGCTGAAGCGATTCTGGTCCCACATGCTTTCCCCGTCGCTGACCGCGCTTGGGACGTGCTCAAGCATGGCGACCATGCCGATCAATCTGGAAGCCTCGGCCAAGATGGGAGTCCCAGAAGATGTCCGCGATGTGGTGATTCCGATCGGCGCCGTGCTGCACAAAGACGGCTCGGTCATCGGCGGTGTGCTCAAGGTGTTGTTTGCGCTGAGTCTGTTTCAGCAGAGCCTGACCCCGGGCCGCGCCGTGATGGTGATAGGAGTCGCGATTCTCGTCGGTGTGGTGATGGGCGCGATTCCAAGCGGCGGCATGATGGGAGAGCTCCTGATCCTCTCTGCATTCGGATTCCCACCCGAGACGCTGCCGCTGCTGGCGGTGATTAGCATCCTGATTGATCCCGTGGCGACACTCCTCAACGCCACCGGAGACAACGTGGCGGCGATGATGGTGACTCGCTGGCTGTCGATGGAAGGATGCTGTAGGAAGTCTTCCGATTCGGAAATCGAAACGGCGGCGGCGGCGGGATGAACCTGTGCTAAACGCGCGGATGACTCTGCGCCGCGAGCAGACAGAGCCGCAGCAGCAGGCGCGCCCCGACAATCGCATCCCACTCCGCATTCCCAGAGACTTCGACCAGATCGAAGCCGATGATCTGCCGACCACTCTCGACCACCAGATCGAGCAGAAACAGCGCTTCATCCCACGTCAGTCCCCCGGGCACCGGCGTTCCGGTTTCCGGACACAGCGAAGGGTCGAGTCCGTCGATGTCGAAGCTAATGTAGACCTGCTGTGGGAGCGTCTCAACGATGTGCTGACAGGTCCGCGCCCACGGCTCGCCATGAAAGCTGCGCTTGCGCAGCGCCCGCATCGAGAAAAAGCGAACTCGATCACCGGCCTCCCGCGCGGTCTGTTCCTCTTCATCGCAGTAGTCGCGAATTCCCACCTGCGTCAGACGACTGACATGCGGCAGGTGCAGCACATTTTCCATGATCGACGCGTGCGAGTACTGAAAGCCTTCATAGCCTCGCCGCAGATCCGCATGGGCATCAATATGAAGTACTCCAAAGGACTCATATCGGGTCGCCAGCGCGCGAATCAGACCCAGCGGGACAGAGTGATCGCCGCCCACCACCCCGACGGTCTTGCCCAGCGACAGGTGGGACTGCGCTTGCCGCTCCACCCAGTCATTGAGCTCACTTGACACTGCGTTGACCTCTCCCTGATGCAGCAGCAGCTCGGAGTCATCGGTGGCCACGCCCGCTTCCAGCTTGGCAATGCAGGCCTTGGCCAGCTCGCGCAGCTTGACGTTCTTCTGCTGCCACTCTTGCGAGATCGGCAGCATGTAAAAGCCCGCCTGCCAGACATCGGGCCACACTGGATCAAACAGATCCACCTGCGTCGACGCATCGAGGATCGCCTGCGGCCCCTGCGCAGTTCCGGTCCGATAGGACACCGTCACTTCCCACGGCACCGGCAGCACGATCACCTGACTGTCCTCATACTCGAACGGCAGCCCAAACAGCTTGCCGTTTTTGACACCTACATCGCTGGGACTAAAGACAACTTGCTGGTCACTCTTGCTCATCGATTTGTCTCTTCGCAGTACTGGCTAGTCTTTCACGATCGGTCACCGAAGATCGACCGACCGACGCGCACGATCGTGGCCCCCTCCTCGATCGCGACCTCGTAGTCGGCGGTGGTGCCCATCGACAGCTGCGAAAGGCCCAGCGACTGCGCGAGTGTGCGCAGGTGGGCAAAGTGCGGGCGATTGTCCTCTTGGGTCCACGATGCAGGAGGCTCGGGCTGCGGCGGCATGCACATCAGTCCTTGCAGATCGACGCCGGGCACCCGTCGCACCGCCTCGGCGAGCTTCGGCAGCTCAAGCGGAGCGATCCCGCTCTTACCGGCTTCACCAGCAATGTTGACTTCCAGCAGGACCGGCAGCGGACGCTCGTGGCGCCTTGACCCCAGCTCCTCGGCAATCTCCAGGCTGCACAGTGCCTGAAACGAGCACGCCGCCTTGGCCACGTACTTGACCTTGTTGCGCTGTAGAGTCCCGATGGCATGCCAGCGCAGCCCCGGAAGGTGTGCCAGCTCGACGGACTTGTCACGCAGCTCCTGCGCATAGTTTTCGCCAAAGTCGCGCTGCCCCGCCTGATACGCCGCCACAATCAGCGCACTCGGCTGCAGCTTCGACACTGCCAAAAGGGTCACTTCATCTGGACTGCGACGGACGCGCTGACAAGCCGCCGCAATCTTGGCCCGCACCGTCTGTAGGTTGCTTGCGATCTCCGCCACGCTGCACCTTTTGCGCTAAAAGCCCGGAGTCTCCATCGGTCCGTGGCTGTTGCCGCTGACAAACTGGCGCACCACCGGATCGGAGGTATTGCGAAACTCTTCGGGCGTCCCGAGCAAGTGGACGCGACCTTGGTACAGCAGCGCGATCCGATCGGCGATCGAGAAAATGCTGGTCAGGTCGTGCGACACCACCACCGACGTGACCCCGTGCTTTTCGCTCAAACGACGAATCAGCGCATCGACGCGGCGCGCGCTCACCGGATCAAGTCCCGTCGTCGGCTCATCGAACAACAGATAGTCAGGCCGCAGCGTCAGCGCCCGGGCAATCGCCACCCGCTTGCGCATTCCGTCGGACAGCGTCGCTGGCAAGTGCTCGGCAAACTCGCCCATATGAACTTCGTCCAAAAACTCGAGCGCCGCTTTGCGCGCCGCCGCGTCGGACAGCTTTTGATGTTTGCGCAGCGGCAGCGCGACGTTGTCGACCACCGACATCGAGTCAAACAGCGTCGAGCTCTGAAACACCATCGCACAGCGACGACGCACCCGATACAGCTCGGACTCGGACAGCTGATCGATGCGCTCTCCGTCGAGCCAGATCTCGCCGCGATCGACCCGCAGCAGTCCGATGACGTGCTTGATCGCCACCGACTTGCCGACGCCCGAGGCACCGATCACAAACAGGATCTCGCGGTCTTGAACGTGCAAGGTCAGCCCACGCAGCACCGACTGGCTGCCGAAGGACTTATAGACCGAGCGGAACTCGAGCACGACCCTACTTGCCGCTCTGCGCCTGCTTGTAGACGTTAAGGTAGGCCCGCGCCGACGTGGCCCAGCCGAAGTCCGCTCGCATCGCCCGCTTTTGCAGCGCCAGAAAGCTCGACTCGTCGCTGTGATAGGCCGATAGAGCCCGGCGAACCGCGTTGGTGACGGCAGCGACGGTGAACGGCAGGAAGGTAAAGCCGGTGCCACTGCGCGAGCGGGCATCGAAGTCGACCACCGTGTCATACAAGCCACCGACGGCGCGCACAATCGGTATCGTCCCGTAGCGCATGCTGTAGATCTGATTTAGTCCACAGGGCTCGAACCGAGACGGCATCAGGAAGAAATCACCGCCCGCCTCGAGTCGGTGTGCCAAGCCTTCATCGAACGACAGACGCAGCGCCAGTCGGGTCGGATAGCGCTCAGCCAGCATGCGCAGTCGCTGCTCAAAGGCCGGCTCTCCTTGACCGAGAAGAGCAAACTGAAACTCACCCCGATTTTGCAGCTCAGCGTCGAGCCACTCGATCAGCAGATCGATCCCTTTTTGCTCCGTGAGCCGCGAGATCATCACCAGCAGCGGCGTCTTGGGGCGCACCGGCAGTGACAGCTCGCGCTGCAGCTCGGCCTTGCAGCGGGCCTTGCCACTGAGGTCAGCCGCAAACGCCTCCTCGGACAGCGCTTCCAGCTCGGCGGGCGGCTTGCCGAAGCGTGCCGGCAGCGCACCGTCGATCCACGGGCTCCAGCGATCGTAGTCGACACCGTTCAAGATCCCCGACAGGCGACCACTGCGGGCGCGCATCACTCCGTCGAGCCGGTAGCCAAACTCGGGGGTACAGATCTCTTGGGCATAGCGCGGGCTCACCGTCGTCAAGCGATCGGCCAGCTGCAGACCTGCTTTGATAAGCGACGCCTGACCGTAGAACTCGATTCCGTCGGGAGTCAGCAGCTCGGGTCGCACGCCCAGGCTCTGCACTTCACCCAGGGAGAACAGGCCCTGGAACATCAGGTTATGAACGGTAAACACCGTCGCTGGCGGCGTTTCCCACTCGGCCTGCTGCGCGTAATACACCGCCAGCCCTGCTTGCCAGTCGTGCGCGTGGATGACATCGGGCCGAGGGCTCAGCTCCCGAGCCAGGCTGATCGCGGCTTGCGACAGCAGCGCGAAGCGGAGCGCGTTATCGGGATATCCCTCCCCAGGATTGCTGGGCGGACCGTAGACCCCCGGGCGATCCGAAAACAGCGGATGATCGACGAGGTATACCGTCACCTGCGGACCGGGGCCGGGCAGCCGACCCTCGAACAGGCCGACCTCGAAGTGCTGACCGCCAACATTCACCGTCAGCTTGCGCAGGCGCTTGGCCAGTCCGTGACGCTGCGGATCGACAGAGCCGTAGCGCGCCGACACCACCGTCACTCGGCTTGCGCCCTGCTGGGCCAGCGCCCGGGGCAGTGCCGCAAGGACATCGCCAAGACCGCCCGTCTTCGAGAATGGCGCAACTTCCGAGGCTACATGTAGCACGTTCATCAGGAAAACCTTTGCTGAGCGACCTTACGCGCCACGCAGATGACCAAGTGCCGAAACGATGCCGCTTGGGGTGGCTCGCAGGCCAATCACCAGCATGTCGTCCTCGGTGCCCAGCTCGCGAATGGTCAATATTTCCGAGACTGCGGCGACGATGCGCTTGGCCAGCGGGTTGTGCTTCAGCTTCGGCAGCTGCATTAGATCGAGCACAAACTCGTCCCCCTGAGCCGACAGAATCACCGACGGACGGAAGGGCAGAAACGCCAGCATGTCGCCAGGCTTGGACAGATCCATCATCATCAGCATCGCCGTCATCGGACTGTCGGGCGGCGGCTTGACGGCCAGCTCGCGGACGTGCAGAGAAACCCGAATGTTGTCCGACGACAGCTGCACCGTCTCGACCGACACCACCGCCGAGACAAACAGCGCCGTGCCCATCACATTGAAAGTCGCCGCAAAGCGCACGCCGGGAGGCATCGCGACCAGCGACAGGTCTTCAGGCAGCTTGCCTCGGGAGAGCCGGCCAAGCAGCCAGGTCACTGCATCCATCGGCAGTCCGAACCGGAGCTTTGTGGCGTTTACCGCACTGCGCAAGAGATAGTCGGGCTTTGAAACCAGATAGGCGAAAGCTTGCTGGATCTCTTGTAGGGTGATCACTTTCATGCTCCGTAAGCTAGCCCAACCGGGCTTTCCTTGTCACGACGGATATCGCGGGTTTGGCCACGACTGCCACCACCGGGCACCACCGGTAGGGCAGGGGGCGGCAAGTCAGGAGGAGGACAGGGCCAGCGCTGCCACAGAAGTGTCAATTGGCCTGCAGGGACTCGATGACCGAGATGCCTTTTTCGGTGAGAGCCCAGACGCGGCCGCGAACGTCGACGCCCATGTTGAGGATCTTGTCGTCGAGAAGGCCTGAGCGGGTGCCGATCTGGTGGGTGCGCTTTTCGCTGACCACCTCGATGACGCCACGATCGGTGCCGATCCAGATGCGGCCGTCGGGGTCGCGGGTGAGTGCGCTGGCCTTGACGTTGTAGGGCGGCTCTTTGGGGAAGCTCCAGCGGTTGCCGTCCCACACGCCGATGCCTCGGCTGGTGGCGATCCAAATCTGGCCGTTTAGACCTTCGACCACGTCGTGAACCAGCTCGGACTCGAGGCCATCGTTTTCAGTAAAGACTTTGACGGTCTTGTTGTCGACGAGACGGACCGCACCGGCACCCGACGCCAGCCACGCCTCGGTCGAGCCCTTCCATGCAATCGCGGTGACATCAGACGGCACGTTCACCCCTTGCGAGACACCGGGCTGCGAGCCAGTCGGGCGCTGACGGTGATAAATGACGCGTTCCTCGTCGATAAAGACCTCGGCGGCGCCATAGGCCCGCGCGTCTTGCTCTTTGTCGACGTAGCGCAGCCCGACCCACAGCTGACCCTTTGGTGAGAAGTTGGCAAACGACAGATCGGGAACACCCGTCGGCACTTCCAGTGGAGTCAGGCCGACCGGCGCCCAGTCACCCTTGCTACCGACGCGAGAGATGCGGACCACACGGCTGGTGGCGCCTCGGTGAAGCGCAATGACCGCACCCGCTGGATCACGGACCACCGACAGCACGTGCGAGCCTTTTTCGGGATCGACGCTGGTCACATCAAAGGTCTGTCCGTCGAAGCGCCAGGCCTGGGTTCCGCCGGTCGCGACGTAGCAGTCATTGTTGTTGACGCAAGCCACCGACAAGCGCTCGGCGCCGGCGGTCAAGTCGAACAGGCGCAGCGGCGTCTGTTTGCCCTTCTGAATCCGCATCACCCCGAGAAAGCGCGTCCCGACATACAGCGAGTCGGAATCGGCTGAGACGGTCGTGATGCCATCAGGCAGCCGAACATCGACGACATCGGTGTCGAACAGCGGAGAGGCTCCACCGGAACCACCTGGGCCAGCGACGAGCCACGGACGGACTGGGCGCACGGAGGCTGCTTGATCCTGTGCCGGCGTCACACTCGCGTACTGCTCAGGCTGGGGCGCGAACAGCGCGCTGGTCTTTTTACCAGCCTTGTCTTTTTTGCCTTTGCCCTTGCCAGCATCGGGAGGAGGTGGTGGTGCAGCGACGGGCGGCGGTGGCGGCGGTGGGGCTACTTCCTTGACCAGCAGGCCGGCCAGGGGCTGCGCCTTCGGTGCACCAAGGGCCGGGCTTCCCGAGTAAGTGAACTTGACTGGGCCGCGAATCTCGGCGGGAGTGGCGACACGCTTCATCGTCCACACCGACTGACCAGCGCCCAAGAACAGATCGGCACCAACGCGCTGAACCCACTCGATGACATTGGAGTTGTCAACGCGGTAAGACCAAAAGCGGCTGCCGTCGTAGAAGGCGACGCGCTGTCCCCCCGGGCCATCACCGACGGCAAGCAGCGAGCCATTGCTGTCGGCCACCATGGCGCGGACGTTGTCGATGTCGTTGCCCTCGGCCATGCCAAACTGCAGCATGTCCTGCTTGACGACGCGCATGATGCCTTTGCCGCTCGTGCCGATCCACACACCGGCGCCGCCGTCGTGGACGAGCGCAGTCACGGTGGTTCCAGCAGCGTAGCGTTCCCACTGGCCTTCTTTTAGCCGGGCGAGTCCGTCGCTGCCGCCGACCCACACGTTGTCTGCATCGGGGGTGACCACGATGCCGGTGACCAAATCACCGACGGGAGCTTTCGGGTACTTGGTCCAGCTGCCGCTGGCGAAGTGACCGACGCCTTTGGAGGTCGTGACCCACACGCCACCCTTGAGGTCGAGTGCGATGCCTTCGATTCGATCCGCAGGCAGCCCGTCGATGGTGGTGAGGACGGCTGGCGTCGGAGGCTCGGAGGTGGTGCTCCAGCGGACGAGGCCGCGCGGGGTGCCGACCCAGACCAGGCCAGCGGCAGCCGCGAGAGACTTGACCGGACGGGAGTCGGAGAAGCTGCGGACTCGGACGGGCGCGTTGCCTCCCCCGGAGTTGGCGGAAGTGACGGTGCCACTCGGCTTGACGTCAGCGGTCGACGAAGGACCGCAGCCGGTCGAGAGGCTACCCAGGATACCAATTCCACCGAGCGTCAAAGCAAAAGCAGGATGGAGACGCTTGCGTGTTCCGACGGCCATTTGCTCGTTCAAAGGGGTCCGCTTGTTCGTGCTCATCACAATTTCCTGAAGCTGATGCCTCACCGCAGCGATGGGTTGCGTCGATTCTCGGCGGTCAAAAGCGAAGTGCAGCAGCCTGATAGGGCAACATGCCGGATGCTCCGGTCGGGTGTCAAGTCCGACGGTAAGGTCAGCGCGTCTCTCAGGATCTGCGCCTGATTTCGTGGGATTTTCCCGGCTTCCCAGGCACGGACCGCTGCTCGGCGCCTATTGGCCACGCGGCTTGATCATCTGGAAGTAGCGCTTGACGTAAAAGCGATAGCCGGGCGGCACCCGCTGCTTCGACATCGCCTGCTCGGACACCGCCGTGTAGTCGCCGTAGACCTTGCGATACGACTCGGTAGCAAAGCCCTTTTCCGCTGCGCCCAAGATGGTCTGCGAGCGAGTAGGCCCCGCACCTTCCTTGCCGTACACCCGGGTCAGGCGGCGCTTGCTCTCGATCTGGGTCACATCACCGAGAAAGTTCGGATCGTGGCTCTGGCCGGGCCGGTCACCCGATGGACCTTGACCCGGACCGCCTTGCCCATTTTGGTTGCCCTTGTCTCCGCCGCCGCCTTGCCCTTGACCCGACTGACCTGGACCTGGCTGGCTCTGGCCCGGCAGCAGCACGATCGTCGACTGACCGTCCTGCCCACCACCACCGAGGACCATGGTCTGTCCATCGCCATCCCCTTGGCCGCTCGCGCGCTTTTTGAAGTCCTGCATGTCCTTTTGGCCTTGACTTTGGCCCTGGCCTTGGCCGCTCCGTCCGAGCCGCCGCAGCAATTGCTTCAATTCATCGAGCGTGACGATGTTTTGCTTCTGCCCCTGTTTTTGCTTGGCCAGCTTGCGGACCTCGTCTTGGTAGCGAGACAGGTCCCGCGCCAGCTCCTCCATCGACTGCCGCTGCTCCGGCGTCATCTTTTCCATCGACTGACGCATCCGCTCGGCCGCCTGCTGCAGATCGCGCTGAAGCTGCTTCATCTGCTGCTGCGCTTCCTGTTTTTCCTTCAGCTGCTTCTCGACCTCGGACAGCTGCTGCTGCTTGGCCTTTAGCTCTTGCTGCGCCTGCTTGTCTTGCGGGTTCTTCTTGAGCTGTTCTTGCAGACGGCGAATGTCCTTTTCGAGCTGCTCTTTTTTGGCCTGGAGCTTGCGAATCTCGTCCTCGAACTTTTGCTGCTCGCGCTCCATTTCCGACATCAGCTTGCGCGCTTCGCTCTGGTATTCGGGCTGCTTCTCGTCTCCGAGCCGCTGTAGCTGCCTCTCCCCTCCGGCGCCGCTTTGCTGCTGCCGTTCCAGCTGCTCCAGCTGCCGCTGCGTCTTCTTGAGCCGTCGCTCGCTCTCCTCGTCCTGCGGGTTTTCGGCCAGCTTCTTTTTGAGCCGCCGCTCCTCGTCGCGCAGCTCCTTCATCTGCTGCTCTTGCTCTTTTTTCTGCTGCTCTTTTTGCGCTTGCTGCTCTTTTTGCTTGTCGAGGAGCTCTTGCTGCTGCTGCTTGAGCTGCTCGCTCAGCTGCTGCTCTTTTTGCATCAGCTCGTCGAGCTTGCGCTTGGCCTCGGCGTCCTTCGGATTCTTCGTGAGCTGCTCGCGGAGCTTGCGCTCTTCGTCGCGCAGGGCATTGAGCTTCTGGCTCAGCTCCTCGGTCTTGTTTTTGGCCTGCCACTCGTCCTTCTGGCTCGACGGATCGGCGGCTTCCGCCTTGGCTTTGTCGTCGGGACGACTCGACAGCGCCTTCGCCGCACGCTCGAACGCTTCCGCCATCTGCTGCTTGTCCGCCGTCGCAGCTTTGTCCAGCGCCCGGTCCGCCAGGTCTTTGAGCTCGGCCTTCGCTTTGTCGAGGTCTTCTTTGACCATCGCCTTGCCCAGCTCACGGGTCAGCTTCGACTCGGTCAGCTCACTGCCGGCCTGTCGCAGTCGCTTTTGCAGCTCGGCCAGTGTCGCGTCGCTGCCCTCGCGGACACGCTGCTCGATTTCACTCAGGCGGTCGAACGCTTGCTGACGGGTCAGCTCACCGCGCTCAACTTGTTTGAGCAAATCCAACATTTCTCGGAGCAGCTGCGCCGTCTCGTGGTCGCCTCGCTGCTCGGCCTCGGCCAGCTTCTGCAACAGCTCTTCCCGCTCGGGTCCAATCAGCTCGGGGTCAATCTGCAGCGTTGCTGCCGCCTTCTCACTCGCTCCCGTCGTCACCGTTGCCGTCGGAGGCTTGCTGCGCTCGATCCGTATCACCCACGCGATGCCGTTGAGCACAATCAGCCCGCACAACAGCGGCAGAAGCGGCGGTTTCTGCCACGGCGCGGCCTGGGCCGGCTTCACGTCACGGGCCACTCGAGCCGCATCTTGTACGGCTAGCTCGGCCAGTCCGCGAGCAGTCTCCGTCGGGGCCAAGGAGCTGCGACCGGATGCAAACTGTAGCGCCGACGACAAGCGATCATTCAGCTGATGACTCTTGTCGATCTGCGCCGCCACCCACAGCGGATCGATTCGTCGCAGAGCCAGCCCCAGCGTCGTCAGCAGCACACCAATCGGCGACAGCCAAGCGATCGAAAGCAGCCACTTGCGCGACAGCACATCCAGTCGAAACAGGACCAGCGCGAGCAGCATCACCGTCGCTGCGGCAACCAGACCGTGGCTTAGACCGCGCACGGCGGCTTGGATGCGCAAGCGCCGTCTCACGTGATCCACTGTGCGCTGGACCAGCTGAAGATCGGCGGCGGCGAAGTGGGGGACGGGCGACTCGTCGCGCTGCATAGTTTCTGAGTGTATCGACCCCACGTCCCGTTGGCTACCGCCGCAGCCGCTGCTCGGCCTGAGCCAGCTCCTCAGGTGTATCTAAGTCCAACATAATTTCCGGATCGTCGACGGCAACTCGCAGGGGTAGATGGCTCTGCCTATGCGCGCGTAGCGACGATTGACGAGGTAGCGCCAAGACCTCGGCAAAGCGTGCCTGCGGCAGCCAGACCGGATGTCCGCCACGATCGCCGCACGTCGGTACCACGAGTCGCTCAGCATCGGCATCGAGCAAGCGCCGCACCGTCTGAGCCTTGACGAGCGGCACATCGACCGGCCACAGCAGCGTGCCGGAGAGCGACGGTGAAAGTTGTGCCAAGCCGCACTGAATCGACGACAGCATGCCGTCCTCGGGATGAGGATTCCATCGCAGCTGCACCGACGAGAGTGACTGGGCCTGTAGCCACGCCGCGATGGTGTCTCCGTGAGGAGCTGCGACGATTACCTGGGGCGACTGAATGCCCACCGCTGCCAGCGTCGCGACGATTCGGCCAAGAATTGTCTGTCCAGCGAGAGGACACAGCGCTTTTGGCTGACCCATCCGGCTCGACGAACCGGCGCACAATATCAGGGCCTGGCTCATCTCGTCCCGGAGCGGCGGGCACTGCGAACGGCCGTTAGCTCGGCGGCGATCGCCAGCGCGATCTCGGCCGGTGTCTCGGCCCCAATCGATAGGCCAATCGGCGCGTGCAGCTTGGCGAGCTGTGCTTCGGTAAACCCTTTGTTGTGCAGTCGCTGCCGAAACGTCCCCGCCTTGCGTTGTGAGCCAATCATCCCCAGATACGCCAGCGGCTTGTCGAGGAGCTGCTCGAGGATGGCTTGATCAGTGGAGTGCTCGCGCGTGACCACCACGACATAGCAGCGCTCGTCGAGGGGAATCCCGGTCCAGTCACGGACATCGAAGCTGTCGAGGATGCGCTGCGCGTTCGGAAAGCGCTCGGGACTGCCCAGCTCCGGAAGATCCTCGACGAGAATCGGCGCAAAGTCGAGCGCTGGCAGCAGGGGCAAGAGAGCCTTGGCAACGTGACCACCACCGCACACGATCGCCAGCGGATCGGGAAAAATCGGCTCCATCAGGATCTCCATCTCTCCGCCGCAGCACATCGCCAGCTCGTGGGTAAGGTGATATCGGACGCGCTCGCTCGTCGCTGTAGGGCCTTGTGCGAGCAGCCTCTGCGCATGCTCGACGATCTGTCTTTCGACTCGACCGCCACCGATGGTACCGACGATGACGCCGCTTCCGCGAACCATCATTCGGGCGGTGTGTTTGCGCGGAGTGCTGCCTGCGGTCCGAATCACCGTGCAGAGCACCACCGCTTCGACGGCAGCGCTCGCCTCTACCAGCGCCTCGAACACCTCGATTCCTCGACTCACCGCAGCGAACCTCGACTACGCACCGGCCACCTCTTAGCACAGCTTGGCGCGCGGACACATCGGAGGACTGCTTGGGAATCTTGGGGCAGCTAGCCCGAGCGGTTGCTGCTGGCTTCCTTACGCATCACCGCATCGATGAGAAAGAACAGCGCAAACATGGCATCTTCGACGGTCGATTTGCTGCTTTCCGCACCGTGGCCGGCTTGGCGAAAGCGCAGGTAGCGATCAGCCGGCAGTCCCAGCGCCAGCGCCCGCCACGCCGGACCTTCATCCGGATCACGGGTCGAGTCGCTCACTTGCAGCGAAAAGAAGATGCTGATCGCCCGGCGCACCGCCTGCACGTACTGAGTCGACTGGATCAGCCGCTCGATTTCTTGCACCTGCGCTCGCATCGTCCCCGGTGAGAGCAGCATGCTGATCCCCTGGTCGCGGTTGCTCGACTCCATCCTCGGTGGCTGGGTGGCCAGTGGTGGCTTGCTCCGCTGCGCCAGCCTTGCCCCCGGCATGGTCTTATCGAGCGCCGAGGGCCCGAGCGGACGAGCATTTCCCGGCGCTGCGGTCACTTCCGGGGGCGGAGAGGTGGGGCGCGGTGGACGGCTCGCCCAGGGACGGATCGCTTCTTCCAGCCCCGCCGAGGATTGACCGTCGATACGTAGTGCCATGATCGCATCGTTCGACTGCTCCAGCCCCGGCAGAGGCGGCGCCGACAGTCCACTCACCGGCATGACTTCCTGCGATCGCCCAGCTTGCTCGCGAACCAGCGCCGACTCATCGATGCGCAGCGGCTGATCGAGTGTGTAGCGACCGACCAGATTTTTCAGCGACAGCTGGGCTTCTTGGGCCGCCAGCATCCGTCGCGCGGTCACCATGTCATTGCCAAACGAGTGATCGCTCGTTGGCATCGACGCACTTTGGCCAAGCTCCGGTCGCTTGCGCAGCGCGCTCGCCAAGGCCTCCGTTGCAAGCATCCGAAACGAATCGAACACGCCCTGACCCGCCGTAGCAATCATGGGCAGCGACTGTGAGCGGTTGATGGCAAACGCAGTTTCCAGCTCCGAAAGCGCAACGGCATCGGACAGGTCGCGCTTGTTCCAGGCCACTACAATCGGCACATCTTGGATGCGCATCCCAAGATCGAGCAGACAGGTCCGGAGCTCTTCCAGTGCGGCGCCATTGTCGGGTTCGCGACCGGAACGACTGTCTCCAACAAAAAGTACGCCGTCGCAGCCCGCGAGCAGGGCGCGTCGAGTCGATTCATTCTGGACACTGCCCGAGCCCGCAAAGATCTGGGCATGGACCGGTGCCCCGAGCAGTGGCGGCGGCGGTGGATAAAAGTCGAAGAACAGCGTGCGGTCGGCCCCCGTGTTCACCGAGACGATCTGCCCGCGTACATCGGGTCGAAGCAGCTTGTGCAGCTGGGTCAGAGCCGTGGTCTTTCCGGCTCCGGCTGGCCCGTAGTAGACGAGCTTCAGAAGGACTTCGCGGGCCTGAGAGTAGAGCTGCGCCACAAGGTAGCAGCTTACCACAAGGGAGTTCTGGGGTTGCGGGGTTTCCTCCGTCGCAGAGTGCCTCTGGGGATGCCGGACTTTTGCGGTATGGAGGAGTCGGTCGGGGTCATACTCACTCGACGGCGATGGCCGAGTGAGCAGCGACAGACCAAAGCGGAGCGGCGAAGCTACGGCAGATAGATGCGGGTCAGTGCTTGCCCGTTGGCGTAGTGGCACAGGTTGCAGTCGACTCGCTGGGTGGCGCCAGTGACCGGGTCAGCGCCGACCTTGAGCGTCATCGTCTGCACACGAGTGGCGCTGCTGCAGTCTGCCCCCGCCGTCTCGCAGATACGGGCGCGGATCGGGGCAACGAACTTCTGGGCACTATAGAAGTTGCCGACGGAGTTGGTCTTCAGCTTGCCGTTGGGCTGAATGGCGCCAGCCTTGTAGGCGCCTTGGGGATCATCTTGGCCGTAGAGGATCTCGACGAAGATGTTGGACAGCCCTTCTGAGGAGTTACAGGCCGAGTTCTTGCCGCTAAAGACCGTTCCCGACACTGTCCACGGCGAGTTCTGTGCCTGGCCGCCGGTCCGGTGACAAGCTCCGCAGACACGACCCGGCAACATCGTGGCACCAGCCATTTTCATGGCATCGGTCGGCTCCTCACCAGCACAGCTGGCTTGGGCCTCGGCCGTTACCGTCAGTCCGTCGTCGTTTCCGCAAGCTCCCACCCCCAACAGAGACACGAAAAAGCCTAACGCCAACAGCCGACCGAGCGGCTTCCTACCACGATGCGAACTCATAGTGACTACTCCTTTCAGTCATCATTATTGGATGTATATGCGGTCCCCCGCATTACCAGTGGCCCAATGACAAGTCGCGCAGCCCACCGAGACATCGACGGGCGTGGTCATCTTCATCGTCATGGAGCCCTTGGTAACCCGTGCCGACACGTTCTTGAAGTTGGTGGCGGTCGGCGGGAAGTGAAAGTTGCCAGCGGCATTGGTCTTGGTGCTTGCGACTACGTTTCCGGCCGGGTCAAGCAGATCCACCGTCACGCCATCGACTCCACCGGTGTTGCAGGTCTTGGTGTTGCGCGCGCCATAGACCGTCCCGCCTGTTCCGAGCGGCTCGTCTTTCGCTTGGCCAGACGAGACATGGCAAGACATGCAGTTCCGGCCCGGCAACATCGTTTCGCTGGCATTCAGCTGCGCTTCGGTGGGCGTCTCGCAGCCGACCTTGGCTTGCGGGACCGCATCCAGGTCGGCGACCTGGCCACAAGCGGCAAGAGGCACGGCAACCAGCAGGGCAAAAAAAGTTCGTAGGTTCATCGTCACAGCTCCTTTCGTATGAAGTGCGAGCGCGTGCATCCTACGCTTTGTGCCCCCAGGTCAATCTTATCTTCAAAGACTAGGAAACGAACAGGGGGCGGTGCGCTCGTGCGGCGGCGCTCCTTCGGTGCGAATGCGCAAATGGCGTCGGTCAAACGGTCGGACCATGAGACTTCCGGCGGAGCTGTTCTTCGACTGAGAACCTTTCGCGATCTGTGCGCGGCCCGGGCCAGAGCGCTTGGCACCTGCCTTGCTGAACACGCCCAGCATGACCAAAGACCAACGCTCTATTTCTTCGACCACACCTACATCGCAACCGGCTGCAGCGGCTCCCCGGCGTTCGATCGGCATTGATGCGATGGCTTTTGCTGTGCCGCGCGGCTATGTCGATCTGGCCGATCTGGCAGCGGCTCGTGGCGTGCCGGCGTCCAAGTACACCCAAGGACTCGGGGTGCTGCAGATGTCGGTGGCCGATGCGGATGAAGATCCGGTCACGCTGGCGACGGAAGCTGCGCGTCGCTGTCTGCAAGCCGCCGGTCGTTCGCCATCGGAAATCGGACTGTGCATCGTCGGTACCGAAACCGCCGTCGATCACTCCAAGCCCATCGCTTCCTATCTTCATGGCTTGCTCGGGCTGCCGTCTGCTTGCCGCGTGTTCGAGACAAAGCATGCCTGCTTCGGCGGTACGGCTGGTCTGCTTAACGCGATCGACTGGCTGGCGGCTGGATCGGCTCGTGGCCGCTGTGCACTGATCGTTTGTACCGACATTGCGCGCTATTCCGTCGGCTCAGCCGGCGAGCCCACCCAAGGAGCGGGCGCCGTCGCGATGTTGATCAGTGAGAATCCGCGCCTCGTCGAGCTGGAGCCCGGCATCACCGGCTGCTTTTCCCAGGACGTACATGACTTCTGGCGGCCACTTTATCGCAAGGATGCGCTCGTCGACGGTCAGTTTTCGGTGCAGTGCTACCTCGACGCGCTGACCGGGGCCTATGCGGAGTGGCAGCGCCTGAGTGAGAGCGACGAGCCGCTGGTCCGGACCTGCTACCACGTTCCGTACGGCAAGATGGCCCGTAAGGCGCACCAGCGTCGCTGCCAGCTGGATGGCATGAGTGAAGAAGCCGCCGAGAAGAGCTTCGCCGAGCAGGTCGAGCCCTCGCTGCGGGTACCGTCCCAGGTCGGCAACATCTACACCGGCTCGCTGTATCTGGCACTGCTGTCCTTGCTGTATCACCAAGCCACCGAGCTGGCCGGAAAGAGGATCGGCCTGTTTAGCTATGGCTCGGGCTGTGCCGCAGAGTTTTTTGCTGGCCGCGTTCTGCCAACGGCTGCCGCTCAGATTGCCCAGTCCGCCGTCGATTCGACTCTCGCCAACCGTCAGCGCCTGGCCATCCCGGTCTATGAAGAGCTGCGCCGTAACGATGCCAGCGCCGATCAGCGTCCCTCCGAGCTACCGTCGTCGGCCAAGATTGGGGCAGCGCTGAGCCAGGCGGATCGCTCGCCGCGCTTCTCTGGCATCGACACCCAGGAGCGACGAATTTACACGGTCGCGTAGCGCTGTTTTTTGGTCGGCAGTGACGAAGTGACGCGGCTGCTCTGGCTGCGGATTCACTGCGAGGAACCGCTCCGTTTCGCTACTGCCCACCGCTCTCCGACAAAAAAAGAAGCGCCCGAGGATTTTTCTTTACAGCTCCAAAAACGGCATGTTAGTAAGCCAATCCTCACACGCGCTTTGGGTGCATAGCTCAGTTGGTTAGAGCGCAGCCCTGATAAGGCTGAGGTCCCTGGTTCGAATCCAGGTGCACCCACTCGTTAGTAGCCCTTGGTATCAAGGGGAAATGCCAGGTTCGGGGGGTCGACTGGCTTTTCGCGGTGTCCTCTTGATGGGCGCTTGCTCTTGTCAGGGGATGGCTTTGCGACCTGCGGAACGGGCTCCGGTTTGAGCGGCTCTGTTTTGCGAGGTTCTGTAGGTTCACCCGCTGGCGGAGGTTCTGCTGTGGTTGCGCCGTCTGGAACAAACAGGCGCCGCTGCGGTGCCGGGGCAATCGCTGCGGCCAGCGCTGGAGACTTCGGCAGCGACCGCACCTTCGCTTTGAACAGCCACAGCGTCACCAGGCTACCCACCATCGCCAGCACCACCACCAGCCAGCGCGAGCGGTCCGAAGTGTGTTGGGAGCGGTGACTGTTCATCACAGCAGTTGCGCTGCGCATTGGCCGCGTGGCGCGCTCTTGGCTAGGCGTCTCCACCAGCGGGGACGAATCTGGGGCGGGGAGGGTGATTGGCCCGGGCCGCGAGTCACTAAGCGGCGGCAGAGAAATCGACGACGCGGCGGGCGGTAGCGACGTGCCACTCGGACTGCTCAGCTGTAGCAGGATGTGCAGTGCCACCGCGCAGTCCACCGGTCGGTCCTCCAGCTGTTGCGACAGAAACTGGTCGAGTGCCGGCTGCAGATCCGGCGGATGACGCGTTCCCGGCAGCAGTGCACTCAGCCGATGAGGCTGAGACACCATCCGTGCCATCACTGCCGAGACATCCGAGCGACTGCTTTCCCCCCACGGCAGCTTGCCGGTAAGCATCTCCGTGAGGATGACGCCCACCGCATAGACATCCGACTGGGTGGTGGCTTCCTCGCCTTGGAGCGTCTCCGGCGCCATGTAGTGCGGCGTGCCCAGCGCAGTCTGCGTCGAGGTCACCCGCGTCTTCCGTCCCAACACCCGCGCGATGCCAAAGTCGAGAACCTTGACAACCTCCTCCGCGCCCACCGAAAGCGGCTTCCGAGCCACAAAAATATTTTCGGGTTTCACGTCTCTATGAATGATCCCGTGGCTGTGGGCGGCGGCGAGGGCTCGGACGGCGGGGATTAGCAGCTCAAGTGCGCGTGGCAGCGACATCGGGGCTTCGCGCTGAATGACTCGGTCGAGCGTTTCGCCGCTCAGCAGCTCCATCGCGATATAGCTCTGGCCGTCGCTGGTGTGGCCGCTATCGAAGATGGTGACGGCGTTTGGGTGATCGAGCGAGCTGGCAATCTGGGCCTCTCTCTCGAAGCGCTTGCGCATCTCTCCACTGGTGGCGTGCTCACTGCGTAGCAGCTTGAGTGCGACTCGTCGTCCGATGCTCGCCTGGGTGGCGACGTAGACCTCGCTCATGTGGCCAAATCCGAGCGGCTCACCGAGGACGTACTTGCCACCAAAGATGCGCTGCTCGATCAGCAGCTGGGCGCCGTCTTTGGCACAGTAGTTGGCCTCAGCCTCGGGGGGCAAATAGACGCTGTGACAGCTTGGGCAGTACTTGCCAAGCGTCGTGAGCGGTGGCTCGAAAGGCTGTTGCGAGCTGTGGGCGGCGGTTTCCGTCATCTGCCCGGCCTGGACTCGATGAGCGTCGAGATTCCTTTATTACGATAGCAGGAAGCCGAGGCCGCTGTCTTGGCTGCGCGCGCGGGCTCTGGCAGTCGATCGGCCCGTCTGTGGCGTCGCTTGGCTACCTCCGCTTGGGTGCGCGCACCACTCTTCCGTCGAATTTCCGTCGCTGAGCTATTTTAGGCCCTGTCAGCCGGATCTGCTGGGATGTAGCCGCTCGCGAAAGCCGCTGTTGGCAGCGCGAGCCAAGCCAGACCAGCGACGAGATAAGCAGTTAACCAATTGGTTGAGCTCGCATTTTTCGCTTGCCGCGATTCTATTGAATGGAATACATTGAAAACATCAGTTGGGCGGCACGGATGGGCCAAAGACGCGAAACGAAACCCTCGGGAACGAAGCCGGTCCGCCGCAACACCACGAAAAGGAACGAAGCTGTGCTGAGCGAAGAGCTGCTGACACCACCGGTTATGACGAACTCCCGCACGGCGGTGGCTCGTCGTCCTGTGCGGGGTCGCCCAGCAGCCAGTCGCTTGCGTACTCACCTTGTCGAGGCCGAGCTAAACGAACTGGAGCAGCAGCATCCCGAGGGAATGACGCTATCGCAGGTGCTGTCCGCGTTCGGTGCGCGGGGGATTCATGTCTCGGAGGCGACGTTTCGCAAGTACGTGCAGCTGGGACTGCTTGGCCGCAGCCGACGGGTCGGACGGAAGGGCAAGCATCAAGGCTCGCTGGGAATGTATCCAGCAACGACGGTGCGGCGGCTTAACACGATTCGGCAGATGCTGGCTGCGCACTACACCATCGAGGACATCCAGCGCTCGTTTCTGCGCTTCGCCGATGAGATCGACGGACTGCAGCGCGTGCTCGGCGGGCTTCTCGATGGGCTTTCACGAGAGCTCACGGGCGGGCAGTTTTCGGCTGAGCGAAAGCGGGCGATGAATCGAGAGCTGGTCGCGGTGCGCAAGCTAGGCAGCGACCTCGTGTTACGGATTGAGGCGCTCGAGCGCGAGCTGGTATCGCCGCTGGAGCGAGCTGCCAGACAGCGGGCCTTCGGGGCCGGCGGTGGCAGCGACGAACTTTTGTAGATGAGGTGGTGTTACCACCGGGCGGAATGCAGAGAGGAGCAGTATGCACGACATTACCCAACCACCGGACGCAACCCCGTCCGAGAGCACCGAGAGCGATGGCGGCACCACCCCGGAGGTCAGCCGCAAGGTGCGCAAGCATCACAAGCGGTCACGTAGCAAGACCATCGCTCCACGCCGACTGACCAAAGAGGAGCTACGCGAAGCGGCTCTGCTTCCGGTGATTGACGAAGCCGACCGGCCACAGTCGCGGGCAGACTGCGCGGGCGGGCAGCGGCCCTGTCCGTGGGTGTCCTGCAAGCACCACCTGTTTCTCGATGTCAATCCAGAGACGGGCAGCATCAAGCTGAACTTTCCGGACAAAGAACTTACCGAGATGCGCGAGACGTGCGCACTCGATGTGGCCGACCGGGGCGGGATTACGCTCGAAGAAGTCGGGGCCATTTTGAATCTCACCCGCGAGCGCATTCGCCAAGTGGAAGTTCGCGGTCTGCTCAAGCTGCGAGCGGTCAGTCCAGATGGCGATGTCGGTCGAGACATGCCATAGCTGGTGGACCTTCAGATATTAGGAATTAGAGAGGTCTAATATGCTGCGAAGAGGAGGGGCGATTAGCCAACTGGCTGCTGACAGATGTTGGCGCTACACACGAGCCCCGCGCAGCATCCACCACCACCGCAGGTCTGGCCGGTTCCGATGCAGGTCTGGGGACTGACGCACTTTCCGCCTACTGCCACTCCCGAGCAGCACTGCGTGCTGACATCCGCCGCCGCGCCATCCTGACGGCACGCCACCGGAGCCCAGTACGCCGAGATGTTCTTCGCCGCGACATCCTGACCAGGAAGCCAGTACGGAACGAAGCTTGGGTCTTGTCCTGGCACTGGCGCGTTCTTGATCGCGGCCACCCACAGCTGCTGACGACTGGTGCCCGCAGTTCCGACCTTGTTATTGCCGTAGTCACGCTCGCTGATGAAGCTGACCCAGAAGTACCCGCCGACGTTGAACGGAGAGAAGTTCGGGAAGAACACCTTGGCAGTCTGTCCTCCCATCGCGTTGACGAGCTTGATCAGGTTGGTACCCGTCGGGCTGATCATGAACAGCGAGCCAGGCCGCTGGTTGTCGCTGCGCGGGCTGGTGCCATTCTGGAAGGCAATCCACTTCGAGTCGGGCGACCACGTTGGGTAGCTGTTCTGGGTCGCTCCCGGAACCGTGTTGGCAGTATGGACTCTCACGATCGGACCGACGGTGTCTGGTCCCGTGACGGGCAGCACCGAGAGGTTGGCAACCGACAAGTCCGTGCCGTCCCCGTTGGCCTCACTGGCAATCGCAATCGACTTGCCATCGGGCGACCAGTTGGGATAGGTGCTGCCGGTTGGCAGGGGGCTGCTGCCAGCGCCGAGGGGCACGGGCTTGCCGGTGGCAGTATCGATGAAGTACATCAGGTTGCCGCCGCTCGGGTTGACCACGACCAGCCGCTTGGCATCGGGACTAAACGACGAAAAGTAGAAGGGCTGGGTGGCGGTCGTCACCGGGTAGGTGGTCGGGGCCGGGTTGGTCGTCAAGTTGGCGGTCAGGTCGAAGATGCCGCCGTAGTTGATGCCGCCGCCGAGTCGACCGACCATGTAGCGGCCATCGCGTGAGACAGTGTGGCAGCCGACGCAGCGCTCGCCACTGGTCGGGGATGCCGGGGGGTTGGGCAGAAGGTCGGTGGCCGTTGCGGTGCCGTCCTGAATCTTGCGAATCTTGCCGACGTTGATGTCCCAGTAATAGATGGTGCCAAGCAGAGAGCCCTTGGCGAAGTTCAGCTTGACTGGGTTGCCGCTCCACACCTTGCCGGTCGCTTTTTCCCAGCGGTCGACCGTCAGCACGGCTGGGTCATCGGTGTTGCTCTGGGCGATCCCTCTCCAGCCCTTGGCGTCGGCAAGATAGTTGGAGGTAAACGCCGCAGTGTTGTGCCCAACGTACGCCGTAAACGTCATGTTCGGCTTGGTGATGGTCACGCGGAAGATGTCCCCCACCGCGCCCATCGTCCACTGGATGTTGGCCGGATAGACGTTCTGCGGCATCATCACGTCGTTTAGGGGGTAGACGATGCCGGCGGCCTTGGTCAGGTCCAGGGTCGGGGTGCCGGTAAAGTTGTTTGCGGCGGCTGGGTCGGTGCCTGGCGTGATGGCGACCTGAGCGATGTTGACCGTGACGTTGACCGTCTTGGTCAGAGTGACGCCATTGGTGACGTAGCTCGCGGTCACTTCGACCGTGCCACCAATGGTGCCGTTGGCAGTAAACAGACCACTTGCATCGACCGTCCCGATGGCGTTGGCGGGTGCCGACCAGCTGACACCGATGAGCTGACTGCTGGTGGTTCCGTCCGCGCGGGTTCCAGTGGCACTCAGCTGCTGGGTGACTGGCTGGCCGCTGGCGCTGATCATCACCGGGCTGGGTGAGATGTTGATCGATTCAAACTCCGGAGCGGTCGGAGTCATGCAGCCATTGGGGTCGGTACAGACCGGCACGCAGGTGCTGGGGTCGGCGGCTGGATCGGCGCAGCCATCCGAGCCAATGCTGCTGTTGTTACAAGCGAATACGAGAGCGGTGCTAAGTAGGCCAAGGCTCCCAAAGAGCTTCCAAGTTCTCATCGTGAACACTCCAGACTAGGTAGATGACGGAGAGAGTTCCCAAAGCGAGGACCTTGACATTCTATCGTCGGGATGGCGATCACCGCAAACGGAGAGGGGCTGGCAGCGTTCGCCTTGACCGGCTAGGGAGAACGCCCGTACGATGTCCTGTGCGCCTCGACGGCCGATCGTCATCGGCACGGGAGTAGGGCGTGAGCCTTGGTGCTGTTGTCCTGGGGAGGGCTAGGCGATGACGTGTACTCGATGCGTCCTTGGCATGATGTCTATGGCGCTGACTGTGGTGCTGGCAGGCTGCTCGGGCACTACCAGCACCGGGGCGGTCGACGCCGGCAGCGACCCCGCCGACTTCAGCATCGCCGGACCCCCGCCGCTCATCACCGAGTTCCTGGCCAAGAATCAGGAGGGACTCACCGATGAGGATGGCGCAACCTCGGACTGGATCGAGATCCACAACCCGGACACTGTGCCCTACGACCTCAGCGGCCACTTCCTCACCGACTCCAAGACCAACAGCAAGCGCTGGGCCTTCCCGACCGGCACAGTGCTCGCACCCGGGGCCTACATGGTGGTCTTTGCCAGCGGCAAGAACCGCGCGGTAGCCGGCAAGCCGCTGCACACCAGCTTCAGCCTGTCTGGCGGAGATCCGGGGGGAAGCTGTTCCAACCAGGGGGGCGAATACCTCGCGCTGACGAACAAGGACGGAGTCCCCCTGCCGCCCGTATGGAGTCCCTATCCGGCCCAGATTTCTGATGTCACATATGGACTGCTGACCCCGACTGCTGCGGCCACAAGTGCGTTCTTTGCCAAGCCGACTCCGGGGGCTCCCAACGATGCCACTTCGGCCCTGGCCGAGCGCGTCACCTTCAGCCCCACCAGCCGTACCTTCAATGTCGGCACTCCCTTGCCGGTCAGCCTCACGGCCACCTCGCCGACTGCCGTCATCCGGTACACCACCAACCGCTCTCGGCCCATTGGCACCGCTGGCCTCGCCGCCACCTTCACGGCTGACTCCGTGACCGATGTCTGTACCCTGACCGCCCATGGACTGACCGACGGCGACTTGGTACGGGTCACTGGACCGCTGCCCTTGGTCAGCACCGTCAACTACTTTGTCAAAGTCCGCAGCCCCAATACCTTCCAGCTGGCGATAGAGCCCGGTGGACAGGCCATCGATCTTTCCGCGAGCGGCGCTTTTGCTCTGCGCCGTGACGCCGCCACCGGAGCTGCGATGGCTGGCTCAGACCTGTTTACGGCCACCCAGCCCCACACGTTCCAGCCTGGCGATCCCGTGCAGGTCAGCACCAGCGGCATGCTTCCCACCGGGCTAACCGCCGGTACTACCTATTACGTTGTGGCTGGCACGGCGACAAACAACTTCCGCCTGTCCGCCTCGCTCACGCTGGCGCCGACCATTGTGTTCACCTCTGCCGGCAGTGGCACGCACACCGTCTTCCGCTCCCCTTCGCCGATCTATGCCAGCCCGATCCCCGTCACCGTGAACACCCGCGTGCGTGCCCGCGCCTTCGAGCCCGGACGCCCCGCTGGTCCGCTGGTCAGCGAGATGTACTTTGCCATCGACGCGGCTGCCCAGGCCCTCACCTCGAACCTGCCGCTCATCCTCAGCCACACCTGGAACACGAGGATGGACAGCGATATCCCTGTGGAGGGCCAGGTCATGATCTTCGAGCCCAAAGCCCCCGACAACCTGGCGCGCCTGACCAACCCACCCGATCTGGTCGCACCGGGCAGGCTGGAGCGCCGAGGCTCCTCTACCGCCGGCGCCCTCAAGTACTCGATGGCGGTCGAGCTTCAGGACGAACACGGCATCGATCAGGCATGCAGCCCCTTGGGGATGCCCGCGCACTCCGACTGGGTCATGCACGCCCCTTATCAGTTCGATCGGTCGATGATCCACAACGACCTCATCTACCGCTTGAGCAACGAGGCGGGCCGCTACGCCGTGCGGACCAGGCTGGTGGAGGTCATCCACAACGAGCAGTCGCTCGCCACCACCATCGAAGGCTCCCTGACCGGCAGCGACTACTTCGGCGTCTACAGCTTCATGGAGAAGATCACGCGCGGCAGCGACCGCGTGAACGTCGAGAACCTCACCACCGTGGACAACGCCCTGCCGAACGTCCAAGGCGGCTACATGTTCAAGGTCGACCGACTCGATGCGGGCGAGGTGGGACTCCGTCCCCTGGCCGGACAGAGCTTCGGTGGCGCAGGTGCCAACGTCCTGGCGTGGGTCAATCCCCGGGAAGTCTCGCTCGACCCCTGGAAGCGCGTCACCCCCGCCCAGAGCACCTGGCTCGCTGGTCACATTGGCGAAGCCTGGAGCGTGCTGAGCAGCCCCACCTTCAACGACCCGGTCAGCGGCTACGCCAAGTACTGGGATGTCGGCGCCATGATCGACCACCACATCCTTAACACCGCGACCAAGAACGCCGATGCGTTCCGCCTCAGCTCCTACTGGCACAAGTCCCGCTACGGCAAGCTCACCGCCGGCCCGATCTGGGACTTCGATCGTGCGCAGGGGTCAACCGATGGACGTGACTTTGACTGGGGCACCTGGATTGCAGGCGGTGGCACCGACTTCTTTACCTATCCCTGGTACAGCGAGATGTTCCGCGACGTGAACTTCTGGCAGGCGTGGATCGACCGGCTGCACCAGCTGCGGCAGGGCACCCTGGCCACGGCCAACATCCATGCCCGCATCGATGAGCTGGCCAGCCAGCTGAACCCTGGCGATGCAGCCGGGACACCAGCCAAGCGCTCGGTGGCCCGGTGGCCCGCAAACCCACCACGGACTGCTGGCAGCAACACCGCCATCACCAACAACACCTTCAACGGCCAGTACACAGGCGAGGTCGCCTGGCTCAAGCACTGGTGGGCAAGCCGGCTCAGCTTCATGGACAGCCGCTTCACCCGCCCCGCCGTGGCCAGCCTGCCGCAGGGCAAGGTCCCCGCAGGCAGCCTGGTGACGCTCTCCTCGCCCAGTCAGTCGCTGCCGGGCGTCAAGATCTACTACACCACCAATGGCACGGACCCCCGTCCCCGTGCCCCTGGACCCCTGCTATCCCTCGGCGCCCTCGAGTACACCGCCCCCATCCCCATCACCGGCCCCACCACGCTGACCGTGCGCACATGGAACCCGGCAGCCCCCAGCCAGCCGGCGGTCAACACCGTCCCTGTCGGCTCAGGCTGGAGTGCCCCCACCGTCCTCAACTACTCCCTGTAGCGGAGCCGCTGGCTCGGGCGGGGACTTCTTGTCCGCCGGGCTGGCCTGGGCTTTCTCGCGATAGGCATCAATGGCCGCAAAGCTGGGCTGCGCGGCTTTGAGCGCCGACTCTCCCCCTGACAGCACCATCGCCACCAGCTGAATCGAGTGAGTCGTCAGGGCCTGCTGGAGCTTGTTCCGCTGAATCCGCAGGTCCGGCAGCTTGCTCTTCTGGGTCTTGATCTTGGTCGCGCCGACCAGCTCCCCGTACGCCGAGTGGCAGCGCAGCAGCTCGGCGTAGAAGTCGGCCCCTGCCAGCTCCTCGATGTCCGCTTTGAGCTTCTCCTTGGCGATCAGCTTGATCCGCTGCTCCGCTTCGGTCCACTGCGCCCCGTACTCCAGGTTCAGAAACGCCAGCCCGCTGGGAAACAGCGTCTTCTGCAGCGCCTGGGCCCGTGCTGCCTTGGGATAGCGGTCATGCGGCAGCTGAGCGTACGCATCGAGTCGCCGATTCAAGCTGCCCCAGGAGACATCAGCCTCCTGATCGATGTTCCGGCTATCCAGGGCACTTGGGATCTTGAACTGCTCGCTCAAGCTGGCTTCGACCTCGGTCAAGGTCTGGGTCAGCTGCTCGCCGCTCGCCTTCACCCCTGCCGGCGGTCGCTGGGGCTGCGCGGTCAGCAGCTGGTGCCCCAGGGCCACAAACGAAACCAAGTCCAGGTTGGGCAGTCGTACATACGGAGCCGGGTCAAAGCTCTCTATCGCAGACATCAGAACCTCCTTTGTCCAAACGTGTGAGCACAAAGCATAAGTACGACCAACACCACGCGCCAGCCCCCCCCTGTCGATTTCTTTGACCCTAAAGAGGGCAAGCAACATCGGCGCGCCGACCCCCCCGGACCCTAAAGAGGGCAAACAAGGTCGGCGCGCCGACCCCCCCGGACCCTAAAGAGGGCAAAAGACATCGGCGCGCCAACCCCCCCGGACCCTAAAGAGGGCAAAAGACATCGGCGCGCCGACCCCCCAGTGCCCTAAAGAGGGCAAGCAACATCGGCGCGCCGACCTCATCCGAGGTAGTGAGCCCAAGTCCACTAAGAAACCAGTTGAGTACCGAGCGTGGGGCCGACCGGCGACAGTCCCCGGCACGGAGGGGAACCGTAGTGCGGGGGGTAGAGCTTTTTTCGGACCGCTTGCGGGACGGAAAAAGTCTCGAAGGGAAGGGGGGCCCCACGCGAAACGCGCGAAAGAGGGAGAGAGGAAGCGGGGGCCCCAAGAGAAACGTGCGAAAGGGGGGGGGAGAGGAAGGAATGCCCCACGCGAAACGTGCGCAGGGGGAGAGGCGAGCGAGGCGGGGACTACTCAGCCTTGGGGCTGGTCTCGATCCGCATGCCGTAGAAGCTGCGGTACACGAAGAACATCGAGATGACGAAGCAGATCGCCGCAGGAATCAGCCGCGCAGTGGCACCGTTCTCACGACCCAGCACCTCGGCCAGCTCCACCGCCAGCAGACCAAACAGCGTGGTGAACTTGATGACCGGGTTCATGGCCACCGAGGAGGTGTCCTTGAATGGATCGCCCACCGTGTCGCCCACCACGCAAGCCGCATGCAGCTCCGTGCCCTTGGCCTTCAGCTCCGTCTCGACCACCTTCTTGGCGTTGTCCCAGGCGCCGCCCGCGTTGGCCATGAACAAGGCTTGGAACAGACCGAACAGGGCGATCGACACGAGGTAGCCGATGAAGAAGTACGACTCCACGAAGGCAAACGCCAGGGTCGAGAAGAACACGGTCAGGAAGATGTTGAACATGCCCTTCTGCGCGTACACCGTGCAGATCTCGACGACCTTCTTCGAGTCGCTCACCGAGGCCTTGTCCGAGCCCTCGAGCTTGATGTTCTTCTTGATGAACTCCACCGCGCGGTAGGCCCCGGTCGAGACGGCCTGCGTCGAGGCCCCCGTGAACCAGTAGATCACCGCGCCGCCCATGATGAGCCCGAGCAGGAACGGCGGGTGCAGCAGCGACAGGTTCGCGAGCAGGTTCGCTTGCAGTCCCTGGGTCAGCAGCATGACGATCGAGAAGATCATCGTGGTGGCGCCGACCACGGCAGTCCCGATGAGCACCGGCTTGGCGGTCGCCTTGAAGGTGTTGCCCGCGCCGTCGTTCTCTTCCAGGTATTCCTTGGCCGTCTCGAAGTTCGGCTCGAAGCCGAAGTCCTTCTTGATCTCCTCTTTGATGCCCGGAATCGTCTCGATGAGGGACAGCTCGTAGACCGACTGCGCGTTGTCGGTGACCGGGCCGTAGGAGTCAACCGCGATCGTCACCGGGCCCATGCCGAGGAAGCCGAAGGCGACCAGGCCGAACGAGAAGATCGCCGGCGCCAGCATCATGTTGCTGGGGAAGGACATCGACACGTAGTAGGCGATGCCCATCAGGATCGTGAACACCACGCCCAGCCAGTAGGCCGAGAAGTTGCCGGCGGTGAGTCCAGCCAGCACGTTGAGCGAGGCGCCACCTTCCCGCGAGGCCGTGACGACTTCGCGGACGTGGGCGGAGCGGGTCGAGGTGAAGATCTTGACCATCTCGGGGATGATCGCGCCCGCGAGGGTGCCGCAGGTGATGATCGTCGACAGCTTCCACCACATCGTGCCATCGCCGAGGTCCTTGATGAGCAGGTTCGACACCCCGTAGGTCACGGCGACCGAGACGAACGAGGTCAGCCACACCAGCACCGTCAGCGGATGCTCGAAGTCCATCTTCAGCGCGTTGCCGTACTTGCCCTTGGCGACCGCCTCGTTGACGAGATACGAGATGCCCGAGACGACGACCATCATGATGCGCATCGCGAAGATCCAGACCAGCAGCTGGACTTGGATTTGCTCGACCGGAACCGCGAGGAGGATGAAGGTGATGAGGGCGACGCCGGTCACGCCGTACGTCTCGAAGCCGTCTGCAGAGGGACCGACCGAGTCGCCGGCATTGTCACCGGTACAGTCGGCAATGACGCCGGGGTTGCGCGCGTCGTCTTCCTTGATCTTGAAGACGATCTTCATCAGGTCCGAGCCGATGTCGGCGATCTTGGTGAAGATGCCGCCGGCGATGCGCAGGGCTGCGGCCCCGAGCGACTCACCAATGGCGAAGCCGATGAAGCAGGGGCCGGCGTAGTCACGCGGCACGAACAGAAGGATGCCGAGCATCAGCACCAGCTCGACCGAGATGAGCAGCATGCCGATCGACATGCCGGCCTTCAGCGGGATCGCGTAGGTCGGGAACGGCTTGCCCCCGAGCGACGCGAAGGCCGAGCGGGAGTTGGCGTAGGTGTTGACCCGGATGCCGAACCACGCGACGCCATAGCTGCCGAGGATGCCGATGATCGAGAAGGCGAGGATGGTGATGACCTTGGCCGCACCGAGCTTCTCGAACACGCCGAAGTACAGGCCCATGATGGCGGCGATGAAGACCCAGAGCAGCGCGATGAAGCGGCCCTGCGTCTCCAGGTAGGTCTTGCAGGTTTCGTAGATCAGCTCGGAGATCTCCCGCATCGAGCGGTGAACCTGCATGTTCTTGAGCTGGTTCGAGATGACAAGGCCGAAGACCATGCCGAGGAGGCAGACGATGAGGCCGCCCATCAGCAGCGCTCTGCCGTTCATCCCCAGGAATTGCACCGACGCGAGATCGGGCAGTTTGAGAGTGGCCTCACTCATGTGCTCGGGTGAGCTGGCCGAAGCGGCAGAAGCAACACCGCTGAGCAGCGTTGCCACCGCCAACGTCCCCGACCGCAGGGGGCGCAGCAAATTCTTGACCATATCTTTTGGGTCCTCCAAGTAGGTGTAGGTACAGCGTTCGGTCCGCGTTATAGCCAGGGCAGCCGGCGAATGTAAATCCCCAATCCGTCTATAGGCCAATCTACGTCGTTGGCTTGTAATGGCTGGTTGCGAGGGCTGCGGGGGGCGGGGTAGGGTGGCGCGATGACGACCCCTACCGTGCATCCGATGGTCACCGCGCTCTGTGATGGGCTGCTGGGCCAGCCGCTCGCTGCGATCCTGCCGCTGCCGCTGCTCTGCTCGCTGGGGCAGAAGGCGGCGCTGCTGTACCTGGGATCGGCGCAGGCGGAAGCGCATACCCAGCAGGCGTGGCAGCGGGTGTTTGCGCTGCTGGCAGAAGGGGGGACGCTGCGGACGCGACTGCCTGCGCCGGTGGTGGAGGTGCTGAACAGCCTGCTGTTGCGACCGTATCTGCTGCCTCGGCCTCTGCTGCTGGCTGTCTTGTCACGGCCCCCGCTGCGGCGCATGAGTCGCGAGCTGATGGTCGGGACGCTGCTTGACTACAGCCGCAAGGTCCGCACCCAGATGGGCGAGGCGTCCCAGAGTCGCGGTGGCATGCTCGGTCGGCTGGCCAGCGAGGCAGTCAAGAAGAGCACCTCTGCCCTGGGCTCGATCGCGCCGGGGATGACCGCAGCGGTGTCCGATGAGCTAGAGCGGCAGTTCCGCACCCGCATAAGTGAGTTCGCCGACTCTGCCGTGGATGACCTCGCCCAGCGCCTCGCTGCCATCCTGACCGACCCCACTCGGCAGGCCGAGCACCGTGAGCTTGGGCAGTCCCTGCTCGACTTTGTGCTCGACCTGCCGCTGTCTACCATTGCCACCGAGCTACACCGTCTTGACCCCCAGGCCCTGGCGACCGAGCTTCGCCACGCCCTCGTCAAGTGGCTGTCCCGCCCCGAGTCCGAAGCCGAGCTGCGCAAGCTGACTCAGCACCTAGCCCCCGAGCTGCCCACCCAGTCGCTTCAGTCCCTTCTGGGTCCGGCGACGCCCCCCCTTCGCGCCCTCGTCGAGACTCTCTTTACCCAAGCCCTCGCCCCCCAACCGCTGGCTTAGTTCACCCCGACTGCCGTCCAGGCATTCCCGACCGCCGCGTACTCTGCTCCGGTGGCTCCATAGAGATCCTTGGCTGCGTTCAGGGTCGCCGTGCGTGCCGCCTTGAAGTTGGTGCTCGAGGTCATGTAGACCGTCAGCGCCCGGTACCAGATCTTCTCGGCCTTGGCGCGGCTGATGCCCGTGACCGTCTTGGCAGAGGTCTTGTTCTTGCCGCCTTCCGACAGCAGGTAGAAGAAGTTGTTGGCGATGCCCGACGAGTAGTGGACATCCACGCCGCTCTTGTACTTCGAGTAGTGGTCGAGCGAGCGACCGTCCGCCGTCGGGTCCATCATGTTCCGCAGGAATGGCTTGCCGGTGATCATGATCTTCTCGCCGATCAGGTAGTCGCCCGGGTCCGAGCCGTTGGCCGCGTAGAACTCGACCGCAGTGCCGAAGATGTCGCTGGTGGCCTCGTTCAGGCCGCCCGACTCCGCCGAGTAGACCAGCTTGGCGGTGCGCGAGGTGATGCCGTGGCTCATCTCGTGACCGGCGACATCAATCGCGACCAGAGGCCGCAGGTTGACGCCATCGCCATCGCCGTAGGTCATGCAGAAGCACGAGTCTGACCAGTAGGCGTTGTTGTACTTGCTGCTGTAGTGAACGCGAGACTGGGCGCCCTTGCCGTCGTTGGCGATGCCGTTGCGGCCATGGATGTTCTTGAAGTAGTCCCAGGTCTTGCTGGCGCCGTAGTGGGCGTCCACGCCGGCGCTGGCGAGGTTGGCGGCGGTGCCGTCGCCCCAGGCGTTGGTGGCTTGGCTGAACACCGACCCGCCGGAGGTCTTGTTGGCCATGTTGATGGTCGGCGAGCTGCCGTGGGCCACGTCGATGAGCTCGTACTTGGTGCCGTTCTGGTTGGTGCCGAGCTGGACTGAGCCGTTGTGGATGCCCTTGCCGGTGCCGGTGACTGCGCCGGTTTCGATCTCGTCATACGCGCGGAGTGGGCGGCCACTGCTGGCGTCGATGAAGGTGTGCAGGATGCTCGGCGTGCCGTCGGCTTGGGTGCCGTGCGAGACGACTTCATAGGCCAGGGCGAGGTCGCTGTCGCCATCGAGGGCATAGACCGCGAGGCGACTGTCGGCAGCCATGCTGTACTCGCCGCTGCTGGGCAGGCTCTTTTGGGCGGCGGCTTGCGCTTCGCTTGGGGTCAAGGTGGGGCGCTGGCTGACGGGAATGCTGCTGGCCAGCATCGCCGAGAAGTTCTCGCCATCGCGGGCTTGGGTATGGACGATGAAGTCGCCGCCGTGGACCGGCAGGCCGCGATAGAGTCGCTCGAAGCGGACGTGCTCATGACCCAGCTCATCAACGAGACGGCTGCGCTGCCGCACCACATCGTTGCGATCGAGCCCAAGCTGCTCGCCCCGCAGCTGAATCAACGAGACGGCCTGCGCACTCACCTCTTGACCATCATCGCTGACCGCTTCGACTGCGATCTGGTCATTGCCACCACATGCCGGAACAAGCGCCGCGAACACCACCGACAACTGAAGAGACTTGCGCATGGGAACCTCCCTAAACCTGTGACTCGTTGTGTGGTGGGCTGCTAATGCGAATTGCGTGCCAAGCTTCTCAAGGTCGGCGCGCGGTGGTTGGGAATGGCTCTTCTCGACGAAAATACGGACCTGGGCGACGCTTGCGGGCCCCTCGAGCGCATGGGAGCGCAGTCCCCAGTTGGGTGTCCACGCCCCCAGCAGCCCATGGGCGCAGTCACACGGCAAGCTGGGCCGGCTGCGGCTGTCCGGTACGCACTTGCTCGTCGGGCTTTTCTTCGGACTGGGTTCTCGCTACAACTGCCAGCTATGAGGGTGGGCCCTTTTGCCCACGGCCAAAGCCATGAAAGAGCGTCCGAACATCGTCGAAATCATTGGTGCGCCCTGTGATCTTGGCTGCAACCAGCGGGGTGCCAACGTCGGGCCGGCCATGATTCGGGTGGCTGGACTGGCCGACCGCTTAGAAGAGCTGTCGATTCGTGCCATCGATGGCGGGGATGTGCCGGTGCCGCTGCGTGAGCGACTGGGCAAGGCAAGTCCGCAGAATCGAGGCCTGTACGTCGCGACCATCGGGCAGATCTGCGATGAGCTGTTCGCGCGGGTGCAGGCCTCGCTGCGGGCCGGGCGGTTTCCGCTGGTGCTGGGCGGGGACCACGCGATTGCCATTGGATCGATCAAAGGTACTGCCGACTACTGCACTACGCGGGGGGCGCAGCTGGGGCTATTGTGGGTCGATGCCCATGCCGATATGAACACGCCTGCTACGTCGGTGAGCGGCAACATTCATGGCATGCCACTGTCGACGGTGCTCGGCCTGGGCTTCGAGCGGCTGGTTCATGTCGGCGGCGTGGGTCCTCGGCTGCGTCCGGAGAATGTCGCGCTGATTGGGATTCGGGACCTCGACCGAGAGGAGCGGACCTTCGTGCGGGAGACGGGCATCCGTTACTACACGATGAAGGACATTGATCAGCGCGGCATGTATGCGGTCATCACCGAGGCGCTCGACGACCTTACCAAGCGCTGTGCGGCGCTGCATGTGTCGTTTGACCTCGACGCGGTGGACCCGGTCTATGCGCCGGGGGTGAGCACGCCGGTGCGGGGCGGACTGACCTATCGCGAGGCGCACCTTCTGCTGGAAGTGATTGCCGAGCGGGGGCTGCTGCGGTCGATGGATCTGGTGGAGCTCAATCCGATGAACGATGTCGGACACCAGACGACACGCTTGTGCATCGAGCTGGCGCTGTCGGCGCTCGGCAAGGCGATTGTGTAGCTTACGGCTTGTCGCTGGGCGGCGCTGGGAGGGCCGGCTGGGCATCGGTCATGAGCGAGTCGGGCTTGCTTCTATAGAGCAGCCACAGCGACGCCGGCAGCGCGGTGAAGTCGGCAATCATCGACAGCACGAACGCCACCGACGACAGCATCCCGAACTGACGAATCGGCGGTAGCGTCGAGAACGCAAAGGCGAGGAAGCCGCCCGCGTTGATCAGCGTCGCAAAGAAGATCGCCTTGCCCGAGATGAGGAGGGTGTGACGCAGCGCTGCTTCCGTCGAGGCGTTGTCCTTTTTGCCCTCTTGGAAGTGGTAGAAAAAGTGAATCTGGTCGTTCTCGCTCGTGCCCAGCACCGTCGTGGCGATGAGGATCGTCGCGACATTTAAGAACACGCCAATCGAGCGCATAAACAGGAACATCACCAAGATCGCGAAGAACGACGGAATCATCGCCATCACTCGGGCGATGCCGCTGCGGAACACCAGCAGGAACGACACGAAGATGATGCCGACGGTGAGCACGAAGCTCTCGACCAGCGTCGGAACCATGTGGTGCGAGATCTTCGCCTCGAGTGGCGCCAGTCCGACCGGACGCATCGTAAATCCGGCGAGCGCGGGGTGAGCGGTCACCGACTCTTGCCAGCGCACCGCGAGCAGCTTGGCCAGCTTTTGGAAGTCCTCGTAGTCCTGGTTGCGACTGACCACCGCGAAGTGGGTCTGCGAGACGTTGCCTTTGTCGACGAAGCTCTGCAAAAGTGGCTCACGGGCAAGCTGGTTTTCCAGCTGATCGGTCAGCGACTCCAGCCCCGCGTCGTCGGTCGGCAGGGTATCGCCACTGCCCGATAGATAGCGCAGCGTTGAGAGGATCGTCACCACACTGGTTGCCGAGCCGACCTCGGGCTCTTTGTCGAGTCGCTGCTGAAAGTCGACCAGGCCGCGCAGCACCGCTGGACTGGACACCATCCCCGGCTTCCCCGACAGCCAGACGTTGGTGACCGACAGCCCACCGATGAGCTTTTCCATCTCTTTGGTGTTCTTGTACATCTCCGAGTCGTGCGGGATGTACTCGATGGCGGCTGTCTCCAGCTTCATCGGCTTGACCAGGCCGGGCACGCCAAACAGCGTCGCCGCACCGACTCCACACAGCAGCAGCGAGCCGAGCACCAGCGCGTAGCGATAGCGATACGAAAACAGCGGCAGCCGTGAGACGAGCTTTTCAAACCACGCGCCGGCAATCTGGCGCTCGTGGCCGGTCGGACAGCGCAAGATCCGCACCAGCGCCGGGAACAGGGTAAACACCGTGATCCAAGTGATCATCAGTCCGACGGCAACCCAGATTCCCATCTCGCGAATCGGTCGAATCTTCGACACCGCCAGTGCCGCAAAGCCAACTGCCGAGGCGACGATCGAAGCGGTACAGGCGAGGAACTTGTTACAGAGCGCAAAGATCTGATGATCCTCGACGCTGCGATCGGGCGGTCGGTCAACGTAGCGTGAGTGCAGGTAGACCAGCGTCGCGGTACAGACGATCAGAATCGTCATCGGCACCAGCGACGACACAATCGTGAAAACTCCACCGGTCAGACCGACAAATCCGACGGTAAAGGCGGCGCAGATGGCGAGCGTGATGATGAACGCGAGCAGCGACCGCCACGAGCGATACAGTCCGACGTTGAGCACGACCACAAACAGAAAGAACAGCGGGAAGTAGCGCATCCCGGCCTGGCGGGTGTCGTTGTCAAGGTAGGCGTTGATGATCGGCGCTCCGACTTTGCGCAGACGGGACAGCGGCGCCGGGCTCTTTTCGATGTCTGAAATGGCCTGCTCGATGAGCTTGAGCGTCGCTTGGCGCTCGCTGCTGTCTTTGACCGACAGCACCAGCGCCGTCGCCAGAAAGTGATCGCCCATCAGCCCTTGGCGACGGAACAGGTTGGTGCCGGTCGCGAACTGTTTGAAGGCGGCAACCTCGGCATCGCTCGCCCCAAAGCCCGCTTTGGCCCGCCGATAGATCGACAGCGCCGAGTTGACCGACACCTTGGGCAGTCCGCGCAGCCGGCCTTCCATGTCGTCGATGCGCTGTAGAACCTTGGCGTCAAATGGATCGGCAGCCTCGGAGAGCAAGACGATGTACTCGGACTCGCCGAAGACCTTGGCGAAGGCACGCGACGCCAGATAGTCGGGATCATCCTTCACGATCAGCCGATCAATCGAGTTGTCCTGCGGCACCTTGAGCGCAAAAAAGACAGCCGGCCCAAGCAGCACTGCGTAGACAGCGATGATCAGCCAGCGGGCTCGGAGTATCAGACGGAAAGCCGACCACAGCCGGCTTGGTTTTTGTTCGCTCATGGAGATTCTTTGTGCAGAAAACCCGTCGGAGTGACTAGGCCGAAAGACGCGAGCCCGCCGAGCTAATCGCTGGGGGCCATGCTAGCTGATGACGGGCGCCGGGAAAATGCTTTTGCACGACCAGGGGAAGTCGAGGTGTGGGCGCTGGCACTGCTGGGCAATTCCCCTCACAATCAAGGAGACATGGCGATCGCGGTCGGAATGCTGATCTGGAGTGCGCTCTCGCTGGGGATGGCTTATCCCGAGGCCCAGGCCGATTACCGAAACGCGACACCGCGCCCGATACCATCGGTGATCGTCGTCAAGACGGCCAAGGTCAAAGCCTTCCAAGATGTGTTCGAGGCGTTTCGGGATCGCTGCCGAGTGCCGGTTACGTCTGAGAACCTCCACCACAGCTCGGCGGATGAAGCGGCGCGGATACGCGAGCGAGTGGCGGGGGCGCGGCTGCTGGTGGCACTGGGACAGCCGGCGGCGGAGGTGCTGCAGGGGATGCGGGCCCACATCTTGTATGCGCTGGTGCCGGCTCCGCCGATTGGTACGACCGGCACCAACAGCACGGTCGGTCCACGGGAAGCCTTGGGGGCGCTGCGGGCGCTGCGACCGGAGCTTCGTCACGTGGGAGTGATTTACACGCGACATGGGCTGGCGAAGATGCCGGCGGCTCGGGCGGCGGCGCGCGTGCTGGGCATGGATCTTCACGAGCAGCTGGTCGAGAGCAGTCCGGATGCGATTCGCGCCGTTCACACGCTGATCTCGGGGAGGCCGGATGCCTCGGGGGTGCGCAGTCCCAAGGTCGAGGCGCTGTGGGTGGGGCCCGATCCGCTGGTGGTCGACATGCCGCTGTTGCAATACCTGCTGACAGTGCAGCTGAGTGCGCGGGTGCCGATCTTGGCGGGGACGCGGCAGATGGTGGCCCATGGTGCGCTGCTGAGCGTTGACTGGTCGCCGGAAGCGGTGGGGGAAAACCTGGCGCTGCAGGTCAATCAAATCCTCGACGATCCGAATCATTACGAGCTAAATCGCGATCATCCAGCGACGGCCCCAGATGTCATCGTGAACATCGGGGCGGCGCGCCGGCTGGGCATTCGGCTGGACCACGTGATGAGTCTTGGCTGGAAGAGATTTGAATGAGCACTGAGGACCCAACTCGTCGCGAGTCCACCGGGGAGCCGCTGTCGGATGGTGAAGTCACTCAGCCGCTCGACGGACCGACGTTGCAGTCAGCGGAAAGTCCGGCGCCTCGGCTCGACCCGGCGGTGCTGGCGCAGCGTGAGACGCTTCCACTTGCGCGACCTCCAGCCGATCCGCAGGCCGGTCAGGGCTTGCGAGAGTACGAAACCGCCGAAGTTCCATCGGTCGGCTTCGACAACCCCGGTGAGTTTTCGGTCTGGAACAGTCCGCTGTGGCAGAGACGCAGCAGCTTCTTTCGCCAGGTCTTCTTCTGGCTGCTGGGAATGGCGCTGTTTATGTCGCTGGGCTCGGGGGCGGTCTTTTACAACCAGCAGTATCGGTTCCTGGAAGAAGATCAGCGGCAGCGGTCGAGCCTGCTCCTCGGGGCGCTGGCGTCGCAGTGTCAGATGGGCGCCTATGCCTCGGATCGGGCGATCTTGTCGCAGCCGGTGCAGCGGATGGCGCAGATCGACGACGTGGAGTTTGTCGCGGTCTACGACTCGCAGGGCGGAGAGCTGCTCAAGACGACCACGCGCACAGGTACCCACATGAGCGATCCGCCGCCGGCCAAGCTGCGAGCGTATCTTGCGGATGTGGTGCTGCAGACGGTGAAAAATGTGCCGTCTCGGCAGACGCGTGACGCGCTCGACTGGGGGCTGTGGACCAAGCCGCTCGAAGAGCGCCACGAAACCTACATTGATCTGTATGCACCGATCTTGCTGAGCGATCGCAACCAGGCGGGGCTGACAGCGTTTACCAATCCGCTCGACTCGGGGGTGCGCGATCGAGTGGTTGGGATTGTGCGGATTGGACTGTCGATCGAGCCGGCGCAGGAGCGACTGCGGCAGGTCTTGGTGTTCAGCGTTGGGCTGGGCGTGGTGCTGATGGCGCTCGGGGTGGTGGCGGCGCTGCTGATCGCCGGGCGACTGAGCGGTCCGATCATGGCGCTGGCCCGAGGAGCGGACGAGATTCGCAGCGGCAACCTCCATCCCCGCATCAATGTCAGGCGCAGCGACGAGCTGGGGCTGCTGGCGGACTCGTTTGTGCGGATGGCCGAGCGGCTGCGCGAGAGCATGCAAGCGCTGTCGCAGCTCAACCGGAACTTGGAGAGTGAGATCAAGCGACGCACCAAGCAGCTGCGGCTTGCCTATGCCTTTACGTCGGTGCTGAACTCTCCGATTGATCGCAGTGGCGATGCGATGGATGCCGCCGATCTGACGGTCATGCTCGATCAGGCGCTGGCGGCGCTCGTCGAGGCGACTGCAACCCGAGGCGGTGGCGTGTTCCTGATCGAAGAGGGTGCCGGTGGTGAGCCAGAGCTTTTGGTCCGGGCTGCGTATGGTGTCTCGACGCACAAGCTGGGAACGCCGCCGCCAGTGCGGGACTTTATGAGTCCGGACAGTCGTCCCTCGGGCGCTCCGAGCATTGCCTTGAGCGAGGCGGTCAAGGTGCAAGGCCGACGCATCTTGGTGCCGCTTACGTTTCGCAACCAGCCGCTCGGACTGCTGGTGCTGGTGATGACCAGCGAAGAGATGCCCGACGGATCGCTGCTGGAGTTTGTGCGGCAGGCGGCGGCGCAGCTGTCGATTGCGGTGAGCAATGCTCGAGCCTATGCCCGTGTCGGACGACTCGCCCACGAGCTGGTCTTGCACAACGAAGCCCTGGCCCAGCAGCGCGATCAGATGCAGCAGCAGCGCGATCAGCTGGCCCAGCAGCGCAACCAGCTCGCCGAGCAGCGCGATCAGCTAGAGCAGCAGTCGTTTCAGCTGCGCATTCAGCGCAACCAGCTGCGCGAGGTCAACCGCCTGAAGTCGGAGTTTTTGGCCAACGTCTCTCACGAGCTGCGCACGCCGCTCAACGCGATCATGGGCTATACCGAGCTGATTCGTGACGGTGTCTATGGGGCCATCACGGGCGATGCCTACGATGCCACCGACGGAGTTTTGGCTTCCAGCGCCAACCTGCTGCGGCTCATCAACCAGATCCTCGACTTGTCTCGGATTGAGGCGGGCAAGATGGACGTTCACCGGGAATCGGTGGATCTGGCGGTTCTCGTCGCTGCAGTCATCAAGGAAGCAGAGGCGATGGGTCGCGACCGGCCATATCGGGTGCAGCTGGTCTGTCCGCGTGATCTGCGCATCGACACTGACCCGGCGAAGCTGCAGCAGATCCTGACCAACTTGGTGGCCAACGCGATCAAGTTTACCTCGCAGGGCTCGGTCACCGTCGAGGTTACCGCCGATGAAGCGGACTACGTGACGATCTCGGTCATCGACACTGGCATTGGCATTCGACCCGAGCACTTGGAGATCATCTTCGAGGAGTTTCGGCAGGTCGATGGCAGCTCGACGCGACGCTTTGGCGGCACCGGCTTGGGGCTGGCGATTGCGCGACGGCTGGCGGAGATGCTCGGTGGCGTGCTTGAGGTTCGCAGTGCGTTTGGCGTCGGCTCGACCTTTTCGCTGCGCATCCCGCGCACGGGTCGGATCGCACGGCCCTCGCAGCGTCGTTCCGTCGAAATGGATAGCAACCCCAGCATAGACGCTCCACACCACCTGCAAGGCGTGAGAGAGTAGAAGCCACGATGTCAGCCGCTACCAAATCCCATACCGTCTTGCTGGTAGATGACGACATCCACAACCAAAAGATCTTCGAGACGGTCCTGCGTCACTCGGGGTTTACGGTTCGTCAGGCCGGCAACGGAGCGGACGCGCTGCTGGAGGCTCGGACGCATCACCCGGATCTGATCCTGATGGATCTGTCGATTCCGGTGATCGACGGGTGGGAGTGTACGCGCCAGCTCAAGGCCGATGAGGCGACGCGGGGTATCATCATCTTGGCGCTGACGGCGCATGCGATGCACGGGGACGAGGAACGGGCGCTGGCGGCGGGCTGCGACGGCTATTTGTCAAAGCCAATCTCGCCGCGCAAGCTGGTGGAAGAGGTCAAGACGCGTCTGCAAGTGGCGCGTGCGTAATTGCCTTCACGCTTTGGGGGGAAGTCGATGAAGTGGGTGACGAAGATGTGGCTGCTCGGCGGCGTGTCGCTGCTTGGGGTGGTCATGCCGTGGCAGGTAAGGGCCAACGACTCGTCGGTGGGCGAGCCGGGGACGGTGATCGAGCGGGCGCGGGCAGCGGACCGAACGAGCAAGCACAGCGACGGGAACGATGGCCGAGCACTCGACAAATCTGCGATCAAGCCGACGGAGACTTCGAGCGAGAAAGCGGCTGAAAAGGGCGGCGACAAGCCAACCGAGAGCTCGATTGACAAGATGTTCGACGGTGGACCGAGCAACGAGCGGTTGACCAAGATGCACGCCGCGCACGAAGACCTCCTCGGGGTGCTGCGCAGCGACGGGCACTACGGTCAGTTTGTCCAGCTTGCCGAGTCGTCGGGCTTCGACAAGACCTTGCACGGGCGTGGACCCCTGACGCTGTTTGCTCCCACCGACGAAGCGTTCGCCAAGCTGCCGAGTGAGGTTCGCGAGAGTCTGAACAAAGAGCCGGCGCGGGCGCGGTCGCTGTTGGCCTATCACGTCATTCGCGGTCTGGTGTCCAAAGAGGTGCTCAATCACCTGCGCAACATCAAGACGATGGGCGGCAACGTCGTAAACGTCGACTACACGAGCGGGATTCGCATCAACCACGCTCATCTTGTCACCGGGGATCACTACGGCAGCAACGGCATGTTCCACGGTGTCGACGAGATCGTGGCGATGCCCGAGCGTCCTTCCTCCAAGTCCGTCGACAGCCCGCGCAAAAAGTCAAATCGCAAGCCCGCACCGACCACCTAGCTGGCAATTGGCGAGCCCATCCGTCGAAAACTACCCCTAAGGTGAGGAAGCTCAGCCGCTCCAGGGGAGCTGGCGGCATCGTATCTGGGCATGACGCCTGAGTTTTCTGTCGATCCTCGGCGAGTGGTTGCGCTGCGTGCGGGGCTGCCGCGTCGGACGGGTCGCTACGTGCTGTACTTCTGCCAAGTCCAGAAGCGGGCCGAGTGGAGTCCGGCGCTCGACTACGCCATTGAGTGGGCGAATTACCTGAATATACCTGTCGTGGTGTACGAGGGCTTGCGGCCCGATTATCCGTACGCGAGTGCTCGCCATCATCGCTTTATCCTCGACGGTGTTCGCGAGCTGGCGCTGCGACTTGCGGCGCGCGGCATCGGTCACTTTTTCTATCTGCCCAAGCTCGGAGAGCGCTTTCCGATGGTCGCGCGGCTCGCGTCGGACGCGGCGCTGGTGGTGACCGACGACCATCCGACGTTTGTGGTGCCTCGTCACAATGCGAGCCTGCAGCGGAGCCTTGACTGTCCGCTGTTTGCCGTCGATGGCTGCGATGTGGTGCCGCTGCGTACCTTCGATCGGGCGTTTCCCTCTGCGGCGGTGCTGCGGCCTCGACTGCACCGACTGCTGCCCGACTTGCTGGCCTTGCCTGATCCACTGCCACAGCCGCATATCGACTCGCTTGGGTTGACTTTTCCGTCGCTGCCGGGTCTGTGCCGAGGCATTGATGTGCCCGATCAGCCGGATGATCTTGACCGATTGGTCAAGACGACTGGCGTGGATCTCTCGGTCGGTGCGGTGCGAGGGGTGCGCGGCGGGCGGCAGGCGGGCCTGGTGCGGCTCTCCCAGTTTCTGCGCAACGGACTGCCACGCTATGCCGAGGGTCGCAACCTGGCCGATCACGACGTGACCTCGAACCTGAGTCCATACCTACACTACGGAATGTTGTCGGCTGGGGAGATTGCGCGGGCGGCGATTGCGGCTCGTCCCGGCGGGCTGGGTGATGTCTCGGTCGCGGCGTTCGTCGAAGAGCTGCTGGTCCGCCGTCACCTCGCCCACAACTTCTGTTTTTTTACCCCAAATTACCAGCATATCTCCGCGCTGCCCGCTTGGGCGCAGACCAGTCTGGCCGAGCACGCCGCCGACCGTCGCAAGGTTCTCTACGATCGCGAGACGCTGCTCTCTTCGCGGACGGCTGATCCACTGTGGAATGCGATCCAGACCGAGCTGCGAGAGCTGGGCGAGCCACACGGCTATCTGCGGATGCTGTGGGGCAAGCGCATCATCGAGTGGTCAGCGACGTATGAAGAAGCGCTGGCGACCATGATCTATCTGAACGACCGCTTTGCCTACGACGGGCGCGATCCGAACGGCTACACCAACATGCTGTGGTGTCTGGGCCTGCACGACCGACCGTTTCCGCGCCGGCCGCTGTTTGGGCTGATTCGACCGATGTCGTCGGATGGGGCAGGGCGACGGGCCCAGGGACCGCTGTATATCGATCGAGTCCGGCGGCAGCTGGCCGAGTCCGGCGGAACCCTGGCCGGTCACAGTGCCAAGGGTCGTTCAGAGCAGCTGACGTTCGACGGTGGCCGCTGAGAAAAGACGCCACGCACCGACACAAATGCCCGCCAGTCTGGCGCGAGCGGTCCCAGCCCACCACCGGCCCCGAGGTCAATCGCCGCATTGCGCAGGCCCAGCCGCACGCCGCCTCGCAGCTCTGTCGAGTGAATGCCCGTCCCGATGAGATAGAAGCCGACCGCTTCCGCCAGCAGTGCCAGCCCGACTCGTCTCGTCGGAAAGGCCGCACTCGCCGCTGCACCCCACTCCAGCGAGTGCTGAAGCTGGGTTTCATAGAGCTGCCGCTCGGGCGCAATCCGCGCCGCCACATTCACCGAAGCAGCCACGGGTCCTCGCTGAAACCAGGCAATCAGTCGCGGCGACACCGTCGGACCGGACGTTGCCACAAAGTCGCTCTGGCCTCCGCCGGGAATGGTGAAATCGAGCGCCATCGCAAGGGCCCAGAACCACGCTGGATCGGTCAGGCGGATCTTGGCGCGCAGTCGAATGTCACCGACGGCACTTGTCCGCAGTGGCCTTTCGACGGAAAGATCGCTGCCGCCGGTCGCTTGCAGCCGCTCGCCCCCCTGCCACAGCGCCACCGGCAGGCCAAACCCGAGCGACAGGCGCTTTTTCCACAGCCCCAGCTCACCGCCCAGATCGAGGCTGACGCGGTACGTCACCGGCAGCGCCAGCTGTTCACCGCTGTAGTGGTTGCGAAGGCGTAGCGGATGCGACAACAGCGACGCGGCACTGTGCAGCCACAGCTCACGCGGGGCCGCGACCATCCCACCCTCGACTTGGTAGAACGCCGACGGACCGCTGTGGAAGATCAGCCGATCGACGGCAATGCCGGTCGACTGCGCGGCTGCCCCAGCTGGCAAAAAGTACAGCCATGCGAGCAGCAGCGGGCCCACGACGGACCAGCAAGAACCGCAGTGCGGCGACCGAGGAGCAGGCAACACGAGCCGAAACCTAACACGCCTGCAAGCCGACGCCCAAGCCCACCGCCGATGACTTACTGCTTGATCTCGGTGAGCTCTGCGCTGCCGATTCCGTAGTAGGTGCCGTTGGCGTCGTTCTTCAGGCCGGACACATAGCCGCGAACTGCCGTGCCTTCCATGAACAGAGACGGTGAGTAGGCGCCTTCGGAACGGAACGAAGAGAATCCGGCGAGCTGCGGAACCAGCGCGACTCCGGCTTTGGTGCCCACTTGGAAGGTCTTCCCATCCGAGCTGGCCGCCATTCCCACCGTTCCCGTTGCGAGCGCACTGCGAATCGACTTGCGGTCTTTTTGCGGGATGTCTTTTACCGCTGTGTACGCCATCACGTACTGCTTGTTGTACTTGATGATGCTGGGTCCAGCGACGCCGCCGGCTTCTTCAGGAACGCCGGCTCGTCCAGACAACACCACCTCGCCAGGAGGGAAGGACGTGCCGCCATCAGGACTCTTCGAGCGCAGGATCTGGAACTTGCAGCTGCCACTCCCACAGTCGAGTCCGGCGTAGTACATGTAGACATCGGTACCGTCGGTGAATAGCCATGGATCGGTCGCTCCATAGGCATCCGGACGGGCAGAGTCAGGAGTCGTTCCCGTGAAGTTAGGAGTCCCAATCACAGGCTGGGGCGCGCGGCTCCACTTGCTGAGATCAGAGCTGGTTGCGCGACCAATCTGCAGTACGTAGTCGGGCTTGTTCGGGTCGCCGTTGGCTCCGTAGTACACAGTCCAGCCGTCGACCTGCCGATAGGAAGCGAACGGAGCCATCAGGTCCAGCTTGTCCCAGCTGGTGCTGGTCGGCCCGTCGAACATCGGCATCCAGGGAGAGCGTGCTCCCGGAGTCGCCGCGTCTTTGTAATAGGACAAAGACCACCTTTCGGTGCTCGGGTTGGAGTCGCTGCCAGCAATGAACATGTAGTTGGTACCGTTGACCGACAGATAGTGCGGGTCACGCTTCCAGCGACGATTCGCTTCCGCAAGGATGCTGGTTTCGGATGGGAACTCAAATGGATCTGCGACCTTGGCGGACCACAGGGACAGAGACGGGTTGGTAGTTCCGCCATCGCCACCTGATGGATTGGTTCCGCTGTCTACGAGCTGGTCGTAAATCACCGCATCGGCACAGCTTGCATACAGCCCAACCGTAGCGGGCGTACATAGGAACAGCAGAGCGTACAGTAGCTTCGAGCGTATCGTCATGAAGATCCCCTTAACGAGAGTACCATAAAGAGGCCGCCACCAACGAGGTTTCGTCAGCGGAGGCGGTTAGTTAGCAGGGCAGTTCGGAGTCCCCTTGGTGACTCCTTTCGGTCCGAAACAGGCGACTCCTTTTGGTCCGAAACAGGCGACTCCTTTTGGTCCGAAACGGGCGGCTCCTGCTTCGCAAAAGGAATCGGTGAGAGGACTTGGCCGCCCCGATTCATCTCTTGTGAAGAGAGAGCCAGGCATGTTACGACTTATTAGCTTGGCTCCGATCCTGAAGCGCGCAAGCCTTTAGTAGCACTGCAAAAATGGCTTGGCGGCTCGCCGCAACTGTAGGCTGGCCAGTGGCGCTCTCGAGGTCCAGCGCGAAAAACCACCGACGAGCAAACCATCGTGCCTGAGCGTACCAAGAGCCTGTTAGAGATTAAGTTCTACGCGGCGACGGACATCGGACGTCAGCGCGATCACAACGAAGACAATTATCTGGTTGATCCGCGGCTGTCTCTGTTCGTGGTGGCGGACGGAATGGGTGGGCACGCGGCGGGCGAAGTGGCCTCGCAGATCGCGGTCCATGCGGTGTGTAAGACCGTTCGCGACAACGCCGATGTGATTGAGCGTCAGCGCGAAAAAGCAGACACCTCAGCGGCGCGGCAAGAGATCTTGGGAGTCCTCGAGCACGCGATTCAGTCCGCCAGTGCAGAGGTGTTCCGGCGTGCGCAGGAAGACTCCGACAAGCGCGGAATGGGAACCACGTGTAGCTGTCTGCTGCTGGTTGGGAATCGCGGCTTTATCGCACACGTAGGAGACTCCCGAATCTATCTGTTGCGACAGAATCAGGTTCACCAGATCACCGAAGATCACTCGCTGCTCAACGAGCTTGTCCGACGAGGAAAGCTCAAGCGGGAAGAGATTGAGGGGTCGCCGTACGCCAAGTACAAAAACGCCGTCACGCGAGCGATTGGCGCGTACGAAACGGTGGAAGCAGACACGTTCGATTTTGAAGTCCTTCCCGGTGATCAGTTCCTGCTCTGCTCGGATGGACTGCACGCGTATCTGAAAGATCGCGACATCAAGGACCTGCTGGGTGGGGCCGACATTGCGGACTCTCCCAAGGACTTGATTGCGCTCGCGAACACGGGCGGCGGACACGACAACATCACAGCGGTGGTGGTGCGCGTCGAGTCGTCCGATCCCGGTCAGTCCACGGCGCTGGTCAGCGAGCTGGCGAACAAAGTCTCGGTGCTCAAGGGAATGCCTCTCTTTAAGCACCTTACGTACAAAGAGGTCATTCGCGTCCTCAACCTAACGACCGTGCTGGAAGTGGGCGCGACCGAGACGATTTTCCGCGAGCGTGAGCCGGGAGAAGAGCTGTTCGTCATCCTGAGCGGTCGGGTGCGGCTGCACAAAGACGGGGTGGCGCTGGTGGCGCTGGGCAAAGGCGCGCACTTTGGAGAGATGGCGCTCGTCGATCGGGCGACGCGCTCGGCCACTGCCACGGCGGAGGAACCGACGCGACTTTTGGCGCTGCGGCGACGCGACTTCTACGAGATCTTGCGCAAGGAATCGCCGCTGGCAGTGAAGCTGTTGTGGTCATTCGTGCAGGTGCTGACCGAGCGACTGCGCAAGACCACAGCCGAGCTGTCCGCCGGTCGAGCCGAGCAGCAGTCCGCGAGCAGCTCCTCGATTCCCGGCGAAGACGAGTTCCAGCCGTAGCTGCGGCGCCAGCCAGTTACTTCCAGCCAGTTACTTCCAGCCAGTTACTTCAAGATCGACAGCTGGTCAGTGGTTCCGGTGCGCTCGATCTGCAAGCAAGACGGAGCGCCGCCGATCGTCCAGCGAGACAGGCCGACATCGATCAGCACGACCTTGCCGCCGGCTCGGAGCGAGATGCCTTTGTCTTGGATGGTGTGGCCCATCACGATGCGCTGTACGCCTTGACCTGCCGCGAGATCGCGAAGGTAGGCTTGCAAGACCGGCTCCTGCAGCGACTCGGCGAGGCCGCGAAACCACAGCGGACCTTCGGGAGCACTGCCGACGCCGAAGCCGCCCGGCGAGGGGTTTTGCAGCTCTGTTCGCACTGCTTGGTTCAGATCGCTGATCTTGCGCCGCACGTAGCGCGGGCTTAGGCCGCCGTGCATAAACACCGTGTCGTTTACCTTGACGATCGCGTTGTGCGACAAGATCCAGCTGCCGTACTTGCCCTTCGGGGCAAAGGCGGCTCGGAACTTCTCGACGCTGCACGCTGGCTCGCGTCCGACCGGGGTAAGCCGGGGACCGTCGCCAAAGGCAGCAAGCTCTCCGTCGGAGACATAGCGCAGATCGCCGGCAATGGTCATGTACTCGTGATTGCCGATGAGGGCGTGGACCTTGCCGCCGGCCTTCTGTGCCTGCGCTTCCAGCTGCATCAGCAGATCCATGACTTTCTTGGAATCGGGTCCACGATCCAGGATGTCGCCGGTCTGCACCAAGTGGGTCTTGCCGGCGATCCAGCTGCCTTTGTCGTCGATGATGCGGCAGAGCTTGAGGGCCGTGACGAAGCGCTCGTGGTCGCCGTGGATGTCCCCGATCGCCACGATTCGCTGCACACCGTTGAAGCTGTCCGGGATCGAGTCTTTGGCAGCGGCAACCGGCGCATCGGCATGGGCGGTGACGGACCCGAGCAGGATCGTCACCAGGACAAGCAGCGCGGGGAGTATGGGACGAAGCAGAGAGGCAGAGAGCAAGGCCATGAGGAGAAGTCTCGCTTAGAAGCCCCAGCCGAGAGCGACGATGGTGGCCAGCATCACCCCGACGCCCGCGAGGACCATGTCAACCGCCACCGAGCCGAGCAAGCGGTGCCGGGCCTCGCTGAGCAGATCACCGACGACGAGGATCGCGCCCTTGCGCAGCCGCATCGTCTCACCACCTCGGAACGCGGCATCTTGCTGAACCTCGACATCACCCGAGACGGCGGCCCGCAGCCCCTCGACGGCCATCGCGTCCCCTTTTTTGGCCGCACCGTGCAGGCCGATCGACAGCACTTCGCCTTCCTCGACGAAGACGGTGACGCGGCGGCTGCCCGAGCGAATCGTCAGCGAGCCCTTGTCGGTTTCTTCCATCACCCCTTCGAGGACCGGCTTGCCACGCAGACGGCGAACCTGCTCATAGCTGCGATACGCGCCGAGTCCCAGCGGAGCCATCGCGAGCAGTCCCAAGATCATCAGCAGCGGGTGACTTGGTGCCGCTTCTCGACGGTGAACCTGATTGATGATGCGCTCCGGCTCGACCCACGTCAGCGGAGCCACTCGGTCCAGCGCCGGCGGACGGTTGTCAGGCCCCAGCCCCACCAGGCTCTGTCCCGACGCTGTGAGCCGCTGCGCACCATGACCGGGACAGCTTGCCACCGCCTGCAGCACATCGGGGCCTTCCTCAAGCCACAGGCGGCAGTCGAGCCACTCTTTCGGCAGCGACAGGCTGGCGTAGCGGAGGATCTTGCCTTCGATGCTCGCGTCGACGACCACCAGCCGTCCGTGCACCTTGTCCGGCTCACTCTTCCACGGCAGCGTGCCCTGCAGCCAAGCCACCGTCGCAAACATGCCTTTCTGTCCGCCGGTCATCGCTGACAGATAGACCTGAGGCTTGCGCAGATCGTAGAGCCGCACACAAAACGCCAGTGCCAGCCACAGAAAGGCGAAGCCAAATGCCATCCGACGCATCGAGTGTTCCTCCTTGATCTTCGAGCCGCGTACCGCCCTGGTCATCGCAGGGGTTCCCCACGCGACCAGTTCTTCTACTATGCTGCCGCCAATCGAGGCTCCATGCTAGAACGCTCCGAACACTCTGACACTCGCCATCGTCGTATCGCTCGGGAAGAGCAGGCAAACGTGGCAACTTTGCGGCCACAGATTCGCGTAGGCGACTGGCTGTGGCTGTGCCGCCTGGGGGCCGAAAATGATGTCTGCGAGGAACTGGCTCTTTATCGCGTAAACGGTGAGCTCGCCCAGCCGGCGCTGGTTCGCTCTCCCAAAAAGCCACGGGGGGAAGTGCCTCTTACCTTTGCTCGGCAAGGCTTTCCTGTCTCGGCGCTGCTATTGCCAGATGCCCAGGCGATCGTAAAAGCCGTGCGGGGGCTTATCAAGCGTCCGGTCCTGGTTCATGTCTTTGCGCCGGACTCCGATGAAGGAAACATGCTGTCGTCGCGGGCCGATGGCCTTTCAGAGGTTCTTATCGGCCTGCTGCGCGAGGCCGGTGTCGAGATCCTTTCCGACGGTGAATCGGCGCTGCAAGCTGGTGGTCAGCTGTTGCAGGTGTGCTTTCTAAGTCGCGATCAAGTGGCCGTCGGAGTCATCGCTGCCATCCAGGCTCAGAGCGTATTTCCCGGTGGGCGGCAACGATTCCGCAAGCCCAAGGATGCACCGTCGCGGTCGGCTCGGAAGCTGGAAGAGGCGCTTGTGTGGAGTGGTTATTCCCCGGCTCCCGGCGAGGTCTGCGTTGATCTCGGCGCGGCGCCGGGCGGCTGGAGCCAGGTTCTCGTCGAGCGTCGTTGTCATGTAGTGGCGATCGATCCGGGACGGCTAGCGCCAGAGATTGCTCGCCGCGTCGAGCATCTGCGCATGAACGCATTTGGCTTTGCGCCCGAGATACCCGCTGATTGGGTGGTCTGCGACATGGCGTACCGGCCGCTGGAGGTCGCGGGGCTGCTCGCTCGCTGGGGTCGAAATCGCTGGGCGCAGTTTCTGATCGCCAACTTCAAGCTGCCGATGAAAAAGCGCGTCGAGATGGTCGGTCGCATCCGCGAGATCTTGGCCACCGGCGGGTGGACCGGGCTCAAGGTTCGTCAGCTCTATCACGATCGCGAAGAGGTCACGATTGCCGGTTGGCGCGGCTTCGGGCGGGACACCAGAGTGCCGGTGCGCTCGACGGAGAATGATACACCGACGATGACAGTGACAGCGACGACGCCACGTCCGGCCCAGCCAGCGAGAGAAGGAAAGCCGACGAGAAATGGCAAGCCAGCGCGGGAAGGGAAACCGACGAGAAATAGCAAGCCAGCGCGGGAAGGGAAACCGACGAAAAGTAACAAGGCGCCGCGAGACGGGAAGCCCGCTGCCAAGCGAACTTCACCAGGAAAAGCCAAGGCCGGTGGATTCGGTGCGCAGCCTCGGTCGGGCAGCAAGACCCCTTCGCCAAGCGTGCGTGGTGGGCGCGCTTCAGGTAAATCCAAGGGCCATGTTCGTCGTCCCTGAAATCTCTGCGGAGCTAGCGGCCAAGCTGGCGGTCTTGCGGCAAACCATTGCTGGATATGGCCCGTCGCTGGTCGCTTTTTCGGGCGGGGTGGACTCGGCGCTCGTGCTCAAGGTTGCGGCTGATGAGCTGGGTGCTGCGACGGTCGCGTTTACCGCCGTGTCCGAGACGATGGCGGAGCGTGAGATCGAGTCCGCTGCCGCCCTCGCCCAGTCGCTCGGGGTCCGATATGAAGCGGTGCGTTCCCATGAGCTGGCTCGTCCCGGCTTTGCGCAAAATCCCGCCGATCGCTGTTACCACTGCAAGTCCGAGCTGTTCGATCTGGCAGAGCCGACGCGAGAGCGACTGGGGCTGCGACAGGTCCTGCTCGGAACCAACCTCGATGACTTGGGCGATCACCGTCCGGGCCTGCTGGCGGCGCGCGAGCGTGGTGCCAAGCAGCCGCTCGTCGAGGCGAGCCTGAGCAAGAGCGAGGTTCGGGAGCTGGCGCGGCATCTTGGACTTCGGGTCTGGAACAAGCCGCAGCTGGCCTGTCTGTCGTCGCGCTTTCCCTATGGCACCGAGCTTACCGAGGCGCGGCTGCGGATGGTGGATCGCTTCGAGCAAGCGCTCTACGACCTGGGCTTTCAACAGCTGCGGGTGCGCTTCCATGAGCTGCCGGTTCTCCCCGGTGATCCCTCGGCGCAGCGACCGGCGATGGCTCGGGTCGAGCTTCCGTCGAGTTCGCTGCCTGATGCGATTCGATTGACCGCACCGATCGTGGCAGCGGGAAAGCAAGCGGGATTTTTGTACGTCACCGTCGATTTGGAGGGCTTTCGGTCGGGCTCGGCCAACTTGGTGCTGCGGCGGCTGCCGGTCATGGGCTCGGTCAGCTCTCCGTCGACGCCAGCGGCGCCGGTGACTGCAACCTCGATCGTCCCGGCCCAGCCGGTGGCGGTGCGGTCGCGCAAGACGGTGGTGGCCGCGCTGATTACCCGGGAGCCCGACGGCGAGGTCCTGCTGAGCCTGCGCCGGCCCGATCAGGCGATGCCGCTCTTGTGGGAGCTTCCCGGCGGCAAGATCGAGCCCGGTGAGTCGCCCGAGCAAGCGCTGCAGCGAGAGGTTCGCGAGGAGCTGGATGTCGAAGTCTCCGTCGGTGGCATCTTCGATGTGGTGTCGTTTCGCTATCCCGACTTTGATCTGCTGATGCTGGTGTATCGCTGTCAGCTGCTCGGGCAGCCACGCGCCAAAGAGGTTGCCGACGTTCGGTTCGTGCCTCGCCAGGAGCTGCTGGCGCGGCCGGTCCTGCCGGCGGACATACCGCTGCTGACCCGGCTGGCAGCGGACGCTCACGAGTAGGCGATGAAGTTGGGGTCGACACGGCGGTGGCTGGCCTCGGCAGCTGCGCGGTGGGCAGGGATCGTCCTGGTGGGGGCGACAGGCTGCGGCGCCGATCATGTCATCGGATCACTGGGCCTTGGCGCAGTGCGTCATTATTCCGGGACCGCCCTCGAGTCGATCGCGATCGGTGACTTTGACGGCGATGGTTCGGTCGATCTGGTCAGCCAAGATCGCAGCGGCTTTGTGGTCTGTCTGCTGCGGGGCGCCGGGGATGGCACGCTGCTGCCTCTGCGCTGCCAACCTTTGACCGAGCCCGCGCAGGCCATTTCAGCGCTGCCCACGACGCAGGGAAAGGCGCTGCTGGTGCGGGCTGGCGCGGCGATTTCGCTGTGGTCGGTGAGCAGCGAGGGCGTCTTTGCCAAGAACGGTCAGAGTCCACTGCTGGCGCCGGTGGCTTCGCAGGGACTGACGGTCGTCGAGCTGGATGGTGATGATCGGGCCGATCTGCTGGTTGCCGAAAGCGCACCGCCGCAAGTTGAGGTGCTGCGCGGCCTGGAGCCTGGATTTCGTACCAGCGGCAGCTATGCGGTGACGGTGGCGCCGCAGGCTCTGCTGTACCGGGATCTCGATGGCGATCATCATCCCGAGCTGGCGGCGCTGCTTCCCGGCACCCTTTCGCTGTGGAGCGAGCGGGGGCTGGTCAGCTGGTCGGGCTGCTTGGCACCGCAGTGGAATCGTCCGCTGGGCCTGTGGCCGGTGCAGCGCTGGCAGGGGGCGCAGCCGGCCTTGATGGTCTTCGATGGCTCCCTGGGGCTGCTGAGCGTGATGCGGGCCCTTTCGGGCACTCGCTTTGGGTTCACGTGCGGAGAGTTCGCTACGCTGCCAGGTGGACCGATCCTTGACGCGGGTGGTGTGGCGATGACCTCGGCTGATCTGGATGCGGATGGCGAAGTCGAGCTGCTGCTGGCCGGCTCAGACGGAGTGTTGCGGGTCTATCGCGCGCGGGATGAAGCCATCGCGCTCCTCACCGAGCAGCGTATCGATGGTGGCGTTGCGCAGCTGTGGGCGGCGGATCTCGATCACGACGAGCTACCAGAGGTCATCGCCGTGTCAGCGCAGCGCGACGACATCCTGGTGCTTCCCAACCTATTTCGGCGGTAGCAAGGTGTCAGCGACGGAGGGATGTCTCCGTCAGCCTGAAGCGATGATGTACGTGGTGAAAAGGCGCAGGCGGAGGCTTAGTGCAGGATCAAGCCGAACTGACCGACGGCCCACATGTCGCCGGGACGACTGCTCCAGACGCCAGAGAGGGTCTTCTTCGTCGGCGACAGCACCTTGCTCCACGACGTTCCGCCGCTCCAGTGCAGGATGACGCCGCCCGAGCCGACGCCCCACACGTCGAACGGACCGTTGCCGAAGATTGCGTTGATGTCCTCGGAGGTGCCGCTCGGTGAGGACGCCCAGGTCTTGCCATTGTAGTAGAGGATGAGGCCCTTCTGACCACCGGCCCACAGCGAGTCGGGACGCGAGCCAAACATGGTGTGAATGGTGCGCGGCGGCTGCGGTACGTCGTAAGTGGCCTTGGCCCACGCCGAGCCGGTGTAGTGGATGATGGTGCTCTGATCGCCACCGGCCCAGATGTCCTTGCGGTCGAAGCCGAACAGGGCATGCAGGTTCGACTCGACGGTGGTCGGGGTGGCCGTCCAGGACTTGCCGTCGTAGTGCAGCGCCGAGCCTTTTTCGCCGACTGCCCAGATGTCCTGCGCGTCGAGAGCGAACATGGCGTTGAGGTTGCCCGCCGAGCCGCTCTGGACCGGCTCCCAGGCCGTGCCGGTGTAGTGCAGCAGCGTACCTTTGTCGCCACAGACCCACATGTTGGACGGGCCGCTGCCGGAGACACCGTGGAGATCGCTGGTGGTACCGCTCGGGACGGTGTTCCAGGCCTTGCCATCCCAGTGGACGATGGTGCCGGCCTTGCCGACGCCCCACACGTCATTTTGGCTGCTGCCGAAGACGTGATCGAGGCTCTGGGTGATGGCGGCGACGGGAACGACCGACCAAGTCTTGCCACTAAAGTGACGGATGACACCCTTGAAGCCGACGGTCCAGACATCGTTGGGGCCGCTGCCGAAGACGCTCTTGAATGTCTCGGTGGTGCCACTGATCGACTCGGCCCACTGCGAGCCGTTAAAGTGCAAGATCGCGCCGCTGTCGCCGATGACCCAGATGTCGTGCGGGCTGGTGCCCCAGATGGCGTTCAGCCACGGGACGCGCGGGATGCGCTCTTGGACCCAGGCGGTGCCGTTCCAGTGATGGACGGTGCCCTCGGGGCCAGGACGACCACCGACGGCCCAGATGTCCTTGGCAGAGTGTCCCCACAGCGAGTTGAGGCGAGCCTCGACGTGACCGTAAGTAGCCCACTTGGTGCCGTCCCAGCGCAGGATGATACCGTCAGAGGCATCGGAACCACCGACGGCCCAAATGTCGTTGGCAGCGCTGCCCCAGATGCCACGCAGCTCGGTGTCCATGCCGCTGGGCGTCGGGCTCCAGTCGTTGCCATTCCAGTGCAGGATGACGCCGTTTTCACCGACGGCCCAGGCGTTGTCTTTGGCCAGGCCCCAGACCTTCTTCAGCGTCTCTTTGGCGCCCGACGGGATCTCGTTCCACTTGTTGCCGTCCCAGTGGAGGATCATGCCTTCTTTGCCGACGACCCAGATGTCCTCGGCAGAGCTTCCCCAGATGGCGTTGAGGTACGACTTGCTGGCACTGGCCGGCAGCTCTGCCGTGGCCCAGGTGGTGCCGTTCCAGCGCAGCAGCGTACCGTTCTTGCCCACTGCCCACAGGCTCGACGGACCGGTGCCCCAGAGATCTTGCAGGACCTGCGTGGTGCCGCTTGGGACATCGGCCCAGAACTTGCCCGCGCCAAGACCCGCCTCTTTCGGGGTGGACGTTGCTGCGCCACCTTCGGGCTTGACATCGGGCGGCGGTGATCCAGTTAGTTTGACGGCAAGCGCTCCACCGGCGGCGACGACAAGGCCGATGACCCCGATGAGCGCGAACTTCTGCCACTTGGGACTCTGTGCTGGCGCTGGGTTCTGCATGGCGTTTTGAGAGTTACCTGCTGGGTCTTGGGCTGGATCAGACGCCGCACCCGGTTGTGGCTGGACTCCCAACCCAGCCAGAGAGCGCCTGAGAGAAGTACCGGCCAGGCTCGCGTTGCCACCCGACTGGAGTGGACCCTGCGCTCCCGTTCCGGTCTGACGAACACCAATCTGGGACGTGCGAAGTCCCGGCGGACGCTGCGTGGTCCGCATCGGTCCGCTTGGCATCCCCGGATTGCTACCGATCGGAATCGGCTGACCGGGAATGCTCATCTCGGTGTTGATGCCGAGGATGCGCCGCAGCTCGCGCGTGACCATCGCAATCGACGGACGGTCGGCGGGAACCTTCGAGAGCATCTGATGCACCAGCTCGACCACCTCGATGGGGACGTTCGGTGCCAGCTCGTTGAGCTGCCGAGGGGTCGCCAGGATGTGCAGCGCCATGACCTCGCTGCCTGAGTTGGCGATAAACGGCGGCTGCCCCGAGAGCATCTCGTAGATGATGACGCCGAGCGAGTAGACATCGGCTTTGTCTTCGACCTCGCTGGCCCCTTTCCACTGCTCGGGCGCCATATACAGCGGCGTGCCCATCGGGACACCGACCTGTGTCTTCGCCAGCGACGGGCCCATCCCCTGCGATTCGGCCATCTTGGCGATGCCGAAGTCGAGGATCTTGACCAGCTCTCGGCTCGCGTCGCCCTGATCCGGAACAATCATGATGTTGTCCGGCTTGAGGTCGCGGTGGATGACGCCCTTGGCATGCGCTGCCGTCAGAGCTTCCGAGACTTGCAGAATCAGTGACAGGGCAACTCCCACCTCCATCCGGCCGCCGTGGCGCTGGAGTCGCTGCGTCAGGGAATCCCCGTCGAGGTAATCCATGACGATGTAGGCGCTTCCATCGGGCAGGCGGTCAAACTCGAAGATGTTGACGATGCCTGGGTGCTGCACGATGTTGGCGGCCCGTGCCTCGTTGAGGAAGCGCGTCGCCATCTCGGGGTTCCGAGAAAAGTCGGCGTGAAGCACCTTGATGGCGGCTCGACGATTGATGAGCTCGTGGATGGCCTCGAAGACGACGCCCATTCCACCTTCGCCAAGCTTGCGCACAATCCGGTAATTTCCGATTCGCTGGTCGGCCATAAACTGACCTTGTGGCTGTTCTCTTGGGGCAAGGCTGCAGTCTCAACCCACCACAATCGGTAGGTTTTTCGCTAAGCGGCCCTGAGTTACCATGTTCTTCGATCTGCCATTCTATAGCAAAGAAAACTAGTTTTAAATACTGGCAGATATGGTCCAACTGTGAGGCACGCCCTCAGCCAAATCAAGAGGGTTGTCAAGCGCGTCTTTGAGCACACTGTGTCGTCCTGTCCTAGCTGCCATCAGAGGCGGTCATCACTGCCGATATGTCGTCGGAAATCTTCACCTTCCCAGGACATCAAAAAGGCCGACTCGTGCTTCGTTTGTTGGTGTTTGTGCATACGGGACACGCATTAAAATTCTTTCATATGTATGTGTATCGCGCTGCGTGTGTGTATGATGTTATTGCTATAATTGATCTCCCTACTCGATTGCACATCGTCACACGCTGGATTACATGGGAATACCTGCTACGAATCATCGGAATGAGCCTGTCCTAAGGAAGGTATACTGGGGCCATGTCTGTATCTTCTAATGATAAGGAAGACCCTACCTTGGCTGCGCCTCACGCGGCGGAGCCCGAGACGGTGGTCAGCACGATCGAAGAGAACGAAGAGAACGCAGCGAGTGAGGAGGCGTCGATCGATCCGAGTGAGGAGCGTCCGATGCTGCGACCTCTCGAGGCGTTTCCGGTGGATGGGCCGGGCGGGCAGAAGCTGCTGGCGCTCTACGATCCGTCGGGCATGGCGCCGCAGCCGATGACGTTGCCACCGCTGGGTGCGGCAGTGATCGATCTGTGCGACGGGACGCGGACCCGCGCCGAGATCCTGGCGGAGTTTGCGGCTCGCTATCGGCGGACGCTGACCGCCGAGGCCCTGGAGTCGCTGCTGAAGAAGCTCGACGAGGCGCTGCTGCTCGACTCGACCAACTTTCGGCTTCACTGCGCCAAGATCTTCGCCGACTTTGCGAAGAATCCAGAGCGACCACCGCTCGGGGCCGGCACGCTCTATCCGCTGCGCGTCGAGGATCTGCAACAGACGCTGGAGAGTGCCTTTTCACCGCCGAATGGGCCGGGTCTGACGGCGCCTGATGCGGAGTCGAAGCCACCACGGGCGCTGCTGCTGCCGAGCGTCGAGCTGAAGGCGGGCGGGCCGGCGTACGCGTGGGCGCTGAAGCCGCTCCTGGATGCCAGTGAACTTCCGTCGCTGATCGTCCTGCTCGGCTGTGATCATGGTGCGGCCGATCCGACGCTGACGTTTACGCGCAAGCATTATGTGACTCCGCTGGGCAAGCTGACGACGGATGTCGAGCTGGTCGACGCGGTGATCGCCGACGCCACCGCCGTCAACTCCGAGCTGGGCGAGCTGCTGGTCCGCGACGAGTTTCACCACCGCAACGAGCACTCGCTGGAGCTGCTGGCGATCTGGCTGAAGTTCGTGATGGCCGAGCGCAAAAAGCGTGGTCTTACCGACGTGGAACCCAAGGTGGTGCCGATCCTGTGTGGCTCGCTGCACGAGTATGCGGCGATTCCGCCGAGTCGCGAGCACGAGGTGCAGGGGACGCGGCTCCTCGATGATGTGCTGTCGCTCTTGCAGCAGCACGTCGGTGCGCGTCAGGCAAATGGCGAGCGTGTGCTGTGGCTGGCGTCGGCGGACTTGGCTCACGTCGGTCCGCGCTTTGGCGACGGGCAGGCCATCAATGAAGAAGATCGCGACTCCCTGGAGCGACGCGATCGGCAGACGCTCAAGCCGCTGCTGATGGGCGACGGTCAGACCTTCCTGGCCGAGATCAAGCGTGAGCGCGATCGTCGTCACGTCGTCGGGCTCGGGACGATCTACTCGCTCTTGCAAGCGGCGCGGCCAACGGGGGGCGTGGTGCGCTGCTATGCCCAGTGCTCGGTCGAGCCCAGCTCGTTTATCTCGACCGCCAGCGTCGTCTTTCCGTAACAGTCCGTCGAGCTGGCGCTACGGCTCACGCAGCTTGCGCAGCAGGGTGTTGCGACCGATCCCGAGCGAGCGAGCGGCCTCGGACCGATTGCCGCCAAAGTGCTCGATGGTGTGCCGAATGTAGCGCCGCTCGGCTTCTTCCAGGGACAGCCCGTCGGGAAGGTGCAGCCCGTCGCTGGGTACGGGCGGCGCGTCCATCGGATTCGTCGTCGTGCGCAGTGACAGCGGCAGCTTCGCGCCAACCGGCAGTCCGTGCGAGTCGCTGGGCAGTGGCAGATCGAACACCGTCAGCTCTTTCCCCGGACACAGGGCGACGGCACTCTCGATGCAGTGCTCCAGCTCGCGGATGTTGCCGGGCCAGCGATGCGCACAGAGCCGCTGCATCGCCTCGTCGGTGATTCCGCGCACAGCTTTGTTGTGCTTGGTCGCATATAGCTTCACAAAGTGCTGTGCCAGGCGCAAAACATCGTCGCCATTTCGCTCACGCAGCGACGGCATCGCCAGCTCGATCACCTTCAGGCGATAGTACAGATCGGCTCGAAACTGGCCTTCATCGACCAGCGCTTCGAGTGCTCGGTTGGTCGCTGCGACGATCCGTACATCCACCGCCAGCGTCTTGCGACCGCCGACCCGCTCAAACTCGCGATCTTGGAGCAGCCGCAGCAGCTTGCCTTGCAGACTGCCTTTGAGGTCGCCAATCTCGTCGAGAAACAGCGTCCCGCCGTTGGCCAGCTCGGCTTTTCCGAGGACCCGCTGCTCGGCCCCGGTAAACGCGCCGCGCTCGTGGCCAAACAGCTCGGACTCCATCAGTCCCTCGGGGATCGAGGTGCAGTCGATCTTCACGAACGGTCCCCGCGCCCGCTGCGAGTTGTAGTGAATGGCGCGAGCGGCCAGCTCTTTTCCGGTACCGGACTCGCCACGAATCAGCACCGTCGCTGTCGTCGCTGCGGCCCGAGCGATGATCTCGTAGACCCGCTGCATCGGCGCCGAAGTCCCGATGATTCGGTGATAGCGCTCGGGGGTCTTCATCGTGACGCGCTGCGACAGCTGCGTCTGGTTTAGCGCCGTCGCTACTTCGTCTGCCAGCTCGCATAGCAGATCGCGATCGGTGTCATCGAAGGGTCCGCGTCGCTTGTTTAAGACCTCGATCACCCCGAGCAACTCGCGCTCCCCCGTCGAAGAATCCCCGAGCACCGGCACCGCTAGCACCGTGACCGTCTTGTAGCCCGTCAGACGATCGATACTGGCCGCAAACTGGGGGTGATCATCGGCGTGTGACAGGTTGATCGGGCGCTGCGTCTGAGCGACGAGGCCGGCGATGCCTTGACCGAGCCGCAGACGAATCTCTGGCAGCTCGGTCAGATGGGCGGCCCGCGACACCAGCTCTGCACGAGGTTTGTCGACGAGAAACAGCGTCGCCCGATCGGCATCCATCGCCTGCGCCAGCAGATCCACCACCCGTCGCAGCAGCGTGTCGAGGTCGACCTCGGTCCGAATCAGCTCCAGCAGCGCCATCAGCACCGAGCGGCGATCGAGCGTCCCACTCTTCGACGCAAAGTCCGATTCGGGCAGGCTGGTACGCAGCGGCGGCTTGGGCATCGCCAGTAACGGTATCAAAAAGGTGCTCATGCGGCGACCGCGACCCGCGACGGTAGCGCACTTGCTTGAGCGACGACGATCGTCTGGCCTTCCCGCGCCGCCCACGTGCCGGGTCGAAGCCGCTGAGCCGCTGCCTCGATCTTCGCAACGTATTCGTCGCTGTGACTCGGATCGTGATGGAACAGCGCGAGCTTGCCGACTCCGGCAGCGTTGGCGACGCGAATGCCTTCGCTGAAGGTGCTGTGGCCCCAGCCTGTGCGCGGGACGCCACCGACCTCCCCGGAATACTCTGCGTCGTCGTACTGCGCGTCATAGATCAGCAGGTCCGCCCCCGCCGCCAGACGCACCAGCTTCGGGTCAGGCACGCTGTAGTGCTCGGTGTCGGTCGCGTAGACGATCGCGTGATCCTGATACTGCACCCGATACGCCAGCACGCCGCCGGGATGGTTGAGTCGGGCACACGTCACCACCAGATCCTCGGCCAGCTCGACGACCATGCCTTCACACAGCTCGCGGAAGCCAAGCCGCGCCGGCACATCCTCGAGCCGCACCGGGAAGCCGGGCTCGCCCATCTGCGTTCGCAGCGCGCGCTCCAGGTCTTTGGGTCCAAACAGCCGCAGCGTGCTCGCCGGTGAGTACAGCGGCGCAAAAAACGGCAAGCCTTGCATGTGGTCCCAGTGTAGGTGGCTGTAGAACACGCTCAGATCGGCAAGGGTCGCGCGGCCGGACTTGTGCTCTCGCAGGAGGTGCTGGCCGAGGAGTCGCATGCCGGTGCCGGAGTCGAGGATGATGCGGCGCGTCCCGCACACCACTTCGACGCACGAGGTATTGCCGCCGAATAGCGCTGTCTCTGGTCCCGGAGCCGCGATAGAGCCACGAACGCCCCAAAAAGTGACGGAAAACATGATCGAGTGTCCTTGTCGCTGGTTGCTTGAGCTGCGGTATCTGCATCCGTTGTGCCAGACCCGTTCGGCTCGGGCGCAGAGGGCTTGTTGGGCGAAGTTTCCGTCGAAAAAGCGCGGTGAGTAGCCGCTGCTGCTGCGCTTCGCACTGCCGGCCCAAGGTGGCGCACTGGATCAAGTTGGATCAGCGGATCTGCGCGGCGCCCTGCCTGCCTGATCCAAGATGGATCAGCGCGAGCGGGACTTGACAGATCGCCAGGGAGCGGGCTTGCTTGGCGACATGCGTCCGACGATTGGTCCCCTGCTGGTGTTTGCGATCTCTGCCGCGCTGTCCGTGATGGCTTGCAACAAGCCAGCGGCACCGGCTCCGACCTCTGCGGCAGCGAGCGAACCGGCCAAGCTGGCTGCTGCGCCCGTGCCTGCCGCGAGTCCGGCTGCGGCTGAGCCTGTTGCGGGTGCTGGCAAGTATGGTGCTCCGCTTTCGGCTGCCGCACCGCTGACTGCCCAAGCCGTGCTCAGCGAGCCGCTCAAGTGGAACGACAAGGACATCAAAGTGACCGGCAAGGTATCCGGCGTCTGTCAAAAGAAGGGCTGCTGGATGACCCTCACCACCGGCGAGCCCGAGGCGCAGTCGGTCCGCATCTCGTTTAAAGACTACGGCTTTTTTGTACCCAAAGACTGCCTGGGCAAGACTGCTACCGTCGAGGGACACTTCAGTGTGAAGACGATCTCCGTCGCCGAAGCGCAGCACTTTGCCGAAGACGCAGCCAAGGAAGGCACGGCGGCTCGCAAGGTCACTGCTCCTGAGCACACCCTTGCACTCGTCGCTACTGGCGTCGAAATCCTCTAACAGCTCTGCTCGTTCCAGCGGATGGCGGTTTCCCGCATCGGTATCGACTTTGGACCCAGTGCAGCGCGTGCGGCTTGGGTCGAAGGGGATCGAAGCGTCCTGCTCGAGACGCTGACTGGACACCGCTTCATTCCTTCTGTTGTCGGACTGGATCGCGGTGGCGCGCTTCATGTCGGTGATACGGCGCGTCGGCAGCTGCTCATGTGGCCCGAGCGTTCCGCCGGAAATCTGCGCCGACATCTCGGTACCTCGCAGCGCTTGGAGTTGGATCGGAAGCGGTTCGCAGCGACGGAGCTGTGCGCTGTTGTACTCAGTCAGATCAAAGATCATGCGGAGGAGCGACTCGGGCACCCAGTTTCCGCGGCGACGATCGCGGTGCCGTGTCACTTTGCGCCGGAGCAGCACCAAGCCATGATCGATGCGGCGCGACTGGCTGGCTTTCGCGTCACACAGACGGTGCTGGAGCCTCTGGCGATCGCTCGCGCCTATGAGCTGCAGCCCGACGCGCTACCCGACGAAAAGGCCGTGCTGATCTGTGACATCGGGGCACTTCACATCGAGGTCACGATCCTGGGCCAGCAGAGCGGGCGCTGGACGGTGCTGTCCACGGCGCAGTGTGGTGTCGGGAGTGAGCTGATCGACGAGCGGCTCGCGGATCACCTGGGGCGAGCGTTCCAGCGCGAACATGGCTTGGCGGTGTGGCCGCATCGCAAGACGCTGGCGCGGCTTCGGCTGGCGGCCGAGTGGGCGAAGTGTCAGCTGGCGGTGAGTGAGCACGTCACGGTGCGGCTGCCAGAGCTGATTACGCTGGCCGATGCGCCGATCGATCTGGTGGCGGATCTGGCGAGTGAACAGCTCGCGCTTCTCGTCGAGGATGATCTACGCAAGGCCTTGGAAGTGATCGAGATCGCGCTGCGTGCGGCTCGACTGCGTCCGCAGCAGCTCCATGCGGTGCTGCTGTCTGGTGGTGGCGCTCGGCTGCCGCTGTGGGCGGATCTGGTGGCGGCCCACACCGTATTGCGACCGGTGCTTCAGCCTGCGCCCGAGGAAATGATCGCTCGCGGGGCCGCGCTGCTCGCAGGCTAACGGCTCGGGCTCGGCTATTCGTCTGGTTCGTGCTCAGGACTGTCGTCGTCTTTGGGCACGATGGCGCTGCGGATGGCGGAAGGTAGCGACGGGGCACCATGGCTGGCAATGCCGCGCTCCGCCGAAATCATTTCATCGTCTGGTTCGTGCTCAGGCGATTCGTCATCACTGGCTCTGCCGGGACGCTGGGACATGAAGGGACCTCTGCTCTCTCGGGGAAGATCTGGCCAGCGGCTTATCACCGAGTGTGCTTAGGGTCAAGTCGAGGCGTCGAGGGCGGCGGAGACTACTTGCGGCCTCGCTTTTCGCTGGTCGGTTTTCCGAGGGGACGGGACAGCTTCAGCATGCCTTGCTTGACGGCCTGCTCCACCGAGTCTTTCACCGCTTCCTCGAGAACCTCGCGCTCTTGGCCTGGAGTCACCCGCTCGCCGATCTCGATCTGAATCGTCGATTCACCGTCGCCACCTACCGCCAGCAGGCCTTCCGGATAGGTCGTTCCAACAACGGAGAGCTTGACGATCTGCTCCAACATTCTGAAGCGCTTCCCGGCCATCGGTGGCTTCACGCCGCGATCCAGCCGCAGCACTCGGACCGCAAACTCGAAAGCGCGCAGCCCTTTGCGCTTGCACTCAGCCTTCACAGCCTCGGTGTTGGTGAGCGGGCTTTCAAGCTCCAGGGTGACCTCCGGTTGCTTACGCAGCGTCTCGATGAGGGTTGCCTTGACAAACTCTGCGACGGGCTTCCCGCTCGACGCGCTCACTGATGCTGTCGTCGTCGCCAGGGCTGTCGTAGTCGCCGGGACCGCTGTCATCGCCGATGCCGTCGTAGTCGCCGATGCCGTCGTAGTCGCCGATGCCGTCGTCGCCATCACAGTCGATGTAGCAGTGGTGGTTGCCGTCGTCGTTGCTGTGGCCGACTCACTTCCTGGTGGGACGCCGACGGAGGCCTCAACTTTGGCTGCTGGCGTCGCTGCTGCTGGCGCCTCATTTGGCATTTTGCCGTCGATACCAGCCGCTAGCTCGGTATCGCGGATCTTGATGAAGTATTTGGGCGCCCCCTCGGCATCACCGACTGCAGCGCAGAGCAGCACCGCTGCCCCCAAAAGACCCACAGCCCGACCACGGGTCCCGTCCATCCTCGAGCCCGCAGGCAATACCAGAGCAAGCAGCGCGCGGAAAATCCTCATAAGACTACGAAATAGCACGGCTTGATACTGCGCAGACAGGGCGACTTCAGACGACAAACTACGCAAAAACCGACACTGTAGGCTGATGCGGAATGTTCACTTCCAGCCACGCCAGCAAGTCGGAACTATTCAAGCGGGAGCCAGAATTTGATATCGTCGCAACATATTGCGCCTCCTGAGTCCTACCGGATTCGTTACGTATCGCGAGCTGTCGGCCGTGCCTCGGCTGACTTGCTGCGACCACAACCTGACCCATTCCGTGGTTCTTGGGCGGAGCTGTCCGGCAAAAGAGCTTGACCTGTCAGCGTCGGAAAAGGTAAGTTATCGCGCAATCGATTCGGCTGTTGCTCGAGAGCAAAGCCATCTCCAAGGAGCGTGCTGAGAGATGTTCTCCATCCTGATTAGTGAGAAGGGCGGCGAAACCAAGCGAATGGAGTTCGATCGCCCGGAGATTACGATCGGTCGCGTCGCTGGCAATGACATCGTCCTGCCTCGCAACAACATCTCCAAGCGCCACTCGCGCATTGTCTTCAAAGACGGCAAATTCATCGTCGTCGATCTCAAGAGCACCAACGGTACCTTCGTCAACGGCCGCAAGATCACCGGCCCGCTGGTCGTCAAAGGCTCCGACAAGGTCTACGTTGGCGACTTCATCATCACTATCGAGGAAGGCACCGGCGCATCGAGCAGCTCGACTTCCGATCTCGAGAGTGCAGGGGCTGGGGAAGGCGGGGTTCGTCCACCACCACCGCCACCACCGCGCGGGACCAGGCCGATGCCGCCGATCTCGCTGCGTGCCGAGCCGACCAGCATGGATATGCCAAGTGGGGATGTGATGGGCGACGCGGACAAGGCCGACGCGCCTGCCGCGCCAAGTTCTGGGCCGCCGTCTCGTCCGCCACTCCCGCCGCTGCCTGGCCGTCCGTCGGTGAAGCCACCTGCCATCGAGGACGCTCCGGCTCGTCCGACCGTCTCGAACGAAGCGCTACGGGATGAAAAGATTCAGCGCTTGTTTGGCGACAAAGCAGGCGGACTCGGCGTGCTCGACCGTCCGGTGGTGCCTCAGGATCGTATTTCCGACAAAGCGACCATGATGGGTGGAGACGCTCCGAAGCTCGCGACACCCGCTGCAACGGCTTCTCCTTCTGCGGATACACCGGCGCCAGCCTCCTCGGTGCCGAGTGCAAGTTCCTCGCCGCCCGGTGCTGCTTCTCCACCCGTAAGTGCCGCTCCAGTGCTTCCACCGCCGGCTGCTCTTCCCGCGACTGCACCATCGCCACTTCGGCCCGCGCTGTCTCGACCGGGCGCGACGGCTGGTTCACCGCTCGGCTCGGCACGTCCGCTGCCCCGACCTTCGTCTGCGCCGGTTTCGGCTCGTCCAGCCGCACCGAGCATTGCGAGTGATGATCCCCAGCGCAAGCGTCACTTTGAGGCGCTGAGTCAGGTCGTGAACAAGGCGCTCGATCAGCTGTCGCTGCAGAGTGCGTCCCCCGAGCAGCTCAGTGATGCCTCGTCGCGCTTAGAGCGAGTTGTCAAGGAGCAGTCCGAGAAGGTATTTCCGCTGCCGATTGGGCTTGAGTCCGACGGCCTGGCCAAGCAAGCACTGGCCGAGCTTGTGGGTGCGGGGCCTCTCGATGAGCTGCTTCACGACGAGAGCGTGTTTGAGGTCGCGGTTGCTGGTCACGATCGCATCTTTGTCGATCGCGGAACCGGTCAGAGCCTGAGCGAGCGGCTGTTCACTTCGCCAGCCGCAGTGCAGCGCGCAATTCATCGCTTGGTGAGCAAGGTCGCTGGCAAGCTCGACCAGAATCTCCTCGAAGTGCGGCTGGAAAACGGAGTGCTGTTGCAGGCCGCGCAGCCGCCGTTTGCGAGAGTTCCGTCGCTGGTGCTCAAGCGAGTGCGCAAGTCGGGTGGTCGCTTGCAGGATCTGGTCAGCCAGAATGTGCTGTCGGCGGCGATGTCAGAGTTCCTCGAAGTCTGCATGCGCGAGCGTCGCAACCTCCTCGTTTCCGGCTACGGTCGCTTGGCGATGCTGGGCGCACTCGGTGGCGCGACGGCGGCTGGCTCGCGGGTTATCACTGTCGAGCCGGTGAGCGAGCTTGATCTCTCGGGGACGAACTCGGCCTGGATCGGTCTGTTTGCGCGCGGTCCAGAGATGCGACAGGTGATTGGTCAAGCTGTCCGCATGCACCCCGATCACTTGCTGATTACCGATGTGCGAGGACCCGAGGCATTCGATGTCGCGGCCTGTCTCGCGGGTGGGCAAGGTGTGGTGGTTGGGGTGGATGCAGCGTCGGCGCGCGAAGCCCTGGGCCGCTTGGAGTCACTGGCTCGACTGTCTGGTGAGTCCCCGAGTCGCAAAGCCCTGCGCGAGGAACTTGCAAACGCCGTAAACCTCGCGGTACATGTCGGACGCACCGCCGCCGGAGCCTATCGGGTCATGGAAATCTCCGAAGTCACGCTAGCCGAAGAAGGTGGCATCGATTTGATCCCTGTGTTTACCTTCAAGCCCGAGGGTGGCGACGGACAGTTTGTGGCCACTGGTCATGTGCCCGCTTTTGCGGGATAACCCCCTGTCAGGTTGAGCTTCTGTGTGGAGAATCATCGCCACTCATACCCGTGAAGGCCGCGAGATCGCCCGCAAGGAGATCGACGTTGGCGAGGTGACCATCGGCCGCGATGCTGACCGTGGGCTTATGCTCCAGTCGGCTAGCGTGTCCCGGCGGCACTGTAAGATTCGCGTCGACCACTCTGGCGCCACCATCATGGACGAGGGCAGCGCCAACGGCGTCCTTGTCAATGGGGTGCGCGTGACGCCCAACCAGCCGACCCCGATTGGTCCGGGTGTCAATGTCGAGATTGCTGAGTTCCGAATCACCGTCGAGCCGGTGATGATGCAGCAGCCGATGATGGGTATGCCTGGAATGCCCATGCAGCAGCCAATGATGGGCATGCCCGGGATGGCGCCGATGCCGGGCATGGGACAAATGCCGGGCATGATGGGGCAGCCGATGCCGGGCATGATGCCGATGTCGGGCCAGCAGATGGGCGGGATGCCGATGGGTGGGCCGCCGGCTCCGTCGGTGGACTTGGTTCGGCTGATTGCGGAAGGTGGCCAGTTTAACGGTCGCATCTTCGATCTGCCGCCGGTTCCAGAGATGACGGTCGGGCGTGGCGTCGGCAACGATCTGGTCCTTGATGACCAGTCGATGTCGCGCAAGCACTCGAAGATCAAGCGGCTCGGTGGTGGACGGATCGAGGTTGAGGATCTCAACTCGTCGAACGGCACCTACGTGAACGGCCGCAAGGTCGCGACCGCCCAGTGTGGACCTGGCGACACCGTGCGCTTTGGCGAGCTCTCGTTCCGTATCGACGGGGCAGGGGGCGGCAGTCGAGCCGGTCAAGGCGTGGAAGGCACCGGGGGCGTCATTGCGGCTCCGTCGTGGGCCAAGCCGGTCTTCTTTGGTTTGGCGGGTGTGACGGCGCTGGTCTGGCTGCTGTGGATTGCCAAGCTGGTGGTGCCGGGCGGTGCGTCGAAGGCCGAGGTCGAGAAAGCGCTCAACCAGCGGGTCAGCGAGGCGGCAGAGAAAGTAGCTGCGGCCAAAGAAGCGCTCGACAAGTCGGACTTCACCAAAGCCAAGGATCTGGCGGAGCAAGGGCTGGAAACCGATCCGGCCAACCTCGACGGCATTCGCATTCGTGCTCAGGCGAGCCGCGCGATTGACGACGAGTCGAAGCATCGCCAAGGCATCACCGAACTGGAAAAGAACAACCCGGATGGCTTTACGGCGGCGCTGCGCATCTACGACTCGATGTCGCTCGACAGCAAGAAGCGTACGGATCTGGGTACTTCGCTGCGCAACAAGCTGATTCCTGGCGGTGAAGAGTTCTGCAAAAAGAAGCTCTTCCGCGAGTGTTTCGATGCGCTGTGCGCGGCAGGGCGGCTCGGAGGCGAAAAGCTGAGCCCGAACACCATCAAGCTGCTCAAAGACGCCGAAAAGCGCGCCAAAGTCCCGGCTCCCTGCCCGCACGTCAAGTAGTCACACCTGCCACCCTTCGCTACAAGCTCGCCTTCCCATGTCTTTCTTCGAGTCCGTTCGTCTTGCGCTTGCTCGTCATCCCGTTGGTGTTCATGTGCTCTCCTCGTCTGCGAGCGAGCGGGAGCTGCTGACCGCCGAGGCGCGCTTGTCCCGTCGGCTGCCGTCGCCGCAATATCGTGAGTTTCTGCTGACCTGGAACGGCGGCTCGATGTTTCACGAGTCGCTGGTGCTCCTGCCGGCGGAGCAAGTTCGGGTGGTCAAAGAAAAATGGCTGGAGATTGGGGAGTCCAGCGACGGGCTACTCTGGCTGGATGCGCAGGGAAGAGTGGTGGTGGTAGACGAAGAACAGCCCGATCCGCTGCTTGCCGGCTCGGACTTTGCGACGTGGCTCGATGTGGTGATGGCGCGCGAGGCGCTGCTGCTCGACCGCGAGGGTGAGTTTCGCGATGTCTTCGACGAAGAAGAAGGCGTGCTCCGCGTCGAGATTCGTAAAAAGCGAGCGCTGGCCGGTCGGAAGCGCGATCGCTTGGCGTCGCTGTATCCTCTGGAGCTGGCCGAGCTGGCACTGGAAGCCGGGGACGATGAGCAGGCCCGGACGCTGCTGCACGAGGCGGTGACGAGTGATCCGCAGGCCGGACCGGCGTGGGAGCTGCTGGCGGCGCTGCACCGTCAGGCGGGCGACTCCGAGGGAGCACATGATGCGTATCTGCGGGCGGCGGCGGCGACTCCGTCGGTGAGCCTGCGGGCGATGCGACTGCTCGAAGCGGCTGAGCTGAGTCCACATCAGGCGGCGGTTCTGGTTGATGCGGCGACGGCGGCTGATCCGCAGCTCGGGACTCGTCTGATCGCCCAAGTTCGCACGTACCTGGCGTCGCAGGACGTGGAGGAGTCGAAGCGGCTGCTCGCCAAGCTTCAGCTTATCGCCGCGCAAAAACGACTGGCAGCGACGGAACATAGCGAGGTCGAGCGAATCGAGCGGGACCTGCGGGCTCGCGATGCGCTGCGAGTGCTCTAGGCGACGATGAGTGAGCGCGGGACCTACTCATCGCGGTGGGGACGGCCTATCTATCTGTTGTCGTCGCTGTTGTGTGTGATCTGTCTGCTGCTGTGGCTGCTTGGCAAGATCGCCGGGCTGTGGCTCGCGCTGGCAGTCTTGTCGCGGGTGTTGCTGATTCCGCTTGGGAGCTTGGTCGCAGCCTCGGGAATTTTCGGTCGAGTGCTGCTTTCGGGGCCGACGGACAAGCCGCTGGTGGCGCTGACCTTCGACGATGGACCCGATCCGCATACGACTCCGCGAGTGCTCGACGTGCTGGCATCGCACCAAGTGAGGGCGACGTTCTTTGTGATTGGCGAGCGTGCGGCGCGTCATCCCGAGCTGCTGCGTCAGCTCGTCGCGGCGGGCCATCAGGTTGAAAATCACTCGCATCGGCACTCGTGGGCGACGGCGTTTGGTCCAACTGAACGACTGGAGCGTGAGCTCTCGTCGGCGCAGCAGGTGATTGAACAAGCAGGGGCGCCTGGTCCGCGCTACTTTCGGGCGCCGATCGGGATTCTCTCGCCGCCCATCGTGGCAGCGGTGCGAAAGCTGGACTTGCAGCTGGTGGGCTGGACGGCCAAGGCGCGTGACGGCTGGGCCAGTACGACGGTGAGCGCAGCGGTGTCGCGACTGGAGAGAGCGCTACGACCGGGGGCGATTTTACTGCTTCACGATGCTGGCGAGCCGCTGACGGGCCAGCACACGGCTCGGGCGACGATCGCTCCCGAGGTGCTACAGCAGCTGCTGCCACGACTTCGCGAGCGAGGACTCTCGGCGGTTACGCTCGATGAGCTGCTGCGTTAGTGACCGCTCAGCAGGGTGCAAGCGCGGCTGGCTTGATCGAGCAGGGGACTTTTGCGCTGCTCGTAAATCGCTTTCAGACCGCAGTGGACGTTCGGATCGAAGGGACTGGTAGCCACAGCCGCCTCCAGGGCTGTTTCGGCCTTTGTGAGGTCGCCCTTGCGCAAATAGGCGGTGCCTAGCGCGGCCTGGAGCCCGGCCCAGTCTGGATACTGCTCGCTGGGCAACTCCAGCGCGGCGACGGCTCGCTCGGCATCGTTTTGGTCCAGATAGGTGCGCCCGAGCTTCAATCCGACGAGCGGATGCGGCGCGCCGGCTTGGCTCGCGGCCTTTTCATACTCAAACGCGGCAGCCTGTAGACGACCGCGCGCGCGCAGCAGCCCACCCAAGCGAACGAAGCCGCGCACTTTGGGATCGCTGATGTCCCCAGATTCATCGTCTTCTGCCGTCGCTGCTTTGCTGGTGCCGGGCTTGCGAAAGCGCAGCTTCTCGGTAAACGGCCCCGTCCTGGAGCGCGTCTTGCGACTTCGCAGATAGCCGCGCCAGCCATGGTCCAGCTCGTCGAACGGGATGCCAAACGCGGTCTGCATCGCCCGCGCTTCCCCGAGTCCGTCGGCCAGCGAGCGAATGAGCGACCGAATTCCACCGAAGCCCGCCCGTCCGTGTAGGTACTCGATGAAGGTGTAGACCTCGGCGAAGGCCAGCGCGGTGTCTTCTTGCGACGGCAGCTTGGCCATCGACGGCGACATCTGCTCGAACGAAATCAGTCGCTTTTTTTGCAGTGCCGTTGAGAGCAGCTGTTCCATCGCTGGGCTCAGTCCGCCACCCGACGGTCCTCGCCAGCGCTTTTCCTGGAACTTGGCCAGACCTTCATGCACCCACAGTGGCACCTGGCCGCGACCAGCCCGCGACACGATGTAGTGGGTGTATTCGTGAGTCAGCGTATCGAGCCATGGATAGCCGCGCAGCAGCGCTTTGGGCGAGACGATCATCAGCCGATTCCACTTGCACAGCGCAATCGTCCCCGAGGTTTCAATTTCGTGCAGCGTCAGCGTCGAGACTCGGGCGAGATCGGCAATCTCCTCGTAGATCTCGACTCGAACCGGGGCCGTCGGCGCAGCGGCCTGCGGGTCACTGCTGTCGGCAAAGTCCGAAGCCAGTGCGGCCCACGCTTTGTCGAGTGCGGCGCTGGCGTACGGAATCAGCACTTCGTCTTTTCCTCGGCGGTAACGGAACACGAAGTGCCCGCTTGGCGATCGCTGCTCGACCAGGCCCCGTGTGGCTTCTGCCGTCGCTGTCGCCAGTTCAAGCATCGCCCGTCCTTCGCTCAGCTCCGCTGCCGGCAGGCGAGAGTCGGCCACCGCTTTGCGCAGGATCTTCGCCGACTCGTCGTAACTGCCGAGCTGAAACAGGATCTCGCCCCGCAGCAGCAGCACCGACGGATCGCTTGCTCGACTGGACTCGATGGGCCGAAGCGCGGCATCTGCTTCCTCGATGCGACTCTCCAAAAGCAGCCGACTGACCTTCAGCAGCGACGGATCAGCAGGTCGAGCCGCTGCCGCTCCAGCCAGCTCCAGCAGCGTCACCACGAGCCAGCACACAAGGCGAAGCGCGTTCACTGGATCAGCTCCTCGTAGTAGCGACGGACTTGCTCGCGATATTCGCTCGGTGGTTCACGCTTGGCTGCGTCGAGGATGTCCTTGCGAAACTCTTTGGGCGGTCGGTACTCATCGGCCCCCGGAATCTTGATCGGCTCTCGCTCCGATCGCATGCCCATCCCGTCGCTGTGCGGCCTGCGCGCGTTCTGCATTTCTTTGCGTAGCTGCGACAGCTGATCAAGCGCCTGTCCCTGTGCCGACGCCGCACTACGCGGGACCAAGCGCCGCAGCTCACCCTCGGACTGCTCCATAAACGAGCTTGCCTTTTTCACCACGCCCTGCGCGTCGTTGCTCAGTCGCTCGAGCTGCGGCGCATCTTTGGTGTCCCGCGCCCGCTTCTGCAGCTCGCGCAAAAACTCACCACTCCGCTTGCGCAGCTGCTCTTGACCGGCACGAAGCTCCCCGAGCTGCCGTCGCTCACTTGGATTCATCAGGTCCTCGGGGCGGGGCAGGGCGCGATCCAGCTCGCTGGCCATGTCGTGCGCGATGGCTTTGCCTTGCTCGGCCTTGCTGCGCGACTTGGCGAGCCGCTGCCGCTGTCCCCAGCGCGCCGCTTGCTCTTCACCACGCAGCTCTTCCTCGATGCGTCCGAGTGACCCTTCCGCTTCCTGAGCCATCGCCTTGGCCTCTTCGAGGTCGCCTTGCTCCAGCATTCGCAGCACGTCGTCGAGTCGCTGCTCAACCTTGGCCATCTCGTCGCTGCCCCACGGACCCAGCGGATCGACATCGACATCCGCGAGCAGCCGCCGAAGCTTCTGAATATCGGGCAAAAGCCGTCGAGAAAAGGCATCGGCGCGATCACGCAGCAGCTGCCGAGCCCGGGCACTCGCACTCTGCCTCACTTCCTCGGTGCGGCGCTTGAGCTGCTGTTGGTCGTGGCTTAAGTCCGCCAGCTGATTTTCCAGCTCTGCCAGCGCCTTTTCTTCGGCTGAAAATCGCTCGCGCCGATAGCCCTGGAGGCTCTGTTCCATGCCACGCACCAGCTGATCCAGCGACTGAGACATCCGCTCCAGCTCTTCTTGGGCATGCTGTAGATCGCCTTTTTGCAGCATGTCCCGCAGGCGATCGATTCGGCTCTGCATGTCGCTCTGACCCAAGGCCTCGCGGTTCATGAACTCGTCGGGAACTTCGTCGGACAGCGCGCGTGCTTTTTCGGCCAGCTCGGCAATCCGACGCTCAAAAGCCCGCAGCTCACGCTCAATTTCTCGACGGAGTGCATCACTCGGGTGTTTCTTGTGCTCGGCCAAGAGCTGTCGCATCCGATCGCGCAGCTGGGCCATCTCGTCGCCGATCGAGAGCAGCTCTTCCAGTCGCTGTCGCCCAATCAAATCATCGAGATGCAGCACATCGCGCTCCATCTCGAGGACATGCCGATCGCTCTGCGCATAGACCTCACGCGGGAAGCTGCGGGAAGTCCGTGGCGAGCCTTTGGCCTGGGCTTTGCGCAGATCCTGCAGCAGCGTCGCCTCTTCCTGGTTGAGCTTGCCCAGCCGATCGGCGATCTCTTGCAGTGCCGCCAGTAGGTCTTTGGCTGGTCGCTCGCCCCGCGCCGAGTCTTGCTGAACCCGACCAATCAGCAGCAAGAACGTCTCACTCTTGCGATGGACGGCCTGGGCGCGATCCGCTCCGTCGCTGGTCAGCTCCGGCGAGTCTTTACCGAGCGCCCGCAGCAGATCGATCCGATCGGCCAGCAGCTGCACCGCCTGCTCTCGTAGCTGCGCCTGACTTTGCAGGAGCGCCTCTTGCCGCTGCCGTGGGCTCTGGATAAACAGCGCGTACTCTCGGGACCGACCGACCCCCGGACCGCTCACGTTGTTGAGATCGCGGGACTCGGCCACATACGTCACCCGCACCCCCGGCTGTAGCTCCAGCTCGCTTAAGTCCCACTCGATCTTGGCCGCCAGGTTGCGTGGCACCGTCGGTGTGACCAGCCCACTCTTCTGCGTCGATTTGTCCTCGGGCTTGCTGTCCGCAGTCGTTGCCGAGCGCAGTCGTCGCCGTCGCTCTCCACCTGTGCCGATTCGATACACAAGGTCAATATCGCCCAGCCCAAAGTCGTCTTCCGCGCTATAGGCCAGCTCGATTCGCCGCGTCGAGGTCACCTCAAGCTCCGTCGCGGGCGCAAACAGATCGATCCGGGGTGGATGATCGGCTTCGACAGAGATGCGGTGGCTCTGACCCTCGCGGAGCAGCGCCTTGTGGCCATTTTTGATCACAAAGTAGTAGCTCCCCGGCTTTTGCACCGTCAGGCTCGCGGACAGCAGCGGCATCGGCGAGTCTTGACCTGCTTTGGGCTTACCGACCTGGACCGGCTGGCTCGTCTGCCCTGACTCGGTCACCATGACCAGCTGCGCTCGCTCGACGGGAACCAGCGCCCACGCCTCGATGCGGACCTGCGTACCCGGCAGCGCCATGATGTCCCCCGTCGAGCCGGGGATCGTTCGCTGATGCAGCCCGGTGTACTTGGGATAGACGAGCAAGAGCCGAATGTCCCCCAGCAGTGGCTCCGTCGCAACCAGCACCGGTTCCGGCGGAGAGATGGTCATCACCGTCTGCAGACCTTTGGCGAGCGGCAACAGCCCAATCACCGTCGAGAACAAGCCAAAAAGCAGCAGCAACAGCCCCGTCGCTGCCGCCTGCTGAATCGGACCCCAGTCGACCAGCGTCGCCGGCTTGACCGTTCCCAGCGCCGCCACCGTCCGACTCGTCAGCTCTTCGACCAGCGCTCGTTCCGATGGCTGCATGCTCTCGCGCAACAGCTCCACCGACGAGAGCAGCTCCGAGCGCAGATCCGGCAGCTGTGCCCCGACATAACGCGCCATTGCATCGTCGCTGGTCCGTTCCTTGGTGGTCCGCACCTGCACCACAAACAGCGCGATCAGGCTGACCACTCCGTACATCGCCAGCGACGGCAGCCACAGCCAGCTTGGGCCCAGCTGCGCCGCCATCACCAGCAGCGCCGAGCCACAGACCAAGACCGCTTGCAGCCACAGCAGCAGCACCCGCAGTTTTTCTCGTCGGAGCAGTCGCTGTCGAACCTGCTGCAAATAGCCGGCAAGCTGCTCGCTCGGCGCCATCCGCACCGCTGCGGGAGCGATCACAGCCGGGTTTTTCGTCACCACGGGCTGTGAGTCATAGGCTTGCGACATGACGACCATTATTCCCAATTTTTGACGCGCTGACGACACGGAGCGCACAGAACGTGACCATTGCTTCACAAGATTTTTTCAAGTAACTTCTTTTACAATATGGGAAGAGAATTGCCGCAAGGCACGACGGTGGGCCGGTGCACTGTGGAGCGGCTGCGCGAGCGTCACGGGCTGTCCGAAGTGTATGCCGCAGTGGGACATGTCGGGCAGGCGTGTCGGCTCAGCTTCTTTCATGTCGACCCCGATGGGCAGCCGTGGCGTCGCTTCGTGGCGGAGTCGCAGCAGCTGGGCGCACTCAATCATCCCTGCCTCGCGGAGGTGCTGGAAACGGCGGTGACTCCCGACGGGCGGCCGTATCAAGTGGTCAGCCTCGGGCCTGGGGAAGATCTGGCGTCGCGGCTGCGGCGAAGTGGTGCGCTGACGATGCCGGAAGCGCTGACCGTCGCACAGCAGGTCGGGGCAGCGCTGCACTCGCTGCATGCGCTTGACTTGATTCATCGTGGGCTGAGTCCCGAGCGGATCTTCCTGTGCGAAGGCGGCGATGCGGTGCGTCCTCGGGTGCGACTGCTCGATGCGGGGGTGACCAGGCTGCTCGATGACTCGGCGGCCGGCGCGCTTTTGGGCAATCCTGAGTACAAAGCGCCCGAGCAGCTGATCGGTTTTTCCATTGATGTGGGACCGGCGGCTGACCTGTATGCGCTGGCGCTTCTTGTGTATCAGTCGCTGACGAGCAGTCGGCCGTTCAAGTCGGACTCTGCAGCCGGGACGATCTTGCAAGTGGTACGGGGGACGGCTGAGCCGCTGCGGGCGCTGCGTCCCGATCTGCCGCGTGGCGTCGAGACGGCGGTGATGCGGGCGCTGGCCAAGGAACGTACGGCTCGCTACGCCTCCGTCGCTGAGTTTCTGCTGGCGCTGCAAGGTGGCGAGCCGCTCGACGAGTCGCTGGATGCCTTGGTCGGTGGCTGGCTGCGGAGTGCGGATGCAGCGCAGGTGGCGATCCGACAGGCGCAAGCGCAGGCCGATTCCAAGCCGTCGTTTCAGGTCGTCGCGCTCAACATGGGTGGTGGCGCTGTGCCGGAGATCGTCGAGGACCAAGCGACGGTGCCGAACACCATGGATGAGGTAATGCGGCTGGCGGTTCCCGTCGAACAGATCTCGATCGGCGCGGCACGGGCCAAGGCGGAAACACGGGCTGCCCCGATTGGTACCCCGAGTGCTACCCAGTCTGCTCCAGACACCAAAAGCCAACCGCCAGACAACGACAAAACGGACGAGAACGTAAAAATCGAAGCCACTGGTCCGCTCTCGGTTCCAGCCGCTCCGTCGACTTCAGCGTCGCTGTCCGTCCCAGCCGCTCCGTCCAGTCTTGTGCTCGCCAACTCGGCTCCCGTCGCTGCTTCCGTGCCAACTGGTAGTTCACCAACGGACGTTTCACCCAGTCCAGCCAGCCGATCAAGCCAGCCGATGGCGAGCCACAACATCGAGCGATTGATCCTGCTGCTCGTCGGAGTGGTGCTTGGATTTTTGCTCCGCCACCTGACCAGCTAACGGCTGCGCAAGCCTCCGCCAAAGCCTCCAAAACGTCCCCGGCTTCCGCCCCCCTGTTGGCGGTCCCTATTCCCGAGTGAAAGCCCGGTGAGCGCTTGACTTTCCGCTCCCAGAGTGGGAAGTAAACATACTGTGCCAGAGAAAGCTTCTGCAATCTTCCTCAAGACCGGTGTACTAACTCCCCAAGGGCTCAACGCCGCGATCGCGCTCAAGCAGCGAGACGGCGGAACTCTCAGCGAGGCGATCCTTCGTCTCGGCCTGCTCGATGAAGAGCACTTGGTTTCCGCGTTCCAAAAGAACATGCAGATCCCGCGTGTCTCCGCTGCGGCGCTGGCCCGGGTATCGAAGGATGTTCTGAACGCGATCCCCGCCGACTTGGCTGCGCAGCTGCGGGTGATTCCGATGGACATTGATGCTGGTGGCAACCTGACGCTTGCGATGGTTGACCCGAGCGACGATGAAGCCGTCGAGCAGGTCATCATGCACACGCTGTCGGAGGTCAACCGAGCGGTGGCCTCTCCGACGGCGATGCGAGAAGCGCTGCGAACACACTACGGTGTGGTGCTGAGCAAGCCTGGCGCTCCGGCAGCGGCTCCTGCAGTCGTTCAGCCAGCGGCCAAGTCTGGTCCGCTTCCGGTCCAAGCTCCTGCCGCTCAGCCCGCTCCCGCAGCCCCTGCCGCTCAGCCCGCGCCCACTCCGGCAGCAAAGCCTGCGGCGGCTCCGGCAGTGGCCCCCGCAGCGGCTGCCAAGCCTGCACAAGCTCAGCCTGCCGCTCCACCGGCAGTGGCGAAGCCAGCGGCTCAGCCAGCACCGGCAGCGGCTCAACCTTCGGCAGCGAAGCCAGCGGCTCAGCCTGCTGCGACTCCTGTAGCCAAGCCAGCAGCTCAGCCTGCACCAGCAGCGGCTCCGGTGGCGAAACCAGCGGCTCAGCCCGCGCCTGCCGCAGCTCCTGTGGCCAAGCCCGCCGCTCAGCCCGCGCCCGTCGCCAAGCCAGCGGCAGCTGCGCCTCAACCTGCGGCTGCCAAGCCAGCTGCAGCGGCACCGGCTGTGGCCGCCAAGCCCATAGTGGCTCAGCCCGCAGTGGTTCCAGCCAAGCCCGCCGCTGCGCAGCCTGCGGCCGTTCCTGCTGCAGCGGCCAAGCCAGTGGTTCAAGCTGCTCCTCCGGCTGTGGCTCCTGCGAAGCCTGCGGTCCAAGCGGTTGCCGTGGCCAAGCCAGCCCCGGTTGCTGCTCAGCCCGCTGCCAAGCCTGTGGCTGCTGCCAAACCGGCTGCCGCAGCGCCGAAGATGGAGCCGGCTGCCCTCAAAGCACTGGCACGGGCCTTCGGTGGAATGGACACCGGGGCTGCTCCAAGTGGCTATTTCAACACCCAGATCGAACAGCTACGTCAGGCCAGTCAGCGCGATGAAGTGGTGGCCATTTTGCTCGATGCCGTGCATCCGCTCGCCGAGCAGGTCGGTCTGTTTGTCATTCAGCAAAAGCAGTTTGCTTGCCTCGATGGGCGCGGTCCTAGCCATGTCATCGACATGCTCAAGTGGGTTCAGCTCTCGACTGAAGATCCTTCGCCGTTCACCGCTGTAGTCGCAGCGAAGGAGCCACATCTTGGACCGCTTCCAGCCAATGCGGAAAATCAAGCTGCGCTGACGGCTCTCGGTAGCTCATCGGGTCCGCTGCTACTGCTGCCGCTCATGTTCAAGGGTCGCGGTATCGGCGTTCTCTATGCCGATGAACTGCGAGGCGATCTGCGGCCACTCCTCGACGAACTGAAGCTCGTCGCTGATGAGGCTGCGACGGCCTTTGCCCGCATCATTCTGCAGCGCAAAAAGTCCGGGTAGAAGCTTCGCCGACAGCCCTCCACATGGCTCTTGCCATACCTACGAAACCCCCATATCGTGGAACTACTTGTGCGCCTTTATTGCGCGTGCATTCGGCAAGTTTTTGCGATTGCCGCGTGATTGAGAACGGCCCAATTTGCGGGCTTCACCGAGGCAAAAGAGAAGGAGCAAATGAGCACCAAGCTGTTTGTGGGAAACCTGTCCTACGCCATTACTGAGCAGGAGTTACGGGACGCATTTGCGCAAGGGGGCCGAACGGTCCAAAGCGTGCGCATCGCCCGTGACCGCGAGACGAATCGTCCGCGTGGGTTTGCCTTTGTTGAGGTCGCGACCGACGCTGATGCCGACTCTGCCATCAATGAATGGAACAACAAGCTGCTCGCTGGCAGACCGGTTTTCGTCGAGAAAGCCCAAGAGCGTGCTCCTGGTGAGCGACCGGCTCCTCGTCCTCGTCCCCCGGGCCCCGGTGCGGGACCAGGCGGTGCCCCTGGCGGCTTTGGCGCAGATGGCGGCGCGCGACCGATGGGTCCCCGACCGCCGATGCGTTCGTTTGGTGGCCCGGCGTTCGATCCCGGTCCGGCGCGCGAGAGTGGTCGTCGTCACAACACCAAGCCCGATCGCAAGGGCAAGGAGAAAAAGGCGACGGGCCGACCGGCTCCCGAGGAGCGCGAGCGCGGCAAGTGGCGCTGGGACGGCAACGACGACTACTAGCTCTCTGCTTGGCTGGTTCAGCTGGAGGAACTCTGTATGAGCCAGTCGCTGCTGAGGCTAATCGGGAAGCAGCGCAAGCAGGTTGTGGGTCTGATGTCTGGCACTTCTGGTGACGGACTTGACTGCGCCCTCGTCGATCTTTCAGGCCATGGACTCTCCGTCGAGATTCATGGTGTCCGATCCCTGACCTTTCCTTACGATCCCCTCGAAAAAGCCTTCATTCAGTCGCTGTTTCAGCCCGGCCTCGACGCGAGGGCGCTCTGCCAAGCTTCGTTTCGGCTGGGAGAGCGCTTTGCACAGGGCGTGCTCGACTTCTGTGCCGAGCTGGCGATCGATCCGCGCGAGCTGGATCTCATCGGCAGCCATGGTCAGACGGTGTGGCATCAGCCGCCGTCGGCGTGTCGAGAAGGCGAGGTGCCATCGACGCTGCAGATTGGTGAGCCAGCGGTGATCGCTGCTCGCACGGGGGCGGTGACGGTCGGGGATTTTCGGGTTGCTGATGTGGCACTCGGTGGGGAAGGTGCACCGCTAGTGCCCTACTGCGATTACCTGCTCTTTAGACGTCCTGGCCGTCGCCGCGCACTGCAAAACATCGGCGGGATTGCCAACGTGAGTGTGCTCGCTGAGTCTGCCGACGAGGTGGTGGCTTTCGACAACGGTCCTGGGAACATGTTGATCGACGCACTGGCGCCGGTGGTTTCACGCGGTCTGCTCGACATTGATAGAGACGGAGAGCTGTCGGCGCGCGGCCAGGTGTTGCCGGAGGTGCTGTCGGCGCTGCTCGACGATGAATATCTGCGTCGGAAGCCACCGAAATCGACTGGTCGTGAGCGCTATGGTCTGCGGTTTGCCGAGGCCCTGCTGCGGCGCTATGCCCACCACGAGCCGGTGGATCTGCTGGCCACCGTCGTGGCATTCACCGCACATGCGATAAGTGACAGCCTGCGAGAGTTCCAGCTCGACGAGCTGATCGTCTCGGGGGGCGGCGCTTACAACCGGACGCTGATTGCCCGTCTGGAGCGGCTGATCGCCCCGGTGGTGCTGAGCCGGGTTGACTCGCAAGGCATCGATGTTGACAACAAAGAAGCGGTGGCGTTTGCGGTGCTGGCAGTCCAGGCCCTTCACGGGGAGCCTGCGAACTTGCCCAAGGTGACGGGCGCTCGCAGGCGGGCTGTGCTTGGGAAGATCTGTCTGCCGCCACTGTAAGCGATGCAGGTAGCACTTTTCCCACACTGTAGTTTAGGGCAGCGCGCGGGCATCGCGGAGCAGGTCGATTTCTCGACGTGACACCGGCAGCGTATCTAGCTGCGCCCGCAGTCCGAACAAAAGCGTACCGCGCGCCGAGTCCTGGGTGCGCAGGGCGAGATCGAGTGGAAAGCGCGAGACTTCCGTCGGGAACTCTTTCCCGAGCGCTGGATACTCGGGGACCGGCTCGCCGCGAATCGCCATCAAAAAGACGTTTCCCTCGACGAATGCCGACAGCGGACCCCACAGCGAGTGACTGGCCCCGAGGCTGCTCATCAGAAGATAGATGGTGCGGTTTTGGGGCGACACCAGCTGGAGCAAGTCTCCCGAGGCCGGCGGACTGACCCGACCCGGACTGGTCTGGGCGCCGTGCATCAGCTGCAGCGAGCCGTAGAGGGCCAGTTCCCACTTGGGACGGACCACAAAGTCGCCCCCGAGGCGATCCCAGAGCGTCAGCGCTCCAGCGTAGGCGTCCGGCTCGTAGCCTCGGGAAAGGCGCAGATCGAAGCGCCGTCTGGGACCGACGTAACTGAGGCTGACCTCGCCGCCGAAGCTGAGGGTGGCGAGCGGGCCGGCGGCCACTTCGAGCGGCGGTGGGTTGTCGTTGCCGCGAATACCGCGCACCCGGCCATCTATCGAACAGCGATCACCGACGATGAGGAGTGGATCGAGACGGGTACACAGGTGCGGCTGCGCAGCGACGATGAGCCCGGTTTCGGCGCGAAGGGTGAAGCGCTGATCGAGCTTGTATTCCCAGGCTCCACCGACGAAGACATCATGGGCTGGCTTGACCTGCTCGCGGGACAGGACGTTGCGCCAGGTGCCTGCGTACAGGTAGCTCAGTCGGTAACGAACCGGCAGCTCGAAGCGGTGGCGACGGAAGTTGCGTCCGAACAGCAGCAAGGCCTCAATCGACTGCATCGGTCCCAGCGTCGAATAGGTCGGCAAGCTGTCGAGTGACGAGAGCAGCTCGAGGGCCCGCCACGACAAGCCGGCGCGCAGGCCGTAGCGATCATTCCAGGTATGCTGAAGCTCGACGCTGGCGCTGGTGGTGAAGAAGTATTGCCCCGAGGCCGACTGGCTGGTCATCGGCAGGTTGGGGTCGATCATGTTGCCGGAGCCGCTGCGGACATCGAGGGTGCGATCGAACACATCGAGTGTGGCGCGGGCCTGGCCGGTGATGCGGGTCTGCGCCGACAGCGAGTGCTCGCCTCGGTAGTCGAAGCCAAACACAGGTCGACGGAGCAGCGGCGTACACAGCTGGGCTGAATAGCCAAGTGAGACGGCGAGCTGATGCCGAAAGGCTTTGCTGGTGACGAGTACGGCAAAAGTGCCACTGGCTTCGCTGCCAATGTCCCACAGTGGATCGACGCCGCACGGGCCGGTGTCGTCGCCGGTTCCGAACTGACCGACATTGGCTACACCGACGAAGGCGCTCGTGCGAACCTCGCCCAGATAGTCGATTCGGGTCGCTTCCGCCGATGGGACGACGCCGAGCAGCATCGCCAGGCCGCACACAGCGCTCGCCCGGCTCATCCGCGTCCCATACGGCGACGGGCATTGGCATAAATCGACTCAATTCCGTCCACCCACGCTTCCAGCGAAAATCGGGCCTCGGCAGCGGCGGCGGCGGCCTGACCGAAGCGCACCCGCTGGTCGCGATTTTTGCTCAGCTTCGACAGCGCCACGGTGAGCGCGGACTGGCTACCGGCTGGCACCAGCAGGCCGGTTTCTCCATCGCGGACGATCTCTCGACAGCCACCGGTCGACATGGCCACCACCGGCACGCCGAGCGCCATCGCCTCGATCAAGTTCAGCGGCAGCCCTTCGTTGTGCGAACACGACGTGAGCACATCGAGCGAGCGGTAGGCGTCGGCGATCTCCTCCACATAGCCGGCCAGGGTCACCGGGAGCTTCTCGTCGGCAATCCGCTGCTGAAGCTCCGCCGCCAAGGGCCCTTCTCCGTACAGCACGCCTCGCACCGGCAGTCCCTGCTGGTGGAGATCGGCCATCGCCTGGAGGAAGTGCGCATGCCCTTTTTCGGGTGACAGGCGGGCGACCATTCCGATCACCACGTCGCTGCCAAAGCCCAGCTCGCGACGGAGATCTCGCTTGCCGACCTGCGACCGCAGCCGTGCGATGTCGATACCACTCGGCAAAAGATGGGTCTTTTTCGGATCGACGCCGCTGGCGAGCACCTCGGCGCGATATTCGTCGCTGAGTGTCACCACCGCCGACGCGAAGCGCAGCGACAGCCGATCGAGCTGCTCATAGACGCGAATCCGCAGGTCGTCTGGCCGCAGATAGCCGTGCACCTCGATGACCAGCGGCAGTCCGAGCAGGCGACACAGCGGCGTCGACAGCACATCGGTCTTGAGCGAGTGCGAGTGCACCACGTCAGGGCGCAGTCGCCGCAGAGCCGCATACCAGCCAGCGACGAGGCGTGGATTGAGCTGCGACAGCGCTTCCACCCGTGTCGTCACAATGCCGCGCGCCAACAGCTCACTTTCCAGCCGTGCCTGCTCGTCGCCAAGTCGGGTTTCGTGACAGATCAGCACCTCGACATGGTGACCGCGTCGGGTCTGCGCCAACGTCTCGTCGAGCACACAGCGCTCGGCTCCATAGATTTGGCTCGCGGACTGAATGACGTGGAGGATGCGCATCGGGGCAATTGAATCTAGGCGACAATCTATCACGGCTGTTTGGCTTCTCTTCGGAGACGCTCAGCTTCGGCACGCTCGGCTGCCGCGCGATGAACTTGCCCGGCTTGCGACTCTAGGTCGGCGCGAACCTCGTGGATGCGCGCCAGCATCGTCAGGTCGTGACAGTCGTCCATCGCGCGCTGGAGACTCTGCCGGGCACTCTCCAGCTTGTGCTGCGCCGCCAAGATCTGAGCCTGCGCAATCCGCACCTCGGGCGACGAGTGCTGGGCCACGGCCTCATCGGCCAGCTTTTCCGCCAGGTCCGCCTGTCCGTGACGCAGCAAAAGCTCCAGCAGCCCACCGACAAGGAGCGGCTCACCCGGACCGTGCGTAAGCAGTCCGCGCAGAGCCCGCTCGGCATCCTGGACCGACGACTCCGCCAGCGCCGCACGACCCAGCCACGCCAAGGCCTTATCTTCCCCCAGCGAGGTGGCCATGCGAGCCACCACCAGCACCATCGGCCAGCGCGGCGGGACCGAGGTTCCCAGGTCATCGAGCAGCGCGGCGCGAAGCTCGGGCCGACTCGGCAGCGCCCGCAGGATCTCCGCCGGGTCGGTGGTGATTTCAAGCAGCCGCTGGAGCAGCCACTTTCGCTTTTCCGGGTCCGCTGCCGCCACCAAGGGCCCAAGCAGCGCCAAGGCCTGCCGCTTGTGACCGTGGCGTGCCAGCAGCCGGGCCGCCGTGGCCTGTGCGAGCAGCTCGTTTGGCTGCTGATTCAGCGCCCGATTGACCCAGCGCATCGCGTCCGGGTGGTGGTCCTCCGCCAGCCGTGCCGCCACCAGCGCCGACAGATAGCCATCGAGCGGATGCCGGCGCACCGCCTGTCCCGCTTCGGCCAGCAGCGTCCCAACCGGCGTCTTGGGATCGGTCGCAAGCGTATATAAGTGACGGCCATCTTGGTCATGGCTCGGCGCCCGCAGGTGAACCCACCCCGAAAGCACGATCGTCAGCACGCCCGGCCCCATCAGCCACCGCGCCGAGATCGATCGGCTTGGCCGCTGCACCAGCGCCGCCAGCAGCACCGCCGGCACCGCTAGCGCGCCAATCTCCAGGTTGAAGTCCCAAAAGTTGTGAACCCCGAGATACAGCAGCGCCACCCACGCCGAGCGCCGCATCACCGAGGGCGCGATTCCGGGCCGCATCCCTTGCCGTGACTGCCACATCGCCAAGAGCAGCAGCGCCCACAGTGTCATACCTGCGACCACCCCAAAGTCCAGCAGCGTCTGCAGCCACTCGTTTTCCAGGTAGGTAAAGCGGAGCTGAGCGGCGACCTCGGGCGGGACTGTCAGCGCGGTTTCCTGGGCGCCTCGGCCAATGCCCAGCAGCAGGTGACTGCGCAGAAGCGGCAGGGCTTGCTGCCAGACCCAGATCTTGCTGCCCGGCGTGAGCAGTCGCGTGCCATCGCGGAGTCGCTCGACCAAGTGAGCCCCCGGTCCCAGCAGCAGCACCACCAGGCCAAGTCCCAGCGCGGGCAGAAGGCCTCGGAGCAGTCGCTGCCGTACGGTCGCTCGGTCGGGAGTGTCGGCGAGCAGCAGCGTCACAACCTGGCCGATGAGTCCACAGCCAATCCCCGCCCGCGACAGCGTCATCAGCAGCCCGACATCGAGCAGCAGCAGCGCGCCCAGCAACAGCAGCCAGCGAGAGCGCCGCTCGTGAGGACTGGTCGTAAGCAGCATTCCCACGCACAGGATCGCGGCCACCGACAGCAACGCGGCCTGGTGATTGGCGTTCGGCAGCACGGCGGGCCAGAGGGAACGACTCGCTCCGACCGCTGGGACGGCGAGTGGCGCTGGCAGCGGGACCCCAGTCGCGGCGAGCGCACCCAGTCCAGCGACCACCACTGCCGCAGCCACCACCAGCCCAGCCAAGCGAAAGCTGTCTCCTTGGCGGCTGCGCAGCGTTGACCAAGCCCAGAGCAGGCACAGATAGCCGAGCAGCCGAACCGTCTCATGCGCCGACTCTGCCGGATCAAGCGAGAGCGGCAGCGACTCGGCGGGATAACCACCCAGGTCTGTCAGCACCAAGCGCAGGGTGGCATCCAGTCCGGGCGACAGCGCTCCACGAAGCCAGGCGGGCAGCGGCAGGCACTGCAGCACCGACAGCGTCACCGCCAGCAGCAGCCACAGCGAAAACCAGGACAGCGGCACTCGCTTTGGGGACAGCCCACGACAGATGGCCAGCAGTCCACCTACACCGGCAACCACCAGCGTGGCGGGCCGGTCAGCCGTGCCACCCCACAGCACCGCCAAGAGCAGCAGCGGTGCTACCCAGAGCAGCGGCGCCACGGGTTCAAGACGCGTTCCCACGGAAGCGTGCCTGATCATTCAGCCAGGGTTCATCTCGGGCGATCGTTGGCTCCGTGTCACTTGGACTGGGCGGCAGCGGCGCGATGTGGAAGCGAACCTTGCGCCGAAACACCTCTGCCATCAGATCCGCTTTGCGACGCGCCGACCACAGCTCCAGCTCCAGATCACTGCCGTCGGGTGCAGCGAGGGTCAGCTCGATGTCCTTGCTCTGGATGCGGACGCGAATTGCTTGGACAAGCTGGCGGTTGGTGCGATCCAGTCCGTCGGAAACGCGCAAGATCGAGGCCAGCAGCCGGACTTTGCGCCGCAGCGCTTCGCTTAGCTGATGAAAGCCTTCGTGATTGTCCTTGGGCGTCGCTTTGCGGTGGTAGCGGACACACTGCGCCAGCACCTTGATCTCTTCGTCGGCAAAGCCGGACAAGGCGACGTTTTCGATCAGGTATTGCCCATGTTTGTGGTGCTTGGACGCGGTGATGTAAAAGCCGATGTCGTGGAGCAGCGCCGCAAACTCCAGCAGCTCTCCGTCGGAGTTGGCGAGGCCATGAAGCGGGCGAAGGCCCCGAAACAAGTCGAGTGACAGCCGACCGACGTGGCTGGCGTGGGCCTCGCGGGCCTGACAGCGCCGCATCAGGCTGACCACCGAGCGCCGCCGCAGATCGGGAAACTCGTCGGAGAGCTGGATGTCGGGGCGGTTTTTCTGCGCGTAGTCGAAGACCAGACCTTCACGCAGGCCGGCCTCGCACAGCATGTACTCGTCGGCGTGAAAGACCTCGAGGAGCGAGCGGACCAGCACCACCCCGGGGAGGATCGAGTCGGACCGGCGCGGGTCAAGTCCAGGCAGGCGCTGCCGCTCGGCGGGACTCATCGCAAACAGTCGCTGCTCCAGGGAATAAATGTCGGAAAAGCGCACCAGCTTGCTTCGCTCGAGCTTGTCTTTGGGGCCGGTGGCGTCGAGTCGCTGGACAGTCGGGGCACACAGCTCGGCGAGCACGCGACCGGTCCCGGCACTGATGGCGACGAAGTCGAAGCCAATGCGCTGGATCGGGGCGGCGATTTTCTCGAGCGCTCGATGGCAGGACTCGGCCAGCTGGGCCCGCTCGTCGATGGTCGGCTGATCGCTTCCGAAAAACTGGAGCAGACGCAGCACGCCGAGCTTGAGGCTGCGCTGAAAGTACAGCTCACGCGCGTCGCAGACCATGATCTCGACCGAGCCGCCGCCGATGTCGAACAACAGCGCGCGGCGGTTGCCAAGCGGCAGGACCGAGCGGGCACCGAGGTAGATGAGCCGGGCCTCTTCTTCGCCGGTGATGACCTGAAGATCGACGCCGGTTTCATCCCGCATGGCGCGGACAAACTCACCGCCGTTGATGGCTTCCCGGGTGGCGCTGGTGGCGACGGCGAGCAGGGCAGTGACTTGGTGACTGTCGCACAGCCGACGGAAGCCGCGCAGGGCCTCGGCTGCCCGGGCAAAAGACTCGGGAGAGATCACGCCGCCGCGAAAGGTCGAGTCCCCGAGTCGAACCATGTCTTTCTGGCGATCGATGACCTCGACCTGACCTTGGGCGCTGATCTGCCCGATCATCAAGTGAAAGGAGTTGGTTCCGCAGTCGATGGAAGCGATCTTCATGCGCCTCGCTCCATCGCCAGCCAGATGTCCTGCAACAGGGGTCGATCGTCGCTTAGGGTCAGCAGCACTGCGGACAGGGCTTGGGCGGACTTGTCGTCGGACGGTGCGGCTTCGTTGTCTGCTGCGGTGGCATCCGGACTGCCCTCGGAGCTGATGAGCAATCGACGGGGCAGCTTCGAGAGCTGTCCCAGGTGCAGATCGCTGCGCTGCGGCTCGCCGCTGTGGGCACTTCCGGGCATCGTGAAAGCAACGAAGACCTGGCTCTTTTTGTCGATTGCTACCGTCGGCTCGCCGGCCCCGTGCTTGCGATCGAGGAGAACCGCTTGGCGCAGTCGGTCGGCTCCCGGTGGATAGGCCAGCAGGACCAGCTCAATCGACTGCGGATCGGGGTGATGCGCCGCGATGACAATCCCACGACCGAGTGGTGCCGGCGAGGAGTAGCCGAGTGGACTGCGCTGGGTGCAAAGACCGCTGGTGAGCTGAAGCTCGAAGATGGCGCTTCCGTCGTCGAGGATGGCCTCGCAGAACAGGCTGTCTCCCCACGGCGCAAAGATCGGATGCAGCAGCCGCGCGTGGGCCTGTCCCGGCAGTGACCCGAGGAGTAGCTCGTGAGTGCCGCGCTGCAAGTCATACATCCACAGTCGCAGCTGTCCGACGCTGCTGCTGCCATCATCCGCCAGGTAAGCCAGCCGCGTTCCATCCGGTGAGAACGTCGGATCGCGATACAAGCGACCGTCGCCACCAAGCAGTCGTCGCGGCTCGGCATCCCCGGCGGCAAGCAGCCAGATCTCACACGTCGCACCGACTTGGCGACCGTAGGCGATGCTGCCATCGAGGCTGATGGCGCCGCGACCCTCGACGGGACCGGGCAAGACGCGGGCGATCCGGCCTTTGCGATCGGTACACAGCCACTGCGAGTCGGTGCCGCTCGACAGCGCGTGCAGCAGCAGCCGACCATCCGGCGACAGCGTCGGGGCGCGATGATGAAGCTGACCGGCGGTCAGGCGGCGGATCTTGCGCAGGTGGAGATCGCGGAGGTTGCCAAGGTGCGGTCGAGTCATCGCTCTTTCCTCGCGGTTGCTGACGGCATCGTAAGCGAGCCCGGTGCAAGACGGGAAGTCAAAGAGAGGAAGTCAAAGAGAGGAAGTCTAACGAGCGGAAGGGTGACTTATTTGACGGGAGTCTCGTCGGGGTAGCCGTTGGCGAGATCTTCGAGCGTCAGGCGGCGACTGGCTTCCGGCGACATCTCGTCTTCTTCATCGGTGAAGCCTTCGAGCGACTCGCGATCGTCGAGCACTCTGGCCGCCGCCGGTCCTTGCGCGACCTGAATCTGTCCCACCATCGTCGTCGCTTGCTTGCGCAGCTGGCTGTTCATCCACGCGACAAAGCGCACCGGATGGTAGTGCCAGACCACAAAGTCTTTGGGCAGACCGACTTTTTCAGCCAGCTCGGCCGTGTACCACAGCGTCGGCTTGATCTGGTCGCGGTAGAGCTTGGCGCGCGCAATCTTGGGCATCGCGCGAAAGTCTTTGCTCTGCAGCAGCTGCGCTTCCCAGTCCGGACTGTCACCCCACTCAGACTGAAACCGGACCGCCAGCTTGCGCAGCTCCAGCTTGCCTTGGTCGTTTTGGAAGAAGTCGCGCAGCTCCTTGTCGGTGAGGATGCCGTCGCCTTTTCCTTTCGGTCGATCGATGGCCGAAACAATGTCCTTCACGTCGCAGAAGTGACCGCCGGACTTGCCGTCGATGGGCTTAAAGTATCCAGCTTCGAGCTTGCTGGCGATGTCTTCGGGCGACATCACCTCGACGTGGAGCTGGCTCTCGTAGTTGCCGGGCGGGCCCGCCTGTCCGATGTGACCGATCATCTCGCCGCCGGCCAGGTCGATGTCGGGATAGAACACCCCGCCGCCTGACATGCCGGACCAGAACGGCTTCTTGTCCGCCTCGAACAGCCACGGCGTACGGCCCGACTTGGGGTCCTCTTTTTCGACGTGCATGTAGAGGATGAAGAACAGCGTCTCGACGCCAGCGAGGCGGAAGTAGTGCCGCATCAGCACGAAGTTCGCCGAGCCCGTCGGAACATCATCGCCAAAGCGCGCTGCGACGATGCGACCCGGAAACGGCGTAAACACTGGCGACGACTGCGGCAAGTTCAGATGAATTCCGCCGTGCCACAGCCGCGAGCGCCCAAACGGTCCGACGGGAAAATAGCCTCCCATCGCTTCCTCTTCGTTGTTGGCAAACAGGACTTGGCCTTGCTGCTCGGCGGTCTGCGGGTTTTCGGCGATCTCGGGCGGCTTCGGGCACTCGTTGTTCTTGTCGAGACAGACAAACCACGTCGAGCTAACCCGAATTTTTTGCGCCAGCCACTTGAAGTCAAAGCAGCCGGGGTCCCACTTGTTGTTGGTGACGTGGTAGTGCCCGATGTAGCCGGCAAACGCGCGCGGATCGGCCATCCAGGTGTTAAGGATCTGACCGTTCCACTCGGGAAATACCTGCGGCAAGTTCGGAAGCAGTCGCGACAGCGCCTTCCCGAGCGCCGCCATCGCCATGTACTGATCGGGCGTGTACTGCCACATCCGGTAGCGGCTGTTGTGGACGACAAACTCGGTCACGTCGCGGGTCATGCCGCGCTTGCGATAAAACTCCGGGCCGTCTAGCTCGACCTGGCCTCGGTTGCACAGCTCGACGCCGATGGAGATCTCGTTGACGCCCGAGGCATGGAACGCGCCGTCGGCCAGGTCAAGCGTCTGATAAATCCAGCCGTTGTTGTCGATGAGAAAGTGCGCCGACAGTCCGCGCTCGTCGTGAAGTACGTGAAAGCAGTCCGCCGAGCTCGCGCAGCCGTCGTGGTGAAGGACAAACTGGCGAATGATGTCTTGCAGTCGGCGCAGATCGTTGCGCTGCCCGCCCATCAGCCGCCTCTCGCGGTAGCGATACGGCGACTTACCGAGTCCTTTGGCCGGTCCAAACGGCAGGGCTCCCGGTGTTGAGCCGTCCTTGCCTTTGTAACAGCCGAGCCGATAGGCGCTGAAGTTTTGGTTGTCGAAGAAGTTAACGACCGGCCAGCCGATGTTGTAGGCGCGTCCGCAGACGATGATGTTTCCCGATGGTGCAGAGCGCTGCTGCTTGCCTGACATGTTGTCCTCGTCCCTCTCCCCCCGGGGCCATGCGGCCAGAGCCGAAAGGGATCAGCTTCCCCTAGAGTACCGAATCACAGGAAGCAGCGGGAGCCGAGTTCCAGCACGGACAGGAGGAGCGCCGGCAGGTAGCAGCAGTAGGCCAATGTGTGTGACAGCGAGTCGCAGCAGAGTAGGAACAATCGGGATCGGACCGCTACAGGCGGGCACTCTGTTAGTGGAAGAGCTTTTGGAAGAAGCCTTCTTTTTTGGGCTTCTCTTTCGCTTTGGCGCCTTCCCAGCCCTGGCTGGCGTTGCCGACATCGTTGTTCTTGATCTGTTTTTTGCCGCCGCCAAACCAGCCCGAGACGGTGTCTTTCGCGCTCTGCCAGCCGTCGCTGACTTTCTCTTTGGCGCCATTCCACAGGTCGGATGCGCCCTGCTTGACGCCTTCCCACTTCTCTTTGGCGCCTTCGGTGACGTTGTTGATCTGCTCCCCCGCCCAGCTCTTGCCCTTGTCCCACAGGATGCCGCCGACGGTCTTGGCGAAGTCCCAACCGGATACCTTTTCGCCCTTGTCACCGACGGCATTTGGATCGAACTTCTGTCCCGGCGGCGCTTGCTCGGGGTGGTAATCCCACTCTGCTTTTTTGTCGAACGTGTTGGGATTCTTCTCGTCTTTGAAGCCGTTGTTAAACAGCTGCTGGGTCCACGGCATCAGATCCTTGACCGGATAGCCGTACGTTCCCAAGTTGGCGTCTTCTTTGTTGGCATCCCCGTGCAGCCAGCCGTTCGGCGAGGTCACAAAGTCCGCCGCCTTTTTATACAGATCGAGGTTGAGACTCGGCATTCCCGGCAGCCAGCCCGCGAGCGGATTCTTCTTGTCGGCGCCTTCCTCTCCCTTGCGATCCCACAGGCCGCGCGCCGGGTCGTATTTGTTTTCAATTCCGAGCGTCTGCACGCCGTTCTTCATTCCGCCCCAGATGCCGTCTTCGCCGCGTCCGTTGTTGCCGCCCATCGGCGCCAGCATCACGGAGTAATCGAGTCCCTGCTTGTCTCCGTAGTCCTCCAGATATGTCCGCGCCGCCGCTCCACCTTGGCTGTAACCCGTGGCCATCGTCGTGGTCTTCGAGTCTTTCCCAAAGTAGTTCATGTACTCTGCAAGCTTGTCTGCACCGTCTTTGGGACGACCATCATTGTTGATGATGTTCTCGACGGTGTTGGAGTACGGAACCACCAGTGAAAACAGCTCTCTCCCTTTGCCGTTGTCACTGTTTTTAAACTGATCGGCGATCTGCGCATTCCCAAGCCGAATCTGACTCACCGTCTTGGTCGCTTGCATGTCGCGCAGCGCACCCGGATCACCAGTCAGGGCATGGTCTTTGATCTTCCCGAGCGCATCGCCCATGTTGCCGGTTTCCGTCGGCAGGAACTCTCCCATGAAGGCGCCCTTGTCGCCCATCTTGGCGGCTTCCTTCAGGTACTTGTCGATCACGGTCTGGTTGAACGTTGGATCGTTTGCGATTTCATCGGGTTTTTTGCCGGCAAACTGTTTCTGGAACTCGGGCGATTCCTTCAGCTTGTCGTACAGATAATGCAGCTTTCCGCCGTCAATCGCCGTCTGCATCGCCCACGCATCAGGAGTCAGCGGCAGACCGAACGGACTGTACTGAAGCTCTTTCGCATCGGCTCCTGTGGGCGGAATGTACTTGTCTGGGAGCTTGTCTTGCTTCTGATACTTCGCGAAGTCCGGGTCCTCTCCGAACATGTCTGCGAAAGGAACGTAGGGCTCGTCGCCAGAGCCGCCGTTGTCAGGCTGCTTTTCGGACTCCTTTTTGGTTTCCTTGACGTTCTCTTTGATCGTGTCGCTCTGCTTCCCACTCGGGTTCTGCTGCACCGCAGCGAGCGGCGGCAGCTCGTGCTTGTCTTCCGATTCCTGCTTCGGCGAGTGACCAAGCGATGGCAGAGAGGGGAGCCAGGGCGAGAGCGCGGTTTCGTCCTTTTTGGACGCATCAAAGAGCGGCATGAGCGAGCCTCCGATTGGGTTATCGGACGCGTGCCGCTGCGGTTTCCCACCATGGCGCATCAGCCAAAAAAAAAGCCGACCCCGAAGGGTCGGCCCAACCCCCGCCCGATCGTGGTCAGGATGTTTGAACCCCTACCAAAGTAGGTGGGCTTCACAAATGTAGCCGCTATGGGCTTCCCGACATGCGGGCGTGCACGCTACGGCCAGAGGTGAATCCCGGGTTCAATCATGTAGGGAAAAAACTATCCCAACCGAGGCGATTCAGGCAGCCAGGTCAAGTCCTACACTATGTGCCGCGCTGGTGATTGGTCAAGGGTGGCGTCGGCGCGTCGCTGATTCCTGGCAGCGCACCTGTCCCGCGAGCCTGTCCCAATCGGTACGCCCCGTGGCCGCTTTGGTACAGCCGCCAGACGCAGCCAGGGTGGCGGCATCGTCATCCCCGTCGAGCGCCGCGCCGGCCTGCTGTGGTCCAGGGTTTGCTCTCGTCACAGAGACATGAACACCTCAAAAACTAGAACCCGAAGAACTTTTCCTACGACCCTTGCCACCCTTGCCGCTGCCTCTCTCTCAGCCGCACTCATCGGCTGCAGCAGCGATCCTCCGCCGACCCAGTGCGATCCCGACCAAAACAGTGGCTGCCCAGCCGACCAGGCCTGCGAGAAAGTCACGGGCGGCGCGCCAGCCTGCTTTGCTCCGGTGCGGGTACGCGGTCAGGTTTTCGACTTGGCCATCGGCACCAGCAAGCCGATCGGCGGAGCGCGGATTGTCGCCGTCGATGACAGTGGTGCCGCCATCAGCAGCGTCGCCACCAGCGGCGGCGATGGCCTGTACGATCTGCGCCTCCCGGCCCCGCGTGATGCCAGTGGAGCGATCGTCAGCTACAAGTTCACCCTGCGCGCCGACGCGGAAGCCTATCAGTCGTTTCCCGGTGGCCTGCGTCCCGCGATTCCGACCGATGTCACCACGGCGGCCTCGATGGGCGGCACGCTCGTTATCACCAACCCCACCACCAACATCGGCCTGATTGCCCTGCCAGCGGCGCAGCGAGCCACCATCGCCGGAAAAGTGGTTGCACCCCTTCGCGCCGGAGTCCTTGTCGTTGGTGGTGGTTCGTCGGCGATCTCTGACCTGGATGGCAGCTTCGTCCTGTTTAACGTCACGCCCGGCAGTGTCACCGTCAAAGGCTTTGCCGCTGGGCAGCAGCTCTCCCCGGCGGCTGTCACGGTCGCGCCAGGCGGTCGCGGCGAGGTGGTACTCAATGCGTCCACGACGCCACTGTCGAAAGTCTCGGGCAGCCTCTCGCTCGTCAACGCGGGCGGAATCCCTTCGACTTCCGTCGTGCTGATGGTCAAGGACACCTTTAGTCCCACGCTGGAGCGCGGCGAAGTCCCACGCGGCCTGCGCAAGACCGGCGTCACCAATCAGTTCACGTTCGACGGCGTTCCCGACGGCGAATACACCGTCATTCCTTCGCTCGATAACGACGGCGCCGTGCGCGATCCCGACACCAGCATCTCCGGCACCGCCATCGTCAACATCACGGTTCCAAACGGCACGGTGCGCGACATCACCCTCCCGACCGGCTTCAAGGTGACCGCCGCCCTCGCCGTGCGCGGACCAGGGCCCGATCTGCCCGAGGGCATCACCACCGCCACCCCGGTCTTCAAGTGGGCCGACGACTCCAGCGAGGACGGCTACGAGATCCGCGTCTTCGACTCCTTCGGCACCAAGGTCTGGGAAAACCTGGCCGTTGCGAAAGTCACGGGCTCTCCCGATGTCACCGCCACCTACGCCGGTCCCGCCCTGCAGCCCGGCATGTATTACTTGTTCCAGTCGCTGAGCTATCGCATCAAGACCGGTCGAGTCGCCATCTCGCGTACCGAAGACCTACGCGGCATCTTCTATTTGGCCAAGTAACCGCCCGCCCTTCCTCCCACACTCGTCCACTTTCCCTCCGGTAGCGCTCACGTGAGCGAGCGCCAAAGACGCGCCGATCTTGCCGCAACCTGTGCGAAAATGATCAAGCTGTGTCCGCATTTAAAGGGGGCCATCGTGTTTAGGGGTCGCACAACTGTTCTTCTGCTTTCTGGTTCGATGATGTGGGCTTGGTCGTCCTCGGCGTGGGCCGATGCGGTGCAGACTCGACGGCCCTGCGGTTTCTCGAACCTTGCCGTGGAGCTGTATGCCCAGGGAGGCGTGATTCGGCCCGATCTGACGGATGCCATGTTCTCGTCTCCGGCGCGGACTACCACCTCGGGGACGGCGGAGCAGGACTTTTCCGCCCGAGGCAGCGACATCGGCTTCAATACCCCGTGGATGCCGATCATCGAGGGTGGGGCCATCGTCTTCCCGTGTCGCTTCTTCGGCATCGGCGTTCATGGCGGCGGCTCGTGGAGCGGGGTTCCCGACGGTCAGCCGGTCAGCACCCAGCTGGCGCAGCGCACTTCTAGTCAGATCACGATGATGCGGATGGCGCTGTCGCTGCACGGTCAGCTGCCGATCTCGCGGTATTTTTTGCTGCGGGCGAGTGCGCTCGTCGGCTATCGCAGCTATTCGCTGCCGGTTTCGGGAACCGGGCAGCGAGAGGCCCTGGTCGAGCAGCTGTCGGTCGAGCCTCGGCTGGAAGCGCGGCTGCGTCTGCCGGTCGGGGTGCCGTTCGGGATCGCGGCTTTCGTTGGTGGAGAGGTCGCTTCGCAGCCGGCGCTGACCCTTGGTGGCGGACTGTTCCTGGCGACCGACTGGCCGGATGCGATTCGTCGGAGTCATCAGCAGCCACCCGTGAAAGCAGAGCCGGTGATCCCGCCGAGCGGCTCGCTGCAGTCGCCGCTTGACCCGCCGCTGGCAACCCCAGTACCAAGCCCCACGATGATCGAGCCGGTCACTCCGCCGGTGGTTCCAACGCCAGCTCCTGTGGTGACGCCGCTGGTGACATCGCCGGTGACGCCGGAAATTCCAACAAGTCCCGTGGTCACGCCGCCGGTGCCAGAAGGGCTGAGCCCGGTGCCGCCAGCGCCGATTGCCCCGGTGGACCCGCAGCCCGTGGTGCCGGTGACTCCGGTCAGCCCGCCAGTCGAGTCCCCGCCGCCTCCCGCCGTCGTAGGTGGCGTCGCATTTATGGATCAAGCCGGAACCGGAGTCGTCAAGACTGCCGGCGATGTGCTCAACGTGCGCGGGGCGCCTTCGCGAACCGCAGCGCTGGTCGGCACCGTGCCCAAGGGCAGCCGCGTCACCATCACCGGCGTCGCTCCCGGCTGGTATCGCATCCGCTTCCGCGACGGCATCGCCTACGTCAGCGCCGACTTCATCGCCCGCGAAAACTAGCGCTACGCGACCGACTGGCTCGGCTTGCTCTTCCCCGACATCCGATTGCCCAGGTACACCCCCAGTGCCGCTCCCAGCGCCGTCGCCAGCGTCCACAGCGACAGCCCGAGTACACCCCACCACATCAAGTTCGACTGAGTTCGCTCCAGCACGTCGACCTGCTTGGCCAGCGTATTCATCGGAGCGACCAGCGCGGCGGTCTTTTCCAGCGGTCCTTCCAGCCGCGACACCCGGTTCATCGGGTCCGCCAGCTTGGTCAGGTTGTCCATCGGCTGCTTCAGATCCGCCACCGACTGCAGCGTCGGCTTCAGCGCCGCCACATCACCCATCGAGCCGCGCAGGCTCGCCAGCGTCTGCATCTGCGGACCGAGCGTCGCCATCTGCTCCATCGCCGGACGCAGCGCCGCCAGCTCGCGCATGCCTTTGCTCATCGCCTCGAACTCGGGCTGCATCGCTGCCAGCCGGTCCATCGAGCCCTTCATGTCCGCCAGCGCCTTCATCGACCCGTCCAGGTTCGCTACGTTCTCCAGGCTCGGCTGCATCTTGGTCATCGACTCGGACGCCTGCCCAATCAGCTGCCCCGACTGCCGAATCAGGCCGCTCGCCTCACGAAGCTGGACGTTGGTGTCCTTGATCCCCTGCGAGGTGTCTCGCACCATCCGCATCAGATCGCAGCCCGCAAGCAGCGACACCATCGCGACCGTGGCCACACCCAAGCTGCTTTCCATCCGCCGGCGAGTACTCATGCCCCAAAAACCTCACCGGGGACGGTAGCACACGTCTTTGACAGCGAGCTCTGGGCGACCGCAAGTCCCTTTGCCTCCTGCACAAATTCTCTGTTACGGTCGGCCACAAATGCCAGGTAGACAGTCAGCCAGTGCCGCTTCGGGTTGTGACCTGAGTAATGAAGCCAGCGAAGCCAGCGAAGCCAGCGCGTTTCTGCTGTGCCGCAAGCTGCGCAGCAAGCTCGCTTTTTCGGCAGTCGAGTCGAGCGATGGCGAGCATGTCTCGGCGATCGGTGCGCTGTCCGGCACCGCCGTCTATTGGTGTGTGTCGACCATGGAGTGCGCGGGTCCCGACGGCGGTCTTGCCGAGGTAAGCCTCTGCCGCGCCGATCGTCCCTGTTACCAGGCCAAAGGCTAGTCCGCGCGCTCACCCACGGCTTGCCGGTCGGTCGCTCTTTGTGGCAAGGTCGCCTTGCCGCTGCGAGCGCGTATCGCTGCTCAGTCACCTGCTGCGGCATCGACAACGACAAGGAGTCCCCATGACAGCTTCGGCACTTGGCCGTGAGGTTGTAATCGTCTCTGCCGCCCGTACTCCGATTGGCGGCTTTGCCGGCGAGCTGGCGCAAGTCTCTGCCCCCGACCTTGGCGCCGCCGCCATCAAGGCTGCTCTCAGCCGTGCCGGGGTCAGTCCCGCCGATGTCGGTGAAGTCACGATGGGCTGTGTGCTCCAGGCCGGCATCGGTCAAGCCCCCGCCCGTCAGGCCGCCATCAAGGCCGGCATTCCCACCGCCGTTCCCTGTCAGACCTTGAACAAGGTGTGCGGCTCGGGACTCAAGGCGGTCATCTTGGGCGCGCAGGCGATTGCACTCGGCGAGGTCGAGATTGCGGTCTGCGGCGGCATGGAGTCGATGAGCAACGTGCCCTATTACCTGCTCACCGCGCGCGGCGGCTTCCGCATGGGTCATCAGCAGGCCACCGACGGCATGATCTTCGACGGACTGTGGGACCCCTACAACAACTTCCACATGGGCTCGGCGGCTGAGATCTGTGCCCGCGACAAGAAGATCGACCGCCAGAGCCAAGACGCCTACGCCGCCGAGTCTTACCGGCGTGCTGTCTCTGCCCAAGCTGCCGGCAAGTTCGACGCCGAGATCATCCCGGTCGAGATTCCGCAGAAGAAAGGCCCGGCCAAGGTTGTCTCCCGCGATGAGGGTCCGGCCCGAGGCTCGGATGCCGCCAAGCTGGCGACGCTGCGACCGGCGTTCGAGAAAGACGGCACGGTGACGGCTGGCAACGCCTCCAGCATCAATGATGGCGCCGCAGCCGTGGTGCTGATGTCAGCGGAAGAGGCGGCGCGCCGGGGACTGACCCCACTTGCCCGCATCCGCTCGTGGGCTCAGCATGCGCAAGAGCCGGCCTGGTTTACCACCGCGCCCGCGTTTGCGATCGAAAAGGCGCTCCGTCGTGCCGGCTGGCAGGCTGCCGAGGTCGATCACTACGAGATCAACGAGGCCTTCGCAGTCGTTGCGCTGGCCAACAACCAGATCCTTGGGCTGTCGGCAGAGCGGGTCAATCCGCTCGGTGGGGCGATTGCGCTCGGGCACCCGATCGGCGCCTCAGGCTGCCGGCTGCTGGTGACGCTGCTCTATGGCCTGCAGCGCGAAGACCAGCACAAGGGCGTCGTCTCGCTGTGCATCGGCGGCGGCGAAGGCATTGCGCTCACCGTCGAGCGCTAGCAGACAGTCGGGCGCGGCGCGGTCCGTGCCCTAGGGAGAGATCTGAGTCATGAGTGAGAGCGCCATTTCCAAGCTAGGAATCGTGGGAGCCGGTCAGATGGGAGCCGGCATTGCCCAGGTCGCCGCCGAGCGGGGCCTGGCCGTCGTGCTGGTTGACCGTGACGAGGACATCGCCGCCAAGGGCAAGGCCAAGATCGCCGCCGTGCTGAGCAAGCTGGTCGACAAGGGCAAGCTCAGCGCCGAAAAGCGCGAGGCCCAGCTGGGCTTGATTGTCCCCGCCGGCAGCTACGCCGCCCTGTCCGACTGCGACTTCCTGATCGAAGCAGCGACCGAGAACCAGGATCTGAAGCAGAAGATCTTCGGGCACATGGACGACGCGGCCAAGCCGGGCGCGATCCTGGCGACGAACACCTCGTCGATCTCGATCACGCTGCTGGCGAGTAAGACGCGCCGGCCCGAGCAGGTCATCGGCATGCACTTTATGAACCCGGTGCCGCTGATGCAGCTGTGCGAGATCATTCGCGGGCTCCAGACCAGTGACGCGACCTATCAGGCGACGCTTCAGCTGGGCAGGTCGCTCGGCAAGGAGCTGGTGACGGCGCGCGATGTGCCGGGCTTCATCGTCAACCGCATCTTGATTCCGATGCTCAACGAGGCGTGCTTTGCGCTGGCCGAGGGCCTGGGCACGGCGGAAGACATCGACAAGGGCGTCAAGCTCGGGCTCAACCATCCACTCGGGCCGCTGCAGCTGGCCGACCTGATTGGTCTAGACACCGTGCTGGCGATTGCCGAGGTACTGCACCGCGAGCTTGGCGATGACAAGTACCGGCCCGCGCCGATCCTGCGCAGTCATGTGGCGGCGGGCTGGCTCGGGCGCAAGAGCGGTCGCGGCTTTTACAAGTACTAGGGGATGTCGATGCAGAGCCAGTTTGAGACGTTGCTTGTCGAGTTGGATGGCCCGGTGGCGGTCGTCACCATCAATCGGCCCAAGGCGCTCAATGCCTTGAACCAAAAGGTGCTGGAGGAGCTGCTGGCGCTGGGGAACTCGCTGCGGACAAGTCCGGCGGTGCGGGCGGTGGTGCTGACCGGGGCAGGGGAGAAGGCGTTTGTGGCCGGTGCCGACATTGCGGCGATGGCGGCGATGCAGCCGGCGGAAGCGCTGGGCTTTGCCGAGCTGGGCCACCGCGTGATGGACGGGCTAGAGTCGCTGCCGCAGCCGGTGATTGCGGCGGTCAACGGCTTTGCGCTCGGTGGCGGCCTGGAGCTGGCGATGGCCTGCGACATCTTGCTTGCCTCCGAGAGCGCTCGCTTTGGGCAGCCCGAGGTCAGCATCGGCGTCATGCCCGGCTTTGGCGGCAGTCAGCGGCTGCCTCGGCGGGTGTCGTTTGGCGCGGCGGCAGAGATCCTGCTGTCGGGCGACAGCTTTCCGGCGGCAGAGGCGCTGCGGCTGGGTCTGGTCAACCGGGTGCTGCCGCTGGCGGACCTGCTGCCAGAGGCCAAGAAGCTGGCGCACAAGATCGCGTCGAGGGCGCCGGTCGCGGTGCAGAAGACCAAGCAGGCGCTGCACGCCAGTCGGCAAGGACCGCTGTCCGAAGGCAACGCTACCGAGCGGCAGCTGTTCTCGGATCTGTTCGCCACCGCCGACCAAAAAGAAGGCATGACCGCCTTCCTCCAAAAGCGCCCCCCCACCTACACCGGTCAGTAAGCTCCGGCCCTCGGCCACAACGGTGTTGCGGACCGATCACGCCGTTTTCAGGGCCCGAGCCTAACTTGGGATCTGGCTGAAGCAGCTGCAAAAGCTGGAGCGGGCGGTCGAAGAGGGACGCGAAAGGATCAATCGGTAGGGTCTACGGGCACTGTCCGCCAGCGCTGAGGGTCTGCGCCGACTTGCCGGCACAGGTCAGATCACAGGTCGAGCCGCCGGTGCAGCCCACCGAGCAGGAGCCCGTGCACGTGATGTGACAGGTCGCGCCGCTGGTGCAGCTTACGCTCGCGCTGGGACCGACGGTCACGGTGCACGTCGAGCCGTTGCTACAGGCCAGCGAACAGGACGGACCGCAGCTGCCGATGCAGTTGTTCTTGTCGATGCAACTTGCGGTGCAGCTGCCACCACTACAGCCTCCCTGGGCGAGATCGCAGCTTGCTCCCGAAGGACAAGCGCAGCTCGTGCCCGTACAGGAAGGTGCCTGCGCCGAACCACAGCCACCGATCGCCAGCAGCATCACCGCAGACAACGACCAAAGCACTCTCTTAAGCGTCTTCATAGGTTCTCCTCAACTCCAGCCAACAGGGCCGGTCAAATAGGAATCGATCATATCAGTTTTCGACGGTGCCGGCCACAGCTTGGAGGTGACTGAAAGCTCCGCCAAACAGTGGAGCGCAGTGTTTTTGGAGGATGAAAGCCGGACGAGGCCCGGGGCGGGTTTGAGGTCTACCCTGGGGTGTGCGATCGTGATAAGGATGGCGAGGCGGTCCGAGTGACTGCCTCCATCCTCTCTCGCCAAGGAACGACTACTGTCATGGATCTCCGTCTCAGTGACGAGCAACTGATGGCCCAGAAGACCGCCGCCGAGTTTGCGCGGGGCGAAGTGCTGCCTCGGGCGGCTGACATCGATCGCGAGCACCGCTTCCCGGCGGAGCTGGTCCGGCGAATGGCCGAGCTGGGCTTCCTGGGGATCGCGATTCCCGAGCAGTACGGCGGGGCCGGGCTCGACACCGTGTCGTATGTGCTGGCGCTGGAAGAAGTCTCGCGGGCGTGCGCGTCGACCGGCGTGATCATGAGCGTCAACAACTCGCTGGTCTGCGACCCGCTGCTGAAGTTTGGCACCGAGGAGCAGAAGCAGAAGTGGCTGAGTCCGCTCGCCACCGGTCAGCTGCTCGGCTGCTTTGCGCTGTCGGAGCCGGAGGCGGGCTCGGATGCGGCGGCGCAGAAGACGGTAGCCACGAAGGACGGCGACGGCTGGGTATTAAACGGCGTCAAGAACTGGATCACCAACGGTCCGAACGCCAACGTCTGCATCCTGCAGTGCATGGCCGATCCTCCGGGTCGGCAGGCGGGGCACAAGGCGATCACGACGTTTATTCTGCCGATGGACCTGCCGGGGGTGCGCACTGGGCCGCCGGATAAGAAGCTGGGCATCCGAGGCTCGCAGTCGTGTCAGATCTTCCTCGATGATGTCCGCGTCGGGCGCGACCTGTTGCTCGGCGATGTCGGGATGGGCTTCAAGGTGGCGATGTCGACGCTCGATGGCGGTCGGATTGGCATCGCGGCGCAGGCGCTGGGGATTGCGCGGGCGTCGTTCGAGGATGCCGGTCGCTACGCCCTGGAGCGCAGGACGTTCGGGCAGGCGATTGCCAACCACCAGGCGATTCAGTGGAAGCTGGCCGATATGGCGACGGAGCTGGATGCGGCACGGCTCTTGACGCTGCGGGCGGCGACGCTGAAGGACAAGGGCCAGCGCTTCAGCAAGGAAGCGGCGATGGCCAAGCTGTTCGCGTCCGAGTGCTGCAACCGCGCCGCCAAAGAGTGCGTGCAGATCTTCGGCGGCAACGGCTACGTCGAGGACTATCCCGCCGAGCGCCACTATCGCGACGCCAAGATCACGGAGATCTACGAAGGAACCAGCGAGATCATGCGCATCGTCATCGCGGCCTCGCTGCTGAAGGAATAAGCAGACAGTCCGCAGAGTCTTCTAAAGGAGCAAGCCATGCAGTCACGACACCTCTCTTTCTTCTCTTCTCACCATACGGTCAGTCGGTTGGGACGTGGATGTGGAGGTGTCCTTTTTGCGGCCTTGCTCTTCTGGGGCGGGTGCGATGACAAGTCGCCGCAGCGACGATCGGGCACGGCGTCGGTGCGGACCGCAGGCAAGGGCGGCAGTCAGGTGCAGCAAGCGCCCGGCGGTGGCTACGTCGAGTCGAGCGAGAACGCGGCTGAGCGCGGCGAGGCGATCCGGCGGGTCTGTACCCGCAAGATGTCGAGCGAGCTGCCATCGTGCTGGAGCGCCGAGGTCGAGCGCACCAAGAACCGCAAGCTCGAAGTGAACATTGGGGTGATGCTGACCATCTCGCCGGCGGGGAAAGCTGTGAGCGTGGACGTGCTCTCGCCCAAGCCCGATCAGCAGAGCCTGGAGCAGTGCGTCGTCGATGCAGTACGGAACTGGAGCTTTCCCGAAGGCACGGAGACGGCGAGTATGCAGTGCCACTTTTTCCTGCGCTCCAGTCAGTAAGGAGAACGGATGCAAGCGTGGGGCTTTCGAGAGCTGGGGATGATGGTGCTGTGGGGCGGGCTTGTGTGCGGAGCACTGCTGGGAACGGCAGAGTCGCGCAAGAAGGCGCCGAAGCCGGCTGCGGCCCCGACTGTGGCGGAAGAGATGGCGATCGAAGGGATCGCGGGACAGCTGGATGCGCCGGCCTGTGAGCGGGTGCTGCAAAAGAGCCAGCCGGACCTGAAGAAGTGCTACGAGGACGTGTCGTCGCGGATGATCTTCTTGAGCGGTCACATTGAGCTCAAGCTGTTCATCGGAACCGACGGCAAGGCCAAGCGCGTCATTACCCAAAAGTCGAATGTCGGTAGTTACGAGGTCGAGCACTGCTTGATGCAGACGCTGGCCAAGATCGACTACCCGCCGGCCAAAGGCGGACTGGGCGAGATCACCTATCCGATGGACTTTGCGGGGCGGATGCCGCTCGGGTCGTGGGGCACAGAGCAGGTCGCGGAGCAGCTCGACAAGGAAAAGAAGAAGCTGCTCGGCTGTCAGGGCAAGGCGAAAAAGCCGAAGCCGGGCGAGCGGTTTGCGCACGTGGAAGCGATGCGGATGACGCTGTATGTGGGTCCGGGTGGGCAGGTGGTGGCGGCGGGCTTTTCGTCGCCCAAAGATCCGCTCGATGAAGGGGTGACGGCGTGCCTGGATGCGAAGGCGCGGAGCCTGCGGCTCGCCGATCCGCTCGGCAAGATTGTCAAAGTTGAGTATTCACTCGGGGCGGGCGCCGACAGCGAGTAAGTCGGTCCACGAGTCGAAGTGTCGAAGCTGGGAAGAACAAGCGATCATGCAGTGTGAGCCAAGCGAAGAACAGCGCCTGATTGAGACGACGGCCCGGCAGTTTGCTGCCGAAGTGCTGCGGAAAGTGGCGGCTGAGCGGGATCTCAATGGAACCTTTCCCGAGCGAGAGCTGCGGCAGCTTGCGGAGCTGGGCCTGCTGGGCGTCAACGTGCCGGAGCAGTACGGGGGCTCGCAAGCGGGGGTGGTTGCCTATTCGCTGGCGCTGGCCGAGATCGCTGCCGCTGATGCGTCGGTGTCGGTGGCGATGGCGGTCACCAACATGGTGGCCGAGATCATCTGTGCCTTTGGCAGCGAGCAGCAGAAGCAGACCTACGTGACGCGGCTGTGCTCGGGGGAAGCGGTGGCGGGGGCGTTTGCGCTGTCGGAGCCGCAGTCGGGATCGGACGCGGCGTCACTTCAGACGGTGGCCGAGCGGGTTCCTGGTGGCTATCGGCTGACCGGCAACAAGCAGTGGATTACGTCCGGGGATCGGGCCGGGGTGATCGTGGTGTGGGCGCGGACCGACGGCGGCAAGGCGGATCGGCGCAACCAGTCGGCGGGTCTGTCGGCGTTTGTCGTTGAAGGGGGCACGCCGGGGCTGACTGCGGGGCGGCCAGAGCACAAGCTGGGGCTGAAGGGCTCGACGACGGTGCCGCTGAGTTTCGACGGCTGCTTGGTTCCGGAGTCGGCGCGGCTCTCGCGAGAGGGCGACGGCTTTAAGATTGCGATGGTGGCGCTTGACGGGGGGCGCATTGGCATTGCCAGTCAGGCGGTCGGCGTCGGGCGAGCGGCGCTGATGGCGGCGCGCGACTACAGCAAAGAGCGCAAGCAGTTCGGGCAGCCACTGTCGGACTTTCAGGCGATTGCCAACATGCTGGCCGACGGGGCAACCCAGCTGGAGGCGGCGCGACTGCTGACGCTGCGGGCGGCGTATTTAAAGGAAAGTGGACAGGGGTATTCGCAGAAAGCGGCGATGGCCAAGCTCTATGCCTCGGAAGCGGCGGGGCGGATCTGCGACATGGCCCTACAAGTCCACGGCGGTTACGGCTACACGCGGGAGTATCCGGTCGAGCGCTATCTGCGCGACGCCCGAGTCCAGCGAATCTACGAGGGGACCAGCGAGATTCAGCGGCTGGTCATCGCTCGCTCTGTGCTCAAGGAGTTTTCCGATCATGCAAGCTGACATGCCTTCTGGCAGTGCCAACACCAAGCTGCGTATCCTCGTCGCCAAGCCAGGTCTAGACGGTCACGATCGTGGGGCCAAGGTGGTGGCGCGAGCGCTCTCGGATGCGGGCTACGAGGTCATTTACACCGGGCTGCACCAGACTCCGGCGATGGTTGCGGCGACGGCGATGCAAGAAGCGGTCGATGCGGTGGGCCTGTCGATCCTGTCGGGCGCGCACATGACGCTGTTTCCGGCGGTGCTCGATGCACTGCGAGCGCGCGGGGCCGGCGACGTGCTGGTGTTCGGCGGCGGCATCATTCCCGAAGAAGACGAGGCCGAGCTGAAGCGACTGGGGGTGGCGGCGCTGTTCAAGCCCGGAACCTCGACGCGCGACATCATTGATTGGGTTGAAAAGGTCGTCCGTCCCCGCGCTGAGGCGAGCCGCCTGCGTTAGGTCTAGATTCACCCCTATCCCGACGAGGGAGCCATGATCGACTTTGAGCTATCCGAAGACCAAAAGGCGCTGCAAAAGACGGTGCGCGAGTTTGCGCAGGCCGAGATCGCGCCGCACAGCCGCAGGTGGGACAACGAGTCGCACTTTCCGCACGAGCTGATTCCGAAGCTGGGGGCGCTCGGGCTGCTCGGCATGACCACGCCTGAGGAGTACGGCGGCTCGGCGATGTCGATGCTGGATGTGGCGCTGGTGATCGAGGAGCTGGCCGCTGTCGATGGCTCGGTGGCGATTACGGTCGCGTCGCACAACGGCCTGTGCTCGGGACACATCAACCTGTTTGGCAGCGAAGACCAGAAGCGGCGCTATCTGCCGGATCTGGCGTCGGGGCGGAAGCTGGGCGCGTGGGGTCTGACCGAGCCGGGATCGGGATCGGATGCGGCGGGGGCGAAGACGCGGGCGACGCGACTTGAGGACGGTAGCTGGAGTCTGTCGGGACAAAAGACGTTCATTACCCAGGGCTCGGTCGGTGGGGTGGCGGTGATCTTGGCGGTGACCTCGCCGGAAAAGAAGCAGCGCGGCATCACGGCCTTCCTGGTTGACTACGGGACGCCAGGCTTTGCGGCGAGTCGGCGGATCGAAAAGATGGGCCTGCATGCCTCGGATACGGCGGAGCTGACGCTGGACGACGTGCGGGTGCCGGACAGCCAGCGCCTCGGCGAGATTGACAGCGGCTTTATCGACACGCTGCGCATCCTCGACAAGGGCCGGATCACGATTGGGGCGATGGCGCTGGGACTGGGCGCGGGGGCGATGCAGGCGGCGATTCGCTATGCCAAAGAGCGGCGTCAGTTTGGCAAGTCGCTGGCGGAGTTTCAGGCGATTCAGAACATGATTGCGCAGGCGGTGATGGAGCTGGATGCGTCGCGACTGCTGCTACAGCGAGCGGCGTGGATGCACGACCAAGGGCTGCGCTTTGGGCTGCAAGCGTCGATGGGCAAGCTGTATGCGGCGCAGGCGGCGATGCGGGCCTGTAACACGGCGGTCCAGATTCACGGCGGCTACGGCTACACCCGCGAGTTTCCCGTCGAAAAAGCGATGCGCGATGCCAAGCTGTGCGAGATCGGCGAAGGCACCAACGAGATCCAGCGCCTCGTCATCAGTCGTGAGCTGCTCAGCAAAGGCGACTTGGTCGTACCGGGTGTCATCTAGTTCGGCTTCAGGCGCTTCGTCGGGTGAGGAAATCGCGATGGCTGTTCAACTTTCGCCGGCGGCTCTGTTGGCCTCGGTGGTTTCGGACTTTGTGACCGCTTGGCAAGACCCGGCGCGGCTGTTTGTCGCCGAGGATCTGGCCGCGACTCGCCAGCGGGCGCTGCGCTTTGCACTGACGATGTTCGCGCTGTCGTATGGAGCGGCGGCGGTGGGCGTGGGCGTGATTGGCGCCCTCGTCGGTCAGCTGCCGGTGTTTGCCCCGGTGGCGCTGTTTCTGCTTCTGTCGGGTCCGCTGCTGTCAACGCTGCTGCTGTTCTTGGAGTCGCTGCTGGTGCGCTTTTTGGGTCCGCAGCCCGTCGAGGGCCAGCGCGCCTGGGATCTGGCGATTGCCGGCGTCGGCTTTGCACAAGCGACGCTGCCAGTGCTGATTGTGCCGGTGGTGGGAATGCCGATTGGGCTGCTGCTGGGCGCGCGGGTGATTGTCAGTGGACTGAAAAAGCTGGGCGCGGTCAGTGGCGAGCGGGCCTGGCTGGCGGCGCTGGTGGCGCTCGGCTTGCCGTCGCTGCTGTCGCTGGTTGTGCGCATGACGGTGATCGAAACCTACCGCTTGCCGTCGGCGAGCATGCACCCGACGCTGCTGGCGGGCGATGTCGTGCTGGCGACCAAGTTTGACTACGGACTACAGCTGCCGGGGAGTCCTCGGGCGCTGCGGGCGACGCTGCCGCAGCTGGGCGAGCTGGTGGTGTTTTCGCGCAGTGACGACGAGCCGGCGCAGCTGGTCAAGCGCGTGGTCGGTCTGCCGGGGGATCGCATCGAGTTGCGCGAGCGGGTGTTGTGGCGCAACGGCAGTCCGGTCGAATCGGTGGGCGAGGGCGGTCCGTGTGAGTATCTCGACATCGATCAGAAGCAGCCGCTGCCGGGAACGCTCCACAAGTGCCTGGCCAGAGCAGAGACGCTCGGTGGCAAGCGCTACGCGGTGGTGTGGGATCAGGAGCCGCTTGGTTCGACTACGCCGCAGAGCTTTACCGTTTTACCGGACAGCGTGTTTGTGCTGGGAGACAACCGCGACAACAGCCATGACAGCCGTCACTTTGGCGCGGTGCCGATGTCCCGCGTGACAGGTCGAGTCCGGCGGGTGCTGTGGTCGTTTACACCAACCGGCGTGTTCCGTCGCGAGCGGACGCTGCTGGCGCTGCCCTAGTCCGTTACGCGTGTGGCGGGCGCTTCTGTGGATGCTGCGGTGGATGCTGCGGCGGGCGGAGGCGCTTCGGAGGGTCGTCGCATGGCTCCCGCAATCCACAGTCCGGTTCCTGTCCACATGATGGGCTCTGCCGCCAGCGCCGAGATTCCGCCCGCATAAAAGAGCGGCGTACTGTCCTGTACCTTTCCTACCGCCACCATCACCGTTCCCGCCAGCGATACTGCGGTTCCGATCCAAGTCAGAACCGATCCCGCCGTGATCATCCGATTGGGAGTGTGTCGCGCCTGTAGTGGAGTCCGCGCAGACTTGTCGATCACATAGCGCTCCTGAGACATACAGCCGTCCATTCCGAATAGGAGTGCACTCATCAGGAGGAGGCGCGCAGCGATCGGCATCTGTCTATCCTACTTGCTCTGCACGACTTTTGACGTTGTGAAGTCCGCCGCAACCATCGGCGCAGATTCCTAAGTATCTTCGCAGGCTCACAAATCTCGCAGACGTTCGGTTTGCTCCACCCTCTCGGCGACCGTATCCTAAATGCCGCTGTCATGAGCTCGCTTGCGTGGGGCTCACTACATGGGGGTGGGCTCGTCAGGATACCCATGTCACACATGCCACAAGGTACGGACGCTCTTGTTTCGCTTACGTCCGCATCAAGTGGTCGCAGAAGGAGTCAGTTGCATGAGCAGAAACCGGATCGAAAAGAGCACCGCACTGTGGAAGCGCCGCCCGATTGAGTGCTTCGTCGCCAGTGCGGTCGCACTGTCTGCATCGCTGCTGTCTGGGTGTGCCGACAAGTGCCTAGACAACAGTGCCTTTTATGAACAAAAAGTTTGGACTCAGGTCGTCTCGAAAAACTGTCTGAAGTGCCACGCTCCCGAGGGAGTCGCGGCCAACAAGAACGCCAAGTTTATCCAGCTCTCGCAGTCCTTTCCTGGCTTCCTAGACATCAACCTTGGCAACATCAGCGAGGTTGCCCGCATCCAGTTTGATGGCAAGTCTGAGCTTCTGCGCAAGCCGCTGGGTGAGATGGATCACGGCGGTGGGGCTGTGCTCACCAGTGACTCAGAGGAGTACAAGCTCCTCGAGCAGATGGTCGATCGAGTGTCTGACCCGGTCACTTGCGATGCAGACCCAAGCTCGGTGGTTCCCAACTTGGGAGTCATGGACCCTGTCTCGACGCTGCGCAAGGCCTCATTACAGCTGGGGGGCCGACTCCCAACTCCGGAAGAGGAAGCCGCTGTCGCAGATGGTGGCGAGCAAGCTCTGTCTGCGGCACTCGACAGCCTGATGACGCAGGATTCCTTCTTTACGTTGCTGAAGGAAATCTACGGAGAGGTCCTGCTGACGGGTCGCTACAACCAGTATGACGGGCAAGCGCTGGGACTCCTAAACGACACCGATTATCCCAACAAGAACTGGTGGAATCCGACCGCTGTTCCCGACAACATGCTCACGGCGGATCAGCGGAACAATCGCAAGTGGGCCGGCTATGGAGTCGCGGCGGAACCGCTGGAGCTGATTGCCTACGTCGCGCGCAACAACAAGCCGTTCACAGAGATCCTGACTGCGGACTACACCGTCGTAAACTGGCAGTCTGCCCAGACCTACGGAATCGATCCCAAGACCGTGGGACTGCAGAGCTCTGCCGCGTACTACGACTTCCGTCCTGCGAAGGTTCAGATCACCCGCAGTGGAGCCAAGGTGGACCTGCCACACTCTGGTGTCATCACCACACCGGCCTGGCTCAACCGCTGGCCCACGACCACCACCAACGTCAACCGCGCCCGTGCGCGCATGACCTACAAGTTCTTCCTGGCCACCGATCTGCTGGCAGTGGCCGAGCGTCCGATCGATCCATCCAGCGTCACCAGCACCAACCCGACCCGCGATGATCAGTACTGCACCTCGTGCCACAAGATCTTGGACCCGGTAGCGAGTACGTTCGTCAACCGGAATGAAGCGGCGCTTATCTTGCCCGATATGTCGGAGGTATCCAGCGCAGGGTCACTGAACCAACTGAACCAGTTTGAACCAATTGGTACAGTGAGTATGAATGCTCACAACAGCGTTACGGTGCGACAAACGTCTGTCCGCCAGCCGTACACTTGGCCTGGACCTCCGCTTGCGTCATGAGTCCAGACTGAGAAAAATACCACTGGACCAGTGTGCCTCCTCCCAGGTTGGGAATGTTGGTTCGGCAGCCTCCGATCGCTCCAGTGTGATTGCACAGCGCATCCTGCCAGGCCGCTGCGGTGGTGCAGGTTCCTTTGTACGTTGTGATGAACGAGCTCGACGCGGACTCGTAGTCGCGGCACTCCTGCTGGGCCGGAGAGTACTTCCGCAGATCGCAGCTTCCCTTCAGTGTCTGGGTCAGATCCTCTGGCATGGCTAGGTCTTCTGGCGTGGCCATGTCAGCGCCGCCCAGATCTTGGTTGCATGCGGCGAGCAGCAACAGCGCTCCGCCCAGGATACCGAGTCTCTTGATAATCATCGCTTCTTCCCCTTTGGTTGAAAATGGCTCACACCGGAATGAGATGGTGCAGAGCTTCCGTTCCCAGTTTGACCGATCGCAGAGCGATCGTGTAGCTCCCATCCGTCATGCAGAGCGCCGGTTGTGGAGCCTGTACCATTCGGTACGTCTGCCTGCGCGGTTTGGTACATTTTGCAGGTTTTCCATTCTTCGTGGTTGGTCCGTTTTCCGAGGCTGATCGATCGGACGCCACCGTGGCCCGAGGCTTGCTCATCACTGTGAGCATGACCAGACGAACCTCATCCAGAGTCCTGTATTTTGCAACCATCCTCCTTTCGTGTGTGGCCGCTGTGGTGGTCGCATGCAACGATACCGCTGTCACCGGATCGGAAGATCTTGCGGTGGGTGGCGGTGAAGACCTGAGTGTCGGAGGGAGCCTGGAAGATCTCAGCTCGATTCCTGACGGCGCAGTGGTCATTCCCGGTCCCGATGGTGGGACGCGCTTGTGCTTCCCTGCCACCTGTCAGGGCAAGACCTATCTCTGTGGCAACTGCCTGGACGATGACAAAGATGGTCGCATAGACAGCGATGATCCAGACTGCTTGGGCCCGTGCGACAACAGTGAAAACGGACTCGATCCGGCGATTCCTGGTGGCAACAACACCAAGTGCAAGATGGACTGCTACTTTGATTCCGACACCGGCCAGGGCAATGACAACTGCTACTGGGATCACGGCTGCGATCCGACCAAGCTGGGTGGGAATCCTTCTCCGGAAACGGCGTGCCCGTACGTTCCGACGATGGGCGTTGGGGGCGGGCTCACTTGTACGACGGCGCAGCAGACGCAGCCGGCAACCTGCAAGAGCTACTGCGGACCGCTGACTCCCAACGGCTGTGACTGCTTCGGCTGCTGCTTCCTGGGCCCGCAGGCCAAGGACAACGCGGATGGCACCCGGACAGGAATCTGGCTCGGCTCCTATGACGCCAGTGGCAATGCAACCTGCACCACCAAAGACGTAGCGGACCCGGCCAAGTGTAAGCCCTGCCAGATGGTCAAGTCGTGCGAGAAGGGTTGCGGCAAGTGCCAGCTGTGCATCGGCAAGGATACGCTTCCTCCCGAGTGTTTCGTGCAGCCGGATATGGCTGGGCAGCAGCCGCGCGACATGGCCGGCGCGGACCTTGCGGGTGGTGGTGGGAGCGATCCGACTCTCTGTCCACCGTCGCTGTGCACCAACAATCAGCCCTGCGGTCTGCCTGGTTGTGCGGCGTGTCCGAATGGCTGGTACTGCTTGACTGGCTGCTGCACTCCGCCGCCAGGGTAGCCCTGTAACGGGCTCCTCCTTTCACTGCGTCCTTCCTCCCAAGCTATCCCTCCGACCCATTCCTTTCGCAGCCAGAGCCGAACGCAGCACCCAGCGGACGGTTGCCTACAGCGCAGCAGCCGAGCCAGGCAAAGTCAGCCTGAAATGAAGGAATTCTCGACGAACGGACGGCGTTCTGGAGAAGGTTCCAGAAGTGGGATGGGAGTGGTCGGTTCCAGCCGCAGGATACCAGCTGGCCTTTGGCCATGCCGCAGCCGGGCTTTGGTACGCGCGTGGTGGACAGTGTCGCCCAGTATCCCAAGGCACTGCAGTGGCTGGGTGGTCAGGTGACCTCGGACTCACGCTTCGCGATGTCTGCGCTGACCAACATCTATCATGGACTGATTGGACAGACTCCGCTTCCCTATCCCGCTTCCGACGATCCAGAGTTTGAAGCGAAGGCGAAGTCGTGGCGTGAACAGAATCGGATCTTCCAGAGCATCTTGGCGGCGTTTGCGGCCAACAACAACAACGTCAAAGAGATCGTGAAGGGTCTGATCATGAGTCCGATCTATCGCACCGATGCGGCGCATGATCTTCCTGCGGGAGAGATGGAGCCGTTTGGTACGGGTCGCTTGATCACTCCAGAGGCGCTGGCGCGTCAGTTACCAGCGACGGCGGGTGTCCGCTGGGTCCGTTACGATCGTCAGGATGCCTTGCCCACCGATTACAACATCCTGTATGGCGGAATCGACTCCGAGAACGTGGTGAAGCGCCTGACGGTTCCCAATGCAATCATCGCCAACGTGGGTCAGCGCATGGCCAACGAAGTGTCGTGCTCATCGGTGTCGTGGGATCTGATGAAGCCGCAAGCGCAGCGACTCCTGTTCCCCTTCATCGAGCCGAGCCAAGTTCCGGAAGATGACAATGGCTTTGCGGTTCCGAACTCGGTCGACAACATCAAGAAGAACATCCATCACCTGCACAAGCGCTTCTGGGGGGAGCGAATTGACATCTCGGATGCAGAAGTAGAGCGAACCTACAAGCTGTTCCTAGAGACGTATCGCGAGCTTCATGCTGCCAAAAATACGAGTCTTCCCTATGAGTGCCAAGGACTCTGGGACCAGAACACGGGAGTCGCACTGCCAATGGGAATGCGGGGCGCCACCGACGACAAGTACTTCACCATCCGCTCGTGGATGGCCGTCATCACGTACATGATGCTGGACTGGAAGTACCTCTACCAGTAGTCCCAAAGGAATAGGAGGAGAGCACCATGAATCGTCGCAGTTTCTTACAGCTCGCCGCCCAGAGCGGGATCGCTGTGATGGCACCGACCGCATTTTCCCGTCCTGCTTATGCGGCAGGGCGTCGCTATGAAGGCCCGTTCTTCATCATGATCCATGCCGGTGGTGGCTGGGACCCGACTTCCCTTTGTGATCCCAAAGGAAGCGATGGCCCGGTCAACATCAACCGTGGCTTCAAGATGGCCGAGATCGCACCGATCGGAGCGTTCAAGACTCCGCCCGCGACCATCGACTACGGCGCCAATGGCATGAAGCCATTTGACTTCGTGACCAAGTACAAAAACCAGCTGTTGGTTGTAAACGGAATCGACACCACCACCGGCAATCATGACACCGGAACTCGCGTCATCTGGAGTGGTCGGGTTGCGGAAGGATATCCCGGCTTTGGGGCAGTCCTGGCTGCCGCAAAGACGCCTGGGAATCCGCTCGGCTTTATCTCGAGTGGCGGCTATGAAGCCACTGCTGGACTGACCTCGCTGACGCGGCTTGGCAACATCGACACCACCCAGCGGATCGCGTATCCCAACCGTCGCGATCCTGCGAATCCGATGTCTCTGTATCACACCAACGCCACCTGGGATCGCATCAACCAAACGCAGCGTGAGCGCCTGGTTTCGCTGCGGGACGGAACGCAGGTACCACGGCTCCATCGTGGACAGGCCGCGCTGTATCTGGCACGTGATCCGGCCAATGATCTGGCGTCGCTGGCAGCGGCTCTGCCAACCCAAGCGGCGATCAATGCGGCCAGCAACGGACTCCTCAAGCAGGCGATGGTTGCAGTCTCGGGATTTAAGAGCGGACTGGCAGTCGCTGCCAACCTGTCGATAGGAGGCTTCGACACGCACGGCAACCATGATGGGAATCACATTCCGCAGCTTGGGACTCTGCTCGCTGGCATCGATCTGATCATGACCGAGATCAACAATGCCGGACTACAGAACAAGGTCGTGATCGCCGTCGGCTCAGACTTCGGCCGCACCCCCGCCTACAACGCCCAAAACGGCAAGGACCACTGGAACATCACCAGCATGCAATTTGTCTTACAAAAAAAGATAACAAAGATGATAATTTGCGTCGCTGGGATGTTCGTACCTTTTGCCGGGCAAAAGCCCGATCGACGCGCACCTACACCCCTCGATGGGATGAAGTTGGGATGCGCGCGGAAAGCGTGGCGCAGATGGGCGAGGTCATCAAAACGAAGAGCGGCTACTACATTCGCTACTACGATGCGGAAGGGAAGCGGCGGATGCGGGCGAGCCGGAAGTCTTCCCATGCGGAAGCGCGCAAGCTGCTGCTTCAGATCGAAGCAGACATTGCCTACGGAAGAACCAGTCCCGAACTTCAGATCGACGACAAGCTGACGGTTTCCGAGCTGTGTGCGCGTTTTTTGGCGACTTCCCATCCTCGGGTAAAAGACCCAGCGGCGTATCGGGAGGCGGCCAAAGTAGGACTCCGTCCGCTGCTTCCGCTTGTTGGGAAGATTCCTTTGCAGAAGCTGCGGCGCCGAGACATCGAAGCGGCGCGCGACAAGCTGAGCCAGAAGTACAAGCCCAACACCGTGCGGGCGTGTCTGCGGCCTCTTGGATCGGCGCTTTCGTGGGCGATATCCCAGGAGCTGATCGCGCAGTCGCCAATGACCAAGATACCGCTACCCCGACGGCAGTACAGCACCGATCGACTGTCCACAGAGGAAGCGAAAAGGCTCCTTGAGGTGGCGAAACAGAGAGCCCAGACCAAGCGGCCAACCAAGCTGCACTACAGTCTGTTCATTGGTGTTTCCCTGGCGATTCGGCTTGGTCTACGGCGCGGAGAAGTCTTCGGACTGCGCTGGCAGGATGTGGATCTGCTGAATCACAGACTGACGGTGGCGCGCTCCTATGAGGGACTCCCAAAGAATGGGAAGCCGCGAACGCTCCCGATTCCGCTGCCGCTTGCGCAAGAGCTCACGGAATGGAAGGCACTCTGCGCGCCGTCTCTGCTGGTCTGTCCGCTGGGAAAGATGGGAATGATTGCATTCCAAAAGCTTCTGTCCGCAGCGGAGTGTCCGTACTTCGCACGACCCTGGCACGCGCTGCGCCACACGTTTGCGAGTCTTCTGGTAGAGCAGGGGGGAAACATCCTCGCGCTCAAGGAACTGCTCGGTCACTCGTCGCTGGACATGACCCTGATCTATTCCCACCTGGCGCCAGGAGCGCTGGCGGGGGAGGTCGGGAAGATCAAGCTGTGATTTTGGATGCATAGATTTCTGCGTGAGCCCAGCAGCCAAGGGCTATGGATGGTTCTCTTTCGATTTTTCGCTGATGGCCTGGGGGTCTTAGGACTGTCCTTGCCGCATGCGCTCTTCGTGAGTGTATCCAGTGACTTTTTGGATATAGATCGTACTGCAGCGAAAAGAGATCCGCGTGCTCTCATCGCTAGCCCGCACGAGCAAGTCCGCAGCAGTTTTTTCGACGGAGAAATCCAGTACCGGGTTGGTCGAAAACCCCTCGATCTTCAAGTCTTCGATCCCCCAGAAATCAAGCTGGATCGCCACCGTATTCCACTGGGGATTCCATCTCTCCGGTCGATGGTCGGCGAAGCGGGGGAAATCCATCTCCATCCGAACAGATGGTCCTCTCGGATCGAGTTGGCAGAGAGTGACTACCATCTCACGTAGATCCGGAACCTCTTCATACAGATGGGTGATCGCCTTGGGGTTGGAAACATACTGGTGCCACATCAATCTGTCGTGACGATGAGAGAGGGTTCCGCTGGTGCTGCAGGATCAAAGTCCTCAAAATGTTCGTGTCCAAAGGCTTGGCCCTCTGACTGCATTCGATCAGCAACGAAGTGTAGAAACCGGGCCAAAAGCCGCAAGGTGGCCGGATCAGTGGCGATCGCAACCTCTTTGAGTCGAATGGGTCGATTGTTGTCTGTGCCTTCTTGGTGACCAAACAGCTTCATGGTGTCGCTACTCCTTCGGAGGTGGCATCCAGCCGTGTTGTGTGAGCCATTGCCTAGCTTCTTTCGACGGTGCAGGCGTTCCTCGACCTTTGTCGTGCGTGGTGCCGGATTGGTTGCAAGACGTGCCGTCGCAGAAGTGTACGTGTGGTTCTTGATCTGGTGCATCCGTATGGGCGGGATCGACTCGCTTTACGTCTCGTGGGGCCTGGTTTCGTTTGACCTCTTGTTGCATTTTCCCCGGCGATGAGGCCTTTCGTGGCGGCATCGCATGCTCGGCCATGCCTTCTTCCACCTGTCGCGCTCGCTTGCCCGCCTTTCCTATCTTCTCTGCGCCCTCCGCCAGCTCGCCGGAGGTGCGTCCGAGCGTTCCCGTCGCAGCACCGATCGCGGCATCAATCGCGGCATTGGCCGTGAACTCGCCCGCGTCGTCGAGCTGGTCGTCCATTCGCTTGTCCATCCAGCGTGTGATGGACTGCTTCCAGTCGTCGAGCTTCCGCCTGGCCACCTCTTTGAGCTGGTCGCGGTCACGCACCGTCTGGGAGGTTTCCACCAAGTCCTCGACGAGCTTCTCTTTGATCGGGGTGAGACGGACTCGGCCCGCTGCGAGGTCTTCTGCCGCTTCCCCGGTCTTGCGCGCGCCTTCGATGCGACTCTCTACGCCGCGGTCTGCGCCACGGGCAAAGCGCTCCGCGTTCGACATGTACAGGGAATCTCGGCTCGCGTCCGCTTCCAAAAAACAGCGCGACAGGTTCGGCGTTTCGCACACCGTGCGGCGGTCCTTGTCGGTGTAGAAAATCCCGCCGATGGGCTGCTGCTGCGTGTCTTGGTAGCCTTGGTAGCCGCCGTTGCTGCGCCGAACAGGATAGCGGCAATGGAGTCCGTCTTCGCTCCGCGTTCCGAGCTTGCCGAGCAGCCTTCCGTCCTCATCGCGCAGCTCGCAGCGGTCATCGAGCCGCGTCTGATGCGCCGGATGCCACTCGCTCCGTTCCCGCCACAAGACACAGTCGGTCAGCTCCTCTCGTTTGGTCTGCGGATTCCACTTGTGGTCCCGGCACAGCCGACTACTACTCTGGTCCCGCCACAGCATCTTCCCAATAGGAACCTTGGCTCCGTCCTTTTCGCAGAACTGACCATCAGGAGTCCGACTCCCAAACTTCCCCATGAAGCTGCCATCGTCGTCGCGAATGTAGCACTCTGCATCGAGCTTGGGGTCGATGGGAAAATCGGATGGCGACTCATACAGCAGGTCTTCAATCGCTTCCTTGAGCCGCGCTGCCCCAAGGACTGCGGCATCGGTGCCAAGCTGAGTCAGCGACGTGGCGGCGCGACCCTCGTAGGACTTGCCCACGCTGACGAGTAAGAACCGCACGCTCACCGCCACGGGAGCGAGTCCCCCAAAGCCTTTCTGTACCGAGACTCCGAAGTCCACGCGGGCATCGGGCTTGTAGCTGATTCCGATTCCTACTGCCCCCTGTGGGCGAAGGGAATCCTCGGCAAGCGCCAGCAGAAAGTCCTGCCGCACCATCGCTGGCACACCTCGCGCCATCGCATCGAGCGACAGCTTCAGCGCGGGAATTCCTGGCAGATAGAAGCCGAGTTGCCCCGCGACTTCACCGACTGCGTACCGTGTTAGGGAATCGACCAGAGCGCCCAGGCTGGCAGTCAGCTCAAACGGTCCTGCGGATTTGGTTCCGACGAGCCGCACCGTCGCCAAGTCCGTCGCAAGGCCCAGCGAGTTCACTCCGGCAAACGGTCCCACGCGCCACTCGTGGTCGTAGGTGAGGCCCAAGCGAAACCCTCGCGGTGGGACGTGAAACGAGCCGTAGTCACCCGTGGCCGGAAGCTCGCGAGTGACGCGCAGCGGTAGAAGCGGCCAGAGCAGCAGCGTCGCGCTCAGCCGCAGCGGTCCCTGGCTGTGGAATCGTTCAGTGGCCTCCGACCACAGCGAGGTCTGCGACGAAATCCCCGCGACCATTCGGCCCAAGATTCCCATCGAAATACCATAGGGAATCGTTGCTCCGGACCCTCGCAGGTCGGTGGCAGGGAGAATGAGAAAGTGCGCATACGCATGCGCGGCCAAGTCGTCGATGTCGACGCACGGAACCAGCGGGCTATCACACAGCGGATTGGCAGGAGGGAGCAGCGCGGGCTGGGGCTGGGTCTGAGCCGCAGAGACGCACGGCGTCGCGATGCCAACCAGCAACGCGAACCACACCAGAATCAACCGAGCGAACCACAGCACGCGCGGAAGCTACGCCGTCCGTCTGACAAAAATCAAGCGGACGATTTCTGTTCGCGCACGCAAGGGGCGACCTCGCTAATTTTTTGGGAGCCTTACAGAACGTGAACCTGTACCCCTGAAAAATGTGGCGGACCTCTCCGTACCGCGTTCTGTAAACACTCCTGTCGCGAGGATGGAATCGTGCAAGTCTGCGAAAAGTCCCGAGTGAGACTCGGGATCACAAGCACCGCATTCCCGACTTTTTACAGATCGTGAAACAACCAGGCTGGCGCGCCTTCTGTTTCGCGTTTTGTAAAAATGCGGACAGAATCCGCCCCCCCGTCAGGACGGGTCCCAGATTTTTCCTGAATTTTGGGCAAAGAAGCAGGCGCGGACGGAAGGCGATCAGTCCTTCTCTGCGTGGTCCATTCCCTTCGTGGCCCGACGGATCGGACGAGCGGCCAGCGCCAGGACGACGACCGAAGCGAAGGCCAGCGCCGCAAGCACCGAGAAGAGCGTCGCGTGCGACCACAGTGCCCAACGAGAAGCAACTTCTCCGGCGAGCCAGTGACCTCCCGCGAGCGATACGAGCCATAGTCCCATCGCAACGGCGGTCGTGGACTGCGGAGCAAGTCGTGTCACCAAGGACATTCCGAGCGGATAGACCAGCAGCTCTGCCACCGTCAGTGCGGTGAAACATGCGACGAGCCACGCAGGACTCTCCAGCGCTTGCGACCGTTCTTGCCGAAGTGCAGCGATGACCATGATCAGGTAGGCGACGACTCCGAACAACAGACCGATGCCAATCCGCACGAGCGGTGACGGACGATGGCCTCGACGGGATAACGCCGATTGGGTGCGACTGAGTAGCGGCTGGATTCCCAGCACGAGTAGTCCTGGTAGGCCCAGCAAACTCGAAGGCGGAACGGAATATCCAAGCAGAGAATGCCGACGGCGCTGCTGATGCTCGGCTTGAATAATGCGTGGCCGACCATTAGCAGTCCCGCTGCCGGATAAAGCAGGTTCGCCCGATCCATCGAAAGCACCGCGTAACCGAGCGCGAGCAGCAGCGTCCCGAGCAACATCGCCCATCGCGTACCCAACCAACGATCCGCGATGGCGCCGCCTATCACCGACGATAAATAGATTGCAGCGTTAAATATTCCGCCAAGTCGTGTTGCTGAGCCCGCCGCCATCCCGAGGCGTTCGTTAAGGTACAGCAACATGAGCGAACCGAGCAGCGTACCGGCGAAGCGTTCGAAGAGCTCGACGGCACACAGGGCGTAGAAGCCGCTGGGAAACTCGCGTTTTCGTCGGTGCTGTGGTTCTGAGGCAAGAGGGCAGGGATTCGATGTAGCGGCTGGGGGCGAGGCTGTAGACATGGATGGCTCCGAGGCGATACAAGGCCAGGATCAGAAAAAGTCCGCGCCCGGCGGGGCACAGGTAACAATATGCAATGCCAGATTCCATTCTGGCGATTGATTTAACAAAATGTCAACTCAATCAAATCAACCCGCCTCCCCAACTCCGGCCCAATGTCGTGGTGCTCGCGCCATGCTCGGCTGGTCGCAAGAGGAGCTTGCCGAGGCGTCGAACCTGACTCGGCAAACCATCGCCGCGTTTGAGAACGAGACGCGCATTCCTGGCCCCAACAACCTGCTGGCGATTCGCGTCGCGCTGGAACAAGGCGGGGTGGTGTTTATCGAGAAGAACGGCGGCGGGCCGGGCGTCCGCCTGAAGACCTAGTCCCACGCGGAGGATGCGCGCGAATGAACAAGAAGGATCTGACGGAAACGGACATCCGGACGAAGTTCATCACGCCGGCGCTCGATCGCGACAAGGGTGGCAAGTGGGATCTAATGACTCAGATCCGCGAGGAGTGTCCATTCACCGATGGGCGCGTGATCGTGCGCGGCAAATCGGTGGCGCGCGGTGAACGCAAGCGGGCCGACTACATCCTGTATTACAAGCCGAACCTGCCGATTGCGGTGATCGAGGCCAAAGACAACCGGCACAGCGTCGGGGCTGGCATGCAGCAGGCGCTGGACTACGCCGAGATCTTGGATGTGCCGTTTGCGTACAGCAGCAACGGCGATGCGTTCTTGGAACACGACCGCACGCGCAAGAGCGGCCAGATCGAGCGCGAGATTCCGCTGCATCAGTTCCCAAGTCCCGACGAGCTTTGGGCGCGCTATCGGGCATCGAAGGGCTACACCGATGCGCAGCAGACGGTGGTGAAGCAGGACTATTACGACGACGGCTCGCGCAAGTCGCCGCGCTACTACCAGCTTGTCGCCATCAACCGCACCGTCGATGCGATTGCACGGGGAGAGAAGCGAATCCTGCTGGTCATGGCGACCGGCACCGGCAAGACGTACACCGCGTTTCAGATCATCTGGCGGCTGTGGAAGTCAGGGGCGAAGAAGCGAATCTTGTTCCTCGTCGACCGCAACATCCTCGCGGATCAGACCAAGACCAATGACTTTAAGCCGTTTGGTAAGGCGCTGACCAAGATCACGAACCGCACCGCCGACAAGTCGTACGAGATTTATTTGGCCCTGTATCAAGCCATCACCGGAACGGAAGAGTCGCAGAACATCTACAAGCAGTTCTCTCCGGACTTTTTTGATCTGGTGATCGTCGATGAGTGTCATCGCGGCAGCGCGGCGGCGGATGCAAGCTGGCGGCAGGTGCTGGACTACTTCACGTCGGCGACGCAGATTGGCCTGACCGCGACTCCCAAAGAAACAGAGACGGTTTCCAACATCGAGTACTTCGGCGAGCCCATCTACACCTATTCGCTCAAGCAGGGCATCGAGGATGGCTTTCTGGCGCCGTACAAAGTGGTGCGCGTGGGGCTCGACAAGGACCTCGACGGCTGGCGACCCGAGCGCGGCAAGCTGGACAAGTACGGACGCGAAATAGAAGACCGCGAGTACACGCAGCGCGACTACGACCGCGCGCTGATCTTGGACAAGCGCACTTCTGTCATCGCCAAGAAGATCAGCGAGTACCTCAAGGCGACGGACCGCTTCGCCAAGACGATTGTGTTCTGTGAAGACATCGATCACGCCGAGCGAATGCGGCAGGCGCTGGTCAATGAAAACGCCGACCTCGTGGCGCAGAATCGCCTGTACGTGATGCGCATCACCGGCGACAACGACGAAGGCAAAGCGCAGCTCGACAACTTCATCGATCCGGAAAAGCGCTATCCGGTCCTGGTCACGACCTCGCGACTCATGACCACGGGGGTTGATGCGCAGACCTGTCAGCTGATTGTCCTGGATCGCAGCATCGAATCGCAGACCGAGTTCAAGCAGATCATCGGTCGCGGCACGCGCATCAACGAGGACTACAACAAGCTGTTCTTCACCATCATGGACTTCCGACAAGCGACGGCGCAGTTCGCTGATCCGAAGTTCGATGGACCCCCGGAACAGATCTATGAGCCGCGCGATGATCAGTCGGTGGTGCCTCCCGATCCGGGGGAGGGAATCGGAACGGAATCGCCTGCTGCGACGGGAATTCTGACGGGCCAGAGCGCCCCAGGTCTGTACGATCGACTGGGTGCGCTGGGGCGTCGGGCTGCTGCGATGGGCGAAGCGCGTCCCAAATACCATGTCGAGGATGTCGATGTCGCCGTGGTGACCGAGCGCGTGCAGTACCTCGATGAACACGGCAAGCTCATCACGGAGTCTTTGGACGACTACACCCGTCGCAAGGTGAAAGCGAGCTATGCCTCGCTGGCTGCGCTCTTGGCGGCGTGGCAAGCGACCGAGCGCAAAGGGGCGATGCTGGAGACACTGGCCAAGGCGGGCGTCTTCATCGAAGAGCTGGCCGCGCAGTACGGTTCCGAGCATGATCCCCTCGATCTGATTGCCCATGTGGTGTTTGCGCAGCCGCTCTGCACAAGGCAGCAGCGCGTCGATCACGCCGCAGCGCGACTGCAAGCCGTGCAGGCCAAGCTGTCCGTCAAAGCGCGCGCGGTGGTCGCGGCCCTCCTTCAAAAGTACATCGCGGTCGGAGTCAGCAGCCTCGAGTCGATGGACATCCTGAAGGTCGATCCGCTGCCCAAGCTCGGAACGCCGATGGAAATCGTCTCTTTGTTTGGCGGCAAGGCCGGGTATCTGGCCTCCCTCTCTCAACTCAAGAACGAGCTGTATCGCTAGCGCCAGCCGCTCGTACGCAGAATCCGGAAGCCCATGTCGAACGTATCGAACATCGTCAAGACCATCCAAGACATCATGCGCAAAGACGCCGGAACGTATGGCGATGCGCAGCGGCTCGAGCAGCTTGGCTGGATGTTCTTTCTGAAGATCTTTGATGACCGCGAAAAGGAAATCGAGCTTCTGCGCGACGACTATCGATCGCCGCTGCCGCAGTACATGCGCTGGTCGAGCTGGGCTACCAATGAAGAGGGAATCACCGGCGACAAGCTGCTGAACTTCATCAACAACGACCTGCTGCCGAATCTAAAGACGCTGGGCGGAGCGTCGAAGGACAAGCTATCGGCGCTGATCCGCACGACGTTTGGGGATGCCAACAACTACATGAAAAACGGCACCCTGATGCGGCAGGTCATCAACAAGATCTGCGGTATCAACTTCAACGCCAGCGACGATCGCCACACGTTCGGAGACATCTACGAAAAGCTCCTCAAGGACTTGCAGTCTGCGGGCAACGCGGGCGAATTTTATACGCCGCGCGCTGTGACTCAGTTCATCGTGGAGCAAGTGAATCCGCGCCTGGGCGAGTCGGTGATGGACCCGGCGTGCGGAACCGGGGGCTTTCTGGTCTGCGCGATCGAACACCTGCGCAAGCAAGCCAAGACCGACGCTGACGAGCGCCGGATTCAGGACTGCTTCACCGGCATCGAAAAGAAGCATCTTCCGCACATCTTATGTCGCACCAACATGCTGCTGCACGGCATTGATGTGCCGTCGAACATTCTGCATGACAACACGCTGTCGCGACCGCTGAAAGACTGGTCCTTGAAAGAGCGCGTCGATGTGGTGGTGACCAATCCTCCGTTTGGTGGCATGGAAGAGGACGGCATCGAGTCGAACTTCCCGACCGAGTTCCGCACCCGCGAAACGGCGGATCTGTTCTTGGTCTTGCTGATGCGGATCCTCAAAGACGGAGGCCGCGCCGGACTGGTTCTTCCCGACGGGACGCTGTTCGGTGAAGGAGTGAAGACGCGCATCAAGGAAGCACTCCTTTCGGAATGCAACCTGCACACGATCGTGCGGCTCCCAAACGGCGTGTTCAATCCGTACACCGGCATCCGCACGAACCTCCTGTTCTTTGAAAAAGGAACCCCCACGCGCGAGGTCTGGTACTACGAGCACCCCTATCCGTCCGGCGCGAAGTCGTACAACAAGACCAAGCCGATTCGCATCGAGGAGTTCGAGCCGGAGCGCGCCTGGTGGAACCACCGCGTCGAAAACGAGCAAGCCTGGCGCGTTCCCATCGAACAGATCAAAGCCGGCAACTACAACCTCGACCTAAAGAATCCGCACCGCTCCGATGACGGCCCCGGTGATGTCGATCACCTGTTGCCCGAATACGAAAAGCTGCTCGCGCAGATTGCCGAGACGCGCGCCCAGCTCAAAAACGAGCTACACCAAGCCCTGACCGCCAGCACCGGAGCCGCCGAATGAACCTCGACACTTTTTTCGAGAAATTCGACCTATTCGCAGACGCCCCGAATGCGGTGGCGAAGATGCGGGAGTTGATTTTGTGGCTTGCGGTGCGGGGGAAACTAACAAAGCAGAACTTGGGCGAAGAAAGTGGCCAGGAACTGCTTGCTCGCATTTGGCGAAACTTAGCCCAGCAGAAGAGCATCACCAAGCCTTCCTCATTTGCAATAGACACCACTGAGAGTTTGCCCTCTCTTCCTATGTCATGGGTCTGGGCGCGCTTTTGCGAAGTAGCAATAATTGCCTCAAACCTTGTTGATCCAAGCGACTATTTAGATAGCATTCATCTGGCCCCAGATAATATCGAAAAAGGAACCGGAAAATTACTACCTTGCCGAACAATTAGAGAGGATGAGGTCAAGAGTTCGAAGCATCGATTTTATTCAGGTCAAGTCGTTTATTCAAAAATCCGCCCGAATCTTGCAAAAGTTGTAGTTGTGAATTTTGATGGGCTTTGCAGCGCTGACATGTACCCAATAGACTCATTGATCGATGCCAAATTCTTGCAGATATTTATGCTTTCTGACATATTTCTCGCTCAAGCAGTGAAAAGCGATACTCGCGTTGCAATGCCCAAGATTAATCAAACAGAATTGAATGCTATTTGTGTCTCAATTCCCCCCCTCGCCGAACAAAAGCGAATTGTGGCGAAGGTGGATGAGCTGATGGCGCTCTGTGATCGGCTGGAGGCGCAGCAGCAGCAGCGCGAGACCCGCCACACCGCCCTCGCCCAAGCCTCCCTCACCCGCTTCGCCGACGCCCCCACCACGGCGAACTTGGAGCTGTTGTTTCATAAGGCGTTTAGCGTCGTACCCAGCCAACTTCGCAAAACCATCATAGATCTTGCTGTTCAGGGGCGTTTGATTTCGCAGAACACTGATGACGGAACAGCCGCCGCGTTCGTGCATCAACTGCAAATCCAAAGGAGGGATAGCTACGAAGGTGGTCGGATTGCTGCAGAAAAGGCACACACCAGACCACCCAAGCGACCAAGCAACGATTTTAACGCATATGTCTCAGAACAGATAGAAGGAATGCCGACGGGATGGTGCGAAACAAGAATCGGAGATATCGCAGAGTGCCTGGATTACCTTCGTGTACCGGTGAATAAAGCAGAGCGGCTTGGCGACCGTGGCGAAATTCCGTACTATGGCGCAAATGGACAAGTTGGATGGATTGATAAATATCTTTTTAATGAACCTCTAGTTTTAGTCGTAGAGGATGAGACTTTTATTGGTCGAGTGAAGCCATTTTCTTATATGATTTATGGAAAATCTTGGGTAAATAATCATGCACATGTTCTACGTCCGCTCACTGGAATGTCAGCGGAGTATCTGAATTTGTGTCTGTGCCAATATCCATTTATCCCGCTAACGTCAGGAACTACGGGTCGGCGCAAATTGACACAAGCATCGCTGTTGGATGCAAAACTTTGGGTTGCTCCTCCCCCCGAACAAAAGCGGATTGTTGCCAAGGTGGAGCAGCTGATGGGGTTGGTGGATCGGCTGGAGGCGCAGCTTGCGGAGTCGCGGGCGAAGGCGACGGCGCTGCTCGATGCGGTGGTGGCAGAGCTTTCGGCGGCGGCGTGAGGCAGCGAGGAGCCTGAACAGAGCAGCGATGAGAGGAAGGGATACGATGAGCGTAGCCAAGCTGAATATCGCGAGTGTGTTGGTGGGGGACTCCAAGCAGGACTTCCGCCTGCGTACGCCAGACGCCCA
>JAEUKA010000092.1 GCA_016794465.1 Myxococcales bacterium | reverse complement strand
GCAAGGGGCGACCTCGCTAATTTTTTTGGAGCCTTACAGAACGTGAACCTGTACCCCTGAAAAAAGTGGCGGACGTCTCCATACCGCGTTTTGTAAGCACTCCCCTCGCGAGGATGGAATCGTGCAAGTCCGCGAAAAGTCCTGAGTGAGACTCGGGATCACAAGCACCGCATTCCCGATTTTTTACAGATCGTGAAACAACCAGCCTGGCGCGCCTTCTGTTTCGCGTTTTGTAAAAACACGGAAAGAATCCGATCCTCTGGCGGACGTGTCCCAGATTTATCCTGAATTTGGGGCGAAGAAATGAGCGCGGTCGGAAGGCGATCAGGCCCGCGTTTGGGAATCCGGCGCAACGTCGTCTTTGGCGTCCCCGATTCGAGGCCAAGAATGCAGGCCCATCCGGAGGAATGCGTGACAGGCGTCGTGGCTTGCTGTCAAATCGACCCCGTATCGAGTGCGCGCATGCAACGGCAAGATCGTGCGGCGGCTGTCCGTTTGGTCCGTGCCGCCGACCGGATGCGAATGCTCAGCTCTTGGTCAAATGCCAGCCCTGTCCGTAGTGGCAGGGATAGGCGCGGAGATGGACGCCGCGCTCGGCTCGGAGGATTTCGGCCCGTCGCTCGGCATCCCGCTCGGTCGCGTATGCCTCCTTGGGCTTGCCATCCGCCCCGGTGCAGTGGCCGCAGGTCGTGCTGGGCGTCTGCCGACTTCGTGGCGCGAGATGCCAGAGGCGGCAGCGACCGCACAGGTACGGCACGAGGTCTTGTCCAGAGGCCAGCCGGGCGTGGGCCGCACCGTCGTGCGCTTCGTACTCGGAGTCATACTCCGTAACCGGCTGTCCCGAGGCCTTGCCGACACAGGTCGCGCTTTTGCGAAAGCTCATGGTGCTTGCTCCTTTCGCAGTCAGCGACCCAGCCGGAGCTGGACGAGGGGGTTGGTTGCCAAAGTACGCCAGTCATAGACACCGCCTCTCTCCTCGAAGCGCTGCGTGTCAAAGCGGATGTCTTGCCAGGCGTCAGCGACTCCCACACTGAGAATCGATCGGCTGTATCGGTAGTGGCCAGCGGTGTTGTCGAAGAAGCGACCAGCCGGATCGACCATGGCGTAGCTGCCGGTCATGTCCTCGTTGTCTTCAGGTACGATTGCGATCCCGGCGTCGGCGACCCGCTGATGGCGGGCACAGTAACGACGGAAGGTCGGCTCGTCGATGAGTAGCGACTCCACCGTGCCGTCGTTCTGACCGCCGATCGGCAGGACTTGCAGCACTTTCCATCGCTCGGGCCCAAGCGCGAGCAGCAAGTCCCCCATGTCGTCGTCCGCGTTCTCCGCAGTTACTACCGTGTTGACCTTGAGCCGCACGTTGCGGCGGCGCAGTTCGGCGGCGATTGCCAGGTAGTGAGCCACAGCGAGGGCCCGTCCGGCCTGGCCGGCAATGCTGCGGCCCAGTCGCTCGTGCGTGCGCGGGTCAGCGCTGTCGATGCTGAGGACAACCCAATCAAGGTGCGAGCCGTGCGTGTCGAGCCACCCCGGCGCGAGTAGGCGCGAGCCGTTCGTCACCAGCATGGTCGTCAGCCCGCGCTGCTTGGCCAGCTCAATCAGCTCGCCCAGCCAAGGGCACAGCGTCGGCTCGCCCCCGGCGAAGGTGATCTTGTCGAAGCCTACCGCAGCAAGCTGCTCCACGACGGCAAGCGCTTGATCGCGCGGCAAATGTCCGCGCGGAAGCACCGTCTGCTTCACGTCCTGAAACGTCGCGAAGCAGAACCGGCAGCGCATGTTGCACGGTTCCCAGAGGTGGAAGTTGACCGAAGGCGGCAAAGCCACAGATGCTTTCGATTCCCCCATTGAGCTACTCCCTGTTGCTGGAGTGGCCGGCTCCGAGCCGTAGCACTCGAAGGGTTTGGCTCGCCGTGACTACCGGCCGCACTCGGGAAGCGCGAGAAGGTTATTCGTCAACTCACCGTCGGGCTCGGTCTTTAGGTACTCATGCCCCGATGCGGAACGCGCGATCACGACGGCGACACGATGGCCACCTAGAGCACCAATCAGTTCCCGCAGCGACGTTAGGAGGCCATGGGTAGACGCACGGGTAGTGCCTGCACGAGGTGCAGGTTTTCGATGGCGCTGCAGCGGCGTACGTCGTAGAGGTTCTTGCCGGTTCCTCGGTAGCGGGCGTGAGCAGTCTGCCGGCGTACCAGGTGTGCTTGGCGATGTTCCACCACGACCCGCTGGCGTAGCCTGCTGGCGACCTTGGGGACTCTGCTCAAGCTCGCGCAGCTTGTGCTGGAGCGGTTCATCCTCTGCAATCGTCACCGATCTGCCGCGCTGCGGAGACTTGGTACACAGGGTTCGCTGCGGACATTGGCTGCACATGCTGCCGTCGAAGTTTGTGGTCTTTCCCAGCTCCATCGGGACACTCTGTCCGGTCGGACAGACAAGCCGGTGATTCACAAAGTCCATCTGAAATGCAGTCTTGGGATACAGTGCTCCGTTGCGCTGCGGCCAGGGGCGACAGTACAGCTCGGCACCCTTCTCCACCGTCTGCTCGGCCAGCTCGCTTTTGAGGTAGCCACGGTCGATGTACAGCGCTTGCACGCTCACTCCCTGCTGCTGCAAGTCCGCTTGCAGAGCCGGGGTCGCTTCTCCCTCCGGACGGTTGGCAGCTGTGAGCGCGCAGGCCAAGATGAGCCCGGTCCATTCGCTGTCCATCTCGACGGCGATGTGGCGTTTGTATCCGTCGATGCGCTTGCTTCGGCTCTTTCGCCCATGACGCATCTGGGGATCTTCGATGCTGATCCGGCGGTCCGGTACAACTCCTTTTTTGATCCGCAGTCCCCCCTGTTCATCGGGTTCGAGGTCCTGCTCGAAAAGCTGGCGCAGCGTCACAAGTGCGGCTTCGACCTGCGGCGAAAGGACCGCCTCCGGATGGTGCAAAAACAGGTGTCCCACCGCGGCCTCCACTTGCTCGACAAGACGATTGACGGCCTGCTCCTTGGCGTGGACTTGGGACCAGTCGATGTCGAGCGCACGCTTGGCGCTCTTGTGCTGAAGAATCCGCAGTCCCAACTGCTCGATGAGAGTCTGCTTCTCGATGCCCGTGGCCTTCACCACCGCAGTGACCAGATTGCGAGTCGCGTGCGCCACCAGATTGACGCTATCCTCGACGCGACCCGCTCCGGCCAAAGGGCTTGAATCCACCGCGATGCGCAGCTGCGTGGGCAGGGCCTTGGGGTCAAAACCCTGGGTCTTGCGCGCAAGCTCGACGGTGCGATCGAGCAGGCGGCGGTCCAGGTCATGCGCGATGAGCCGCTCGCGAAAATTCACCAGCGCCCCCTGCGAGAACGCCGGACTGTGTCCTCCCAAGCAGCCAAGCACCAGCTGCACGCGCAGATCGACCAGCGTAAGCTGCACCAGCTCGGCGTCCGAAACGCGCAGGTACGCCTGGAGCAACAGCGCCATCGCCCAAAGAGCCGGCGGCAGGGGTTCCTTGCCAGCGTCGGGATGTTCGTACATGCCGATGAGCTGCTGCTGAAATGGCGCGTCGAATAGCTCGTGCCGATGCCGCCGCAGAAACCCAAACAGCTTGCGGGTGCGGGTCATGTACGAAAGCAGAGCCGTCTCTTGGGCGGTGCAGTCTACGGGCGGTGTCCACATAAGCGATCTCATCAGAGCCTCCCTGTGTCCGGGGTCAGAGAACCGGTCGCGTGGACCAGATCACAGGCGGAGATCTCTGTCGATCGAAAAAGTAGGAGGGGGAAGTGATCGGTGCTCTAGACGCTCGACGTAGAAGGCCCACTTGCCTTCCTTCAGTCCCAGGATCGCCTGCTCCTGAGTTAACTTCCAGTGGCTGCCATCCTGGTTTGTTCCACCGACGTGGGTAATACGCTCGTGCGCACTAGCACGGTTCGACTTGTGGATGCACTTGATCTGAACATTCGTAGCCATCTGCTCTCCTTGATCGTGTGGGCACACGGAAGCCCTCTACAGGAGACAGATGCTTTTTGACGTGCAGATGATCGGAGGAATACGAAGTTGCTAAGTTGGCACGCCGAGCCTCGCCAGCTCGCTCTGGACCTCTGCCATCGAAGGACGACCATCGACCTTCTTGGCGAGCATGCGATTAATAAGACTCAGGAGGGCGCTTGAGCAACGTGAGCCAACAAGATCTAACGGAGGGGGCTCAAACAGGTGGTGAAACATCAGCGAGTGTTCGTCGGAAACTGGGAATAGCGGTTGTCCGGTCAGGAGGTGGAAGAACAGACAGCCCAGACCATAGACGTCTGACCTGGGGGTGGCGTTCTTGGCGTCTATCCACAGCTCGGGAGCCATGTACTCCCATGTTCCCAATCGAGTTCCCCGCGCTGTAGATACTCGGCTCAGAGCCAAGGCGTCGGCCGCCGCAGCGTGGGACACCGGGATGTGCTTGGCCAAGCCCAGGTCTGCTAGTTTGACCTGAGCTTCGGGAAGGTGATGGGAAGTCAGCAGAATGTTCGCAGGTTTCAGATCCCGATGAATGATCAAGTAAACGCCAGGGTGAAGCTGGCGCTCCTTACAGAACCGTACGTGCCCGATTTGGGCATACGGCTCTTCGGTTTGTGATTCCTCGCGGCACCATGCTCGGAGGAAACGTCGACCAGCTCGGGACCGCGAGGGGGGTGCGGTAGGGGGCTGAAACGTAGGCGCTGCTGGAACTGCTCCCAGGTGAAGGAGCGCTTCTGCGAGCGACGGTTGAGCCACCGATACAGAGCACCGACGCAGGACCAGTGGAAGTGGGAGAGCTTCGCTTCGTTGCACATCACGCCGTAGTACCGGAAGTGGCCGCGCATTTTTGCGGCGGCTTCGCTCCAGATGGCGGCGAGGGTTTTGCGATTGCGAATGGCTTTGATCCACTCCGTAAAGCTCTGGACTGCGCGCGCAAGCCGCTTGGGGATGGTCTTGACCTTGAGCTGCTTGCCGACGCCTCGTTTTGTGCCCCAGTACAGCTCGAAGCCCAAAAGGGTAATGGTCCCCTTGGGAGCGGCGGCACTGAAGGGCACGATGCGCGTCTTTTCGAGGTTGAGCGAGAGCCCGGCCTCGGCCATGCGTGCGATCAGCGAGAGCTGAAACGCGCGCGCGGTTTCCTCGTCGGAAAAGACAAAGACGGCATCGTCTGCGTAGCGAATGAATTCTCCTTGTTGCGACCAGTGCTCTTGAAACCACTGATCCAAAAGGACATGGAGACAGACGTTGGCGAGGATGGGACTCGCCGGTGAGCCTTGCGGCGTACCGGAGAGCTTATCCGCCATGGCCCCATCGGCGTGCAGCGTCGAGCAGCGAAGCATCCGAGCGAGGAGCCGCAGAAAGTGCGGGTCGCCGATACGCGTCTCGAGCGTGCGCAAGAGCCAGTCGTGATTGACGGAATCGAAAAACTTCTCGATGTCCATTTCGACCACGACACAGCGCTGCTTGCGCCGACCGATGGTTTCGTACGCGCGACCGAGCGCCTGATGCGCTGACTTGCCGCGCCGAAAGCCGTAGCTGTGACGGTGAAACGTCGGCTCATAGACCGCTTCGAGAATGCGAGCCACCAGCGTCTGGACGATCTTGTCTTCCAGACAGCCGATGGCCAGCGGTCTCATTCCGCCTTGCGGCTTAGGAATGAGCACCTCTCGGGCAGGCTTGGGCCGCCATCCACCGCCCCGCAACGCCGTCTCCAAGGCTTGCAGGTTTTGGTCGAGATTCTGCTGATAGTCGTTCTTGGTAACACGATCGATTCCGCTGGCTTTGGAGCCATCCAAAGCCCGGAATGCCCGACGCAGATTGGGACCGTTGAGATGATGCATGAGATTCCGCATCGGCTCGGCGGGGTTCCTCTGCGCGGCTGCGAGTATCCAGTGCAATCGAGCGTATCCTGCAAAGGGCCCGTCTGCGCAGGCCCCAGGAGCCCTCGTGCCCCGGTTCACAACCCGTCTCGCCCTTGGCTCCATGGGCATTACCCCACTTCCTCGCTACTATGACGAGATCTGACTTCTCCTCGGGCACTCACGGCGGACTTGGCAGTTGCGCCTTGCCCCGCCGCTAAGAAGCACTGGCTAGTTTGTGCTCCACCCCGAGGAGATCTCCCAGGTTCCGACATCAGCCGTGTGTACATGCCATGGTCTACGACCCCGGTGGTGCCGACGGTCAAACGACCCGTCGATGCTGCCTTCGCTGCTACATACACGCTCGGCCACCACGGAACAGGATGTTTAACGGGGCTCAATCCCTTCACGCCTTTTGCATTACGGCCTGCACACTCCCTGTCTACGCTTCGTGGACGGCCTCGCGACCGCGCTGCACGCAAGACTCGGTACCATGAGGAACTCCGACCGTCGCAGCACAAAGCTGTCCTGCC
>JAEUKA010000088.1 GCA_016794465.1 Myxococcales bacterium | reverse complement strand
AAACCAGACAACGTGATGCTGATTCCGGACTCTGAGGCGCCGGGGGGTGAGCGGGCGAAGGTGCTCGACTTTGGGATTGCCCACTTTGCGCTCGGTGCAGCGGACTCTGTCACCGCCCAGCCGGCACTGATGGGAACGCCCGGCTATATGTCTCCTGAGCAGTACCTTGGGGAAGCGGCGCCGGACCCGAGCACAGATGTCTACTCCCTTGGCATCATGTGTTACGAGATGTTGTGGGGACAGCTGCCGTTTACCGGGGATCGCGAGGAGCTGCGGAGGCGTCAGATTTTTGAGCAAGCCGTGCCGCTGCAGAGCCGTCTTCCCGAGCTGCCAGAGGTGATTGCAACCTTGGTGGACCGGATGCTCGCCAAGCCCACCAAGCTTCGTCCCAGCATGTCCGAAGTTCACGCTGCGCTGAGTCTGTGGATGCTGGGTCCCGCGCCCTCTGTTCCATCGGAAGGGCTTTCACCGGCATCACGGGCAGTACGTGAAGCGACCTATTCAGGGAGTGTCCCAACGGAAACCTCGGATGGCCTGGAATCGCAACAGGGAACACCAAGCGCCGTCGGAGTTCGTCCAAAACAGAGTACTCCTGTCCGCCGAACGCTCCGCTGGACTGTGGTCGCGCTGGGGGTGTCCGTAGTTGGAGCCGGACTGGCCGCTGTGGCCACGTCCATGAGCTACCTGGGTTCGTGGTGGTACAGCACAGAGATGGTCCGGATTCCCAGCGGTCGCTTCACCATGGGAAGCTCTGCAGAAGAGGTCGATACTGCGCTCGGGTGGGCCCGGCGAGTCGGCTGCACGAGCTGTACGCGTGAGCTGTTTCTGCGTGAAACGCCGGCGCGATCGGTCGAGATCTCTGCGTTTGCGATCGACCAAACGGAAGTGACCAATCAGCAGTTTGCGGCTTGGCTCAATCGGCAGCGCGGCTTGCGGATCGAAGCAGCGCGTCGGATCTACGACGGACCCACGCTGCTGACCGACCTGTGGGCGGGCTATGGTTACAGTGGAATCGCCTATCGAGAGAGCCGCTTCATCCTGCGCAAAGGAATGGAGAGACAGCCGGTGGCGTTGGTTACCTGGGACGCAGCGGATCGGTACTGTAGATCCTTGGGAAAGCGACTCCCAACAGAGGCAGAGTGGGAGTACGCCGCACGCGGCTCCTCGGGACTCCGCTTTCCTTGGGGAGACAACGAGCCCTCCTGCTCGGTCGTCATCTTCGGGCGTGGCGAGGGCGGCAGCTGCGCCGGACTGAACTCCGGTACCCAAGCGGTGGGCAGTGCCGCGCAGGATCGGACGCCGCTCGGGATTCATGATCTCGGAGGCAACGTTGCAGAGTGGGTCAGTGATCGTTTCCGCACGCGCTATCCAGAGTGCGGCGCGCCTTGCAGAGATCCACAGGTCAGCGAAAACAGCGAAGCAGATGGCGGTCCCACCATGCGAGTCATACGCGGCGGTGCCTGGTTTCGCAAAGCAGACTCCTGCCGCTCGGCAGGCCGCAGCAAGCGAAGACAAGAGGAGCTGACTGGCGACATCGGCTTCCGCTGCGTACGCTCTGCCCAGCGCTGAGCAGGCGAGATTTATCTTTTCCAGACAATGGTTTCGTGCGCAGCAGGGACCTGTGGAAGACCCAGTCCAAGCCCCAGACCGAGCGCCAATCCAGCGACGGTTACAGTAGTTACGGCCCAGAACCATCCCGCGCGGTAAACAGGTCGGCCACGCTCTTTTTGGGACTGCATTCTCCGGATCGAGAGCTGCTGCGGCTCCGGCTGCAACGTTGGTTTCGGCTGCACCTTTGGCTCCGGCTGCAACGTTGGCTTTGGCTCTTTTGCGAGCAGATTTTTTGCTTCGGCGATGTGGTGATCAAGCTCTGTCTTTGCGCGCGGATCGACCGCAGGCACGGCTTGAAGGTACTGTTCATACAGATCCAGGGCGTCTTGAAAGCGCTTCTGTTTCGCCAGACAGAGTCCCATGCGGACCAGCAGGAAGGGCTCTTCGGACAGTCCGTAAGCCGACTGAAAACCCCGCAGCGCAGCCGCGTATGCTCCACTTTCATACAGCAGGAGTGCGTCGTCCCTGAGCGTCTTACACACAACCATTTGTGTGCAGCGGCTTTCGCCCTCCATCCACACCACCGCAGGCTGCGCATGTGCCGTCCGCACTCTGCTTGAACCGATGAGCCCGTCTACAAAGATCACCGCCAAAAGCAGAATGCCAAGTGGAGCCTGCCGTTGACTCGTCAGCGGAGTCGATCCGCACATGAACCCGCCCACGCAACAATGGTACATTTTCACGGACGAATGGCCCAGCGTATCCAAGGTCGCCGATCCAATCCGCTGCGTCCGACGCTGATCCTGGCACTTTGGGGGCTGCTCTGCACAAGTGGTTGTGCTGCGCGTCAGGCCGTGCAGCGCGGCGATGAGGCCATGGCGAGCAGAGACTACCAGGGCGCAGTGAGGGCCTATGCAGAGGCTCTCTCTTTGGCTCCTACCAGCACCACCTATCGACGACTTTTAAAAAGCGCGCAGCAGGAGCGCGGACGCGAGCGGCTCCAGCTTGCGGAGGAGAAGCGGCGCAGCGGGCAGCTCAAAGAAGCGCTCTCCCTGTGCGAGTCTGTCCTTGAAGAGCTTCCCGCCAACCTGCCGGCGATCAGGCTGCGCGATCGGGTGGCAGAGCACAAGGCAGATCTCGACGCCCAGCTCGCTGCAGCGCTGGCCGATCTGAACGCAGGTCGGGACCCGCAGAAAGTCGCGGAGCGGATGGAGCTGCTGCTGTGGTTGACGCCTTCCTCCAAGCAGATTGAGGAGTACCGCCAGCGAGCCCTGCAGATGATGAAGAACCCCTGAGCGAAACGTGCGGGTTTCGGCGTAGACGGAATTTAGAGCGCCTATCAAAACCGTAGCGAGGAACCCCAGCTGCAAGGAGGAAGGAGTGAGCGGCCTTGGGGCCGCGACCGACGACCGACGCAGCAGATGGGGTCCGCAGTAGGTTTTGATAGGCGCTCTTAGGGAGAGACATTGCGCAGGACGATCACTGACCCGGTGCTGCTGCCGGTGCGTGCGGTCAAGATCAGCAGATCCAACTTTTGATCGCCATCCAGATCGTTCGCTGTTACCGATGTGGTTCCTGCTGGGATCTGACAGCTACCACAGGAGTTCTCTTGAAATCCGCCCGAACCATTTCCCAGTGCCAGGTGAAGCGGTGCGTCACTGGCCGCTGCAGACGATCCTACGGCGCACAGATCGGGAATCAGATCATCGTTTAGATCGGGGCCACTTAGCCACTGTGGATCATAGGATACTCGTCGCTGGTTTGCCTCAGCAAACTGACCGCGACCATCCCCTTTGAGGAAGCCCACCCAGTCCCCTTTTGCGAAAGTCTTACCACCCACAAGCAGATCGGGAACGGTATCTCCATCGAAGTCCTGCACGGTGAAGGAGAGTGTGATGTCCGATCGAAAGAAGTCTACTTTGACAGTGGCAGGAGATCCGAAAGTCCGCCCCCCTTTGTTCATCCAGATGAGGAGGGAATCGTTGGACGCTGCCCGGGACACCACATCAGGTAGACCATCGCTGTTGAGATCTTCCACGGCAAACGAATCCGGATCAGGAACATTGACTTCGCTGCCCGTGATGAGGTTGGTGCTGGTGGAAAAGTTGGCGTCGCCCTGGTTCCACATCACTCCGATCGAGCCGGTATAGCTCTCGATGATCAGATCGATCTGCTTGTCGCCATCCAGATCTCGCGCCACCAGCGTACCGGGATTTGCGACGGACGATCGGAGCTGCTTCACCGGCTGGAAGGTTCCGTCGCGCTGGCCAAGCAATAGGTAGACATTCGCGAACGACCAGTCTGCATACGCAAGATCCGTCAGACCATCTCCATTGAGATCTGCGGCGATGAGATTGGAAATGACGGTCAGGACGGGAAGCTCAGCGAGCTTCTGCGGTGATCCAAAGCTGCCATTCCCTTGCCCCAAGAGCAGACTGACCATGTCCATGCGAGAACCGAACGATGGCACACTGCTGGCCACCGCAAGATCCAGCTTGCCGTCCTGATTTGCGTCGAACAGAGCCACCGAGCTGGGGGCTTCGCCGACGCGCAGATCAGCGGTCTTGGTGAATGCCAGCGACGGTACTGCAAGCGATACAGAGGCCTGGATATGTTCTCCTGTCGGCCAGCGCAGACTGGTGCGGCCGGTGAGCGCCAGTGCTTGGGAGTCCCCCAAGATCTGTGCGGAGACTCGGCTGACTTCTTGCAGATAGGGCGGGGGAATCAGCGCTACATTGGTTGGCAAGCTGACCGAGTTGGGGATGGTTCCCGCCACCCGGATCGGTGCGCCGGTCAGATCTGTTCCCAATATCCACGCGGTCAGCGCTTCCCCTGTGATTGCGGAGCCACTTCGCTCGACACGCAGGTCGAGACAGCTTCCGGTGGTCCCTTCGCAGATCGGCCCACAGCCGGAAAGAATCGCGCTCAGCAGCAGCCACATGAACAGCCATCGGAGTGCCATCAGAGTCCACTCCTGACCAAGGGAATGCCGACTCCCAACAGGATCGCGCCGGCTCCGGTCATGGCGCCACCAGAGATCATGAAGTCCCGTTTGTCAGGCGGGTCCAAAACGCTAGACAGACCACCGATCAGGAGTATCGGAGGACCAAGGAATAGACTGAGTGTACCGAATGCGATCAGCAGCCCACCACCGGCCACACGCCCTTGACGCGATCCGGATGGTTCCTTGGGAGGCAAGCGGTGGGCAGGAAGTTGTGCTGGCCTCTCGTCGGGAGTGGATCGCTCAAGCTCCCTCGGCCAGACCTTGCCTCTGTTCCGAAAACACTCGATGATCTCATCGCCATACAGGGCCGCTTTGCAGGCAGTGATGTCTGCTTCGCGTAGCTCCTTGTGGGCGATGCTTTGGAGACAGCGGACAAAGGAAGGAGTACTCCCAAAGAACACTTCACAGACCTGAGCCGCCCGAGGGTTGGTTCTGCCTGCCCCGGCCTGCAGACAGTCCAGCATGGCATCCCCTACAAAGTTGCTGCTGCAAGACTCCACCACGGTGCGATCCATGTACTCGTGAAGCTGAGCGATGGAGCGGCACCGGTAGGCATGCGCAGAGGACAGACGATCGCACAGGTCCCAAGCCGCTTCAAAGCCGGAGCCCGCATTGCCTGTGCTGCGGTCCTGCGCGTGCACGTTGGGAGCCCACGTCAGAAACAGAGCACTCAGCAGAATGGATGCGATGAAATGGACCATCTACAAGTCTCGCAGGAAAGGGAGGCCCCGCGCGAAACAGAGGGGTTTCGGGGTGGCCAAGGTTTAGTGAACATTGCGCAGCGATCCATCGCGTCCCAGTGCCAAAAAGGAGGCCCAGTAGTACGGGTGTGGGTGCTCTGCTTGGACCGCTAGGGCTGCCGAGCGCAGTGCCGACACGCGGCCCTCATTGGCATGCAGCGCTTGGTAGTATTTGCTCATTAGCTCGACGGTGACTCGGTCACTGATTCGCCACAGACTGGTGACCAGAGTCTCTGCACCCGCTGCCTGAATCGCTCGCCGCAGACCGTAGACGCCTTGACCGGGCAGCACCTCGCCGCGCCCACTGTTGCACGCAGAGAGCACAACCAGCTGAGTCCCCCACAGGTTCATGCCACTGACTTCAAGGGCCGTGGCCACTCCATCGGACTCCGGATTGTCGTCCACTTGGTTGTGCGCACGGGTGGCGCCGAACTGCTCCTGCGCGCCCGCCAACACCAGCGCAGATCGCAGCAGCGGATTGGTAGAGAGTGGCACCGATTCAGAGTCAAAACCACGCACGGGAGTCCGTCCTCTCCGCTCCGCTGACGACTGGGAGTCCGCCATGAAGATGCCGTGCGTGGCGATGTGAAGAACGCTCGGTGCGACCAAGCCAAGCAGTGCTCCTTCGCTGGCATTCGGACCCAGGAGGAGCTGTGCAGACGGCCACAGCTTCTCGATCGCCAGCGCTTCTTCACGGGTTCCAGGCAGCGGACGCAGCTCGCCAAGCTGCATGCCGCGATCACGCTGAGCGGTGCCGCGCGTTCCTGATGCTGCGGCCACCACAGGACCACTGAACGTTGGATCGGCCACCACCACAATGCTATGGGAACCGCCATTCTTATCGTCGCTGCGCAGCAAGTCTCGGCCAGATGTCACATAGCTGATGTGGTGGGATGCGATCACAAACTTCTGTCCATCATGCAGCGCTGCAAACGGAACCAGATCGAGCACTCCATCCGCAGAGATCACCACCCGTGTTCGACCACCAAACGCCGGTAGGAGCGGAGCAAACAGCCGCTGATAGGAGTCCGTGGCCGCAGCCAGGTACGTAGCTTTCGGATCACTCAGCGCCGCTTGCAATCGGACCGCTGCGGCCTCCAGCAGAATCGCTGGGCCCAGATCGATCATCGCCGGTTCACCGTCATGGGCCAAGATCAGCGCCAGATAATGAAGAGGTCCATCGGGGGCCTCTGGTTTCTGTTCTGGGGGCCGCTCTGTGAACGCCACGAACTCGACCAGTACTTCATCTTCGCGAAGTGCCGCTGCCACTTGTGACACCACCTGCGCAGGCTCGGCGATCTCGCGACGTTGACGGAGCGGCGCGAGGCGCGAGGCGAGGTCTTGTTCGATGCGCTCTGCCTGTTCCGAAAGCTCCTTCATCAGCTGCTCGCGCTGCGCAGGAGGTGTCAGATCTGTGGTCTGTAGCGCCAGGTGCGCGATGCGACTGCGCAAGCTCCGCAGATCATCATAAAGTTTCAGATCGGCGTCGCCCTGAATTTGACTCCGCAGCTGGGCAGAGAAGGCCACTTCATCCACCGAGCGGCCCTTTCGCAGCAGCAGGGTGGCCAGCGCCAACCGGCGCAGCTCTTTGTGGTCTGGTCTGCGCAGCAGGTGCGAATACAGTCGCTCCTCCTGTTCACGGAGTGTGGCGAGCAGCTGCACCAGACGCCGCTCCGACAACGCCAGTCCTTGGTTCCGCAGTCGTCGCTCGCTAAGCTGAAACGCTTTGCGCAGCGCCTCAACCTCCGCATCATTCTGTCCTTGCAGCGCCCACAGATCGGCAAGGGACTGATAGGCCGCTGCGAGGCCTGGATCTTGATCACTCGCACTCTGTCGCTGCTGTCGTTCCCGAAGCTCAGCCTGGGTATGACTCGCTGCATCTTGCCACTTTCCCAGCGCGCGACTCAGCAGCGCTGCAGCGTGCGAACCATCAAGATTTCTCGGGCTTCCCATCCACACGCTTCCGTGCTGATGCGCCAGACACTGCTTCAGGAGTTCTTTGGCCTGCCGATAGTTCCCTTGCAGGACGTAGACCTCGGTCAGGGTGCACCGATAGCGGGCCGCCTCCGCCCAACCAAAGCGATCGGCAATCGCAATCGCCCGCTGTAACAGCAGCTCCGGCTGCCCAAGTGCATCGCGCAGACCCCGTGGCCGCAGCTGAATCTTGATCCACGCAAGCTGTGCGAGCTTGGCAGCAAGCAGGAGCTGGTCCCGTCCCTGGGTAGCGGTCAGGGAGTCCACTACGCGCTGCAGAATCGGCTCTGCGCCTTGATAGTCCCCTTCGTTAGAAGTCCGCGCTGCGATGGCACCAAGCAAAAGGAGGACCTCGCGACTCTTGGGTCCAAGTCGCTGCTCATAGATGCGGAGTGCGCGGCTCTGGAGTGGCTCCGCACGGTCGTACGCGCCCCCCAGATAGTACAGGTGCGCGAGGTTCATCAGCGTCGCTGCAACCTGCGGATCTTGTTCCCCCAGCATTCTTTCCTGAATCTGCAGCGCTTGTTGAAACAGCTGCTCTGCTCGCGCGCTGAACGCAGACCGCAACAGCAAGCTGGCCAGCCGCACCATGCTTGCTGCGACATCTGGATGGTTGTTCCCGAGCGCGTGGGTCCGAATCCGCAGCCCTTCCTCGTAATGGAAACGGGCAAGCTTCACTTCTCCTCGGCTCTCATGCAGCTGTCCGATGTCATTGAACAGATGACCAACCGCTGGCGATTCACTCCCCTGTTCTGCATTGAAAATCTGAAAGGAGCGAACCAGGGAGGACTCTGCTTGCGTGTACTTGCCCTGACTTGTGTACACCACCCCAAGCTTGTTCAAGACCTCTGCAACGTGCGAGTCATGCTCTCCAGCCAGCGCTGTCACTGTCGTGAGGAGGGGTTCCAGCACCGACTGCGCTTCGGCCAGCTTTCCTTCGTTGATCAGCACGACCGACTCTTCCAGCTGCTGCTCGGCCGCTTCGATCGTATGCGGACTCTGCTTTGATCGCGTTTGCAGTGGCGACCTGTTGTCCTGCTCGAAGCGCTTAGGAACTAGCTTTGCGTGGCTGATGGCGCTGTCCCAGGTGCGATACGCAATCCCATCACGGCGGAGCGTGGCTTCGTCGCCGTCCTTTGCAGAGAGGATGCTGCCGTGCTTGATGCGTACCGACTGGTGGCTACCATCTGCGCCACGATAGTAAAGCGTCGTGTCGTAGTGTGATCGTGTCCAGTCCCCCGCTGGTGCCAGTAGGAACTTTCGTCTCTGTATCCGCACCGTCCAACGACTGCCATCTGGGGCCAGGTAGTTGAGGGAGTCGACCTTCTGTCCCTGCGAAAAGTCCCCAGCTTTAGCCTGAAGGAACGTCATCCGCTCATTCACCATGGCGGCGCGGGGCGTGACCGGGGGAAGCTCCTGTTCGGGAATTGCTTCTCCGTAACCGGAGATGTAGGCACGCATGGCCTCGGCATACGATTCCGTCGGACACTGATCGATCAGATCGATGTACTTGCTGCTCTGCTCGGTGCGATCCTGCTGCCCCAGTGCGAGCGCAGACTTGGGATTGCAGTACTGACTGGGATTCCCAAGCGCTGGTTTTCCTCCTGCACAGGAGGCCCACAAGAGCAGCGCAGCCAGCGGGCCAAGACCCCTGATGAACAGTCCTGAACCGCTCGTGATCGGACGGCTACCCAACCGATGCCCTCTGCTGGATGAATCGAGTCCAGCGACTTCAATATCGTAGATTCGGACCGGCCTCGCCGTCAATCAGGTCGGGGCAGGCTTCCGATTCCGGTTGCGCGGCGCATTTGCGCGGTCCGATTGCGCGGCGCAGTGGAGCGTAGGAAAAGACCCCTTGCGATCGGCCTGAAGAGCCGGGTGATACGGCCAAGCCTGCGATTGTGCTCGCAGCTTGGAGTGCGCTTGGGCTTGGCACAACGCGTGCTTTGGACATCCAGCGAGCCTTCGAGCCACTCATCAATAGAGAGGCTGGTTCGAGACTCCAAACCCCAAGGATGCGGCTGTGCCGCGCAGGAGACTTCCCATGAAGCGCCCAGTTTTTCGTTCCGTACTGTTTGCCCTGTTGTTCATGGGCTGCATGGATGCAGACCCCGCGAGCGGTCCCGCTCCCGCCCCGGTTGCGGATATGGGAAGGGCGGACATGACGACGGTGGACATGACGACTCCACCCCCAACGGGACTGATCAAGCGCGTCGTGTACAGCGACTCCTTCACGATCAACACCGTCCGGAGAGACGGACTCCATGAGGACAACAGCGCGGGCGCCTATCGGGTGGAGACTTCGCCCGATGGCGCAGTGTGGAAGCTGTCCTCCGACTTCAGCTTCCAAACGCCGGGTAGCTCTACCGATCCACTGCTGCTGAGTGCGGCGCAGGGAAATCCTTCTGCGGTGACCGGACTTGCGCAGAGCGGCGGCGGTGACTTCAGCTTTGCGTACAACGATCCATCGGGGAACTACGTTGTGCAGGCGGATGCGATCATTCCGGACGACAGATTCGATATCTCGAGCATGCCGTTTGCTGGCGCCAGCCTGGCTGACGCAGGTGGGCTAAGTATCTTCTTTCGCCGCGTTGGAACCGGTGGGTATCCCCAGATCGGAATCTTCCTGGGAGCTGAAGCAGACACTGGCTGCACGACCGGAATCACCGACATGAACTGGCACAACTTTGCGGTGAACTTCGATCAAGGAGCGAGCCGCATCCGGATGTATGTCGATCGAGTCCTCCGCTGCAATCTGGATCTGACTACGTTCGCGGGGGGTCGCTATCGCAGCTACGCAAGAGCGGCGGTAGGAATGGGAGGCCGTGGGGTTTCTCGAGCGAGCTGGATGGACAACTTCCAGGCAGGCCCAGGCTAGGTCCGACTCCCAGCTCGTATGCAATCAGTTACTGCCGAAATCACGGCTCGATACATGACGCTCGATGCTTGCTGCGGCTCAGCCGCATAAGGAGATGAGAAAATGACAATGTCTACGTTCTCGAAGTTCTCTCTGGTGGTTGGCGCTCTGTGGTTTATGAACTGTGGTGTCGAGACTCCCGATCCCGGTCCCGCCCTGGAGACGTGTCCTGATGGAACTGTCAGCGCGAAATGCGCTCCCGCCACCTGCAATGACAAGCGAGAAAATGGCGCCGAAACCGATGTTGACTGTGGTGGGCCGACTTGCGGAAAGTGCGCGGTCGATCAAGCCTGCGTAGCGGGCAGCGACTGTGGCAGCGGACTCTGTATGGCCGGTGTCTGCCGGACTGCACCGCCGGCTCCCAGCTGTACCGATGGCTTCAAGAACGGAACCGAGTCCGCCGTAGACTGCGGCGGTCCTACTTGCCCCCTGTGCGCAATCGGCAAGACGTGCACTGCTGGCAGCGACTGCGCGAGTGCCACCTGCTCTGTGGGACTGTGCGCGGCTCCTCCTGCCATCTGTACCGATGGAGTCAAGAACGGAACCGAAACTGCCGTAGACTGCGGCGGAACCACTTGTCCCAAGTGCGCACTCGGCAACGCGTGCCTCGCGGGCAGTGACTGCGTAAGCGCCACCTGCACGTTTGGACTGTGCGTCACTCCGCCTCCGACCTGCACCGATGGAATCAAGAACGGAGCCGAGACAGACGTAGACTGCGGCGGTCCTACCTGCGGAAAGTGCGCGCTTACCAAGATGTGTCTTTCTGGCATTGACTGCGTAAGCGCCACTTGCAGTGGTGGCCGCTGCGTGACTCCGCCTCCGACCTGCACCGATGGAATCAAGAACGGAGCGGAGACAGACGTAGACTGCGGCGGTCCTACCTGCGGAAAGTGCGCGCTCACCAAGATGTGTGTTGCTGGCAGTGACTGCGTGAGCGCCACTTGCAGTGGTGGCCGCTGCGTGACTCCGCCCGCCACTTGCACCGACGGAATCAAGAACGGAACCGAGACGGACGTGGACTGCGGCGGACCGGGCTGCGGAAAGTGCGCGCTTGGCAAGATGTGTCTCGCTGGTAGCGACTGCCTCAGCACCACCTGCACAGGGAACCTCTGCGTGGTGACTCCGGTGGTACTTGGGGTCTGCACCTTCCCGCTTGCGGGTGGAACCGCAATGATTACCTACACCAATCCACCCTACACGCTCGCGCAAGCGCTGAGCCAGTGCACCATGCTAAAGGGCACCTTCCGCTAACAGAGAGCGATATCCTGCTTCCCACCCACATTCCCTGGCCGGGCTTTTGAGGGGTTCCTCTCGACGGGAATGACGAACTGAAAGGTCAGCCCGCCAGCGTCATGCTGACCAAGGGAGGGAAGTTGGCTTTGCGTGGCCGATGGCGTGGTCCCAGGTGCGATATGGCGGTGCGCGGCGTGACTGGGGGAAGCTCCTGTTCTGGAGCTGTTCTCCAGCTGCTCGGGGGACTATGACGTGGGGGATGGGGCGGGGGACGCGGACGGAGTAGGGAGCAGGGGCTGGGTGGACTGCTGGCGAGTGGCTACGGCGCGGGCCCAGATCGCTTCCCCTTTGGCCTTGGCTTCCTCGATCCGCGCGCTGATCTGTTCTGTCGCAACATCATTGTCCACGACGATGGCCATGCTGTAGTTGTGATCGCTCAGCCCAAAATAAATCCACGTCTGGGTGTCGTAGCGCACGTTCACAGCGGTAGCCAAGTGTGTGACTTGGTACCCCATTGCGTCCGCAGTGTGGGCGACGGCTGCAAAGGTGGCAGGCGCGGTCGTGATGTCCAGGTTGAGGTGAACAATCTTCGTCGTCGCGCAGCCAGTCGCGAGGGGGAGGAGGAAGAGGCCACTGGCCAAGATGGCACTGCGCAGGAAGCCAAACAGGGTACAGAGGGACTTCATCGTTGCCTTCCTAAGGTGGTTGGTGACCTGACCGGATATCTACCGCAATATTTCTAGTTAGAAATCTTACCATACGTTAGATTTTAGAAGGGGGGCAGATGTGATGGGGGGGGCCGCACATGCACGGAGAGGAGCGAGTCGAACCATGTGGATGCGACGGAAATCAGGTCATGTCGGACATTGGATGTTGGCGGTTCTGCTGTGCGGTGGGCTGGATGGAACCGCCGTAGAGGCTCGGAAAAGGTCGAAGTCGTCAAAGTCGTCGAAGTCGTCGAAGTCGTCAAAGCAGTCAGCGTCAGAAGAACCCGCCGCGAGCGCTCCACCGGGCCCAGCTGTCGCCTCGGCTTCCGCCCCAGCGGTGTCACCCGCTTCCTCCCCGGCTCCGGCAGCAGCTCCGACGGTGGCTGCGATGCCCGCAGCTGTCCCACCCGCAGCGGTTCCGATCGCTCCGCCCGCTGCGGCGCCGACCGTGGTCGCGACCCCGACCGTGGCCCCTGCCCCTGGCGCGACTGCTCCAGCCGGTGGTTCAGTCGGTGCTCCAGTCGGTGGGTCTGCTACCGCCAGCGGACTGCCTGCTGCTGCGCCGTTGGCTCCAATACCTGCCGCCAAGGTGACGCCGCTACTGCCTGGGGTCGCTCAGACGGAGCTGTCGCTGCGGACTCCGCCTCCGCAGTGTGTCGAGCCCCGCAAAGTCGTGTCATTTACGGAAGAGGCGATGATCCTGCCGGGTCCGGTGATGACGCGGTGGAAAGCCGGTCGGGGGCTGTACGCTGCGGGAACCACTCTCAGCATGACTGCCACCACCGTTGCCAGCCTTGGTGGCTTGGTCCTGCTGGCGGGAGGTAGCACGGCTGCACTGTCTGACCCTGGCCCAGCCCTGTCGCTGGCGGGAACCGTGGGCAACATCACGGGCACGACCTTCCTGGTCGGCGGGCTCGCACTGCAGCACAGCGCGCTCGGAATGATCGGCAGAGACTCGGGCCGCGCCAAGTTCATCGCGGGCGTGGTGTTTGGCGTGCTCGGCCTGGCCAGTGTGGGCGCTGGCTACGTCGTGGGCAGTCTCGATGTCCCCAACAAGGACATTCTGAACTACGCCATCGGCTACGGTGGCACGCTCCTCCTGACCACATCGAGCAGCATTCTGATTTCCGATGCCCGGAATCTGGTGAAGATCTGGGACACCCTGGGCATGCGCCCCTTCTCCCCTACGGCGCTGCCATCGCCTAACGGACAGGGGATGCCGCCGATGGCGCCGCCCCCAGGTGCCTCCTATCCGCCTCCGCAGCAGCAGCTTGGCTATCCGTCACCACCACCGCAGTAGCAGCCTGACTTCATTCCCGGTTGCGCGGCGCATCTGCGCGGTCCGATTGTGCGGCGCTGAGTCCGACAGAACTATCGACTAGAAGACACGATCATCGACTGGCCCCCAACGCCCATGAGTGGACCGGTGCTCGACTGCCACAGTGCATAGAAGGACGGCATCTCTCCGGCGGTGAAGCGATCGATCTTGGTGCCATCGAAGTGGAGCTGCGCACCTAAGTTACCCACAAACCAGACATCATCACGCTGGGTTCCCCAGACTGCATATAGGTTGTCGGTTGGGAGTCCGGACGCCTTGCTCCAGGTGCTGCCGTTATACGAAAGAACGGTTCCGGCGTCACCGACGGCCCACAGCCCGGTATTGGACGTGCCCCACAGCTTGTACAGGTTCTGCGTGACCCCGCTGGAAACGGTCGTCCAGACAGACCCGTCATAGCGCACGATGTAGCCGGCATCGCCGACTGCCCAGATGTCCTTGCTCGAGAATCCGAACACCCCGCGTAGTCGATTGGTGATGCCGGGCACCGCTGTCCAGCTGCTGCCATCGTAGTGCAGGGCGGTGCTCGTTCCTACCGCCCAGACATCGGTGCGGCTTGCGCCCCAGATTCCATAGAGACTCGCGGTCACGCCACTGGCAACGGCGCTCCACTGTAGTCCATCCCAGTGAAGGAGTGTGCCGGTGTCGCCCACAGCCCAGACATCGCTTACATCGGTGCCCCATACGGCTTGGAGAGGAGTGGTGTTGGGGGCGGCGACCTTGCTCCATATTACTCCATTGAAATGCAAGATTTGTCCGGTATCACCGACGGCCCAGATGTCCGACTTCGAGGTCCCCCAGATTCCAGTCAGGGTCGATGCCAGGTAGGAAGGAGAGTACGGACTCCACGTGGTCCCGTTGTAGTGGAGGAGGATTCCGCCCTGTCCCGCAGCCCAGATGTCGTTGCTCGCAATCGCCAGTACGGACCAGATGTGGAGTCCGCTCAGTGAGCTTCCTACGGTCCAGCTGGTACCGGTGTAGTGAGGCAAGGTACCGGTCAGTCCGCTCGCCCAGATGTCTGTCTCATTGACTGCCGAGATCGACAGCAGATCGCGGGTGGTGCCGCTGGGAACCGTTGCCCACTTCACGCCATCATGCTTGAGGATGGCGCCACCATAACAGACGGCCCACAGGTTGGCTCCGGCGGAGGTCATGCCACGGATGTCTCTGGTGGTGATGCCGGTGGTTTGGCTCCAGGTCGTTCCATCGTATCGCCAGAGCGTGCCGCTTGTCCCGCCCACCCAGATGTCCTTGGCGCTTCTGCCGACCACTGCGCGCAGATCAGCGGTAGTGAACTTGGTCAGCTCGGTCCACGCGGTGCCGTTGTAGTGAAGGAGAGCGCCGCCCAGACCGACCACCCAGATGTCATTGGCCGCAGCGCCCCAGATGCTCACCAGTGCAGCGCTGGAGTTGCTGGCCACAGCGGTCCAGCTGGTGCCGTCATAATGCAGGACAGTGCCGCTGGTACCGACGGCCCAGATGTTGTTCTCTGCGGTTCCCCAGATCGAGGTCAAGTTGATGGTGACACCACTTGGGACTCCCAACCACGCCTTCCCATCGTAGTGCAAGATCACACCGCCATGACCGACGGCCCAGACGCTGTTTGCACCTGAAGCCCACAGCGCTCGCAGCACACTCCCTTGCGGCAGCGGATAGTCATAACACCAGCCACTGAGCAGACAGACCCGGTTGTCTGTTGGGCCTCCTACCACACTGAACTGCGCACTGACCTGGGCTGGACCCGTAAGCTGAAGCTGACACGCTCCACTACCGGTGCAAGCGCCGCCCCACGTCACTTTGTAGGAAGGAGCCGGAGTGGCGGTTAGCTTTACGGTGTCATTGCGCGCAAAGTCGGCTGTACAGACAGGCTGTCCGGAACAGGAAAGTCCAGCGGGCACAGAGGACACCGTGCCATTTCCCAGCGTCGTCACTGTGAGCGTACACAGGGCAGAGGGATAGCGCGTGATCGCGACTTGGGCAGCCAGCTCATACGGGGGAGCCGGGCTGACCTCGATCGTGACCTGGCCCTTTCCCAGCTTGCATCCCGGCTGATCGAGCACATCGACCAGAATCGTCAGCGGTCCGCTCTTGTCTCTGTCCAGGTAGATCACAAACTCATCGAGTTTTTGGACGATGTCCTGGGTGTTTTGGGCCACCACTTCGCCCAGCTGTGCCAGCACCCGCAGCGATACGGCATCACTTGGAAGATTGGTCACAGTGACGGTGACGGCGATCTTTTCCTGACCCGTTGGATCAACCTCCTCGCGCTTGCAGCCCAAGAACAGCAGCGCCCAAAGGAGGAGGAACTGCGAAAGGAACCGAACCGAGGAGGACTTCATCGACATACTCCGTGCAGCTGTGAAGCGACGAACAAAGGTAGAACACCTCAGGTGTGAAGGCAGACTAAAACATCGGATAATACGCATCCGGGGGTCGCACAGGCGGACTTGCTGGTGCGGTCGGATACGTCGCAATCACGATGCCGGTGATGACTCCTGCAACGCCTACTCCCACCACAGTCCACAGCCACCAGCGCTTATACAGAGGCGTCTTGCTGGCTTCAGTCTGAGTCTGTGCAGAGGCCGGAGGACTGGGTGCAGCGGAGAGTACGCTTGCCGGGGCTGGCTCTGGTTCCGTGGGCGCACTCTGTGGCGCACTCTGTGGCGCACTCTGTGGCGTGTTAGGGGGACTGGTCGCTGTAGCAGCTGCCGGGACTGGTTTTTCAAGGTTGGGATTGAGCAGCGCGAGCGACTCGGCAATGAAGTTTCCAAGCCGCTGCTGTAGCTCTGCATCCGCAGTGGCGTTGGCTTGCTGAAACAGCTGATAGTGAATCAGCGCTTCCTGCGGTCGGCCCAGCTTGTGGAACGTCCTCCCAATGTTGATGAGCAGCCACGGCTGACGATGAAGTGCATAGGCGCCTTGGTACTCTGTGAGCGCCTCCTGAAAGTTGCCAGCTTTGTATGCCGCGCGGGCTCGGCTGTAGTGGGAGTGGCACGCTTCATCCCGCATGCAGCTGTCTTGGGCATCGGTCTTGTCGCCATCGGGAGTCGGTCCAGCGGCCTGCGCGGTGAGCATCATGGTCCAGATCCACAGCAGTGTGGCGACGCTGATGAATGGACGGAGTGCCGCCGTTCGGGCTGTCACAGAGCGACCCGCGCAAGCTCGCACCACGTCAATCAGACACAATCTCAGGCCGCTCGAACTTCGGCTGCGCTGCACTGGGACTCTCCTTCGCTGCGGGAATAGGGGGCACCGGACGCTTCGGAGCTTGGGCCGCCACACGGGATCGTAGGGAACGGAGCTTGAGCTTCATCTGGACATCACGATTCCCATCCAGCGCGACCAGCTGTTCTGCAAAGCCAGCTAACCGCAGCATCACGGCGGTCTTGCCCGCACTCTGTGGGACTTCACTTGTCCACGGTGTTACCCCCAGCAGCAAGCCATCGGAGAGCCGAATTACACTCGCTCCGAGCGGCTGAGTCCGGACACTCCAGTGGACTCGGGGGGCCTTCTCGGAAGCGGAAGGAACCGGCGGAGCGGCTCCGTTGGGTGGCGCAGCAGCGATGGGATCAGCCACTCCCAATGCCGGAGTGACAGCAGCAGGAAGCGGAGGAATCGCGAGCAGAGGAGCCAGCGCAGAGGCCTCCGTATGCGCCTCTTTCTTTGATTCGGAAGACGGACTTTCGCTTGGATCAGAGGACAGTCGCGGCAGGGCCAGCCAGACTCCGATTGCCATCGTCACCGCAGTCAGTCCGGCCCACAGAAGGGGCTTGCGGGTTCGCTTCGGCAGCGTTCGTGAAGCCACCATTTCCGACGAAGGACCGCGCGTATTGGCAAACGGATCGATCGAGTCGAGCGGCGGCATGGTCGGAATCGGTGCAACATCCTGGACTCCGGTGGCCAGTCCCTGGTCTTGGGTCACCTGCTGTAGCTGCGCAGTCACCGCCTGCATGGTTGGCCGCTCTATCGGGTCTTTGCGCAGCATCGCATCGACCAGCTCTGACAATGCAGTCGGCGCGGATGTCAGCACTTCGGTGAGCTTTGGGGGCTCCTTCTGAATGTGGAGGATCAGCAGATCGCCATCCAGTTCACTCTCGAAGGGAGGACTCCCTGTCAGGATTTCATACAGAATCACTCCCAAAGAGTAGACATCGCTCTTCCCATCGACCTCGCGGACTCCACGACACTGCTCGGGAGACATGTAGAGCGGAGTTCCCATGATCATGTCCGCCCTGGTCTTCACTGCTGCCGAGACTTGCGCGTTGCGCAGCAGCTTGGCGATCCCAAAGTCGAGCAGCTTCACACGCTCACGCAGCACTCCTTCCGGATCGCGATCCGCAACGATCATCACGTTGTCGGGCTTCAAGTCTCTGTGAACTCAATCACCGTCGAGAATCAGAGCGCTTCCGTTCCGCAGAAGAGGCGCTCACTCAACAGATCAGGGAACGGCCTGCGAGTGTGTCGCGTATGTGCTCAGCCACAGCCTCCTACTCCCCCTTTGTGTAGACAGCGGACGCTGATCCGTGTTGCGGGTGGTGGATCGCGGTTCTGGTAGCGCCACACCTGGAGGCTGGCGGGGCTCCAACTGTCAGGCTGCGCTGGCCCGGCACAGAAACAATCGGAGGGCTCTGCTTGACAGGCGCTCACCGTCGCCACAGAGAATCCGTCTTGGCCAATACGGTCCACCAGCAGCTTGTCACAGCAGGCTGCGCTGCACGCGGGAAAGTAGCGCTGTGGAGTCCCTGTATCTTCCTGGTACGGAACATCGCCCACCAGACACGCCGGTGATCCATCCGCCTGAACAGCCGGCAGCTCGCGCAAGCCGATCGGAGCGCGGAGCAAACCGCCGATGCGAAATCCTAAGTACTGCTCCCAGACCTCAGACACCTGCATCGGTTGACAGATGTTGGCTTCCGCGAAGGCCCCGCTGGTACGGAATTCCTTCTGGAGCGCTGCGGAAAACTTGCTAAGTCGGAGCTGTGGCCCAGCGTAGGAAGTCGGATCGGCTGCATCTTGGCAGACCGCGATGTCGGCCCGCGCCACCGTCAGACCCGGGGAACCAGAGAGCCCCAGCTCCTGCACCACCTTGAGGAGTCCTCCCGGATGCAGACCCGGCACGGACCACACCCCGATGCTCTCCATCGACCGCTGCCCACGCAGGGTGGACAGAAACTGAACGTAGTGATCGACAGACTCCAGATAGCTGTCCGATCGCTCCCGGCAGTCTGTCTTGTCCCCGACGAGATTGAGCGGCTCCTTACAGATCAAGCTGCGCGCCATACACCGATAGGCCGGTCGGAAACAGTCAAAGGAGGCACTGGCAGTCTGTAGCTATCGAATGTCGCTTGCTCCACTTGTCCAGAACACTGACAGGCTGCGAGCTGCCGCTGCGCCAGGGTTGCGGACTCCGGAATGGGACAGAGCGAGCTGACCTCTGGCGCCGGACAGCCAGCTCCCAGCGCTGCCAAGACAAGGCTCTGGATCAGAGCACGCGCACGACCTTGCATGAACATCCCCCTGCTTGCGATGTACCAAGCGCTGATCCGTAGTGTGAAGCGCGAGCAGGGTGCTGGCGAATGGAAGTGATCGCCACCGCAAGTCGGCTACAGGCAGTTGATCATCAGTCGGTATTTCGAGCAGGCGGTGCTGATGTCGGCGTAGGCGCTGTAGGGGCGCGGGTAGCGGCAGAACTCGAAGCGGTCAGCCCAGGAAGTGCCGGTCTTTAGGTCGAGGAAGCCGCCGCCGTACGACAGCCAGACATCGACCGGATAGTCGCGGCTGCGATTGAAGTACGTCAGCTTGAGGAAGGTGCCCGCCGGGACATCGAACTTCTTGGGAAGGACATCCATCTTGCAGAAGTTGTCGACGAAGATCTCGACGTTCTGGCTGGTCGGAAAGCCGAGGTCGGGCGCCGCGCTCAGGTCGCGTGGCGGGCTGAGGTCGGGCGCTGGGCTCAGGTCGGCGCCACTTTTGAGATCGACTCCCCACAGGTCCGCGTTCGCGGTCGCCAGATCTTGGGACGTTCCCCCGTCGTCCGGATCTTCCACATGCGCATCGTAGTGTCCCGCCGCACCATCGGCACCGCTCGGCTTGGCTCCACCAGAGCTACAGCCGACGCACAGCCACAAAACGAGAGCCCATCTGCTCATTTTCCCACCTTATCACGGGGAGGGCGGGCCGCTTCCCGATTCCCACTGCCGCGAGTGCGTGTCGATCTCTCCGCACATGCGACCACACGCCGACAGCCTGCCTTGCGGCTCGGACGGATTCCAGCCCCGCACGACCAGCTGCTGAAAGAACGGCCCATCGATGATCTCGGCCAAGCTGTGCTGTCGCAGATCCAGCGCCGCGAGTCCGTCCGGTAGCTCGGCAATTCGGGCGCGAATCTCAGCCGCCATCACCGACGGCCACGAGTCGTAGATCTGCCCCAGCCAGCAGCACGGAAACAGGTGTCCGGACCCGCTCAGGTAGACCTGCTCGTCGCGAACCGCTTTGCAGGAAATGCGCGTCGCGTGAAGGTAGTCGCGGTAGCTCTGGCCGCGCTTGTGCAGGCTCGACAGGCTGACAAAGCCGCTGTTTTGGTAGTCCGGCTGACTCGGCAGCTCCAGGTAGTACGCCACCCCGCCGCCGACCTTGAGCACCGGGAAGCGCTCGACCGCCTGACCCTCGACGAGAAAGCGCTGCGACCGCTTGAGGTTGAACTTGGCAAAGCCGAGCTGGGCTGCCAGCGCCGCCGCCTCGGTCACTTGATGCTCGTTGTGACGAAAGACCAGATAGTCCCACTCGGCCCGCCCGCCCGCCGCGAGGAAAGCTTGGACAGAGCTCATGATGCGGTCCCAGCTGGTGCGCCGGCGGTAGATCTGGTTGACCTCATAAAGTCCGTCGATGCTGAACGTGACCGTCGTGACCAGCTTGGCCAGCGCCGCCCAGAACGCCGCGTCCCGTCCCGAGCCGTTGGTGACCAGCTTGATCCGCAGCTTCGGGTTTTCGCGCCGCAGGTACTCGCAGATCGGCACCGTATCGCGCGCCACCAGCGCATCCCCGTAGTTGCCGCAGAACAGAAACTGCTTGAGCCGCTGGAGCTGCGCCGGCGGAAACATCGCCTGAAAGTCGGCCAGCGTCAGCTCGGTGAGCGGCAGGTTCGGATTCTGTTCCCCCCCGGCCCGCGTGCGTGGACACATCGGACAGGCGGCATTGCAGCGCGTCGTCAGCTCGACGTGGACCCGATAGACCTGACTGGCGGAATAGATGCGCATGCCCAAATCACGCGATGCCGATGCCGATGCGAGGCGTACGGTCCGAGGGTAAACGCAACAGCGTGTTTTCGATAGACGGCGATCTCGGCTCGCGCTACATCAGGCGCGTGCGGGCGGCACCGAGCTTTTCGATTTTTTTCCCGATGTACAACGAGCAGGACAACATCGCGGCGACGCTTCGGCAGACCGTCGCGATGATGCCCTCGCTGGGGTTTGCGGACTACGAGATCTTGGTTGTCGATGACGGCAGCAAGGACGGCTCGGCGGAGGTGGTGCGGCGCTTTATGCAGGACAACCCCCGCATCCGGCTGGTGCAGCACCCCAAAAACCTCGGCTATGGGGCGGCGCTGCGGACCGGCTTTCAGTCCGCGCGCGGTGACGTGGTCTTCTATACCGACAGTGACCTCCCTGTGGATCTGTCGGTGGTGGCCGATGCGCTGCCGCACGCCCTGCAGAGCGACGTGCTGATTGGTTACCGACTACAGCGCTTCGACACGCCGCGCCGCGCGATCTACTCGCGGGTCTACAACCTGCTGGTGCGGACGCTGTTTGGGGTGCGGGTGCGGGATGTCAACTTCTCGTTCAAGTTCGTCCATCGCCGGGTGCTCGACGCCGTTCACCTGACCGCCAGCTCGGTGTTCATCGATGGTCAGCTTTTGGCCGAGGCCCACCGGCTTGGCTTTCAGATTGCCGAGGTCCCGATCGAGTACCACCCGCGCGTAATCGGCTCGTCGAGCTTTAACTCGCTGCGGGCGGCCTGGGTGACGCTGGTCGAGATCCTCCTGCACCGCTTCTCGCCGCAGTCGCTCCAGCAGATCGAGCCCCCGCCGGTCGAGTCGCGCCCCGAGGCGGATTCCCCGCTGACCCGGCCCGATCCCTCGGAAAGTGAGTCCTTCTCGGTGCAGGCGCAGACGCAGACCCAGCTACCGCCACGCCCGGATGTGGACTCGTCGGTGACGCGCGCCAGTTGATTCAAGCCGGGACTCTCCTCGACAATGAGGAATGATCCCGGTACGTCCTGACTTCCTCTACAAGACCCCTGGGCGGGTCGCGCTGGTGCTGGCGGGTGGGGCCGCGCGGGGGGCCTACGAGGTTGGGGTGGTGCAGCACATCGTCGAGGAAGTCGCGCGCGACCTCGGGCGTGACGTGCCGCTCGACATCATCTGTGGCACGTCGGTCGGGGCGATCAACGGCTGCGGTCTGGCGGCGTTTGCCGATGCTCCGCGCAGTCGGGCCCGGCGGCTGGTGGCGCAGTGGCAGTCGCTGCGGATGGAAGATGTGGTGCGGGTGCGACCGATGCACCTGGCGAAGTTTGTGCGCAGCTTGGTGGCACCGTCGCCGCTGGCCTCGGAGATCAAAGAAGATCGCTACGGCGGCCTGATCGAGCCGAGCGGCATGGAAGGCATCATCAAGAACGCCATCCCGTTCGAGCGCATCACGGAGCACCTGCAGTCGGGGCTGCTGCAAGCGGTGACCGCTTCGGCGACGCACATCTCGACGGGGAATACGGTGGTGTTTATCTCGCGGTCGAGTCACGGCGTGCCGCGCTGGTCGCGTGATCCCAAGGTGGTGCCGCGCAAGGTTTCGCACCTGCGGATGCAGCATGCGCTGGCCTCGGCGGCGATTCCACTGGTCTTCCCGTCGGTACGTATCGATGGCGAGTTTTACTGCGACGGTGGTCTGCGTCAGAATGTGCCGATCTCGCCGGCTCGTCACCTGGGGGCCAACGGCGTGATCGTGGTCAGCCCGCGCTTCATCGGCGAGATTCAGGCGATTCCCGAGCGGCCCAATCCCGCCGCCAAGATGCCGAGCCCGCTGTTTCTCATCGGCAAGGCGCTCAACGCGCTGCTGCTCGATCGGGTGGAAAACGACATTGAGCGACTGCAGCGCATCAACCACATCCTGCTCGCCGGGCAGTCGCGCTTTGGCGCCGAGTTTCTGCCGCAGATCAACGACGCGATGGGCTACCGCAGCAAGACCGAGGGGATGAAGCCGATGTCGGCGCTGCTGGTGCGGGCGTCCGACAACATCGGGCGGATGGCGGTCGATTACGTGAACTCCACGCAGTTCGGAAAGCGGATGCCGGGGCCGCTCGGCAAGCTGGCGCGGGTCATCTGCGAGATGGATGCCGAGGACGAGAGCGACCTGCTGTCGTACCTGCTGTTCGACGGCGAGTTTGCGCAGCAGCTGATCGAGCTGGGCCGCCGCGACGCCAAGGCCGTTCACAACGATCTGCTGCGCTTCTTCACCGAGCTACCCCCCGACCTAACCACCGCCATCCACCCCCCCGCCCCCGAAAACCAGCACTAGAGTCCACTACGAAACCAGCAGTTTGAGTAAGGAGCGTGGGGGCGACCGGAGAGCTTTTTTTCGGGTCGCCTGCGACACGACAAAAAAGTCTCGCAGGGAAGCGGGGCCCCACGCGAAACGAGCGCCGGAGCGGGTGTTTTTTTTTGAAAGAGCCGTTCCGGTGGCGCCGGAGCGCCTATTTCAAATTGAAAGAGCCGATCCGGTGGCGCCGGAGCGCCTCTTTCAAGTTGAAAGACCCGATCCGGTGGCGCCGGAACGCCTGTTTCAAGTTGAAAGACCCGATCCGGTGGCGCCGGAACGCCTGTTTCAAGTTGAAAGACCCGTTCCACCCCCGCCGGAACGCCTCTTTCAGCTGGAAAGTCCCGTTTCAGCGACGGCGGGGTTGTTGCGCCGCTTCCAGATCACGCCATCCACCAGATAGTGATGGACGGTGAAAGTCAGCGACACGACCAGGATTGTCGGCAGCGCCGTGTTCTTCAGCAGCTCGTCGAGCCGCGCGCTCGCTTGTAGCAAGAAGTAATACATCGGCGTCGCAATCCCGAGACAGGTCAGGAAGTACAGCACCGCCCGCTTTGCGCCCGGCTGCGACAGCCACGACAGCGCCCGCGAGTCCGCCACCACTCCCGAGGCAAAGCGCCGCCGGTTGTACATCCACACAAACGCCAGGTACTGCACGTTGTGCCACACGTTGACCAGCAGCCAGCCCGAGCCAATGTCCTCGATCAGCACGTACCCGCCCAGGTAGATCAAGAGGTGCGAGATCATATACAGCGTGTGCCCAAGCGGCAGCTGGCCCCGTCGCAGCGCCACCGCCCGCGTAGACAGCCAGTACAGCCACAGCGCCGCGCTCAGCAGGCCCGCCGCGTGTACCACCGGGACTGGCACCGGCGGCAGCGAGATGCGCTGGTACAGGAACTCCTCGGGCTGCTGGGCGCAGCGATGCAGAAACCCCCACAGCGGCACCGACCACAGCGTCACCTCTGACAGGCGCTCGGGGTCCCACGGCAGCCCGCCGGCCCGCTGCCGATACTGCTGCGCGATGCCCCAGCTCTGCCGCACCGTGTGCCAGAACTGACCAAAGAAATACAGGACGTACAGCCCGGTTGCGCCCGAGGTCCGCCCCACCAGATACAGCCCCGCGAGCACGACCGGCGGCAAATACAAGATCAGGTGGCGATGGCGGGCGCGATCCTCGGGGCGACCGGCGAGCTTGGTATAGGTCGACACCAAGTGGTCGTAGCCGAACAGCCAGGTGTGAGCCGCCAACATCGGCAGCATCAGCACCGGAGAGATCACCGTCGCGCCCGCCATCAGCAGCGCCAGCAGCGCAATCCCCACCACAAAGCAAAGATCAAACAGCGGATCTTTCAACCACCCAGGCAACCACCCAGGCAACCACCCAGGCAACCACCCAGGCAACCACCCAGCAGGCCCGCCGTTCGCCATCGTTAAACCCCGTCCATTTCCAAATCGGCACGTTTCGCGCGGGGCCCCCCTTCCCTTCGAGACTTTTTCCGTCCCGCAAGCGGTCCGAAAAAAGCTCTACGGCGGCAGTCCCCGGCACGTAGTGCGGGGGGTCGGCCCCACGCTCCTTACTCAAACTGTTGGTTTCGTAGTGGACTCAGGTTAGGTCTGCACCGGGGCATTCGGCACTTTCATGGGGGCGCGCGTGCATTCCTTGTGATCTCCCACTTGGTTACAGGTCATCGGGTACGGGGACTGCTGACAGTCGGCGGTCACTTTGCAGGGAGCGCCCGCTGGGGCTTTGTTCGGATCGGGTGGTGGCATCGACCGTGGCTCTTGCATCGACTGCGCGGCAGTGGCGGGCAGCGACTCGGCGTGGGCGCGGGGCGCCTGGTTGGCAAAGCCCAGGACTGCACCCACTGCGACGGCAGCGAGGCAGAGCGTGGAGGTCAGTGGGAAACGGCGGCTCATGGGGACTCCTAGATGTTGGACAGAGACTCTTACGATTGTCACCGCGCCGCCCGCTGCTCGCGAACAGAAAATGACCTTCTGGTAGGCTGCCGCCATGTCTTCGCTTTACTTGGTGGACGGTTCTAACTTTTTGTTTCGGGCCTTTCATGCGATGCCGATGATGGTGTCGTCGAAGGGCGTGCCGACCGGGGCGGTGCGCGGGTTTGCCTCGATGCTGCTGCGCCTGATCGGCGAGCACAAGCCGACGCACCTGGCGGTGGTGTTCGACGCAGGCGGCAAGGACAAGCGGGCGGAGAAGTTTCCCGCCTACAAGCAGAATCGCGGCGAGTGTCCCGTCGAGCTGGTGCCGCAGTTTGACCTGGCGTCGCAGCTCGTCACCGCGATGGGCGTGGTCTGTCTGCAAGCGCGCGATGCCGAGGCGGACGATGTGATTGCGACGCTGGCGCGCCGGGCCGAGCAAAAAGGTGAGCAGGTCGTGATTGTCTCGTCGGACAAAGACCTGATGCAGCTGTGTCGCGACGGGGCGATCGCGCTCCTCGATACGATGAAGGAAGAGGGCCGGGGCAAGCTGTTTGGCGAGGCCGAGGTGGTCGAAAAGTGGGGCGTGCCGCCGAGGCAGCTCGGGGACTTGCTGGCGCTGGTGGGCGACTCTAGCGACAACCTGCCGGGGATTCCTGGGGTAGGTCCGAAGACGGCGGCGCAGCTGCTCCAGATGTTTGGCTCGCTGGACGAGCTGATTGCCCGTCGGGACGAAGTGAATGTCCGAGGCAAAGACAAGATCATCGCGGCGCTTCGCGACCACGAAGCACAGCTGCGGCTGGTGCGTGAGCTGGTGGCGCTCGAGGAAGATCTGGCGGGGCTGCCGGCGGTTGAAGAGCTGACGCGGCAGACCGTCGCGCCCGAGAAGCTGATTGCGCTGCTCAAAGAGCTAGAGTTTACGACGCTGTACCGCCGGCTGACTGCCCCGGGGGGGATGCCGGGCATGCCGGATCTGTCTGCTGCCGCCGCTGCGCTGGAGTCAAGTGCCGCTGCGAAGCCGCCCGCCCCGCCAGCCGTCACACCGGCGGCGACCACTCCGACGGTGACATCAGCTGCCGGAGGAGCGGAGAAGCCGACTTCAGCCGTAACCACTGCCAGCCCATCGACCGGAAGCGCACCCTTTGACCTGGCGGCAGCGAGCCTGGCGACGGCGGGTCCGGTTCGGGTGTTGCTGGACGAGGCCGAGCTGCGGACCGAGCTTTCCCACCTGAGTCAGCGCCTGACTGCTGGTGCGCTGCTGGCGATCGTGCCGGCATGGTGCGAGGACGGTCACACCGGTCACCACGCGCGGCTGTCTCCGCTGTGTGGTCTGGCGCTGGCAACGACGCTGGGCCCGCCGCTGTACCTGCCGTTTGCGCACCGCTACCTGGGATCGCCGACGCAGCCGAGTCGTGACACGGTGCTGTCCCTTCTGCGGCCCCTCTTGACCAATCCGCAGCTTCCCAAAGCGGTCTACGGCGCCAAAGAAACCCAGCAAGCGCTGCGCGGGCTGGGCATTTCCCTGCTGGGCATCCTCACGGACCCGTCGCTGTGCTCGTATCTGCTGGATGCGGCGGACGATCACTCGCTGGCGGCGCTCGCGACGAAACACCTGCCGGAGCACCCGCCGCTGCTCGAGCGCAAGGCGGTCTGTCAGGCGGGCAAGCAGACGCTGCTGCTGGATGCGGTCGAGATCGGGCGGGCGGCGGAGCTGGTGGGCGGGGAGGCGCGGGCGACGCTGCTGCTCGGCGGACTCTTGTACGGACGGCTGGATGCAGCGGCGCAGCGCCTGCTGGGCGAGCTGGAGCTGCCGCTGGCGACGGTGTTGGCAGAGATCGAAGGCCACGGCATCTGTCTGGATACGTCGGTGCTGGCGCAGCTGTCGTCGGAAGTTGCGACCAAGCTCGATGGGCTGGAGACAGAGATCGAGAAGGTGGCGGGGACGCAGGTCAACCTCAACTCGCCCAAGCAGCTGGCAGAGCTTCTGTTTGGCAAGCTGGGGCTGCCGCCGATGAAAAAGACCAAGGGCAAGACCGGGCTGTCGGTCGATGCCGAGGTCTTGGAGGCGCTGGCGGCTGACTTTCCGGTCGCGCAGCAGATCCTCGAACACCGCAGCCTGAGCAAGCTCAAAGGGACGTACATCGACGCGCTGCCGCTGCTGGTCAGCAAACAGACCGGGCGGCTTCACACCACCTATCAGCAAGTGGTGGCGGCGACCGGGCGGCTGTCATCGACGGACCCCAACCTGCAGAACATTCCGATTCGCAGTGAGCTGGGGCAGAAGATTCGCGCGGCGTTCGTTGCGGGGCCTGGGAATGTGCTCATTGCTGCCGATTATTCGCAGATCGAGCTGCGGGTCTTGGCGCACCTGTCGGGCGATCCGCTGCTTGTCGAGAGCTTCCGCGCCGGCGAAGATGTCCACACCCGCACCGCGATCGAGATGTTCGGACCCGAGGAAGGCAAGCTCCCCGACAAGCGCCGCGCTGCCAAGATGATCAACTACGGAATCGTCTACGGACTGACCGACTTTGGACTGGCAACGCGACTGTCGATCGAGCGGCGCCTGGCCAAAAAGTACATCGAGGAATACTTCGCGCGCTATCACGGAGTCCGCACCTTCATGGACGAGCTGGTGCGGCGGGCGAAAGCAGAAGGGGGCGCACGGACTCTGCGCGGGCGCTTTCGACCCCTTCCGGATCTGACCAACAAGAACTTTCCGCTGCGGGGCTACGCGGAGCGGATGGCCAAGAACACGCCGATTCAGGGCACTGCTGCCGACATCCTCAAGCAGGCAATGATCGACGTGCAGCGGCTGCTGACCGCGCAAGAGCCAGCGGTGCGGATGCTGCTGACGGTCCATGACGAGCTGGTGCTAGAAGCGCCGTTCGATCGAAAGGAAGCAGTCTGTCAGGCCGTGAAACAGACGATGGAGCGAGCCGAGACGCTCTCGGTGCCGCTGGTCGTCGATGTTGGCGCGGCCCCCAACTGGTCTGACTGCTAAACCCCGTCTACTCCGAACCTCGCACGTTTCGCGTGGGGCCCCCCTTCTGTGTCTCCCACGCTCTTCCGTTCCCAAGCACTTCCCGACCCGACGAAATCCCAGCAGTTCCTATCCGTTGGCGCGCTAGATAAGACCTCTGTGAACGATTCCCTGTTCATGGGCGGCGCTGAGGGCGGCGGCAATCTGGCGGCTGAGCCGGAGCGCCATGGGAATCGGCAGGACTCGACCGAGCCGGCGCAAGCGGTGGCTCAGCGTCTCACCGCGCAGCAGCTCCATCACAATGTAGGCCAGCCCGTCTGTGGTCTGTCCGTAATCGGAGATCTGCACGATGCCGGGGTGATCGACGATGTTGACGGCGCGGGCTTCGTTGATAAAGCGTGCTGCAACGTCGCGATTTTGTGCGTAAGCCGGATGCAGGACTTTCAGGGCGACTCGTCGCTCGATCGTGTTGTGGACGGCTTCGTAGACGGTGCCCATGCCACCTTCGCCGAGCTTGTGAATGACACGATAAGGACCGATCACATCCGGGGTCATGGGTGTTCGTTACAGAAGTAGACCGCCAGATTGTACCGTGCTCCCGACCGGGGCACAACGACGCCGATCCGCGCAGGTCGCTACCCAGCGCCCAGACAGACCCGGCAGGTGGTAGCCAGATGTGGACATCGTACGTACGCCCGCACGGCGGCCAAGCAGCTGTCCAGCAGTGATGCGATGGACAGCGACTGCGCACGGGCTGGCCGTGGAAGAGCGACGGTCCATGATACGATGTCTTATGGAGTGGAGGTCCGCTGTCTCCTGGGTGCTGCTTGCGGCGTGTTCCGGCAAGGAGACTCCTGTTGCTTCGCCCGTCTTGGAGGTGGTGTCGCAAGCCGAGCTTCAAGAGGAGCCGATCGAGCCGATTCCTCTGACGGTAGCGCTTGATCCACGAAAGGTGGGTCTTGGGGAGCGACTGTTTGCGGCCCCTATCCTCTCTGCCGATGGCAAGTCTGCGTGTACGAGCTGTCATCCGTTGGATCGCGGCGGAACCGATGGCCTGACGTACTCCAAGGGAATGGGCGGGAAGCTTGCAGCGCTCAACACTCCGACGGTGTTCAACGTTGGACTGAACTTTCGCTTCAACTGGAATGGCGCGTTCGTCAGCCTGGACGAGCACCTGGGTCGGCCCTTGGCGGGTCTGATGGGCAGCTCGATTCCGGAAGTGGTGGCGCGGCTGCGTGGCTCGCTGACCTGGCAGCAGGAGTTCGCGGCGGTCTATTCCGATGGGATTACCGAGACGAACTTTCGGGATGCAGTTGCGACTTATGAGCGCTCGCTGGTGACTCCCAACTGCCGCTTTGACCGCTATCTGCGCGGCCAAAAGGATGCCATCACAGACGAGGAAAAAGCGGGCTATGTCCACTTCAAGGAGTACGGCTGTACCAGCTGTCATCAGGGCAAGAACGTGGGCGGCAACATGTTCCAGAAGTTTGGCGTGATGAGAGACTACTTTGCCGACCGAAGCACTCCGCCTTCGCAAGGCGAGCTGGGTCGCTTCAACGTGACCGGAAAGGAGTCCGATCGCTTCGTGTTTCGGGTTCCTAGCCTGCGCAATGTTGCGCTCACCGCGCCGTACTTTCACGATGGATCTGCGCCGACTCTGGAAGCGGCCATTGCGGTCATGGCTCGCTATCAGCTGGGACGCTCCATTCCGGGCGAACATGTGACGCGGATTGCGGCCTTCCTGCGCACACTCACCGGGGAGTATCGAGGCAAAGCACTGCAATGAGCCGGAAGTCGGACGTTACCCAGAGCATCCGCTCCCTGCCTCCGCCAGAGAGCTTGCCGCAGGCCCCGGTCGCGGGCTTTTTGCGGCAGATGTGGAGTCCTGTCTCAACAGCCATTGTGATCTTGATCTTCTTGACCGCAGCGGGCCTGATTGGACTCCTGCGTGCGTCTCGTCGCTTTGCGGTAGATCCGATGCTGCATGAACAGTACTCGGGAGCCCTGCGGAGCTTGCTGACGCTTGACTCAACGCTCAACGAGACAGTCCTAAAGGCCAGCTCGGGACTCCTTCCCAACTACGATCCGCTGGTGCGCACGCTGCACAGTCTGCGCGCTGTGGGAACCACGCTTCAGACGGGAAGCCGCAGTGCTCCCTATCTGTCGCAGCAAGGCTACGAAGATGTCCGCAAGTCCATCGGTACGTTCATGGAGACACTGTCTGGGAAGGAACAGCAGGTCGAGCGCTTCAAGTCCGAGTCGGCGGTCCTGCGCAACTCCCAGAACTACTTTCCGCTGGCGATTCGGACCTTTGTAGATGAGCTGCAGCGGCGACAAGAGAGTCCGCTTGTGGCGCAGCAGGTCGAGGAGCTCCTGCGGCAGGTGTCGCTGTTTTCGCTCCAGCCACTGCCCGAGCACAAGCATCAGATTGAAGCGCAGCTGGCGGGACTGGAGCGGCAACCCCAGTCGCTCCAGCCGCCGCTCGATGAGGATCTGCGGCTGATCATTTTGCATTCGCGCATCATCTTGGAGAAGCAACATCGCATCGATGAGTCCGTTCGCGAGGTCCTGCGCTTCCCAACCCGTGAGCATGCCGATGCAGCGCGGCGTTCCTATGAGCGGCACTTTCATGATGCGCTGACCACCGCTGACTTTTATCGCGTGCTCGCGGCGGTGCTGGGCGTGCTGCTGGTGGCACTCAGCGCCAGTCTGGTGATTTTGAAGCTGCGACGCTCGGCTGCGGCGCTCGATCGTGAACGCCAGGTGGCCGAAAATCTGCTGCTCAACGTGCTTCCCAAGCCGATTGCGGATCGGCTCAAGCAGGCTCCGGAAGTCATCGCGGACAACTTCCCAATGGTCACGGTGCTGTTTGCGGACTTGGTGGGATTTTCCCAGCTCTCGTCGCGACTGCCGGCCATTGAGCTGGTCAGTCTGCTCAACCGAATCTTCTCCGCGCTCGATCTGGTGGCAGAGAAGTACCGCGTCGAAAAGATCAAGACGATTGGCGATGCCTACATGGTGGTGGCCGGACTCCCGATCGCGCGGCGTGATCATGCGGATGTGATGGCAGAGTTTGCGCTTGCCGCACTCCGTGAGCTGGAGCTGATCCGAGGTGAGCGCGAAGAGAACCTCCAGTTTCGTATCGGCATCAACACCGGTCCGGTGGTGGCGGGCGTGATTGGGCTGCGCAAGTTTGCCTACGATTTGTGGGGAGACACGGTCAACATCGCCAGCCGGATGGAGATGCACGGACTGCCGGGATCGATTCAGTGCTCGGCGAGTACCTATCGCCTGCTGCAGGACCGCTACGAGTTCTCGGCGCGTGGTGAGATCGCCATCAAAGGAGTCGGTCCGATGCAGACCTATCTGCTGCACGGTCACAAAGCAGACCCGTCGAGTTCCTAACTGCGCTGCGCTTCCTGCCTACATTCCCCACCCCAGAGACGGAGTCGCGGATTCAGACGGCTCGGTTCTGGTTGACTGTGTAGCCGATGATGTCGCGGTCTGTGGCCAGCTTGGGATCGAGGACAAAGCAGTGATAATCGGTGCTCTGGCTGCTCGGTGGAGTGTAGGCCCCGCTGGGACTGACTGTGGCATCCACCCAGTCCAGCTTGACCAGCAGCGG
>JAEUKA010000030.1 GCA_016794465.1 Myxococcales bacterium | reverse complement strand
ATCGGCTACGAGGTCATTCCTGGGGCCAAAAAGAGTGTGCATCACGTACTCCTGTATCCAGCGGATGCGACGGCAGCACAGGCAGCGGATGCCAAGACGGGAGAGGTCGGCTGGCCCTGCTTTGGGGGACCGGGAATCAAGACTGCGTCCACCATCGGAGGCTGGGTGCCAGGGAGTCCTCCCACCAAGTATCCGACCAACACCGGAATCACCCTGAGTGCCGGACAAGTGCTGGTGATGCAGGTTCACTACGACAACCATCATGGTGGTGCGTGGACTCCTGATCAGACCAGCATCAAGCTGCAGTATTCGATGACTCCGGTTGCCAAAAAAGCAGCGATTCTGTCCGTTCAAAACTCGTCGTTTGTGCTGCCACCAGGAGCGACAAACTATGCGGTGGTTGGGAACCTGACAGCACCGGGCGATGGCTTCGTGTACGGACTCCTTCCGCATGCCCATCAGCTGGGTCGCAGAATGCGCGTAGAGACTCCCGACACCTGCATGATCGACATTCCCAGCTGGGACTTTAACTGGCAGCAGTTCTACTTCTACGAAAACAGTCAGGGAATGCCGGTCAAGAAGGGCACGCAGATCAAGCTCACCTGCGTCTTCGACAACCCCACCACCAGCTCGGTGACCTGGGGAGAGTCGACCACCGACGAGATGTGCCTGAACTACTTTTACACCACCGGTCCATAACGTACGGCGCACTCCTTCCCCAGCTATCCTGGTATAACCTCAAGCTGTGCGCATGCGTCGCTGGCTTCCGGTCTTGTCTCTGTCCGCGCTGCTTTTGTCTCCCTTGGTAGAGGCGGAAGCGGCGGATCTGTATGGTGGCGGCAGTGATCTTCCGGAGGAGCTTCGTTCGCTGCTCTCGGCAAGTGATCCCGCGCGTCGTCGGGAAGCGGTCGATCGCTTGCTGTCTCTGCCGCAGCACCTGGCCAATCCGTATCTTCTCCAGCGACTGCAAGATGGCGATCCGGCGGTGCGAGCGCGGGCGGCCCAGGCGCTTGGACCCGCGTCTGTCTTGGCCGCAGCAAGTCCGCTTCTCGACGGAATGAGCGATGCAGATCACACCGTTCGCGCCGCTTGTGCCGAAGCGCTTGGGCAGTACGGCGCCCTGCCCCGTCCCGAGCAGCAGCGAGCGGTGGCGCTGCTGGCCCGGGCGATGGGTGACGGCCAGTTCGAGGTCCGCCAAGAAGCCCTGCGGGCCGTCGAGCGTCTGCTCGCTTCGCAGGTCTTTACCGCGCTCGAACTGCCGCAGCTTTTGCCGCCGGTGCTGCTGCGGATCGAAGATGAGAACGTCGGGGTCCGTCGCAGCGCGCTGGCCGTGCTCGGTCGCCTCAGTCCCCTGTCGCTGCCGGCAGAGCTGCGCAGTCGCGTGGTCTTGGCGCTGCTCGGTCGGCTGTCGGACCCTGCCCGTGATGTCCGCGCCGAGTCGCTGCGGAGCCTGGGTCTTTTGCGGGCCACGCATGCGGCGTCTGCGGCGCTGCGCCTGCTCCGTGATCCCAGCGAGGAGGTTCGCAAGCAAGCCATGCTGTGCCTGGGACGACTGGCCAGTGCGACGGCGATTCCGCTGCTCCGTGAGGCGCTGGACAGTGGCACAGACGGACAGCGAGCGGCGGCGCTGCAAGCCCTGGGACTGTTTCTGCTGCCCGATGCGGCCCAGTCGCTGCCGACGGAAGCGCTGAGCCAAGCGACCCAGGCCATCTTGGCGAACCTGACCCACGCGACGCTGCGACCGCTGGTGATCGACTCTCTCCTGGCCGGCAGTCAGAGCGTGGTGCCGCTGCTGCTGCAAGAGCTGTCACGTCCGGCGCTCAGCCTCGAACAGCTGGCGGCGCTTGTCGAGCTGATCCGCGATCTCGGACCCAAGCTCTCCACCGAGCAGCGGGCGACAGCGCAGAGCGAGCTGGTCCGCGAGCTGTACCGACAGCGACTGCCCCGCGAGCACATTCTGGACGCCTTGGCCATCGTCGGAGATCGCAACATCACACCGCTGCTAACCCTGCTGCTGGGCGACAAAGATCTGGTGGTCCGACGGCGGGCGACGCAGCTTTTGCGCAAGCCTCACCTGGTCGATCCCCGCGCCTTCGATGCGCTCGTCGCTGCTAGCACCGATGCCGATCCACAGGTGCGACATCAGGCGCTGCTGGCCTTGGGCGATCTGGGTCTGGGACAGCCCCGTCTGACCGAAGTCCTCGATCCCAGCGATCGACCGATGCTCGCCGACGTTGACACCCGGCAGGTGGCCGCCCAAGCGCTGGCGCAGCTCGTCCGCAAAGCCTCCCTCGAAGAGCCGACGGTGGCGATGCTGCTGCGAGCGGTGGTGACGGTGCGACCGGGTCCGTCCGAGCGGCGCACCAGGCGGACCGCAGCCCAGGTGCTGGCCGGTTTTCTGTCGTCTCATCCCGAGCGGCAGGCGCCCATCATCGCCGAGCTGCTGTCGGTACTTCGCAAGTCTCCCGAGGGTGGGCCGCATAGTGAAGTGCTGCTCTTGCTCTCGGGCATGCTGCGCGGTCACAAAAGTGAGACGGTTCGCGAGCGACTGCTCGGGCTGGGGCAGCTCGCCGCTGAGCCACAGTCTGCGGAGGGACAGCTCGCCGTCGATGCGCTGTCGGCCTTGCAGTCGTTTGTGGATGTCCCGGCGCAGGGACGGCTGGTGAAGTTACTCCAACATCGAGATCCGGCGCGACAGCTGCGTGCGACGGCGGCGCTGGGCTCACTGCTGGCGACAGCGCCGAGTGAAGCCTTGGTCAGTGCGCTGCTGACCCGGCTACAAGACGGCAGCAGCGACGATCTGCGCGGAGCCGCCGAGGCGGCGTGGGCCCTGTCGAACCTGCCGCGCAACCACGAGTCCGTCGCCCGAGTGCTCGAAAGGCTGCGTCTTTTGCTCAGCAATCGTCACGAGCCGTCACCCGAGCGGACCGCGCTGCGCACCAACGTGATGGCCGCACTCGCTCGGCTGGGCGTGACCGAGCCCCGCGACGCGGAGTGGCTGGATGATGCGGATGCCGGGGTGCGGCGCAACGCAGCGCTGCTGTTGTCGGCGGTGGTGCCGCGCTCGGGAGGCATCGAAGCGCGGCTTCGCAGCAGCAGTGTCGCCGACGAAGATCGCCACGTTCGCCACAATGCCCAGGCGGCTCTCCTCGGGAAGGGACCCCACGCAGCGACGAGTCGCAAGCACTGGCTGGTCACCTATCAGACCGACTTCGACGGCAACACACGACCGCTTGCGCCCTATCGACTGCTGATGGGCGACGGCCTTTCGCGAGTTGGATTCACCGATCGAGTCGGCACCACCGTCGACGAGCTGCTTCCGGACGGCCCCTGTGAGGTCGAGCTCTTGCCGACGCCCGCGCCGCCGCGCTAGCCGTTACGGCGCGACGAGCTCCGTCGCAATCGGCAGCGGCCGAGGCCAAAAGTTTTCCGGCAGCTCGCTCTCTAGCAAAAGGCGCTGACCCGTTCGAGGGTGCACCAGCACCAGCGTCGCCGCGTGCAGTCCCAGTCGCGCAAACGGCGAACCTCCGTACAGCTTGTCACCGACGATAGGATGCCCAAGCGCCGCCAGATGCACCCGTACTTGGTGGGTACGACCCGTCGCCAATCGAACCAGCAACAGCGACTGACTGCCCGTCGGTCCAGTGAGTGTGTCGCGCCGCTCGAACTGACTCTCCGCCGATACCCCGAGCTGCGACTGCGCCGGATACGTAATCATCCTTGGACTGCTCGAGTGACTCCCCGAAGGACTGGCTGGCCCGGCTCGCTTGCCGATGCGCAGCTCGATGCGACCTCGCTCAAGCGGCACCCCCGTCACCCGCGCCAGATAGTGCCGCTCGATCTGCCCGTCTCGTAGCGCCTGACCCAGCCGCGCACACGCCTCCGCCGACTTCGCCAGCATCGTCAGCCCCGAGGTATCACCGTCGAGCCGATGCGGCAGCCACAGCGGCCCCGGCAGCACCGTCAGCAGCGACGGCCCGCCACGTCGTCCCGGCTGACAGAGCAGTCCCGCCGGCTTGCACACCACCAGCAGCTCGCGATCTTCGTACACCACTCGCACCCGGGGCACCGCGACAGGAGCCGGGTCATGATCGGCAAACACCGTCAGTCGCGCACCTGTAACGACACTGTGGACAGCTGGAGTGACTCGTCGTCCATCCACCCACACCGCCCCTTCCCGCACCGCCTTCGCCGCCTGCGCTGCGCTCCAGCCCAGCCGCTGCGACAGCAGCAAGAGCAGGTTTCGGGGGTCCTCCGCAGAGGCCGTAATAAGATGCTTTTTAGACACCTCTTATTGATTCCTTTGCGGAAACAGAGTCGCAGGCAGCGCGCGGTGTGGTGGTGTTCATGAGCGGACAATCTACCTGAAATTTGAGTACGCTGGCCGCCATGACTGTCCTGTCTCTGCTACTCGCTCTGGCCGTTTCCACCGCAACATCATCCACGACTCCTGCTGCGACTCCTGCTGCGACTCCTGCTGCGACTCCTGCTGCGGTGACGCCGATTGTCTGTGATGCCTGCGCGGAGTGGAACACAGAGCACCAGCCGTTCCGCATCTTTGGGAATACCTATTACGTCGGTCCGGACGGGCTCAGCTCGGTGCTGATTACCTCGGCAGAGGGGCATGTGCTGATCGATGGCGCCCTGCCGCAGTCGGCGCCCCTGATTGCCGCTCACATGGCCGCGCTCGGCTTCCGCATCGAGGATGTCCGCTGGATCGTCAGCTCGCACGCCCACTTCGATCATGCCGGGGGAATCGCGCTGCTGCAGCGCCAGAGCCGAGCCAAGGTCGCCACCAGCGTGCTCGGCGCCCAAGTCTTGCGAACCGGAACGATCTCCACCGATGATCCCCAGGCGGGCTTTGGGGCAGCGATGCACTTTCCCGCCGTGACCGAAGTGACCGAGCTACCCGATGGTGGCACGGTTTCGGTAGGCCCGCTCCGCATCACCGTCCACTACACGCCTGGACATACCCCCGGCGCAACCAGCTACTCCTGGCAGTCCTGCGAAGGGAGTCGCTGTCTGCAGCTGGTCTACGCCGATAGCCTCAATGCCGTCTCGGCGCCGGGCTACCGCTTCTCTGACCACCCGTCCTACGTGGCCACCTTCCGCCGCAGCATCGCCAAGGTCCGAAGCCTGCCCTGCGACATCCTGATCGCTGCGCATCCCGACCAATCGGGCCTATTTGAGCGTCAAGCCGCCCGCGCCAAGCGCACCGACCGCGACCCCGATCCGATGGTCAACCAGAAGGCCTGCGCCACCTACGCCAGCGACGCCCAAGCTCGCCTCGACAAGCGCCTCGACGAAGAGCGACGCCAACCCCGCCCCAGCTCGTCCGGCGCTCCTCGACGCTGAGCCTAGCCGCGCTTCTTATCGAGCGACTGCCGATAGGCCACCATCGCCGCCAAGACCTCGGGCGTATGCCACATCGACCACACCGGATCTTTTCCCGGTCCACCGACGGCAGCAATTCGCTCCAGGCCCTCTCTGCGCAGCGCCCGCTTGGTCGCCGCAAACGCCACCGGCACCCGCGAGCCCAGCTCATCCGCCAAGGCCAGGGCGCGATCGAGCAGCTCTGCCGCCGGCACGACCTCATCGATGAGCCCCGCCGCCAGCGCCTCGGGAGGACGAAAGTTGCGACCGCGATAGAGCAGCTCGCCGAGGTGCGGACCCGACCACGCGCTGCGAACCGGCTCGAGCGCTGACACCGGAAACGGCACTCCGACCCGAATCTCACTCAGTCCAAGCAGCGACTCGCCCTCGCTGACCAGTCGAAAGTCTGCCGTCGCTGCGAGCACTGCGCCACCGGCAATGGCATGACCGTTTATTGCCGCCACCACCGGAATCGGCAGCGCATAGAAGCCGGCCACGACCTCATCGAAGACCACCGGAAACGCGGCTGCTTCTTTGTCGGCATACGCAAAGACCGCAAACAGGTCGAGCCCAGCCGAAAAGAAGCGCCCCTGGCCGGTAATGACCAGCGCCCGTACCTCGGGAACCACCAGCTGCGGCAAGATCTCCGCCGCTTGTTGTAGTAAGTCCAAGTTGAGCGCGTTCGCCGGGGGCCGCTGCAAGGTCAGAAGCGCCGTCGAGCCGCGCCGCTCAAAAGCAATCAGTGCCGACATCCGCGCAGCATACCCCGTTCCCAGCCAATGCAGCACTACCCGCTGTTGCGCAGGGCGGTGGCGATGGCGTTGATCGACAGGTGGAGTCCTTCGCGGACGCGGGGGTCGTGCTCGCCGGCGCGATGTCGCTTGAGCAGCTCGATCTGCAGCAGGTTCAGCGGCTCGATGTAGGGCAGGCGCAGCCGAATCGACTGCTCTAGTGTTGGACTGTGTTCAAGGAGCCGCGACTGCTCGGTAATCGCAAGCAAGCTGTCGTGGGTCGCCTGCCAGCCGGCTCGAATGCGCGCAAAAATCGGCTCGGCCAGGGTGCGATCTTCGACGAGCTTGGCGTACTGCGCGGCCATCGCAATGTCCGACTTGGCCAGCACCATCTCGAGGTTGTCGAGCGTTGTCCGAAAAAACGGCCACTCCGTCGCCATCTGTCGCAACAGCCCCTGATCCGGAAACGCCGCCAGCGCCTGTCCGACCCCGTACCAGCCCGGCAGCATCACCCGCGCCTGCGCCCAGCTAAACACCCACGGAATCGCGCGCAGATCTTCAATGCGGTCGGACTTGGTACGCGACGCCGGCCGCGAGCCAATCTTGAGCTCCGCAATCTCGGCCAGCGGCGTCATCTGGCGAAAGAAGGTCTTAAAGCCCTCCGTCTCATAGACGAGCGCCCGATAGCTGCGCAGGGCCGCTTGCGAGATCTCCTCCATCGCCGCCACAAACAGCGCCTCACTGTGCGACTGCTTCTCCGTCCGAGTCAGCGAAGCCAGCAGCGTTGCCGCAGCCATCGACTCCAGGTTGCGGGCCGCACTCTCGCGGGTGCCGTACTTGGCGGCGATGACCTCGCCCTGCTCGGTGATGCGAATCCGCCCCTGCACCGTGCCAGAAGGCTGCGCCACAATCGCCGCGAACGCCGGCCCACCGCCTCGACCCACCGCCCCACCGCGACCGTGAAAGGTCTGCAGCCGCGTCCCACACTCCGCAAACACCGTTGCCAGCGCCCGTGTCGCCTTTTGCAGACTCCACACCGAGGTCAGATACCCGCCGTCCTTGTTCGAGTCCGAGTATCCCACCATCACTTCTTGGTAGCCGTGCACCCGCGTCACCGTCGCCACCTCGGGCAGCGACAGCCACTCCCGCATCATCGTGGCGGCCTGATCCAAGTCGCCAATCGTCTCCAGCAGCGGCACCACCAGAATGCTCGCGGAGGGCTCGCCATGGCCTCGGTACAGCCCCGCTTCCTTTAACAAAATATTGACTTCCAGCAGATCCGAGACGTGCTCGGTCTTGGACACAATGTAGGTGCGGATCGACTCGGGACCGTACTCGGCGTGGGCCTTGGCAGCGGCGTAGACAATCGCCAGCTCGGACTTGGTTTCGTCGCTGTAGCTCGCATACGGACTCGCGAGCAGCCGCTGGTTGCCAAGCTCCCGGCGCAGCAGCGCCACTCTCTCGGGCTCGGTCAGCGACTGGTAGTCGGGCGTGACTCCCGCGACCGCCAAAAGCTCAGCGACGACACGGGCATGCACGTCGGCATTTTGGCGCAGATCGAGCGTCGCCAAGTGCCAGCCAAACACCTCCACCGCCCGAATCAGCCGCGACAGCGCCCCACCCTCGGCCAGCTCGCGGTTTCCACTTGCCGACAGCGACTCCGACAGCGCGCACAGCTCGGCCCGGAAGTGCTGGGGATCGGGATACGGCTCGGCAGCAAAGCGCGCCGGCAGCTGCGGAGCCCGCCCGGTCAGCTTGGTGTACGTCGCCGCCAGCCGCGCATAGATGCCGGTGAGCGCCCGCCGATACGGCTCATCCCGTCGCGACGCACTCGTCGGTTCACCGCGCGCCGCCAGCTCCAGCACGCTGGGACTCACCGCCGACAGCTCACTCGAAATCGACAGCTCGGCCCCGAGCGCATCGACCTGCGCCAAGTAGCTCGTCAGCACCGTCGCACAAGCCCGCCCGAGCGCCAGCTGCAATGACGCCGCAGTGACATTCGGATTGCCATCGCGGTCGCCACCGATCCACGTCCCCAGTCGCAAAAAGCTCGGCGGAGCCTGACCCAAGAGCCGCTCCCAGCGCGCATACAGCGCCGGCAGCTCGGGCAAAAACACCTCGCGCAGATAGGCCAGCGCCGTCTCGACCTCGTCCGCGACGTAGAGCCGCTCATGGCGCAGCGCCCGCGTCTGCCAAAGCAGCGCAATCTGCCGCAAAATCGCCGTCTCAATCAGGTCCGCATCCGGCGTCTCGGTCCGTCCGAGATCCCGCAGTCGCAGCAGCTCCGCAATCCGGTTGCGGTGATCGAGCATGCTCTTGCGCATCACCTCCGTCGGATGCGCCGTAAGCACCGGCACCACCAGCGCCCGCGAGAGCAGCTCCGTCACTTTGTCCGCCCCTGTCCCTTGCGCAAGCAGCTGCGTCAGCACCGAGGCCAGCTCTCCGTCGCTGTGCTCGGGAATGTGCTGCCTGTCTTCCGCCAGGTTGGCCAGCATCGAAAACAACATGAAGCCGCGCACAAACGCCACCGTGTCATCGAGTGACAGGGCCGACAGGCCGCGATCCGCCTCGTGCGCCGCCACGATGCCGCGATAGCGATCGACGGAGTTGGCACGAATGTACTCAATCCGCTGAAACAGCTCCTCGCCGCCGTACTCGCGAATCACGTCGCCGAGCAGCTTGCCAAGAAAGCGAATGTCAGCGTTTTGGGTCATCGCACGATTCGGCAAAGAAGAGTCCGTCATGACTAAGCGACCGCGCGCTGCTGCGTCAGGGATGCGGCAATCTGACCCGCGACACGAGCGTTGTCGACGATCAGCGCCCGATTGGCCCGCACCGAGCGCAGGCCCGTCTCCGTCGCGATTCTCCCGAGCAGAAATGGCGTCAGCGCCTTGCCACCGACGTGCTCCGCCTCGGCTGCTTGCAGCGCGGCTTGCATCGCGCGCTCAACCAGCTCACTCGGTAGCGCCTCAGCCACAGGAATCGGATTGGCCAGCAGCACGCCCCGCCCCGGATGCACCGCCCAGTGCGATCGCAGCACCCGTGCCGCCGAGTCAGGACCATCGACGCGATGCACGAGCCCGAGCCCACTGTGCGGGGTGTAAAACGCCGGCAGCTCACCGGTGCCATAGCCCACCACCGGCACGCCCAGCGTCTCCAGATATTCCAGCGTCCGAGGCAGATCCAAGATCGACTTTGCGCCCGCCGACACCACTGCCACCGGCTCACTCGCCAGCGTCGTCAGATCACACGAGATGTCAAAGGAATCGCCGCGATGAACCCCGCCAATCCCGCCGGTCGCCATCACGAAAATCCCGGCTCGGGCTGCTGCCACTACCGTCGCTGACACCGTGGTCGCCCCATCTGACTGCGCCGCCAAAAGTGGGCCCAGATCCGCCGCCGAGGCCTTGAAGAAGCCCTGACCGTGCGCCACCGTCTCCAGCTGCTCTCGCGACAGCCCAATGTGAATCCGCCCAGCCAGCACCGCGATCGTCGCTGGAACCGCGCCACTTTGGCGCACCGCTTGCTCGGCTTGCAGCGCTACCTCGATGTTGTCGGGCCACGGCAGTCCATGAGCGAGCAGCGTCGACTCGAGCGCCACCACCGCCTGACCACCGTCTACCGCCGCCGCCACCTCGGGTGCAATCGACAAAAACGTCTCGACGCCGGGTCGCATCAGTTTTGGACCCTCTGCTTGCGACGACGAAGCTCGTTCAGCTCGTCTTTGTCAAACTGATAGACCGCCGCGCAGAAGTTGCAGGTGATCTCGGCCTTGCCTTCACCAATCAGCTCGTCGAGATCGCCGTCAGGCAGGCCGCCCAGCATCGCCTCGATCCGGCCCCGATCACAGCGACAGCGAAACTGTAGCTGCCGCTGATCTTGGACCTCGACTTGATCGCCATAGATGCCCAGCAGCAGCGACGCCAGCGCCTGCGGAGTCTGCGGTCCCGCCGCCAAAAGATCGTACAGCTCGCCGCTCCGCAGGATGTGCTGGGCCTCGTGAAGGACCGCCTTGGTTTCTTCCGGCGCGTCGGGCATCGCTTGCAGCAGCACCCCACCGGCTCGGACAATCTGGCCTTCTCCGTCGAAGATCAGCTCACAGCCGAGTGCCGACGGGATCTGCTCTGACTGTCGCAGATAGGCTTCGATGTCTTCGTCGATCTCGCTGGTGACGAGGCTGACCTGACCCTGGAAGCGCTCTTGCAAGCCGACATCGCGCAAGATGTTGACGACACCGTCGCGGCCAATCAAGTCGGCGAGTCGCTGGCGACGATCCATGCGGCGATCGGCGCACTCCTGCGGGGCGAGCGGATAGCCGCGCACCAAGCCGTCGTCGTAGGCATCAATGTTGATCCCTCGCAGCGGGCCGTCGGCCTGGACCTGGATGGTGACGCGCTCACCGCCGCGAGTCAGGGTGGCGAGCAGGTAGCTGCCGACAATGCCGCGCCCGAGTGCGCAGGCCGCAGCCGGGCTACAGCGGTGACGGCGGGCGGCGTCTTGACAGACCTCGGTGGCGATGGCAGCGACGATGCGGACGTTGAGCGTCCGATGAATGGCACGGATCAGCAGGTCGGACATGGCGACACTTTTTTGAAAAAAAGGGCCCCAACCCTAGCAACTTTTTCCCACCTACGCACGAAACCTACCCGGAACCACAGCCGATTTCATCGGACCACCTTTCACCCCACCTGCAAAGGACGACCATGCTGAAGCTACGAAGCGCTGACCCGTTTGTTGCCCTCCACCACGCGCACGCTGCCAGTCCCGCTGCGGTTCAATCCGCTGTCAGCGACGGACTGCTGGCCGCTTGCGATCGACCGCCAGTGCCGTATGGCAGCGATGCGATGGCGACTCCGCTGTTTGTACTGCGAGGCGGCGGCCAGCCCCGACCGTGGATCATCCGCAGCAGCGACGGCAGCGAGCGTGTCCTCAGCAAGGCCCTGCGCATCGGCACCGCGCCCGACAATGACTGGGTGCTGGCCGATCGCTACGTGTCGCAGCACCATGTCCAGCTTGTGCCGGGCAGCGACGGTGTTCAGGTCCAAGATCGCGGCTCGCGCAACGGCACCTATGTCAATGGCGTGCGGGTTCGCCACGGCGAGCTACGGCAAGGCGGCACGCTGCGCCTCGGCGAGACAGAGCTACGACTGCTGCAGCCGGTCGGCTCGGGCCTGCTGGGTCAGAGCGCCAAGATGATGCGGCTGCGCGAGCAGATCACGCGGTTTGCGCCGTCGCTGCTGCCGGTCCTGGTGCTGGGCGAGAGCGGCACCGGCAAAGAGCTCTGCGCCAAAGCCCTGCATACCGAGAGCGCTCGACGCGGGCCGCTCATCACCGTCAACTGCGGGGCGCTGGCGCGCGAGCTGGTCGAGAGTGAGCTGTTTGGCCACGAGCGCGGGGCCTTTACCGGTGCGGAGCGGCGCCACCTCGGCTGTTTTGGGGAAGCGGCGGGCGGAACGCTGTTTCTCGACGAGATTGGCGAGCTGCCGCTGGAGCTTCAGCCACGGCTTCTGCGCGCACTCGAGAATCGCGCGATCCGTCCGATTGGGTCCGGGCGCGAGCTTCCCATCGATGTGCGCATCGTCGCTGCCACCCATCGTGATCTGTCGCTGATGGTGACCAAAGGCCAGTTTCGGCAAGACCTGTTCTATCGGCTGGCGGGGCTCACAGTCGAGCTGCCGCCGCTGCGGTCGCGTCGAGACGACATCCCGCTGCTGATTGCGCACTTTGTCGCCGAAGCCGCGTCGGAGCTGCCCGGGCTGCACATTGCTGACGAGGAGATCGCGGCGCTGTCCCAAGCCAGCTGGCCGGGCAACGTCCGCGAGCTGAAGATGGCGCTGCTGCGGGCGGCGCACCTGCACGGTCCGGTCTTGCGAGCCAAGGACGTGCTGGCCGGGCAGCGACTGACCGTGCTGTGCGACGAAAATCAGGTGCCGATCCTCGGCCGTCGCCTGGCGGACATCGAGCGAGACGTGCTGACGACGGTGCTGCGCCACACCCAGGGCAACCAGCGCGCGGCGGCGGCGATCCTCGATCTGCCCAAGTCGTCACTGAGCGACCGACTGCGCCGGCTCGGCATCCACTGTGGCCGCTCGGTGGAGCAGCTCGACCGCCAGCAATTCGCCCGCCAGCAGATCGAGCAAGGGTCTTGACAGCGCCCTCGCTTTGCCGCTCTTCTCGCGAAAGTTCGAGGGAAACGCCATGCGAATACACCTACACACACTGTGGTTTTTGGGCGGACTGGCCGCTTGTACGCAGACCTCTCCTCAAGCTCCGGCACCGATCGGACTGCTCTCGGTGAGCCCGACGACGGGACCGACCACGGGAGGGATCTCGGTCCGGCTTCTGGGCAGCGGCTTTTCGCCGCAAGCGGTGGTGTCGTTCGATGGCGTGGCGTCTGCAAAGACCAGCTGGGAATCGGAAGCCTCGCTGTCGGCGACGCTGCCGGCCCACCTCGGCCAGGTCGGTCTGGTCGATGTGCGCGTGCAAGATGTGCAAGACGAAGAAGCCCGGACCGCGACGCTGCCGAAGTCGTTTCGCTATTACTACGGAGCCACCGGCTTTACCGGCGGCCCCGAACAGCCGGCAACCGGCACAGATCCTTGGTCCGTCGCTGCGGAAGATCTCAACGGGGACAAAGTGGCCGACTTGGTGGTCGTTCACTACAACAGCTCGAGCGTCAGCGTCCTGCTCGGCAAGGGGGGCGGTTCTTTCCGTCCCCAGGTCAGCTACGCCGCCGGCCGCAGTCCGTTTGGTCTTCAGATTGCGGATGTCGATGGCGACGGCAAAAAGGATCTCGTGACCGGCCAGTACAGCAGCGATCCGGTTCAGATCCTGTTTGGCAAAGGGGACGGGACTTTTGAAGCCGCGCATCCCGTAGCGACGGGAGCTGCCCCGCGCGGAGTCGCCACCGCTGACCTCAATGCCGACGGCAAGCTCGACATCGTGACTGCCAACTACACCGGCAGCTCCGTCAGCGTGGTGCTTGGTCAGGGCGGACGAAATTTTGCCGCGCCCGTGTCACTTCCCGCCGGAGCCGGCGCGCGTGCCGTGACGGTGGCTGACTTCAATGGCAAGGGTGGCCCGGATCTCGCGGTGTGGAGCGAGACAGCGATGAACGTCAGCCTGTTTTTGAATCGCGGCGACGGAACATTCCAGGCCGGCGAGGTCTATCCAGCCGGACCGAAGCCCTATTTTGGACTCGCCGTGGACTTCAACAGCGACGGCAAGCTTGACCTTGTCTCGGCCAACCTGAGCCAGAGCGCCCTGCTCGTTCACCTCGGCAGCGGCGACGGCAAGTTTTCCCCCGGCAAGCCCTGCGGCCAAGGCGTCTATTCCCACCACGTGGCCAGCGCCGACCTAAACCTCGACGGCAATCCTGACTTGGTGGTCGCAAACTACGTGGTCACCGGCAGCGTCAGCGTACTGCTCGGTCGCGGCGACGGCAGCTGCGGTCAGGAACTTCTCTTCCCAGCCGGCAAAGCCACCACCTCCGTCGCTCTGGCCGACTTTGATGGCGACGGCAGACTCGACATCGCCGCCAGCAACGCCGATAGCAACAACCTCAGCATCCTCCTCAACTCCTCGCAGTAGCCAAGCCGGTGGATCTCTTTTCTCGACTTCCCAGCGCGGCGATGGACGCGACGCCACGCGATGTTCCACGCGATGTTCCACGCGAAAAGGTCGACCCGACGGCGCCGCTGGCCGAGCGGATGCGGCCACGTAGCCTCGACGAGTACATTGGACAGCAGCACCTGTTGGGGCCGGGCAAGCTCCTCGAGAGGTCGCTGGCTTCACGACGATTGCCGTCGCTGATTTTGTGGGGACCGCCGGGCACTGGGAAGACCACGCTGGCCGGTATCCTCGCGGAGCAGATCGGGGCCCGGTTTGCCGCGCTGTCAGCCGTCACCGCCGGGGTGAAGGAAGTTCGGGCCGCGATTGCCGAGGCCGAATACGAGCGCACGCGTGGTCGCCACACGGTGCTGTTTCTCGACGAGATTCATCGCTTCAACAAAGCCCAGCAAGACGGTCTGCTGCCGCACGTCGAGCACGGCACGGTGGTGCTGATCGGAGCAACGACGGAAAATCCCTCGTTCGAGGTCAATGCGGCACTCTTGTCACGCTGTCGCGTGGTGCAGCTAGAGGCGCTGACGGTGGCCCAGCTGGGGGAGCTAATCGAGCGGGCGCTGCACGACGAAGTACGCGGCCTCGGTAGCCAAAAGCTTGCTCTTACCGACGAGGCGCGTGACTTTTTGGCCGCGCACTCGGGTGGTGATGCTCGACGAGCGCTGGGTGCGCTGGAGGCGGCGGCCCAGCACGTCAGCCGTCGCGAATCCGACGGTGAGCGAGTCATTACCAAGCAGATCGTCGCGGAGGCGCTGCAGCGCAAGGTCCTGCTCTACGACAAGAGCGGCGACGAGCACTACAACGTCGTCTCGGCGTTTATCAAGAGCATGCGCGGCTCCGATCCCGACGCGGCGGTCTACTGGCTGGCGCGGATGCTCGAGGCGGGGGAAGATCCGCTGTTTGTGCTCCGGCGGATGGTGATCTTTGCGGCAGAAGACATTGGCGTCGCGGACCCTCGGGCACTTCAGGTTGCGATGGCAGCCACCGAGGCGGTGCGCTTCATCGGCCTGCCCGAAGGGACGCTGCCGATGAGTGAAGCGGCGATTTATCTTGCGCTCGCGCCAAAATCGTGCAGTGCCAAGTCTACCTATCAGGCAGCCAAGCAGGCCGTCGATGAGCACGGAGCCCAGCCAGTGCCGCTGCACCTGCGCAACGCGCCGACGAAGCTGATGAAGGATCTTGGCTACGGCAAAGACTACAAGTACCCACACCGCTATCAGGGTCATCACGTCGTCGAGCACTATCTGCCTGAGGCCTTGCGGGGGAAACGACTGTACGAGCCGTCAGAGAGTGGCCTGGAACGAGCGCTTGGTGAGCGACTGCAGAAGCTGCGGGGCGAGCCGCCGCAAGCATCCGACGTGAGCGACGCGGACAAAAAGACATCGGCAGCACCAGAAAAGCCGGCTAGCATGCGCGGCCATGTCCATGGCAAACCTTGAGCTGCGCGACGCGCATGTGCTGGTCACCGGCGGTGCGGGCTTTATCGGCTCTCACCTCGTCGAGCGACTGCGGACTCACAACCGGGTGCGGGTGCTCGACATCATGCGCCGCGACGCGCTGCGACCGGCTGGCCTTCACGATCACAAGAACGTCGAGCTGGTCGTCGGTGATGTGCTGGATCAAGACGCGGTTCGCCGGGCCGTAAAGGACACCGACATCGTGATCCACCTGGCCTCGATTGCCGGCGTCGATACGGTGATGCGGATGCCGACGCAGACGATGCGGGTGTCGCTGCTCGGGACGGCGTTTCTGCTGGAAGCGGCGCAGCAAGCGGGTCGCTGCCGTCGGTTTCTCGATTTTTCGACCAGCGAGGTCTTCGGTCGCTACGCCTATCAGGTGAGTGAGCTAGATGCCACCACCGTCGGGGCGGTCGGCGAGGCGCGCTGGACCTACGCGGTGTCCAAGCTGGCGACGGAACACCTGGCGATGACCTATCATCGGCAGTTTCAGTTTCCGGCGGTGACGCTGCGCCCGTTCAACATCTACGGTCCGAGACAGATTGGCGAGGGCGCGGTCCACCACTTCATCGTGCGGGCGCTGCGGGGCGAGCCGCTGGTCATTCACAACGATGGCTCGCAGATTCGGGCCTGGTGTTACATCGACGACATCATTGACGCGACGCTGCTGACGCTGACGCGGCCCGAGGCGAGCGGTCAGGCGTTTAACATCGGCAATCCACGCTCGACGGTGACGGTCTACCACCTGGCGCAGCTGATTCGGCGGCTGTGTGGCTCGTCGTCGGCGATTGAGTTTGTGCGCTGGGATCACCCCGATGTCGAGCTGCGGGTTCCGTCGGTGGCGAAGGCCCGCGAGCTGCTCCAGTGGGAGCCACGCTTTGATCTCGACGAAGGACTGATGGAGACGATTGCCTGGTATCGTCACAAGCTCGAGGCCGAGCGCTGATGGGAAAGTCCGTCCGCACAGCTCGGCCCAAGCTCGTGATCTGTGGGGTGCTGCTGCTCGGGGCGTGTCTGGAACAGCCGGTCGACCTGAAGCCGAGCGTCGAGCTGCTGGTCACGTCGAGCGGCGAGGTCCAGGAAGGGGCGCTGCGAACGCTGCTTTCGCACGGACGGGCGGCGCTGCCACCGCTTGAAGCAGTCTTGCATCGGACCGAGCCGCGTGCGCGACGGGCGGCGGTGATGGCGCTGCGCCGACTGGGGCTCGACGAGACGGCGCCGCTGCTCGGACACGTGGCCCAGTTCGACACCGACCCAAGCATCCGCAAAGAAGCCCGCACGGTCCTAGAGCACTGGGCAGCGGAAAAGAGCCCTCGCGGAACCGCCGCACAGCGTGCCCTGTTCGCAGCCGCTGGTGGCGACACCGCGTACTAACCCGTGGGCAGATGGTCCAGCGGCGGCCACAGCGCACCTTGTCCGCGCTGACAGCCCAGCTGCAGCACTTGGTCGCGCTCGCGCTGCGACTGAACCCCGATGGCCGTCACCGGCAGCCCGAGCTGCGAGGCCAGACCGGTCAGGCCCACGCACAGCCCAGCCATCCGCCTCTCATCGAGGCCCGACCGCCACAGTCGCTCCGGCAGCGTCAGCGCCGTCACAGGCAGGATCGGCAGGTGCTCGATCGGCAGGCTCGCGGTCGCCGACGCCGACAAGCTGAGCCGCACGCCCAGTCGGTGCAGCTGCCACACCTGCTCCAGCAGCACCGCGCCATCGACGAGACTGCTCGACACCGCGAGGTCTAGCTCCAGCCGCTCAGGAAGGAGGCCACTGCGCTCCAGCGCCGCCGTCAGCGATGCCTGGGCACTCCCGCCGAGCAGCTGCCGCTGATCGATGCGCAACACCAGCGTACGCTCCGCTGGCTGCGTCGGCAGCACGGCGCAAAACTCGCGACAAGCCTGCTCGATCAGACAAAACAGCTGCTGCTGCAAAAGTCCCTCTTCGAGCAGAGCCTCGCCCAGCGGCTCCGCTGGCTGTCCGTCGCGACTCGACCGCAGCAGCTCGGCCTCCCAGGCCACCACCTGCTCCGTCGCTAGCAGCACCTGCGGCCGATAGCGCAGCGAGAGCTGCCCCGTCTGAACTTCACAGCCCAGCAGACTCTCACGCCCGAGCTGGCGGCTCGTCGCGAGGTTGATTTCCTCGCGGAAGAACTGGCAGTTGTGGTGTCCGCCCGACTTGACCCGATACATCGCCATATCGGCGTGCCGAATCAGCGTCGCCGACTCACTGCCGTCGTGAGGATACAGGCTGATACCCAGGCTCGCTTTGGCGATGAGCGGCTGCCCGTCGATCAGCATCGATTTCTGCAGCTCATCGATCACTCGCTCAGCGACGCGCAGGGCATCTTCGGGAATCTGAATCGCCGGCAGCAGGATTGTGAACTCATCCCCGCCAAAGCGCGCCACCGTATCGCCATCACGCAGCGACTCTGACAGCCGCTCGGCGACTCCCTGAAGAAACCGATCGCCGACATCGTGGCCGCGCTCATCGTTAACCGCCTTGAATCCATCGAGATCCAGAAAGAACACAGCGACCAGATCCCCGGTCCGGCGCGCTTGCCGAATGGCGGTATCGAGTCGATCGACAAACAGGCTGCGATTGGGCAGCGAAGTCAGCGGGTCATGAAAAGCGCGATGATGAAGCTCGCTCTCTAGGTGTTTGCGGAGCGTAATATCGAAAAAAGACACGACAGCCGCATAGGGCAAGCTCTCTGCCGACCGCCACAGGGGCCGCGCGTTGACAGCCAGCCAGACCGGGCTGCTCGACGGGAAGACCAGGCCCACCACCACCTCTTGCCGCGACTGCCCGCCGCGCAGCGTCGTCGAAAGAGGCCACTGCTCGATAGGAAGCGGCTGCAGATCCTCTCCGATGGTCCGAAACGGCAGTGGACCATCGATCCGCAGTCGGCACAGCTCAGCGACGCTGGTGCGCAAAATCTGCGCGGCTGACTCGTTGGCGGTCAGGATCTGACCATCGCGCGCCACAAAGACCACGCCCTCGCTCAGCGAGTCAAACAGCGTTCGATAGCGCGCATCCAGCTCATGGAGCAGCTGGATCGTCTGCCGCTGATCTGCCGATAACGTCTCGACCTGTAGTGCCAGAGTGCGTTCGTGATGGGAATCCGTAATCATCACAGAGTAAAGATTATGTTTAAATTTAACGACCAATATCTTAATAAATAAGATCCCATGTTCATCTTCAATAACCGCCTCTGATTTTTGCGATATAGCGGTATGATGACAAAGGGTTACGCTCTGCTCTAACATGCTACCGAGAGGAGGGACAAGCTGCTGCACGGTCGCACCCACCAGCAGCCCTCTTCCACCCAACCGCCGCTGTAGCTCACCGTGCACTACCGCGTCGATCAGCACCCCGCTCGAATCGACCAGCAGAAACAGCCCGTGCAGCTCCTCCGCAAGGGAGCGCAGCCAACTCCGATAGCGCTCTAGCTCGCCTCGGTTCGCAACGCTTTCGTCAAGAGCCACTTGCCACCGTCTCGCACTTCACTTGTCCATTATATGGAATCAGCGAGTGTTGGACTGTCGCAATAATTTGCAGTTATCACATTTTTGTGAAGCAGTTACCCGACATCAAGCCAGGGGCTAGGCAATCCACATACGTCGGCGGCAGTGGCGGCTTTTAGCCAACCACATGAAGCGGTGAATCGGTCGGTGCAGTGACCTCGCCGACTCGTGCGACAAACACCGAATCGGACGCAAGGGCGGTCACCGCCGCATCGCTCCACTCGCGAGGAATGGCGACGAGCAGCCCGCCGGAGGTCTGCGGGTCAAACAGCAGCTCGCAATAGGCATCGGACACCTCGGGAGCGATGCGGACCCGGGCTTGGAAGGCCTGCCGATTGTTGCGCGCCCCGCCGCAGGTCACGCCGCTTTGGGCCAGTCGCAGCGCGCCATCATAGACGGGCAGCCGTCGGCAGTCGAGACACAGCGAGATGCCGCCGCCAGCCGTCATGCCGACGCTGTGCCCGACGAGCCCAAAGCCGGTGACATCGGTCGCAGCCGAGACGGGAAAGGCCGACAAGACCTCGGTGGCTCGCCGGTTGAGCGTGATGAGGTGCTGGGTCCACGCCGCCAGCTCGTTGGGACGGACCAAGCCGCGACGGTAACCGGTGGCCAGCAGCCCCGAGCCGAGCGGCTTGGTGAGCAAGAGCACATCCCCGGGCCGAGCCCCGACATTGCGCCAGATCCGCGTCGGATCGACCACGCCCGTCACCGAAAGTCCGAAGAGAAGCTCGGGACCACGCACCGTGTGACCACCGAGCAGCACCGCGCCGGCTTCACTTGTGGCTTGACTGGCCCCGACGAGGATGGCGCGCGCAGCGGCGGGATCTAGCTCTTTGGGAAAGACGCAGACGTTGAGCACCGAGATCGGTCGACCGCCCATCGCATAGACATCAGACAGCGAGTTGGCGGCGGCAATCTGACCAAACAGCCTCGGGTCGTCGACGAGTGGTGTGATGAAGTCGATCGTCTGCACCAGCCCGGTACCGTGCGCCGTCAGATCGCGGACAAGGTACACCCCGGCATCGTCACCCGTCTCGGTTCCGACGAGCACTGCGGCCTGCGCAGCACTGCCGATTCGAGCGGACGCGTCGCCCAAAAGGAGCTCGTGCAGATCACCCGGACCCGCTTTGGCCGCTCAACCACCCGACGAGGCAAAGCGGGTGATGCGGAAGCTGTCGTCTTGGCCGGGGCCCGAAAACTTGTCCATTTTGGCGGCAAGCTAGCACATGATATAGGCAGTCGGAGCGGCGAAGACTTTCGCCCAACGTCGACCGACAAGCCACGCGTCAATGTGCCCAAAAGGCCCCAACATCACGCCACAAAGGAGCGATTCCGATGCCCAAGGTTGAAATTTCCGTTCCCCACAAGGACACCGCCGCAGACGCCAAGCTCAAGCTCGATCAGCTGAGCAAAGATCTCTCGGAGAAGTACGGGCTTGTCTCCAAGTGGATCTCGGAGACAGAGGCCAAAGTCGAGCGGTCGGGCGCTTCAGGAACGATCAAGATCGGGGCGAGTGCGATCACTGTCTTCCTCGATCTGTCGTTTGCCCTGACCCCAATCAAGGGCACCGTCGAAGCGAAGATCAAGTCCGAGCTGGCCAAGCTGTTCGGATAAAAAGCCCGGTGGAAGCGAGGTACGCCGATGCAGTTCCGCTTTGTTCACGACTTTGATGTCGAGCCAGCCGGCTTCTGGGAGATGTTCTTCTCGGAGGCCTTTGAGACAGAGCTGTTCCGGGGTCTGAAGATGCGGTCGTGGAAAGTGACGGAGCGGCGCGACGAAGGGTCGAAGCTGTTTCGCACCGTGAAGCTGGAGCCGGACATGGCGGTGCCGTCGTGGGCGTCGTCGGTGGTGAAGGAAACCGGCTACACCGAGATCGATGTCTTTCACAAGGCCGACTCGAAGATGAACGTGCAGATTGAGCCGGCGGTGATGCGCGACCGCTTCCAGCTTGGGGGGGTATTTGCGGTGACTCCGCTCGGGCCGGGGCGCTGTCGGCGTGAGTTTTCGGGCGAGCTGAAGGTTTCGATTCCGCTCCTCGGCGGCAAGATCGAAAAGTTCATGGTTGACCAGATCCGCGACGGCTACGACCAAGCAGCCCGCATCACCCGCGACTACCTAGCCAAGCAAAAGAGCCAATAAGAGTCCTTTGAAACTCCTCTTATTCGATAAGAGTCCTTTGAAGCTCCTCTTATTCGATAAGAGTCCTTTGAAACTCCTCTTATTGTTGCAGGCAATGACCGGTGGGTAGCGCTACGGGCTGAGGAAGATGTAGGCGGCGACGCCTTCGGACTGATAGCCGTACTTGCTGATGGCGTTGTCGCGCTCGGCTTCGCTGGTGGTGTAAAAGTGATCGCCGGAGCCGGGGCTGTGGAGTCGGTGAAGCGGCAAGGCTCCGCAGCGGCTGTCGGGGGAGGCAAAGCCGAGCAGCGTGCCGGCGACGCCGATGACCTCGCAGGTGGCGCTCGGGGTCAGGAAGTACATGCCGTTGCCCTTGGCACACAAATAGAAGCCGACCAGGCCGGCGGCGGGTGACTTGTACAGATAGAAGTAGTTGGTCGCCTCGATCGAAAACGGCGGGCTCGACGCGGCGGTAGCGTCGGTGGTGTACAGGTGGCCCTTGCCGACGGAGCGATGGACGCCGACGCGACAGCCGGGCAGCGCGCCCTCGTCGCACGAGCCGTTGCAGTTGTCATCGCGGGCGTTGCAGGACTCAGCGGGCGCTTTGCAGACGGAGGACGCGCCCTCGCAGCTGGTCTTGCCGATGGAGTCGCAGCTGGTCTTGCACGCGGCATCGGCGACACACACCGAGGTCGCCTCGCAGCCATTGCTGACCTTCTTGTCGGTGTCGTAAAAGCCGTCCTGACAGCTGGCGACGACGCACTCACCGGACTGGCAGCCGGCGGTGGCGTTGGGAATGACGCAGCTGCGACCGCAGGCCCCACAGCTGGTCGGATCTTTCTGCAAGTCAACGCAGGTTCCGTCGCAGCGGCTCAGCGCCCCACAGTCTTTGGGCGGAGCAGCCTCGTCCTGGGGCGGGAGCGAAACCACCGGCGGCGCACAGGTCGAAAACAGCAGCAGCGACCACGACGACACCACAGCAAGCCGGAGGCCGGTCATGTGATGCCCTGCGCGAGCATGCCCGCGACGGTCTTGCTGGTTTCAGCGCCATTAAAGCCAAAGCTGTCAAACGGCAGCCCCAGCGCCTTGAGCACGGTCAGCTGCGCCTTGCACAGGTTGCCGCCCGGCTCGCGGGTGTGAACGCCTTGCAGCATTCTCCCGCCCGCGCCCCCGGCCAGCACCACCGGGTGCTCTTTTTCGCCGTGCTGCCAGCCCTCGCCGTACTCGCTCGTGCCGTAGATGCAGGCCCGGTCAAGGAGCGTCTTGCCCGCCGGCTGCGGCACCTTGGCCAGCGCGTCCAGCAGCAGCGCAAACGCCTCCATCTGATACAGCGTGACCTTGCGAATGTCTTCCCAGCGCCCGTCGTGACAGGCCTTGTGCATGTCATCCCCAACGCCGAGGTTGGTGAACACATGCGTCGTCGCTGGCGAGGTGAGCATGAACGAAAACACCCGCGTCAGACCGCAGTTGACCGCAATCGCCAACAGCTCGGCCATCGCGGTGGTTTTCTTATGTAGGTCGATGTCGTCACTTGGGCGCGCCGGCGTCTTGCAGGCGACGCTGCTCATGCTCAGGCGCCGCTGGATCTCGGACAGCTGCTCCAGGTGACTATCGAGCCGTGCCGCATCCCGACTGCCGAGCCGCCCACGCAGCTGCCGCGCATCCGCGAGCACCGCGTCAAGCACTTTGGCCCGCCGACCTTGCTCCGCCGACTCACCCGGCACCGCGAACAGCTTGTCGAACAGCGCCGGCGCACTCAGGATCGGCGGATTGGTCGAGTCGGGCCCGTTGTACGAGATGGCGTTCCAGTGACCATACTCGTGAAAGCGCGACCGACTGACGCCAACTTCCAGCGAGCGAAAGCGCGGCGGCGACTTATAGAACTTGGGATGCTTGGCCACCAGCTGATCCAGCGTCGGACGCAGCGCGGTCAGCGTGTGCGAGGGATGATCAAAGCCCATCGGTCGAATCCGATCGCCGGTCATCGCGACCATAAAGCCGCGCATGTGACCATCTGACTGGCCCGGCGGCAGCGGCGGCACCTCGGTCTTCGGCTCTAGGCCCGTCACCACCGACACTTTGTGGCGACTGAGCGGCACCAGCAGCGGACTCGGCGCAAACCCCACACCCTCGGTGGCCGGGGTCCACAGGTCGGACTTGCCGGCACTGCCCTGCATCGCACCGTGCTTGGCGCTCCACGGCAGACCGTTGGCCCAGAAAAACAAACCAAAGAACGGCTCCTCGCCACCCCCGTCGGCGTAGGCCCCGTTCACATCAAGCATCGCTTCGAGCGGCGGCAGCGCCAGCGAGATCGCCAGCCCACCAACCGTGCCCCGCAGGAAGCTACGACGAGACAATTGCAAGCGCTTCACGGCATCACCTCTTTGGCGGCGGTGCGGAAACCGTCGCTTTGCACAAGCGCGACCAGCAGATCGCGGAACCGATAGCCCGCAGAGCCAAACTGCTCGGTCAGTGCCTCGATCACCGGCTCATCCCCTGCCCCATCGAGCCGCGCGTTGGCATGCCGAAACACCTGCTTGACCAGACAGCGAGCGACGCGTGGATCGGCGCCCAGCCGTGCCGCCAGATCCCGCGCATCGGCCAGCGACTCGCCATCAAACTCTGACTGTGTCTGCACCGGCAGCCCCTCGGACATGGTTCGGTAGGCGCCAATCGGGTCGAAGTTTTCAAACAGGAAGCCCGGCGGGTCCATCATCGCGTGACAGCTAAAGCAGGCCGGATTCTTGCGATGCTCTTCGAGTCGCTCGCGCAGACTCTTCGGCATTCCGCCCATGTTGTCGATGTTGAGGTTGATATTTCCCGGCGGTGGCGGCACCAGCTGACAGAGCACGCGCTCGCGCAGATACTTGCCACGCAGCGTCGGCGAGGTATCGGTGGGATGCGCATTCATCGTCAGCACTGCCCCGAGCGTCAAGACTCCCGCACGCGGTCCCGAGGCCGGCAGCTCGACGGGAACAAACGCGACCTCGGTCGCACCGGGCGCCGTCACTTGGTACAGCGACGACAGCTCTTTGTTCACAAAGGTCCGTCGCGTCGAGAAGATCTCGCGAATGTCAGCCGGACGCCGGAACACAAAGTCGTCGACGAGCAGCTGCACTTCCGAGCGCATCGCCGAGAGCAGCGTCTTGGTGAACGCCGGATAGCGCGCCGGATCTCGCTCGACCTGCGCGAGCGTGCCCAGGTTCAGGTACTGGTCAAAAAAGCCCTGCACGGCACTGCGCGCTCGAGGCGAGTCAAGCAGCCGTCGGGTCTGTTTTTCCAGGCTCGCCGCGTCGAGAAGCTCACCCCGCTCTGCTGCCTGCAGCAGCTCGTCATCAGGCGAGGTATTCCACAGCAGAAACGACAGCCGCTCAGCCATCTCAAACGAGTCATAGCGACGACGCGTCGGGTCCGCCGGATCGTCCTCGCCCGCCTCAATGCGATACAAAAAGCGCGGCGACTGCAGCATGCCGTACAGCGACATCCGCACCCCGCGATACAGATCGCCTTCCGCCGTGGCTTGCGCAACCGCCACCCAGCGTGCGACATCAGCGTCGGCAAGCGGCCTTCGGAAGAGCAGTCGCCCAACGCGCCGAATGAAGCCCGAGACACAGGCATCACCCGCCTCTTTGGGAGTGCAGCCGAGCAGCGCATCGCGACGCTTCGGATCGGCAAACAGCGACTCGACAATCGCGGACGCACTCTCGGCGTACTGCTGCGTGCCTTGCTCCGACAGCGACGTGGTCGCGGCCCCGATCGTATAAAACAGATAGGGGTTGGTGTCGGGCTCCAGCGCCGTCTCCGGCAGGACACCGCCAAACACGTCTTTGACGGTGTTGCGATACTGCACGCTCGTCAGCCGGGGCATGGTCGGCGGCGACGGAACAAAGCGTGGAGCGGGGGACATCGACTGCGACTCGTCACAGCCGATGGAAACAAGCGGCAACGCCGCAAAAACGAAACCGAGCGCTCGCTTCATTGGCCGCAACATAACGAAATGTCAGGGCCTGGCTAGGTTCGATTTTCGGAAAGTGGCGCCTGGCACGCGGACAGCCGCAGTCGCAGCCAGCTCTCGTCGAGTTGTTCGCCAATGAAGACCAGCGCCCCAGCTGTTCCAGCGTGGGCCTCGACCTCGGATGAAGCCTCACAAAGCTCGACGCGCCGACCGGCCAGCTGCACCACCATCAGTCGCTCGGGCTCTTGCTCGCCTTCATACAGCCGTACCAAGCCTTTGGCCCGCAGCACTTCCCCGGGTAGCTCGTCGAGAAGCTGTCGCAGCGGCGGCTCCAGCAGCGGCTGAGGAAGTCGCACCGACACCGCTTGCAGCTGGCGAGAACCATGGCGAACTTGCGACGGTGATCGCTGGCGCTGCGAGTGCTCACCGCGCGGCCCGAGCGCCCAGCGCAGCACCTCCGCCACCTCGCTGTCCGTCGAGTGAAGTGACAGCCCGACCCGATCGGTGGAAGCACCCAGCTCGTCGAGCAGCCGATGCGTCCTCAGCAGCTCCTCTGCCGACACGAGGTCGAGCTTGCTGAGCAGCAGTCGATCGGCCCGCTCGATCTGCTGACGGACCTCGGGACGCCGCAAAAGCGACTCCTTGACATGCAGCGCATCGACGACACACAGCAGTCCGCGCAGCTCAATTCGCGTCGCCAGCTTCGTCGGAAGAAGCTCATATTGCACAAGCAGAGCCTGCGGCTCGACCAGCCCCGAAGTCTCGACGATCAGCAGCTCGGCCCCGGCGCGATCGACCAGCTCCAGCGCCGATTCCCACAGCTCGGTGCCGCGCACGCAACAGACACAGCCGCTTGCGAGCTCCAGAATGCCGCTGCCGGTCAGGAGCTTGCCGTCGATGCCGACCTGGCCAAACTCGTTGACGACGACGCCGATGCGCGGATGTCCCGGTGAGCAGAGCAGGCGGTTGAGCAGCGTGGTCTTGCCACTGCCGAGAAAGCCGGTCAGCAAGAGGAGCGGCGTAACGGGCGGCAAAGCGGACTCTTCTTCGTCGGTGTGCGCGACCATGGGGCCGCAAGCTATACACAAATCCCGCCCAACTCGTAAAGCCGTGGGGTAAAAGCCCTGCCATGAAAACGCAAGCCAGCTTGGCCAGTCAGGTCGTCTATGGGGTGCATGCCGTCCGCGAGCTTATCGAGCAGAGGCCGACCGAGATTCAGTCGCTGTTCTATGCCCTCGGGAGCGAAACTCCGAGTGACGCGATCGCCAGAGTGCTCGCGGCGGCGCAGCAGGCGGGCCTGCGTCCCGTCGGCAAGTCGAAGAGTGAGCTCAATCGATTGACCCAAGGCGGCGTTCACCAAGGGCTGGTGGCGCTGTGTGGGGAATTTCAGTACGAGACTGATCCGCTCGTGCCGGTGCTGCGCGCGCAGGAAGCTGGGCGGACGCCGCTAGTGCTGATTCTCGATGGCGTGACCGATCCGCAGAACCTGGGGGCGCTGATTCGCTCGGCGTGTGTGCTAGGGGCCGACGCGGTGGTGCTGCCGCAGGATCGCTCGGCGCAGGTGACGGCCGCGACCATCAAAGCATCGGCAGGTGCGACGGCGTCGGTGCCGATTGTGAAGGTGCCGAACTTGGTGCGAGCGATGGAGGTCCTGAAGGAGAGCGGGCTGTGGCTGCTGGCGGCGGTGGCGCCGGGACAAGGCGGTCAGCCGCTGTGGCAGGTCGATCTGAACCTACCGCTCGGCATCGTGCTGGGAGGGGAAGGCAAGGGCCTGCGACCGCTCGTCCGCAAGACCTGTGATCTGCGCGCCGAGATTCCGATGCTGTCGGGGCTACATGGCGCGTCGCTCAACGTCTCGGCGGCGGGCGCGGTCCTTCTATATGAGTGCCTGCGCCAAAAAGGCCTGTCACAAAGCCAGTCGCCCAGTCAGCCAGAAGCCAGTCCAACAAACCCCTGACCGCCTCCCTGTTGTTAGTCGCGTACCCAGACTCGGACGTGGGGGATGCAGTGCGCTTCGTTGGTGGCCATGAAGCAGTTGCTGATTCCTGCGATGGCGGTTGGTGTGCAGCTGACGCCGGTCGACCAGCCGCCCTTGCAGTCATGACTGCTCCACTGAGGCGTGAACATACGCGTGCAGTCGTTGCCGGTGTTCTGGAAGTCCTTTAGGTCGGCGTTGTTGTTGTTGAATGCGCCGAGTCCGAGCGGGCTGGCCGAGCCGCTTACTGTGCCGCTGAAGGTGCTGGCTGCATTGCCAGCACAGCCGTGCCGACTGTCCGCGAAGAGGCTCCACTTGAACGTAGCGGCCGCATTGGGACGAAGCTTGTAGTCGTCATTGAAGCCGCTGTCGCGATGGACCTTGAGGCTGCTGTTCCAGGCCATGAAGTTGGGATTCCCAACGATCGCAGCCACGATGGCAGAGTCCAGGTACGCCACGGTGTTGGTGGCCGGGTTGCTTACGATCTCATCGGGGGTTCCTTCGCCGGCGTCGACCCAGCTCCAGCCCTCGCGACCCTTCCCAACCATCGTCCAGCCGCCGCCATCGCTCGTCATGTCACAGAGGACTTTGAGCGGAGCCATCGGTCCTGCGCCATCCGGATCGATGGTGTACATTCCGTCGGGGCTGCCAGGATTTCCGGCCAAGAGATCCTTGCAGCTTGTCGCATACTGGCAGCTCCCCTGCTTGCACAGGTTGGTGCCACAGTCCGTGCTCATCGCGCAGCTTAAGCCAAGGCCGCAAGGACTACAGGTTCCACCACAGTCCAGGTCGGTTTCGGCTCCATTCTTCACGGTGTCGGTGCAGGTTGGTGCAGCGCAGATCTTGCCAGAGCAGACCGCACTCGTGCAGTCGGTTGCCGTCGTGCAGGCTCTGCTATCCGCGCACTTGCCGCAGCTTCCGCCGCCACAGTCCACGTCCGTTTCCGCGCCGTTCTTCGTCGCGTCCGAACAGGAGGGTGCCGCGCAGACCTTGCCAGTACAGGCGCCGCTGCTGCAGTCTGAGGCCGCGACGCAGGCTTTCTTGTCGACGCACTTGCCGCAGGCTCCACCGCCACAGTCCAGGTCCGTTTCCGTGCCGTTCTTGATTCCATCGGAACACGTCGGGCTGGGCATGGTCGCTTCCGGATCGCTGCTACAAGAAGCAATTCCTATGAAGAGAAGTCCGCGCACCACATTGTGAAGGCCGAGTCGCTTGCTGCTCATGGTTCCATCCCCCTGCTAGAAGTCAGGACGCATCGGTCGCGTCTGTTCTGTTGCAGAATAGCTGCTCCTCTCGATTGGACGGGGACCAAAACCGCACGACCAACCGAAATGCCAGGTTGCGCCTCTCCAGCGAAGACCTTCCCTACAGCTCCTACCGCTGATGACATGGTATGCAGCGTCGAGAGCAGATGCGACTCTGTGCGAAGCGGAAAGTGACTCCCATCTGGAGCGGACTTTGAGTATGGTGGCCGGGAACGAAACCAAGTCCACAGGAGTCAGCACCATGGCGATAGGAATGTCCCTTCATGTTGGCGTGAACTACGTTGACACTTCCTTTTATGGAACGGAGCAGGAGCTGCGACTCGACAAGCCGGAAAACGATGCGCAAGCCATGGCGGCCGTTGCGGAAGAAGAAGGACTGGCACCAAACGTGCTTCTGACCGGCACCGATGCAACTCGGGAGCGGGTGCTGACAGGCATTGCTCGGGCCGCAGAGTGGCTGATGCCAGGAGATCTGTTTCTGCTCTCCTATTCCGGACACGGTGCGCAAGTGCGTGATGACAGCTCCGACGAGCGCGGAGATGGAATGGATGAAGTATGGGTGCTCTATGACAGTCCGCTCAAAGACGACGATCTGGCGCGGAGCTTGGCCAAGTTTCGCAGCGGAGTCCGCATTGTGATCGTGACAGACTGCTGTCACTTTGGCGGTCTGTCGCAGAGTCTGCCGCTGCTGCACAGGTCGCATTCTGGGGGATCGATTCCGTCGCTGCACGGGCTCTCTGTCGCTGCCGAGGTGGTGATCCTGGCGAGCTGCGGGGATGCCGAGCTGGCCGATGAAAACAGTCCATCGAATCTGTCGCTGTTCACCCACGCGCTGATGCGGATTCGCAGACAGGAATCGGCCAGTGACTACGGATCGCTGTACTCCCAGCTGTTTCGCATGGTTCCCACCGCGCGCTTTGATACCGCTGGCCCCGTGTCCTCGGCGTTCCTTTCCTCTCGTCCGTTTTCGATCGCACCCCTACCTTGAACCAGCGTTGCGATGACTCAGGAAGGCGGCCACTTCATGAGGAAGAGGGAACCAGCGCAAGCGATCAAACTCGGCGTCAAAGTGCGGGGAAGGAGCCACCTCAGGAGTGCTCTGCATGGCGCGCATCAGGATGTTCTGTCCGTCGAGAAGATGACTCTCTAGGGCACTCTCTGGGAGTGTGCTTGGCCTAGATTCCCAAGCGGCCCCTTTATCACTCAAGTGCAGCGCAGACAGAGACTTGAGCGTGCGTGGTGCCTGCTGGTTGTGGTGCCACAGACCGGTCTTGGGATCGAGCAGATAGTGCGGCAACAGCGCGTAGCCGTACGCAGCAACAAGATGAATGGCAGAGAGAATGTAGCGAAACTCGGTGTGACTGATGAAGTAGTTGAAGCTCACTCTGGCCCAGCCGGGCTTCAGCGACGTACAGCCCGAAGTAACCACGCGCAGAAAGTCCCGGCTGCTCACCGTGTCGAAGCCGAGCAGACTCGCACCATATGGACCTGCGCAAGAGCAGCCGCCGCGCGCTTGAATCCCAAACAGATCACTGAGCAGCGCGATGACAAAGTTGTGATGCAGATAGCGCAGTCCGTGTCGCAACATGAAGGACACAATCGACAGCCGGTGCGCAGTCTGACTTCCCAGCACTTGGATGTTCGGATTGCTTCGGAACGATGCGATGGCCAGCTCGACAAAGGTTGACTCTTGATGATGGATGGTGTCGGCTCCGACGAGATCTTTGAGCTGAAAGACCAGCCCGCAGCGAATCGACTCCAGAATCGCGGGCGTTCCGGCTTCCTCTCGGTGCGCGACTCCTTCCGAGTACCGGACCTCTTCGGTGGTCACATAATCGACAGTTCCGCCGCCGGGCTGGGTGGGAATGGTGTTGCGGACCAGGGCCGTCCTGACCACCAGCACCCCCGGAGTCCCAGGACCCCCAACAAACTTATGCGGAGACAGGAATACGGCATCTTTGTAGGCAAACGCACCACCGAGAGCCGGCTTCATCGCAATCGGAAGATAGGGGCCCGCCGCCGCGTAGTCCCAGAAGGACAGAGCGCCGTAACGATGCAGTAGCTCGGTCACTCGATCGACATCCGTGGCGATGCCGGTGACATTGGAAGCCGCCGAGAAAGAGCCAATGCGCAGCGGTCTGTCTTGGTAACGAATCAGCTCTGTTTCCAGCTGGACGAGATCCAGTCCTCCGGCTTCCGTAAGCGGAATCATCACCACATCCGCGATGCAGTGCCGCCACGGAAGGATGTTGCTGTGATGTTCATAGGGACCGTGGAACACCACCGGGCGCGCAGGGCGAGGAATGTGGGACGCGAGATCGAAGCGATCACAAAGATCCTGCGGCAAGCGCAGGTTCAGGATGTCGATCAGCTTGTTGATGGCACCGGTGGCACCGGAACCGACGAACAGGACGGTGTAGTCCTGATCTGCTCCGACCGACTTGGCGACCAGCTGACGCGCTTCCTCGCGGAAGTGAGTGGTCTGGCGCCCGCTCTCGGAGGCTTCGGTGTGGGTGTTGGCATAGAGCGGCATCACCTCTTGGCGGATGAAGTCCTCGATGAACAGGAGGCTGCGCCCCGACGCTGTGTAGTCCGCATAGATGATCCGCCGCAGACCGAAAGGAGTCGTAAGCGCCGTGTCCGCACCAATGACCGCGCTGCGGATGATGCGAAAGAGTCCCTCCTTACCGGAAGGTAGAATGTGGCTGGTGTGGTTCCTATGCAGCTCGGGAATGCCGACTGGTGACAGCTCGTGGAGTGGTGCTCCGGCTCGCCAGCCGGTCAGTCCGACGGTCGCTGCCAGGAGAGCAGGAAAGTCCGCTCTCCCTTCCTCACGCTGTGCACTCTGCTTATCTGTCAGCGCAGGCGCGCCGCTTGCTGGGTCCATGGGGTTCTTTTCCGACGGAGTGTGCGAGAATCTAACGATCGGATGGCTCCGTCTTTTCCCCATTGTAAAGCACGCTGGTCCCAATGCAGCAGGAGTCCTAAACCCCGTCCCGTCTCGTCCCCAGCCCACAGGTCGGCGGGCGCGACGCGGTGCGCGGGGTGTAGCTGTCGGTGCGGCTGTGGATTCCCGACAATCTCACGAGTGCGGTGACGCGCGCGTGCCGGTACGAGCCGACGGTGCAGCGCGACTATCAGGAGCTCGCAGAGCACTACGGAGCGGCGATTCTGCCGGCGCGTCCGTACAAGCCCAGAGACAAAGCGAAGGTCGAGGTCGCGGTGCAGATCGAAGAGGACAAGCTGCGTCCGCTTCCGAAGGACTCCCTTGAGCTGTCCGAAACCAAAGAAGCGAAGGTCCAGATCGACTCCCATGTGGCGTTTAGGGGCACTCCTATTCGGCCCCGCTGCTTGGGACTCTTGCGGCTCACGCAGCCGATCCACAGAATCCAACCCAGCTACAGGTTCACGCTCTGTCATCATTTTCGCGCCATCACCGAATTTTTCGCAGCGGGGAAGTTGTTACTCTCATTCCTGTCGGTGCAGCTCGCTGGCTGCACGGTTGGGACTTCCTTGCTACGATGACGAGAGGAGGTTCCATGAAGTCACTCTCTCGCTTGATCTCTGTTGCAGGCTTGGCACTGTTTGTCCTTGCAGCCGCGCCGCAGTCGGCCACTGCCCAGCAGCTTGGCAACGCGGTGAACACGGCCAAGACCGTGGCTACCAAGGTCGCGCCGCTCGCCAGCAAGGCCGCTCCCGTCGCAGGCAAGGCAGTCCAAGCCGTTCGCGGCAAGCCCACCACCCCGGCGCAGCCTCAAGCCACGGCCACGGCTCAGCCACAGGCCACCGCACCGGCTCAGCCACCAGCCCAGCCGACCGTCACCGACCGTGCTATCGGAGCGGTTCGCGGCCTGGCCGGTGGAACACCCGCCGCTGCCCAGCCCGCCGCCGCCCCCCGCCCCGCACCCGCCGGCGCCCCACCAGGCTAGTCAACCGGTCCCAGCGCCCTTCGCTGAGCCAACCAGCCGACACAGCATCCACGTCCGCATGATAGGAAGGAGTCATGAAAGAAGCCCAAGTGTTCAATAAGCACGCGCTACGACTGCTCTTTCTCGTCGGTGGGATGGCTGGTCAGATCGCATGCACAGGAGCCCAAGCAGAGCTGCGGACGGAAGCCCCATTGGCCCACACCGAGATCGAACGGATGGTGCAAGCGCAGTATGCCGCGATCGAGCGCGGGGATCTGACAGCGTGGGCTTCTGCGTTTTCGACTGATGTCCTCCTGCTCGGTACCGATCCGACCGAAGTGATGTTGGGACGGGAGGCAATGCTGACGCAGATGAACCAGCGAGCCGGATCTCGCATGGCGGCAGAAGTCCGTCGGCAGTATCGATCGACGCGCTTGCAGATAGGAATCGCACCCAGTGGCAAAGCGGCCTTTCTCGCGGATGAGATCGACTACTCCCTGACCAGCGCAACCACCAATCGGCAGGTTCGCTTTCGGATGAGTGGCGTGGCGGCGTTCCAAAATGGTCGCTGGGAAATCACGGTCGCCCACTTCTCTGTTCCCGTCGAAGATGAGCGTGCTTTTGCCACCACCTGGCCGATTCCTAACGAGCTGCCCGCGCGCACTCCCAGTGGGGCGGAAGAGATCGCAGCGCTGTTTCCACGTACCGCCCAAGCTCACTTTCCGGTTCCCTTTTCCGATCGAAAAGACGTGCTGCTGATCGGAACCTCTGCGCAGGAGTGGATCTCAACCGGCACAAAAGTCCAGCAGTTCACACGCCAAGGAATGCCCAGATCGATCGAAGTTCTTCGTCGGGGCGAGCTGACAGTAGGCACGACGGAAGGAGCCGATCTTGCGTGGGTAGCATGGAATGCCAGCCTTACGGTAACAGGATCAAAGGGCAAGCACGCCCCCCTGCCAGTTCGGGTCCTGTCCGTACTCCTGCGCGAAAAGGAAGCGTGGCGAAAGGTCCAGGAACACGTCTCGATCGGAGTGGCGGATTAGACGCGCGGCTCGACGGAAAACTGGCACTCTGCCAGGGTCTGTTTGACCACGTGCTGATCTTCCGGACGCGGCACCAGCCAGTACACCATCTCATCGGCTTCCCACTGGTAAGGACTCCCACCAAGCCGGACTCTGCCTTCCTGGAGCGCGATCGAAGCCTCCAAGAGCGGCAGCGGGGCCAGATCCCGAACCAGCGCCAAAAAGCGCCCTTGCCGCTCGGGCTCGACGAAGCGAAAGCGATGACGGGCCGGATAGGCAGTGTGAAAGTAGGCCGGACGATACGCCACGCCGCGCAGTCCCAAGCGACTCGCCACCCGACCCAGGACCTCGACCATCTCTCGCGCGACCCCCAGACCGGGCGCACTCTGTCCCGGCAGCTGCGGTCGTCGCTCCGAAAACTTGGCGTGCGGATTGCGCAGACTCAGCCAGTGAATGTACAGCACCGGCTCGCCCGCGACCTGCTGTCTCTCAACGCTACAGTCAATCAGCAGAGACTCCTCTCCAGCCGGATTGTGACCATACAGGTGCATGGTGTCGCCCCCCGCCGCTGCGCGCGAAATACGAATCCGAAATGCTTCATATCCCAAGCGACGCAGAAACGGCAGCACTCCGTACTGGCTTAGTCCGTACTCCAGTCCATCGGCGGTGTAGTAGTCAAGGAGTCGCCGCCGAGGAGTCGGAGCCCCGAGCAGCTCTGCCAGATCTTCTTCCGATAGCTCATCCGATCCACCCAGCGCTGCCGGAGACAGCTGCTGCGCAATGCTGGCAAAGCGGGAACGGAGTGGATCATAGTCCGTCAAGATCTGCTGATCGGAGTGCGCGACCACCGCCAGCGCCGTGCCCGCAAGGACTCTCCAGGCCGCTTCGCTATATCCCCCGCCCGGCAACCACACCGACGGAATATCTGCCAAATACTCGGCAATCCGCAGATCGCGCTTCCGCACTCCCTCAAGCGATAACCCAAGCCGCCCCAGTCGATCCCCGCGCAGCACATCGCCACCCGCAATCACCAGCGCCAGTTGCGGCTTCGGCATCGTCATCCGGGCCAGCAGAGACTCCAGCGCAGACAGATAGGGGCCATCCTCACAGCCCGGTGGCAGCAGAGTCTCATCGACGCGCGGACCGGGCAGACTCCCAAAGTCCGAGCCCGACAGAGAGCCAATCACACAGCGCGCATCAGCTTGCAGACAGTCCGCCGTCCCGTCGGGAGGATGCGCGTCGAGATCCAGAATCAGCACCTGTCCGGAAAATCCCTCGCGGCGCAGGACCATCACCGCCACCGCCAGATCATTGACCACACACAGACCACTGCCGCGATCGCGCGCCGCATGATGAAAGCCGCCGTGCAGGTTCAGCGCCGCTCCACCTTGCGCAAGGACACCGCGCGCCGCCTGAATCGTTGCTCCACAGCCCAGCCGAATCGAGTGCATCAGCTCATCCACCGGCAGCTCCGTCGGATCAGAAGCAAAGATCCGCGCCAGTGTCTCTGCTTGATTGAGCGACTCCAGATACGCCGGAGTGTGGACCAGCAGCAGATCTTCATAACGCACTCGCTCGGGCCGACGCAGCTCACAGGCCGAGAGCAGCGGCTCGGTCTGACAGTACCAGGCCACAAAGTCCGCCCGTCGCGGCTCACCCCCAACGCGACCCTCAAAAGCCGGCAGCGGCAGTCGGTACGCCGGATCGTAATAGACCGGAACGGGACGACCCAGAACCTTTCCCAACATCCCACCCAGCCGCGTCGAAAGCAGCCGACTCCGCAGCTCTTGTCCTATCGCGCTCACGACTCTTCGCATCGCTGGCTCCGGCCTTGGGAATGCGGTTTAGACGCGCTGCACCGTCGAGGCATCGACATGCACATGACACTGACGGACTCCTTCTACTTGCAGCACCCGCTGGCGAACCTGAAGCTCCAGGTGATGCGCCTGTTCGATCGGAGTCCCTCCGCGAATCGTCACGTGCAGCTCGCAGCGCACCATGCCGTGCCCGTAGCGCTCTGCTCGCACATCGTGAGCATCAAGCACACCTTCCACTTCAGCGGCCACCCGTGCGATCTCTGCCAGCACCTTGGGACCCGGTGAGCGACCGACTACCATGTCAAAGTTTTCGCGAAACAGACCGATTCCGTTCCAAGCAATCAGCGTCGCCACCATCACTGTCGCAATCGGATCAGCCAGTGGATAACCAAGCCGCGTCAGGACCGTTCCCATAAGGGCCGCCAGCAGTCCCAGCTCATCGTTCAGGAGCTCCAAAAACTGGGCCTTGGCCGCCGCGCCGCTGGGCTTGTGAAGCAGCATCTGGATGATCGGCAGCGCCGCCAGCACCATCGAGAAGACGATCACCCCAATCGCCAGATCGAAGCGCTGCGGTGGGGTATAGGAGTGTCCAAGTCCAAAAAGACGCGGAATGGACTCCTCATATAGACGGATGCTGGTGAAAGACACAAACAGCGTCGCTGCACACAGGGCTGCAACACTCTGGCCGCGCTCATGACCGAACATGTGTTCTTCATCAGGAGCGTCACTGGACCAGCGCAGCGCGAGCAGCAAGAAGCCGACCACAATGACATCACTGAGGGTGTGCATCGCCTCGGCCAGCAGCGCCATCACCGAGGTCGCAAAGTACACCCCCAGCTTGGCGAAAAAGATGACGATGTACAGCACAGCCGACAGCTTGAGCGAGCGCAGGTCGCGCGCTACGGAGTCTGCGTTCGATGCGGACGAGGGAGGAAGGGAAGGAGTCTGTTCGGACACGATCTCACAGAGCCTGTGGATCGCGATGATACACCGACCCCGCGCAAAAAAGCGCAGTGCCGGTCGAGGTTCCTCGCTACGTTCTGAAAGACGTTGTGAGGTTCCTGGGCGCTACTTGGCGTCTAGGCCGTTGCTCTTGACCAGCTCTTCGATCGTGGCCTTGTCGATCGACTTGACCTTGGCAAACGTGGTGAGGGCGTTGGTGCCCTTGGCGAACTTGCGGAAGGCCTCGAAGGACTTTTTCTCACTCGGGAAAAACTCGTAGCAGCCCTCGATCGCCTTGCCGTCCTTGCCGTACCACACCAAGAGGTAGTGGTTGAGCTTCTCGTTCTGCGCCATCTCGAGGACTTTCTTCACCGCGCCGACCGCACTGTGCTTGGCCTTGCCGGGCAGCAGCGTTCCGTACAGGCCGATCTCGTAGTCGATGACCTTGTTCTGCGACAGCGGCAGCGCCACCTCGATGAGCGAGTGATGAGCCCCGGCCACGATGGTCGCGAGCGGCAGGATCTGAAACAGCGGATCGATGCCTGGGAACTTGCTAAAAAAGAACAGCGTATCAGCGGTGGTTCCCGAGATATCTGCCGCCGGCACCAGACCAAACGCGCGATCGATGCGACCGAGCGTACTGGTGTCCTTGAGCGCAAAACCCGACTGTCCTCCCTGCATACTGACCAGGAAGTTCTGCACCGCGCCACGCGACGACTTCTCATACTGGAGGGCGTTGTCGGCGAGAAAGTCGACCGTCAGATCGAGCGCCACGTTGGCCTTCTTGCCCTTCTTGAGCTCCCCAAGCTTGTTCTTCAGCTCCTCGCTCAGGATCGCCGCCCGATGCCGTCCCGCTTCCTGCTTCTTATCGCCCTTGTTCCACACTGCATCGGCATCCAGCTTGTCGGTGCCTTTGCGGAACGCATTCTTGCGATCTTCCACAAGCTTATACAGCTCGGTCAGCTCTTTCTCTTTGGCGGCCTTTTCAACAAAGGTTCCATAGAGTCGAACGATATCAGAGACATCCTGCGCGTCCATCTTGGAGACTTCTTTGAGCAGGATCTCCAGCTTCTCGGCTTTATCAACGATATCAAAATCATCCTTGCCTTTGTCCTTCAGCTTGGAGCTTGGCCGCTCTTTCTTGAGCACCGCCATGATCTTGATCTCTTCGTTGATCGCGTTCTGGACCGCTGCCGGGCCAATGCCGTCGCGGATGCAGATCATTTCCTGAAGTGCCAGATCGGCGCAGTCCCGCAGTGGGTCAATCAAATCCTTTGTCTTATTGAAGACATCGAGCAATTCCCAAGCAAGATTGACTTCGAGTTGCTGTTTCTCTTGAACCAGTGCAGCGGCTTCTTTGGCATTCGTAATGATCTTCGGCATGTAGACCTCCGGATTGAGTGGATCTTACAGCTCAGTACGAGACTACCTTGACACGTACCTAGCTGGCAAAAGCATGCCGAACTGTAGCACGACTTTCTATATGCTCATGTAACGACAAAAATATCGTGTTGTGGTAACGACTTATCAAGCCAGCGGCAGCGCGGGAGCAGCGCGGGAGCAGCGCGCGAGCAGGTGTGCGCACCGAACCACTGCCGGCTCGCGACGAAAGGATGACAAGTAGGCGGAGTGCGGCGAAAGCGGGCGGTTACGTCGGTGGGGTGGGCTGTCCACCTTCGCGGATGCGCCGGTTGGTGGTGTCCATAAACGTGGTGTAGACCTGGGCTACCTTGTGGAGTCCTTCACTGCCGCCAGCGATCAGTCCCCCGGTCAGTAGTACGTCGACAAAGCGAAACAGGAGCTGCTGTTTGTACGGCAAGCTGCTCAGCTTCTCGACGATGACCATCCCCTCCAGACAGCGCAGACCGGCGACGCTGATCAGCAGTCCGGAAAAGAATCCAACCCACATCGCGATGGTCTGAGTATCTACTTTGTAGCGCGCCCGCTTGATCTTGAGCGCCGCGAGCTCTGCTTGCAGCTGCCTTAGGCTCTGCGAGTCGATCGCCTCCTTAAGAGACTGCTCGGCACGCTCAAGCTGGACATCGAGTCCGACGGCATCGGGGTTGCGCCACACACTGATGAATACTTCAATCGCTCGCTCCAAAAACAGCGAGATCACCATCGCCACCCCCACGAATGAACCGATGTGCGTGACGGCACTGTCCTTGAGCGGCAGCGGCTCTGGCTTGACCCAGACGATTCCCAGCGCCATCGACAACACAATGAGGAGCGGCATCACAAACGCGGCCTGACTGCGCCACGGTGCGCCATGCTCGCGCTCGCTCCGGATGCGGCGGACCGGACTGCGAGTGGACTCTTCGTCGACGGCCACGTGGGCAGGATCAAGAGCAGCCGGGGAAGCAGGCAGAGACGACCATTCACCGTCTGTAGTGTTCTTCTGTTCAGCCATGGCACAGGACTCCTAAGCTGGGCGTAGCGTAGCAAGATTCTGGCGTTCTGTGGGGGTCTGGCTACCAGATGGTTGACAGCCGACCCACCTCCATCGCTATAGTGCGCGCTCGTCGTCAACCCCCTGTTTTTTGGAGTCTCTCATGAAGCGAGTTCTGGCTGCTGTTCTGCTTATCGGTGCTGCGTTTGGTTGTGCGTCAACCCCCAAGTCTGAACCGGCTGGAGCGCCGGCCAAGCTGAGTGAAGTCGAGGACAAGGTCCTCAATCAAGCGGCGTTCGAGCTGCAGTGCGATCGTGCCCAGCTTCAGCTGACCAAGCTGTCGCTCGATGGCGACATGATGGGCGTCAAAAACGAGACGTTCGGAGTCCGAGGCTGTAGCAAGCAGGCGACCTACAAGACCTCATGCGGCTGGGGTCAGTGCTCGGTCTTCAATATGGCGCAAGTGCAAGGCACGGCCCCCAAGACCATGTAACGTCCGTCGCAGTCAGTCAATATGAGGCATCCAGTATGCTTCATATTGACCCACCTGATTACGGACTGCGCAGTCGCTTCCAAAAGATGTGCTCGGTGATGTCGGGTCGTACGTACGCGGGAAGCTGACCGACCTCGCGATAGCCGTGCCGAGCATAGAAGCGATGCGCCGCATCATTAAAGTGCGAAGCGAGCAGGAACAGATCGCGGCTGTGCGCTCCGACCGTCTGCTCGACGTGGGAGAGCAGCAAGCTCCCAACCCCCTGCCCTTGATGGGAAGGCGCCACCGCAATCAGCTGCAGATACCCGCCCAAGCGACCGAACATTCCAGAGTGCGAAAATCGCGCAATGGCACAGAGTCGAGCCCCAGACTCTGTAGCCTTCACAGACTCCGCAGACTCCGCAGACTCCGCAGACTCTGTATGGGAAGCTGTCTCTTCTGCGATCAGGAGTGTCTCTGTTCTATGATCGGAATCAGCCAGGGCAGACAGCTCCGCTCCAAGTCGCGCCGGATCGGCGGCATATCGCGACAAGAGGGGCCCGTGCGCAAGCTCCCTCGCCAATAAGCGGAGTCCACTGCCATCGGAAGGACGGGCCGGACGGACAGAGAAACAGGACTCCCGACGGCTCACTTCCGAACACTCCACGGCCGCACTTTGATCGAGGTTGGCTCGGTCGGACAGTAGTACTCACAGATGCCGCAGCCGGTGCAGGTATCTTGCACCACCGGACGCCCTTTGTCGTCGAGCCGCAGCGCTCCTTGAATCGGACAGCGATCAAGACAGACCGAGCACTTCTCCCCCCGATGTGGCAAGCAGCGCGCCGCATCGATCACCGCCACTCCCATCTGGACTTCGGTCGCTCGCCGCACCGGAACCAGCGCACCGCTTGGACAGACTGTCGTACACAGGAGTCCTTCACACAGCACACAAGGCGCCTCGCGCGCGACGATGTGCGGCGTTCCTTGCGCATCTCCATACTCGACAGAGAGGGGCTTTATCGACTGACGAGGACAGATCGCCTCGCAGCGACCACAGCGCATACAAGTCTCGGCAATGCGCAGCTCGCCCAGGGCTCCCGGCGGACGCAGTGGTGTAGGCGGACCCTTGGGACGCACCGCCGAGTCCACACTGCGACGAAAGATAGAGAACAGCTCGCGACGAGACAGCTTGTCGGCCATGACCAGTCGTCATCAAGACACCTTTTTTTCCGGCAAGCAAGGGGCATTGCGGCGCACGCGCGTTCCTTGCTAGTGTCCGCGCTTTGTTGCTTTGCACAGCCAAGGAGAACGCTCATGAGCCACCATCAGCACAGCGCCGTTTCGACAGACGCGGAAGGAAAGAAACACCTCACCGTACTCCAGAGCCTGGACTCGGCGACGGTGCGCAAGCTCCATCACGAGTATGTGATGCCGGCGACCTTTCACTACTATCCAGAGTCTCTGGTGCTGCAGCGCGGCGAAGGAATGTTCCTGACCGATGCCGATGGCGTAAAGTACCTCGATTTTTTCGGCGGAATCCTGACTGTGAGCCTGGGCCACTGTCACCCCGAAGTGGTCGGCGCGGTGCGCGAGCAGCTCGGGATTTTGGGTCATACCTCGACGCTGTATCAGAACGAGTGGATTGTCCGCTTGGCCCGCGAGCTGGCGGCGCTGACTCCCGGCAACCTGCAGCAGTCGTTCTTCACCAACTCGGGAAGTGAAGCCGATGAGATGGCGATCCTGCTCGCCAAGCTGTTCACCGGTCGCTCCGAGATCATCGCGCTGCGGCACTCCTATTCCGGTCGCGGCATGTATGCGATCAGCGCCATGGGTCACGGTGCGTGGCGACCGATTGCACCGGTGATGCCCGGAATTAGTCTAATGCCGGCCCCCTACTGTTATCGCTGTCCGTTCGGACTGTCCTATCCATCCTGTGACATCCGCTGCGCCGACGATGTCAAGGAAGTCATCGCCACCACCACCACCGGTCAGCCTGCTGCGTTTATCGCCGAGCCGATCCTCGGAGTCGGCGGCTTTATTACTCCTCCGAAAGAGTACTTTCAGAAAGTGCTCGAGCCGATTCGCAAAACCGGCGCGCTGTTCATCTGTGATGAGGTCCAGACTGGCTTCGGTCGCACCGGAACGTACTGGAACGGAATCGAGCACTACGGCGTCCAGCCCGACATCATGACGTTTGCAAAAGGAATCGCATCGGGCATGCCAATGGGCGCAACGATCACCACCAAAGAGATCGCGTCGGCGTTCCGGGGTCTGACCATCTCGACCTACGGAGGCAATCCCGTCTCGTCGGTGGCAGCGCTGGCTACGATTCATGTGATGACGCGTGAAAACATTCCAGAGCGCGCCGCTCGGCTCGGGAATCGACTCCGCCAAGGACTCCTTTCGCTGCAAGAGAAGTATCCCCTGATCGGTGATGTGCGTGGCATGGGACTGATGCAAGGAATCGAGCTGGTCGAGGATCGCAAGACCAAGGAACCGGCGAGCAAGCGCGCCAATCTGATCATCGAAGTCCTGCGCAAGCGCCAGCTGTTGATCGGCAAAGGGGGCCTGTACGGAAACACCCTGCGGATCGCGCCACCGATGCTGGTGACAGAGTCCCAGATCGACGAAGCGATCGCGCACCTTGACGCGGGACTGCACCAAGTCTCGGCTTCCTAAACCCAGCGAAACAGGCACTCACATGGCCGAGATCCACCACGCTGATGGGCGCATCGAGCTTGAGGAAAAGGACTCCCAAGCGCTGCAAGAGAGCCCCCTGTACAATCCCGATCTGGCGCCGGTTCCCCTCGCGAAGCGGAACTGGACCACCTACAACTTTGCTGCGCTGTGGATCTCGATGGCGCACTGCATTCCTACTTACATGCTGGCGTCGGGACTCATCGACTCCGGAATGTCGTGGCTGCAGGCGCTGTGTACCATCCTACTCGGCAATGTGATCGTCCTGGTTCCGATCCTCCTCAACAGTCATCCGGGGACGCGGTATGGGATTCCGTTTCCGGTGCTGCTGCGCGCAAGCTACGGCTCGTATGGCGCCAACTTGCCGGCGCTGATGCGCGCACTGGTCGCTTGTGGCTGGTTCGGAATCAACGCCTGGATCGGCGGCGCGGTCCTGCATACCTTCTTTGGATCGATCTTCCCCGGCTGGGCTCACCTGCTTGGGAGTGCGCCCATCGGAGGCTATCTACCGACGCAGTGGCTGTCATTCCTGCTGTTCTGGGGACTGAACATCTTTGTCATCTTCCGAGGCATGGATCTGGTCCGCAAGCTGGAGAACTTCGCGGCGCCGTTTGTGCTGGTGATGGCGGCGGTGCTGCTGGTGTGGGCGGTGAAAAAGGCCAACGGCTTCGGTCCGATCATCGATCGTCCGGCGAAGCTATCGAGCGCAGAGTTCTGGAAGGCGTTCCCGATCGCGCTCACGGGAATGGTCGGATTCTGGGCGACTCTGTCTCTGAACATGCCGGACTTTACCCGTTACGGAAAATCCCAGCGCGCCCAGATGATCGGTCAGACGATTGCGTTACCGACGACGATGTTTGGCTTTTCGGCGATGGCGGTGATCATTACGTCGGCCACTTCGGTGGTGTTTGGACGGCCGATCTGGAAGCCCGAGCTGCTCATCGGCGAGCTCAAAGATCCGGTCTGGGTCGGACTGTCTGCGCTGACGCTGGTGATTGCGACACTTGCGGTCAACATCGCCGCCAACGTCGTCTCTCCCGCGAATGACTTTGCCAACGCCTGGCCGAAACACATCGACTTTAAGCGCGGCGCGCTCATCACCGGAGTCGTCGGCATTCTGTTTATGCCGTGGAAGCTGACGGAGGACTCCCACGCTTATCTGGTCGGCTGGCTGGTGCTCTACTCCGGCGGTCTGGGAGCGATTGCGGCGATCATGGTGGTGGACTACTGGGTGATTCGGAAGCGCAACCTGGCGCTGTATGATCTGTACGTTCCCGATGGGGTATATCGCTATCGGCACGGCTGGAATCCGGCGGCGGTGGTGGCGACGGTGGTGGGCTGCGGGCTGGCCTGGGGCGGACTGCTGTTTCCATTCCTCAAAGGACTGTACGACTTCGCCTGGTTCGTGGGCTTCGCCGGAGCCGGACTCGTCTACTACCTGGCCATGCGACGCCGCTGATCGCGTGTCGGAAAAGTGCCCAGGAGGGAACGCGCTCGCAAATGTGGCATCGGCCACGGCAGTCGTGGTATAGGCTGCCTGTTGTTTTGACTGCGTAGCTCAGTTGGATAGAGCAACTGTTTCCTAAACAGTAGGTCGCGCGTTCGAATCGCGCCGCGGTCACCGTCGGGGGATGACTCTGCAGAGAGCGGCTCTCTGTTCGCGCTTATCGCCAGCTGAAGGTAGCGCGGGCAGAGGTGGGCGTGACCTGTTGATCGAAGATCTGGACCGACTTGGCGCCCATCAGCTCAAAGGCTGCGCGCAGGCCCTCCAGCGTCGGACCCAGATCGAAGTCATCGATCAAGTAGGGAGGATATCCGTAGATCACGCGACTCTGTCCGGGCATCCGCTCGACGCGCAGGGTGATGCCGCGATGAAATGTCTCCCAGCGACTGTGCGCGAGCATGAGCCCCCGCTCCGGCGAGATGACAGCAAACAGCAGCGAGTAGAGCGGACCAGAAAGAAGCTTTTTCTGGGCTTCATATGACCACGCGACAAACTGGCTGCGCTCGCGAAAGTGCAGGTCATATGCCACTCTGGTGATCGAGTGAAAATGGACCTCGCTCACCCACGCGCTCAGGGGCGGCGGTCGCACGGCCAGATCGACCAGGGCCCTCGGCAGCTCGGATGCGAACTGCGCTAGTGGATGATCATCCAGAATCGAGCGCAGCAGACTCGCCTTGGCCACATACTGCGGATAGGAATCCAGGCCTTGAGGCAGTACGGAAAGGTAGTGCGCCAAGGTGGGAAAGCGCTGGCGCTGTGCGGCAGTGAGCGTGTCACTCATCAAGCACCAAGTCGGGGATGAATCCGCTTATGGTGGCATGGTGGACAAGGCTCTGTCACGCGAAGTACGTCGCCACCCTCGTCGCTGAACAGCACCTATCGCAGCAGCAACCAGACCAGCGCCGCCGCCAGAAGCGACAGCACCGAAAACACCAGCAGTCGCACCAGCGGAATCCGCAGCGAGTCGAGCAGTCGCGATGGCGCCGCAGTCGACACGATGCGCATCGTCGGCGCGGACGACACGGTCTGCGGCATCGCACCCGAGACGGCAGACTCCTGCGGCTGGGTCGGAACCGGCGCGGTCACTTCGGAGTGATGAAGCACGACCTCACTTGGCTTGAGCGGCACAAACTCGACCGTCTTCACCACCGAGATTCCCATCGTTCCATCGCCACTTCTGTCTTCCCACAGATCCGCTTCCTCCAAAAAGGAAGGAATCTGCGCGGTTCCCGAGCGCTCCTCCAAGACCCGCCACGACTCTGGATCGTCCCCGAGCACACTCCGCAGATGCGCCCCCAGCTCGGCCCGATCCATCCACAGACCATGACGCCGCGACAGCTCCCGCAGCTCCTCGTACCACTTGAGCGCCGTCTTGGGCCGCTCTGTCTTGTCCAGATGCAGCGCGCGCAGCACCACTTCATCGGCTTCACGCGGAAGACTCGCACACAGCGTCGAGGGAGGCACGATCGGTGCCGCATAGACCCGACTGGCACTCTCTCCATCCTGGCCCACAAACAGTCGCTTCGCGGTCAGCAGCTCATACAAGACCGTGCCAAGCGAGAACAGATCTGAGCGCGCATCCAGCTCCTCCTGCCGCGCTTGCTCAGGCGACATATAGCCGACCTTGCCCCGCAGCCGCAGGCCCTCTGTCCCTGAATCGACCACCTTGGTCTGGGCGATTCCAAAGTCCGACAGCTTCACTTCTCCGTCACCCGAGATCAGGACATTGGCCGGCGAGATGTCACGATGAATCAGCCCAAGCGGCAGGCCCGAAGCGTCCCGCAGCTCATGCGCATAGGCCAGCGCTTGCAGGACTTCACGCACGATGTACAGCGCCGCCGCCGCCGAGAACCGCTGACCCCGTCGCCGCGCCCGCCGCAGAAGCAGCTGCAGATCCCCGCCGCGCACGTACTCCATCACCAAGTAGTACTCCCCGTCGAGCACCACCAGATCGGTCGTCTTCACAATGCACGGATGGGTCAGTCGCGACTGAAGCTCTGCCTCGGCCAGGAGCAGCCCGCGCAGCTCGGGAACATGGGTCAGCTCGGAGCGCAGTCGCTTGAGCACAATCGGCGTCGCGATCCCGGTGCGACCGATATGCCGTCCCTGAAACACCGTGGCCATGCCGCCCTGGTTCAGGAACGGCCCGATCACATACTGTTCGGTCGAGCGATCAGCGACGACGCCGGAGGATACTCCAAGGGCAACTGTTTCGACGGAAGCCACAGCGACACACCAGCCTTAAGAGGAGTGGTCCAGGATCTCCGCGCAAAAGACCTCGGAGCGGGACTAGTAGCCAGCGTCAGCGACTGCCGCTACGGCCGGCTGGGGATCAGCCTGTTTTTTGTCGTCTTCAAGCGGGCCTTCGGGCGGCATCGCTGCCTTGAGCCGACGATACTGGGTCACCAGCAAGCACGCCGCCAGCAGCGAGGTCACGACCAGCAGCGTAAAGAACTCGGAGTGCTTCCACGGCTTCCAGAACCGACCAATGAAGCCAGAGAGGTAGTTCCCAATCGCGGTCGCAATAAACCAGACGCCCATCATCATCGCCGTCATCCGACGCGGTGCCAGCTTGGTCACCATCGACAGGCCCATCGGCGATAGGAACAGCTCGGCAATCGTGATCACGAAGTAACAGCCAATCAGCCAGACCATGCTGACTTTGCCGTGATCGCCACCCAGCCACGAAGCAATGACCATGATGCCGTACGACGCAGCGGTCAGCATCATGCCAATGCCAATCTTGGCCGGAGTATTGGGCTCAAGGTTGCGCGCCCGTAGCCACGTCATGAAGCGAACCACGATCGGCGTCAGGAGGATGATGAAGGCAGAGTTGAAGGCCTGAAACACGCCGGGCGGAATCTCCCACGACCAGGAGCCGAGGTGCAGCGTGCGGTCGGTGTTGTCTCGCGCCCAGAAGGTCAGCGAGGTGCCGTTCTGGTGAAACGCCATCCAGAAGAACATCACGATCAAGCACATGACGGTCAGGGCGATGATGCGCTGACGCTCGACGGCAGGCGGGTCGGGACGGTCTTCGTACTCGGCTGGGAGCGGCATATCCAGCACCGCAGCCACCGACGAGCGCGTGTCGCCGAGCGTGACATGCTTCCGCAGCGCCGCAAAGATCACAAAGGAAAAGGCCATGCCCACGCCAGCCGTCGCAAACGCCAGCGACCAGCCAAACTTGGTGCGCATGAACTCGCCCACCGGACCGGCAAACAGAGCACCCAGGTTGATGCCCATATAAAAAATCGAAAACGCCGAGTCCCGACGGGAATCTCCCTGAGGATACAGGTTGCCAACCAGCGTCGAGATGTTGGGCTTAAACAGACCGTTTCCGATGATCATCAGAAACAGTGCGGCGTAAAACGCGGTCTGATTCTGGATCGAAAACACCAAGTACCCTGCGCCGAGCAGCGCCGCTCCGCTCAAGATGGCCCGGGTGTAACCGAAGATCCGGTCCGCCAAAAGACCGCCGAAGAACGGGGTCAGGTACACAAAGAACATGTACCCGCCGTAGATGCTCGAGGCTTCCGCCTCCGTCATCTTGAGATGCTCGGTCAGGTACAGCGTGAACAGGGCCAGCATCAAATAGAAGCCGAACCGCTCCCACATCTCCGTGAAGAAAAGTACGTAAAGGCCGCGCGGATGCTTGCTCGCCATTTAGGTACCTCTCATTTGGCAATAGCCCCGGGGACCTTGTAAAGCCCTAAAATCCCTCACCATCCGAATTCGATGAGACGAGGAACTCCCCAGCCACCGGGCGTTTCCAACCAGCTGGCAAGCATGCTGTGTCCCCTCTTCTTGGTTTTCGGCGGCTCCTGCGTGTATGTTCCTCCGCCGCGCGAACTATTTTTGGAGGACAGCGAAGTTGAGTGCTGATCGTCGACGCTGGCCATGGCTCTTGTGCCTGGCCCAGCTCCTAACTACCTCGGATTCCTTTGGTCAGGCAGCGGCTCCCGAGCCTTCCCATCCGGTCTTCGATCTCTATGCCAACCGAACCTTGGCGCACATCGAAGCGCGCGGAGGCCTGCTGCTACTCGGTGGATCGGCTGGCTTTGCTCGCTACGTTCACTTTGGCCGGCCAACCCCCTCGTGGCGGCTGCGTGCAGAGGTCGATGGCAAGCGCGTCACTCTGCCCGCGACCGCAGCCAAGCTGCAAGTTCCGCTGCACAGCGGCCAAGCGGCAAACCAAGTGGTCTACCTTTCGCTCAAGAGCCCAACCAAGTCGTCGCTGAAGATCAGCGTTTCTGGCAAGAGCAGTGTGGCGGTGCCGCTTTCGGAAGGCTGGCAGCTGGTCACGGTGCCGCTGCCGGCGGACTCGCTGCGGGCTGGTGAAAACACCTTGAGCCTGACCTTTGCGCAGAGCGGAACCTTTGCACTTGCGGGCGGGGCGTCGCACAAAGCGGCAGCGGCTGTCGAGTGGGTGCAGGTAGGTGGACATACTCCAGCGGCCGGCGCGTCGGTTCCGAAGATCTCCGATGGCAGTCGGTTGCTGATTCCGGGTGGCGGAGCGCTGCACTACTACGCGTTCATTCCCAAAGGCGGCGCGCTGTCTCTCAAAGGAGAAGCGGGGGCTTGTTCGCTGAAAGTGACGGTCGATGGTCCACAGCCCGACAAGCGCGGCCAGGCTCAGCCGGTCAGCCTCGATGGCTCGCCTGTTTCGCTCGGGGGCCAAGCGGGGGAGATTCGCCGCATCGGACTGCGCGCCGAGGGCTCTTGTGATCGGATAGCGCTCGATCGGGCGCAGCTTCTGACCGCCGGTTCCGCGCCGCAGCCGCGCAAAGTGGACAAGCCGCGCAACGTCGTCTTTTGGCTGGCCGATGACACCCGCGCCGACAAGTTCCGGCTGTGGAACAAGCACTCACGCGTCGAGACGCCGGTGCTCGATGAGTTTTCCAAAAAAGCGACGCGCTTTGCCGTCGCCTACTCGCAGGGCAATGAGTCGCGGGTCAGTCACGCCTCGCTGTTTACCGGCCTGTATCCGGCGACGCACAAGTTCATCTCCGACAAGGCGGTACTGCCCGACAGCTTGACGATCATCCCCGAGGTCATGAAGCAAGCCGGGCTCTACACCATCGCGCACATCGCCAACGGCTACATCACCAAGCGCTGGGGTTTTGGCGACGGCTGGGATCTGCTGCGCAACCACATCCACGAGGGCGGCGGGCTCAAGAGCGCCGAGCTGGTCGGTGACGCCAAGCAGTTCCTGGAAAAGGGGCCGGGCAAGTCGAAGCCGTTCTTTCTGTACCTTGGTACCATCGACGCGCACGTGTCGTGGCGGGCCTATGAGCCGTGGATCTCGAAGTACGATCCGACGCCGTATAACGGGCCGTTTGTCAAAGGCTGCATGGACCCGCAGCTCGACAAGATCGTCGCGGGGCAGCTGACGGTGACGGCGCGCGACCGGCAGCGGGTGCTGGCGCTCTACGAGTGCGACATTTCCTATAACGATCATCACTTCGGCAAGCTGCTGGAGCTGCTCAAGCAGACCGGGCACGAAAACGACACGATGATCATCTACACCTCGGATCACGGCGAGGAGTTCTGGGATCACGGTCGCATCGGTCACGGCCAGTCGCTGCGCCAAGAGCTGATTCACATCCCGCTGTGGATCTACTACCCGCCGCTGTTTCCCGGTGGCAAGGTCGTCGAGGAAGGCGCCGAGCTGGTCGATCTTCTCCCGACGATGGCCGAGGCGTTTGGGCAGCCGATTCCCAAAGACGTGCAAGGTGAGTCGCTGATTCGGCTCGCGCAGGGCATTGGCCAGGGCTATCCGCGCCCCGCAATTGCCAGTCAGTATGAGCTGGCGCATGTGATGCGGCTCGGTCGCTACAAGCTGTGGGTCGGCGGCTCGGGGCAGGTCAAGCTCTACGACGGCCAGGAAGATCCCGGTGAGCAGCGTGAGCTAACGCAGACCGAGCCGCTGGCGCTGCGCTTTGTCACCGACGCGATGGGCATCTGGATGGCCTATCAAGGTCAGTGGAAAAAGTCGCGCTGGGGCGTTGCCTCGAATCACCTGCCCGAGCTGGCCAGCGACCTCGAAAAGTAAGCGCCAGGAAACCGCCGTCGGCAGCAGCTACTCGGTCGCCGCTTCGGGGGCCGGCGTCACGGTCGGGGCAGCTTCGGCCTTGCGCAGTCCCAACTGAGCCGAGGTGAGGAGCGGCTGGTTGTGATGATCGCGCCCTTTCCACAGCACCACCAGCCGCACGAGGTCTTTCAGCGCTTCCTCACCCAGCGGCACCGAGCCAAGCACACCCGGACGCGACGGCAGCGTTGACACCGACTTCAGCACCTGCCGCTCACCCGAGGCTTTTTCGCCCAAAACCGTCAGCGTGCCACTGCCCAGCTGCTCGTCGAGAAGCTTGACCTGCAGCGCCGAATCACTCGTCAGCGACAGCCGCAGATCGCCCCGCAGCAAGAAGTCGAGTCCTACCTGTGCGAACTTGCCTACCTCGGGCAGCAGCACGCTCGCGTAGTCCGCAAAGCAGCGATCATCCAAAAACAACGCCGCTGGCGCTCGCCCGCCTTCTACAAGCGCTGGCCGCTCGGCCCACGCCAGCCAGTGCTTGAGCGTCGGTGTCGACAGATAACCACCGCTGCCGATGAGCTTCGTCCCAGTCGGTACCGCTGCCCGCGTGATCGAGCCCACCGATAGGAACCGACTCGCCGTTCGCTCCGCCAGCCCACCGCCTTTGCCATCGAACAGAAGCTCGCGAAAGCGCTGCGGCGGATCGGGCTGTAGCTTGGCATCGGGAGCCGGCACGCCCGCTCGGCCATAGCGCTCGGCAACCTGATGGGCAAACGGACCCGCCAGCACCGCCCCCAGATCATTGTGTACGTAGGCCGGATCTCCGGTCTGCTCCAGTACAGCCAGCATCGCCCCCGCCGACAGGAGCACTTCCACCAGCGCCGTCTCCCGAGCTGTCGCCGTCTCCGCCGTCACCGCCCGCTCATAGGCATCCACAAACGTGGACAGCCCCAGATCGTTGTCGGGCGACTCGATCCAGTCGGGCGCCGCCAGTCCCGTGCCATCCATTGCCGCCCCCGAGAGCAGCTGCCTCACCGTCGAGATCCCTTGCTCCACCGAGTCCGCCGACGCTGCCATCGCCGTCACACCCGGCTGGCGCCGCAGGCCTCGGCCCGTCTTGCCATCGACAAAGTGGTGACGAACCCGCAGCGCCGGATGGGTTTCCAGCACCGCTCCCGCCGCCAGCCAGCCCAGGACATGCTGACGCAGCGCGGCCAGGTTCTGACCGGTCTTGCGTGGCAGCAGCTCGGGCGCATGCCCTTGACCCGCATCGAGCGCCCGCAGCCGCACAAACAGGTTGCGCGCGCGATCCTCGGACAGCTGCACCGGATCGAGCTGCAGCGGCTCAAAGATGCCCAAGGACAGGGCAAAGCGCTCGACCACCCGGCGATGCAGTCGCGAGCTCATGGCCGCTTGCTCGGTCAGCCCCGCCAGCGTCGTCGAACCCTCATAGCCGAGGGCCGGCGATGTCGTGACCACCGCAGCAGTCAGGGCCAGCGCCCCGTTCCAACGTCGAGATGGACGCATCGAAAACTTCAACTTCCTTCCCGCAGCGACACACCAGCCGGAGCCAGGGGAGCCGCCGGATTCATCACGGGCTCAGTCGGTGGCGCAGTCGTCGCAGGACTGGGTGGAGCCGGCTGCTCCTCGGCCAGCTGAGGCGCCGTCTCTTGAAGCTCTAGCGAGGCTTGGATGATCTCGGCCTGCGCCGCCCCACGCAGCACGGGCCCGCCGCCCAGAAACACCAAGTGACGGACATGCGACTCCCCTTGCGGGAAGCGATCGAGCCGCACCATGTTGCCGCGCTGCACAAAGTCGTGCCGTGGCGAGCGATCATCGAAGCGCAGATCCGACCGATATCCAACAAAACCGGCCTTGTAGACAATCAGCGTGAAACGACGCAGCAGCCCGGCAAACTGTCGTCCTGTCGGCAAGCTCGGAAGCGCGTAGCTGCCATCGCTGCCGGTGACCACCGTCTCGGTATACGAGGACTCGGGCGTGGCCATGCCGCCGGTTTCTTGAAACGCCCACGTCCCTACGACCAACGCGCTGGCCAGCGGGCTCCCAGTGCTCTGATCGATCACCTGACCGTCAAACGGCCCCAGCAAGCTGCCCATAAGTCCTGAGCCGAGCCGTCGCGCATACGGCGCCTTGGCAACCGGCCCAAGACAGCCAGCCAGCCCTCCCAACAGCAAAAGTCCCAGGCCGAGCACGCCAAGTCGGCCAATACACCCTCGGTAAAGCCCGCTTGGACGAGCCCGCTTGCGAGGGTTTCGCCCGGCCCGACCTGTTTCCCTTGTCTCGTCGACAAATCGCCCATCGCGCACAAAGTTACGCTGGGCAGAGCTTCCATCCTGTGCGCTTCGACTCATGTAGGGATAGAGGTTTTAGCGCACCTTAGGACGCGCTGTAAACAGCCCCACGCCGCATCCCTTATGCAGGTCCTTGGGAATATTTTGGGGCGGGGCGCGGTAAACCCGGATTTTGGGCTTGGCTCGCCCCTTCTCTCTCTAGTTAATATAGGGAGAGCAAGATCCCGGTTACCTCGCGATGGCACGGTGTAAGAACTGCGGAAAAGCCAATCGAGACGGCGCGCTGTTCTGTCAGGACTGCGGCAGGTCGGTAGGCAGCCAGGCTAGCGCCTTGGTTGGTGGCCCGGCGAGCGCAGTCGCTGGCAGTGTTGGCCAAGCGGCCGGCGCGGCAATTCCCATGGTGTCTTCGGAGCCCGAAGCTGTCGTGCCCGATCGCAGCCCGGCCCTGGCCCACGAAGATCGGCTGCCCGCTCTGCCGCAGGTCGCCGCAAGCGATCACGCCGCGTGCGAGAGCTGCGGCACGATGAACCCGATCGCCGTCTCGTTTTGTCGCAGCTGTGGCCAGAACCTGAACTTAAAGCGCCAGCCACAGACCAAGATCGCCTGCGGGCACTGTGGTCATCCGACGCCAGCGGGCTTTATGTACTGTCAGCACTGCGGCAATCGCATCATCCCCGAGACAGCCAATCGGCCGGTCACGCCGCGCCGCGTAAGTGAGCCGCCCAAAGCCCCGCTGCCCAGTCCTGCCCCAGCTGTAGCGCCACCACGGGCTGCCAGCCCGGAGCCGTCTTCGGCGCGCGACAAGGGCGGTCTGCGAGGTCGATTTGTCCTGCTGCGGCGGGATGGCAGTGACGGTGAAGTGATCTCGTTGAGCGGTGAAACCTGCGACCTGGGTCGCGCCACCCACCGCTGCTTGGCCGACGATCCCTATCTGGCGCCGCGTCACGCGCGAATTTCCGTGAGTGCGGGCAGTGTGCGGGTGCGGCCGCTCGATCAAGTAAATGGCGTGTTCTTGCAGCTTCGTGAGCCACATGAGCTGCAAGCTGGCGATGTCTTCTTCGTGGGCCGCGAGCTGATCCGCTTCGAGCTGCTCTCCAGCGACGAGCGTGACCTGCCTGCGGTGAGCGAACAGGGGGTGCGTGTGTTGGGAAGCATTCCACGCGAATCGTGGGGACGACTGCGCCAGCTTACGACGGCAGCCGTGAGCCGGGACATCTGGCATCTAAGCCGCGCTGAAATTTTGCTAGGCCGCGAAGAAGGCGACGTGGTTTTTCCCGACGATGAATACATGTCTCGGCGGCATGCTCTGGTTTCTCGGGTCGGGGGTAAAGTACGCTTAGAAGACCAGAATTCATCGAACGGAACCTACGTGCGGCTACGCGGTGATCGCGATATCCTGCCCGGCGACATCTTGCGGCTGGGCGAACAAGTGCTCCGGTACGAGCCATAGGACCTATGATGTCGGACGAAAAACCCACCATCCAGGTCCGCATCGTTGGTGCCACCGACGTTGGGCTCATTCGTGAGCACAATGAAGACAACTTCATCATCGTCGACCTCAGCAGCGGGGAAACCAACTTCCTAGAGCCGCGCGAGATCACCCTCACCGAAAAGGGCGCGATGTTGGTCGTCTGCGACGGCATGGGCGGGGCAGCAGCCGGCGAGGTTGCGTCCCACATGGCCGTCGAGTCAATGCGGCGGCAGATGCTCAAGTACGTCGCTGATCACGCCGAGTCCAAACCTGCGGAACAGCAAGCGGGTCTGCCGGCGCTCCCACCTGAAGCTCAGTCGGAGAGCAGCTTCCATCGCATGGCGCGCTGGCTGCGGGACTCGACGGCGCGAGCCAACCTGGAGATCTGGGAAGCGGCCTGCGCGGACCTGTCGAAGAACGGCATGGGCACGACGCTGACCGGCATGCTGTTCGTGGGCTCGCAGATCGTTGTCTCGCAGATCGGCGACAGCCGGGCGTACATCTGTCGGACCGGAACGCTGACGCAGATCACCCACGATCAGTCGCTGGTCAATCAGCTGCTCGACTCGGGGCAGATCACGCCCGAGCAGGCCAAGCTGTTCGAGCACTCGAACGTCATCTTGCAGGCGCTCGGCGTCCAAGAAGACATCGAGGTGGTGCTGTCGAGTGAGACGCTGCGGCGTGGCGATCGCCTGATGCTGTGCTCGGACGGTCTGGTCGGCGTCGTCAGCGATGAAGAGATTCAGGAAGTCATGGCCTCGACTGAGGATCTCGCCGAGACAGCCCGCAAGCTGATCGACCTCGCGCGGTCCGGCGGTGGTCCCGACAACATCACCGTCATCGTCGCCCAAGTCAGCGGGGACGGCCTGGCAGCGCCGACTCCCGAAGATACCGCCAAGTATCAGACGATGACCCTGCCAGGTGAGCGTCCCGCCGAGCGCCGCGTCTTCGGTGAGGGCTATCAGTTCGGCACTCCCGCCGGCACGCCTGCCGGTACGCCGGATCTCAATGTCGCCCAGCCGGTGGCGCGGGTGTCCTTTATGGTCTGGCTGGCGCTGTTTACGCTGGTGATCACGCTGGTGGTGCTGGCGATCGTGCTCATTCCGAAGCGCATCCGTCCGCCGCAGCGGGCACAGTGCGCAGTCCTGGTCGAGCCCGCCGGCATGCAGGTCTGGGTCGACAACGGCAGCGGCCCGGTCGGACTCACCCGCAGTCGCAACGAGCTGATGACGATCGAGCTGGGCGTCGGACAACACCGCTTTGTGCTGCGCAGCCCGACCGATGGTAGCGAGCGCTCCGAAGCGGTGGTCGTCAACGTCGCCGAGGGCCAGCTGTGCAACCTGACGCTGCGACCACTGCCCAGCGCCGAGCCGCCGCACGCTACTCCGGATGCTGGGGCCGGGAGCGATGCGGCAGCGCCCGTCGCCGATCTGGCAGCTCCGACTGTCGATGCCAGTGTGTCAGCCACGGCCGTGCCCGCCGCAAGCGCTGCCCCGACAGAAGACGGGGACGAGGAAGACCCGGCTGCGCGAAAGCACGAAAAGAAAGCCAAAAAGCGCAAGGACAAGCCGGTGGGCGATTCTCCTGCTGCTACGACTTCGACGCCCGCAGCTGCCGAGCCGGCGACCAAGCCCGAGCCCGCGACTCCAGCAGACAAGCCCGAGCCGTCGAAGGCCACCGAAAAGCCCGCTGCGGAACCAAAAGCGGCGGAGCCAAGAGCCGCTGAACCGAAAGCCGCTGCGCCCAAGCCTGCCGACGCGCCCAAGCCTGCCGAACCAAAAGCGGCGGAGCCGAGAGCCGACGCACCCAAAGCGGCGGAGCCAAAGTCCACAGAGCCCAAAACCGCACCGCCCAAGCCCGCTGACGCCCCCGCCGCCCCGTAGCTCGTTCCCATCCAGAAAGTGGGAATTCGCATCCAGAAACGTCGCGAGGATGGCCGATGGCGTAGGCGGGTGAGCGCGCCAGTCCCGACACGGTGTGGGGGGAACAACGCAGATTGGCTTAGAGACGGATTGGGGCCGCTTTGGCATACTTGACAGCTAGACGCAAAACGAGCTGAGGTAAGACCCATGTCGCTCCCAGTCCTTGATCAGCCCTTTGGCCTTGCCGGTGAACGCAAAGCGCTTTCCATCCTGTGCCTGGCTTTCTATACGGCGCTGTATTCCCTGTTCTCGCTGCTGTTTTACCTGGCTCCGCCCGATCAGCCCGAGGTTCGGGGGTGGATGCCGGCCTTTGCGGCGCTGGCTTTGACGTACGGCACGGCGTTCTTTGCGCTGTCGGCGGACTGGTTCTGGGCGCGCTGGTTTGCGATTGGCCTGGGGTACTCGGGGCTGACGGTGGCGATGTGGGGGATGGTGACGCAGAAGGCAATCGACCCGGTGCTGCTGTTCTACGGCGTGACGCACGGTCTGGTGGCGCTGTGTCTGCAAGGCGAGAAGCTGGCCAGTCACTTTGATGGCCAAGAGTCGTGGCGGAAGTGGCTGCGCGTCGATGACCAAGGGGCCGAGAAGGTCCGTCACACCGTGACCCGTGCCGCTGCGAGCTTGCCGACGCTGATCCTGATTGCGCTGGCGCCCAAAGAAGGCAGTCAGGCGCTGCTGGTGTTGGCGGGAGTGGGCCTGTTTGCGGTGCTGCGCAACCGGACGGCCGGGGTGCTGCTGCTGCTGGGAACGGGGCTGGCGCTGCCGCTGACGCTGCTGCACGGTCATGTCACCCCGGTGATGACGAGTCACTCGCTGCTCGATACCTTGCTGCAGCCGGTCGCGCTGCATCAGCTGGGGCTGGTGGCTTCGGCGTTCCTTCTGTCGGCCAGCCTGCCGTTTGTGCGCCCGATTGCCCGGTTTTTGAGCGGACGCGCGGCGTGACCGAGCACCTCCTACCCGTTGACAAGGCCCACCTTCACATCGAGTGGGTCGACTCCCGCTTCGCCGCCGCATCCAGCCAGCCGCCGGTCTTGATCCTCCACGGGGGACCGGGCGCGGACAGCCGCTACCTGCGACCGCAGCTCGATGCCATTGCCAACCTGGGCGCGGGCCGGCGCTGCTATTACTACGACCAGCGCGGGGCGGATCGCTCGCCTCAGGCCGAGGGGGAAGCGCCACCGTCCGTCTCTGTTCACGTCGCGGATGTCGATGCGGTGCGGCGCTTCATCGGGATCGAAAAGGTGCGGCTCATCGGCTATTCGTGGGGTGCGCTGCTGGCGATGCTGTATGCGACCCAGTATCCGCAGCACATCGATCGCCTGGTGCTGCTGTCGCCGGCGCCGCCGACCGCAGCCGTGCGCGAGACGTATCAGCTAAAGATGTTCGAGGCGCTCCAGCGTCCGGCGGTGCAGGCGCTGCGCGAGGAGTTTTTGGCGAAGCGCGACTCGCTGTCGGTCGAGGAGCAGCGGCGGCATCGCTTTGCGCTGGCGGTCAGCTCGTACTTTGTCGAGCCTCGGCGCGCGCTGGAGCTGACCCCGTTTTTGGTCAAGCAGCGGCTGGAAACAGCCATCTGGACGAGCCTGGGGCCGGCGTTCGATCTGCGACCGCAGCTGGCGGAGCTTCTGCGCTTCCCGACACTGGTCATTCACGGCGAACAGGATGTGATTCCGATCGAGAGCGCTGCGGAGACGGCCCAGCTGCTGCACGCCGAGCTTGTCCGCCTGCCCGACTGTGGACATGTGCCCTACATCGAGGCGCCGGACGCGCTGTTTGCCGCCCTGACCCGCTTCCTGGCCTAAGTGGTCGGCTTGCCCAAATCGTCACAATCTGCGCTAAGCTGCGCGCACTTTTGCTGCGTGGGGAAGGCTGTGCAGTTTCCCGCGTGACCCGTCGACCAAGAAGAGGGAGAGGCCCAAGATGACCCAGACCCAGAGCTTTGACCTTCGTAGCGATACCGAGTTCGTGCGCGCCCTTGATGCCGCCGTGCAGCGCCATGCGATGCTCTCGCACCCGTTTTATCAGGCGTGGAGCCAAGGTGCGCTCAGCCTCGATGACCTGCGGGAATACTCGAAGCAGTACTTTCACCACGTCAAGGCGTTCCCGCGCTACGTGAGCGGCGTTCACAGCAACTGCGACGACCTTGCCCTGCGACAGGAGCTGCTGCAGAACCTGAGCGAGGAAGAGCACGGCGAAGACAACCACCCCGAGCTGTGGCTGCGCTTTGCAGAGAGCCTGGGCGTCGATCGCAGCAATGTGCTCGAGTCCGAGCCGACCCGCGCCACCCAGGCCTCGGTCGAGATCTTCCGCGACCTCACCAAGAACGGCAGCTACCTGCAAGGAATGGCGGCGCTGTACGCCTATGAGTCGCAGATTCCCGACGTGGCCAAGACCAAGCGCGAGGGACTGGGCGAGTTCTACGGCATTGCCAGCCCACGCGCGGTGTCGTTCTTCTCGGTTCACGAAGAAGCGGACGTGATTCACCGTCAGGTGGAGTGTGATGCCCTGGTCGCACACGCCCAGTCGGTCGAGGAGCGTGAGTCCGTGGTCGCCGCTGCTGAGCAGGCGTCGCAGGCACTGTGGCAGTTTCTCGACGGAATGCAGCAGCTTCGGGGCGTGACCGCTAGTTGCGCTTGCTAAGCTGACCGCGCAGCTCGATCGCCTGATTGCCCAGCTCTCCGAGGCAGCGGTCGAGCGCCGTACTCTGCTCGCGCTGACTGTTCATTCCCCGCCGCACCACTTCCATCAGGTTGCGCAGGCGCTCTCCCTCGGTGGCGTTGCTGCGCTGCGAGTGGGCGAGATCTTCCAGCGTCCGCACCATCCGCTGCAGCGACTCCGAGATCGCCGACATGCTGTCGCGCTCCTCTCGTCCACCTTTCGACAGCCTATCGACCAGCTCTCGCAGCCTTGACACCTGTCGCTGCAGATACTCGGTGCGGCGCGTCTGGTCGACCGCCTTGCCGGTGATCTCGGTGACATGGTTCTGCACGTCCTGAATCGAGCGCGTGACATAGGCCGAGCTGCGCGCTTGCTCGTCGGTGGCCGAGGCAATCGACTTCGACATCGCCGCCGAGTTGCGCAGCCGCGACAAGATATCGGTCATGGTCTTGGCCGCTTCGCTCGACTGAGCCGCCCCGGTTTCGACGGCATCGGCCCCAGCGACGGCAGCCCGACGAGCCGCGTGGGCACCCTCGGCCACTGCTTGAATCAAGTTGTCGATGCTGCCGGCAGAGTTGGCGGTGCGCCGCGCGAGATCCTTGATCTCATCAGCAACGACGGCAAAGCCACGACCTTCGGCACCGGCCTGGGCGGCGATGATGCTGGCGTTGAGCGCGAGCAGGTTGGTGCGCTGGGTCAGCTCGGTGATGAGGTGCAGTACGTCGCCAATCTCGCTGACGCGCTTCTCCAGCTCCTCGGTGACCGAGCCAATCGCGCGGGAGGCTTCGCGGATGTGCTCAATGCCGTTCATGCTCTCTTGCAGCTCTTGGGTGCCGCGCTCGGCGTCGATACCGGCCTGCTCGGCGAGGCTGGCGGCGGTGATGGCCGTCTCGCGGACCCGCGAAATCGAGTGCTTCATCTGCAGCATCGCGCTGGCGGTGGACGCGGTGGTGTCCGACAGGGTATCGGCGTGCTTGGCGATGTCGGCGGTGGCGTTGGCAACCTGACCGAGGCTGTCTGACGTAAGTGCAACCACTCGCTCGGCTTCCTCGACGGTGGCTGTCGCGTCCTGAACACTGCCCGTCAGTCGCTGGCAGCTGGCCGAGGCATTGCGGGCTTCATCACGGCTCTGTTCGGCTTGCTGACTCGAGGCACCAAAGCCGGCCAAGACCTCGCGCAGCAGCTGCAAGGCTTCCTCGATGTCGCGCACCTGGGCCGACAGCGTCCGCTGCAGACCGGCGCGCGTCTGCGAGACATCCGTCGAGGCTCGATCCACCACCGTCGCCGCCCCTTGAAGCATGTTCACCGCCGAGCTGAGTCGATCGGCTTCGACATCGAAGGCCCGCCCGACCACGGCAATGTCGTCGGGAACCAAGTTGCCAATGCGCACATTGAGATCGCCTTGCTCGACGCGATGAGCGGCATCGACCAGCTGATCCATCCGCCGTCCCAGCGTCGACAAGATATAAATCGAGAAGATCGCGTACCCGAACAGCGCCGCGCCGAACACCCCCAGGATCAGCCACAGGCTGGTGCGATAATCTGCCACCTGATCCCGCAGCGACGCCGCCAGCGTCAGCTCGACCAGCTCGCCGGTGCCGGGAATCGTGACCGAGCGCCGCGCGATCGAAAACTCAATGCTCGCCAGTCGCTGGGTGACGTTCTGGGCGAGGTTGCTGTAGCGCTTCTGATCGGCGAGCAGCAGGGACAGCTGTTCACCCTCGGTGCCACTGCGCGTGCCGATGAACAGCTGATCGCGCAGCTTGAGCACCGCAAACAGCATGCGTGGGTCATTGTCGACGGCTCCATTGAGCAGCGGCGCCAGGTTCTTCTCGGGCGAACGCACCAGCGCGTCGGTCAGCAGCGGCGAGTGCGCCAGGTCCGCAACCCTGGCATCGGCGTGCGACTGCGCCATGCGCTGCGAGACTTCCCGCAGCCAGTTGTTGCCGACGATCGAGAGCGTGCTGAGCAAAAACAGCAGCACCAGCAGCGGCGGCAGAAGCAGCTTGAAGCGGAGGCTCGTGTTCGGACCAAAGAGCAGCGTCATCGTCTCTCCCGCCGCAGTAGGCGGTCTATTTTACGAGCCGGGCGGACCCGACTCCGGTTCAGTTCGTGCGGTCAAGTGCGGCACCCGAGGACCATGGGCCGCCGCAAACTCGGTTGCTTCGCGATATCCAGCATCGGCATGCCGCAGCACGCCCATCGCCGGATCGCTGGTCAGGACTCGCTGCAGGCGACGACGAGCGGCTTCACTGCCATCGGCGACCACCACCATCCCGGCGTGCTGCGAGTAGCCGATGCCGACGCCGCCGCCGTGATGGACCGAAACCCAGGTCGCTCCCGCCGCACAGTTGACGAGGGCATTTAAGAACACCCAGTCGCTGACTGCGTCGCTGCCATCGCGCATCGCCTCGGTTTCACGGTTGGGCGAAGCCACCGAGCCTGAGTCCAGATGATCGCGACCAATCACAATCGGCGCTGACAGCTCGCCCCGGGCGACAAGGTCGTTGAAGTAGGTGCCGACACGAGCGCGCTCTCCGTACCCGAGCCAGCAGATGCGGGCGGGCAGACCCTGGAACTTGACGCGACGGCTCGCCATGCCCAGCCAGCGACGAAGGTGCGCCTCGCTCGGAGTGCCTTTCATGACTTCCAGGACGGCGGCGTCGGTGCGCTCGATGTCTGCCGGATCGCCCGACAGCGCGGCCCAGCGGAACGGACCTTTGCCTTCACAAAACAGCGGTCGAATGTACGCGGGCACAAACCCCGGCATCGCCGCAAACAGGCTCTCTCGGACGAGTCCTTCGCGCGCGGCATCGGGAGAAAGCAGCGCCTGGCCGCGCAGGTTGTTGCCGTAATCGAACAGGTGCGCCCCGCGCTGACCCAGTGCCAGCGTCGCGACCAGCTGCGCCACCATCGACCGCCGGGCTCGCTCGACGTAGCGCTCGGGATCGCTTCGGCGCAGCGACTCCGCCGCCGCCAGATCCAGGCCCGCCGGCACATAGCCACCCAGTGGATCGTGCGCCGAGGTCTGATCCGTCAGCAGATCCGGCACCACATTGCGTCGCAAGAGCTCTGGCAGCAGCTCGGCAATGTTTGCACACAGTCCTACCGACAGCGGCTGCCGCTCGGCCTGCGCCGCTCGCACCCTTTTCAGCGCTTCGTCAAGACTTGCGGCCTGCTCATCGAGATAGCCTTGCTCGACCCGCCGCCGGATGCGCTGCTCATCGACATCAATCCCCAAAAACACGCCATCGTTCAGCGTCACCGCCAGCGGCTGCGCCCCGCCCATGCCGCCCAGTCCCGCCGAGACAACCAGCCGCCCCGCGAGCGTCCCGCCAAAGTGCTTCTGCGCCGCTGCCGCAAACGTCTCGAACGTGCCCTGCAAGATCCCTTGCGTGCCGATGTAAATCCACGACCCGGCGGTCATCTGCCCGTACATCATCAGCCCGGCGGCCTCGAGGTCCCAGAAGTGCTGCCAGTCCGCCCACGCCGGAACAAGGTTCGAGTTGGCCAAGATCACGCGCGGCGCATCCTCGTGGGTTCGCAGCACGCCGACCGCCTTGCCGGACTGAATCAGCAGCGTCTCGTCGTTTTCCAGCGACAGCAGCTCTCGGATGATGACGGCCAGGGCCTCATGGTTGCGGGCCGCTTTGCCGGTGCCGCCATACACAACCAAGTCTTGGGGCCGCTCAGCGACGGCAGGATCGAGGTTGTTGCAGAGCATTCGCAGCGCCGCCTCCTGGCCCCAGCCCTTGCAGTGAAGGGTGGAACCGCGAGGCGCACAGAGCGTACCGGCTCGGCTGGCCTGTACCGCCGACTTGATGAAGCCTTCCGTGGAGGTAGGGGTAGACATGCCGAGATAGTACGCGACTCCAGAGTATCACTAGTTTCGTTCCCATTTTCGCCTGTCCTGTGCGTCGCTTTCATCGGGCTGACGGTCCGCTGCGCGTGGCTGCGCGGTCGGCTGCGCGGCGATGGCCTGCTTGGCGAAGCGGGAAATTTGATATGCTCGCCCGAGCAAGCAGCCACCGAGGAGAGAGTACAGGCGATGCCAAAGATGTCGTTTCGCGAAGCACTCAACCAAGCGATGAGCGAGGAGATGCAGCGCGACCCCAATGTGTTTCTGATGGGCGAAGAAGTCGGCTATTACAACGGCGCCTACAAGGTGTCTCAAGGGATGCTCGCTCGCTTTGGGGAAAAGCGCGTCATCGACACCCCGATCGCAGAGTGCGGCTTTGTCGGCATCGGAGTCGGCGCCGCGATGGTTGGACTCCGTCCGATTGTCGAGCTGATGACCTGGAACTTCTCGCTGGTGGCCATCGACCAGATCATCAGCGGCGCCGCCAAGATCCACCAGATGTCGGCGGGTCAGTTCAAGGTGCCGATGGTGATTCGCGGGGCGGGGGGCGCGGCGCATCAGCTGGGCGCGCAGCACTCGAACTCGCTGGAGGCGATGTACACCAACGTGCCGGGGCTGAAGGTGGTGATGCCGTCGACGCCGGCGGATGCGAAGGGGCTGCTCAAGACCTCGATTCGCGACGATGATCCGGTGATTTTTATCGAGGCCGAGCTGCTCTACGGCGAGACGGGCGAGGTTCCCGACGGTGAGTATCTGATTCCGCTCGGCAAGGGCGACATCAAGAGGCCGGGCAAAGACTGCACCATCGTCGCGTACTCAAAGATGGTCGGGCTGTCGCTGCAAGCCGCCAAAGAGCTGGAAAAAGAGGGCATCGAGGTCGAGGTGGTAGACCCACGTACACTCAGACCGCTCGACGAGGACTTGATCTTTGAGTCGGTGCGCAAGACCAATCGGCTGGTGATTGTGCAAGAAGCGACACCGCACTCGAGCTTTGGCGGCGAGATTGCGTATCGGGTGCAAAAGCACTGCTTTGACGACCTGGATGCGCCGATTGAGCGCGTCGCCAGCGAAGATGTGCCGGTTCCGTATGCGCTCAACCTGGAAGCCATCGTGCTGCCCGACGTGGCGCGGGTGGTGGCGGCAGTGAAGCGCACGCTCGAATAACGATCCACAGCGTTGACCGCACCGACGCGGAGAAGAACACCTCATGGCAACTCTCATCTCGATGCCACGCCTGTCCCCGACGATGGAAGAGGGCGTGGTGGCCAAGTGGCTGAAACAGGAAGGCGACAAGATTTCCCCCGGTGACATCGTCGCTGAGGTCGAAACCGACAAGGCCAATATGGACTTCCCTCTCGAAGACGAGGGCGTCCTGCTGAAGATCTTGGCGGCACCGGGTCAGACGGTGAAGCTGGGCGCACCGGTCGCAATCTTGGGCAAAAAGGGCGAAGACATCGCTCAGCTCCTGAAAGAGCTTGGCAGTGCGAGCACCGATGCGCCCAAGCCCGTCGCTGCTTCCCCGACGCAAGCCGCTGCGCCGACACCCGTCGCTGCCCCGACGCCGGCCCCGGTCAAGTCCGAAGTCGCCGCACCCGCTGTGCAGCCAGTCACACCCACGCAAGCTCGCACCGGGGGACGGCTCAACGCTTCACCGCTGGCACGAAGACTGGCGACGGAAGCTGGGGTTGATCTGCGGACGCTGAGAGGCTCGGGCCCCGGCGGTCGGATCGTCAAGCGCGATATCGAGTCAGCGCCGAAGCTGGCCGCGCAGTCGGTCGGCCTCGTCTCGTCAGGTCCCGTCGCTGCACCGACACTGCTTCCCGGTGACGAGCTGACGCCGCTGTCGATGATTCGTCGCACCGCTGCCCGCCGGCTTGTCGAGGCCAAGCAGACCGTGCCGCACTTCTATCTGACGAGCGAAGTCGACATGGAAGCGACGATGGCCTTCCGCGAGCAGCTCAACCACGCCAGCCAAGCGAGCGGCGGCGACAAGGTGTCGGTCAACGATCTGATCCTGAAGTCGCTGGCGCGCGCGCTGCGGCTCGTTCCCCGTGCCAATATGTCGTTTTCTCCCGACGGACAGAACGCGATTGTGCATCACCGCGTCGATGTCAGTGTCGCGGTGGCGCTCGACGATGGCTTGATTACGCCGGTGGTGCGGGGCGCCGACGGAAAGTCGCTCGGGGCGATTGCCCGCGAGGTGCGGGAGCTGGCGCAGCGTGGCCGTGACAAGAAGCTCCGTCCCGAGGAGTACACCGGCGGCACCTTCAGCCTGACCAACCTGGGCATGTACGGCATCCGCGAGTTCTACGCCATCATCAATCCGCCCGAGAGCGGCATCCTCGCCGTCGGTCAGGTCGAAAAGCGCCCGGTCGTCGTCGAGCGTGATGGCAAAGATCAGATCGAGATCCGCCGCCGCCTGACCCTGACGCTGTCTTGTGATCATCGCATTGTCGACGGTGCGCTCGGTGCGCAGCTGCTCGCCAAGGTGGTCGAAGGTCTGCGCGAGCCGCTGCTGCTGGTGCTGTGATGGACAAAAAAGCGAGCGTAAGTCAGCCCGGCGCAGGTCCAGACGTGGTGGTCGTCGGTGGGGGTCCCGGCGGATATGTCGCGGCGATTCGCGCTGCCCAGCTCGGCAAGAAGGTCGTCGTCGTCGAGCGCGCCCACCTCGGCGGCATCTGCGCCAACTGGGGCTGCATCCCGACCAAGGCCCTCCTTCACTCGGCGGAGCTATACGCAGCACTCAAGAAGGGCGCGGCGCTCGGCATCGTCGCTGACGGGCTCCGCTTTGACTACGGCACGGCGATCGCGCACAGCCGCAAGGTCGCCGACAACCAGAAGCGCGGCGTCGGTCTGCTGTTCAAAAAGAACCAGATCGAGCACCTCGACAAGACCGCGACGCTGCGCCGAGACGGTGGCAAGCTGCGCCTGTTTGTCGACGACAAAGAGCTGGTTGCGCCGCACATCATCCTGGCGGTCGGAGCCAAGCCGAAGACCATTCCCAGCCTGCTCCCCGACGGGAAAGACATCCTTACCTACTTCGAGGCGATGAACCTACCGAGCCAGCCGAAGTCGCTGCTGGTCGTCGGTGCGGGCGCAATCGGGATCGAGTTTGCGTACTTCTACAACGCGATTGGCACCGAGGTCACCGTCCTCGAAGCGCTGCCGCAGATCCTGCCCGTCGAAGACAGCGAGATCTCCGAGCTTTTGCGACGCGAATTGACCAAGCAAGGGATTCGCATTCACCTTGGGGCGCGCTTTGCCGGCTGTGAGAAGGTCGCCGGTCAGCAAAAGGTCCGCTTCACCGACGCCAGTGGCCAAAGCCAAGAGGTCGTCGTCGACAAAGTGCTCTCTGCCGTCGGTGTCACCGGAAATCTCGACTCGGTGCTGGCGCAGGGTGCTGGGGTCAAGATCGATCGCGGCTTCCTCGCCGTCGACGAGTGGTATCACCTGCTCGATCCGAGCGGCCAGCCAGAGCCCGGCTTTTACGCCATTGGCGACTGCATCGGCGGACCCTTGCTCGCCCACAAGGCCTCGGCTGAGGGCATCGCCTGCGTCGAAAAGCTCTGCGGAGTCCCCGAGCGCGAGATCCGCCGCGTCGACCTGAGCAGCATGCCCGGTGCGACGTTCTGCCGTCCCGAGGTCGGCTCGATGGGCCTTACCGAACAAAGAGCGCGCGAGCTTGGCAAGAAGGTCAAAGTCGGCAAGTTCCCGTTCAGAGCGTCGGGCAAAGCCCAGGCGACCGGCGAAACCGAGGGCCTGGTCAAGGTCGTTCTCGACGACAGCAGCGGCGAAATCCTGGGCGCGCACATCCTCGGCGGCACCGCCAGCGACATGATCTCGGCGCTGTGCATCGCCCGCAGCGGCGAGCTGACCGCCACCGAAGTGCTCCACACCGTGCTGCCGCATCCAACCTACGGCGAGATCACCAAAGGCGCCTTCGAGTCCGCTTTCGACGAGGCCATCGACCTGTAATGGACAGCTCCAGCCAACCGGCGCGACACCTGCCCGTCCTTCGCAACAGCTCCCCCGAGCCCGAGCCCGAGCCTCGGCCTCGTCATCCTGCGTGGATCAAAGCCCGCTTACCGTCGGGAAAGACCTTCTTCGAGGTCCGCGAGCTGGTCCACGGCCAAAAGCTTCACACCGTCTGCGAGTCGGCCAGCTGTCCCAACATCGGCGAGTGCTGGAGCCGGCGCGCACTCACCATCATGATCCTCGGCAATATCTGCACCCGATCGTGTCAGTTCTGCGATGTGCCGACGGGAAGACCGCTGCCGCCCGATCCCGATGAGCCGCGACGGGTGGCGCTCGCCCTCAAAGAGCTGGGCCTGCGTCACACGGTGATTACCTGCGTCGATCGCGATGATCTCAAAGACGGCGGCGCCGCGCACTGGGCCGAGACAATTGCCCAGGTCCGCCACCACTGCCCCGGCATGACGCTGGAAGTGCTGACCGGCGACTTCAAAGGCAACACCGCCGATGTTGATACCGTGCTCGCCGCGCAGCCCGATGTCTTTGCCCACAACCTAGAGACGGTACCGAGGCTGTCACGGCAGGTCCGAGTGCAAGCGAGCTATCCGCGCAGCTACCAGATCCTGGCCCATGCCAAGTCACGCGGCGCCGTTACCAAGACTGGGCTGATGCTCGGGCTCGGCGAAGAGCTGTCCGAGGTTCGCGAGGTCCTGCGTGAGCTGGGCAGCCTCGGGGTCGATATCGTGACGCTTGGTCAGTACCTGCGCCCGTCGAAGTCGCACCTGCCGCTGGCTCGCTACGTAACGCCCGACGAGTTTGTGCAGCTACGCGACGAAGCGCTCCAGCTTGGCATTGCCCACGTCGAGTCCGGCCCGCTCGTCCGCTCGTCCTATCACGCCGACGGCCAGGCCGATCTCATCCGCAGCCTTCGCCCGCCCGCCTAGGCGCGTTCCCATCCCAACCACAGCAACGAAAGAGCTCTGTACGCCCATGCTGATCGAGATCAAGCCCAGCCCCGGTCGTGGCCGGGGAGTCTTTGCGCGCACGGCAATCCCCAAGGACACGGTCATCGAGTGTGCGGCGACGCTGCCCCTGACCCCGCACGAGCAGGAGCTGATTGCCCAGACGCAGGTGGATGACTACCTGTTTGCCTGGAGCGACCCGAGCGACCCACAGCGCGATCAGGCGGTGGTGCTGGGGCTGCTCAGCATGGCCAATCACAGTGAGACACCGAACACCGCACCGCGCCGCCTGGTTTCCGCTCAACAGATGGAGTGGGTGACCCTACGCGACATTGCGGCAGGCGAGGAGCTGACCTTCCGCTACCGCTGCGAGCTCTGGTTTCAGCCAACCGACACCTAGCTAGCGCAGCGCATCCACGGGACGAAGCCGCGCCGCCTGCCAGGCCGGATACAGCGTCGCCAAGAGCGTCAACACCAGCGAGGCCAGCAGCACCGACGACAGCTCTCCCGGACTGACCTTCACCGGCAGCTTGGTGATGTAGTACACGTCGGTGTCGAGCGGCAGCCCAAAGCGATCGAACACCCAGCACGTCGCCACGCCCGTCAGCACCCCCGCCGTCGTCCCCACCAGGCCCATATACGCACCGAGCAGCACAAACACCCGCAGCACCGCCCGATCCGACGCGCCCATCGACTTGAGGATCGCGACCTCTTTGCCTTTTTCCATCACCAGCATGATGCCGTTCGAGACAATCGAGAACGCAGCGACGAGGATGATGAAGCACAAGGCGATAAACATCGCGATCTTTTCCAGCTTCAGCGCCGCAAACAGGCTCCGATTCAGCTCTTTCCAGTCCTGCACCAAAAAGCCCGGCCCGAGCGCCGCCCGCAGCTGCGCCGACACCACCTCGGTCGCCTCCGGATTGGCCAGCTTCAGCTCCAGCCCCGTCACCTCGTCATCCAGCCCAAGGAACTTCTGCGCCGCCGGTAGGTTCATGTAGGCGTACTTGCTGTCGTACTCATACATCCCCGAAAAAAACACCGCTGCGATGCGATGCGGCTTGCTCTTGGGAATCGGTCCGGTGGGCCCGACATCGCCCATCGGTGACACCAGGCTGACATCTTCCCCGACGAAGACTCGCAGGTTGCGGGCCAGCTCGCGACCGATCGCCAGCCCCGGCAGCACCTTGCGCGGCGCCTGAATCTTGGGCTTCTGCGCCACTGGATCAAACGTCGGCGAGCCCGAACCGGCCGCGCCACCGTCGGGACTTGCTGTTCCACCATCGGGACTTGCCGCGCCACCGTCGGGACTTGCCGCTCCACCGTCGGGACTTGCTGCGCCACCGTCGGGGACTGCACTTGCCGGGCTCAGCGTCCGAGTGCTCGCTGGCCTCACCATCTGGTCGGGATGCAGCAGGTGATCGAGCGAGCCCGCCTCGGTGTTTTTGACCAGCTCGGTGACCTTGCCCACCGTCTGCGGATCGATGCCTTTGATGATCACGCCGGCCAGGTTCGACTGACTCGCGATCATCACCTCACTGGACAGGTACGGCGACGCCGCCTGCACCCCGGGAATTTTTTCGACCTTCGCCAGCGACTCGCGATAGTCGGTAAAGCTGCGATCCGGCGTCGTCACCACCATGTGGGCATGCGTGCCGAGGATCTTGGTCTTGAGGTCCTGCTCGAAGCCCGACATCACCGACAGCACCGTCACCAGCGCGCCCGTCCCCAGAAACAGCCCAAAGGTCGAGATGGTCGTAAAGATCGTCAGCCGGCGAATCAGCTCGATGAAGAAGCCCACCAGCACCGTCACCAGCACCGTCAGATACTTGGCCCCCCGCAGCGGCGAGCGCAGGTTCCACAGCGTCTCGGATAGGTGATCCTTCAGCAGGTGCTCGACCAGCTCGGAGCCGGCAAACACCGACGCCGTCAGCACAATCAGCCCCAGCGTCGCCCAGCGAAGGTGATCGAGGGCTCCCGGTGGCCGATCGGCCCGCAGATACCGCGCCGCGACGAGCAGCTCGAACGACAGCTTCACTTGGCCGCGCCCTCGCCACTGCCTCCCGGCCCGCTCTCGCTGGCCACCTCGGGTCGCAGCTGCGGGAACGGAATCACGTCGCGAATCGAGGCACTGTTGGTCAAAAGCATCACCAGCCGATCGATGCCAATGCCCTCGCCCGCCGTCGGCGGCATGCCGTACTCGAGCGCGCGACAGAAGTCCTCGTCGTAGTCCATCGCCTCTTCTTCGCCACCGGCCTTGGCACTCACCTGCTCGGCAAAGCGCGCGCGCTGGTCGTCGGGATCGTTCAGCTCCGAGAACGCGTTGGCCAGCTCTTTGCCAATCACAAACAGCTCGAAGCGGTCGACAAAGCGCGGGTCGGCATCGTTTTTGCGCGACAGCGGCGATACTTCCGTCGGGAACTGCGTCACAAACGTCGGCTGCACCAGCGTCTTTTCGACCAGCTCTTCAAACAGCGCGACCAGCGCATGGCCATAGCCCGCCGGCGCCTTGTCCCCGAGCAGCGTCTTGGCGAATCCCGGCAGCGCCGCATACTCGGCATCCGTGCAAGGTCCGTCGGCAATCGGCGCATCGGGCCGCGCTTCTTTGACCAGCTGCCGCATCGTGGCCCGTCGGAAAGGCCGCGAAAGCCGCACCCCTTTGTGCTCTTGGTAGTCAATCTGCGAGCTGCCGTTCACCACCGTGCAGACCCGCTCGAGCAGCTCCTCGGTCAGGTCCATCAGGTTCTCGTAGGTCGCGTACGACTCGTAAAACTCGATCGAAGTGAACTCGGGGTTGTGGAAGCGCGACAGGCCTTCATTGCGGAAGATGCGGCCAATCTCGTAGACGCGATCGAGCCCGCCCACCACCAGCCGCTTCAAGTCCAGCTCGGTGGCAATCCGCAGATACAGGTCCAGGTCGAGCGCGTTGTGGTGGGTCCGAAACGGCTTGGCCGCCGCGCCACCGTTGGTCGACAGCAGCATCCGGGTATCGCACTCGACGTAGTTTCGCTCATCGAAGAAGCGCCGAATCTCACGCACGATCGTCGCCCGCTTGCGGAACACCTCCGCCACCTCGGGATGTACGATCATGTCGGCGTAGCGCTGCCGATAGCGCCAGTCCTCGTCCGTCACCTTCGGACCGTCTTGCAGCGCCTTGCCCGGTAGAGGCCGAATCGCCTTGCTCAGCAGCCGCAGGCTCTCGATGCGCAGCGCCCGCTTGTCCTTGCGAGTCCGAAACAGCGGCCCCGCAGCCAGCACGAAGTCCCCAAGCCCGAGCTGATTCGACAGCGCAAACGCCTCCGCCGAGTCCGCCTTCAGGTAAAGCTGCAGCATTGCGCCCCGGTCACCTCGGATGAACAGGAACTTGGCCTTGCCCATCTCGTTGACTTGCAGCAGTCGGCCCGCGACGGCATAGCGAGGCGCCTCGGCGGGCAGCTCACTCTCCAGCGGCAGCGTGCCCACGTCCTCGGGTCGGGCGGCGGGCAGCTCGAAGATCTGGTGCGTCGGGCGGGCGTCGTTGGCAAACGGATTGACACCCTGGGTCCGCAGCGTCTCGACGATGCGACGGCGCTCGCGCAGCTGTCCTTCGAGGTCACTGTGGTCACTACCGGCGGGAGCTGCCTGCGGGGAAGGGGCTGTCGAAGGGGAAGGGGAAGGCGCGGTCTTCATGGGGCGCCTACTCTACCTCATCCGTGCGCAGCCGCGAATACAGCAACACGTCACAGTGCTGCCCGTCCTTGTAGACCTGCTTGCGCAGCCGCCCCTCGAACGAATAGCCGGCCTTTTCCAGCACCCGCGCCGACGAGACATTCCAGGCAAACACCCCCGCTTCCAGCCGAAACAGCCCCAGCTCGTCGAAGGCATAGCGCGTCACTGCTCGCACCGCCTCGGTCATCAGGCCCCGTCCCCAGTACGGCTCGGCCAGCCAGTAGCCCAGCTCGGCGGTGTCGCGATAGACCGGATCTTTGTCGAGCCGATGCGCGCCAATCCCGCCCACCGCGACCTCATCCACGACAATCGCGAACACCCCCTGCGGCTCCGGCAGCCCGCTCGCGTGCTCGATCCAGCGCTCGGCATCGCGCCCGGTGTACGGATGAGGAAACTGGTCCCGCAGGTTCTGCCACACCCGGCGGTTGTTGGCGTGCCGCGCAATCGACTCCACGTCAGTCCGCAAAAACGGCCGCAGCGTCATCTTGGGAAGGTGAATGATCATGGTCTGGCCAGTCTACCAAACCCCCCGCCCCACGCACGCCCGCTGTGGGTACGGCCCGCCGCAAGGCCTCCCGCTTGTGCCGCAAGCCCTTCACTTGCGCCGCAAGGCCCGGGGCTAGTCGTCGATCAGGGCTTGGATGCAGGTGCGGACTTCTTGGGTGTGCCACTCTTGGCGTTCGCTGACGATGAAGTAGCGGATGTTGCCGTCGCGGTCGATCAGGAACGACTCGGGGAACTTCTCGGTGCCGTAGGCCTGCGCAACCTTGCGTTCCTTGTCGAGCAGCACGGTCATTCCCGAGCCCTGGGGAAAGTGCTGCCGCACCAAGTCCCAGCTCTCATCGACACTGACGGCCAGCAACGAAAACGGCTGCCCTTTCAGCTGTGTGGCGAGGCGCTCTAGCGACGGCTCTTCCACCGCACAGGTCGGACACCACGTCGCCCACAGGTTGACCAGCACCACCCGCCCACGCAGCGCCGACAGCTTGACCTCCTGGCCGTCGTGGGTCTTCAAGGCAAAGTCGGGCGCCGGCTGCGGCAGCTTGCCCAGCAGCGGACTCTGCGGCGTCGGCTTGAGCACCAGGCACGGCGCCTCGCGGGTCCGCCGCACCCCTTCCCGACCTCGGCGCACCGCATCGGGCAGCACAAACACAAAGTACAGCGCGAGCGCCAAGGTAACGAGCCCGGCGACCCCATAGGCAGTGAGCTGGCTAGGCGACCAGGCGGGGGCAGGGGTTGTGGTGGGCATGCGGGGTCTCCATTCTCCGGCAGCCGAGGGTACTGGACTTCGGTGCGATCAGCAATCAGCGGGAACAAACAGCGGCGTCGAAACCAAGGGCGCAGGCGTGGTAGGCTCAAAGAAGTGGCAAAAGCGAACGTCTCCCCGAGCCCAGGCCAGCCGCTCGCTGAGCGGGAACCGGCCAGCACGACCCGCGAAAGCAGCGCGGCGGAGACAGACGCGAGCCTGGCCCTGGCACCGCAGCGGATGTCAGCCGAGCTGCTGCAGGCAGTGGACCTGGCGATCGAGCGGCCAGCCCGGGAAGTGCCGACGATGCAGCTGGCGCGCACGCTGGAGGAAGCGGGGCCGCGAACCTTCGTCTACATCGACAGCCAAGGCCGGGTAAGGCCGCCGACGCAGTACCGGATGATGCAGGCGGCGTCGTATGCCATGCTGACCACCATCCTCGTCGGCGGGAGCGTGCTGTATACGTACCTGTGGGGGGTGATGGGGCTGCTGTTTCCGCTGGTGTTCGGCTCGCTGGTGGGGCGCAACCTGCTGGTGACGCGGCGGATCAACCAGGCGGCGCTTTTGTCGAGCCACGATCGGCTCGATGAGGCCGAGGCGCTGCTGCGGCGGCTGCTCAAGCGGCGGATGCTCGGGCGACGGCTGCGGGCGCTGTGTCATCACAACCTGGGGGCGGTGGCGACGCGGCGGGGCGAGCATGCCGAGGCCCTGCTTCAGCTGCGCAGTGCGATTGGGCTGTATCAAGAGTCGTGGCGCAAGAGTCCGCACCTGCGCTCGTGTCAGTACGGAGAGGTGATTGCGCTGTGCAACCTGGGCCGGGTGGACGAAGCCCGCGAGCGGCTGCAGGCGATGACCGGCACCGAGCAGGGCGACTACCTCTTGCTCAAGTACTGGACGACCGAGCTGTATGTCCGCTTCTGTGCCGGGGATGAGCCGCCGCCGCCAAGCGAGCTGTGGGATCGGGCCGAGCGAGCGCTGAAGATCACGGCGTCCTCGGCGCTGCTGGCGCTGTGTGCGTGGGCGTATACGCGGGGCCGGACGCCGGATCACGACATGGCGTGGCACCTTCTGCGGGAGTCGCTCGATCGGCTCGACAATGAGCCGCTGGGACGGATCATGCCGCCGCTGTGGAAGTGGATGGTCGAAAACCGCAGCGCAGCCGAGTCGGCGGCGTAAGGGCAGACACCTACGATGGCGGCTACTCTGCAACTCGCGCGCAAGCTGACTTCCTCGGCGGAGCCCTCGGCGGAAGAGCGGGCGCTGGTGGCGATCGATACCCAAGGGGCGGTGATCTCGCCGCTGCGTCGCTATGCCGGGCGGGCGGCAGTGTATGGCGCGCTGAGCATCCTGTCGGGCATCGGCGTCTGTTCGCTGCTGTCGGGGGACCCGCTGGTGCTGGCGCTGAGCCTGGTCGGAACGGCGGCCTGGGGTCATGGGCTGCTGGTGACGCGCTGGCTCGAGCAAGCCTCGCAGCTGATTCATGTCGCGCGCCTGGATGAAGCCGAGGCGCTGCTGCTGCGCTGTCTGCGGCCACCGTGGGGCAGTGAAGCGGTGCGAGGACACGCCCACCTGCGGCTGTCGACCGTGGCCAGTCATCGCGGCCAGCACGACGAAGCGCTGCGCCAGGCCCGACTGGCGACCGGCCTGTTCGCGGGGGAGTATCCGCCGCAGCCGCAGTTCCTTCAGCTCTCGCGCTATCAGGAGGTGCGGGCGCTCGTCTCGCTTCACAAGCAGGCCGAGGCGCGTCACGCGTTCGCGGATCTGCATGGCGCACCAAGCGGCGACTATCTGCGGGCGCACTACTACCTGACCGAGCTGTACCTGGCGCTGGGCGATGGGCAGATTCCGTTTCTGGATGGACCGCTGTGGGAGCGGGCGCAGCTGGCGCTGGACACTGAGCATGCGCCACCTCTGCTTGGGCTGTGTGCGTGGGGCTTTGACAAGCTGGGCGATGACGAGGCAGCCCAGAACTTTCACGCGCTGTGTCAGAAGCGCTGTGGCGAGCGACTGGCGCTGACCCTGCCGCTGTTGGCTCACTACCTGGCGCGGCGCCACCACCACAGTGCCAGCAGCCACGATCCAATCGACAGCAGCAGCCCAATCAAGAACGAGCGTGGCCGGTAATACGCCGTCACCCGGTGCTGACCCGGCGGAAGCTGCGACAGATCGAGCGCCAGCTGACCTTGGTCTTTGCCGATTGACACCGACTGCGGCGACGCTTTCCAGTGCTCATTCCAGTTCGAGTTGAGGAGGACGCGTGCCCCCGGCTGCTTCACGTCCACCTGAAGCTCGCGCCGATTCGGAGTGTGCTGATACGACAGGATCTGCCCCATCGCTGGGTCCACCAGCCAGGCCTGCGCCACGTCTCCCAGCGCCAGCTTTTCGGCCCGCTGCAGCGGCGCTTCCTCATCACAGCCCATCACGCCTTGACCGAGCAGTTCCAGCTCGCGCATCTGGCTCCAGTGACCTTGGACATGGAAGAACGGCACCGGCGACTCGGGCAGCACCAAGCGAACCGTGAACACGCCGGCAAAGCTGTGAGAAAAGAACACCGTCGCATCGACCGCCGTTCCCAGCAGCAGCGCCACCCCAACCAAGCGCTGCGGCCAGCGGCTCGGCGTGCGCTGCGCCAGCCACGACATCACCCAGTCGGCGCCCTGCCCTCCCAGCAGCGACAGCCACAGCACCGCCAGCACCAAGTGACGGGACGGCACCCGCAGATCACGCAGCACCGGCAGCTTCTGGAGCAGCGACCATGGCGAAAGCGGTGAAAAGTTCCCCAGCGACAGCAGCACCGACACCACCGAGAGCGCCACCAGCCGCCCGGTCAGGGTCGCCCCGCTGCGAAACAGCCGACCTTCCCCGAGCAGCCACGCTCCAATCGGCGCCACCACCAGCGGCAAGATCAGGTTGGGCATCCGCGCGGTGTACTCGTGCGACCAGTACTTGCGGCCAGGCAGCGGGCCAAAGTCTCGCCACGCAAACAGATCGAACACCACCTGCTTGAGCTGGGTCAGGTCCGGCGTGCGGCGAAACAGGGGCCGGGGATGATCGAGGATGAACTCGAGCGTCGGCAGCATCCGAAACGCGAACAGCAAAAGCGCCCCAAGTGCCACCGCCAGCAGCAGTCCATACAGCGACACGGTATCCCGTAGCCGCGTGCGGGCCGGCAGCTCATTGCGCAGCGGTCGCACCGCCATCGCGGTCACCCACAGCACCAGCACCTCGCCTGCCATCGCCGGAGTAAACGTCCCGCCCAGGCTCGCAATCCAGCCCGCGACCGCTGCCGCCCCGACCAGCCAGCGCCGATCGGCCACCGTCCGCACAAAACAGTAGAGCAGCAGCGGATACAGCGAGACGCCGGCAAAGTTGATGTGACCCGACGACAGGTGCAGCGCCATGTAGCCCGACAGGCCGTAGCTCGTGCCCGCCACCACCGATCCCGTCCAGCCCAGGTCGAGCCGCCGTGCCAGCAGCGCCGTCCCAAAGATGCCAAGCGCCAGATAGAGCAGCATCCCCAGCTTCAGGCCCCACGGCGTCCCGAAGAGCAGCACCAGCAGAAACGTCGGTGCTCCGTCCATTGACTGCGGGTTGGCCAGCCCGACCTCGCCCCCGCACGAGTAGGGATTCCACAGCGGCACCTCGCGATACCAGAGCACCGTTCGGCGGGCCAGCTCGGTCATCGTCTCGAAGTAGCGCCAGTCGTAGCGGCTCGACCAGCTACCGCCCTGCGAAAGCGCCGGCCACAGCGCGATCGCCGCCAGCAGCAGCGCCCACCCCGCAATCAGCGCATACACAAGTCGGTGCGCACGCCGCACCTGCGCAAGAAACTCCAAGTCAGGCGACGAGTCGGGTTCCATGGCTTCGGGTCGATTCCTAGCACGGCAGCGGCTATCATGGTGCGGTCATGAGCCGCGAGCGCTTCCTTGAAAACCCGTTCTATGTCCTCGGGGTGCGTCCGGACTGCACCCGCGCCGAGCTAGAGCGAGAGGGGCAGAAGCTGCTCGGGATGCTGGAGCTGGGACTGCCGGCGGCGAAGAAGTACCAGACGCCGATTGGGGAAGCAGAGCGAACGCCGGAGCTGCTGCGGGTCGCGATGGCCGAGCTGCGCGATCCTCACAAGCGACTGCTCCACGAGGTGTGGGCGCAGCTGCCGGCTGAGACGCTTGCAGCGGAACCGAATCCGCACGATGGAAGCGGCGCCCATCCAGGGCCGGGACCATGGCCGGATGCGCCCGCTGCGCTCGGGTTCGGAGCCAAGAAGTGACGCTGCTCATCATCGGCGCACTGGTAGCGCTGGTGCTGCGCAAGCTGTGGACGAAGGACGGCGATGGCGAGCAGGCCGAGTCGCAGGAAGACTTTCGGCTGTCGCTCCAGATCGGTGGCTGGCTGCTGCTGCTGGGAAGCTTGGTCTATGCCCTTGGGGAGCTGCCGCGCGGTGGGGTGGGCTGGCTGCTGGTGCCGCTGGGGCTGTTTTTGCTGCTGCTGCGACCGCTGCTACTCGTCGAAGAGGTCTTTCTGCCGCGTGGCTGGGTGAAGGCGACCTATCGCGGGGCGCGGATTGGGCTGTGGGCGAGTCGCGACCGGCGGGGGCAAGCGCTGCTCTATGCCAACCTGGCCCTCCTGCGAGCGCCTAAGCATCACGATCCGCGCGACGACGAAGCGTATCTGGCCGAGCGGCAGAAGCAGCTTCCCGGGGGTGCGGCGTCCCTTTTGGCGGCGTCGCTGCTGCTGGCCCGGCGTGAGGGTCTGCCGGCGGTGGTGCCGCTGCTGCGCTGTCTGGATAGCGTCGATCCTTCGGTAAAGCCGGCGTGGGCGATGGCGGTCGCGAGCGAGCTGCTGGTCGTCGATGCGGTGCGGCTCGGGGACTGGCCCAAAGTGCGCCGCTTGTCCGCCGACTCGCCCTCGACTCCGCTTCTGGCCTTTCTGTCGGCCTGTGCCCAGGTGTTCGTCCCCGAGCTAGAGGGTGGCCAGCCGGTGCCGCCGCTGTCCCGTGATAGGCTGTACTGGCTGTGGCTCAAGGCGCCGCAGAAACAGCACCTGTGGTGGCTGCTCGAAAAGGCGCAAGACCACGCGCTCGGTCGACCGGCCAACCCCCAGCAGAAGCAGCCCCCAAGCTCCGCACGTTCTGGTGACAACATGGCTGACCCCCCTCGCCTAGATGCCGCGCTGGCCGCACTCGGTCGACTGTGGCAGACCGACGCCCTCCAAGTGACGCCCGAGCAGCTGCGGCTCGTCGGGGACAAGTGGGACCGGGCGCTTGTCGACAAAGCCACCGAGCGCCTGCTGCTGACCCGTGCGCTGTCGCTGGCGATTCCCGGCACCGAGCAAAAGACGCAGCAAGCCCTGCGAACCCAGGTGGTGGCGACCTTGCGCAGCTACCTGGGCCAGGGTGCGGTGCCGATTCGCAAGCTGTTTCCCGATGGCAAGCTGCCGCAGCCAAGTGTCCTGGCCGAGGCAGCGCTGCAAGTCCGGGCCGAGCTGCTGGAACAGTTTGAGTCGGCAACCACCCAGCTGGAAGAGCGCACCACCGACAAGCGAGAGCTGCCGTGGCTCGACGAGTGGCGCGAGTGGGCGCAGGTCCGCGACACCTATCAGCGCATCGAAGACTTCGGCGGTCCCGAGGCGCGGCGGCTGGCCTGGACCTCGCTGCATCGGCAGGCGAACAACTGGGCGTGCTGGCTGTGGAATGCGCGCAGTGAAAAAGTGCTGGCCAACGCGGTGTTCCGCTTCCTGTTGCGTGAAGCCGAGGCCCTAGGCGACGACCGCAGCGCCCAGCTCGCCAAAAAGAACGTCGGCTCGGGGCTGTAGCCGCGATCCCGCCGTCAGTCGAGTCGGATCATGCCAGCGACGCCGCTGGGTCCGGCTGGTGCTGTGCCGGCAAACGAAACCCCGCCGCTTCCGCCGACTCCGCCGCTTCCGCTCGTGGTGGTGTTGTTGGCTTGGGTGAGGCTGGCGCCCCGTCCGTAGATGGCGTAGCTGATGCCGCCGCTGCCTCCAGCGCCACCGCCGCCGTCCCCGCCCTTGCCGCCCGCTCCGCCGAGGCCACCGCCCGCTGCCTCGCCCGCTTTGGCACCGCCGAGGCCGCCCGCTCCACCGATCCCGCCTGCACTACCATTGCCGCCTTTGCCGCCCGCCCCGCCACTGCCCGCGCTGACGGTACTGTTGGTCAGCGTCGCCGTGCTCTGGAATAGGTAGACGCCGAAGCTTGCGCCGCCGCCGCTGCCGCCCTTGCCCGCCCCGCCCGCACAGCCGCCCGCGCCGCCGCCTCCACCGCCGCCTCCAGCATCTTTGTTGCAGAACAAGTTGCCAGTGTCCCCGCCACCCGCGCCACCACCGCCGCCACCGCTGCCAGCCACGCCGCCCGTGCCATCACCCCCGGCCATTGCGACATAGCCTGCCGCCGTGCCACCGGTAAATACGCTGGCGGCTGCTCCGTTGAGGCCGGACGCGCCTGCGACGCCACTGAGTCCATTGCCGCCCGCCGCCGCATTCATGATGAGGCAGTTGGTGGCTTCCTTCCCGCCCGCGCCACCGGAGCCGGGATTGCCGATCCCAGCTACACCCGCAGCGCCCGCAGCGGCCGAGCCACTACCGCCCATGCCACCGGCCCGCATGCAAGCCGAAGCGCCCCCAGCACCTCCAGCAGTCGGTCCGCCCAGGCCCACGAGGCCCGCCATTCCATTGCCGCCATTGCCACCTGCTGAGCCCGCAACACCCGCACTGCCCGCGCTGCCATCAGCACCATTGCCCGCAGTGATTTGGTCGTAGCGTAGAAAGACCGGCCCTGGGCTGTTTGACAAAAAGACTCCGTAGCTGGAGCGTCCGGCCGTGCCGGTGAGCGCTTCCACGGTCATAAACTCGACGTGGGTTTCGGTGACCAAGCCGACGGCGGAGACAGCAGTGCCGATGGCTTGGATGCGAGACACGTTGCCGGCCGCACGCTGCCAGCCGAGGCTCTGGTCAAAGCCACCGTAGATGCTGACGCCGCCGACCAGGCTGACCGACTCGGGATAGGTGCCTTTGTTGGCATAGACGCTGGTCTTCCCGAGCAAGCCGGCGAGCGCCAGAGCCTTGGTGATGGTCTTGACCGGGCTTGCTGCTGTGCCTGTGTTGGTGTCGTCGCCAGAGGGAGACACGAACACCGCCGCTTTGGCGTCCCCATCAATGCCGTCGCAGTTGCTGTCAAGAAAGAGCGGGTCGGGTACGTCAGGCGGAGCGGCCGGAATACAGGTCAAGTCGGGCGGCAGTGGGGTCAGATCGGGCTGGCTGGCGTCTGCGCTCATGCCATCCCCGGCTGCGCCGCCATCTTTGGTCGAGCCGCCGTCTTGGCTTCCACCGCCATCCCCACCAACGCCGCCATCGTCATCCGGTGTGCCCACGCTCGCATCTGCGGAGTCCGGGCCACGATCGGTTCCGCCGGTGCCCGTGCTGTTGCAGGACCAAAAAACGACGGCCACTGCCAAGCCGCCTACGCACAGTGCACCACCGACACGTGCCGTCACTGTTCGCCCCAGGTGACCCTTCAAGCTGCTCATGCGTGCTCCCCCAGTACACGTGATGAAATACCCTATCGTAGCAGCAGCCGGGCGGAGCGTCTTGGGCGATGGTTGGGCCAACTTATCAATCAATAAAAAACAAGAACATCAACGTAAAAATCAGCGCAAATACGAAATATAATTCAAAATAACCAGCGACAATCGATATTCTGATAGCATTGTATGGATTCCGGTCGGATGAGTGGATGACGGGCCGAGAAGCGGGCAGACCGGGGCACACAGACACACGGTGATGTCAGCTACTCCGCGTCACGCACCCGTCTCACCCCGGCTACGGCCTGAGCCGAAGGTATGGAATCTTGGCGGGCCGGCACTGATCTCGGCTTTTTCCCGTCGGAGTGGGTCTTTTCATTACTCGCAGAGAAGTCTTGTCCGCTTCTGGTTATCTCGATAACGTAGCGGCTTTGGGGAAGAGGCGGTGATGTCTGGATTCGACATTTGTGCGTACGATCATGTGGGAATTCGCGTCACCGATCGCTCCCGCGCGATCGCGTTCTATCAGCTGCTCGGCTTCGAGCTAGAGCCCGAGGAAGAGTGGGAAGAGCACCGCGCCCTGAGCATGGTGACGACGAGCGGAGTGCGCATCAACCTCATCTACAACGCGGCGGCGCAGCCGAAGGCCCACAACGTCCTGCTGGATGAGTCGGTGCGGCTGCCGGGGATCACGCACCTGGCGCTGGTCGTCGATAGCTTGACGCAGGTAATGGCGCGGATGCGCGAGCTGGGGATTGCCATCACCGAAGGACCGCTGCAAGTCGGACGGCGACGGGTGATCTGTTTTGTTCGCGATCCCGACGGCAATGTGGTCGAGTTCGATGAGCTATTGCTCAAAACGCCGAGCGCGCCCACGTAACGAAAGCGCCGCAACCCCAACCAACCAGCACCACCTAAGGAGAACCAGATGTCGATCAAGCTGTACGGCCATCCGCTGTCGGGAAACTGTCACAAAGTCCGCTTGCTGCTGTCGGCGCTTGGGCTGCCTTACGAGGAAGTCCTGGTCGATCTGCTCGTCGGGGCGCACAAGCAGCCAGAGTTCTTGGCGCTCAATCCGCTGGGTCAGGTGCCGGTGCTCGTCGATGGAGACACGGTGATCAGCGACTCGCAGGCGATCCTGGTCTATCTGGCGCGCACGTACGACGGCGAGAAGTATCTGCCAAGTGACCCGGTGAAGATGGCGCGCGTGGTTCGCTGGCTGTCGATCGCCGCGAGCGAGTGCCATCACGGTCCGCACCTGGCGCGGCTGCACTTTCTGCTCAAGCTCGGCAACGATCTGGCGCTGGCGCAGGGCATCGCGCACAACCTGCTCGGCGCGCTGAATCGGCACCTTACGGGACGGACGTTCCTGGAAGAAGAGCGGCCAACGATCGCCGACTTTGCGGTGTTTCCGTATGTTGGACTGGCGCATCAAGGGCAGATCTCGCTGGCTGAGTATCCGAACGTCGCGGCCTGGGTCGAGCGCATCAAGGCCAGTCCCAGCTACGTCACGATGCCGGGCCTGTAGTCGCCTGCGCATCCTCGCCAAGTTCAAGCAAAGCCGCCGTGAGGCTGGGGGGCCTAGTTGCAGCTGTTCGGGGTTGATCTGCGAGAGCTCGTCCGCGAAGAAGGAGATCTCTCCATCTATCGCGGCGTGACGCTTGTGGACTCGCGCAGCGTGGTGCTGAAAGTGGCGCCGGTCAGCAGCCGCCGTCGCATCGCCGAGCTGCGGCATGAGCAGCGCATCGCGCAGCGGCTCTCGGGACATGGGACGCTGCCGATTTGGGGACTGCACAGCGAAGCCGATCGCACCGGGCTGCTGCTGGAAGACCTGGGCGGTCTGCCGCTCGGCCAGCTGACGGCGGGCGCAGCGGTCGGGGTGGGGCAGTTTCTCCAGCTGGCGCGGGGAATCTGTGGAGCGCTGGCGGTGCTGCATGCCGCCGGAATCGTGCATAAAAACCTGTCGCCGCGCAGCATCTGGGTCCATCCCGAGCGATCTACGGCGTGGCTGCTCGACCTGGGGATTGCGTCGGTGCTGGCCCAGGAAGCGTCGGTCTATCGCGCTGACAGCGAGCTGGCCGGACAGCTGGCCTACATGGCGCCCGAGCAGACCGGTCGCATGAACCGCAGCATCGATCAGCGCTCCGATCTGTATGCGCTGGGGACGGTGTTTTTCGAGCTGCTCACCGGACGGCTGCCGTTTCCCACCCGTGATCCGATCGAGCTGGTCCACTGTCACATCGCGCAGCCACCGCCCAGCCTGGCGACGATTGATCCCGCGCTGCCGCCGGTGCTGTCGAACGTGGTGGCGCGGCTGCTGTGCAAAGATGCCGACGATCGCTACCAGACGGTGCAGGGGCTGCTGCTCGACCTGGACAGCTTGATTCGCGAGTTTGCGCAGACCGGCCAGCTGACCGAGTCCTTCACGCCCGGCGAGCGCGACCGTCAAGCGGTGTTCCGACTGCCCGAGCGGCAGGTTGGACGTACCGCCGAGCTACAGGCTCTCGAACAAGCGCTGGCCCGCGCCGCCAAAGGAGGGCTCGAGTGTGTGACCCTGCGCGGCGGCAGTGGCACCGGCAAGTCATCGCTGGTGCAAGAGCTGCTGCGGCAGGTGGCCAGCCGTCGCGGCCACTACATCGCGGGCAAGTACGACCAGTACAACCGAGGCGCGCCGTTTGCGGTGCTGCTACAGACGCTCGCGTCGCTGGTCGGCTATGTGCTGGGCTGTCCTGAGTCGCTAGAAAAGACGTGGCAGAAGCGGGTGGTGGACGCGCTGGGCTCGGGTCTGCCGGTGCTGGCCGAGGCGATTCCGTCGGTGGAGCGGATTGTCGGGCCGCAGCCAAAGCCCGTGCCCGCCGGCTCGGGAGCGGAAGCGCAGAACCGCCTAGAGCAAGTGCTGCTGACGTTTTTGGCGGTGTTTGCGCGGCAGGGCCATCCGCTGGTGGTGTTTCTCGATGACTTGCAGTGGGCGGACTCGGCCTCGCTGCGGCTGCTGGCGTCGCTGGCAACCCAGACCGAGACTGCCTACCTGCTGCTGATCACCGGGCTGCGCGAGCAAGCGGACCCGATCGCCGACTCGCTGCGCAGCACGCTGCAGGCGCTGGAGTCAGGACGGGCGCGGGCCCAGACGATCGAGCTACTGCCGCTGCAAGAAGAGCACGTCGTCGAGCTGGTCGCCGAGACGCTGTCCGAGCCGAAGTCGGTGGTCGCGGATCTGGCCGCCGAGCTGTTTCGCCGCACCCGAGGCAACCCGTTCTTCGTGCGCGAGTTCTTGCGGCTGCTCCATCATCGGCGCCTGCTGTGGTGGAACAGCAGCATCGGGGCCTGGTACTGGGACCTGTCGGCGATCGACGCGGCGGGCGTGCCCGAGAGCGCGGTCGATCTGCTCCTCGGGGAGATGCGGCGGCTCAGTCGGTCGGCGCAGGCGCTGCTCCAGATTGCGGCGTGTCTGGGCACCCAGCTGACGACGCGCCAGCTGGCGGCGGCGAGTGGCCAGCAAGAAGGGGCGGTGCTGCGCGGGCTGTGGTCGGCGATCGAGCGCGACATTGTGGTGCCGCTCGATGCCAGCTATCGCCTGCTGCTCGACGAAGAAGTCACCGATCCCCCGGATGTCGCGCTGCGCTTCCAGCACGACCGGGTCCGCCAAGCAGCCTACGCGATGATTGAGGAGTCGGAGCTGCCGACGCTGCGCCTCCAGATCGGACGGCGCTTGCTGGCCCAAGCCGAACAAAAGGCGACGGTGGCCGAGCAGGTTCTCGAGGTGGTGGAGCACCTGAACGTCGGACGGGCGCTCATCACCGAGCCGAGCGAGCAGCTTCACCTGGCACAGCTGAACCTATGGGCCGGACAGAAAGCCAAGCGCTCGGCGGCGTATGAGTCGGCCACCAACTTCTTGGAAGCCGGCGTCGAGCTGCTGGGTCAAGCGGGCGTGGCGGGCGTGGCGGGCGTGGCAAGCGGGGCGCAGGCTCCGCAGCTGGCGTTCGAGCTGCACTTCGAGCTGGCGGAATGTACGTATCTGTGTGGTCGGTTCGAGCGTGCCGAAGCGGTCCTCGGCATCTTGGAGTCTCAGTCGCTGCCCAGCATGCTGCGGGCGCAGGTGTGCGAGCTCAAGATGTCGGTGCTGGTGTCACGCGGGCAGGCGATGACGGCGCTGCAGGTGGGACTGCAGGCGCTGCTGCCACTTGGGGTGTGCTTCCCGGAAGACGACGCGGCGCGGTGGCAGGCGGCGCAAGTGGCCCATCGCGAGGTCGCCCAGCTGCTCGCCGGACGGACGACGGAGACGCTGCTGCGCGCGCCCGAGCTGCTCGACCCCGACCGCCATGCGGCGCTGAAGATCCTGACCGCGATGCTGGCCCCCGCGAACCTCAACCAGCCGGCGCTGTTTTCGCTGGTGGCGGCGACGCAGGCCCGTGTCTCGCTGGTCCACGGTCACGCCGATGAGTCGGCCTACGGCTACGTGCTGTACGGCATGCACCTGGCGACGGGACTGAACCGGCAAGATGAAGCGGCGGCGCTCGGCGAGCTGGGGCTACTGCTCAATGATCGGCGCGGCGGCACCCAGCTGGTCTGTCGGCTCAACTTTGTCATCGGTTCCTACAGCCACTTTCGCAAGCCGATTCCCGAGATCCTGGCCTACCTCCAGCGGGCGTTTGCAGCGGGTCAGCAGAGCGGCGACTATATCTTCCTTTCTTATGCGTGCAGTCACATGCTCCTTCTGCGGCTGTCGATGGGCGAGCCGCTTGACGAGCTGGCCGAGGAAACCCAGCGCTACCTGCGGCTGATGGAGCGGACCCGGGTGACCTCGTCCAAGGCGGCGCAGACCGTGGTGCTGCGGGTGTGTAAGGCGCTGCGCGGACGGACCCGTGCGCTTACCTCGCTGAGCGGCGAAGGCTTTGACGAAGCTGGCTTTGCCCGTGAGCTGGATCGCGCCAAGCTCAGCTTTCCCCTCAACTATCATCGGTCGGCGCGGCTCCTTTTGTTGCTGCATGCCGGAGCGTTCCAAGAGGCCGCAGCCTTTGCCCGCAGCCTCGGTCCCGCCCCAAGCGCCGCGTTCTACTTTGTCAGCGACATGGTCTTTCACCACGCGCTGGCCGCAGCAGCGAGCCTGACCTCTCCCAGCGAGCTTTCGCCCGAACACGGCGCAGAGCTTACCCACCTGCGCGGCAAGCTGGCCGAGTGGGCAAGCGGCTGTCCCGCAACCTATCAGCACAAGCTCCTGCTTATCGATGCCGAGCTAGCGCGCCTCCAGGGCGATTCCCACACAGCGCTATCGTTATATGACAAAGCGCTGGAGCATGCAGTGACCGCCGGCTTTGTGGCGGACCAGGGACTGATTGCCCAGCGCGCCGCGACCTTTCATGGAGCCTGTGGACACAGCCGCCTGGCTCGCGCCTACTTGCGTGATGCCGCCGAGGCGTACGCTCGCTGGGGAGCGACCGCCATCCTGCGCAAGCTCCCCGCCGTCACGACCACGACGCTGTTTCCCAGTGCGGCCAGCGCCGCCGACCCAGACAGCTTGGCCCAGCCGCTGCACAACGTGGATGCCGGAAAGCTCGAGCTGCTCTCGGTCATCAAAGCCGCCCAGGCCTTTTCCGCCGAAGTCGAGCTGGGCCGACTGATCGACGCCATCATGCGGATCGTGCTCGAAAATGCCGGAGCCGATCGCGGCGTCCTGCTGCTGGAGCGCGATGGGGAGCTGCGAATCCTCAAAGAGCTGCCGGTGGGCCCGGTCGACAGCGGCCCGATGTCCAGCACCGCGCTGTCACAGTCCGATCGCCTGCCCCAACAGCTGGTGCGCTATGTCCATCGCAGCAGCGACAAAGTGGTCTTAAGTGACCCCACAGAGCTGGCCGCGCGCTGTGAGCCGGAATACCTGCTGCGTCACAAGCCGCGCTCGGTGCTGTGTCTGCCGATTCGTCAGCAAGGCCAGCCGCTCGGGGTGCTGTATCTGGAAAACAGCCTCACTGCCGGCGCGTTCACAGCGGATCGGGTGACCGTGCTCCATCTGCTGGCGGCGCAGGTCGGAACATCCCTGAAGAATGCGGTCTACTACGAACAGATCTTGGCGGCCCGCGATGCTGCGCAAGCCGCCAGCCAGGCCAAGAGCGCTTTTTTGGCCAACATGAGCCATGAGCTGCGCACTCCGCTCAACGCCATCATCGGCTATAGCGAGCTGCTGCTGGAAGACGCCCAAGATGGTGGCAACGACGAGCTGGCAAGCGACCTGACCCGCATCCAGACCGCCGGTCGACACCTGCTGGAGCTTATCAACAGCATCTTGGATCTGTCGAAGATCGAGGCCAAGCGGATGGAGGTGCGGGTCGAGCGGCTGCAGCTGCGCTCGGTCGTCGATGAGGCGATTGCGGCGGTAGCCCCCCTTGTCACCAAAAATCACAACCGCTTAGAGGTAGACTGTCCCGAGCTGCTAGGAACGATGGAGACAGACAAGACCAAGCTGCGCCAGATTCTGGTCAACGTACTTGGGAATGCAGCCAAGTTTACGACTGCCGGAGCTGTCTCTCTGCGGGTGTCGCGCACTCCCAATGGGGTAGAAGGAGCGCCCTCTGAGGTACAGTTTGTCGTCGCTGACACCGGTGTGGGAATGACCGAAGTGCAGCTCGCCCGCATCTTTGAAGCGTTCCATCAAGCAGACAACTCGATGACGCGGAAGTTCGGAGGCACCGGACTCGGTCTGACCATCACCAAGAAGCTCTGCGAGATGCTCGGGGGGACCATCACCGCCACCAGTCAGCCCGGAGTGGGGTCGGTGTTCACCATGTCTCTGCCGGCCTACCTTGCCAAGGCGGCATCGACTCCTACTGCGACTCCTACTGCGACTCCTACTGCGACGGTGACGGTACACTAATGGCAAAGATCCTCCTCATCGATGACGATGAACGGTTCGGACTCCTCATGACGAGGCGGATCGAGAAGGGCAAGCACAACGTCACCTACCGCAGCTCACCCTTTGGCACCGTCAACGAGATCAAGCGCGGTGTCTACGATCTGCTGATCATCGACGCCAACATGCCGGGTCTTTCGGGCAACAATCTGATTGGACTGATTCGCGAGACAACGGCGATAGGAACGATCAAAATTCTGCTCTGCACCAGCCTCGATGAGTTTGAGGTCCGTGCCTTGGCCTGTTATCGCCAAGTCGATGGCTACCTGTCCAAGTCCGCCAGCAGTCTGGAGATCCTGCAGACGATTGGAAACCTCCTTGCGCAAAGGGAGAGGTCCGCGCCATGAGTGGACTGCCTGCGGCGGAAGTCCGCATCCTGCTGGTCGAAGACAATGAGATGAACAGCGACATGCTGACCCGTCGCCTGCGCCGCCGAGGCTACCAAGTAAGCCTCGCGACCGATGGAGAGGCCGCGATTGCGATGGCCAGGGAGCTGCGCCCGCACCTCATCCTGATGGACATTAGCCTGCCGCTCATCGACGGGCACGAAGCCATCCGGAGGATTCGCAGGGAGGAGCAGACCACTCCGGTTCCGATCATTGCCCTGACTGCGCACGCGCTCACCGAAGATCGCGACAAGTGCCTGGCAGCGGGAGCAGATGACTACGACACCAAGCCGGTCGATCTCGCGCGACTGTTAGAAAAGATCGATGCACTGCTGGCTCAGCGTCGATCTTCGTAATTCCTAAGCTTCCCAACCGCTGTCTGCTCAAGTGGCAGCTCCGGAGCCAGGCCTTGGGGAAGCCGCATCTGCCGCCATGAAGAGGGGGAGAGCCATGCCACCACTATGCACTCGTGTGACGGATCTCACCGTCACAGAGCTGGTCAAGGAACCGAGTATCCTTCTGGCCACATCGCGACTTGCCCAGGTCTATGACTTTGCCAACCATCAGTACTTTGTCTGGGCACGACATCCGGATACTTCGCTCAGCGAATACCGAGAAAGTCAGTCGATCTACTGGAACTTTGTCGAGCACTTTTCGCGCGCGCTCACGGCGGTGCTGGCGCGCATCGGCCCGATGGTGACGCGACAAAAAACGGTCTATTCCAATGTCGCCGAAGAGCACGGTTACGGAGAGCACGATCGCAGCCACTGGGCCACCTCTCTGTCCTATCTGCGCGCAATCGGAGTCGATGAACGTCTGATCGCGCGGGAGTGTCCGGCTCGCCTGTTTGTCACCCATGAGAGTCTGATTGCCTACTGTCTGGTGCAGCCGGCAGAGATCGGGGCCGCCGCCCTCGCTGTGATCGAGTACACCCACATCAAGATCGCGACCATGCTCGCCCACAACATGTTCGATCGATTCTGGGGGGATCTCGGCGCGCAGCAGCACTACCGATTTCATGCCGAGATCGACAGTGAACATGCCCTAGGACTGTTTGCGGTCAGTGAAGAGGGCTGGAAGACAGAGTCGCAGCGCCGCCGCATCGCCGAAGGAATGCTATTTGGCGCGCAGGTGTGGTGGAGCGTCTTTGAAGCGCTGCTGCCCAGAGACATCATTCCACCGTCGAAACAGGACTCGATTCTGCCGCTGTTTGGACCCGACGCGCTGGCTCATCGGGAACAGGTGGTTGACCGTCCCTACCCACGCCATCTGTGCGCTCTGCCGGTCACCCTTTCCTATGGCGGAGCAGAGTCCGCCGCCACCGTAGTAGGAATCAATCGCTTTGGCTGTCAGCTGGTCACTCCGCTCACGCTACCGCTCGATTCCGAAGTGACAGTCCTGATTCCTGCTATCGACTCTGTGGCCGCTTCCGCAGCGCCCCTCACCCTGCACGGCCGCGTCCGTTCCCGTCCCGAGACACATGATGGCAGCGGCCTGTGCATCGAGTTCCCCGCACTCCCAGCCGCCACCCACGAACAGCTCAGCACCCTGTGTTCCGCGCTGCGAACCGCCTCCTAAACAGGCGCAATCGCAACAAGCACAGCACCGACTACCGCAGGGCTGAGCGCGGACGATTTCCGTCAGCGGTCGGGCTTGCGAGTGCTTGGTGGCAGACCCGCTTCGGCGAGCGGCTCTGTTTCTGCTCGCGTGGCAATCACCGCGTGATCTACCGCAGCAAGGATGGCGCGGGCGTGATCAAGAAACACACGCCCTGGTGGAAGCAGCGTCATGCCTCGCGGTGTGCGCTCGAAGAGCTGCGCGCCGATCTCGTCTTCCAGCGCACGGATATGCCGACTAATCGGGGGCTGCGCGACGTGGAGGCGCTGGGCTGCTCGTCCTACGTTTCCCTCCTCGGCAACGGCGACGAAATAGCGGATCTGCGAAAGGCTCACGGTACCGATCGTGCCGGTCGCCGGAAGGTAGGTCAAGACCAAGCCGCCTACGGAGCCAGACCAAAACGGTATTGGACCGTCGGTTCCCGGTCGCGACACGATGCAGCGATGGCGATCGAGATCCTCAGCCTCTCCCAAATCGAGCGCATGCGACGCGCCGGTCGCGTGTCCGCAGAGACGTTGGCGCTTGTCGGCTCGCAGCTTCGAGCTGGCATGTCGACGGCGGAGATTGACCGGCTCGTTCGCGAGGACACCGCCCGTCGAGGAGGCCGCCCCAGTCAGCTCGGGTATCGTGGCTTCCCGGCTGCTGTCTGCACCAGCCGCAACAACGTGGTGTGCCACGGCATCCCCAGCCCCCGCGAGTTCCTCCAGGTGGGCGACATCATCAACATCGACGTCACCACCAACGTCGACGGCTACCACGGCGACACCAGCGCGATGTTCCTGATCGGTGAAGTGAGCGCGGAAGCGAAGCGCATCGTCGATATCGCGCGTCGTTGCCGCGACGTGGGCATCGCGGTCATTCGTGACGGCGCTCGTCTCGGGGACATCGGCGCGGCCATCGAGGAACTTGCTGCAAGCGAAGGAGTCGGTGTCGTGACGGAGATCGGCGGACACGGGATTGGGCGGCAGATGCACGCCGACCCGCACGTCGCGCACACCGGCAAGCGCGGGTCGGGTCCCCGACTGAAGGCAGGGATGGCCATCACGGTCGAGCCGATGGTCAATCTGGGCAGCGCCGCGACTCGGCAGCTCGATGACGGATGGACCATCGTGACTGCGGACGGAAGCCTCTCCGCACAGTGGGAGCACACCGTGGTTGTCACGCGCGATGGCTACGAGATCATGACCAACCTCGCGTAGCCGATCCCCGGAAAGCGCGGCACCAGGGCGTTGCCTTTGCCCGATTCGCGCCCTGCCCGGACAGCCGTGGACATGTCCGGGGGACACTCGCCGGACAGCCTTCAAAATGGCCGCTGATCGCAGGTTCACCCGTTTCTCGACGGAGCAGATTGTTGCGTGGAGCCAATCGGAGGTTGGCCCGATAGCTGCAAAACAACTTCGTCAGACTTCACCGCAGGTGGCGATGAAAGTCGGGTTCATCCCAAGAAAACAGGAGGCTGTCATGGGTATTTCTGATTGTTTTCATGCTGGTGGTTGGCCGATGTATCCGATTCTGATCCTGGGAGTGGCGCTCCTGGTTGCGTCGGGGCGCTATGCCAAACAGCCGGGTCCGGGTCGGCTGCGGCTGGCGCTGGATCTGCGCTACGCCACGCTGGTCATCGGCCTCCTGGGAACGACGTTGGGATTGATTCACTCCCTGATGGGGCTCAGTTCGCTGCCGCCCGGCGCTCCTTTCCTAAACTATGCGCTGCTCGGGACGGGCGAGTCACTGAACTGCATCGGGTTCGCCCTGACCATGGTCGGCTGGTCGTCGCTCATCACAACGGTCGGCGGACTGCGCGAAGTGTCCGAAGCGTAGACGGGGCTACGGACTTCCCGGTGGTTCTTCGCTGGGAGTCAGGATGAGGTACGGAGTGGTGCGGGCGCCTTCGACGACTCGGGGGCCTCTATATCGGACAGGTCACCCACCTGAAGCGTGTACGCATCAATCGAAGGCTCCGGAATCTCGACCATGATGCGGTACTCACGCTGGTTCGAGTAGATCTTGCGTTTGTGAAACCCTGCCATCTCTCCAAAGCCACCGAGGAACGTGGCCTCGTCGAAGTAATCGATTGGTCTTCGACGGCTGCGGAGGCCAAATCTCCTAATCGCGCCATCGACTCGTTCAAAGAACTTGATCACGTTCGAGATCAACACCGCGACGTTACCTAGACCGTAACAAGACTCGTGTACGAGCATCACGCGCTTCAAGTCAGTGAGCGGTTCGCGCGATACGGTGTCGAAGCCCTGGCTATGCAGCGCGTAGGCACAGAACACCTTCGCATAATCGAATCGATCGTGCCGGGCAAGGATGGGGGAGGCCAGGTCTTCGGGAGGAATGCGGATGCCACCAAAAACCTCTCCAATTTGCGAAGGCTGTAGGATCGCTCCCAGTCCCTTGTAGGAGTCGCCCCGAAGCTCACCCCGCTCGTCCTTGTGCTCGCGGAAGTACGCCAGGCTGTTCATGTATAACGCCCCCCGACGAAGGCTTGGGCATACTCCCGCTTTTCGAAGATCTTCCCGAGCGCGAATATGGTGCTCATCGTTTCGGTCGCACCTGTACACCACCTTGCGTATCTCAGCGGGGATGTGGATCAAGTAACGATCGGCGTGGATTGGGTCGACAGTCGAGCCAAGGCTGCGTGTCGTGGGCGTGGCGCACAACCGGTACCGGCAAGGCGGTCGGGGTCGTCTTGGGCGCGCCGGTGGGCGGGCTTGCGCTGGGGGAAAGGCGGCGCTAGCGCTTGGGGCGGCGGGGTTTGGGCTTTTTGGTTAGCTCGGCGCGGAGGGTGAGGGCTTCGGTGTCGGTGGCTCGCGCTCGGCTCTCGAGCTCTTGGAGCTTGGCCGCTGCGAGTCGGCGCTGGGCGGCTTGCTCGGCCTCTCGCTGCTCGGCGGCCAGTAGCTCGGCCAGTCGGCGCTCTTTGTCGGCGCTCGTCGTTCGCAGCGTCGCCAGCTCTTCGATGAGGACCAGCTTTTCCGCTTCCGGCGTC
>JAEUKA010000027.1 GCA_016794465.1 Myxococcales bacterium | reverse complement strand
GGCCCCGTATGCCGAGGCGCTGGAAGTGACACGAAAGGCGAACCTGAGCGACGACGAGTGGCAAGCGTACGACCGCGAAAAGATCGCCGAGCAGGATTTTCGAGGCGGCCTGTCATTGGCCGAAAAGCAGGGCGAAGAGCGGGGCGAAAAGCGCGGGCTGGCCAAAGGTCGTAAGGAAGGCGAAAAGCGCGGGCTGGCCAAAGGCCGTAAGGAAGGCGTAGCACTCGGAGAAAAGCGCGGGCTGGCCAAAGGCCGCGAGGAAGGCGTAGCACTCGGGCTGGCGCAGGCGATCTTGACGGTGCTGAGCGCGCGCGGCCTGGCGGTGGGCAAGCGGCTGCAAGCGAAGATCCTGGCCACCACCGACGCCAAGCTGCTGTCCCACTGGCTCGCCCAAGCCAGCACCACCGAGTCCGCCGAGGCCCTGCTAACCCCCAGATCCGTCTGAAACCCTACTCGGCGGTGAGGAAGCCGTAGCGGTAGTCGCGGGGGGGGACGAAGTTTTCTTTGATGGCGCGCAGGCTGGTCCAGCGGAGCAGGTTCATGGACGAGCCGGCTTTGTCGTTGGTGCCGGAGCCGCGTGCGCCGCCGAAGGGCTGCTGGCCGACCACGGCACCGGTGGGCTTGTCGTTGATGTAGAAGTTGCCGGCGGCGTGACGGAGGCTGGCCATGGCGTGATCGATCACCTGGCGGTCGCGGGCGAACACGGCGCCGGTGAGTGCGTAGGGGGACGCGGTGTCGGTGAGCCGCAGCGCCTCGTGCCAGTCGTCGTAGACGTGGAGGGTGACGACCGGGCCGAAGATCTCCTCGGACATCAGCTTGTGGCGGGGGTCTTCGGCTTCAACCAAGGTGGGGCGGATGAAGTAGCCGACGCTGTCATCGCACTCGCCGCCGACGAGGACACGGGCGCCGGGGTTGCTCTCGGCAGCGCGGATGTAGCCGCTGATCGACTGGAAGGCGCTGGCATCGATGACTGCACCCATGAAGTTGCGGAAGTCGCTGGGGTCACCGCAGCGGATCGACTCGATCTCGGCGCAGAGCTTGTCGCGGATGCGGCCCCACAGGGTCTTGGGTACGTAGATGCGAGAGGCCGCGGAGCACTTTTGGCCCTGGTACTCGAAGCCGCCGCGCACGATCGCTGCGACCAAGGCGTCTTCATCGGCGCTGTCGTGGGCCAAGATGAAGTCCTTGCCGCCGGTTTCGCCGACGAGGCGCGGATAGGTTCGGTAGCGATCAATGTTGCTGCCGACAGTGCGCCACATCTGCTGGAAGACGCCGGTCGAGCCAGTGAAGTGGACACCCGCGAGGCTGGGATGCGACAGCGCGACCGCGCCAATCTCGGACGCTGGGCCCGCCACCAGATTGATGACGCCCCTCGGCAGGCCCGCTTCGAGGAGCAGCTCCATGATGTAGTACGCCGACAGCATCGAGGTCGCCGCCGGCTTCCACACCACCACGTTGCCAAGCAGCGCCGGTGCGGTCGGCAGGTTGCCGGCAATGCTGGTGAAGTTGAACGGGGTCACCGCAAACACAAAGCCCTCGAGCGGTCGCAGATCGAGCTGATTCCACGTCAGGGTCGAGCTTAGCGGCTGCTCCGCTTCCAGCAGGCGCCGATAGAAGTAGACGTTGAAGCGAAAGAAGTCGGCCAGCTCGCAGGCGGCATCGATCTCGGCCTGGTAGCAGGTCTTGGACTGCCCGAGCATCGTCGAGGCATTGAGCCGCATCCGCCACGGCCCCGACAGTAGGTCCGCCGCTTTCAGGAACACCGCTGCGCGCTGCTGCCACGGCAAGGCCGCCCACCCCGCTTGGGCCGCGAGCGCTGCCGAGATCGCTTGCTCGACGTGACTGGCACCGCCCTGATGAAACACCCCCAGCGAGTGGCGATGCGAGTGCGGGCTGGTCAGGTTGCGGGTCTTGCCGGTGCGCACCCGCTCGCCGCCAATGTACAGCGGCACGTCGGCACTGGCGCTTCCCAGCTTGGCCAGCTCGGCTTTGAGGGCAGCGCGCTCGGCACTCCCCGGCAGATAGCCAAACACCGGCTCGTTCTTCGGTTCCCCGTATCGGGCGATTGTGTCCTGCATGGCCACGTTCGTACCACGCCCGCGAAGGCTTGCAACCCGACTCAGCCACGCTTTTTTGCGGCCAGCATGCCGTTAGAGCGGCTGCGGCTTGCTCTTGCGCAGTCCGTACAGGGCGGGGAGGCAGAAGAGGAGGAAGCCGGCGGCGAGCCAGCCGAGGCTCTGGGAGAGGCGGACATCGGGATCTTGCGTGGTGGCGTGGCGGGCGAGCAGGTAGAACACCGCGCTCAGGACGAAGTGGGCGCCGCGCTTGAGCGAGTTGAACCCCGATACCACCGAGGCCGGCACCTGCGCACCTTGCTCGTAGGTAAAGCGGATGAGCGTCGCGGCGCTGTAGGGCTCGATGAAGCCGCGCAGGTAGTTGTAGGCCAGGCACAGGGTCGTACAGATCGCGAGCAGGAGCAGCGGACGCAATAGCTCACTCTCTGGCGCCAGCCACAGACCCAGCGGAAACAGCAAGAGGAGCAGCCACGCCACCGCCGTCAGAGAGAGCGAGCGCTGCGGCAGAACCTCCAGTGTGCGATCTCGATGCTTGGCGAAGCGCTGCGAGCCGACGCTACACGCCCAGTAGCCGAGCACCGCCACCACGGTATAGGTCGGCCACCACCAGGGATGCAGCGTCAGGAGCCCGCGCAGCAGCCGACTCAGTGGCGACTGCACCAGATAGACCGCAAACAGCGCGGTAGCGGCCGTCATCGACAGCAGCCACATCTCGGCAAAGAAGCGCGGATGACCGAGCACTGCCGCAAAGCCGCGCAAAAGCTCGCGCAGGCCGGGGCGATGCAGCGGGGCGTGATCGTCGTGAAGCCGGCCCAGGTAATGGAGCGCGATCAGCTCGGCGAGGACCGTCAGCCCAAACAGACCCGACTGCAGCGCGGTCCGCAGGCCACTGGTCGGAATCAGCCAGGTCAGCAGGTCATACAGCAGCGAGCCGATCAGCACCGCGACCATCGTCCCTAGATAGCGAATCGAGCTGCCCACGCCCTCGAAGCTGGGGTGAAGCAGACCGGGAATGCCCGAGCGCCGCGCCACCTGCAGAAACAGCACCGTGTCGGCCCCGCTCAGCAGCGCCAGGCTGACGCCGATCGCCGCCTCTAGCGCCAGCACTCCGATCGAGCCGAGCGTGGACGACCCCACCGTGGCGGGCAGCAGCGCGTGCAGACAGCCGAGCAAAAGAAAGCCGAGCATGATCACATTGGTCGCCTGGAGCCCGAGGCGCAGCGCGGCTTTGGCCCCGTGGCGGTCGGCATACAGCCCGGTCGGCACATCGGCCAAGACCATCGTCAGGCTGGCCAGACCGAGTGACAGCACCGACAACGCGGGATCTCCGTGACTGCCCTGACTGCCCTGCCGTGGCGACGGCGCACTCAGCTGTTCGAGAAGTGGCACCAGGACCGGCGCATGAAACGCAAACAGGTACGCAAAGCGAAAGCGCAGCAGCGCAGAGACTTCGGGATGACGCAGGCAGGCGTCGATCGTCTCCGGAGGCAGTCCGCGCAGAAGGACATGCCGCAGCAGGAAGTCAAACATCCGCGCGCCGAGCCGAGGACGGAGCGGGGTGGCCGATCAGCCACGTCACCTCGGTCAAAAGGTGCCGCCCGCTGCCTTGGGTCCACAGATAGTTCGGTCCGTGCAGGCTCGCGGTCAGGTCGGTCAGCTCGTCGGGAGTGTAGCTGCGCAGGGTCGAAACCAGCGCGTCCCACGCAATCAGCAGCGGCGCCAGCGGAATCAGATACGTCAGGAGCAGCCGCCACCCCGACAGCGGTCGCGCAAACGGCGTCAGCAGCCACACCAGCGGCGGAATCAGTAGGGCCAGCACAATCCCAAGCGGACGGCGCTGGGTGACCTCGAAGATGGCGATGCCTTGCTGCTTGTCGACGGCGTCTTGCAAGATGGCGCGGGCGAGCGGCGGCGGAAAGTGATGCAGCAGCTGAAACATCGTGCGCAGGCCGGTCTGCTGCGACGGCACCTGGGTGGCATCGATCGACTCGGACAGAAACGACAGCCGCTCGGGATCACGCTGCACCGCGCCTGCGAGTGCGGCCAGGTTGGGAAACTTGTCGGTCAGGGTCGCGTGGACGTGCAGACCCTCATGCCGGGCCAGGCCATCGAGTAGCTGCGGCAGCGGACCCGCCCCGCCCGAGCCCAGATCAAGAAGCCGCGTACTGCCCGTCGCTCGCAGCGCTTCGGCAAGCGGACGGACAGCGACCTGATAGGACCCGAGGACTCGAAAGGCCGCCTCCAGAAACGTCGGCGTCAAGCTTCGCAGCACGGCAGGCAGCCACGGTAGATCGCAGAACTCGAACAGCTGTCGGCGCTTCATGCGGCCTCAGCGCTGGCGAGGCACTCGCTCAGTCGCGACAAGAGGCCATCGGCGATGCGCTCGGCCCGCGCTCGGGACACCAGCGGCTCGACGAAGATGAGGTTGAGGTTCATATGCTCCTCGACCGTCGTCACCGCCAGCAGCAGCTGCCCAACCACCGAGAGGCCGACCGTAATCTGATAGTCCTCGATGGTCAGCGCCCCGTAGGACAGCGGAATCGGCAGCTTCTGCAGGTTGGTCACGCCCGTCAGTGCCGGCGACGCGGCATCAAAGCTACGGACAAACCGCGCCGCCACATCCCCGATGCGCGGAATGAACAGCCCAATCAGCGGCATCGTCAGGTACTGCTCGCCCCGCCGGAGCGTCTGGGTCAGCCGCTGCCGAGACTCGCGCGCCAAGGCCCACAGCGACGGCTCCGGCACCACCCGATGAAAGGTCGTCACCTGCGAGATATATAAGCCCATCTCCTCACCGACGCTGGGCACAAGCTCGGGACGCAGGTTGACCGCCGAAAAACAGCCGACGGTGGTTGCGGTCTGCTGCTGGTAGCGCTCGGCAAAGACCTCGTGACTGACCGCAAGCAGCAGCGCCGCACACAGTGCTCCATGTAGGGTGGTCTGCTCGCGACGTGCCAGGTCTTTCAGTCGTCGCAGCGCCTCGCCGTGGAGCCCCCGATGAACGAGCCCGTTGCGCCGATTCTCGGCCAAGGCGCCTTGCTCGATGGGAAGGGTGTGGGCCCGTCGCAGCGGCTTGCCGACCACATGCTTGAAAAAGAAGTGGTGCATCGCCGGAAACAGCCGCAGCCCGCGAGCCGGCGGGGGCAGCAGCGCAGGAAGCGGCGCTCGCAGCGGCAGGCTCTCGGGCGGAGGCAGGTCCAGGCCGGTCCGCAAGGACGTAAGGTCAGTCAGCAGATCCCGCACCGCAAAGATGATCGACAGCGCATCGGCAATCACATGGTGATGCGCAATGACAAGGTCGCTCCGCTCGGGACTGTGCAGCAAGGTCAGCCGCGTCAGGTGGTCAGAAGCGAGCGCAAACGGTCGATTCAGCTCTGCTTCGGCGACACGCTGCCAGTCCTGGTGACTGTGTCGGGGCAGCACCGTCAGCGGCAAAGGCGCAGCGTCTGCATCGGAGAAGCTCAGCTGGCGATCGGTGCCTCGCAGTCGAACTCGCAACAGTGGATGTCGTGCCTGGAGCCGCAGGAGCGCCTGACGCAGCAAGTCCTCGTCGACCGGACCGCGCAGCGTGACCACTTGGACGCCGTTAAAACGGGTGCCGCGATCCAGCAAATAGAAGGCGCGCTCCATGTCGGCCAGGGCTCGTTCCATGGCCGCGCAGCGTAGCCGTGAGCCCGCCTACGATTCAAGCCGAGCGGAGGTAAAAGGCCAGCCCGAGCAGCCCACCGACCACCAACCCGACGACCACCAGCAGCCACATCACGGCACTTTGCAGCGCTCGCTGATCGGCGGACAGGCGCTCTCTCGTCAGCAGCGCGAGTCGGGTTTCGACCTTGGCAATGCCGCCCCGCAGCCCATCGAGCAGCGCATAGAGCGCCTCGAAGCGCGCTCGCTTGTTGGGACCACCGATGGGCTGCGGTCGAAAGCCCGCCAGCAGCGAGCCCAGCACCAGCAAGTGCGGAGAGCGCCGCGCCGACTCCGCGTAGTCGAGACTGAGCGCATACAGCAGCTGTTCCCGTCGCGAGCGCAGGTGATGATTCTGACGACGCCGCAGCCGCAGCTCTGCCCGTACCTCGCCGAGCCGAGCCGCAACCTTGTGACTGTCACCATCAAGGCCGGCCAGCTCCATCCCGACCGTGTAGCGCTCTTCTCCACTCGATTCGCCGCTGAGAGCCTCATGCGCGAGCAGGACCAGCCGCTGATACAGCTCATCCCGACGGTGTCGCAGCACTCGCAGCTCTGACGCCAGCACCGCTTCTTTGCGCGCCAGGGCCCGCTGCTCTTTCTGCGCCTTGGCCCAAAAGCGCTCGGCGGCCCGCTGAACCTGCAACATCGCTTCGTCGCGCCCGGCAGGAAGCTCGTCGCTGTGACTGGCATCCGATCCCGGCACGTGCCGCAAAAGCTCAATGTGCTCGGAATAGGCCAGCTCGCCCAGCTGCACCAGCGCTCGGTCATACGCTGAGAGTCGCTCACCCAGCTCGCCGCGCAGCCGCCGCAGCTGGGTTCGTCGTCGCAACAGCGAGCGCAGCCCCGACACCGCATAGCTCAGGCGCCCCGTCAGCGTGTCACTCGACAGCGCAAACGGCAGCTGCGGCAGCGTGTCTTCACTGGGAGGCGGCAAGCTAATCTTCGGAAGCGATCGGGTACTGCGCGCTAGCAGCGCATCCCCGGGGCTGAGACTTTCCAAGGCCTGCGGCGGCACTGCGGGCATCTCGATGGTCGACGCGGCACTGAGCGCAGCGCGGGCAATCTCGGCCGTACTTTCACCCTGCTCGCGAAAGGAAGGGGTCGAGTCATTCACGGGCTGAGTCGGACGAGCCAGGCTCTGCGGCAACAGGCTCGGAAAGCGCATCGTCAGCTTCGGTGCGACCGGCTCCATCCGCAGCGTCTCCGTGCTCGAGACAGTCGGATGCGGCGTCTCATCGTCGCGCAGTCGAGACGGCACAAACAGCGGCATTCGCTGCGTTCGGTCGACGGGAAGCTCGGCCAAGACCCGCGTCACTGCGTCGCCACTGTGGCCAATCAGCGGGTCCGAGGTGGCTGCCAACGGATGGGTCACAAAGCCCTGCAGCGTCGGATTGTCGACGATGTGCTCGGGAATGGCGGAGTGCTCGGCGGCTACATCAGGACCCGGCTCATGCGAAGGAACTTCCATGCCCGGTGCCGGCGGCGGCAAGAGCGTGTCCTCTTCAAAGTCGGAGGAAGGCGAAACCGTCGGAGCAGCAGCGGGCTTGCTTGGCATGGCACACGTTCTCGCAAAGGCGGCGAGTCAAAGAGGTCGCATCCTAGTACGAGTTGCTCGCTTCCCAATACCTTGATTTCCGACGGTGGCGAGGGGCATATTACTTCACACAATATTTGTTAGCCAAAGCACTCTACAATTGATTAGAGACAGAAAATTTCGTAAGGTAATTCCGGTGACTACTGCACGAAGACCACGAAGTGAGGGGCGGCTGGCGAAGTATCTTCGCCGGTGCGAGCGGGACTTCATTCTGAAGGCGCTGAGAATGCACCGTGGCCACAACAGCCAGACGGCGGCGTGGCTTGGAGTCTCGCGGCGCGCGCTGTATGACAAAATGCGCGACTACGGACTCGACGGAGAAGCCTCGGCGATGCGGACCGAAGCCGGCATCATGGGGCCACGGAAGGTTGATCTCGACGGAGATGACGAGTGATAGGACCGCCTGGCCGCATGTGATATGCGTGCGGCATGTCCACTCCTTCACCGACCGACTACGAGCTGTACCTGCGCGTTCCTGAACTGCTCCGTTTGCAAAAGCCGCCGAGTGAGCGCGCCTGTCCCGACGAGCTGTTGTTCCAGGTGGTCCACCAAGCCGCCGAGCTGTGGATGAAGCTGGTCGACCATGAGATGCAGCTGCTTGCGGCGCTGCTCTCCGAAGGCCGACTTGCGGAGTCCACCAAGACACTGCGGCGCATCCACAAAGTGCTCGATCTGCTCACCAGCAGCCTCGAGACGCTGTACACGCTGACTCCGTCCGACTACATGCGCATCCGTGAGGTACTGGGTCGCGGCTCGGGGCAAGAGTCGCCGGGCTTTAAGCGCCTGCTGGCCGTTCCCGCCGAGGTCTATCCGCACTTCGAGTCGCTGCTGACCAAGCGACACATCCACCTCATCGATGTTTATCGTCAGCCCACCGTCCACGCCGAGCTGTTTCAGGTTGCCGAAGGGCTGATTGATGTTGATCTGCGCATGCAGGAGTGGCGCAACCGTCACATCCTGCTCGTCTATCGCACCATTGGAATCGGAACGCCGTCGCTCAAAGGCAAGCACTCCGAGCTGCTGGAGCGCGGTCTGCGGCAGCAGTTCTTTCCGAAGCTGTGGACGGTTCGCGATGACCTGTACGGCGAGTGGTCGATGGCAAATCCCTCGGGATCAAGCTATGCGCTGACCGGGACCATCACGCCGGAGCCCGAGCCCCCCGTCGGTCCGCTGCCCGCGCGTGCGCCCAAGCCGCCCCGTCGCAAAGCGAAGTAGAGGTTGCCAATGACCGAGCAAGATCTGCTTACCCTGCGGGGAGAGTTTCCGGCGCTCGCCGAGAGCGTGTACCTGATCAGCCACTCACTCGGGGCGATGCCGCAAACGACGACGGCGGCGCTGGCCGAGTTTGCGTCGCTGTGGGTGAAAAAATCGATCGTCGCGTGGGAAGACTGGCTGCGTGAGTCTCAGCTGGCGGCGGGTCGCATTGCGCGCATCCTCGGTGCAGCCCCGGGCACAGTGCAGATGGCGACCAACGTCAGTCAGGTTCAGGCGACGATCGCGAGCAGTCTCGACTTTGCCTCACCGCGCAATCGCGTCGTCTACACCGACATGAACTTTCCGTCGGTCAGCTACGTCTGGAAAGCCGAAGAACGCCGAGGCGCCAAAGTTGTCCTGGTCAAGAGCGACGACGGCATCACCGTTCCTACCGAGCGCATGCTGGCCGCCATCGACGAGCGCACACTGATTGTGCCGATCAGCCATGTGCTATTCCGCAGCTCGTATGTGCAAGATGCGGCGGCGATTGTGAAGCGGGCCCATGAAGTCGGGGCGCTGGTGCTGCTCGACGTGTATCAGTCGGCGGGCATCGTGCCGCTTGATGTCACCGCGCTGGATGTCGACTTTGCGACCGGCGGCTCGGTGAAGTGGCTGTGTGGAGGCCCCGGCGCCGCGTATCTGTACGTTCGCCCGGACCTGATTCCACGCTTTTCGCCTCGGACGACGGGCTGGTTTGCCCACCGCGCGCCGTTCGCGTTCACCATGCCCGAGCAGGACTATGCCGATGGAATCGCTCGCTTTGGCGGCGGCACCTTGGCAATTGCGCCGCTGTACCAAGCCCGCGCCGGGGCCGAGCTGCTCGGACGACTCGATATGCAGGCCGTCCGTCGCAAGTCGCTTCGCCAGACCGCCGCCATGATCGAACACTGCCTGGCCGCCGGCTATCGACTCAACTCACCTCGTGACGAGCAGCGCGGCGGCACCGTCTGCTTCGACTTCCCTGGCTCCGACAAGGTCTGCACCGAGCTGAACCGTCGTAAGTTCTTCTGCGACCATCGCCCGGGCGCCGGCATCCGCTGCTCGCCGCACTTTTACAACACCGACGACGAAATAAGCCGCTTCCTCGACGAAATCGAGCGCATTCGCGCCGGCAAGTAGACCGCATCTTCACCTCGAGTCGGCCTTGCTATAAATTCGGCCCGTGTCAAACGCTGTCTTTCGCCGTGAAAATGGCTCGCTCTTCATGGAGCGGGTCCGACTTTCGTCGCTGCTCGACGCTGGTATCGAGACTCCCTTTTTCATCTACAGTGCGGCTCAGCTTGCCGCCGACTGGCAGGCCTATGCCGAGGCTGTTGCGGGTCTGGACGCGATCGTGGGCTATGCGGTCAAGGCGAACAGCAATCCGGCGCTGCTTCGACGACTCGCAGGCTTTGGTGCCGGGGCGGTGGTGGTGTCCGACTACGAGCTGCGGCTGGCGCTCGAATCGGGCTTTGCGCCGCAGCAGATGTTGATGCACGGAAATGGCAAGCGACCCCGCGACCTCGAGGCAGCGCTGCGAGCAGGTATCCTACTTTCCGTCGACAGCGAGTTCGATCTAGAGCAAATCATCAGCCGGGCGACCGCGCTCGGGGTCACAGCTCGCCTACTGTTGCGCGTAAATCCCGACATTGACCCACAGGTGCATCCCTACATTTCGACCGGGCTTCTCGACAGCAAGTTCGGCTTTGCGGAAGGAGCGGTCGAGCGGCTGCGGCCACGCCTGCAAAAGCTCTCGTCCGTCGAGGTGGTCGGGCTGCACTGTCACCTTGGCTCGACGCTGAAGTCGGTACAGCCGCTGCGCGACGCGGCACGGCTGCTGGCGGTCCTGGTCAACGAGCTGCGTCGCGACGGACATCCGATTCAGATCCTCGACATGGGCGGCGGCTTGGGCATCGACTACAGTCGCGGACGGGACAAGATTCCGACGCCGGATGAAGTGACCGAAGCGGTGCGGCCGGTGCTCGACGAGCTGGGCTTGCAGCTGTTTCTCGAGCCGGGACGGAGCTTGGTGGCGCGGGCTGGGGCGCTGATCGGGCGCGTCCTCGGCGTCAAAGACAACGGTCGCAAGCACTTTGTCGTCACGGATGCCTCGATGGCGCAGCTGATCCGGCCCTGTCTGTACGGCGCTTTTCACAGCATCGAGCTGCTCGAAGAGTCGGTGGCGGGTCCGCAGCTCGCGTTCGATGTCGTCGGGCCCATCTGCGAGTCGAGCGACTTTCTTGGCCAAGGCCGGCTGCTGCCAACGCCTCGACCCGGCGACGGAGTCATCATCTACGACGCTGGCGCCTACGGCTTTGCGATGTCGAGCCGCTACAACCTTCACCTGGGCTGCGCCGAGTATTTGGTCGACGGAGACAGCCTTCGCCGCGTCCGCACCGCCGAGACATTTGACGACCTGAGCCGCCACTTCAGCGACGAGCCTATATCCGTGGGAACACGCCAGCCATCAGCTCGCCCAGCTGCTCGCGACTGACCGGGGCATCGGGGTGATTCGCGAGGCTGGCAACCATCTGCCCGCGATACATCACCAAGATCTGATCGCAGAGCGCTTGCAGCTCGGACAGCTCGGCGGACAAGAGCAAAATCGCGCAGCCGGCGTCACGTGCGTCGAGGAGTGTGCGATGAATGCTCTCAATGGCGCCAATGTCGACCCCGCGCGTCGGCTGGGCGGCGATCAGCACACGCGGCAGCTCGGTCGCCACCGACAGGGCCCGCGCCAAGACCACCTTTTGCTGATTTCCTCCCGACAGCGTTCGCGCCACGGAGTCCGGATCTGCGGGTCTGACATCCGCTGCCAAGAGCACTTTGGTCGCCACTTCGCGAATCCGTGGCTCGTCGAGAAACAGGTGTGCCGGCCCGCGTGAGAGCTGCTGCTGATGCCCCAAGAGTAGGTTCTCCGCGAGCGTCATATCGAGGACCAGGCCGTGGCGCTGCCGATCTTCCGGCACCACCGCCAGTCCCCGTCGCAGTCGCGAGAGCACATCGGTGTGGGTAATGTCCTCGGCGCCGAGCTGAATCCGACCCGCTTTGACCGGCAAAAGACCCGCAAGCGCGGCGACCAGCTCACTCTGTCCATTGCCAGCGACGCCAGCAATGCCGACAATCTGCCCCGGCGACACCGAAAAAGAGACGCTGCGAACCCACTCGGTCCCCTCTCGCTCGACGACAAGATCTTGGACATGCAAAGAACCAGGCGAGTCTTCCGAGGCTGTCCTCACGGGCTCGGTCGCTCGACTGATGACCTGAATGTCGCGTCCCACCATCGCTCGTGCCATCGCCGCCGAGGAAAAGTCCGCACGCTGAAACTCCTCGACGACGCGCCCATCTCGCATCACCACCGCGCGGTCCGCCACCTGCAACACTTCGTCGAGCTTGTGCGTCACCAGCAGCAGTGCCCGCTGTCCGTCTGGGTCTTCGTCGAGAAGCCGCCGCAGCGTCGTCAGCAGCCGCACCGCCTCGCCTGGCGTCAGCACCGCCGTCGGTTCATCGAGGAGCAGCAGCTTGGCGCCACGATAGAGCGCTTTGAGGATCTCCACCCGCTGGGCTTCTCCGACGCTCAGCTCGGACACCAGACGCTGTGGCGCGACCGCCAGACCATGCCGCTCACCCAGCGCTTCGACCTCGGCGGCGGCCCGCTTGCCATCGACGAGCAGCCCAAACCGGCGCGGCTCTTGCCCGAGGACAATGTTCTCCGCCACCGTCAGGGTTGGGACGAGCAAAAAGTGCTGATGAATCAGACCCAGCCCCGCCGCAATCGCTCGCTGTGGCGTCGGAACCACTGGCCGCCCGTGATAACAGACCGTCCCCGCACACGGCTGCACCAGGCCATACAGCGCGTGCAGCAGCGTCGACTTGCCGGCGCCATTTTCCCCGAGCAGCGCCACCACTTCGCCTGGCCGCAGCGCAATCGACACCCGATCGTTGGCAAGCTTCTGCTGACAGCGCACCGACAGCCCCTCTGCCTCGCACAACGGCACTTGCGACGCGCCCTGCACCACCTGATTGAGAGCTTGCATTCCCAATAGAGAGCAACAATTTTCGTCCATCGCAAGCGCTGTGCGCGGACCGGGAAGCAGAGCGGCGCCAACTTCGCTGTAGGTGCGCTGGATACAAAGTGCTAGCCTCGCTGGTACATGCGACCTACTTCGCTGTCACTGGTTGCGAAAGGAGCCTCGATGCGACGACTGCTTGCCTACTTCGTTCTTTCGCTGTCCTTGGGACTTGCCCTGCCCGCCCTGGCCCAGGTGCAGGCCCCGGTCGAGCCGAGTCAGCCTGCACAGCCTGCCGCTTTTGCTCAGACGCAAAACTCGTCACCGATGTTCGCTGCGCCGGTGGCCGTGCCGTCGCAGGTTACGCCGCATGCGCTGGCCTTGCGAGCGCGCTGGGTGACGGTGCCGGGCTGGTCGATTGCCTCGTTTCTGACGGCGCACACGCAGCTCAACGACGGCTGGTCGGTCGGGATGGAATACCTGTATCGGCGCGCGGGGTTTGATGTGGTGCTGTCGGTGGACTACTCGTGGCTCGAGGCGGCGAGCGGCAACTTCCTCGGCAAAGGCAACACCGCCGCCACCGAGACACACTTCACTCGCTTCGACAAGCTGTCGTCGCTGTCATTCGATGCGTCGCTGATTGGCCACTGGAACCTGACCTCGTGGCTCGAGCTGCGCGTCGGAGCCGGCCTCGGCATCGGCTACGTGTTCGGCAACATCTATCAGATCACCAACAACTCGGGCTGCACCGACGAGAACGCGGGGGACTCGACCAAGTGCTATCCCAAGAACGTCGGTCCGATTGAGAAGACCGACTCGGCAACCATCGACAGGCTCAACGCGGCGGGCTGCCCAGGCGACAACGACACACTCGATACACCGACGAGCCCGTGTCAGCGGTCGACGCAGACCTATCCGTTCAATCCGCGTGTGGTGCCGGTGCTAAATACGCTGATTGGGCTGCGCTTCAAGCTGCAGGATCACGTCTACTGGCACCTTGATGGTGGCTGGCGACTCGTAGGTTTCTACGTCGGTGGCGGCCCCGAGTTCCGATTCTAAGGAGTCTGCGTGCGTACGTTTGTTGTGGATTCTTCGGCGGTTCAGCTTCGCTTGGATCGTTTCGTCGCCGAGCACTCGGGGGTCAGTCGCGGGGCGGCGATGCGACTGATTGCCGACGGGCTGGTGCAGGTCGATGGTCGGATTGGCAAGAAAGGCGCGGCGCTGCTCGCCGGTCAGACGGTGACCGTGACGAGCGAGGCGCAGGATGATCAGTCAACGCCGCCCGTGCCGCAGCCCGAGCTGCCGCTGACGGTGCTGTACGAAGACGCCGACGTGGTGGTGGTCAGCAAGCCGCAAGGCATGGCGTGTCATCCGCTGCGTGCTGGAGAGCTGGGGACGGTGGCGTCGGCGGTGGTGGCGCGCTATCCCGAGTGCGCTCAGGCGGCTCAGCCGGTGCGGGAAGGCGGCGTCTGTCACCGGCTCGATACCGACACCAGTGGCGCGCTGATCTTTGCGCGGACCCAAGAGGCGTGGCAGAAGCTGCGCAGCGACTTTGCCGAAGGACTGATCGAAAAAGAGTACCTGGCGCTGGTGGTGGGGACTCCGAGTGACGATGAGTTCGATGTCACGCTGCCACTTCTGACCGGTCGCGGGGGTAGTCCCAAGATGATGGTCGCGACGACGCCGGAGCAGATTTATCACCCGGCGGCGCTCGATGCCCACACCTGCTTCTTTGTGGTTCAGCGCGGACCTACCCATACGCTGCTGCGGGTGGTGGCGAGGACCGGACGCCGTCATCAGATTCGTGTCCACCTTGCGCACCTGGGGCTACCTATCGTCGGTGATCCGCTCTATGGACAGGGCGAGCCGGGTGGGCAGTTTCTGCATGCCAGTCGGCTCCGCTTCGGGTCGCCGTCGGACCCGAGCAAGCGGATCACGATCGAGGCTCCGCTTGGGGCAGATCGGGCGACGCTGCTCGCTGAGCTTTTGCCGCCGCTTGGTGGTAAGGAGAACTTATGAACATTGCATCGCTTCTCGACAAAGCGCAGCGGCTGATGGCGGTCGCTGTGCAGGCCAAGCAAGAGGCGCAGAGCTTCCTCTTCAAGCTGCCTGGCTTTTCATTCGATGAGACGATGGCGGGGCCGATTACGCTCGCCGGGGCGCAGCATCCGCAGCACATGGAGTTCCGTCTTCACGCCGAAGTTCCGTCGCTGGGCGAGTTCCTAGCCGATGGCCGGACGGAGATTACTGGCACAGTGTCGATTCCTGACGTGGCAGAGTCGGCGGCGCTGTCGGGCTCGCTGTGGATCTTGCCGCTGGAGCGAGTAATTCGGTACGAGTTCACGTTTGCGGATCAGCACGGATCGCCCTGTCGTTTTGCCGGACAGAAGGACGTTTCGCCGCTGGATTTGGTGAACACGATGACGGTCCTGCCCGGGGTCCTCTACGATGCGCACGGACACGAGCTGGGGTTCGCAGAGGTCCGCTTTGCGCTGAGTGATCTGCCGACGTTCCTGGCCAGCTGGCGACCCGTATTCAGTCGGTAACCACGTCAGCGTTACGGCAGCAGCCGCTTGCGGAGGTCTTGCACTTTGGTCGGCGTGTTCGGTCCGGACAGGATCGCAAACGTCGCCAGCACATCTGTCAGCGGGAGTGACTGTGTAAGCCGGCGCTGCGCCATGATCATGAGCTGAGTCATCGCCGGACGCGCTTCCACACTCGCCGTGCTGGGTAACTTGCTGTACTCCGTTAGGAGCCGCTCCCCCCAGACGCGCTGATCCTCTGTCTGCATGCGCAAACGAGCAGCCGTCCACCCCCACAGTGCTCCATACACGCGCAGGACCGGATCGCTCTCTGTCTGAAGAGACGCATGCGCCGCCACCATCGCTGCCGACAGATCTCCGGAAGCCAGAAAGTACTCTGCCTGATCCGTGAGCAGAGCGCCATTGTGAGGCTCGGTTCGCAGCGCTTGGGCAACTGTCTCTAGCGCCAGATCCGGCCGTAGCTCTAGCTCCAGTCGCAGCCGCGCCAGCGTACGGAGCAGCTCTGTCGCGCTCGGATTCCGACTGGTCTTGCTGAGCAGAGACACCAGCTGCGTTCGCGCCAGCTCTGCTTGTCTGCTCGCGCGCTGCTCAAAGTAGAACAGCGACGCAAAAATGACGGTCGTAGCCAACACCACGAACAGACCGATCCGCTTCAAAAGAAATATTTTGTGCGCCTCTTTTTGACTGCTCGCAAGCAGAGTCCGCGCTTCCTCCGGAAAGCTCTCTGGATAGTCGCGGGCCAGTCGCTCCACAAAGCGCAGCTGCTCTCCGGTCAGCAGCGCTTTGTGGGCTCGCCACTGCGCCAGCAGACTTTCCAGCGACGAGAGCTCTGCCAACATGACGCGATCTTTTTGCAGCCAGGTATGCAAGCGCGGCCAGCTGCGAATCAGCGCTTCATGCGCCACTTCCACTGTCTCGTGCTGCGCTTCCCCCGCACAGACCAGCAGCCGCGCATCAGTGGCCTCACGCAGTACTTTCACAAAGCGCGCCCTCGCCTCTGCTCCGGAAGGCTGAAGTCGATCCGTCGGAACGCGCTGCCGAGTGGCTCGCACCACCCCATCACCGGGATTCACCAGTCGCACCATCAGGCGCTGCGCCGACCGCTGCTCTTCTTCACTCAACCGCAGCAGGAGTGCCTCTGCATGTTGAGACAGAGCCCCCGAGAGCTGTCCCAGCGCATCATAACCAGCCTGGGTCAACATCCGTCCGCTGCGTCGCAGCCACAGCAGATCGAGGGTATGTTCCAGCAGCGGCAGCGCCCCCGGCTCGGCACCAATCGCTTCGACCATCCGACTGGTCAGGCCCGCTTCCAGCTGCAGTCCAACCCGCTGCGCAGGTCCTTCGATGATCGCGCGCAGCTGCTCTCCATCGAGCTGCGCAATGAAGCTGCGGTGGCGATCATCATAGGCCACGCGATCCAGCCGCAGACCCGCTTCATCGACGACCACATCCCCACATTCACCGATGAAATCGACCCGCAGCGTGCAGATGATCTGGACCCCCGACTGCTGCGCCAGGCGCCACAGTCTCTTGACAAAGTCCGTGCGCACTGCGGAGTCCGTGACATGGGTAAAGATCTCTTCCAGCTGATCGACAACCAGCAGCACCCCACGAGCACGCGAAGGAGGAGTCTCTTTGGGAAGCGCGGCCTCCAGCGTATGAATCGGATCACTGCCCGGACGGATCACCACCGACTGGAGTCGATCGTCCGCTTCCGCGACAAGCTGCGGCATCGCACCGGCCAACACCACCGATGACTTTCCTGATCCAGAGGCTCCCGCCACAATCAGGAATCGCGGCAGCTGGGCTCTGTCCAGCTTGGAGAGTGCGGACTTGATCTCGGCAATCTCGCGATCCCGACCAAAGAAAAAACGACTGTGCTGCGGATGAAAGGCCAGCAGTCCTCGGTAGGGACGAAAGATAAGAGGCCTACTGTCTACCCCATTTTCACTTCGCGCATACAATTGCAGCGTCGCCCAGTCCAGCTGCGAAGGATCGCGAAAGAGTCGATTTCGCACTGCGAGCAGAGCCTGCTCTAGCGACTGATTTTCCGCCACCAAGCCGCGATACAGAGTCTCTGTCAGCTTGATCGAAGCGGCCACTGCCAGCGGATATCGCGACGCAGTCACCGAACAGAATCCGGCCCGATGCAGCGCCTGCGCGACACTCCCGAGCTGATTCCCAAGCGGCCCGACGTTTCCGGAATCACAGGCAGACAGCACCACCAGTCGCACCATATCGGCAAACGGAGCCAGCAGCTGACGCAGCGTTCCGGCATCGACCACCACCGATTCTCCGTCGCTGTTTCCATTTAGCAGCAGCCCGAACGTACTCCCACTTGCCCCGCCATGACACAAAAGATGCAGCACCGAGATCGGCTGTCCCTTCGCTTTGGCTGCTTCCAACGTCGCAACCAGTCGCTCACATGACACGTTCGGCAGTACGTCGTGATCTTCATCAAACGGAAGGAATCCGGACTCACAGGCACTGCGAATGGCTTGTACTTGTTCATTGGCCGGAACCGCTCCGCCCGTCGCTGACCAGGCAAACAGAATCCGTCCTCCTTCCGGTCGCGGTGATGGTGACTCTGCCGCCGTATGGGTCTGCGGCCACTCATAGCGAATCAGCACCGAAGGGAGCGCGCCCAAGTGTTGACCACTTCCCTTGTCCGTCAACAGCTCCCACGGCAGCGCGTACAGCTCGGCAGCGGCAGAGCGAATGGTCAGGATGACTTGCTTACCAGCCCGACTCGCCGCCACACAGCGCGACTCGATCTGCGCCATATCGATCGGTGCCACAAAGCGCCGCAGCAGCTCTCCCACTCTCTGTACGATCACCCGATCCAGACCGGGCTTTTGAAGTGCCGCCAGATCCGCCAGCAGCGAAGCCGTCCACGGCAGCTCACTGCTCTCGAAGCCTCCGCCCTCCGTCCGCAGCAAGTAACTCTGTGGTTCAAAGCGGAAGGCAAATGGATCACCGGCCTGCTGAGCGCGGGCAAACTCAAGCACAACTTCATCCACCACCAGGCCCCCCTTCCCGGTTTATGGCAGCTCGTACAGCTCTGCGTACAGCTTCGGCAAAAACCTCGCCAAGTGTGACATCTCTTGGGAACAGTGCACAAGCAGGTCGCGCCCCTCCTCGATCGAGGGAGCCCGAATCCGTCGCGCCAGCTGACTGGGAACCCGCATCCGCAGACCGCCCGCGCGCACGGAAGCATGCGAGCCGCCCAGCCAGAAGCGCGAGCGCATCTCTGATCCCCCGGCGATCTTGCGCACATGATGAACCAGATAGCCGACATCGAGCGGTGCACTCGCAAAGCTGATCCGCGCCGCCACCACCGTCGCCTGCTGCGGATCGGCAAGCAGAGACTCATCAAATCCCAACGCAGCGGGTGGTAGGAATCCGATCGCCACCTGCTGCAGCCGACTGCCCAGATATTCATCTACGAAAGAGACACGCCCCACGTAGCGCACGCGACCTTTGGACTGGGCCTGCTGCGGCGACTCTGCCGATTCCCACTGCGCATGAAGATGGGCGCGCGGATGCCACAGCTTGTAGCGCGCTGGCTCGGCACTGTGCCAACCAAACCAGAAGTCGATCATCTCAGGAGTCACATCTGGAAGCTCGGTACGAATCGCCACATGCAGCGTTCCGTCTTCCTGAAATCCGAAGCCATTTTCCAGCTCTGTCTCTTGCGCAAGGAGCAGCTGCGGCGCGTCGCTCAGCCGGGGCAAAAGGGGAGCCGCCACCGGCCCGGTAAGGAGTGCCGATTGGGCATGGGAAGGGAGTCCTCCCATCTGCGGCATGTAGTACGCAGCGTACGGCTTTCCGGCCAGATCTGCGGCAGTCAGACCCAGTGAAAGGAGTCGGTTCGGACTTGGATGGTTCATGGTCTTCCCATATAGGAATGAAAGCGACTCTGGGGATCGCGCTCGCTGCGGATCGCATCCAATCGTCGCAGGTTTTCGTCGGTGACAAAGCGAGCTGGTCGCTGTCCCAAGTTCTCATCCGCGAGCTGACAGCCCGAAGAGAGTGGTGCCATCTCGCGCATCCGTTCGGTGGCCCAAGTGGAATACTTCTCATCATCTGCGGCATGTTTCCAGCCTCCGTAGAGCGCCACATAGATGCTGTCTTCCACCGAAAACGCCATGTCCGGCCTCGTCGGTGGCGGCGCCCAGTTCAGCCACAGCATGTGCGAAGGAGCAGGAGGCATGGTGGCCGCGATCTTGTGCAGTCCCGGCAGCAGCGCATCGATCGGAGCTCGCGTCCACATGTTGTCCACGACATAGCGATGCTGCGCGGGATAGTGCGTCATCACCGCCAGATACATCAGGTTCATCGTCGACGGTGCAAACGGAACTTTCAGTGCAGTCTTGCGCCGCAGTGGACCTTTGTTCAGAAACTCGAGATCGCGCACCGCATCGCGATAGCCATCGGCAAACACGGGCGCAAATACTTCGATTCCAGGGCCTCCTACTCCTGTGGCATTGCGGCTCATCAGGAGCTGTAGCTCGACGGACTTGGGAACCTCTGGGCCGACTTCATGAGCAAAGCGGAAGACCTCTTCGAGTCGGTCGATCGCAAAGCTCTGCATCGCAAAGCCGATCACACTTGGCTTGGGATAGACGCGCAGATGGAACCTTGTCACGACACAGAAAAAGCCCGGTCCGGACCCGCGCGCGGCCCAATACAGATCCGTATTTTCCGTCGGACTGGCGTGAACGATGTCGCCGTCAACCGTCACCAAGTCAAGCCCGATCACACTCTGACAGGCCGGGCCGAGCGTGCGACTGTGCCAACCAAATCCACCTTGCAGAAGATAGCCGCCGACGCAGACTCCCTTGCAGTGTCCGGTCGGAAAGAACAGCCCTTGTCGCCCGAGCAGAGTCGCCAGCTCATGCCCTGCCCGTCCCGGCTCGGTGGTGGCACGCAGCGCCGCTTTGTCTACTGTGACCGTCTTCATCGCCGACAGATCGAGCAATAGACCGCCCTCGCGAACGTGATTCCCAGCCCAGCTGTGGCCCCCTGATCGCACCGACAGCCGCAGTCCTTCGCGCTTCGCCAACCGCACCGCAGCGACGACATCGTAGACATCCTGGGCTTGCACGATGACATCCGGAAATCGATCCGGCAGCCGCGCATTCCACATCGTGGCGCGCCGCGCGTCTTCATAGCCGGGCTCACCTCGACGAAAGGAGACTTGACCAACCAAGAGTTTGCGATTGAGTGTGTCCATATCGCGATGCTAAGGTCATTGACGCAGAAGCAAAATGGCCATTAACGGCCATCCTGTGTCTAGGAATCGGGCACCTTGGTGGACTGGCGATGGATCTAGAAGAGCTGCGCGCCTTTCTAGCAGTAGCAGACAGCGGATCGTTCCTGACTGCGGCCAAGACGCTGCGCTTGTCCCGTGCCACCTTGCGACGGCGCATCGATCAGCTAGAGGCCCGTGCCGGCGTCCTGCTCGTCGATCGAACCCGCGTTGGTGTGATGCTCACCGAGGCCGGCAGTGTGCTGGCTGCGCGTGGCCGGCTGATGGTGCAGGAAGCCAATGCCCTCATCGAGTCTGTGCGCGAGGTCGGCGCCGAGCCCGCCGGAGTCTTGCGGATCTTGCTTCCCGTCGGCTTGCCACCACACCTTCTGACCCCGCTGCTGGTGTTTGTGCGGGAGCGCTATCCGCGCCTGTGCTTCCGACTGCACTTTAGTGATGATCCAGCAGGCGGACTGATCGAAGACGTGGATCTGGCGGTTCACTTTGGGGATCGCAGTCCGACGGGTCCGTGGGTTTCCAGGGAGATCGTGCGCGTGCGGGTCTGGCTGGTGGCCGCTCGCGACTATCTGGCGCGGCGAGGAACTCCCAAGACGGTCGAGGATCTGCAGCAGCACGATCTCCTTTCGTGGGAGTGTCCCGGTCACGATGGCCGGGTCTGGTCAACGCTGCGCGGCGGTACGATCCAAGTCGCACCGTTTATGATCACGCGGCACATTCACCTTATCCGTCAGTACACGCTGGCCGGACTGGGAATTGCGATGTTGCCGGACGCAATGGTTCCCGATCCTGGCATTCCCGACGGAACGCTGGTGCCGGTGCTGCCCGATGTGGTGGGTCGCGAGATTGGGGTGAGACTGATGGTCCCCGCCGTTCTGTCCGAGATTCCGCGCATCAAAGCGATGCTGGAGCTCCTAAAGCCCTTTCTCGGCAACCTCGGATTCTGAAGCCGCTACTGACTGAGGTTGATCTTGCCGCAGGCTTGGCGATTGCCGGCGTTGCCGGTGGGCTGGGTCATGAAGTCATCGACTCCGCCGTGGATGATGATCGAGTGTCCGACCACGTCATTGGACATCCCGGTGCCGATGCTCCACTTGTCGGTGGTCAGGGTAAGGGTGCCCATGCCGTCGGGAGTCACCACCATGTTGCCCAGATCGCCCAGGTGATGCGCCGTCCCGCCGAACATGCCATGCGCAGAGGTCGTCGGGTTCCAGTGGCCCCCCGCAGACGTACCATCGGCAGCGCTACAGTCGCCGACATCGTGAATATGTGCCGCGTGCGATCCGGAAGTGGCACCAGCGACGGTCAGCTTTAATGTGATCTGAGCACCACTCGACGTAAACATTGCGGTGCCGGTGACGGTGCTGGCGCTCTTGGACTCGAGCGTTGCCATGGCACTTGGATCGGCCGGCGTTCCGCAGCCAACCAGGCCTGCCGCACCGGTGAGTAGCAGGGCACACCGGCTCGCCCAAGAGCGTCCGTTTCGAGCGTGTTGATCGGTCATGCTACTTCGCACCTTCCTTTACCCACACGATGAACTTGCACAGGTCCGCGTTCGCAAGCTTGCTGCCACCCTTCGGCATCAGCTCGCCTCTGCCAGCGACGCCAGGGATCATGTGCTGATCCATCAGCTTGTACAGGACGTAGCTCTGGTCGATGTTGCTGGCCTTGACGATGTCGAGCATGCTCTGCCCCGACTTCTTGCCGACCATTGCCGTCTTCATCGTCGCACCGTCCATAAATCCCAAGTAGCCGGCGCCGGTGCTGTGGCAGCGTCCATTGGCGCAGTTGGCCTTGGCCACCGAGTTGAAGACGATCTCCGCCGTCACTCCCGTGTCGGTGCACGACGGCAGGCCCGTCAGCTTCGGGCCCGCCCCCGCCATGTCGCCACCGGCCATGTCCGAAGTTGCCACCGCCATGTCGCCAGCAGCCGTCGCCATGTCGCCGTTGTGACCATGTGACAGATCGGCTGGCTTGACCGCGAGGTCGTTGCTTTCGTCGGGAATCGGCGGATCGGTCTTGTCACAAGCGACGGCACCGAGGACCAGCGACACGCCAAGAACAGAGAGGAAGGAGCTGCGGAAAGATCGTCGTTGACTCATGCGCGCACCTTTGCACACAAGCCCCCCTCTTGGTCAAGAGCTGCCGTTATGGGAGTTTTTATTCCCAACCCACAACGACGCGGCGCGGTCCGTGATAGGGCAGCCGCCCGTGTGAGACTGCGTTGTTGTCAATCAGAACAGCGTCGCCCACCCGCCAGCGCGTCACCACCAAGTTGTGCCAGATCGCATCGCGCACCGCTTCCATGTCGGCATCGGGAATCGGCGATCCGTCTCCGTACAGCGCCTGCATCGCCTGCTCTGTGTCGGACTGTCGCCAGCGCTTGTACGTCGCTGCCAGTCGCACAAAAAGTCCCAGCAAGTGATAGCGCAGCTCGGGAAGTCGCTGGGCAATCCGCCGGTATTCTCCTTCCGCGCTCGAGAGATGAAAGACCTGCGAGTGATTGAACCACACCGGCTCGCCCGTCTTGGGATGACGCCGGATCGCGTCGGTTCGGTTGATGAGCCGCAGCCGTCCACTGGGCAGCCACTCCCACTCTTGGCCGATCGCTTGACACTTTTTCTCGACGGCAGCGCGATCGGTGGTGCCAAAGATGTCGTGCCATGGCTTCAGCTGCCACAGGTCCAGTCGGCCACTTCCTTCCGGGCCTCCGTAGTTGCGAACGATGCGGACTCCTTTCTGTTCAAAGCGACTCCGGACCAGCGGATCAAGGTCACGGTAGACCGCCCGAAAATCACACAACGGAGTCTCTCCCCCAAAGCTCTGCGGCGCGACCAGACAGCAGAAAAACAGTCGCTGTGGAGGATCGCGCAGGAAGCTCATCTCGCAGTGCTGCGGAATCGGATAAAAGCCCGGCAGCTCACTGGCGTTAAAGATGTACTTCGTCACTGCGTTGCGCGGCGAGGTCCCTTGGTAGTCATTTTTCAGGTCGGCACCCAGCGCGAGCAGCACCTCCTCAAACACCTCCGCAGAGTCGATCGGAAAGCCGCGCAGGAGCACCGCTCCATGCCGGATCATCGCTTCCGACAGCCGTTCCTTTTGGGTACGTACCCAGTCCATCAGCTCGGATTTTCCCGTCGGACGAGTTGGCTCGATGCACAGCGGCAGTCCGGCTCCATGTGCACTTCGCGGATCAATCACCCGACTTTGAACTGGAGTCTGGGGACTACTGAAATCGATCGCTTCTGTGTGCGGATTCACTTCGCTCCCTCCGATGCCGAATTCACGGAAATTCCTAGCCGCGCCGTATCTTCCAGCTCACGCCCATTTGTCTCGGGAAGCAGCCCCAAGATCAGCAGCAGCGCGAGCAGCGGAAACACCGCGATTCCTTGCAGTGCGACCACATATCCCGAGCGCTCTGCCACCATTCCTACCAGCGCTGGAGACACCACCATTCCCACCCGTCCCAGCAGATTGTTAGACCACGCAAATGCGCTGCTGCGAAGCTCGGTGGGAAACAGCTCTGCGGTAAATGCGTTCAGGACAACCTGCTGTCCGGTAACGGTAATCACACAGATCACCAGCGACGACAAAAGGAGTCCTTTGTGTTCAAAAGAAGCGCTTCCCAGCACGCCCAACGTAGCCCCAACAAGAATCAGCAGCGCGCCTCTGCGTCGCCCCATGCGATCGAGCAGCTTTCCCACAAGATAGGTGAACGGCATTCCTAGCACCGCAGCACTCGCGATCAGCGCCCCCGCTTGGGCATCACTGAGTCCGCGCGCCGACAGCGCCAGCTCTTTCCAAAACGTAATCACGTTGCCGATTCCGCAGTAAGACAGCGTCCAGATCAGTCCCATCACCAGCACTCTGTTGCGATAGGGAGTCTGCAAGATGTGCCAAAAGCGCTGCGGCGGAGGTGGCTGCTGAGCCCAGGCATCCGACGACCAGGAAGCAAACCGCTCTGTCTCACGCAGACTGCGCCGCAGCACCGCCATCAGAAGCAGTGGCAGCGAGCCAAGAAAGTACACACTCCGCCAACCGAGCGAGGTCGTAAGCAGCATCGGCACCAGCGCCGAACAGATGATCGCGCCCAAGCTCGCCGAGGCCTGAATCACGCCGATCACCATGCCACGTCGCTCAGCGGGAAACTCCTCTGCGGCATAGACAATCGCCACCGCCCACTCTGCAATCAGGAACATCCGCGCGAAAAGCTGCCACAGCGCAAAGCTGATCACTCCGACCGCCAGGCCACTGCAAAACGACGAGACGGTATAGCCAATGATGGTCAGGCTGAGCAGTCGCTTTCGTCCCCAGCGATCGGCCAAGCGAACCAAAAAGTACGCCAGCATGGTGCCGATGTTGATGACCGAAACCAGCCAGCCGCCGCCCTCGCGACTCAGTCCAAGATCCCCGCGCAGATTGGGCAGAAGCTGCGCGAGCGCCATGAAGTCGTACCCCTCAAAAAAAGTCGCCACCGAGAGCAGCACAAACAGGCGCTTTTGGTAGGCCGTCAGCGGACTTGGGAATGGGGCAGCCACAGCTCATCACTGTAATCCCAGGGAAAGAGTAGGTGTTTGGAATCTGCCGGCTTCGCTGTGGCCAGCCTTGGTCTTGCGATATCGTGGCGCACATGGTCACTCGCTTTGCGCCCAGCCCGACCGGACTTTTGCACATGGGCCATGCGTACTCGGCGCGGATGGGCTTCGAGGCTGCACGGGCCGCTGGCGGCACGTTCCTGCTGCGCATCGAAGACATCGATACCTCGCGCTGCAAGCCGCAGTTTGTCGATGCGATCGTGGAAGATCTGCGCTTTGTGGGACTGACGTTTGATGGGCCGATTCGCAAGCAGTCCGAGCACCTGTCCGATTACGCGGCTGCGCTCGAGACGCTGGAACAGCTCGGTGTGCTGTATCCGTGCTTTTGTACCCGCGCTGAGATCGCTGCGGAGCTGGCTCACTCCCAGAGCGCGCCGCAAGCCGACCCGAGTGAACTTCCCCAGGTCTATCCAGGGCGCTGTCGCGATCGCAAGCGGGATGAGGTGGAGCGACGGCTCTTGGCCGGACACAGCTACGCACTGAGGCTTCACACCGAGCGCAGTCGTGAGCTGTTGCGGTCGCGAGGGCAGTGGCCCCTGACGTTCACGGATCAGCACCAAGGTACGGTGACCGTCGATCCGGCGCTGCTCGGTGATGTGGTGCTGGCCCGCAAAGAGGTACGAACGAGCTATCACCTGGCAGTCGTCGTCGATGATGCGCTTCAAGGCGTGACGCTGGTGACGCGCGGCCAGGATCTGCTTACATCGACCCATGTGCACCGACAGCTCCAGGCACTGCTGGGACTGCCGGTTCCCGAGTATGCCCATCACCCGCTGCTGATTGATCAGAGCGGGCAGCGACTGGCCAAGCGCCGAGGCTCGGAGTCGATTCGCTCGCTGATTCAGAAAGGCCGCACCGCCGACGAGCTGTGGGCAAGCATCGGTCTGCGCGCGCCAGCTGTTATATAATCGCCAGGTCTTCTGCCAACACGACCAACGCCATGAGCTCGCTTACCTCTATGCCCCGCTCGCTGTCTCGACGAGGTTTCGTTGCAACCTTGCTCAGTCTGATTGCCCTTTTGGCGCGCAAAGTCTGTGGCACTCCCAGTCGTCGACGCAGAGGCGATCCAGCCCCCACCGGCTGGTTTGGCCACTGTTAGTTGCGTGCGCGACGACGAAGTCGGGCAAGCACGAGTAGGACGAGGACGGCGGCGAGAGTGGTTGGCGAGGGGCTGCGACGGCCAAGCTGACACTGACAGTCCCCCGGCTGGACTTCACTTATCACCGGATCTTCGGGAGCAACCTCGTCGCCACCTTGATCGAGCGGTGTCGCCAAGTTGCCGGTGTTGCGCAGGTCATGGTGGAAGCTGTCCCAGTCCATCCGGCCTCTGCTGAGCCCTCGAACATGCCACACAAACAGCCAGCCGTTGCGAGTCACCGTCGCTAGCTCCAGCTTGCCGTCGCCATCCATGTCGCCCACCGTCGGTGTTGCCGCGATCCAGCCTCCGGTCAGCTTCGGGAAGCCGCGCGCCTCTTTTCCGTCGACATTCCAGGCATGGACGAAGTACCCCGCCGAGCCCGCCAGCACGTCTTTTTTTCCGTCACCGTCGATGTCCACCACCAGCGGATTCATAAAGAACACATAGTCCTCGATCGCCTGCGGAAAGCCCGACTTCATCTTCCCCGTCGTCAGGTCCCACGCCGTCAGGTGCATCTCGTAGTCGAGCCGCTGATAGGACTTGAGCATCGACAGTGCCGCATTGGCGCCCGCCGTCGGCAAGATCACCTCGAACTTGCCGTCCTGATCCAGGTCACCGAGCGCCGGACTGGCAATGAAGCTGATGGTCGCAAACTCTCGCGTCTTGGCGTTTTCACCAAACGGCTGCTTGAGCGCCACGCGGTACAGGTTTCCGTCGGCCTTGAGGATCGTCATCGTGGTGCCAAGTCCGTTGAAGAAGATCTCCGGCACGCCGTCCCCGTCGATATCGCCCATCGCCGGCGCATTGGGAATGCCGATGCCGACGACGGGAAGGAACGACTTGCTGTTGACGCTGACCGGCCAGCCGGGAAGGATGAGGCTCGGTGCCTTGCCGCCGCGACCGTCGAGCGCATAGACACGGGCATACTCGCCGTACTGCTCGTTGGTGGCGAGGGCCAGATCGGGTACTCCGTCGCCATTGAGATCCCCGACCGCTGGTGTCGATAGGATGCGCGCTCGCTGCCGAGGCTCAGGATCGCGCTCATCGTCGGGACGGCTGACATCGGCGACCAGCTGCGGCCAGCCTGCCATGCGCGTGCCGTCGCCTTTCCACACATAGACCTGACCGTCGAAAGACGCGGCCACGATGTCGAGCCGCTTGTCTCCGTCGAGATCAACCAGCACTGGCGCGGCAAAAAAGCCGTCGTCGATGATCTTGCGCGGACTGGTGCCCTGGCTCTTCGCGACGCCATCGACTTGGACAGGAAAGCCGGGCAGCGACTTGCCGTCGGGACCGATCGCCATCACCGACCCGTCGTAGGTCGCAACCACCACATCGAGCTTGCCGTCTCCACTGACATCACCGACGGCTGGCGTCGCCATGATCGCTTGTCCATAGCCCGGGCGCGGCCTCGTCACGGGCTGGCTCCAGGCGGGCGCAAGCAGATGTCCCGTTGCATCGCCACGCAGCGCCGCAATCGCCGGCATCTCGACCGGCCAGCCGGGAAGCTCCTGCCCCGTCGACCGCAGCGCATGGACCTTGCCTCCCGAGTCGGCCAAGATCAGCTCGCGCTTGCCGTCTCCGTCGAGGTCCGCCATCTTCAGCGACGCTTCCCCCGACGCCCCAATCCGCTTCGGAAAGCCGGGCAGAAGATCGGGATCGTTTGCGATATGCACCGTCCGTCGCGCCTCTCCGACCAGTCCGTTGCGCAGCGGGTCCAGCGATCGCAGCGTCGCCCGCACCCGCACCGTCATCGCGTGAACATGCGCCGCATCGTCGGGCTGCCAGCTGGGATCTTCGGGCAGCGGCACCGGGTTTTGCACCGTCAGCTCCGCCGCCGGAATGCTCGCGAGCGATCCTTCCACCGTCTGCGTCTGCTGTTCCGCCCCCCCGAGCCGCTTCCACTCGCCGTCTTTTGGATCGACGCCCGGCGCCCACTCAACCACATAGTCGTACAGATCCTTACCGGAACCGCCGCTGCGCAGGCTGATGCGGCCCTTCACCGGCACCAGGCCATCGACCTTGCCCAAGACTTGAAACCACTCGGGGCTCTCGATCTCGACCTGCGGTGGAATCGCCCCGGCGAGGATGGCATCGACCGCTTTGCGCGCATTGACACGACCGTAGCCGAACCGTCGCACAAAGCCGGGACCGCTCGGATAGGCCTGCGGATTCAGGCTCTCCGACGGCTCGAACATCGAGTCGACCGTGCCGATCATCAGCTGTCGCACTTCCTCTGCCGTCAGCCGCCGCACCCGCTCGGTCACTGGGCCACTGTCCCCAACCGGTGCATCACTTCCCGCCGGTGGATGCAGTCGAGGCGGCGCCGGCAAGTCCGCCTGCAAGGCCGCGCTATATAAGAGTCCCGCCATTCCCGAGGCTCGCCCCGTCGCTTCCGAGCTACAGTGTGTGCCCGGCACCGACAGCTGTAGCTGCGCGCCATAGTTGGTGCAGTTGTCGAAAGCAAACGCATGGGTCGAGTCCTCGCGGCGCTCGGCGTTGTAGCGAATTGCGTGGACGTAGACGGTGTGGTTGTTGGTGCCGGGGAAGTTGTGGTGGAAGCTGTTCTCGTCGGCAGCCGAGGCAATCACCGTCACATGGTTGTCATAGGCATAGTCAATCGCCCACTGCGACAGCGGCGAGTTGTTGAGCGTACCGAGCGCTTCTTGAATCACCGACGCACCGATATCGACGGCATAGGTCGCGGCCACTGCAAAGTCATTCACGTCGGCCACGAAGCTGTCCCCGACGCGCAGCGGCATCACTCGACAGCGCGGACAGACGCCGGCATCGCCAATTCCGTTGTCGGTTTCCGCCGAGGAGTCCTGCGCCTCCCCCGTCCCATGTCCGTACCGCGTGTCGTCATAGGCGTCGTTGTCGTTGCGGAAGAAGTCCCAGCCGGCGATGTCGTCGAGGTAGCCGTTGCGATCGTCATCCTTCCCGTCGGAAAATGCGGCGATCAGGTCTTGCGGATCGAGGATGCCGTTCTTGTTTACGTCGCTCACTCGAGGGTCGCAGCGCTTGCTGAAGTCGGGCTGCTCGTGTCCGCGACTGGTCGTGTAGTCCTGAACGTTGAAGACTCCGTCGCCGTTGGCATCTGCCACGCGCTTGCCGTCGCCTCGGTTTTCGGGCTTCTGACAGGCATCATCGGGCGGCGGCAGCTCGGCGCGATTCAGGAACCACTTGTTCACCAGATCGCGGTGCTCCCAGTACGCCCCCGAGTCGAGCACTGCAATCAGCACCCGTGGATCGCCGGCGGTCTTGGCCCACGCTCGGTCATAGTGCCCGCCCATTCCCAGCCGCCTCGTCCGCGCATCGAGGTTCTTGTAGCTGGACGGCGCAAAGCTCCACGACTGCCACTGTCCTGAAAAGCCCGGGTCCGTCGGCCAGCTCAGCGGACTCGCATAATCGACCGCTCCCTTCGATTCATCGGGAGGCCAGCCGAGGCTGAGCGTCGGCAGCGCCATCCCCGCCAAGAGTGCCAGCAGAAACCCGAGCCGCCTTCCGCTTTTGTGAGAGGAAAGCTGCCCAAACACCGATCCGATGGTCTTGCGCATGGCGCGCATCTTTGCGCATACCGCTTGAACAAGAGAAGTAGGAATCACCGCGTGGGGAGCCCGCAAAGGAGCTTGCTTGAGCAGACGCGGCCAGGTATGTAGCGAGATCAGATGCAGTGGCGCCTCCGACGGTAGAGGCCGCTTCTGGCAATCATTGGTAGATGGTGGTAAATCGCGTGGTACGGCTGAGAAAAGGCATTCCCAATGAATGACGGACTGATCCAAGACGGCGCAGAGGTTGGCGGAGCGTTTCCGTCGTTGGTCGAGAGTGATCCCAGCGAGTCGACGGCTGCGACCTGGCAGCGGGAAGCGCGTGAGCTGCTGCGGCTGGCGATGGATCGGATGAGTCGGCTGACCAAGCAAGCGACTCCGCAGCGCTCGGGTCTGCGCACGCACCTGGCCAACCTGCAGCTGGCGCACGACTATCTGGAGCATCTTGAAGACGGGCTCGACGACGGACGGACTCCCAGCAAGTCGCTTCACCTCGACATGGCGCAGCGACAGGAGATTGCCCGCACCGTTCGGGATCGCCGCATGACGTTGGGCCTGTCCGTTCAAGCGCTGGCGCAGCGGGTCGGGCTGTCCGAAGGCACCATCAAGAACCTGGAGTCTCCGCGCAAGCCGATTACTCGCACGACGCTGCTGCGGCTAACGGCGATGGCAGAGCTGGGCTTTCAGTTCGATGAGCTGCTGTTCGATCAGCCGATGGGCGACCAGCCGGAGCCGATGAACTGCTTCATCGCGCCGGGCTTCAATCCGATCAAGATGGTGATTGAGCTGGGGGAGAAGCTCAACTCTGCCGGGGGAGTCGTCGAGCAGACCAACGTCTATCTGGATCACCAGAGTGCGGCGGCGTACCTGAAGCTGGCCAATCAACCGGAGTACGTGGCGGCGTTTCGCGATCCGGTGCCGATGACGCGCGTTGCCGAGGTGATTCTGGAGTCAACCGGGCGGGCCGGACTGGATGTGATTGCGCTCGGATCGGGGGATGCGCGGGAAGAAGTTCGGCTGGTGCAGCACCTGCTTGCCAAGTCACGGATGCCCGATCTGCGGCTGTATCTGCTTGATGTCAGTCAGCCTCTGCTTTTAACCGGATTTATCCATGCTGCGGAGACGCTCGCGGATCAATACGGAGTCGCTTATTTTGCAATGCAGGGCAACTTTCATCATTTACCTAGATATACCCAACTAAACTATACGCCGACTCGCTCGCATCGCCGTCGAATCGCGACCATTTTTGGCGGCACCATGGCCAATCTTGAGCATGAAGGGCAGTTTTTTCGTCACAGCCTGTCGGGGCTGGCGCCCGGCGATCTGGCGGTCATCTATGCGCAGATTGCAGTTGCATCCCCCGCGCAACCGGACGTAATTTCCAGATTAGAGCCAGCGCTGCAGAAGCCTATCGCTACCGCACACAAAAACTGGCTTACCGACCCCATCTATAGACACTGCAAGGAGGTGACCGATGTTGAGCTGCATTTAGAGCTAAATACAACGTGTCCAGTGCCCGGCAGCTATGCGCTAGAAGCAATCGCAACAGTGAAGCTTACTGGGCGACGCCAGAAGGTGTTCTCGATGCACCGCTGGCGGAAATACGATCCTGACTTGCTCTCTGCACACCTTGGCACCATGGGCTGGGAAACCGTGGCTCAGCTTCCTTGCGGTAGCTCTCCCAAAAATCAGGCAGCAGTACTCGTCCTCCGCAAGCGGAGCGGCTAGGAATTGTACTGTTCCCACGCTACTGCGCAGGACTCTTGTGGAGGATTGCTCCGAGCGTGCCGGCAAAGTAGACGTGTCCGCCGACTGCTTCGATGGAATGGAGCCGAGGCAGCGTCTCGCGAGTGACGACAGAGAAGCTCTGTCCATCAAAGTGAAGCACCGTTCCTTGCAGCGTCACCGCCCAGACATCGCGGGAAGAGAGTCCCCGGATCGCGCTGATGGTTTCAGTGACTCCCGAGCTGAGTGTGGTCCAGGTCTTGCCAGACAATCGCGCGACAAATCCGTTCGTACCGGCAACCCAGACATCCTCTGCAGAGCTTGCCCAGACTGCCTGTAGGTTCTGTCTTCCCGTCGGTGCGCTGGTGTCTGTTGTCCAAGTCGTATCACCGCGTACCGCCACCAGTCCTTGCTCTCCCACTGCGTAGACATGCTGCGCATCCAGAGCAAAGACATGGTTCAAAGTGGCCCCTTTCGCAAGATCAGTGACCTCATCGACCAGCGAGTTTACTTTGGGAGTCCTCGCTTTGAGCAGTCCGTTCTTCCCGACCACCCAGAACGTGTCGTCAGCGACGCCATGAATGGCGGTGTACTCGAGTCCTGCTCCCGACTTCTCTGCGAGCTGACAGGCCCGATTGGCGCAGCGCAGCAGCGTACTTCCCATCGCATCGAAACCAATCGCCCACGCAACGTCTGCTGATGGACTGTAGATTCCGTACAGAGACGATGTGACATCGCTGCGGATGGGCTCCCAAGTCGTACCACTGCGACGGAGAATCGTCCCCTGAAAGCCAGCAGCCCACAGCGTATCTGCCGAAGCTCCTGATAGGGAATAGATGGCCTCTTGCGGTCGTGCATTGATGCGAGTCGGGAGGGCGGGTGCAGAGACTCTGTATAGATCGGAGCCACCGGCCCATAGCTCGCCGCTGGGAAGTGCCAGCAAGCTGCTCGCAACTTCCATCGTCTTTAGCTCCAGCTGACTCCACGCTGTGCCATCAAATCGATACAGGTTGCCCGGGCGACCACTGACCCAGGTAGTGCTGCCATCTGAAGTCACCACAGAAAAGTTGCCGCTCTTATCGGTAGGAGGAGTACTTAACGAAGGTAGAGCGCTCCAGACTCCGGCACGGCGCCGTGTCATACAGTATCCCTCACCGACGCTGATGAGATCCGCCCCAGACCGCGCAACGCCCAGCAGCGGCTGCGTACAGGACGTACTTTCGCGCACCAGTGCCGCTCCGTCCCAGCGCAGCAGCGAGCTACTTCCACCCGCCACAAACACTCCTTCCGGAGTCCCCACCACCGACGAGAGTGTCGCGCTGGTATCTGTCGGAATCACCTGCCAGCGAGAGCCGTCCTTGTGAAGCAGAGTTCCGCCCTCCCCCACTGCCCAGACATTGCTTGGGTCATCGCCAAAGACCCCATACAAGTGGGCCGCCACGCCAGAGTCCTCCGCCACAAACCGCTGTCCGTTCCAGCGAAGGATGGTGTCAAGAAACGGTGATGTTCGACTGAGCGGGGCTTAATTCGCAAACAGTTCATTGCGCATATCTACGCAAAGTGGAGGTGCGGAACGCTGTGTATGGTGGTCCATGATGCGACTCTGTGGACCCTTTTCTATGGGTTGCACGGTCGGTGATGTGGCGCAATTTATCCGCATGAGGACTGCGGACGGATATGCTGCGCGGCCATGCCGCTCACTTTGGGACTTGATTTTGGGACGACCAACAGCGCGATTGCCGCCGCTGAGGATGGTCAGGTACAGCTGGTGCGGTTTCCCTTCGGGCCGGCCACCACAGATACATTTCGCTCGGTGCTGTACTTCGATCCCGAGGAGCAGGGTCCGGACCGCAAGCCGCTGAGCACTGCCGGACCGGAGGCGATCGAGCACTACCTACTCGCAGATGGTCAGGGCCGGCTGCTCCAGTCGCTGAAGAGCTATCTTGCAAGTCGTCTGTTCAAAGCCACGCAGGTCTTCGGGCATAAGTACACGCTGGAGTCGCTGATCGGACTCATCGCGCGCGACCTGAAGCGTGGTGCGGTTGCGCAGCTCGGGACGCTGCCAGCGCGGATTGTGGTCGGGCGTCCGGTGCGCTTTGTCGGCTCGCGCGAGGAAGACAGCGAGGCGGAAACCGAGGAAGAAGAGGATGTGGAGGCCTATGCGCTCGGACGGCTGCGACAGGCGCTGGCCAACGCGGGCTTTCCCGATGTGGTGTTCGAGTACGAGCCGGTCGCCGCTGCGTTTCACTACGAGAGTCGGCTCACCCGCGACGAGCTGGTACTGATTGCGGACTTCGGCGGTGGCACCAGCGACTTCTGTCTGATGCGTGTCGGTCCCGGTGTGCGCGCTCGTGGCCGTCAGCGCAGTGACATCCTGGGTACCGAAGGTGTGGCGCTGGCCGGAGACTCCTTTGACAGTCGGATCATTCGTCATGTCGTCGCGCCGCTGCTTGGACGGGGCTCGCACTACCGCACGCAAGGCAAGCTGATGCCGGTGCCGCCATGGCTGTATCTGCGGCTGGCGCGCTGGCATCACATGTCGTTCTTGAAGAGCCGCGAGACGATGAGCCTCCTCGACGGAATTCTGCGTGGCGCAGAGCAGCCTGCACGCATTGCCGCACTCATTCACTTGATCGACAGAGATCTTGGCTATCGGCTGTATCAAGCGGTCGAGCGGGCCAAGGTCGCACTCTCTACCTCTGAACACAGTCGCGTGGTGTTTCGCGACGGACCGCTGCAGCTGGACGAGCCCCTCCACCGCGCCGACTTTGAGTCTTGGATTGCGCCCGAGCTGTCCGCGATTGAGCAAGCCGTTGAAAAGCTGCTGACCAGAACCCAGATCCGTCCCGAGCAAGTCGATTCCGTGTTTGTCACCGGCGGCAGCTCCCTGGTCCCCGCTGTCCGTCGCATCTTCGCCAACCGCTTTGGCCAAGACCGCCTCCGCAGCGGCGGCGAGCTGACCTCTGTTGCCAGCGGACTCGCACTCTGCGGCCAGTAACGCCGGCATCCGGAATCCGTCCCTTAGCGCTGGGTCGAGTGACGCAGGATTGTAAACAGCATCCTCCGTCCCGCAGCCAGACTCCCTTTCACGTGCTTCGACTCTCCGGCTACGCGTGGATGATGATGCACCGGTACTTCGACAATCCGCAGGCCACGCCGCACCGCTTTCACCTGCATCTCGATCATGAAGCCGTGATCTTCATCGGACATTCCCAGCGCCAGCAGCGCCGGATAACGCACCAAGCGGAACGGTCCCACATCCGTGTAGTTCTGTCCGTACACCGCGCGGATGAGAGTCGTCGCCACCGCATTCCCTACCCGCTGCGCCGTCGAGATCGACTGCGGTTCACTGATTCCTAACGTACGAGAACCGACCACCAGATCAGCTCCGTTTACGATCGCATCGACCATGCGCGGCAGATCTTTTGCATCATCCGATCCATCGGCATCTAGGAATGCCACCACATCAGGACGAACTTCCTGTTTGGCCAGAAAAGCCATCCCGCGCAGACAGGCCGCGCCATGCCCACGGGCCGACTCTTTGACCACAACTGCACCGGCTTGCGTCGCAGTCTGTGCCGTCCGATCCGTCGAGCCGTTGTCTATGACCACCACATGCCGGACCGGATGACCAAGTGCTTTGAGCGATGACACCACCGCACCCACCGCACTCTCTTCGTTCAGCGCCGGAATGAGGACATCCACAATCAGTCGCGATTTTTCAAGCGTGTGTACCGCCACGGAACAGATTCCACAGGTTAAGGAGGATCTCGAACAGGATGAGCAGAACGACAGTCAACTCGAGCCGCCAGGTACTGCGCGAGTGATAGAGATCGGCCAGCAAGACCAAGTTTTCCTGAATCATGCGCAGCTTCGCTTCTAGGGAACGGAAGCGATCATCAATCTCTAGCTCAATGCGCAGACCACTGTACAGTCGATCGATCTGCTGATCTTCCCACGTCGAGTCCGGTTTATCAAACAGAGCCAGCGTTGCGATCATACCGTTCTTCGTTTCGATGCACGAGCCGATAAACTTCACCAAGTTGTGGAGTCGCCCCGGTACTCTCCCTTCCACTTGCAGAGAGCGCGTAATGGCATTGGTGCGCTGCTGGATCTCTTGTACGTCTTCGTCGTAATAATCCATCGCTGCGGACTGCGCGAGCACCAGACTGATCACCTTGAGCGCGGGCAGCGAAGCTTCCGACAAGATGATGCGATCGAACTGAACCTCGACCTGCGCACCGGGCCGGACTTCGACTTGAAAGTCCTCGGTCAGGGGTGGATGGGGCTCTGGTCCGATTCGTGTACCAATCGCTGAGATGAGCCGCTCCCGTTCCTCTTTTGGGAGTCCGATCAGCACCACCGAGCCGAAGTCAAACAGCACTGCGATTCGGGTGCCACTCGACGGAAAACGTGCCACCAGACAGTCTTTGTCATGCTCGACTTCGGCATCCCCAAAGACCAGCGCCAGGTCACGCAGTCGGAACGTAGTTGCATAGGCATAGGCGTAGACATGAAGCGTACTGTCATCACTCTGTGCTGGCGGCTTGCCCTTGACCGCTTGCAGCACGTCGGCCTTGCCCGTTCTCATCACCGGGCAGTAAAGCGCACTCGCGGACAAAACACAACTCAGCAGAAGTTTACGCTTGCTTGCGAATCAGGAGTCCCACACCCAGTGCCAGGAGTCCCAAAAAGAGCGGAATGGCGCTGGTCTTTTCTGCGATGACCCGACACTGCGCTGCCTCTGCATATCCCTTTGCGCGCAGCTCTTTCGCCATCTCTGCATCGATGTGACTGGGCGCGGTCTTGAGCGCCTCCTCAACGGCCTTTCGCCCGAGCTGTACCCCGAGGCTGCCAACGCCAAAGCCGAGCGTTGCCGCCAGCACCGGCACCAGCGCGACCTGCCAGGCTCGTCGTCGATCTTTCGATCCCAACATCACCAGCGCGGCCAAGGCGGAAAGGGAAGCAAAGCCTCCGAGCAGGAGGCACAAGTATGCGGGCCAGCCACATTCACGAACAGCCTCGATCATCGACATGATCGATAGACTAACAGAGTGGCGCGGCAGAGATTGAGCCGATTTGGGAGGTAGGTGCCAGGCGCAGTTTTAGTCTGCGAGCGTGGACAGATCGCGCGCCAGGACTCGGTGCAGAGAGGCGAGGAGTGCGCCCGGCTCGGGTACGGTTCCCTGCGCCAGATAGGCCAGCTCCAGCAGCAGATCACTGTACGTATTGACTTCCTCGCTACCGGGTCGCACTGCCAACAGATGGGCCAGCTTCGCGACGAGCGGACTCTTGGGATTAAGCTCCAGAATCGGCTTCTTGATCTCCACTTTGCGGCCCGCTCGCTGCAGCAGCTGCTCTAGGTGTGGTCCCAGATCGCCCTCCTCTGCCACCAGCACCGAGGCGCTGTCCGTCAAACGAGACGATAGTCGGACTTCCTTGATGCGATCCTGAAAGCGCGAACGCAGCTGAACCAGCAAGGCCTGTAGCTCTGTCTGTTGCTCTGGACTCTGCTTCTCTGCTTCCGACTCTGGCTCTTCCACAAGCTTGGGCGGAACGAAGTCACCTTTGTGAATCGCCCGCAGCTTCTTGCCGGAAAACTCGGTCAGACTCTGGACCACCCACTCATCAATCGGATCGATGAACAAAAGGACATCCAGCTTCTGTTTGCGCAGCGCTTCGACATGCGGACTCCGCTCTACCACCGAACGGGACGGCCCGGTGATGTAGTACAGCTCATCCTGCCCAGACGGCATCTTGCTGAGGTATTCGGGCAGCGTGATCCGTTCACTTGCGGGCGTGTTCAGCGACGACCACAGACAGACCTCTGCGACCTTTTCGCGGTTGCCGTGATCGAGGAAAATTCCCTCTTTCAGAATGCCGCCGAACTCCTCAAAAAACGCGCGGTACTCTTCCGGTTTCTGCTCGCGAACCCGCTTCAGCTCTTCCAGTACCTTCTTGATGATCTGCTTCTGAATCGTCGTGATGATCTGATTCTTTTGCAGAATTTCTCGCGAGACGTTCAGCGGAAGATCGTCGCTGTCAACCACTCCGCGCACAAAGCGGAGCCAGGGGGGAAGCAGCTCTTCGGCATGATCCAAGATGAACACGCGCCGGACATACAGCTGCATGCCGCGACGGCGATTCTGGTCCATCATCATGTCAAACGGAGGCTTCTTGGGAACGAACACGATCGCTTGAAACTGATACGGCGTGTCGATCGAAAGGTGCAGCTTGGCCAGTGGAACATCGTCGGGAGAGAAGCCGCCACACAGCTCTTTGTAGAAGTCGTTGTATTCCTCTTCGCTGACTTCACTTGGCCGCTTCGACCACAGCGCAGTGGCACGGTTTAGCTGCTTGCCCTCGAGGCGTACCGGCCACTTCACATAGTTCGAGTACTGCTTGACGATGTGCTCGATCTGCCACGTCTCCAAAAACTCGCTGGCATCGTCATTGAGGTACAGCGTCACCGTGGTGCCGGCGGTGGTCCGCGTACCGACTCCCAGCTCGTAGGTGCCGCTGCCATCACAACGGAACAGCACCGGCTGCGACTCCGGCTCGGCGGACAGGGTGTCCAGCTCGACCTTGTGCGCGACCATCAGGACCGAGTAAAAGCCCACGCCGAACTGACCGATGACATCGAGCGACTTCGAGGCATCGCCGGTCTGCTCCTTCAGTCGCTTGAGCAGCGCCCCCGTTCCCGATCGCGCGATGGTGCCGATGTTGTCGATCACCTGCTGACGGTTCATGCCGATGCCCGTGTCGCGGACGGTCAGCGTCTTGGCGTCTTTGTCGACCGCCAGCTCGATTGCGGACTCTTGGGCTTCGACGCTGCCGCTCAGCTCAGGCCGGGTCAGCGCCAAAAAGCGCAGGGTGTCAATCGCATCCGACGAGTTCGAGATCAGCTCGCGAAGAAAAATCTCCTTCTTGCTGTAGAGAGAGTGGACCATCAGGTGCAGGAGCTGTTGCACCTCGGTGGAAAAAGTTCGCTGTTCAGTGGCGCGAGTTTGGGTCTGGGTCTGGCTGTGATTTTCAGTCATGGAGCCATGGCTAATCACACTCTGTGGCGCGCGCAAGAAAAAATTTTCGGTCAATTCAATCTTTGCGTCGCGGGGCGGAAAGTACACTGACCCCGGGTGGGTACGTGATATGGTAAGCCATGGAATCCGAGACGCCTTCGTACCGTGATGGCAGGGGCGCAAGTGGGAGCGGCGGTTCCCAGACACCTTCCCCCCTGCGCAGTCTACAGATAGTGTGGGGGGCGCTGATCTGCTCGCTCGGGTCGTACGTGGGCGTTGCGTACGTTGTGACTGCGCACGCGGGATCGGCTGCGGAGTCAGCCCCAGTCGCCACCATGGAGCTGGCACTTGCCGTCGCTGCAGTGGGCTGTCTTGGGGTTTCCTATCTGCTGCCGCGAAAGCTCCTGCGGACTGCGCTGGCCAAGGAAGATGTCGCGACCATCGCGCTGGAGAAGCTGCTGCCACATGCCTTTTCGGCGTGGATTCTGCGGATGGCGCTGACTGAGTCGGTCGGAATCTTTGGACTGGTCTTGGCGATGATGAGCGGTCAGCCACAGAAAGTCCTGCCGTTTGTGATCCTCTCGCTGCTTGCGATGATCACTGCAATTCCCACCGAGCGCGCCCTTCGTGCCGCTGCCCAGCCGTAGCCAGCGACGATTCCTAAGACTCTTACACCAGCCAAATATGAGTCATCTTATCTACTTCATATTGATATGAAGCATATGGAATGACTCATATTGAAGCAGCCTAACCAGTGACTCGCTGCGCCGCTGTGATACAGTATGAGTCATTTGCAGGAGAGGATCGGAATGGCAACGGAATCACAGAGCAAGACAAGTCAGCTGGGACCATCGCTCTTGGCTTTGGCCGGACTCTTGGGAACGGGACTTGCGGCGGCCTGGCTGCGAGCGGTACAGCGACGGTCCAAGCGGCAGCGGGTCGCCGCCGAGCATGAGCCGCGTGAGATCTATCTTGCGCGCCATGCTCGCAAGGTCCAGCGGGTGACTGAGCAGCTACAGCAGCGCGACTCTCAGCGGCCGGTGCGCATTCGCAAGCAAGCGGTGTCGCACATGATTCCCAAGCCGCGCGATCTCAAGCATCAAGACGATCAGATTGATATCAGTGACTTTCAGGAGATCCTGGAAATTGATCCGGTTTCGCGGACCTGTGTGGCCGAGTCCGGAGTCACGTTTGTCGATCTGGTTGCGGCCACCCTGCGCTACGGTCTGGTGCCGATTATCGTGCCGGAGCTCAAGACCATTACCGTCGGTGGCGCTGTCTCTGGTTGCTCACTAGAGTCGATGTCTTTTGTCTACGGCGGATTTCATGACACCTGTCTTTCCTACGAGCTTGTGACCGCCAAGGGAGAGGTCCTTCACTGCACGCCGGAGAATGAACACGGGCTCCTGTTTCAGATGATTCATAGCTCATTTGGAACGCTGGGAATCCTGACGCTGCTGCGCTTTCAGCTGATTCCGGCCAAGCCCTACGTCAAGCTGGAGTATGAAAAATACTCGACGGTGGAGCAGTATCAGGCGGCGATCTGGCGACACTACCAGCTGCGTGATGTGGACTTTGTCGACGGCATCATTCACTCGGACAGAGAGTATGTGCTGTGTGTCGGTCGCTTTGTGGAGCACGCGCCCTACACCAATCGCTACGACTGGACGCAGGTCTATTACCTAAGTACTCAGACGCGAACAGAGGACTACCTAGAGACTTCCCACTACTTTTTTCGCTACGATCACGGCGTCACCAACGTCCATCCCAAGTCGTTCCTGGGACGACTGTTTTTCGCGCCGCTGTTTGGCTCGGACGAGCTGATGTCGGTGGCGTATCAGATCCGCAAGCTGCTGCCGCACGAGAAGCCGACGATCATCTTGGATGTGTTCATTCCGTTTTCAAAAATGCCAGAGTTTTTGCAGTGGTTTCAGAAGGAGTTTCAGTTCTTCCCACTGTGGTGTGTTCCGTATAAAAAAGTTCGCAACTATGAGTGGCTCTCGAAGCGCTTTTTCGAGATCAACACCGACGAGCTGATGATCGATCTGGCGATCTACGGAATGGAACAGAAAGGGGACCGGAACTACCACAAGATCATGGAGGACAAGCTCCTCGAGATCGGTGGGCTGAAGACTCTGATCTCGCACAACTACTTTTCGGAAGAGGACTTCTGGAAGATCTGGAATCAGGAGAACTACGCCAAAGTCAAAGCCATCACCGATCCAGACAACATCTTCCGCGACTTTTATCGCAAGACCTGCAGAGTTCCGATGGGCAGCGCGGACTGATGGGACCGCAAGCGCGTGTGATCGTGACGGGTGCGACGTTTTTCACCCCAAAAACCACCGAGAGCGCGGCAAGATAGGGCTCTTAACGAAAGGCAATTGGGTGAAGGTTTCGATCATCATCCCCGTGTTTAACGAGGAGCGCACCATCGCCGCCGTCATCGAGACGGTGGCAGCGCTTGCGTTTGACAAAGAAATCATCGTCGTCAATGACGGCTCCACAGACAAGACGCGTGAGGCGCTGCAGCCCTTTGAGGGACGAGCCGGCATCCGCGTCTACCACTGCCCGGTGAACCTTGGCAAAGGCTCGGCGGTCCGCATCGGCTTTAGCATGGCCGACGGTGACATCGTTACGATCCAGGACGCCGACCTAGAGCTGGACCCGCGTGACTACTATCAGCTGATGCAGCCGATCGTGTCGGGGGAAGCCGATGTCGTGTATGGCTCGCGGTTCCTGAACTCGAGCGGAGGAACCAACCGACGCGGCATGCTGATGTTCTACTTGGCGAACCGCGCGCTGACCGGCTTTGCCAACCTGCTATTCCACGGCAACCTCACCGACATCGAGACTTGCTACAAGCTGTTCCGCCGCGAGGTGCTGCCGAAGCTGAAGCTGCGCGCGTCACGCTTCGAGATCGAGCCAGAGCTGACCGCACAGGTGCTCAAGAGCGGCTATCGCATCGTCGAGCGACCGATCTCCTACAAGCCACGCACCCACGCCGAGGGCAAAAAGATCGCTTGGATCGATGGCTTCATCGCCGTCTATACACTCGCCAAGCAGCGCATCAGCTAAGAACACCTGAAAAACCTATTGCGGACCCTGGCTGCTGCATCGTCGGTCCTCACGTACTTACGTACGTGAGCACCGTCGAGAAAACTGGCGCCGTGTTCCCGAACCGAGAGAGATGTTCGGGAACGCGGTTTCTTGGGGCCGCTTCACACCTTTAGATCGCGATCGCTGTGGTGTGGATTCGGGGTGGCGCAGGAGGCGCGGCTGGTGGTCGTGGCGCTGCTGCCACCGTCACCCCTTTGGCGACTTAGGTACGGCCTCCCACCTTGAGGACGGAGAGTGTCTTGCGATGGAGTGGAGCCCTGACTACAGACGGTGGTGGACTTGCGGCTTGGCCCGCCGCTCGAGCGACGGACTGCTCAATGGAAACCGTCGCAGGCTTGGCGGCAGCCGGGGGCGGCGCTGGCGTGGCGGTCTGTGCAGGCACCTCCGTCTTGATCGCAGCGGGCGGGCTTGCGGCTGCCACCGTTGCGCTCGGCGGAGCGCTCACCGCCGATGGCTGCTGTTGCAGACTGCGTTCCAGCACTTTGAGACGCTGGAACATCTGGAAGTTTTCCTGTTCGAGGTTCACTGCCCGCGCGGCGGTATTCTTCAGCTGCGCCTCAAGCAGTTGGATCTTGTCGTTGAGAGACGGGCGCTGCCCTTCGTTGACAAGCAGGGCTTCGGCCCGGACCGCCCGCGCCTCGGCTCGCGCCAGCTGTTCCTTCGCATCACGCTCTGCTTGAACGGCCCGCGCCTCGGCTGCGTTCAGCTTTGCCGTCAGCGTCGCGACCTGTTCGGCAAGCGCTTGCAGCCTCGTCGCTTGATCGCTGCCATTGGGATGCTGCGTCGTCGCGACTCGCAGCCGATCGGCTTCCCGTTCTGCCTGCACGGCCCGCGCCACCGCCACGCGAACATACTCCAACATTGTCGGCTCGACGGGCAAAACCGAGTCAGTGGGAACCACACTCTGCCGGCGCGGCACGTACTTCTTCCGAGCCTTTGGCGTCGCAGACTTTCCTTTCGGGATCAGCTTCCCCTTCAGATCGTAGCGATTGCCTTCCTTGTCGTAGTAAGGGATCGACGGAAACGCCCGCTTCACCACCACGTGGTCGCCGATGGTCCCAACGTGACCATCGTCCCAGTGCAGCGTCACCGTAAACGGTCCGACGTGCGGCACGCGGGGCGGCTCGAACGGAGCATAGCGAAAGTAGGGCTCCCGACGGACACGGGCCACTCCTGACTCGTCGGGAAAGCGTTTCGTCTTCCGATTCGGATCGGGAAAACTAAACTCTCCCAGCCGAGCTGTCCCCCTCGCTGGATGAAACGCTCTCAACGAGTAGCCGAGGAGCTTGGCATTGCGCCCGATTCGCGCCTCGTTCCGAGCCACAACCGCCAGCACTTCCGCGAAATCCTCGACGGTGTAGGCGCTGACGGGAACCCGATTTTTCCGCTGCCAGTGCAGGGACCGGCACGCATCCGAGCAGAACTCTTTGTCACTCCGCTCTGTGGCGTGTATCAGCGCTGGACACATCGCACACTTGCGGGGAGCGGGGAGATCGGCGCGCGAAGTAGTGAGCACTCCTTATCGTAGTCGATTACGTAGTCATGCGTCAATCGAAGCATCTGCGCACATTGCCTATCTCGACGGGGATTGCCACAGAATGACGATCATTTTACGGCTATTTTACTCTTGGTTATCAGCTGATTGATACCTAATTGATTTCTGATTGATAATCAATTGATGGCGAGGTTGATATGTGAATTATCGGCTATGTTACTGGGTCAAAAATATTGGCACATTCGCTGCGAAAACAGTTCGTATGGTTCAAACATTTTCAAGCGCATGACTGGGCTTGCTTTGATTTCTTCTTGAGCTACAGCGAGGGATTTGGCATTCTATGGATACGACTACAAGCCAGGCTGACCCTCCAGACAGCGCAGCGGGAACGATGCCGCCCCTCGTCGGAAAATCAAGCGGAAGTGAGTGATCAAGATGACGTTTTCAGCACAGATGACCAGTCAGGACTGCTATGAGGTGGCGCGGCGTAAGACGACAATCATTACGTCCCAGCGCAAGCTCCATCGACTGCTCAAAGCCATCTCCGAAAAGGAGCGCTACGCCGCTCTGTATCAGAGCAAATTTATGTGCGAGCGCTACGATAGCGAGATCGAGTCACTGTACGACAAGGTGGCCATCCTAGAAGGCCACGTCATGGCCAATGAACTTGAGCTAGAGCAGATCGAGGCGAAGCGACGCGAGGCCGAAACGCAGCGACTTGTGCGACTGTTCCAATTGACCGCTCCGACGCTCGAACCGGCAGTTCCGACTCTGACCCCGACTCCGCAAGCGTCACTCACTCCGCAAGCGCCATCCAATCCGCGCGCAAAGCAGCTCGCGATGTTTGGTCCGGGGCCCGCGCCGATCGACACCAAACCGATTGGCAGTCCGTCGGCAGCGGACCGAGAGTGGGCGATCGAGAACGACATCGCCATGGGAATGGCGCTGGCGAATGAGAGTCGCGCAGAGACGAAAAGCGAGTCAGCGTCGGAAACAGACAAGGTTGTGCCCAAGATAGAGCCGCAACCCCCGTTCATTTTTGCCTACACCTTTGACCCCCCAAAGCCCGATTCCCAACGTGCTGATTCCCAACATGCTGATTCCCAAAGTCCCAGTTCCCAAACTCCTAATTCCCAGAGTCCTGATTCCCAACGTCCTGTGGTGGTGGAAAAGGAGAGAGAGGGAGTGCTGAAGGAAGACTCCTATCCTGTGTCCGCTCGCGACGCAGCGGGTGTACAGAGAGCGGGAAAGGCGGCGTGCGAAGACGCGACTCTGCTTGCTCAAAAGCAGAAGGGAGAGAGCTGATTTTCTGCGATGCGATCGGAAGACAACCGGAAGCGGTGATCAGAAGAGCGAGGGGGTCATTCCCCCAAGAGCATGGTCGCTGACGAGCGCTGAAGGAAGTTGGGGAATAGGAAGAGGCCCGGCGTCGACAGGGAAGGAATCCATGTCGAACGTTTTCGTAAGTGTAATTGTCCACTTCTGGAACCTCATTCCTTGCGTTGTGGGTATGGAGCCTCCGTCCACGGTTCTCTTCCTGTTGACATCGAGGAGCGGGTGAAAGGACTGAGTAGTAGCGATCGTCTCTCGTCTCGGTTGGGAGCGATGCCTTGATGCTCGGTACGCTAGACCATCCATTGACCGAGATCCCAGCATTCCGGACTCCGTGGCCAGTACCTCGAGCACAGAGGGAGTCCTGTGCTCAGATCTCGTGTATGGTCCGCCGATGGTTCGCACCAAATCACCTCACCTCACCCGACCGGGCTGAGGCCCTGCACCCGGACAAAGTTCAGGTCGAGGAAGAGAAGGAGCGTCGAACGGAGGCGATGAAAGAGAGCACGCGCGCCTACCAGGACGGCGATCTGGCCCGCCTACTGGAGCTGGAGCGGACGTGGATGGTCGGTGGAGAGCTGTCGTCCGCGAGTGAGGAGAGCGATGAGCTCGAGCGGCGCTTGGCGACTTTGGAACGAACCAATGAAGCACTGCGAGCGCAGCTCGATCAGTTGACGGGGGAGCTCAAAGAGCTACGCCGGTCGCCTCAAGCCGAGCTCTGGTCCCAAGCCGAGAGAGCCGCGAAGGGAAGTGGGGTGACTCCTGTGGAGTGGATGGTGCAGGACGCAAGCGTCCAGCTCGAGCACCTGCGCGAGCTCGTCGGCTTCATCACTTCCTTCCGCGATGGCCAGATCGACCTCGACGCTTGTGCACGTGACCACTGGACATGGCGACTGGTGGCACGTGTTTCCGACCGCTATGAAAAGGTGAGGACGCCGCCCGACGTTCGTATCCTCACTCGTCCCAGCAGAAAGCTAAGCGAGTCGCTCGAACGCATGCTGGCGCTGCCGATCGAGCAGATTCTCGTCGCGCACTCGGACCCGATCACCAATCAACCGGCGCAACAGCTCGCGGAAGCCTGGCGCTTCGCCATTTGTTGACCTACCCCCGAAACACCCGGTCCCAGTGCCACGCCAGGTATCGCTTGTGCCCGTCGCTGATGGCGCGTAGTCGCAGCGATTTGTCGATGCCCAGCACAGCGCGGTCGGATTCCTTCAGCGCGGTAGATAGTTTGATGGTGCCGTCTTCACCAAAGGTCATAAAGCCGCGATCGAAGGCAGCGTCCAGATGGGGGGCGAGTAGGAATCCGTTCCAGATGTCGAGGCGTTCGGCGTCGGTGTCGCAGTCGGCCCAGGGCTTGATGTGACTGGATCGGAGTAGCTCGGGAACGGCGAGTCCGGTGACGGCGCAGCGGCCTTCCCAATAGTCTAGGAGTCCTTGGCGGAACAGATCTTGGCCGACTCTCTGCACCACCATTCTCTCGACTTCGGTGGCGCGGGGAAGCGACTCTGTCTGTTGCAAAAAGGAATGGAGCAGCTCATCGGGCAGCGTTCGCGAGAGCTGAAAAGCACGCCGCATCAAGTGATGCAGCGACACCAAGTCGGACACGGAACGCACCGCGACGGCTCCCTGCGGCATGGGACTTGTCAGCTCTAGCCCGTGATCGGTCAGTGCGCGGGCGACGTGAAGCTGCGACAGCGCGGCCAGGAAGATCGTCTTGCCCATCGCGGTCAGCCACAGCCGCAGCGGCACGCGAGAGCTTTGAAACAGCAGCCACTCTCCGTCCTGCGTCACTGGCCCATCAAAGCCATTATCGGTAGCGACCTTTTCCAGCCGCGTCTTGGTGCTCGGCAGTAGCGGCATAGGACTCCTAAGGAGTACTCCCTGAACTTGGCGTGTGTTCTTCTAGGATCTGTCGCTCTCGTCTCAGCTCGCGTTGCAGCTCTTCTTCGGTCGGCAGATAGGTCACGTACTTCGCCGCAAAGAGCTGCTTGCTTTCGTGCAGGACAGAATAGCGCGCGACCGCCGCATTTTTCTCTGCGCAGAGAATCAGACCGATGGTGGGATTGTCGCCTTCGGTGGTGTATTTCTCGTCGAACAAACGAACGTAGCTGTCCATCTGACCGACATCTTGATGGGTCAGTTTGCCCAGCTTCAGATCGATCAGCAGCGATGCTGGAATCGGTGCGGATTCGCCACTTGTGATGTGGCGAATCTGGGGTTCTCGTCGGCAATAGGTCAGATAGAAGGTCCGAAGGTAGCGCAGATTGGTCGTAGAGTAGCCGCGTCCATAGCGCTCGGTCAGCTTGTGCGACAGCTCCTCGATGACGCGCTGTCCGTACTCGGCACGGGCATCTCCGCGCTGAATCTGGACCACCGGGGACTTTCGCGGCGTCTCCATTAGACCCTCCGACTCTCAACCGAGTGCGCAACACGCGGATCGGCGGGCGGTGGATCGAGCCGGGTCTGATACGCCTTGCCGGTTCGCACCGCGTCGGACATGGCATCGTACATTTCGAGAATGGCACGCTTGGTACGGTACTCGCCGTGGGCCTTTTCGTCGTTCCTTTTGACGATCGGGAAGGTGTCCATCACGTAGTCGGTGTCGTCCCGGCTGATGCCGTACAGATGAAAGAACGCTGCATCTAGCTCGGCACGCAAAAGGAATCGTCGATCGGCATCCCAGCGAAATGGCGGCCCCTCATACCCAACATCCCGCGCAAACGACTCAAGATCCCACGCGGTATACGTCAGCTCCAGCACCCGAGACAGAATCCAGTCCTTGAGCAGAGTGCTGGCGGACCAAGGAGTGGCAGCTTCGTAGGTGGTTGGCGGAAGCACTGGGAACTGCTTTAGGTAGCCGTATGTCAGGTGCGTTCCGCCAATTTTCTGACGGGCTGCATAGTCAAGCGGGAAGCTACACAGATTGGCGTACAGTGCGGCTACTAAGATAGGAGAAGCCTCGCTGAAAAGAAGAGGTGACGTGTGTCCTATTGCCAATCGAGGAATCAGGGTTGCGATGACAGTTCTTACATCTGTTCGCCGACAGATATCCCGCCATCCGAGCAACCAGTCACGCGCCCAGCGACCAGAGAGTATTTTGTCTACTTCCGAGCGCCGCACCCAGGCATCGGGTAGGCTCAGTCGGTTGGGCTCTGCGTGATCGTTGTCGTCGAAGTGAGGTAGGAATCCTTTATTATAGTGTGCTTCGGTCGCACCTTCGTAAGTACCGTAGCGATGATCGAACGCAAACAACATCTTTGCTTCGAGTAGCGGAACGTACTCTCCCCCTGAGCCGAGGAAACGGTTTCCGCGTAGAACGTAGCCTTCTGATTCCAACTGCCCCTTGAAGCGGAACAGGCCGGAGTCACTGGCCATATGCAACATGGTCATGAATCGTATGCGCCACGGATTCCCATTCGGATCATCATCACGCCAGAGAACGCCCGCCTGGCGGTACATGGTTAGGTTGATCTGTGCGTCGCGGCGCGCCCGGAAGGTTGGGCAGTTTCCCGTGTTGGGATTGAACAACGCAAAATCTGCTGGGGCGAGCTGAAAATCAAGGGGGCCGGCGTTGGCAGGTAGCGGCTGGTTCACAAAGAACGTCAGCCGGGTCTTATCGATGGGAACGCGAGACAGAACCAGCAAGCAGAATGATTGGCGATTGTTCACGCCGCCGAACGTGGTTCCCTCGTTCTCGTAGCTGATGATCTCTTGAAGCGCTCGGTCTGTGACCACTGCACGCAAGAAACCACTGGTTCCCTCATCGGTGGCGATTCCCGTGGGAACGATGAATCCGGCGCGGCCTTTGGGATCGAGGATGGTTCGGTTGTGTTCGGCGAACAGGGCGTAGGTGTTGATGTCGCCTTTTCCGCACAACGGATAGCGGCCTGACTGTCTGATCAGGTGGCTCTGTCCTTCGGCCTCGCGGCTGGCGGCGCACCACTCTTTCCACAGGTTCGGATCGGTATCAGGAAGCGTGGCAATCAGCTTCTTGCGTACCGACGCATTCGAGGCCGTTGCAATCTCCGCACTGCGTGAGGCAAAGAACTCCTGTTCCTGAAGCTTGACCCGTTCCCACGGCGGATTTCCCAGGACGACATCGAAGCCGCCTTTGGCGAAGATGTGGGGGAAGCCGAGGTGCCAGTGGAGGAAATGATACTGAGTTGCAAGTGCGCAGGTCGTCTCTACCGTCAGCGCGGGCACGACTCCCTTGTGATCGCGGAGCTGGAGCCACAGACCACTGACCGGCGCAGCTTCCGCGAGCGGTCCGGGCTGCTTGGGCCACACAAACGCGGCGCAGAACATATCGGCCACCAAGCGCTGGCGACGGAACGCAGCGGATTCTAGGATGCTCTGCCACCGCGATTCCTTTTGATGCAGAAGGCCCAGATCGGCATCGGAAGCGGACTCCAGATCTTGGGCGGCACGGACTACGGTTGCGGCCTCTCCATCACTTGGCTGTGACCACAGAGAGTCGAGTTCGCGCTGGCCTCCAGATGCAGCTTTGTTGCGTTTCTTGAGCGCGCTGGCGGTCTTTTTGTCATCGCCTTCGATGGCATCCCAGGCGGCATCAGGAATCCCTTTTTCCAGCAGCGAAGGAGTCGCGCCGAGCAGCGCATTGCCGTGCTGAACGTGGGAATCGAGGAAGGTGAGCGGCAGACCGGGCTCCAGCGCTTCCATCCACAGGCTGACCTTGCACAGCTCGACCGCCATCGCGTTCAGATCCACGCCGTAGATGCAGTGACCGACCACCTGACGGAGCGCGTGGCGATACTCTGCTGCCGACGGTGTTCCACCTGCTTGCAAGCGTGCCACCTGTCCGGCCAGACGCCGTGCTGCCGCGAGCAGGAAGTGTCCAGATCCGCACGCCGGATCGACGATCGACAGACCGAGCAGCGCAGCCACCGGCTGATCAGGATGCTTGGCAATGGTGTCGGCGATGACCGGGTCGAGCGCGCTGTCGAGCAGCACTTGAACGAGGCTATCGGGGGTGTAGTAGCTGCCGGTGGTCTTGCGGGCGTTGCCTTTGGTTTCCCCGCCGCTCGCGAACGCAAACTGTCGACCGTCCTGGGTGATTTGTGGTGTCAGCTCGAGCAGGCTTTCGTAGACGCTGCCCAGCTCCTCGGGCCCCATGTCGCGCCAGTTGACGCGGGACAGACCCGTTGACTCTCGCAGCCAGGTCAGCCGGAATACCGCCAGCAGCAGGGCGCGATTTTCCAGTCGCGAATCGGTCAGCACGTGGCACTGCGCGGACGCAAACAGACCGGCCAGCGCAGGCAGCGCGAGTCGTGATTCCCCATCCGCAAGACCGCGAAACACAATCTTGACCGATTCCCAGAGATCGAAAAATCGATCGTGTGCGCTACGTCTCGTCGAGCGATCACGCAGACGACGCATGCTGTAGCTAGACTGATACAGCGACATCGCGGAAGGCTCAGCGCGCTCGGGATGGAGCAGCTCGCGCTCCTCCGCAGTGATAAGGAAAATGAGCCGATACACCAGCCGCAACAGCTGCTGAAAGTACGCGCTGGTGGTCAGTGTTCCTTGGTGCAGTGCGGTGCGAAGGGAATGGTTATCGGGATGGGTCAGGAATCCCTGACCAAGCGCCAGCAGCGCCTCTTCCACACCAATGCGGAGATGTTCGCGAGCGCGGGTGCCTTGTTCGCGTCCAGCGGTGCGCCACGCTTCAAGCGCGCAGTCGGTGACCGGCTGGTTTTCAGTCTTGGGACGACCAAAGCGAGTCTCGTGGCAGAGCAGCCACAGCGCAGCAAAGTCGGCGTAGCGTTCTTCGGTGAAGATGCGCAACAGGTCCGCTTCGATCCAAGCGGGGCGGGTCAGGCTGGCATTGTCACGGGCGATGCGAAGGGTATTGCCGTCGCTACACAGGCCCCACAGCGCATCGTCGGCAGCGTTTAGGAATTCCTGGGTCAGACCAAAGGCACTGCGGCGGCGAGAGCCATCGCCGAACGCGGGTGCCAGCGTATCGAGTCCACTGCCTGCGGGGGCAATCACCACCGGCACTCGTCCTGACAGCGCACCCTGACCAATCGGATAGATGCGATCTGCAATCGTGATCGGTTCGATCGATTCCAGCGACGAAAATCCGAAGCTCTCACGCAGCAGTCCCTGCACAAAGCGCTGCGAAAGAAGGAGTGGGTCGGCTCCGCTCTTTTGGCCCCGCTGATAGTCCGCAAAGTACGCTTGGGCGATGCGCCAGTAGCGGCCAATCTCGTCGCGCAGGTTGAGTCCCTTGGGGATTCGATAGTCGGCTTCGGTCTGCTGTCCAGCAGATAGCTGCGCGGCACGGGCCAGCCAATCGGGGGACAGCATTCCTCCTTCGATGAGCAGGGCCTCAAACGCGAGCTGCGCTGACAAGCTGTCCCGCTTGGTCGATTTGCGACGACCGGCCATGTTAGGAAATCCTCGGCAGAAGGACGTAGACACCGATCACATCGGCGGGAAGTAGCGGCTTCACTGTGTAGCTACCGCGAGCATCGGCGGCCTCTCGCACGCGACGATGATCGGCCAGCAAGGTTTGGGCGCGACGCTGCGCAAACGCACTCAGCTCAGCTCGTCGTTCGGCAAGCTGATCGAGCGCGGCCCGCATCGCACGGTCACGAACATGAGGTGGCGGATCACCAACCGGCACAGGTTCAAGCAAGCTCAGTGCATCGACTCCTTCCGCAGATTGCTCGGTCGATCCGGTCCACGAAATCGCAGAGGCTTCTTCCACCAGCAGGGTGGTGGTCTGCCCGGCCCGCTGACTGACAAGCTGATGACGCAGACGCAGGAGCACCACGGTCGTGCGCTCGCTGATGCCGTCGGCAATCCAGCAGCCTACCCGCCCGAGCACGCTGGGGTCGGTGGTTTCGGCCTCGACTTCACTCGACAAGGTGCGCTCAAGCAGGGTCTCGGCCAGCACCGAAACCAGCGGATGACTGCGCTGTACCGGACGACAGCGTGCTGCTGCCGGATACGAAAAGTCGATGTGAAGCGTGCCGCTGAGTCCCTCTGATTCCAAGCGCTCGCGCACATCTTCGGGTAGACCGGACAGTGCGACCTTGTAGCCGCGCCGCAGGGCATCCAGTCCAGAACCGAGCCGCGCCAAAGCCCGGTCGGTAAATCGCTGCACGTCCTTCTGACCACCCACCGCAGCGAGGGTCTTGTGCCACTCCGGCAGGACATCGGTGGGCTTGAGCCGACGCTGCGCGAACAGGGTGCGATTGCGCTGGGCCTTTTCGGCGGCGTCTTGCCAGCTCGCAGAGATGGCGTGAGCTTCCACCGTCGCACCGAAGTCCAGAAGTTGCTGTTTGCCCCCTTCCCGTTGCTTCAGAAATACCGCTCGCAAAAGTGCCTGGGTCAAGGTGTGGCCGGTGTCGGGAAGCGGAACCGGAACACCAAGCTCTTCGCGAATCTTTTCGGCTTTGCGCAAGATGACTTCGAGCACTGCGCCATCGACAGGATTGTTGGCTCCGTAGATGAGCGTCGCACGCACGGTAGGACTCTGCTGGCCAAAGCGGTCGACGCGGCCTTCGCGCTGCTCGTGCCGGGTTGGGTTCCAAGACAGGTCGTAGTGAACCACCGCATCAAACTGATCCTGCAAGTTGATGCCTTCGGACAGACAGTCGGTCGCAATCAGCAAGCGACGGTCGGCATCCCCGAGCAGCTCGACCTTCTCTTTGCGTTCCTCGGAGGTCAGCTCGCCAGTGACAACGCCGACGACCACATCCTTGAACCGGCCCGCAAGCTGCCGACCCAAGTAGTGCGCCGTGGCAATGTAGCGACAGAACACGACCGGATGGAATCCATCGGCAAGTAGCTGTCCCAGGTGGTCACTGAGCAACTTGAGCTTGGGATCGCCCGACTGACCCGCCAGCTTTTCCGCTTTCTCGATCAGCTGGAGCAGCGCCGGATCCTCGGTGCCCGCTGGAGGTTCAACATCATCATCGGGAAGCGAATCGGCTCCGCCATCGAAGACACGGTCTTCCAGTGCTTCGTCCGCATCTTCTCCATCGGTGTGAATCCCGGCGCGGGTGCGGAGTGCTTGCACCGCTGCGGCAGGGCTCGATGCCACACAGCGCATCAGCGCCAGCGTGCCCCAAAAGTTGAGTCGCTGCCGACGTGCATCCCCTTCGGCGGCCCCGACCACGGTGGCGCAGTATTCGAGCACGCTATCGAAAAACTGTTCCCATGCACCGGTCAGTTGATAGGTCAGCTCCTTGGTCTGGCGACGCGGGAACAGGGTTCCATCGTGCCACTCGTCGATGTCAGGACGACGGCGCTGCACAAAGTGATGGGACAGCCGTTCGCGAAGCTGGGTTCGCTGTTCACCCGTCGCTTCGCCCAGTTCCGCAAAGTCCGGGTGAAGCAGTCCAAGCAGTCGAAAGAATGCCTCTTCATCACCGCTGTGCGGGGTCGCGGTCAGCAGCACCAGGTGACGAGTCTTCGATTCGGACAGACCCTTGAGCAGATCGTAGCGCTGGTGCGGTCCCTGTCCGGTCGCCGCACAAGTGTGCGCTTCATCGACGATCACGAACTCTGGACAGGCCCGCAAAAACTCGCTGCGGCGGCGCTCGCTCTTGATGTAATCGAGGCTGACGACGGTGTGGGCGTGCGCAGAAAAGATGCTCTCGGTCTGCGGTAGATTCCGTTCTAAGCGATTGGCACTGGCCGCAGACACCGCAACGGGTCGAATGTGAAAGCGTGCTTCTAGCTCTGTCACCCACTGATCGACCAGATGCGGAGGACACAGCACGGTGGTGCGGCTGATGTCTCCCCGATCGAGTAGCTCACGCGCAATCAGCGCCGCTTCGATGGTCTTGCCGATACCGACATCATCCGCAATCAGCAGTCGCACCGGCTCGAGCTTGAGCGCCATCAGCAGCGGCACAAGCTGGTAGGCACGCGGCTCGACGGCAATCTGTCCAAAGCCTCGGAACGGACCCGCACCGCGCCGCAGCGACAGCAGCAGAGCATCGCGCAGGAGCAGCGCCGCATCATGTCCGGCCTTCTGCCGTACATCGGGATCGGGAAAGGTTGCTTCAGCGACTGGCTCCGCTTCCAGTGCCAAATGGATCAGGGTTTGATCTTCTTCCGAACCAGACACCGGACGAACTCGGAGGGTGTCCGCATCGCTGCCGGAAAGAACGATCCACTCTCGACCACGAGCGCGGATCAGGCTACCTGGACTGTGACGTACGGCCATCACGAGGCACGCCCCAGCGCAGCAGCCAACCGGCGGAACGCATCCGGCCAAGCCGTTTCCGTGGTTCCAAAGGAGATCACTTCAAAGCCTTTGTTCTCCAGCTTGCGGTTCAACGCTGCCGGAAGTGGATCGATGGTCGCTGCGACGTAGTGCGAGCGCCAAATGAGCGGCAAAGTCACCGCACCTTCCGAAAAGGGCTCGGCATCAGGAGTCGGCAGTGAGCGGGCCCGCGCCTCTTGCAATAAGCGATGCAGCGCTGTGTCTTCAGCTGATGCTGCGTTCTCAGTTTCGGATTCGGTGTGTGCGAGCTCCACCGCCAGCGCGGAAGTCTTTGCATGCGCCAGCCTCAGGAGGAAGTTGCGGGCTTGCTCATCGCGTCGGTCGAGCAGCTCGTGATCGGGCTGGTTGTAATACGACATCAAGCAGCGATAACAAGCCGCCACACACGTCGTCATCGGAGCATCGACAAGCTGCGAGAGATCCTCTGGGAGTGGACCCGAAGCGTTGACATCCAGGTGCATGATCCGCAGCGCGGCCTTGGCCACTTGTGCAAGTGAAGAGGGCTCGATCAGTCTCGTCAGCACACCGGCTCCACCCTCGGTCGCTTCGTAGAGTAGGAATCCGCTGCGGGTGTCTCGCTTGGGCATCGGCTCGGCCAAGATCTCGCCTTCTTCCAGCTGAAACACGGCCTCGATTCCACGGAGGAGTGCATGCTGCACCGTCGCCAACGATACTTGAGAGAGCGATGACAAGCAGGGCTGTAACAGCAGCGCATTTTTGTGATCGCGAACGCTGGGAACCACGAGCTGTGTCTGTGCCGTGGTGGGGTCAGCGGCCTCGGCTCCCTCTTCTGCGTTCGGAGCCCAGTTACCCGATACCGGATCGATCATAAAGCCGAATCGCTTGCGGTCCGCTCGACGGCGCAGACCTTTGTTGATGCGGGTGATGGTGGCTCCAGGACCATAGCCGAGCCGCGCCACGCTGCCTTCCTGATCTTCAGCGAGCGCAGTACGAACATCGATCCGCTGATCGCGCATCGCCCACTCGAAGGTGGTCTGTAGCTCGAATCCCTGACGCTGGCGTTCCTCGTCATTGGCGGTAATCCGCTCCGCAGGACGGGTCGCGACGTTTTCGATGCGGTAGATGTTGCTGACGATCTCGGCCTTGTCGAGTGACTCCCCGCAGGCATGGCACATCGAGGTCTGATCGTGAAAGTGACCTGCACCGCAGACACTACAGATGCGTACCGATTGGGTGGGTAAGCGTCTGTCCGCCGTCAAGGCATCACGACTGCTGACGGTCACCATCGCCCGAACCACGCGGTAGGCGCGACCCTCGTGATAGACCAAGCTGCGCGGACCAAACTCGGACAGCGCCAAGAATCGCGGTCGCTGGAGATAGACCTGTTTGCCGCGACCATCTGCTGTCGCCGGTACGAAAGCCCGCAATGGCAAGCGGGGGAAGTTGTAGCCGGGCAGGAATCCTTCGGTGGCCAGATAGCGATAGGTGTAGAAGTCACTGGCCTGCGCGCTGTCGCCGTTTTGGAGCAAGTTGAGCTGCTCCATCGCTTGGATGTGGCGACTCTGTGCGGCGCGCTTTTCTTGATTCGGTGCGGAGTAGTTGTCCATCATCCGCCGCGCAGCATCGCGCTGCTGTTCAGCGGACAAAAACAAATCGCGCCAGCGTCGAAACGCCTGTTCAAATCGGGACAAACAGGACTGTACCACGGTGTTCGCGAATGCTTCCGGGCCGGGATACCACGGTGCGTCTTGCTGGGTCAGCTCGTCCTTGAGGAGCTTCAGGATCCCCAGGATGCGCGTCGTCGCCTGCGTGGCCACCCGTGGATGACTCATGGGTTCCTTGACCTCGTTACGGAGCGGGCGTGCGGGGTTACTGAGCACCAGCAGATCCGCTATCGACGAATCCAGCGGCTGTTCCGTACACGCCAGCCACACCGCCGAGAGGTGACTTTCAACCAGATCCCGGTTCGCCAAATCGAGCAGCGGGGGTCGCACCTCGCCATGAACCATCGCCTTCGGCTCGCGGAAGAAGTACTGATCGTGTGGACCTTGCGATGAGCAGTACGTCAGCACCAGCGCCGCTTGACCACTGCGTCCGGCTCGACCGCTCCGCTGCGCATAGTTCGCAGGGGTCGGTGGCACGTTGCGAAGGTAGACGGCATTGAGTGCCGAGATATCGACGCCGAGTTCCATCGTGGGGGAACAGAACAGCACCGGTAAAAAGCGCGGGGACTCGCCCCCTCCGCCTCCATCCTGAGCAGCCTTGTCGGGCTGAAGCTCCGCACGTTCCTTTTCGCCGTAGCGAAAGCGCTTCTCGCGCAGCGTCCGTTTCTCACTATCGACCTGGGCGGTATGCTCACGCGCTTCAAAGCCAAACAGCGGATGGGACGGGTCGCGCAGCAGACGCGCAAGGTTTGCGTACAGATCCCGGAAGAACGGATTCTGTTTTGCAGAGGTGCGCTCTATCTGTTCATCACCACGCCGGAAGAGCACACAGGCATCATTGAGTTTCCAGCCTGTCACCTCGCCGAACGGAGTGACTTCTTCACTGACCAAGCCGTGGTCGAGAGCGGCACGAAGTAGCGCAAGCACGAGTTCGTCAAACTCTGCGGGCTTGAGATCTCGCGCCGAGCTGGTCTTCCACAGATCACCACGACGGAGAATCTTCCCAAGTGCGCTGCGCGAACTACCACGGACAATCAAGTCTTCATCGCGGAGGCTGACCTCGCGACGCTTGAGTGGAGACACAATCAGCCAGCGCGCGCGACGTGGCTTTTCGTCGACCCCGAAACCCCACGGCGCACGGAGTCGGCTGTGGGAACGCGCCAACATCTGCTCAACCATGGTAGGGTCCAGCACCTGACTGCGAACGGCCATCCACTTGCGCAGGTGATCCAACAACTCGCGATACACCGCCGACCGCACCGCAGGCGTCGCAAACTGTAGGAGCCTCGGAGCGCTCGCAAACAGTTCCTCGTCTGTCACAAGTGCATCGAGACCTCGATACTCCACCTGAACCAAACGGAGCTGTTCCAAGTTTGGATTCGTAAACCGCCAACCACGTCGCTGATCAAACCAGACTCGGTAGGCCAGTACTTGCCGCAGCGTGGCCTCTGCTTCCGTCAGGTTAAAGCCCTTGAGCCCTGGTTCCTGCAACCACTCTGCACGGACAGAAGGGCTCGCCCGATCGAAGCCGAGCGATTTCTGCTGCGCACTTCCTAGCGCTTCGCTCGTCAATCCCTCAGCACCGGCAGCATCGAGTGCCCCCAAGAATCCGGCACGTACCAGACTGACAAACAAAAAGTCGTTGAAGTGTCCCGACTGAAGCGCTGCATCTTGCCGGTTGTCTGTAAAGCCGAGCAGCTTGCGCGTGTACGGAGGAATCCCTGCGTCCGGTCCGTGCATCCAGCGAAGCACACTGCTCACCAGCACGGTCGTTGCAGAGCTACGACCTTCCGCAGACAGAGACGCCAATCGGTTGCGATCTCGAGTCGCACCTCCTTGGGCATCACCACATCGCAGACAGAAGCGATACTTGCCGGGGATAAACCAGGCGCGCGTTCCAGTGCCCACTTTGCCGGTCGGCGCAACCTTCACAGACTGAGGTCGAACAGCGCGGTAGTTCTTCTTGATCCGTGGATTCCCTGCGGCGTCGTATTCGATCCAGGTCTCTGGATAGTCCTCTTCGCGGTCGTCGAAGGTGAAGTCAGTATCGGTTGCATGAACGGTTAGAAAGCCGAATACCTCATGGGTCTCTGTATCCTCTGCCGCATCTTCGGTGGACTCCTCATCACTGCGGGCTGGAAGAGCATCGTCAATCTCCCGAGCCAGGAACTTCCGCTCGTTGTTTGCGGAGACTTGGCGCACCGGATGGTATTCGTGTCCGCATTCTCGGCAGAAGTGGATCGCGTACAAACGCTTGGCCGGATCGCCAGGTAGATACTGCTGCCCCTCCACCGTGACGACTCGGCGTCCTGGCTCGTCCAGCGTTGAAAAGGCGTGTCCAGCTCCCGAAATGAACTGGTGCAGCTTGAACGCAAAGAATGCACGCAAGCTGGCCTGCGGCTGCCCTGTGCGCTGATCCTCGGGAACGCTGGAGATGAGCAAGAGCTCTCGGAGTGCGGTGCGACAGCGAGCTTCGTCCCGACCAGACTCTGCGCTTAGTGCCCGAACAGCCTCGGTCACGGTCAAGGGATGAGCGCGTTCCCAGCGGCGCTCGACTTCCGAAAAGCGGATTCCCAGACGAGTCTCTACCCACGCGGCAAGCGGGTGAACACGAAGCTCCGCATCGCGAATCGTAGGCGAAATGCCTGCATCAATCGCAGGTCCGAGCTTCGAGGACAACCGTCCATCCTGGGAGCCATCGGTCACTCGCTCCAGGGTTTCGACAATGACGTTGGTTTCGGAAATCCGAATCGAGAACAGCTTGGAGGCAACCCTCGCCACCGTACGGTTCTTCTCCTCCTGCGCGCCCTCACTTGCCATCGTCGCAGAGGTGCCAATGCACTGGAGCCGCTCGGGCGACAGTCGCTCGCGGACCCGCCGAACCAGCAGCGCAACGTCTGCCCCCTGTCGGCCCCGATAGGTATGAAGCTCATCGAGTACCAGGAATCGCAGTCCGGCACAGTTGCCAATCACTCGTCGGTCCAGCTCGTCCTGACGAGTCATCAGCAGCTCAAGCATCATGAAGTTGGTCAGCAGAATGTCTGGGGGATTCTCAGAGATCCGCTGCCGCTCTTCCGCACGCTCTTGACCAGTGTAAATCGCGAACGTCACCGGCTCACCCGGCACATTCTGGACGTACTTTACAAGCTCATCCCGTTGGCTGTTGGCGAGAGCATTCATCGGATAGATGACGATGGCGCGGGTTCGCCGAGCACCGCCTTGTCGCTTCTCAGCCAGGACCGCGTTTACGATGGGAATGAAGAAACAGAGCGACTTTCCAGAGCCAGTGCCGGTCGTAACGACATAGCTCTCACCGTCAGCAGCAAGCGCCAGCGCTTCTTCCTGATGCTTGAATAGGGTAAGCGGCTCCCCACGCGGCGACTCGGCACTCTTACCCGTGCGGAAGATCTCCGCGCAGCCCGGTTCCAGCAATCCTTCCTTCGCCAGTTTCTCAACCGTGGTGACGCGCTGGTAGTTGGGATTGATCTGAATCAGGGGTTCCGGCCAGTAGCGGTCTTCGGCATAAATGGCTTCGACTTGGCGCCGGATGTCCTCCGCAAATATCGTCGTGAACGAGGTTGCGAACTGCTTGTATTCACCCACCACGCTGTCGCGCAGTGAGAAGACATCCATGCCCTTCACGCTCATCCCAAACTCCAGGTCACCGAGGCAGCTCCAGCATCAAACACGCGCGCAGCATGCCGCAATGACCCCGCAGCGACAAGGGGAACTTGGGCGGCCCCCGCAACCGGGTCACGTATCGAACCACACCGTTCCCAACGGAATATGTCCAAGGGGATTGGCCCACACAACGTGTCCGCCCCGAAAGCAGGATTTGCAGCCACGCCGAGGTCTTGAGAAAGCAAACCATCCGCGACCGTTTCCCTCCCCCTGCCTCACGTTCAAAGGAACCACGCCATGGGTCATCCTGACGAGGTTGAGGTTATTGGGGCTGTTCGTGTGGGGCAGTGGTGTCGTCGACAACCGGAGCGGGCAGGTCAACAGGGAAGCAGGTGTCACTCCTGTCAATGGGTTTGTGCGGCTAGGTGCCATGGGGTTTGGTGTTTGACCATGGCGTTGAGGATGCAGAGCAGCTTGCGCATGCACGCTACCAGCGCGACTTTTTGGAGCTTGCCAGCGTGGCACAGCCGCTCGTACAGCGCACGCAGCACCGGATTGTGTTTGGTGACGCTGAGCGCCGCCATGTACAGAACTTGACGCACGGCTCCGCGTCCTCCTCGGATGTGTCGCTTGCCGCGATACGCGCCGCTGTCGTGATTGAAGGGGGCGACCCCGACCAGCGCTGCGATCTACTTGCGGTTGAGCTTGCCCAGCTCGGGCACCATCGTCGCCATCGTCTGGGCCGTCACATGGCCGACGCCGGGATCTCGTTCTTGCTGAGCTTGGTCGCGGCCAATTTGCCCATAGGAAGTGCCTGTCGCGAATTCCTGCGTGTTTCCGTCGAGCAATCTCTCTTTCTGACAGTCAACCGGGAGTGACTTCCTCGGACGCTGCCAGTGCTT
>JAEUKA010000022.1 GCA_016794465.1 Myxococcales bacterium | reverse complement strand
CTCATCACCGAGTGGGCATTGTCAAACCGCGCTGCTCCGTCGAGTTTTCTTGTGCCTTCCTTCCTACCTGATACCCACTCCCAAGCAGCAGCGCTCCGATTTGATTCGTGAGCTTGGTCCGCGTCTCGACCAGAGTCTGCCGCACATCAAGCTGCATCCGGACCCGTCGCTGCTCATCGCTCAGCCGGTGCGCCTTCTTGTACGCTCCCAATCGACACGCTTGCGCCAGACACCGCGCATCCCTCTTGTCTGTCTTGAGCTTCTTACTGCGAGTCGCATACATCGGCGCAAAGTTCGGATCCGCGACGATGACTTCCATTCCCATCGACTCAAAATGTCGCGCCACCCACTCACTGGGAGTACTGGATTCCAGCAGAACTTTGGCCCCCTTATAGATGAGTACGGCATCCTTGAGATGGGCCCGCGTCGTCGGCACCCGCGTCTCAAAACAGACCTCTCCCTGTTCGTCGAGAACACAAATTTGCGATTGCTTTTTGTGCACGTCAATGCCGATAAAGTTCATGGCTGGCCTCCATCCTTGCGCCATCGAGCGCGTTTTTCTTCGTGGGGCATTTGGCTACCACGCTGGATGGTCCGCCAGCCGTTTCATCCCATCTATCCGCCGCTCAGTTCTTCGGCTGTTGTGCCGAAACCTCTTCCAAAGGTCCGCGTACGGAGTTGTGTCGAGCGATGAGGATGGCTCTCATCGGTCGGGTTGGGTGCTACCAAGGAATGACGATACCCGACGGAGTGAGCGGATCGTCGAATCAATGCAAGGCTGAAGCGAGCTCATCTTTCTCCTTCCCCCCCTACGTGTGCCACATCGGACGTGCTGTTTATCGTTCATGGACATCCGGGGCTTACAATGTTAGGTGGCATCCGGCCACCGCGCCTGTAGCACGCCCTCTAACCGCACCCATTGCCCGATCAGCGCGTCTGGCTGCCGCTCGTCCAGATCGACCAGCAAGTGCCCCCAGGGCATGCCGAGCACGATCTGCTCGCCATCCTGAGACAGCACCTCACCCTGCACGCGGTAATTCACGCCACTGAGCTGCTCAAGCAGAGGCTGTTGCTGGGCCTCCGGGCAGTGCCGCACTCCGCCAAAGCGCTGCAGCAGTACCGGGGCATTCCAGCGCATCCCCGGCTGTAGCGCAGCCCACTCGGCGGGCTGCAACTGTAGATAGAAGCAAGCCACACGGTCATGCCAAGTAGCGAGGCAATGCCCCTCGTACTCGTTGTAGTTCTCCCATCGCACCAGCTCGTGCAGCAGCAATTCCTCGTTCATCGGGTATGAACCACCAAGTTAGACAGGTTGCGGAAGATGGCATCACACATCTTCCGCCAGCCGCTGCAGCGGATAGTCGGCTAGCCCGCAGGCACTGTCTCTCTGCACACGCTGCCACTGCGCCAGGTAACGTTGGACCTGCTGTAGCGAATCCTCGCCGTCGGGTAGGCGGTAAAAATCTCCCCGTTCGCGCACCCAGTTGCCGCGCCAGCCCGACAGCACCGGCCCATGATCGCGCAGCTGGCCCGCAGCATCCAGCCAGAGTGCCTGCCCGCTGGCCAGCCAGGGTGCCAGCTCGTAGTCGGCATCGGCGTAGGGCCAGAGGAAAAACCGGTGCAGCGGGTCCTGCGGCGCCAGTGTCGAGGCCAGCGCGCCGGCCTTGGGATGGAAGTAGCTAACCAGCCAGACCAGATAATACGCCCGTCCGGGCCGATCCAGCCGGCCGATTGGCAGCGTGCGCAGCACGGCGCGACTATCCGGCAGCGCCATGAACGGACGATGCAAATGCGGCACGGCCGAGCCCAGCGGCAGCGAGTGTTCGCGCGGCACGTCATCGGGCAGAACTCCCTGCAGGTTCACGCCATACATCACCCCCTGCACATGGGCACAACCGGCGCGGTAGCTGTGTAAGGTCGGCTCGTCCCCCGCCAGCTGCTCGATTGCCCGCCCGTTACTGCCGAAATAGCGCCCCATCCAGCCAGAACCGTCAGCCGGCCACCGCCACCAGCCCATGCCCGCCAGTGACAAGGTATCGATGCGCTCACGCACCGGTGCGCCGCACAGTGGGCACTGCGCCAGCAGATAGTCTGGGCACAGCTGCTGATACTCCTGCGGAATCGCCTGCGCGAGCCGCAGGCTGATGTGGTAGGTGGGACGACGACGGCCGCGCTCAGCCCAGTTGATTTCGGTGCGAAGATGGTCCAGCTCGGCATGTAGCGCACGATAAGTGCCCGCCGTGTCAGACGGTGGCCGATACTGCAGAGTCTCGGTCAGCGCGGTATGCAGCTGCGCCGCCAGCCTGGAAAACTCGTTGTTAAGACCAGCATCCAGCCGGCCGGCCGGATAGAGCACCAGATCACTAAGCGAGCCACTGCCGGCAAACCAGCGCAAGCCATCCTTCGCCAGTGCGGGCCAGTGGGTGCGCGGTGCGGCGGCAAGCCGGTTCGCCAGTTCGCCGCAGCGCAGCCCCCAGCGAGCTTCATCGCCACGACTTAGCACGGACGAGAGGGTCAACAGCAGTTCGGGCAGCTCGATCATCAGGTACCGGGATGGGAATTGAAGTGTCCCCCCTATCATCGCAGCTTGTCGCCCTTCTGGCCAAGGCCTGGCCGGCGTTGCCGTGCGATACCGCCGATCCTGTGAGCAAGGGCTCCTACTCTGCGCTTAGCAAAAGATAGTTTAGACACATCTCATCGAGCGTACCTTCGCCCCAGGTCACCTCCCGAGGGCTCTGCCTTACCCCACCAATCACCGGCTGATTCTCCGCCGTGTTGTTGTAGTGGCACTCGAGCTTGAAGGTGTCTGTTCCTGTCGCTGTGTACGGACTCACAAACTGATAGCCCTGCTGCCAGTGGAAGTCCCAGCGAGGAATGTTGATAAGCGTCTCTCCGTTCAGTGCTGTCATGATCTTGGTGCCCAGCAGGTGCATGTGCGGGGTGTGTCCGTACACCGTCAGCTTGTTGGCTGGCAGCCCGAACCGACTCGCCAAGAGACTGAGTGGGAACTCGATCGTCTGCACCGCGTCCGCTGCCCCCGCCGGGATCAGAAGCTGCTTGGGCCGCGCCACCGGAAGAGAATACAGCTCGTGCTGTGGCACTTCATCGCTTAGCTCAAGCTCCATGACCGTGCGATCGGAGTGCCCCATTCCTTCCAGCATGTTGTAGTGGACCTGAACCACCACCAATGAACCTTTGTGAAGTCGCAGGGATGTACCTTGTGGAAAGCGCATCCCGACACCGCCAGGGGCCCAGCCCATGATGGTGACTGGCAGCGAGGTCGTCCCCGGAGAACCAAAGCACGTATAGCCACGCCCCGTCGGATCTTTGGCCAGAATCGCAGGCGCTTCCGCTTCGGGAATCTCATAGGCAATGGCGTGGTGAACGATGTGATGGTTTCCTGGCTTCACCTGCCCTGCAACGACAAAGCGGTCCCGCAGCAGCTTCGGGTCATACACAAAACAGTGGTAGTCATCTGGCCGGCTGCTGTCCGGTGAGTAGTTCTGTTTTGGATCCAGCACCAGATCGGGTCTTGGCGCGGCCACCATCTGCACACCGGGGAGGTCTGTACTTCGTGGCATGTCCACGCTCCCTTCCGGCATGCCCTCGTCAATCCAGGCCAAGAGATCCGCTTTGTCGTTTGGGCGCATCGCTCTTTTGGCATGGAGCTCGCGGCTGTCTTCCGCGGGCAGCCATGGAGGCATCCTCCCCGATGAAACGGCGCTCTTGATAAGCGGTGAGTAGCGCTGAACCTCGGCATAGCTGGTCAGCGCAAAGTGACCAATGCCGCCCTCTTTGTGACAGCCTGCGCAATAGCGATCAACCAGTGGCGCGATGTCTTGGTGGTACGTCAGTGCCGCCGGTGCCGGTTCAGGTCTGGAACAAGCAGATCCAAGAAGCAGAACAAACCCGAGGGATGGGAATCCGACAGACAGTGAGGACATTGCTCTCGATGGGCTCATCTTGCTGGCTCCTTCTCAGTGGTTCGCTTTTTGGTCGTTATTGAATGAACAGTCAATAACACACTGCCACCTATTGAATGTTCCGTCAATAGCTGACAAGATGCAGGTCATGCCCCGTCGGTCACAATCAACCAAGAACGCCCCGCTCGAAGCGACGCCACGGCGCAGGCGTCGCAGTCCAGAGCAGGCGCGAGCAGAGATCCTGGATGCAGCAGAGCGTCTTTTTTCCACCAATGGACCCGATCGCGTTGCGGTTGCCGATGTTGCGCTCGAAGCCGGGGTAAGCTCCGCCCTGGTGCTGCACTACTTTGGAACCTACGCCGAGCTAGTACGAAGCGTGCATGGGCGGCGAAACAAGCTGCTACTACAGCAGATCAAACAGCGCATGCTGCAGCGCGATCCGAACAGCACCACACCGCCCGCAGAAGAACTCCTTGGCATCTTTCTCGATGTGGTGTGCGAGCCCGTGCATGCGCGCCTGCTCGCTTGGGCGGCCCTTTCGGGAGAAGGTGTTCACCTGCGGATGGTGAAGCAGCAGGGACTTGCCAAGTTTGTCGACTTTATCCTGCTGCAGCTACCGCAGCTGGTGACGCAGTCAGCATCCCCCCAGGAATTGCGTCAGCGCGTAGAGGATGCGCTGCTCATCGCAATTTCTGCTACCCACGGATATGCGATGGGCAAGTCTCTATACGTCCCAGCGCTGGGACTTCAGGCCGCGCCGCAGGCCATGCAGGCCTCGGTCCCACAGCCCGGCAGTAGCGCGCCATCGCCCAGCGTAGACGAGCGATTTCGCAAGGCCTTAGCGACGATGCTACAGGGGTATCTGGCCAAGACTCTGTAGCACCAAGAGCACCAATCACTTCCCCCAGCGACATTAGCCAGCCACGGGCAGCTGGACGGGTAGACGCACGGGTAGTGCTCGCACGAAGTGCAGATTTTCGATGGCACCCCAGCGGCGTAGGTCGTAGAGGTCCTTGCGGATTTCTCGGTAGCGGGCGCGCGTGGTCTCGCCGACCTACCAGATCTAAACCTCGTCCATTCCCAAACCCGCATGTTTCGCCTGGGGCCCCGCTTCCCTGCTAGACTTTTTCCGTTCCGCAAGCTAACGCCCATGGTGCCAAGGGCGAGACGGGTTGTGAACCAGAGCAATCGAGTTCCCTCCGTCTGCGCAAACGAACTCATCAGAGGATACGCTCGACGGCCCTGGATGCTTGCAGCCGCGCAGCGCCTCAGCCTGAGTCGGGACTTCCAGACCTTGAATGGCGGCAAGGTCCGTGGAATCAGCCACGCGGCGGACATCAACCCGAAGCATACCTCTGAGGGGAGCTTCCGCCGGGAATGGTGCGAGGAACCACAACCCAAAGATCCGTATTAGGGCACGTGCTGTTCTGTGAGGAACGCCACACAGATCGGCGATAGTCTGGGGTAGAATGTCCTCTGCCGTCGCCGACTCAGGCACGGTTCAGGCAAACACTTCCCTGGCCATGGCACCGAAACCACGTTTGTTCTTCCTATCCACTCGAAGGACATCAATCCGCGGTTGAACCAAGCTGCGGGTACGCGGCAGCCTTCCTTTCTCCGGACGCTTTCCTAGGTTCCGATCGGCACTGTGAGGACGCATCGACGAAAGCGGAGTCAACAACCAGGGATCTCGTTCTTGCTGAGCTTGGTCGCGGCCAATTTGCCCATAGGAAGTGCCTGTCGCGAATTCCTGCGTGTTTCCGTCGAGCAATCTCTCTTTCTGACAGTCAACCGGGAGTGACTTCCTCGGACGCTGCCAGTGCTT
>JAEUKA010000002.1 GCA_016794465.1 Myxococcales bacterium | reverse complement strand
GCGTGTGAACTTGTCGCGGACGTGGTTTTGCACCACCGTATCGCTGACGGCTTCGATGGCCGCTTCGTCGCTGCCCTTGGCGTGGATGAGCCGCGCCTCCAGCTCCAAAGCGGTCTTGAGGTTGAGTCCCTTTTCCGCCAGTACCTGCCCGAGCGTGGTCCGGGCCAGCTCTTCGAGCCGCGTGCGCAGATCGCGGACAATCTCGATCGCATCTTTGGCGCGAATTCGGCCCTCTTTGTCGACGGCGGGCTGGAACGAGTCACTGATCTCGGAAAAGATCTGCGCCTCGTTGTAGTAAGCGGTCTTGTCGAGCACCAGCGAGAACAGCTTGTGCCACAGCCGCTGCCCGCCGCGATCATCGCGCAGCACTTCGCTATCGAGATAGAACGCCGCCGCATCCGAGGCCTCGCCGCGCGTCGTCGGATCTTCGCGCAGCCGCTCGGCATCACTGGCCACGTTCTTGGCGACTTCATCGGCGACCTGCGACACGCTCCGGAACGAGGTCAGCCGCGCTTCCATCGCCCGCTGCAGCTCCTCGTGAAACGCCTGCCAGAACGCCGCCTTCAGCCAGTCGCGCTGCCCGTTTTCGACCTGATTGAAGGTGTCCTGGGTCTTGCGCCGGACCTGATCGAAGGCCTTGTTTTCCCGCGACAGCATGCTCGACAAAAAGCCCTTCTGCGAAGTCTCGCGCAGGCGCTTTTCCAGCTCGGCAAACTCGCGGGTGACATGCTCGCGGTCGAGGTCAAAGGCGTTCTCTTTGGTTTCGTGTAGGAACGCACCCTCGGCGGCATCTTCAAACGGCGTCAGCGCCCCTTCCGCTTTGAGCCGAATCAGGAAGTAGCGCTGCGCCAGCGGACCGACCTTGTTGCCTCGGAAAAAGTCCGCAAACAGCCGCCCCGACTTCAGATCCGCCAGCTGCGACTGGAGGTAGGTGCCCATCACCTTGCCTCGGCTCGTCGCGACATCGCGGCGCAGGTTTTCTTGGGCCCGCGACAGCGAGGTGTTGCCTTCGTGAACCTGTAGCGGATCGAACGGCTGAATCTGGATCTGCTCGTCGAGCCCTTCAAAGATCTGCGCGAGCTTGCGACGGAAGGCATCGCGCAGCCCGGCTCCGTCGGCGCTCTTCTGGCTGGTGATGGCGCTGTACAGACCCTTTTCCTGCCGGTCTTCCTCGAGCCGCGCCTGGTGATCGACATACTGCGAGAACTTCTCGTCGACGATGCGATCCTGCTCTTGCCGCGCCAGTCGCTGAAACTTGGGGTCGCTGTACGGGACTCGAAAGGCCTCGTCGCGCCCGAAGACCAGATAGGTGTCGAGCACGCGACTGACGTAGCGCAGCACCGAGTACTGCAGGATGTCGGCGCGGGGAAAGATCAGCAGCGCCGCGCCAAACGACCCAAAGTGAACGGCAAAGTGCCCAAGCGCGAGCGACTTTTGGTGCTTGTCGTAGTTGTCGTACTCACCGGCCTGCGAGCCAATGATCGGCGAAAACACCTGCAAGAACGCGCTGTCGGAGATCGCGTGGGTGTAGCGCTCGACGGCGACCTCGGACGGCTTGTCGACGAGGTAGCACAGCGAAAAGGGCCGACCGTGGATGTGACTGCGCTCGGGATGCGTCGGGTCGTAGTGGAACTCGATCTGGTCGATGCCGCCCTCGTAGCCGAGCTTGGTGACGTGCTCTAGCTCTTTGAGCGCAGCGTAGCCATTGGCGTTGATGTCGGCGTGCAGGGCCTGCTCGACATCTGCGGTAAAGACCGCCGGCAAAAGCAGCGTCCCGACGACATTGGCGCGTCCCCAGCCGTGATCGCGAATCAGATCCTGAATCAGATACGCCATCGGCAGGAAGCCACCGCTGCCCGTTCCGCCGGCCACCGAGGCGTAGATCAGCACATTGACGACGCGATCTTCGTTGTCGCGAAACGGATTGTCGGGCCGCGTCTGGCTGTCGAGGATGCGCTTGAACGCACGCACAATGCCGGCGCGATCCTCCTCGAGGTTGTAGTACAGGCCAAGCCGACTCTCGACGCGAATCTGCCCGGCGCCCGCGCCCTGTGCGTCGCGAAACTGGTAGTTCGGATGCACCCACTGCGTGACCATGCGGTCTTCGGGCAGCTCTTGCTTGCCGCGCTTGCGCTGCACATACGACCGACGGTCAAACGCCGACACCAAGAAGCGATTGGACTCTGGCACGTTCTTTTGTGCGCCCAGATCCGCTTTGTTGGTGTCGATGCAGACCGCGTGAATCAGGTCGCGGAAGCGCTGCCAGTTGGGATGACGACGCAGCTTTCCAGCGACGGCGTTGACAATCTTGGAGCCGGAGCCTCCAAGCCCAATGAAGATGGTTGGCGAGAAGCGATTGGCACCTAGCAGACTCATGTCTTCACCTAGCCCAGTCGGAAGTAGATGTCGCCACTGCGGTAGACCACCCCTCGACGAAGCGCCGACGGGTCAAGTGGAGCCTTGAGCGCTTCCCACTTGCGGGTGCGCGGGTCTTTGTGTTCGACGGTGTTGCGAACGATTATAAGCGGCTCGGAAGCGGTCGCGCGGACAATGATCGTCGCATCTTTGAGCCGCTGCGGAGAGTTCCCACTGCTGTCGAAGGCGACTCGGGCGTGGCGATAGAAGCCGCGCTTGCCGCCGGGGAGGTCGCTGAGTCGTCGTCCGCTGATGCGCTGCAGGGCGGCCTCGGTCTTGGCCAGCCGGATGACCTCGACGGCATCGAAGTCGTGCGGACTCAGGAATCCGACGAGCAGGAAGATCAAAAACAGCTTCCCGAGGACCGCCGCAATCACCCGCCACCAGCAGATCAAAAACGGGGTCTTGCCGACGGAAAAATCCACCATCAGCGGCAGCGCTTCGGGGTGGTAGTGCGGATGCTGACCCCGCAGAAGAATGCGCGTCGCTGCGGTCGGGGTCAGGTCGCTACAGCAGCCGGTCACTTGCAGGCACAGCTCGGTCGTCTCGTCTTTGACGGCCAGCGGCGACGGCACGACCAGCTTCATTCCCACCGGCAGCTCTTGCCCAATCGCTTCGAGCGGCACCCGACTGGCGTTCTGCGAGCCGGCCAAGCTCACCGTCACACAGCGCCGACTCTCGATCCGCTCGCCCGTCCAGGTTCCAAACGGCAGCGGATTCGGCGTCGCTTTTAGCTCAAGTGGCAGCCAGCCTTCGACATGAAGCGGCGCACTCGCGGTCAGCTGTAGCCACTGGTTGTGAAATCGGGCGACGAGCGGCTGGTCGGAAAGCTCGGTCGCTTTGATCCGCGCTACAAACGTCCCGTCGCTGCGCCGCTGCATCGGCACCTTTCCCGCGCCCAGCTCGAGCTGTGCCGAGAAGCCGTCGGCGGCAAAGAAGTCGGCGTCTTGGAACGTCCGTCCGCGCCACAGCATCCGCGCCACCACTTCGAGCTCTTCTCCGACGCGGGTCATCGTCGGTGCCGACACGATATCGGCGAGCAGGTCGTAGCGCAGGATGATCCCGAACACCACCGGCCCCGCCGCGCGATCGAGCCGCAGCGACAGCCGACCCTTGGTGTCCGGATCGTGCGCCGTCCGCATCACTCGATAGGTATGACACGGTGGGCTCGCGCAGCCGTTGTCGCCCGCTTCCTCTTTGACCGGCAGTGGCCGCCCCGCGTCGAGAAGCTGCGCCGAAAAGCCCGGCATGCGCTGCTCAGAGGCCATGCTGACCAGCACCTCGCTGACATACTTACCGACGGGAAAGCTGTACGATCCGCCCGGCTGTAGCTGCCCGGTGAGCGGTCGCGACTGCAGGTGCGCCGCCAGCACGCTGGTAAAGCCCGAGATGATCTCCTGCGGCGTGTTGATCGACTCGACCGGCCCCAGCGCCGACAGAAACAGCTGCTGCGCCTGCTTGATCTGCGGCTGATTCGCCGACAGCCCGAGTGACAGCACCGGAAACGCTTGCTTGGGCCCGCCCGTCGCCGGAGCCGAGATCGTCCCCGGAGGCAGTGGATCGAAGCCGAGCAGCGCCCGGGCCTGCGGACCAGTCAGCGGATCGTCGTTCGACGGAGAGCCATCGGTAAACAGCAGCAGCTTGCGCGACGGCAGGCGACTCTGGGTCAGGATCTCTTTTGCCCGCTTGAGCGGTCCGGTAAACGGCGTCGACTGATCAAACTGCAGGGCTCGGATGGCGGCTGGCGTCGCGGGTAGCTCGCGATAACGACCGACCGCACCACTCTGAAAGGTCAGGATCGTCAGCTTGTCATCCGTCGAGAGCAGCGACCGAAAGATCAGCGTTGCCAGCACTGACAGACGGTCAGGATCAGCCGGCGGCAGCTGCGACACGACGTTGTTCAGGGTCAGACTGGACCCAACCGACATACTTGAGGAATTGTCAAGGATTAACACCCACTCCGTCGGACCCGCGCCTCCCGAGCCGCTGACCGGCGTACCTTGCGCGCGTGGCATGGCCGGGAGCAGACACGTCAGCAGCAGCAGCAGTAGACCGAGCAGCGACCGGCGCCAAAATCCCGCCCAAAGCCCTGAAATCGGCGAAATCGGTCGTATTTGCCGGATTCGCCGGAATTGAGCGGTCGCCCGGAGGTCACGTTCGCAAGCAAAGAGTGTCGCTGGCATGGCGTCTCACGAAACCTGAAAGAACAGCGGGCCGACTTGATAGACGGTGTTGCGCGACAGGGCGTATCCGTCGGAAGGCACCTCGACCGGATCGAGCTTGCGCGTCTGCGGATTCATCCGCTGCAGCGACCCGTGGCAGCGCAGCAAGATCTCGCCTTTGTAGGCATGCAGCGACAGCTGAGCCGTGCGCAGTCGGTCCGTCGCCGAGCCATCCTCGCGCAGGCCCGTCGCCGCCGAGCGATAGAAGCCCGCGCGACCGCCCGGCAGATCCCGCAGCCGCCTTGCCACCGCTCGCTGCAGGCCGTCTTTTTTGGTCGCAATCTTGATGCTGTCGTCGATTCCGAACTGATACGGGCGAATAAAACCGAGCACGATCAGCAGCAGCAGCAAGCCGCCGCCGAGCCCGCTCAGCCACCACAGGTTGCACAGCAGAAAGCCGCGCCCGCGCACCTGCCACTTCACCGCCACCACCGCTTGTTCCGTCGCAAACTCGGGGCTGGTCGGCTTGATCTTGACGATCGCCGGGGCCAGCTTTTCCCCCGTGCAGCGCGGCGGTGTGAGACACAGCTTCACCGAGCGATCCAGCCCGAGCACCAGCCGGCGGTCGCCGCTATCACCTGTCGACCCCGACGAGGCAAACGGCAAAAAGCGTCCAAAGGCATCGGCAATGCCCAGCTCTGACTTGCAGCCCGGCGGTAGCTCGACGTGGAACTGGAACTCTTGCTCATCGACGCCGCTCGACTTGGAAAAGTCGATCTTGCCGCAGTTGATCCGCCACGAGCTGCCGACGGGAACCTGACCCAGATCCAGCTCACTCGGGAGCTTGAGGGCAATCGGCTCGCGAATCGTCACGCGCTGACGGTCGGACACTTCCTGACCGCCGGCCTTCACTACCACCTCGATCTCCATCGACAGCGGATGCTTGGGCGTGAAGCTGTCGGCGTAGGCGGGCTGGCGATTGGGCAGTGTCGTCGGTCGCAGGATCGTCACCGGATCGCCATTGATCTTCGCGATCAGCGTCAGTCCGGGTGTCCGCAGCCAGGCCTCGGCGTTTCGTTTCGCGTCGCCACTCGCCGGTAACTTAAACTGTGCGACGACGCGGCAGGGCTTGCCGGTGTAACAGATGCCGTCGGGCTGAGGCTCCAAGATCTCGAGCCCGATGCCGAGCTTGGTGAGCTTCACCGACGTTGCGCCGGCGGAACACAGCTCGCCGTCGGGGCCGCCTTCGCCGATGAGGTGGACGAGGACCTCTTCACTGTCGGCGCTGGTGGGCTTGAGCCACATTCGCCCGCTGATCTTGCCGTCTGGCTCGACCGAGCCGTTGTGTCGCTGGGTCTGTCCGTCGGCGCGCTCGGCAATGAAGATCGGCTTGGTCAGGACGCTCAGCGTCGAGCCTGACACCTTCTGACCCGCCTTGTCGCGCAGCTCTCCCGACAGCAGGATGATCGACTCTGGCACCACCACCTCGCCCCGGGTCGGCGCAAGGATGTGGCCGCGCAGTCGACACGAGCTGAGCCGAAGCGACTGCTGCTTGCCGGTGACCGTGCCCATCGTCTCGTCGACCTGCAGGGCAATGCCGCGCGGCACAAACTCTAGCTGCAGGTTGCCGACGGTGTTTTCGGGCAGCTTGACCAGCGCCATCACCTGACCTGACGGCAGGGGCCGGACCGGCACGCGCGCTCGCTCTCGACCGTCGGGACCGCGCACGATGATCTCGCCCGCTTGGGCAGGCCGCAGCTTGCCCGACGAAGTGGTGACCTGCGCCGTGACCCGTACACTGTCGCCTGCGCCATAGGGACCGGTGCTGAGCCGCGCGATCTCGGCATTGAGGTTGACCGGCGGTGGCGGTGGCGGCGGCGGTGGCGGCGTATACGACTCGGGCTCTGGCGTCGGCAGCGAGCCTCCACCTGGAGGCGCTCCCGACGGTACTCCACCTCCACCCGGAGGAGCTCCCGGTGGTGGACCACTCACAGCCGTGCCGTTCTCTAGCCGAATCTGCACCGACTCGGGCCGCGCTGGGTAGACGCGCTGGCAGTCAGAGCGGGAAATGGTGTGAAAGTCGGGATGGTGGCGCAGAAACGTCGTCTCGCAGGTGTTGTCTTCTTCGTCCCAGCACTCGCGGCACAGGCCATCGGGACCTTGCACATAGACGTGGAAGTGCCATCTGCGGTGGATGTTGCGGTAGGTCGCGCACGCTTGACGGGATGCGTAGCCGCCGACGAACTCGAAGCCGCCCACGCAGTAGGTGTCGCTCCCGGCCTGGGCGGGCTGAATCAGCAGCAGGAGCCCGATCACAATCATCGCCAGTGACCTGATCATTTTGTCTCCTTGTGCGGAGCTGCGGACTTTGGCGCTGCCACAGGCTTCGCTGCCGGAGTCGCGGGCTTGGTAGGAGCAGCGGCCTTGGCGGGTGCAGCCGGAGCAGCGGGCTTCGGAGCCGGAGCAGCGGGCTTTGGTGCCGGAGCAGCGGGCTTCGGAGCCGGAGCAGCAGGCTTTGCCGCTGGCAGCAGGTCGGCGGGCTTTGCGGCGAGATCTCGTACCGATTCTCGTGTGGACAGATCTCGCACCGGCACACTGCCCAGATCCGCTGGCGCGCTGGCGACTCCTGAAGCCCCGACTGGATGAGCCGAGCGGTTGCGAACGCTCAGCAGACCGACTCCGATCCCGGCCACCGCCAGCAGTGCTACGACGGCACCTACAGCCACCCACTTGCTTCGGACTTGGGCCACTTGCACGACCGAAGCCACTGCCACCGCAGCGGGATTGGCACTTGCGCCAGCACTTGGGGCTGCTGTTGGTGGGGCACTTCCGGGAACTGCTGCTGGGACTGCGCTTGCCGCCGACCGCTCGCCGTACTGGAGGACTGTGACCGTGATGTTGTCGTGACCACCGCGCTCGTTGGCCAGTGCCACCAGCGCTGCTGCGGCTTCCTGCGGGGGCTTGGTCAGGGCGATCGCGGCGATCTCGGCATCGGTCACATCGTCATAGACGCCGTCCGAGCACAAGACCATCACATCTCCGGGTTGCAGCAGCAGCGGCTCGGCCTGGACCTCGGGCTCAAGCGGCGCACCATCAGCCGAGACTCCATGCCCAATCGCGCGCGTCACGATGTTGGCGTCGGGGTGATGCTTGGCTTCGCTCGGGCTCAAGATGCCCATGCTGACCATTCGCTGTACGCGCGTGTGGTCGCCGGTCATCCATGCAACCACTCCGTTTCGCAGGTGATAGAGCCGACTGTCGCCGATGTGAGCGACGTAGGCCTCGCTGCCGCGTACCAAGACCGCGACCGCTGTCGTGCCCATGCCGGTCTTGCCGGTCTTGTCGGCCTGGCTGATGACCCGCTGGTGCGCGACGAGGAAGCCGTTGTGCAGCTTCTCGCGCGGATCACTGGCGGGGGAGTGGCGGGCGATGTGGCCGATGGCTTCGACGGCGATCTGGCTGGCGACCTCTCCGCCTTCGTGTCCGCCCATACCGTCGGCAACGACCAAGACCAGCGAGCCGTCGTCGAGCACGAACTCGCCGTGGCTGTCTTCGTTGTGATCGCGCTCGCGCCCAACGTCGGTGGCGGCGAAGTACGTGACCGCACAGCTAGCGGTTGCCGGGGTCAAAGACAGTCTTCTTTTTGTCCACGGGTTTGGCGGGCTCAGCGGCGACCGGCTTCGCTTCAACAGGCTTGGCGGGCCCTGCCTCGATCTTGGGGGCCGGCGCAGCTTCCGGCGCTTTGTGCTCTGCCCCGGGCCGCTGAATTTCCAAGATGAGCTGCTGCGATAGCTTCACTTGATCCCCGGGCCGAAGCTGCACCCGCTCACCGGCTGCCAGCTGCCGACCGTTTAAGAAGGTGCCGTTGCGCGCCTTCAAGTCGGTCAGCCACAGCGCTCCGCTTGGGTACAGCTCGAACAGCGCGTGCTTGCTGCTGATCTGCGGCATCGAGAACACAATGTCGTTGCCGTCCTCTTTGGCGCTGCTGCCTCCGACGTAGACCTTGGCTTTGTGGAGCCGCCACTTTTCGCCAATCGTGACCCGTCCACCAATCGCCACCAAGTGCGTCTCGGGCAGCGGGTCAAGCAGCGGCGCCACAGCGGCTGCGACCACTCCACCAACCACCGGAGGCACGACAGCGGGCTCGGCAGGCGCAGCAGGCTGGGCGACAGGCTCAGGCTTCACGGGTGGCGCAGCGACTGGACTTGGCGAAGGCTTCGGGTCGGCCTCGCGACTTCTCCGACGGAGCAGCAGCGCGGTTGCAGCGCCCCCAAGCAGCACCAGCAAGCCTCCGAGCAGCACCCACAGCCACAGCGGCGGAGACTTGGTTGCCAGCAGCTCGCAGTGACCGGCGATGCAGCGCGCTCCTGGGCCACACAGCTCGTCCGCGCTACAGGCCCGAGGCGCACACTTCCCCGCCGTACACTGCTCCCACAGCTTGCACGACGGCAGGCACGACGAGAGATTCGGACACGGCGCCTCACTCTGCGTCGTCCACTGCGGCTTAAACGACCGCGAGCCGCTCCAGGCCCGTCGCAGTCCGCCCGCCGAATACTCGACCCGCGCATCGATGCCGGTGCTGGCCGAGTCCGCTTTGATGCCACACAGCGCCGCCTCGACCGACAGCCACGACTTCTGCTTGTCACGACCGGTCCGCAGCGCCTGCAGTGCCGTCACCGGACTGTTCGAGTTGTCATACACGCCCTGGGTCTTGTCCCCCAGCTCGCGCAGGCGAGTCAGGCTGGCCAGTCGCTGCTGACCACCCCCACCTGCACCGCCCGGCATGTCGCTGAGGATCGAGCTGACCCGCACTCCGAGCGCATCCGCCGAGGTCTGGACGCTCTTCCAGTCATCCGCACTGACCGCCGCTTCATCGCCGGCATCACTAAATAGGAGGATCTCGACCAGTCCCGGCAGCGCCCGCTTCTCTTCCTGTTCCTTGCGCACCACCGCCAGCGCCGCCCGCAGCCCCGACAGCAGGTTGGTCGCGTGCAGGTTCGACTTGGCCGCCCCGCAGACCTGCTCGGGGTTGCCGAGGTCGGTCAGAAAGTCTGCGCCCAGGCTGCGGATCGGACACACCGTGGCGTCGGTTCCAAAGACCACCAGCCCGATGCGGTCACTCGGTCCCAAGCTGCTGCTGTAGCTCTGCAAAAGCGGCCTGGCCACGGTCTGACCGGCGCGACTGCGATACGAGCCACTGTCATCGAGCACCACCAGCGTCAGCAGCCCACCTCGGTCGCTGTTCTTGCGCACGGTCACATTCGGGGCCGACTGCCCACCGCTGAGCAGCAGCGCAAAGTCCGTGGCCACCGGGCTGCTCAGGCCGGACACGCTGCCATCGGGCTCGACCAGGGCTTGCACCTTGCCGGGCTCTGGGCTGAGCAGGTGCCGCACTTGCAGCCCATTTCCATCCGCCCGCGCCACCGTTCCAGCGAGCCCAAACCCCAGCCCCATCCCGAGCCCAAGCCAGGCAGGAAGCCGCCGCACGGCACGAGTCGTCACTTACTCTCTCCTGCTGGGCGTGGACTTGATGTTCCACAGCGCCGCCGCTTTGTCCTGGTCGATCAGCCGGACCAAAAAGCGCGTCCGCCCCACCCGCAGCACGTCGCCGTCTTTGACCTCGATCTGTCCGAGCACGTCTTCTTCGTTGAGGAACGTCCCGTTCTGGGTGTTGGCATCGGCGACCCGCGCCCGGCCAAGCCGCCAGATCAGGTACGCGTGGGTGCCCGAGACGGTGTGGTCCCAGCTCACCGGCACGTCGGACTCGCGGTCACGGCCAACGACGTTGCGGCCCTCGCGCAGGACAAACGAGCTGCCATCGGGATGGTCGTCAAAGGTGATGATCCAGCCAATGATGCGGCGGCCTGCGGTGGCAGCAGGTCCCGGTCCAGCGCCCGGTCCGGCTGCGGCTGCCGGAGCCGCCAAACCCGGAGCCGCCGGAGCCGCAAACGGATCTGCACCGCCTGCGAAGTACTCGGTGGCTTTCTTGCGGGACGACTCTGGTGGGGCTGACGATTGTGGTGGCTGGTGTGCTGGGGTATGCGCGGGTGAGTGGGCGGGCTGATGTGCCGGGGCTGCTGGGGATGCCCCAAACGGATCAAAGGGATCGTGGGCGCGGCGGCTGGGTGCGGGGGCTGCCGGCTCAGCTGCTGGCTCGAACTCGGTCACGCGCTTGCGAAGTGGGCCTTGGGCGGCGACCGGCTCGAACTCGGTCTTGCGCTTGCCCCCGGCTGGAGCCACAAGCGGCGTTCCACAGTAATCGCAGTAGCTCAGGTCCTCAGCATTTTGGCGATTGCAGCTTGGACAGTTCATCGGTCCCTCTCTTACAGGCCAGCCACGGACACGACCCGCACCGCGAGGCCGCTATCGGCATCCTACCTGGCTTTTGCATCGTCAAGAACACCTCTGTATGGGCTTACGGCTTGTCCTTCGGTCGCGGCGGTTTGAGGGCGGTCAAGACTGCGGCCAGGCAGTGCGCCACGACGATCCCGCCGGTCGGCACCCCGACCGCGTAGAGCAGAAAGTAGCCGCCCAAGATCAGGCCGCCGATGCGGTGATGGTCGTAAAGGAGCTGTCCCAGCCCCGGCAGCACCAAGCTCAGCGCCGCCGCTTTCAAGGGCAGCTGGCCTTTTTCCGTCAGGTGCCGCTGGAGGATCTGCTGAGTCGACTCGTCTCTCCGCTGCTCCAGGCCCTGGACGACCTGTTTCATGCGAGTGACCGCCGGGTCGATGAACTCCAGGCAGTGCTTGCACTTGCGCGCCGAGGCCAAGATCACCTCATTGCACATCGGGCAGCGCCGCACCGCCGGGTCCGCAGCCTCGGCAGCGACTGGCTTTGGCGATGAAGTAGGTGCTTGCGCGGAAGCCGCAGCGACTGGCTTTGGCGCCTGCGCCGGTCGTGCCATCAGTGCCAGCGCAAACTCTTCACACGAGGCAAAGCGGTCGCTCGGGGCCACCGCCAGGGCCTTGCGGATGGCGGCGCCCAGGACCGTTGGCAGCGCGTCCAGCCGCGCGGGCTTGTGGAGCCGACCCGAGACGATGTCGCTCATGATCTCGTAGTCACTGTGGCCATCGAACGCGAGGTCGCCGGTACACAGCTCATACAAAGTCGCACCGAGCGAGAAGACATCCGACTGCGCGGTCACATCCTTGGCGCCTCGGACCTGCTCGGGACTCATGTACGCCAGCGTGCCCATCCGCGAGTCGGCCCGCGTCTGCCCCCGCGCCACCCCACCAGCATCCGTCGGCAGCGCCTGCAAGATCTTGGCGATCCCGAAGTCCGTCACTTTGGGAATCAGCCGACCGTGCTCCTCTGCGAGCAGGATGTTGGCGGGCTTCAGGTCGCGATGGATGATTCCGCGTCGGTGGGCTTCGGCAATCGCATCGAGGACGGGAAGGAACAGCTCTCGCACTTCCGCCAAGGACAGCGGCTGACCGCGCTCGGCCACATAGCGCTCCAGCGTCGGCCCTTCGATAAGCTCCATGACCAGGCCCGCGACCTCGCTGGTGGCCACCGCATCGGTGACGCGCACGACGTGCTGGTGACGAAGCTGCGCCGCAATCTGCCCTTCACTGAGGAACCGCTGTCGCACCTCCGGCAGCCCTCGATAGCGCGCATCGAGCACCTTCAGCGCATGCCGCGTCCCCAGCACCGCATGCCGCACCCGATAGACCTGCGCCATTCCGCCATCGCCAATCAGCGACTCCACCACGTAGTTTCCAACCACCAGCCCTGCGGCCAGCGCCTTCCCATCCCCAGCGGGCTGTGGAGAGGGCTGCGGCGAGGTCTGTGACGAGGGCTTCGACTGTGGGTTCTCCATCCGCGTGCGCCCATCCTTCCGCTCCCGCCCCCAAAACGCAAGCGCTGCGCTTGCCCGGGCTGACTTCGCTGGCGCTCCTTTACTCGTACGCGCAGCCGCAGTAGCGTCCCTGCCATGCTTCGTCCGGGTGCCCAGATTGGCAACTACATCGTCGAGTCAGAGCTTGGCAGCGGGGGCATGGCCAGGATCTACCGAGTGCGCCACGCCGTGCTCCAGACCGAGCATGCGCTGAAGGTCCTAGAGCCCGCCTATCGAGAGCGCCCGGAGCTGCGGGCCCGCTTTCTGAGTGAAGCGCGGATTGGCGCCAAGCTGCAGCATCCCCACATCGTGCGCGTCACCGATGTCCTGTCCACGCCCGAGATCGCGGGGATTGTGATGGACTTGGTGACGGGTCCGAACCTCGATACGTACATTCGCAGCCTGGACAAGCCGCCCTCGGTTGCGACGATTCGCGCGCTGTTCCTTCCGGTCCTGGAAGCAGTCGCCGAGGCCCACCGCCAGGGAATCGTGCACCGGGATTTGAAGCCCGCCAACATCCTGCTGGAGCCGCTCGCGCCCGTTGGGAGCGGCTTTCTCCCCAAGGTGACCGACTTCGGAATTGCCAAGGTCACGGATGCGGCCCGCGAGCTGGTCAGCAAGAAGGGCTCGACTCACGCCGATGCGCGCATGGGCACGCTGGCGTACATGAGTCCGGAGCAGATTCGCCATGCCAAAGAGGTCACCACACGGTCGGACATCTTTTCCCTGGGGGCCACGCTGTACGAGCTGGTGACGCTGCAAGTGGCGTTCAACGGCGACAGTGACTACGAGGTCATGCACCAGATCGTCGAAGGTCGGTTCACGCCGATGGAGAACGTGAGAGGCGTCGATCCGGTCCTCACCGCCGCGATTGGGAAGGCGCTGCAGCCCGATCCCGCACGTCGCTTCGCCAGCTGCGAGGAGTTCATCGCCGCGCTCTCTGTTCCTGCCTCTGCTCCCGTCTCTGCTCCCGTCTCTGTTGCCGCAGCTCCTGCTGCAGCTGCTGCGATTCCTCCTCCTACTGCTGCGGCTCCTACTCCTCCTGTTTCTCGTTTGCCGATGGCGACGCTGTGGTCACTGGGCAAGCAGCTCGCATTCCCGTTGTTGTTTGCGGGCGTTTTGTGGTTTCTACGCCACACTCCCTCGGGTTCCTCAAAGCCCAGCGCGATGCCGGCAGCGCTGAGTGCCACCGCAGCACCTGCGCAGCGCTCGCTGAAAGACGACTGGAGCGGCCCCATTCCGTTCGATGGCTGCCTCAAGTCGCGCGTCCCGCAGCGCATTGCCGTAACCTGCTTGACCGCCACGCGTCCCTTCCCTGATGCCGCTGAGCTGCGGAGCTGGTTTGCGAAGCTCCCGCCCGAGATGATTGAGGTCGTCCTGCTGCAGCGGAAGAACGGCACGCGCCTCGTTTCGCTGGAGATCGCGCGCGACAAGTGGCCGCAGTGGAATCAGATTGTTGGCACCACGACCGGAGAGGAGACGTGCTGGGCACTCGGCAAGGCGCTGTTCGATCTCAACATTGGGAGGCCACTTGATCAGCGGCTCAATGACGCCCAAACGGCGTACGAGTACGACCTGTTTGATGTTCGCCATCCTGGGAAGTACCCGGTGGTGAAGTCTGTTGGGACGCTGGCGGAGGTGTTGGGGGAGCAACAGGCGCTGCCGGCGCTGCAGGGGTGGGTTTACGGGGCGCCGTAACAGCGGTGCCGGGGGGTTTGAGGCGATGTGACTGGGGTTTGGTTGGGTTAGTCCATGTGGTCGATGTGCTTGGGCAGCTGGACCCAGGCGTGCTTTCGGGCCTCGTAGACTGAGAAGACGGGGGGTGGGAAGCCTGGATCGGCGAAGGCGCCTACTGGGATGGCGATGAGTCCGGGCATGTCGTCGATCTCGTAATAGACGGTTGCGCCGCAGGTGGGGCAGAAGCGGAACGTCGCCGTACTGCCGGAGTCTCCGGTGCGCACCCACTCGGTCGCACGGCCCGCAATACGTACCCGCTCGCTCGGCCAGCGTGCCTGCGCCGCGAAGACGCTCCCGGTGCGCTGTTGACACGCCAGGCAGTGGCATACCGAAACCCGAACCGGGTCGCCCTCGCAGACCACGCTGAGCTGGCCGCAACTACAAGATCCACGTCGTGAGGTCATGGCCGAGAACCTACAACATGCTTCGCTGCGCCGGTACCTCTCGCCAAGCACGCTCTTTCCATTAGGTACAACCCCTGGGGGTGGGTGCAAGTGAGTTAAACCAATCAGATACAGCGGCAGGGGGTGGGTGCGAATGGTTTGAACCAATCAGATACAGCGGCAGGGGGTGGGTACGAATGGTTTGAACCAATCAGATACAGCGGCAGGGGGTGGGTACGATTGGATCAGGTGGGTTCGGTGGGGTGGGGACAGGCGTGGTAGAGAGTTCCAGCATGAAGGATCGACCCGACCGCCACTCGACCCGACCCACCAAGGAGCCGCCAGAGCCGGAACAGCAGCTGGTGGAGCAAGCGCTGGAGCA
>JAEUKA010000019.1 GCA_016794465.1 Myxococcales bacterium | reverse complement strand
TCGACGACGGCGCACGGCCCCTGTTTCTTTGGCCAGCTCGCGCCATCCCACCGGTAACAAGCTCGCCAAGATTTCCCATTCCAGATCCAACCGCGTGGTCACCATGCCCCCTACATAAGTCCACTTGCCCACTCCGTCAAGAAATTAGGTTAGTGCTTATGGGAGAGCAGCCTACCGGCTGTGAGGACCGACCCCCCGCGCGTTCGTGCCGGGGACTGCCGCGACGCAGCAGCCGAGGTCCGCAGTAGTTCTGCGAGGTGTTGTTAGTGCTGGATGCCTTTTTCGCGGCGCTGCTTGGCTTCGTCAAAGCCCGGCTCGACGTAGATGCGGCGCAGGTGCGGAAACTGGGCGCGTAGCTCGGCTTCCATGTCGTTGATCTTCTGCTCGAGCGCATCCATCGTGAGGTCGCGCGCGAAGCGAATCTTGAACGTCGCCAGCACCTCTTGCGGCGCGATGTGCTTGGTCCGCAGGTGAACGACCTCCAAAACACCGGGGTGGGCGGCGGCCAGCGCGACGATGCGATCGTGCTCTTCACTTGGCACCGCCTCACCAATCAGCAGGCTCATCGAGTCCCGCCCGAGGAAGATCGCCACCACCAGCAGCGCCACACCGACGACAATCGAGGCCAGCGCATCCCACAGCGGATTCCCAGTCAGGTAGCTGGCCCCGACGCCAATCAGCGCAACAGCCAGGCCAAACAGCGCCGCCAAGTCCTCGAACAGCACCGTCAGCACCGTCGGATCACGGGCATCTTCGATGGTCTTGCGCAGGCCCTTGCCGGCTGTCATGTGCAAAAACTCTTGCACGGCGGCGCGCAGCGACCACGACTCGAGCACCAGGGAGACGCTCAGCACGATGATGGCCCACTTGATGTTGCCGTGCGGAGCCGTCTGGTCGTGGTGGAGGATGTGCCAGATCTTCTCGCTGCCTTCCCAGATGCTGACCGCCGCACCGATGAGGAAGATGCTGCCAGCGACGATAAATGCCCAGAAATATGACTCAGTCCCATAGCCAAACGGGTGCAGCGCATCCGGGGGTCGAGAGCTACGCCGCATCCCGATGAGCAAAAACGCTTGATTGGCGGTGTCTGCCAGCGAGTGAACCGCCTCGGCCAGCATCGCCGTCGAGCCGCTAAAGCCCGCCGCGATGAACTTGAACAGCGCGATGAGCAAGTTGATGACCAGTGCCACCAGCACCACGCGGAGCCCGCCGCTATGTCCCCCGGCTACGGGCGCTTTTGCTTCACTCATGCTTTCCCCCTACTGAAACTACTTGGCGGCGGACTCTTCGCTGACCGTCTGCTCCGTCACCGTCGATAACATCCGTCCCCACAGGTCGCCGATGCCTTCCCCCTGCTCAGCGGCACACACGACCGACTTGCCACCGAGCAACCGTCCCAGCACCTGCGCCGCCGGCTTGCGCTCCGACTTGGAGAGCTTATCAGCCTTGGTCAGCACCGGGATCACCTTCCGACCAAGTCCGCGCAGATAGCCCGCCAGCTCCGTCTCATCAAACAAGAGCTCCGCCACCCGCGTGTCCACCACCCGCCGGGCATCGCACAACAGCGCCACCGCCCGCAGGTTGTCGCGCCGACTGAGATACTCTTCCATCATCGCCTGCCAGCCGGCTCGCTCGCTGCGACTGACCTCGGCGTACCCGTAGCCCGGCAGATCGGCGAGCAGGACACTGCACGGACCGTGTGGACCCGTCAGCTGCGTCTGAAAAAAGTTGATCAGGCGCGTCCGTCCCGGCGTCTTCGATACCCGCGCCAGGCCGCGTCGTCCCAGCAAGGCATTGAGGAGTGTCGACTTGCCGACGTTGCTGCGGCCGCAGATCGCGAGCTCGGGAAGGGTCGGAGCCGGCCAGTGGGCACGTGTCGGTGCGCTGGCAACAAACTCGCTGCGAAGGATATGAATCGACTGGCTCATGGGACCTGGGTTCTTAGGCTCTGCTGACGAGCAGGCTGATGTTGCCGCCGCCTTGCGAGAGCGTTGGCACAAGCACGTGATCGACCCGGGCGGTCGTGGTGGAACGAAGCAGTCCCGGCAGGCTGCGCAGAGGGTCTGGCTGGTGGCAGAAGGTGGTTCCGGGTAAGCGCTGCTCTGACAGTGCCCACAGGGACGCACCTAGCCGCGCCCCGGCCGAGGTCTGCCACTCACCGCACTGACCGATGATCGAAGAGATGGCCACTCGCTCGGCGGCATCACCCAACGCGACGCGCAGCGCTCGGCTTTCCAGGACATCGAGGTCCGTTCCATTGCCCGCTCCAGCGATCCAGCTCAGCTCATCGGTACCGATCGCGGCCATCGCCAAGCTCTGTTGGATCGCCCGCGCGGCGCCTGGTGCTGGGTTATGCGGGGTCAAGTCCGCAGCTGGCACCGACCAACCGACTCGTGGCCGGCAGTCCCCAGCGCGTCCCCAGCCGGACAGGTAGCCGAGCACGGGCGCAGTGGGCGTTTCTTCAGCCCGCTCCAGCAGGACCACCACCGCTCCTTCACCGGGAACGATGCCGGGGCTGCGGAGCTGGTAGGGATGCAGTGGCGGCTCGCTCGCGACCGCGATCTGGGGCGACAGCGCGGACAGGCGCCACAGGCCATGAACCAGCCATGGACTCAGCTCATCGCAGCCACCGCACAGCACCGCGTCGGCGCGCCCGGTCGCCAAGAGCTCGGCGCCCGTGGCAATCGCTTCCGGCAGTGACAGCTCGCGGTGATTGATGGTCACGTTGGGGCCGAGCAGTCCCAGCTCAATTGCGAGCAGTCCCGCCGACGCATTCATGACCGTGTAGGGAAAGACCGCCGGGGAGGCTGCGGCCATGCCTCCATCGACAATGCTCTTGGTGAAGTCGATCGTGGAGTCGAGACAGCCAAGGCCAGTGCCCAGCACCACAGCCACTCGATCGGCCCGGTAGCGCGAAAGGATGGCGGCGTCCTTGGCGGTGGCAGCGGGACCGAGGCCAGCGGCTTCACGAGCGGCGACGATGGCCATCTGAGAAAGCCGAGGCATGCGACGGCGCTTGGAAGCTTCGATGGCAGCTTCGGCACCAAAGTCTTGGATGCGACCGGCCCAGATTGGCTGTCCGGCAAGCTCGTCGGGCAACAGTCCTGCCAGCTGCGGGTGGCGCGCGAGGGCACTGTGTCCGTCGCGAAGACCCGAGAAGAACGCTGCCTTCGATGCGCCGAGCGGAGTGACGAGCCCCAGTCCGGTGATTGCCACCTTCGGCAGAAGCGGGGCGCTAGACATGACGCTATTTGCTATCATGCAAGCCATGGCGAAAACGAAAAAAATGGCAAGCCTGCTTCGGACCGCCGCCCCTGCGGCTGCGTGCGCAGTGCTTCTCGCTGCCCAGCCGGCCGAGGCCAAGGTCCTCGAAGGGTATGTGGATGTCTACGTGGGTGGAATGTACGGCACCCAGCCCAAGCTCAGCTCGGTAGTGACGCAGCGCTCCGAGGAGGCCGGGACGACCAAGGGCGCCGACTTCTTCGACTACAACTCGGGCGGTCTGCTCGGCCTGCGCGGTGGCGTCGAGCTGCTCCACACCGATCTCTACGTTCAGTTCGATCAGTTCGTGAACTTGAAGGGCTTCTCGGGCTCGACGATCCAGGGAATGATCGGCTGGGACTTGGAGCTGGGCTCGGGCGCTTGGCGAGGCGTACTGGGTGGCTACGGCGGACTCATCTTTGGCCTGCCATATCGCGCCGAATACCCGATCGATCGCAAGCAGATAGCCTGGTTCGGCCTGGGCGCCGAGGGGCAAGCCGGCATCGAGTACTACTTGAACCGCTTCTTCGTCCTCAACTTCACCGGCACCTTTGGCTATCACTACATGCTCGCCGGCGCCGATCCCGTCGTCATTGACATGGCTGGCAACACCGAGCAGACCCGCACCCACGGGTTCCACCTTCTCGGCAAGCTCGGCCTGCGCTTCCAGCTCGGCATTTGATCGACCCGCAAAACGACAGCTTTTGTTCGCGGGCGGCTTTGCTATCGTCCGCTCATGAGCCACGCTGCTTCGCCAGTTGTCATTACCTGTGCGCTGACCGGAGTGCTGACCGATCCAACCCAGCACCGGGTGCCCGTCACTGCCGCCGAGATGGCTGCCGCCGCAGCTGAGGCCCGCGATGCCGGGGCCACCGTCGTCCACTGTCACTACCGTCAGCAAGCGCCAGGCCTGGGTCGCTTTCCCACCTGGGACCCGGACATCGTCGCTGAGATCGACGCCACGATCCGCGCCAAAGTCCCCGATCTCATCATCAACATGTCGACCGGCGTGATTGGCAGCGATGTCAGCGCCCAGCTTGCTTGTCTGCGACGGATTCGGCCCGAGGTCGCGGCGCTCAATGCCGGATCGCTCAACTACTTGCGAGCGCGCAGCGATGGACGGTGGGCCTGGCCGCCGATGCTGTTCGACAATCCGGTCGAGAAGATCGAGCAGTTCCTGACCGCGATGCGCGAAACCGGCACTGTTCCCGAGTGCGAGTGCTTTGATACCGGCATCGTGCGCTCGATCGGCCTTTTTAAGCAGGTTGGTCTACTGACGGGCCCGATTCATGTCTCGCTGGTGATGGGCGTTGCGAGCGGGATGCCGTGTAAGCCCGAGTGGCTGCCGCTCATCGTCGCCGAGCTGCCCGAGGGTGCGCACTTCCAGACGATCGGCATCGGCCAGCGCGAGGTGTGGCCGGTGCATCGTCGCGCCGCTGAGCTGGGCGGACACCTGCGCAGCGGCGTCGAAGACACTTTTTATCTTCCCGACGGAACCAAGACTGACTCGAACGGCAAGCTGATCGAGGCGCTGGTCCGTATCGCCCGCGAAGTCGGTCGTCCGATCGCTACCTCTGCCCAGGCTCGCGAGCTCCTCGGGGTGCTGCCGGGTCCGCACGGGCCAGCGGGGACGTGACCGCACCGGTTGCAAGCGGCGGCGAGCGCTGGGTTGTCTTGTGCTGCCGAGACGGTGGTCACGGGCGACATCTCGCCGAGGAGCTACGGGGCGCAGGCTACTCCGTCCGGAATGTGGCCGAGCTTCCCGAGACGTTGGCGACGCTGCGTGAGACTCCGGCGGATCTGGTGATCGTGGAGCTTGCGACTGCTGATGTGGCGACGGTGGCGGCGCTGCGGCAGCTGTGTCCGACGGTAATGGTTGCGATTGCGGCACTCTCTATGGACAGTGTGTCGTCGCTGATTGCCGCCGGGGCCTACGATGTCTTGCCGCTGCCGCTGCGTGCGAAAGATCTGTTGTGGGCGCTGACCAAGGCGCAGGCGCGTGAAGCCGCCTTGGGCGATCGGACCGCGAGTCGCTTTGCACCCGTCGCAGCGAGCGTGTCAGGGGGAGCCCCGTCGCCGTCCGGGCTGATTGCCAAGTCCAAGGTGATGCAGAGCTTGCTCGCTCAGGTGGCGAGGGTGGCGGTGCATCCGACGCCGGTGCTGCTGCTCGGTGAGTCGGGAACAGGCAAAGAGGTCTTGGCGCGGGTCATCCACCAGCTGTCGCCGCGACGGTCCAGGCCGTTTGTGGCCGTCAACTGCGGGGCGCTGCCGGAAGCGCTGCTCGAGAGCCTGTTGTTTGGTCACGTTCAAGGTGCGTTCACCGACGCGATTCGCGATCAGCCGGGCGTGTTCCGGCAGGCCGACGGGGGGACGCTATTTCTCGATGAGATCGGGGAGCTGCCGCTGCAGCTGCAGGTCAAGCTGCTGCGGGCGCTGCAAGAGCATAAGATCCTGCCGCTCGGGGCGCGGGACGAAATCGCCGTCGATGTGCGGGTGATTGCGGCGACGCTGCGCAACCTCTCGCGGGAGGCCGAGGCGGCGCGCTTCCGAGCCGATCTGTACTACCGGCTGAGCGTCGTGGAGCTACAGATTCCGCCGCTGCGAGAGCGTCGCGACGACATCCTGCCGCTGGCCGAGCACTTCCTGCACCGCGCGGCGCAGCGGCTCGGTCGGCCCGTTGTTGGGATGACCGAAGGAGTGCGGCACGCGCTGCTCCGCTTCAATTTTCCAGGAAATGTTCGTGAGTTAGAAAACCTAATCGAGCGAGCGGTGGTGTTGTGTGAAAAGACACAGCTGGATGAAGGGGATTTTCCTTACTCAGTAGCCCAGTCGGTGGCTCAGTCAGTGGCCACAGATGCGTCCCATGCTGTTTCTGCGGCTGTAGGAGCGCTTGCAGCGGATTCCGAAGGGAGAACCTGCGATCTTTCTGTGAAAGCCGCCACGGCTCGCCTGGAGCGTTCCTTGATCACGCGAGCGCTGCATCAGACCCGTGGAAATCGGACCGCTGCCGCTCGCCTGCTCGAACTATCGCACCGTGCCTTACTATATAAACTTCGTGAATATGGAATGGCCGGGGCACCGTCTTCTGCGCCGATCTCACGACGGCCAAGCCCGAAGCCGGGCGACCCGACCGACCGGAACGATTGACCGCAGGCGGGCAAAACCGGTAAAAAGGTACTTATGTTCCGAGATAGTTTGCGCACCCTGGTGGAGAAGTCTGATGGCGCGGTCGCAGGACTGCTGATGGGCTTTGATGGCATCGCTGTCGAGAGCTTTGCCAAGGAAGGCCAGAAGCTGGACATCCAGACCATCGGCATGGAGTTTTCGTTCATCCTGGCCCAGGTCAAGAAGGCCGCCGACATCATCGAAGGTGGCAGCGTCGAAGAGATCACCATTCGCACCGAGCGGCTGACCCTCCTCATTCGCGTCCTGTCGAAGGACTACTTTGTCGCGCTGGCCCTGCTGCCGAACGGAAACTCCGGCAAGGGTCGCTACATGCTGCGGGTTACGGCGCCGAAGATCCAGGCCGAGCTGTAACAGCCGCGCGGTCGTATTCCCCTCGCTTCACATGTCCGCTGCGCACAATGTGCAAGTGGATATCCGCTATTCCCGCTTCAGCGACAGCTCTTTTATGATATGATTCTCTGTATGAGAAAATATCTAATTGAGCACTTATCCTCTCTTCAGTCTCGCTTGGCCCGTTTTGCTTGTGCGATAGCGCTTTTGGGCGCAGCCAGCGTCGGATGTGGCGCGGTCACCGAGCAAGAGCTGACCCTTGCTGAGCAGACCCTTCACTACGATCTCAAGCTGAACTTGAGCATCCCGCCGATGTTTCAGGGGTTGAAGGTTACTTGCTCCAATGGCTTTATTCAGTGTTCCGCACTGCCCGGATTGCTTGGATTAAACACTAGTTATCAAGTGACCGGACTCTGCGATGACAAGACGATGCTGTGTGCCGGCGATATCAAGCTGCTGGTGCTGTTCGCCATCGACTTCTCGAAGGACACCGCGTTTACGAGCGGCTTTGCGCAGTCGAATGCCGACAACATGCGCGACGTGCAGCTGTTCTATACGGCGCAAAACGGGGTCGACATCGACATCACCCAGATCGACGCCTACATCGGCCCCGACGGCATTCGCAGCACCACCGATCCGCGAGCGGTCTATTTGGGTAAGGTCGGTCCGCTGCCGCGCAAAGCGACGATCACTGACGCTGGCAACCCGCTGCCGGTGCCGGATGGCTCGCCGGCGCATGGCGTGTTTATTGGGGCGGTGCGTGATCCCTCGAAGCCGCTCAACGTGCTGCTGGCGGTGACGGCGCGCTACCTGTCGGGCGATCCAGTGCCGTCGGCGGGCGCGATCGACGTGAAGCTTACGCCCGTCGTCAAGATGCTGAAGAAAGAGTAGCGGTCGCTTCGCGCTGCGGCTTTCCGACGGAAAACAAGCCGACCCGCAGACCGCCGTTCCGTAGCCAGTGGACGTTGCCAATCGGTCCGGCCGCTTGCGCCAGCTGGGGCGTGGTCGTCAAGATTGCCAGCCGAAAGCCGGGTGAGCGACGCAAAAGAGAGCCAAGTCCACGATACGTCTCGACGAGCCGTGGCTGCCGCAGTCGCTTGCCATAGGGCGGATTGCAGAGGATCAGCCCCTCGGCGGCGGATGGCAGCTTGAGCTGGTGGACATCGAGGCAGTGAAGCTGAAGGTGTGGCAGCACCCCGGCTCTCTCGGCATTGCGACGGGCGATTTCAAGCACCTGCGGATCGCGATCACTCGCCAAGATCGGCTGCGCGAGCTGCGAAAGCTCACCGGCCCGAGCTTCGTCGACAAGCTGCTGCCACCGCGACGGCTCAAAGCCGGGCCAGTCTTGGAACGCAAACGGGCGTCCGATCCCCGGCGCACGGCGCAAGGACAGCAGCGCCGCCTCGATCGCCAGCGTCGCCGCACCACACATTGGATCACACAGCGTCTGCGACGGAAGATAGCCCGCTAGGTGAAGCAGCGCCGGGGCCAGCGTCTCACGCAGCGGGGCACCGCCGTCTTGCAGCCGATAGCCACGTCGGTGAAGCAGCTCTCCCGAGGAGTCAACGGACAGCGTGAAGTGGTCTTGATCGCCGCGCACAAAGACATGCAGCAGCGGGGCGGACTCGTCGGTGGTAACGGGCACGCCGGCATCGCCGAGGGCCAGGCTGACCCGCTCGCTGATGGCGCCGGTGTGGATCAGTCGGCAGTGATGCGCCGTCGCCGAGATGCGCAGTCGAACCGCCGAGCGAGCGAAGCCAGACCAGGGCAGGGCAGTGGTTTTGCGTCGCAGCTCCTCGAAATGAAGGGCGTGCACCGTTCCGACTCGCAACAGCACTCGCGTCGCCAGCCGTGACCACAGGTTCAGCCGATACAGCGTCGTCAGATCGCCGTGGATCTCGACGCCACCAGCGACCAGCCGCGACCGCTCGGCCAGGGGCTGCAGCTCGGCGAGCAAGCACGACTCAAGTCCGGGGGCCGTGACCGCAAACAGCTCAAGCTGCGTCGAGGATGGCAAAGAAGCGCTCCACGTCACCGGCGTGATGGAAGGCATGGGGTGACAGGCGAATGCCGCCTCCGCGACGAGCAAATGCAACGTGACGGGCAGTCAGCTTGGCGGCGATCGCATCAAGGTTGCCGCGCGGGATACAGGTCACAATCGGCGATCGGAGCGTATTTCCGACCGGCACCAGCAGCCGCGCGCCGCGAGTCAAAAGCCCCGTGATCAGTCGATCGGAGTTCGCCAGCGCCGCCCGATGGATGTTCTCGATTCCGAGGGAGAGCAGTCGCTCAATCGCCGCCGCTGCGCCTGCCGCCGAGAGTAATGGAGGCGAGCCGGGCTCAAAGCGCCGTGCATCTGGACGGGGTGGGCGGCTCGGATCGACGGCATCTTCCGGAGTTCCGTACGTCATCGCGCCATGCAGCAGCGGCGCAAGCTCGGCTGCGCGACCGGGGGCCAGCGCCAGGAAGCCTTGCCCGAGCGGTCCACACAGCCACTTGTGCGTGCCACCACAGACGGCATCGACACCGAGCTGCAGCAGATCGAACGGCATGACGCCAAGACCCTGAATCGCATCGACCACCAGCCACGCACCATGACGACGGCAGGCATGACTTATCGCCCGCAGATCCAGCACCGTGCCGGTCTGAAACTGCACCCATGACACCGCCACCACCCGTGTCTGTGGACTGATTGCGGCCAGGACACTCTCCGTCGGCAAGCTATAGTCAGGAGCCGAGCGCACCACTCGAATCAAGGCCGAGGCCCGCTGTGCCGCCGCATACCACGGGTAGGCGTTCGACGGATATTCCTGGTCGGTGGTGACGATCTCATCGCCGGGACGCAGAGCCAGGCCAAGCGCCACCTGCGAGATCGCCGCCGCACAGGTCTGCATCAGCGCCACATCCTCGGGCCGCGCGCCCGTCAGCCGAGCAAACGAGCCACGCGCCTGCTCATAGATGCGGAACGCCTCCCCGAGATCGAACCAGCCCCGTCTCAGGTGATGGCTCATCCGCTGGATCGCCGCCTCGGCCACCATGCTCATCGGCGCGACACCGGCGGTATTGAAGAGCACGACGTTGGGATCGAAAGCGAAGTCGGCACGAAAGCGCTCACCGACGGACTCTGCGGCATCCATGGTTATCCTGCGGCCTGAATCAAGTAGGCCTTGATGAACTCGTCGAGATCGCCGTCGAGCACTGCATCGACGTTGCCGATCTTCAGCTCGCTACGGTGGTCTGTGACCAAGCGGTACGGCGCCAGCACATACGATCGAATCTGACTGCCCCACTCGATCGCCTTTTTGTGGCTGTTGGCCTCGTCAATCTTGGCCTCTTGCTCGCGCAGCTTTTGGGCATAGAGCATCGCCCGCAGCATCTTCATCGCCGTCGACCGATTCTTGTGCTGGGAGCGCTCCGACTGACACTTGGCGACGAGTCCGCTCGGCTTGTGGATGAGCCGCACCGCGCTCTCGGTCTTGTTGACGTGCTGGCCACCGGCACCGCCCGAGCGCATCGTCTGAATCTCAAGGTCTTCCTCACGGATCTCGACCTCGATCGAGTCGTCGATCTCGGGAAAGACAAAGACCGCCGCAAACGCTGTGTGGCGACGGGCATTCGAGTCAAACGGCGAGATTCGCACCAGTCGATGCACGCCGCTCTCGGCCTTGAGGTAGCCGTACGCATTGAGCCCGCGCACCGCAAACGTGACCGACTTTATGCCGGCTTCTTCACCCTCTTGAAGGTCCATTTCCTCGACGGCAAACCCGCGCCTTTCGGCCCAGCGGTAGTACATCCGTCGCAGCATGTCGGCCCAGTCCTGCGCATCGACCCCGCCGGCCCCAGCATTGATCGATACCAGCGCGTCGGTGTGATCCTGCTCACCGGACAGCATCCGCCGCAGCTCCATCGTCTCGAGCGCGGCTGCGACGTGCTGGGCCTGGCGCAGTGCCTCGGTCGCCTCGGACTCGGCTTGTACTTCTTCGGCCAGCTCGAGCAGCACCTGGGCATCCTGCACCTCGCGATGGAGGCGATGCCACTCACCGACGGTCTGCTTGTGTCCAGCTTGCTCTCGCAGCAGCGTCTGGGCCTTTTCCTGTTGGTTCCAAAACGACGGATCGGCCGAGATTTGATCGATCTCTAACAGCCGCTCCTCTAGTCGTTCGATGTCAAAGATGCCCTCGGAGAGCAGCGAGCCGCTCCCCAAGGGACTCCAGAAGTTCGTGGGTCTTTTGAGTCTCAATCGCCATGTGATGTGGGCAAGGAACTAACACAAAAGCGCCACCCCATGCGGTCCGATTCCAAGCGATTGCCAGACCTTTTGTGGAGCGTAACTTCCCAACTTCTGTCATGGTCGGGCCAAAAAACCGCTGGGTTTTTGCGGGCCATTTTGCGGGTTTAGCAGGCTCTCTTCGGAGGGGGTCGGTTGGCGTCGGTGCGGAGCTTGACTCTTGCGCGAAGGGCGCAGGTGGTGGTATAGGCGGAGATACATTTTGGTAGGAATCCACGGAAGGTGGGCCCGCCCGGACCCGCCTTTTTTTTTGAAAGAAGCCATGAAGCCCGTTGACCTCAAAGCCCTGACCAAGCTGATCGAGCCCGCTGTAGACGGGCAAGGCTACGAGCTTGTCGATCTGGAATGGACCCGTGGTCTGTCTGGATGGGTCCTGCGCGTGACCATTGATCGGCTGCCCGGGCAAGGTCATGTCTCGCATCAGGACTGCGTGGCAGTCTCGCGAGAAGTTTCGGCTCTGCTGGATGTACACGACGTGCTGCCAGGAGCGTACAGCTTAGAGGTCAGCTCGCCGGGTGTGGATCGACCGCTCAAGAAGGGCCGCGACTTTGCGCGCTTCATCGGGAAGAAGGCCAAAGTTCGGCTGCGTCCCGATGCGGAGCAGTCGTTTGCGCTGCAAGGTCCACGGCAGCCCGACTCGGTGCCGCGCCGCAACTTTTCCGGAACGATCGAAGCGGTGGAAGGTGACCGCGTTCGGATGGCTGTGGAAGGCGCCGGTTGCTTTGAGCTTGTGATCGAGGAAATTGAAAAAGCCAACGCGGTGTTTGAGTTCGTCTGACCCGAGCTAGGAACGCAGTCCAGGACGAATCGGCCAAGAGGCATAGGCCAGGAAGTTAAGGTAAACGCGATGCAACCCAACCTCTCGATGGTGCTTGAGCAAGTAGGCAAGGACAAAGGGATCGACAAAAAGGTCCTCGTCCAGACGCTCGAGCAAGCCATCATGACCGCTGCCAAGAAGGTCTTTGGCCTCGAGCGCGAGCTTGAGGCGCAGTTCAACGAAGACAGCGGGCAGGTGGACCTGTTTCAGGTCTGCATTGTCACCGACTCCTCAGGCATCAAGGGGCGTGACATCGCCAAGGTTGACGCTGACCGTCAGGGTCTGCGCGCCGAGGTGGGCGACGAACTCCTGTTTCAGATCTTCTATACCGACGGCGACGCCGACAAAGCCTCCGAGCAGGAGCGTAAGTATGGCGTCATCCTCGATCTGCACGACACGGTGAAGCGCTTCGGTCGCATCGCTGCCCAGACCGCCAAGCAGGTCATCATCCAGCGCATCCGCGAGGCCGAGCGCGAGAACACCTTCAACGAGTACCGCGACCGCAAAGGCGAGCTCATCAACGGCACTGTCCGTCGCTTTGAGCGCGGCAACATCATCGTGGATCTGGGCAAGACCGAAGCGATCTTGCCGGTCCGTGAGCAGGTTCAGCGGGAAAACTATCGAATCGGCGACCGCATCATCGCCTACGTCGTCGACATCGAGAAAAACGCGCGCGGTCCGCAGATCATCTTGTCGCGGGCCTCGAAGGGACTCCTCGAGAAGCTGTTCGAGCAAGAAGTCAGCGAGATCTACGAAAAGATCGTCCGCATCGAGTCGTCGGCCCGTGAGCCCGGCTCGCGCAGCAAGATTGCCGTTAGCTCTCGCGATCGCGACGTGGACCCTGTCGGCGCCTGCGTCGGCATCAAGGGCTCGCGCGTCCAGGCGGTGGTGCAGGAGCTGCGCGGCGAAAAGATCGACATCGTCCCCTACAGCGAAGATCCGGCGCGCTTTGTTTGCAACGCGATAGCACCCGCCGAGGTCGCTCGAGTGGTCATCGACGCCGAAAACCACACCATGGAGCTGATTGTCCCCGACGACAAGCTCAGCCTGGCGATTGGCAAAAAGGGACAGAACGTCCGACTGGCGTCGCAGCTGTCCGGCTGGCGAATTGACATTCATGCCGAGAGCCGGGTTCGCGAGATGGAGCAGGTCGAGCGGCAGGTCCTCGCCGGGCTGGAAGGCTCGTCGGAAGAGCTGTCGAGTACGCTGTTTCGGCTCGGCTGGCGGTCGGTGTCGGATTTGGCGGAAGCGCGGATCGACGATCTGCGTGGCGTTCCTGGCGTCGGTGGAGAAGCGGGCGCGACCAGGCTCAAAGAGGCTGCGCTGGGCTTCGTCAATGAGGAGCGCCGCAAGCGTGGTGAGCCGCCGCTACCGCCGAGTGAGCGGCCGGCCCGCTCGGAGCTGGCGCACGGGGGTCCTGTTCGTCAGGAGCCGGCACCGAGCCGAGCCCCAGCTCCGGCGCCGTCGCGTAACGCCGGTCCATCGAGCCCACTGCCGGGGATTGATCCAGACATCGTGGCGCGACTGATGGACGCCGGATATACGACGCTGGAGTCGATGGAAGAAGAAGACGAGGAGCGGCTCGCGCAGGCGGCCGATCTTACGCTCGATGAAGCGCGGGATGTGAAGCGTCGGGTGACGCGACTTTTGACGCGGGGCAGTCGCTAGCGAGGGAAGCAGCCGATGGTGGAAGCAGTCGCAGCAAAGCTTGGGGCATCGCAGGTCGCGGCCTTTTCTGGGCCGGTGCGAACCTGTGTCGGTTGTCGCGAACGTGACAGCCAGGCCGAGCTGCTGCGCGCCGTCTCCGATCAGAGCGGGCGGCTTTCGTTTGGGCTGGGTCGTCGGCAGGCCGGTCGTGGTACGTACGTGCATCGTCGGAAGCGGTGCATCGAGACAGCTCTAAAAGGCGGATTTGCGCGGTCGCTGCGGCGCAGTGTCCAGGTTGGTGATGTCGCAGCGCTGTACCAACTTGCCGCCGTCTGTGACGGCTCGCAGCCGGGCACACTGGCCCCTGCGTTGAGCTTGAAGAATCAGGACAACCATTCATGAACACCGAGAGCGTCGGCACATCGGGCTCCAAGGTCGCAATCTATGAGCTCGCGAAAGAGCTGGGGATTGCCCACAAGGATTTGGTCGAAAAGGTCCGTGCCCTGGGCATTGAGGCCAAAAACCATATGTCGCGGCTTGAGCGCGATGAGGTAGACCGCGTCCGACGGGCCTTCGACAAGGAGCGCCACGAGAACACGGTGCAGGAGCGCCTCTCGGAGACGGTCATTCGCCGCCGCGCCAAGGATGGCAGTCGGCTTCATCCAGAAGCTCAGCATGTCGTGGCTGCGCCGCCGCCGCCTCCTCCTCCCCCGCCGGTGGTCGAGGCTCGTCCGGTGGTGTCAGAGCCGCCGCGTCGGCAGGTTCGGATCATAAGCCCCGCCGCTGAAGCTCCGGCTCGTCCCGCTGCCCCGGTGGTTCCGGTTGCCGCTGAAAGACCGGCTGTCGTCGCTGAAAAACCAGCTCCTGCCAAAGTTGAGCCGCCAGCGGTGGCTGCGAAGGCCAAGCCGGTCGAGGCGCCGGCTCCGGTGGCTGTTCCAGAAGCGGCGCCTGCCAAAGTGGTTGAACCTGTCAAGAAAAAAGCGACCACCAAGGCTGCGGCTGAACCGACTGTCGCCGCCACCGCCAAGGTGGAAGCGCCGGTGGTGGCTCCGGTCGTGGCTGCGCCTCCTGCTCCACCCGTGGTTGCGCCGCCTGTGGTCGCTGCTGCGCCGGCTGTCCCGGCTGCGGTGCCACCGACGGTCAAGGCTGAGCCGGTTGCGCCGGTCGAAGCCAAGCCTGCGGTGGTGCAAGCCATCCCTGCGGAGAGCCTGCCGTCGGCTGCCGCCAAGCCGGTGGATGCCCGTCCGTCTGCCAAGGCCGAAGCGCCGAAAGCAACCGCAGAGCCTGCCAAGCCTGTCCACGCGGAGAGCAAGCCCGCTCCGAGCCGCAAGGCCGATGGAGAGCCTGCGGCCAAGCCGGCAGCGGTCGAAGCTGTCAGGAAGCCGGCGGTGACCGAGGCTGCGGTGACACCCAGCAAGCCAGTGCACACCAAGGCGGCCGTGGTGCATCGCAAGCCCGCTGCGGCGCAGGCTGCTCCGGCTGTGGTCGAGGCTGCGTCCAAGCCGACGTCAGAGCGTCCGGTTGAGAGCGCTGACATGCCGCCGGTCGATTCGCCGCGCTCGCACACGTCCGGGGCTCCGTCTGCGGTGTCTCCAGGCTCGTCGTCGCCGGCGAAAGTATTTGTCACCGCACAGACGCGACGCTCGCTGGAAGGACTGGGTCCAACAGGTCGCGTGATCGATCTGTCGGCTTTCAAGAGTGCGCCCGCCGCCAAGCCGGCTGCTCCGAGCAGCGAGAGCCCGCGTGGTGGTTTCCGTCCCGAGCAGTCCGATGCCAACAGTGGGCGTGGGCCTCGTCAGGAAGTGTCAGGCGAGCGGCTGCGTGGCCAAGAGTCGCGACGGGCGCCGGTCGGGCCGGCTCAGCCGATTCGGGGCAAGCTGCCGCCGGGTCGCAAGCCTGGCAAGACGCAGATCACCACCGCCGCCGAGCACAAGCGCGTCGTCAAGATGGGCGAGTCAATCGTGATTGCCGAGCTCGCGCGTCAGATGGCCCAGAAGGCTACCGACGTGCTCAAGAAGATCTGGGAGCTTGGCATGCGCAACGTCATGATCAACTCCTCGATCGACCTTGATACGGCACAGCTGGTGTCGGGGGAGTTCGAGTGGCGTGTGGAGTCAACGACGTTCCAAGAGCAGAGCGTCGTGGCGGAAGTGACGGACAAGCCCGAGGATCTCAAGCCCCGGGCGCCGGTTATCACGATCATGGGTCACGTCGATCACGGCAAGACCTCGCTGCTCGATGCGATTCGCAATGCCAACGTCGCAGCGGGAGAGGCCGGCGGCATCACGCAGCACATCGGCGCCTACAAGGTGTCGTCGCAGGCTGGCGATGTCGTGTTCCTCGATACGCCGGGTCACGAGGCATTTACCGAGATGCGAGCCCGTGGTGCGCAGGTGACCGACATTGTCGTCCTGGTCGTCGCTGCGGACGATGGCATCATGCCGCAGACCATCGAAGCGCTGAACCACGCCAAGGATGCGAAGGTGCCGGTGATCGTCGCGGTCAACAAGATCGACAAGCCCGGTGCGCAGGCGGATCGCATCCGTCAGCAGCTCGCGGCGCACGGCCTGACCTCGGAAGAGTGGGGCGGTGAGACGATCTTCTGTGATGTCTCGGCGCGGACCAAGGTGGGCGTCGACCGGCTGCTCGAGATGCTGGCGCTGCAGTCGGAAGTGCTTGAGCTGCGGGCGAACCCGAACAAGGCGGCCAAGGGCGCGGTCATCGAAGCGCGGATGGACGCCAAGCGCGGTCCGGTCGCGACGGTGCTGGTGCAAGAAGGCACGCTGCGCGTCGGCGATACCGTGGTCGTGGGCGAGGAGATGGGCAAGGTCCGCGCGATGAGCGACGACAAAGGTCGGACGCTGGCGCAGGCCGGTCCGTCGACGCCGGTCGAGCTGCTCGGTCTGTCGGGTGTGCCCCGTGCCGGTGAAGTGCTCAACGCCGTGGCTGACGAGCGAGCCTCGAAGGATCTGGTCGAGCATCGTCGCATCCGTCGTATCGAGCGGGATCGTGCCAAGGCGGGTCCGGTGTCGCTCGACAAGCTGATGGACGCGATGAAGGCCGGCCTCAAGGAGCTGAAGATCATCCTCAAGGCCGACGTGCAGGGCTCGACGGAAGCTCTCGGAAGTGCGCTCGTCAAGCAGTCGACCAAAGAGGTCAAGGTTTCGATCATTCAGTCGGGCGTTGGTGGCATCACCGAGAGCGACGTGAACCTGGCGAAGGCCGGCAACGCGATCATCATCGGCTTCCACGTTCGGCCAGCTGGCAAGGCTGCGGCACTCGCCGAGCAAGAGGGTGTCGACATCAAGCTCTACGACATCATCTACGAGGCGCTCGACGACGTGAAGCTGGCGATGGCAGGACTGCTGGCGCCGGTGAAGCGCGACAAGTTCCTGGGCAAGGCCGAGGTCCGCGAGATCTACAACATCCCGAAGGTCGGTGTCGTCGCGGGCTGCTCGGTCATCGATGGCACGATCAAGCGCTCGGCGCTGGCTCGACTGATTCGCGACTCGGTGCTGATTTTCAGCGGCAAGCTCGGCTCGCTGCGGCGCTTCAAAGACGACGTTCGCGAAGTGCAGCAGGGCTACGAGTGCGGTATGTCGATCGACGGCTATCTGGACATCAAGGTCGGCGACATCATCGAGTCGTACGAAGTCGAAGAGATCGCGCCGACGCTGGCGTAAGTCTTTCCGCGCTATCAGACCGGCGGCCCGACTGTCGGTCTTCGCTTACTTGTTCTAGGCCAGCAGATGATCGTCGGTGTCTGTCGCATCACCTTGCAGCTCGAAGACTGTCACTCCGATAAGGACAAGCGCTCGGTGCTGCGCCGCATCAAGGATCGCGTCCATCAAAAGTGGAACTGCGCGATTGCCGAGGTGGGCGACGGAGACTCGTGGGATACGGCGCAGCTTGGCTTTGTGGTGCTGTCCAATCAGCGCGGCTACACCCAGTCACAGGTGCAGAAGATCCTGCAGTTCATCGATGACCTGGCGTTTGCGCGAATCACCGACGATGAGCAGGACTTTATCGACTATGGCGATGGCGCAGTCGAGGACGTAAGCCGAGGCAGCTACGAGCACTGGGAGCCCGCCGATTCGACCCCGACGAAGTCCGCCGCCAAGCTCTTGCCGCCGCGCGTCCTCGAGCCGACGGAGTATCCGTGGGACTCGCCGGAGTCAGCAGCGCCGGACAGTCCCAAAGACTCCAAAGATTCCAAAGATCCCAACAAACCGGGCAACGCGGAGCCTTGACAGTAAGGCGGGCCGTAGGTTCCTCTGCGGGCGGGTCTGTAGTCTGCGCTCGTACATCTTCATGCTGGAGCCGGTGCGGAGTCGCCGAGTCTCCGACGGAGGTTTCCCGTGTTGCGATCCGTCTTCGCGATCTGTGCCGCCGTGCTGTCGCTGCTGCTCTCGCTGTCTGCGGCCAATGCCCAGGGCTATGGCGATCATGTCCCGCCGCTGCCCGCTGAGTCGGTGCCGATTCCTCCTTCTGGAGATGCACCAGGCACAGTGCCGATCCCGACTGCTGTCCCGGTCCCGATGCCGATCTGGCGCTTTGATCTCGGCGGCTACCTTCACGCGGCCTACCGCTGGATTGAGGAGCCGCAGAACTACAACCTCGCCGGTCGTAACAACGGCTTTCAGCTCGAGCAAGCGCGCGTCAGTGCCAACGTCCAGTACAAAGGCATGCTGGCCGGGCGTGTCTCATTCGAGGGAGCGAGCGAAGATCGGCTGAGCCAGTCGTTTCCCGGCGGACAGCTGACGGCGCGGCTGCGGGATGCGTATCTGACCTGGGCGCCACTCCGTTTCTTGCGGGTGTCGATTGGGCAGATGGTGGCGCCGTGGGATCTCGACAGCATGCGGTCCGACGCCGAGCTACCGTTTGTGTCGCGCGCGGTGCCCATCGAAGGAGTGCAGCAGACCGAGGGCTTTACCACGCGCGGAATGGGCGCGGATCGCAACCTGGGAGTCTCGATTCACTCGGGACATGTGCCGCTGGGAGGGAATACCTCGTTTCGTTACTCGCTGTTTGCCGGCAATGGGAATGGACAGAATCAGCTGCTTTCAGACAACAACATTCCGGCGGTACGTGGTCGAGCAGAGTTTTCCTTTTGGGGAAAGGATGGACTCCCTCTCGATCAGGTGCGGCCGATGTATGCGGTCACAGATGATCTCCGCAAGCCGATTGTGCATCTAGGAATCGCGGCGCAGTGGAATCCTCGCACCCTCGGGAACTTGCCTGATCTCATCAAAGAGACAGATGTCGGGGTCGCCGCAGATCTGGCCGCTTCCTTTGTCGGGGTCGAGCTGCAAGCGGCGATTCTGTACGTCAAGACGACGCGCGATACCTTGAGTGCCATTCCGCCGCTCGAGCGACTCGGCTGGTGGGCACACCTGCGCTACACGATTCCCAAGATTCCCCTCGAGGTCATTCCCGGCTATCGCATCGCTTCCTATTCACCGCGTGCGCACCTGGCGACGACTCCGATCACCGATGCGGATCAGCGATTTGATGACTCGCTGGCGCTGATGTATCACACGTTCGGAGTGTTTGTTCGACCGACGCGGACCTTCCCGGTTCACGTCTCTCTCAACTACACCATCACCACCGAACAGAGTCCGAACATCCTTCGCAACGATCGCTTTGAAGCAGACATCGTGGCTGCATTCTAGAAAGGAGTCGGCGATGAATCGGGCGCTCCTCTTTCTATTCTGTACGCTGTCTCTTCTGTCGCTGGGAACCTGTCAGCGCCCGTCGGAGCCGCTGCCACCACGGGCGTTTCGGGTGACCGATCGCACGCAGTTGTTCGGAGGCGGTCCGCGCGCACTCGGTGAAGTGGGCGACTACATGCTTCAGAACGATCGCATTCGGGTGGTGATTCAGAATGCGGGCTTCTCACGCGGGTTCGGAGTCTATGGCGGAGGAATCATCGACGCGGATCTGCGTCGCTTTGATGAACAGGGCCGCAGTGAGTCCAATCGCCTGGGTGGCCACGACATCTTTGCAGAGATGTTTCCATCGTTCTTTTTCCAAGCCGTTGCATGCGACAAGGTTGAAGTCCTGTCCGACGGAACCAAGCCCTATGAAGAGCGCTACGGAGCAAGCCGGGTCCGCTACGAGCAAGGCGTCGCAGTGGTCCGTGCATCGGGGGGCGGTGGCGAGTTTCTGACCCTGCTCAAGGTGTTCGACAGCCTGTTCCTGAGCTACCTCCTCCCGACCGCTTCCCACTCGAGTACCGGGACGAGCGAGCTGGTCCGCTTGGCCCTCCTTCTGGGACTCCCTTTCGCGGACTTTGCGGCGGAGCTAAACAAGCTGCAGAACGAAAACGCGCGCTATGAAGTGGACTATGTGCTGCGTCCCGGGGTGCGTCGCGTCGAGATTCACTCTCGCATCATCAACAAGACGCGCTTTCCGCTCCAGATTCCTTCTTCGATCTTGGCCAATCCGACCTTTCAGCAGCAGATCGGTGGCGTCGATCTGAGCACGGTGCGGGTTCCGATCGGAATGGTGATGCTGTACGGACGGATGAACAATGTCTGGCTGCCGGGAACGGGCTTCGATCTGCGCCATCCACTGGAGCGCTCCTTTGCGCGCGGACTGCCGCTGCCGGCCTTTAACGGAGTCGTCACAGAGTTCATCGCCTCTGCCGCCAGCCGCCAGCGAGATCGCGTCAGCTACGGACTGGTGGCAGCGCCAAGTGATACCAACTTCGTAAAGCAGAATGCCGACGCGTATCGCAACCTAGGCAAGTACACAGATACGTTCACGCCGATCGACAATACCTCGCTGCTGGTGCCGTTTACCGCCATCTCGTTCATTGGGGTGTTCAGTGACTCTGTGAAGACCACGATTGCGCCGGGCGGCTTTGTCGAGATGACGCAGTACTTCATTGTAGGGGGTGGGGATGTCGCTTCGATTGTCGACGACATTCACGGGCTGCGCGGCACGACCACCGGCAGCTATCAGGGCATCCTCCGCTCGCTGCAAGGGGGTGAGTCCACGGCTTCCGGACAGGTGCTGATCTACCAAGCACTGGGACTTACCACGGCGGCATTTGCGAAAGAGGATGACTACCTGGATGCCGGTCTGCGACTGTGTGCAGCGACGGCACCCAACAGCCTGTGTCGCCCCTATTCCCAAGACTATCCGGACGATGCTGGGAACCTGTTTGGGAGTCTGCCGCCCGGTCGCTACGCCTATCGTGTCCAGAGTGCGGGCCGGCCCCTTGGACCGTTTGTTCCGTTTGAAGTGAGAGCGGGCGAAAGTACGTTCATTGATCCGGTCCTGCCGCCGCTGACCTATCTGCAAGCGCTGGTGGTGGATCAATCGGGACGACCCCTGCCGGCCAAGGTGTCGGTGGTCGCGCAGTACGATCGGGCTCTGACCAACACACAGAGACGGTCAGGAGCGGTGTTCGATGTCCAAGCGGGAGAGGACTATCTCTTTAGTGACATGCTTCCTGACAGCAAGGTAGGACAGCGGGCGGTGATTGAAGCAGTGGCGTATACCGGCGCCGATGGACACGTCACGATTCCGGTTCGTCCGGGGCGCTACACCGTCTATTTCAGTCGCGGCTTTGAGTACGATCTCGCTTCGGTTCCGATCGAAGTCGAGTCTGGGAATGCGGCCTCTGTCTCGGCGCAGCTGACGAGAGTGGTGGACACCACCGGCTGGATGTCGATGGACGCGCACGTACACAGTGAGAACTCGATCGACTCGCGGATGGGAATCGCGCCGCGTGTGACTTCAGCGGCGGGCGAGGGAGTCGAGATCGCGATCTCGACCGATCACAACTTCATCTCGGACTGGCGGCCCATGGTCGATCAGCTGGCGCTGCGCCCGTGGCTGACCAGCTTTGTGGGAATCGAGTTTACGACGCTTGAGAGTGGCCACTTCAACTCCTATCCGCTCGACTACCAAGTGGGTCCGGTGACGCACGGCGCGTTCGAGTGGTTTGGTCGTCCCCCGGAGGAGCTGTTCGCCGGACTCCGCAAGCTTGCCGATCCCCGCGCCGGATCGAACATCATTGTCTGCAATCACCCGCGCGACTCGACGCAGGGCTACTTCAACCAGTACGGGCGCTCTTCCATCACCGGAGAGCTGATCGCGCAAGGCACCTCGAAGCGGCTCGCGGGGGCAAGCGGTCCGGCGTTCCACGACGCGCACGGCAAGAGCCTCCTCTCCTATAACTGCGATGCGCTGGAGATCTTGAACGGCAAGCTCGGCCACGAAATCCACAGCGTGCGGGTGCCTGCGGACTGGCCTGACGCGTGTTACAAGCCGCTGCCGGTGGGCTTTGATCCGAAGACGCAGCTTGATCCGTGCAGTCTCAACGGAAAGATCCTGCGGCCCGCGAGTACGACCGAGGCGCTGGTGCCGGGGACGATCCTCCTCGACAAGACACCTTCCGCCGATCCGGGGGCGAGTGGACTGGACAATGTCGAAGCGGTGTTTCCGGGGGCGGTCGATGACTGGTTTCACTTGCTCAACCAAGGCTTTCGGCACACGGCGATTGCGGCTTCCGATACCCACGCCGATGTCGGAGAGGAGCCCGGCGCGCCCCGCACGTACCTGTACTTTGGCGACGATGATCCGGTGCGAGTCGATGCGGCGCGGCTGGTCGATGCGGTCAAGGTTCGGCGGGCGGCGACGCTCTCTCATGGGCCGTTTCTGACCTTTACGGTGTCAAGTGGCGCAGAGGTCACGGCGGCGCCGATCGGCTCCGAGGTCAGGGCGCCCGACGGAAAAGTCACGGTGAATTACCGGCTGGCGGCGCCCCCGTGGGTGTCGGTCGGTCGCATCCATGTCTATGTGAATGGCCGGATGGTGCAGCGGATTCTGGTCGATCCGGATCGCAGCTTGGCCGATACCGCGCTGCCGCCGCAGGGGCCGGTGAGCGGACAGCTGACGCTGACACTGCCGCGAGACTCGTGGATTGTGCTGGAGGCGGTGGGCGATCGACCGATGTTCCCGGTGGTGACCGGCACCGAGGAGCCGTTTCTGCTCGTCTCGGATGCGGTGGGCGCGCTGGCTGGACCGCTCGGCATCGCTGCGACCACCGACATCGGCGCGGTGGTGGTGGGCAACGAGCAGCCCTATGCGCTGACCAATCCGGTGTGGGTCCAGGTTGGCCGTGGCACCTCGTGGCGGCCTCCCGGCGTCGTCCCCTGGAAAGAGATCAACGTCCCCTCCCAAGACCCCGGCGTCGGCGTCCTCCGCACCCGCAATCACGACTAGATCCCAACCGCCAGGGGAGCGAGGCCCCTCCGTGCTCAAACAGTCCTCGCCGCTGACGGCTTTGGCTCGATCAAGAGGTGGTGGGCGGCTCCGGAACTACGCGCGCGTCAGTCCCCGACACGAAGTGTGGGGGAGAGGGGCCTCGCTCCCCTGGCGGTTGGAGATGATCGCTGGCGTGGTGGAGAAGATCTCCACCGCACTGGAGATGATCGCTGGCGTGGTGGAGAAGATCTCTAACCGGGTTAGAGATGATCGCTGGCGTGGTGGAGAAGATCTCCACCGCACTGGAGATGATCGCTGGCGTGGTGGAGAAGATCTCTGAACCGGGTTGGAGAAGATCTCTAACCGGGTTGGAGATGATCGCTGCCGTGGTGGCGATCCTTGGCGCCGGGGTTAGGTCTTGGCGGTGGCGAGCAGCTCTTTGATCGAGCCGTCGGCCAGAGCAGCTTTGGTCAGATCCTCGCCGCCGATCAGCTTCCCGCGCACAAACACCTGCGGGAAGGTCGGCCAGCCGCTCCACATCTTGATCGCCAGCCGCTTCGGCCACTGCGAAAAGTAACTTCCGTACTCCAAGTAGGTGAAGCCGATGCCCGCCGCGCTGAGTGCCTTGCGGACGTTCTTGACGTGTGGGTTTTGCGCCATTCCGACGATGACTACGTCGTTGCGCGACACCGCCTCGCTGACCTCGCGAACGGTGTCGGCGTGAAAGTCGGTGATGTGGCGAAGGGCGGCGGGCTGGATGCGGTCAACGGGAAGTGCGGGACGAGCGGTCATGGTCACATTCCTTTGGAGGCGGGCCATCGCTTAGTTGTTGCCGCCAAAGCGACGGTACAGACCCACCACAGTTCCCATCAGGTTCACCGGGCGGAAGTCGTCGCGGTGGACGTAGATGGGCTGCATGCGGGTGTTGGCGGGCTTGAAAGCGATGCGATCCGCCTCGGGGTAGAAGTATTTCACAGTCGCCTCGTCGTTGATCATCGCAACGACGATATCGCCCGGATTGGCAGTCGGCTGCTTGCGCACGAACACGAAGTCACCGTCGTGGATGCCGGCATCGATCATCGAGTCGCCCAGGACCCGCAGCGCAAACACCTCGCGGTGGTTGCCGATCAGCAGGCGGTCGACCCGCAGGCGATCTTCAAGCCGCTCCTCGGCCAGGATCGGCTGACCGGCGGCGACCCGACCGAGCAGGGGAATCTCGACGAGATCGGTGGGGCGCTCTGGCGGAGGCTCACTGCTGCTGCCCATCACCCGCAGCGCCCGCGACTTCAGGTCTTGCCGCTGCAAGTAGCCCTTTTTGGTCAGCGCCACCAAGTGATCGTTGACGCCGTTGGTCGAGCGGATGCCAAGTCGCTCGCCAATCTCGCGCAGGGTCGGTGGATAGCCACGGCGATCGAGTGACTCACTGATGAGATCGAGCACCTCCTTTTGGCGGGAAGTGAGCGGTCGTCGTGACTCGCTCTTGGATGGAGTGGCGGAGGCATCAGGCGGCAGACTTTTTTTTCGGGGCATGCAGACCTCAAAGGGCTGAACGAATGTGAGGCTACTTGCCCGAGCATGCGCCGTCAACTCGCAGGTCGAATCGCCAGGCACTCACGTCCAATCGGCCACGTTCCTGTGTTGGTCGGTGCGGTGGTTGTGCGAAAATTGGGCTCGCCGAACCGGCCTTTTGATGTCCAGATGCTGACGATTTCTGCCCTGTTCCTGCTGCTCCTTCCTGAGGTGGTGCTGCCGCGCCCGGTCGATCTGCCGAGTGTCGCTGCGGATTCCGTTGAGCTGTCACGGCTGGCAGAGCGGCTGGGTCCGGCGCGGCTGCTGCGACTTGCGGGAAGGCCGGCGTCTGCGGACAAGGGACGGGTGGCGCTGCTCGCCTTGCGCGGCTTGGCACTGGCGGGGAGCGAGCAGCCCGAGTTAGCGGCCCAGGTCGTACTGCCCCTGGTCGATCTGCTAGAGCAGACCCCGGATGAAAAGCTGCAAAAGGCCACTGCGGACACGCTGCTGCGGCTGTGTCAGGTGCTCGGTCGCTCGATTCGCTGCGAGGAGTCCGATGACCTTGGCTGTGGCGGCGACCTGAGCGTGCTGCCGTCGCGACTGCTGACCCTGGCGGAAAAAACGGCGCTGTCCCCGCTGCTGCGCAGTGTCGCGATCTCGGCCTTGCAGGCGCTGCCGGTGTCAAGCTGGCAGGGGCTGTCCCCTCGGCTGTTTGCGCTGGCGCAGCGCGAGCCTCTGCCACTGCGCACCACGGCTTTGGCGGCGCTGTCAACCCTGCATCAGCAGGCGGCTCGCCCGGAATTGCTCGCGCTGGCCACGCAGCCCGATGACGAGCTGGCCGCTGCGGCTTCCCAAGAGCTGTGCTGGCCGCTGACGCTGCAAAAGCCCGCCCGTCCACAGCCCGGTGTAGCACCGGTGGCGCTGGTGTCTGATCCGGTCCTTTTGAGGGTGCGGGCGATTGCGGCGGGAACGCAGCCGATTGCGGTGCGGCTACAGACGGTGGACTGCTTGCGGGTGGCGGGGACTCAGCAGGACAAGGCGCTGCTGCTACAGCTTCTGACTGCGGCCAAAGCCGCTAAAACCCGGAAATAAACAGCCAGCGCTCGCCGTCGCGGATTAGCTCTAGCCGCTTGTCGTTCTGACGCCGTTCCCACTTTTCGCCGATCTCGGTCATCAACTGAAAGCTGATGTCGTAGCGAATGTCGACGGACGCGCGGTCACCCTGGACGTGAATGTCACGGTAGCGAATCAGGTAGCGCATCCAGCGCACCGACGAAAGCCGCGACTCCAGGACGCGCTTCAGACCGGCGTAGGCATAGTCATCCTGTGCCGACGGCGTGCCCGAGTCCTCGTAGTAGTTTGGGTGCGCCAGCGTCAGCAGCTTGCCGGCCTCGCGCTGCTCCATTGCGATGCGATATTCCTCGACGCGCTGGAGCAGCTCGCGGTGCTGCGGGGTGTCGGCAACCTTGGTGCCGGGGATGGTCCGCAGCGTCGCGCAGCCTGACACAAGCACCAGGCAGATCGCCAGCCAGCCCAGCCAGCCAGCTTGCCGAGTAGGGGTCCTGCATACAGAGGCCGAGGTGAACGGGTTCATCGCTGTCTTCCTTGGCAACGCCAGCACAGGTTGGGGTAACGGAGCACAGCGGGCGAAATTGCAAGCCAGGTGCCAGGCCTGCCCCGTCGAGGCCGACGCTCCCCTGCGTCATCATGTCAGTGGTTGGCTGGCAAACTTTGTCATCGTGTCAGCTGCGTCGCATCACGGCCTGGCGGGCTAGCTCGTCACAGCGCTCGTTTTCGGGGACGCCGGCGTGTCCTGCCACCTTGACAAACCGCACCTGCGGGAACGTCCGGAGCAGGGCGCGAATCTCGGCGACCAGCTCTTGATTGGCCTTGGCCTTCCAGCCCAAAGACAATATGCCGATCGAGTAGCTGGAGTCGGTGTAAATGACCACCGCCCGGTCACGCGCCGTCAGCTGAAGGCCGCGCAGGATGGCGGTCAGCTCGGCGATGTTGTTGGTGCCCGTTCCCAGGTACTCGCCGGCTTCTCGACGCAGCGGTGCACCTTCTGCGCCACTTGGGTCGAGGATCACCACGCCAATCCCCATCGGTCCAGGGTTCCCGGTACAAGCGCCATCGGTATAGATGTGAACGGCGTTGGCCAGCGCGTGTGCGCTTAGGTGCGGGTGCTTGCCCGCCGCTGCCTTCGTGGCGGTACCCCGACTCCCAGCCGCCTTCGTCCGGGGAGCCGCTGCCGCTGCATCATCCGACTCGGTCGCAGGGCGCACTTCTTCGTCGCTGCGTACCTTTTTGTCATCGTCTTCGCTCAGGTTGCGTGCCGCCGCCCGATACACCTTGCCACCGGACCGATACAGGACATCGACTCGCTGATCGGGCCCGACGGTTGGCTCACCGTTTTGATCGCAAGCGACAAAGATCTTTGCGCCTCGCAGGCGTCGCGCTACCCATGGCACGGCCGCACCCTATCTACCGACGAGCCGATTGGCAAGCGATTGAATCGATCCTTGTTGTACGCTGAGCAGATGCCGCCGTTACTTACCGAAGGCCAGATTGTCCGCAATCACCGCATCGGGCGGCGCATCGGACACGGCGGCATGGGCGAGGTCTACGAGGCTGCGCACGTCTCTCTACAGCGACGCGTGGCCATCAAGGTGCTGCATCCCGACTGGTGCAAGAATCCCGACTTGGTGAAGCGCTTCTTTAATGAGGCGCTGGCGACCAACCTGATCCGGCACCCGGCGATGGTCGAGATCCACGATCACGGCAAGTTTCCCGATGGCATGCCGTTCCTGATCATGGAGTTCTTGGAAGGACAGTCGCTACGTCGCTATCGCGGTACCCTGTCGCCGCTTCAGGTGGTGCGGCTGGCCTGGCAGGTGGCGTCGGGGCTGCGGGCGGCGCATGCCAAGAAGATCGTCCATCGTGACTTGAAGCCCGACAACATCATGGTGCTGCGAGACGACACGGTGCCGGGTGGGCAGCGGGTCAAGATCCTCGACTTTGGACTGGCCAAGCTGGCGGCGGAGCATCAGCAAGAGGGCGCCGAGGCGGTCAAGACCCGCGATGGCGTGGCGCTGGGCACACCGGAATACATGGCTCCCGAGCAGTGGCTGGGCGCGAGCAAGGTCGATGGCAAGGCCGATGTCTACTCGCTTGGTGTGGTGCTGTACGAAACCATCGCCGGGGCGCCGCCGTTTCCGTCGAGTGAAGGGTCGCGGCTGCGCTCGCTGCACCTGTATACGCCGCCGCCGTCGCTCGCGGACAAGGCTCCCGAGACACCGAAAGAGCTGGTCAAGCTGATCGAAGACATGCTGATCAAGACGGCCAGTGAGCGACCGACGATGGACGTGATTGAGCAGCGTCTCGAAGCGATGCTGCGCTCTTTGGATCGGAGTGATCCGCCGCTCAGTCTCGAGCCGCAGCCCGCGCCCAAGCCCGAGCCCGCTCCAGCGTCTTCTGCGACCTGGCTGCCGCTGATTGCCAGCGCCGCCGTGGGCTTCTTCCTGGTCAGCCTGCTGCTGCTGTTCTTTCTGCTGACCCGTCACTAACGGTCAGTTCAGATCGGCGATGCGCCAGCTGTCACCCTCGCGAACCAAGTCGACAAAGAAGCGCGGATCGTACTCAATGCGGGCGCGATCGCCTCGTACCTCGATGGTTGGCTTCACCAGCGCCGCACGCAGCCGATCGATCCGCTCGCTCAGCTGGGCTTCGAGCGCCTTGCGTTCTTCCGTCGAGAGCAGCCGCAGCAGGGCCGGATAGTTCCGCTTTTCGACCGCCAACAGCAGCAGCTTCAGCACATCTTGCGGGCTACCAGCGGCGACCGCTTGCAGGTTGGCATCGACAAGCTGCCACGACTTGCCCACCATCGTCCGCGCCGCCACAAGCTGAACCGCTGAGCCCTGCGACAGCCGCAGCTCGGCCCGCTCCGTCAGCTCCGAGCTCCGAGACGACAGCTGCGCCAGGATCTGCTGCCGCTGCAGCGCCCGCTCGCTGCCGTTTTCGCGCCACTGCTTTTCAAACTCTTCATAGGGCAGCGAGCGCTGAAGAGTTGGCGAAAAGAGCTGATAAGCCGCCCGCGCATCGTCGTCGGCAAGCGCCTTGGTGTAGCTGCGCAGCGTAGCTTGTGGGGTCCCGACTGAGCGAGCGGTGCAGCCTGCACACATCAGCACCCAAAAACCCAGGCTGACCCACCGGCAGCTGCCCCCGTGAGCAGCAGTTCGTGATTTTGGAGACGAGAACGCCAACATCTTGCCTGCATCGTACCGCACTGACCCACTGCGGCACACGCGAAGCGCTGTTCACTGCCTGTCCGTTAACGAAAGTTCACAACCTCAACCGCGTGCGGAGTTTTCCCGTATGGTCCTCGGCTGACAATTCGCTGTGGCAATGCGGCACGGGGCTTGTAGGATGGAACTGTAAAAGCTTTAAAAGCTCTGTCGCTGGAGGAAAAACATGCTCCGCACTGCGATCTCCCGAGCTGGAACCAGTCGTCTTTCATCCATGGTCATGCCCCTCGTCGTGGCACTGCTCTCGGCACTGCCGGGCTGCGATAAGGAGCCCGGACAGGCCGAGCGCCGCTACTGTGATCAGAGTGGCTGCTACGCCTGCGTCGCTGAGAACTGCTATCCGGTCCCCGGAGATGCCACCAAGCCCGTCGATACGCCGCCCGGCACTGTCTCAAGCTGTGACAATGATGCCGTCTGCGGCACCGGTAGCGTCTGTGACATCGGCAAGTGCGTCGCTGCTTGCAAGGACAACTCGGCCTGCAAAAGTGGCAACTCCTGTGTCTCCGGCCGCTGCCGTCCCTCAGACGCTGCCACCTGCGGCCTGAGCGGCGCGCTCTGCGTGGCGGACTCCCAGTGCGCTGCGGGCAGTACCTGCGTCAACCGCGCCTGCTCAACTTCGTGCGCCAACGGCGGCAAGTGCGCGCTCGGTCAGGTCTGCCAGTCGAACGCCTGTGTCGAAGATCCGAAGCCGGCGAGTGCTCAGTGTGTCTTCGACGCGGACTGTGGCAGCAGTGGCTTCCGCTGCATCAACGCCTACTGCCTGACCACCTGCACCGAGAGCAAGCAGTGCCAAGGCGGCTCGGTCTGTCTCAAGGGCGTCTGCCGAGGCAATCGGCTTCCGCAGTAAGCCAGTGGCAGCCACCCGTGCTTGCTGTACAGGCGCTGCCGCTGCTTCTGACTTCATCCACTTTCCGAACCATCGTGACGTGACAGTCCGTCGGTGAACCGCCGTCGTTAGCGGCTAGTGCGTGCGTAGAGCTTGGTCAGGTGGCGCAGGTGGTCCAGGCTGCCGTCGTCCAGTTGGCCGCTGAGCAGCCGAAAGCGCCAGTTTCCTTGGGGCACGCCGGGGGTGTTCATTCGAGCTGCGTTGCCAAGCCCCAGCACGTCTTGCACTGGAATGATCACTGTCTCTGCGGCGGTCGCCATCGCCAAGCGGATGAGCGCGAAGTGGGCGTAGTCGGCTGCCGGGACATAGCCCAGGTAGTCGTGGACTTTGTCAGCTTCGCGACGAGACTGCTCTTCGGTGCGGGTCCCTTCGGGCTCGCCGCGATACCAACCGACGAGGGTGGCGTTGTCATGCGTCGAGGTATAAGCGACGAGGTTTTTTCGGAACGCCCACGGCCGACCGTCGTAAAAGTCGTCCTCGCCGAAGCCGAACTCTAGGACACGGATGCCGGGGAACGCGAAGCGGTCGCGCAGCTCTTCCACATCGGGGGTAATGACGCCAAGGTCTTCGGCTATGAAGCGTACTTCCCGCGTCTCGGGAATTTGGGTCAGGACCTCGAACAGGGCGTGACCAGGGGCAGGCACCCAGCGGCCACGCTCGGCGGTGCGGTCTTGGGCGGGAATCTCCCAGTGGGCGGCGAAGCCACGAAAGTGGTCAATGCGGACTCGATCGAACAGCGAGGCGGCCCGCCGAATGCGCTGTCGCCAGAACGCGAACCCGTCGTCCTGCATCCGGGTCCAGTCGTAGAGCGGATTGCCCCACAGCTGGCCGGTCTTCGAGAAATAGTCGGGTGGTACGCCGGCCTGGACCTGGAGCTGTCCGTCCGGGTGGAGCAAAAACTGTCGTCGATCGCTCCAGACCTCGACGCTGTCATGGGCGACAAAGATCGGGACATCGCCGATGAGCTCGATGCCGCGCTCGTGGGCGGCGGTGCGCAGGGCTTGCCACTGCCGCTCGAACAGCCACGCGACGAAGCGATGGAGCGCAAGCCGTGGAGCCAGGCGCTGGCGGGCTTCGGAGACAGCCTCGGGACTGCGATCACGCAGCGGCTGCGGCCACTCGGTCCATGGTCGCAGCCCTTGCTCTTCTTTGATCGCCATGAACAGCGCGTAGTCGTCGAGCCAGCTCTGTTCTTGGGCCGAAAAGGCAGCCAGCTCGCGGCGCAGCTGGGCAACGCCGTCGGACGACTCGGGGCCGTGCAGCCGGGCGAAGGCCGCTTCAAACAGCGGCCACTTGTAGGCTTGGGCGGCGGCAAAGTCGGCTTGGGCTGACTCGGCGGGAGCCTGCGCCAGGACCGAAGCATCAAGAAGGCCCGAGTCGACCAGCTTGTCGATGCTGATCAAGAGCGGGTTGCCCGCAAGCACCGAGGCGGTCTGGTACGGCGAGTCGCCAAATCCGGTGGGGCCGATCGGCAAGACCTGCCAGGCGCGCTGTCCGCCGCGAGTTAGCTGCTCAAGGAAGCGATACGCCGCCGGGCCGAGATCGCCGCAGCCACCGCGACCGGGAAGAGAGGTGATGTGCAGCAGCAGCCCACTGTGACGGGGCCAGTTGGAGCTGCCGGGTGGTTTCTGGTGACCGTGCATCCCGGCAGTATATCGGGATCACCGGAGCGGCAGCAGCCCGAGTCGCTCGCGCACCTCGGCCATGGTCTGCTTGGCGATCTTGCGAGCCTCGTCGGCACCGGCTTGGAGGATGTCCTCGACCAAGCCCGGCTTGGCCAGCAGCTCGCGCTTGCGCTCGGCAATGGGCTGCAGCGTCGTGATCATCGCTTCGGCCAGGGCGCGCTTGCTATCGACACAGCCAATGCGAGCGGTGCGGCAGCCGTCCTGTAGCTCGGCGACCTTGTCACTTGGCATAAAGTACTGCTCCAGGCCGCAGACGTAGCAGCTCTCGGGGTGGCCGGGATCTTTCTTGCGGAGGCGCAGCTCGTCGGTAAAAGCCGAGCCGATCTTCTTGCGAATGGCGTCCGGTTCGTCAGAGATCGCGACATAGTTGCCGAGCGACTTCGACATCTTCTGCTTGCCGTCGAGGCCCATGATCCGCAGCGGCGAGCGATGGAGCGGCAGCGGCTCGGCAAACAGTGCTGGCTCACCATAGCGACCATTCCAGCGGCGGACGATCTCGCGGGTTAGCTCCAGGTGCTGGATCTGATCCTCGCCGACCGGCACGCGCGTCGCTTTGTAGAGCAGGATGTCCGCCGCCATCAGCACGGGGTAGGTAAACAGCCCACAGTTGACGTACTCGGCGCGCTCGCCCTTTTCCTTGAACTGAGTCATCCGCGACAGCTCGCCGTACGGTGCCACGGTGCTGAGAATCCACGACAGCTCGGCGTGCTCGGGGACCTGCGACTGCACAAACAGCGTCGACTTCTGCGGATCGATGCCACAGGCGAGCAGCTCCACGGCCATGTCGAGCACCCGCGCTCGCATCGCGGCAGGCTCGTACGGCTGGGTGAGGGCATGCAGGTCGACGACACAGTAGAAGCAGCGATGCTGGTCTTGCAGCGCTACCCAGTCGCGCACCGCGCCAAGGTAGTTGCCAATGTGGAAGCCTCCCGACGGCTGCATCCCTGAGAACACGACTTCACGGCGAGGGGTTGCCAAGGGTGACGGGGAGGCCTGCGCAGCGTCGGCAGGAGGGGTGGAAGCAGGAGTAACTTTATCCATGGCGCAGTAGATGCATACAGTGGCGGTTGTGTCGATGTCAAACAATCGCACTGTCGAGGCAGCTTGGGTACTTGTCGCCCCAGGAATGCGCAGGGCGCGACCGGGTCTGGGCGTATCGAGCGGCAGCGACGGTATGAAGAATTTTGGCGATGATCTCGTCGGAGAAAGTAAAATGGCGCAGACAAATAGGAGTCTCATCATGAAGCGAGTTCTTGCGGCGCTTTGCGCGCTGGCCGGAGCAAGCGGCTGCTACGGCACCACGTACGTAGAAACCCCTGCTCCACAGTACGGCACGACGATGGAGTACATTCCCGAGGGGCCGCCGCCGCCGATCTCGGTAACGATGGCGCCGCCGGCCCCGCGCTACGAAGCGGTCCTGACCTGTGGCTACGGCACCATCTATGTTCCTGGTCGCTGGGAGTTTTCGGGTCGCTGGTACTGGGCACGCGGCTACTGCTCGCCGGTTCGTCCAGGACACATCTATGTGGGACCTCGCTTTATCGGCGGGGTGTACCATCGGGCGCACTGGGCTCCTTCGGGGTATGGCGCACCAGCGTATCCGGGCGGAACCGTGGTGGCTCCCCCCGTGTATCGGCCCGCCCCGGTGTACGGAGGACCGACGGTGGTGAATCCGCCGCCCCCTGTGTATCGACCCGCCCCGGTGTATGGAGGACCGACGGTGGTGAATCCGCCGCCTGTGTACCGACCTGCTCCTACGTACGGAGGACCGACGGTGGTGGCGCCGCCTGCGCCCGTGGCTCCTTCGCCGGTGTATCGGCCCGCTCCGGTCTATGCGCCGCCCACGGTAGTCAGTCCGCCGCCCGCGCGTCCCTATGGAGCCCCGGCCTACACCCCGCCGCCCGCAGGTGGTGGATACCGTCCGCCACCGAGCTATCCGGGGTCCGCGCCCGCGCCGATGCCGCCGAGTGGTGGTTATCGCCCGCCGCCGCCTGCTGCCCCCGCGCCGAGTGGTGGCTATCGTCCTGCGCCGTCCGCACCGAGTGGAGGCTCACCGCCGCCGTTCCGCTCCGGTGGACCGACGACCCGCGTTCCGGCCCCAGGCGCGGGCTTGTAGGCTTCCTCTGCTGAGTGGCCGTTACTCCTGCTAGAGTGCGCGGCCATGCTGCCTCGCTATCTGTTTGCCGACGTTGACGATACCTTCACAATTCGCGGCGGAATTCATCCCGAGGTCCTTGATGCCGTCGCTCGCGCTGAGCGGGCGGGCATGGAGGTGATCCTCAACACGGGGCGACCGGCGGGCTATGGTGCGGCGCTGCTGGCCTATCTGCCCATGGTAAGTGCCGTGATCGTCGAAAATGGGGGGGCTTGGCTGGATCGTCGCTGTCCTGCGCCGTCTTCCCAGAGTCCAGGTGGTAGCTCTGTTGCCGCTTCGAGTCATGAGCATGGGCTGCACTTTTATCGACCACTGCCGGTCGATCTGCGGACACGCTTGGCGGCTCTTCAGCGGCGAGTGGCACGGCGGCTGGGACGGACGTTTGCCACCACAGCGGACAACCAGTTTCGCGTCAGTGACTACACTGTGGTGCGAGATCTGCCAGGCGGGGAAGAAGGGGCCGCCATACTCGCCGAGCTGGCCCGACTGGTTGCAGAAGAGAGTGAGCAGCAAGGACAGATCCTGGCGAGCTCGATTCACATTCACTTCATGCTCGATGGCGCAGAGCAGCGGAGCAAAGCCTTGGGAGCAGAGGCTCTGCTTATGCGGCGTGGGGTCTTGGATGCGCAAGCAGAGCTGGCTCAGCAGGCGGTTTCCGTCGGAGACTCTGCCAATGACGCCAGTCTGTTTGCCCCCGGTCGGTTCGCGCTATCGGTGGGAGTACGAAACCTTTCGCGCTACCTACCAGAGCTGGGCGCGTCGATTCCCAAACACCTGACGACTCACAGTGAAGGCTTCGGACTGTGTGAGCTGATCGGGGATCTTTTGACCGGTCGCTTGGGTGTGCCGTAAACACACTCCTCGCCGCTCGCCAAGCGGGGGAGAGTGTGAGCTGTACTGTAGGAATCGGCGCTGAGCGTCGAGAAGCTGCGGGGAACAGAGTACTTGGGAATCCGAAGGGGAGGTCGGGTTTAGGGGCTAGCTCTCCGCGCGGATGGGTACCGGGATTTCTGTCGCACTTCTCCAGCCAGCAGAGCACTCTGTGGCCATTCCCAAGCGATTCCTTTCTGGGGGTCTGTATCAACCGAAATGAACCAGACTGCGAGCACCGCACGCGATTCCCTTGCGCGGACTTCAACAATGATCAGAAGCTGGACCTGGCGGTTGCCAATGGCATGACCGACACGGTGAGCGTGATGTTTGGGCAAGGGAATGGAACATTTACCACGCCGCCTCAGACGACCAACACCAACAGCAAGGGTCCGACGGCTCTCATCAACGTCGATCTGAACGGGGATGGCTTTCCTGATCTGATCACTGCGAATCAGGCCGCCACGAATCTGAGCGTGATGCGCGGCTCAGCGACGGGCGCGTTTGCGGCAGGAACGCTCTACACCGTGGGCAACAGTCCGCGCTTCCTGGTGTCCGGAGATCTCAACGGCGACGCCCAGCCGGATCTCATCAGCTCGAACGCGCAGAGCGGCAACATCAGCGTCCTCATCAGTCAGTGTAACTAGATCCCGTCTAGACACTCCTGCGGTGACCGCTGGCGATGTCGGTTGGGCGCACTGTCCTGCGTACCTTTTGTTGGGAATGCGGGCGGTGTAGCCATCGCCAGACTGCGGACAGCGACTTGCGGTTCGCCGTGATGCCCCCCAACATGTCGTGGGGGCTCTCTAAGACCCCCTGTCTTATCACTGGAGGATGAATCGTATGAGTTTCAGGAATCGACGATGGACTCGCTCTCTTCTCGGTCTTGGACTGGGCGCAGCAATCGCGCTGGCCTACGTTCCGAGCTGTAACAACGAAACCACTTCCGGAACCGATGCCGGCACCACGGGAATGGAAGACCTGAGTCAACCGCCTGGCATGGACTCTGGAACAGGGCTTGCTCCGACGGTCACCCAGTCTACTCCGGCCGCGATCGTCAACACCGGCAACGTGACCATCACCCTGACCGGAACCAACTTTGTGCAAGGTGCAACGGTTACGATCGCGGGCATTCCGGCCACCAACGTCGTCGTGACATCGCCAACCACCATCACGCTGACGGCTCCTGCCAAAGCTGCGACTTGCGCGATGATGACGGTGGTTGTCACCAACCCCGATGGACAGATGGCCACGAGCAGTAACATCCTGCGTTACCGTAGCAATACGTTTGGATTTTTGGCCAAGCAGGATACCGCAGTGAACTCGCTGACCGCACCCCGTAACATGGTGCTGGCAGATGTAAACAGCGACGGAAAGTCAGACTTGTTGGTGTCTCTTTTGACCGCCAATCAGATTGCGTTTTTGCCGGGCATGGGAGGCGCTTCCTTTGGCACTGCGGTGACCGCAAGCGTGGGCACGCAGCCACGCGCCATTGCAGCGGGTCTGCTCGATGCAGATACCAAGCTGGACGCGATTGTTGCCAACGCCATGAGCAACAACGTCAGCGTGCTTTCGGGATCAGGAACCGGATCGTTTGCGGCCAAGACTCCTGTCACTGCCGGCAATGCTCCGAACGGAGTGCTCCTGCTCGATCTCGATGGCGATGGCAAGCGGGACTTGGTGGCCACAAACTCGGGCGCAGCGATTCCCAATGGCGGCTCGTACACCGTCGCTCTGGGCAACGGAGACGGAACCTTCAAGACCCCGAGCAACTTCACGCTGCCCGTGGGCTCAACCGGCCTCACGTCCGGCGACACAAACGGGGTTTAAGCATGCCCCTACAGCAGCGCACTTGGGCGCATGCGCAAGGGGCTTTGAACATGAGAAATACCCTTGCTCGAAGTAATGTCCCCAGCGGACAAGTTGTGGGGAGTCGGACGGCTGTGGGATACGTCCGCGTGAGTACGGCCATGGTGTAACGCCGAGCTGATTCCCCCTCCGCAGAGGCGCCGTGGATTGAGCGCAGCGCGCTGGCAGCGGTGGAAGGTCTGTCCCCCGGTGAGCTCGCGATTGTCTGCTCGGAGGACGCGCACTACTCCGTTGCCAAAGCAGCGAACCTGCTGGGAATCGATCGGGTGAGTGTTCTGGTAGATGAGCACAATCGACAGATGGATCTGCGAGCGCTGCGGTAGCTGGGTCAACGACTCCTTTTAGCGCTTGTTGATCTGCTGAGAGCGCTGGGGTTCTGGATGCGCATCAACTCCTCCTGTCAGCGACGACACGTGGAAGCCGTGTTGTGACAGGATTCGCGCTGCGAAGTAGCTAGTCTTGCCGTGCGAGCAGACCGTAACAACCGGCAGACTTTGATGGAGCATTCCCAAACTACCCCGGAGCGTTGATAGGGGAATACTGATGGAGCCAGCAATGGGATGCGCTGCGGCTGCGGCTGCACTCCGAACATCAACAAGCTGCGCCGTTCCGACTTCTGGAAGGGAATCGGTCGGAACCAGTAGACCATCGCGGCGATTGGTGGCGGCAAAGCCGGCGAGGTTCACCACATCCTTGGCACTCCCAAAAGGAGGCGCATAGGACAGCTCCAGATGGACGAGATCATCAATGGTCAGTCTGCCGCGCAGCGCTGTCGCCATCACATCCAGGCGCTTGTCAACGCCATCCGCTCCGTAGGCTTGGGCGCCCAGCACCCGACCCGTCTCTGGGTCCCACAGCAGCTTGAGCGTCACCGTCTGAGATCCCGGAAAGTAGGACGCGTGGGAGGGGCCAGAAACCAGCACACTGCAGAACGGCTTCCCCAGCTCCTTCAGCCTTCGCAAAGAGAGTCCCGTGATTCCAGCGGCCAGTCGGAAGACGCGCACAATCGAAGTTCCCACCGAGCCCGGATAGGGAAGAGCCGCCGCACCCCGAACCATGTGATCGGCACAGGTCCTGCCTTGGCGGTTGGCTGGACCGCCGAGAGGGACATTTGATAAGCCTCCCGTCAGTGGATCGGGCGCAGCACAGACATCCCCGACCGCATAGATCGCGGGATCACTGGTCTGCATGTAGGAGTTCACTACGATGTGTCCGCGTGGGGTCAGCAGAAGTCCTGCTTGCTGGGCGAGCGCTGACTCTGGACGGACTCCGATCGACAGA
>JAEUKA010000112.1 GCA_016794465.1 Myxococcales bacterium | reverse complement strand
GCCGAGGTCCTTCACACTCCTCGTCAGGCGATCGAGCTTGACCACCACGATCGCGTTCGCCTGATTGCTGGTCAGCATCGCCAGCGCCCGCTTGATACCAGGCCGATCGAGAGACTTCGCCGAAAAACCCTCATCGATCACAATGTCGATCAGCTCGATTTCCTGGCTGACGCAGTGAGCCCGGATTCGCACCTGCTGAGCGTCCAAGCTCACTCCTTCCATCGCTTGCTGGTCGGTACTGACCCGGACGTACCCAACCGCCCGGAGTCTCACCCCGACTCCCTTCGCCTCTCCTGACCTACGCATGATGCACCCCCACGAAATGAGCCTGTGCAGATTTTATCGTCATATCCGCAAGGCGCGCAATGTAAATATGCCTATGTGTGATACCGCACCACGCCCGCTTTCCTCTGTCTACCGTCGGCACGGACACACATTCTGGCCACTCTGTCTGTCTTTGTATTCCCATTGCCTTCACTCCTGTTAAGGAGTGTTGTAATGGTTAACAGCGTCCGGACCATCCCAAAACGGGAGATCGAGTCGATCCGGGATGGTCCGGACCGCTCCAAACGGGAGATCGTCCCGATCCGGGGGGGTCTGACCCATCCCAAACGGGAGATCGTCCCGATCCGGGGGGTCTGGACCCTGCGACTGCGTAAGTGGCTATGCAGTGACACCCCGGCAACGCGGCAAAGCAGGGCTGACTGTGCGCGGGGAAACGCGGTGGTCGGAGCGCTTCCGTCGAGAGGTCGGACCGGAAATCGTTCGCCCAGCCTGGCCCGAGAAATGCTTTAGACCGCGCACCATGCAGCTACAGACATCGCTTCCTGCGTCTTCCTCGGCTCACCTGGACGGTGGCTTTGGCCCGGCTGGGGTGGCCGTGGTCCTCAACCGCCGCGCCCGCGCCGTGACCCACCGCATGATCCGACGCCTCTCGCAAATCCACCCAAGCCAGCACCTGTTCCTGTCCGAAGACTTCGAGCACAGCCGCAAGATCGCCGCCCAGCTGGCCAGTGGCGGCTATCACACGGTGCTGTTCGGTGGTGGCGATGGCACGTTTGTCTGCTGCCTCAACGACCTGCGCGACGCCTGCCTGCGCCAAGGTCGGCTGTTGCCCCGGGTCGGCGTGCTGCCGCTCGGCACCGGCAATGCCATCGGCTACTACCAAGGCATCCACCCTTCCCTGCGCGGCGTGACGGCCCAGCTTGAGCGCGCCCAGCAGCCGCACGGACCGACCCACGCCCTGCCGCTGCTGCGCGTGAACGGTCGGCTGTCCCCGTTTGCCGGCACCGGCTTGGACTCGCAGATCTTGGAAGACTACACCGCGACCACCAAGGCGATTGATGCGATGGGGCTCGGTCGGGTCATCGGCTCCCCGCTGCGCTATGTGCTGGCGGTGGCGCTGCGCTCGGTGCCGCGCTTTGTGCTCCGCAAGCTGCCCGAGGTCGAGGTCATCAACGTCGGTGGCCCCGCCTACGCGATTGGGCCCGATGGCAAGCCCGAGCCAACGCCGCTGCCGCGCGGGACAGTGCTGTATCGCGGTCGCTGTACGCTCGCAGGTGCAGCGACGGTGCCCTGCTACGGGTTTGGCGTGCGGATCTTCCCGTTCGCCGACCTTGTGCCCGACAAGTTCCACCTGCGCTGTACCGATGCCAGTGCCGGCGAGACGCTCGCGCACCTGCCCGCCGTGCTGCGCGGTGACTATCGCAGTCCATCGCTGCATGACTTCCTGTGCGATGCGGTCGAGCTGCGCGTCTCGGAGTCGGTGCCGATGCAGAGTGGCGGGGATCTGATCCCGGGACGAAGCGACCGCCTGCGCATCGATCTCGCCGACTCCCCCGTCCGCTTGGTCCAGCCGCGCTAAGAGCACCCTGACGCGGTATGGTGGCTCGTGGTTATTCCGCCCACCACACTCCTCTTATCTGCTCCGGCACCTGGCTGCGTGATAGGATAGGGCTATTCCCGACGAGAGGAGACGCCGATGCAGCTCACCCCGCTCCGAGAGCAGTTACTCCAGCAACATGCCACCCTGCGCGGACTGGTCACGGAGGTGCTCGCGGAAACCGATCGTGGCCCGGACGCTTCGGACGAATCACTGCGCACGGCGCTGGGCAAGCTGACGGCCGCCCTGGGTGAGCACAACCGCTTCGAGGAAGCCAGCCTGCGCGGGGTGGTCGCCCAGCTCGACGCGTGGGGTCCGCAGCGCGAGTCGATGATGGACAGTCGCCATCACGAAGAGCATCAGCTGTCGCTGGAGGCACTGGAGCAGTCGTTTGCGCTGCAGCCCCGTCCCGAGCGGGCCGCCGCGCTGCACAGAATCCTTGAGGCCTTGCTTACGCACATGAAGCACGAGGAGCGCGAGGTGCTGCATCCCAACGTGCTACGCGATGACGTGATCACCGCCGACCCGTTTGGGGGGTAGCTCCCACAGCCCACGATGCGCTCGGTGTGGGTATCGTGGTCGCGTCCGGCTGCTATGATGCCCGCATGGCCGAACCGCGTGTCCGTCGTACCGAAACGCCGCTGTCCACGCAGGATGTCGAGGAGTATCGCGACCTCGTCAAGCTGGCACAGATCCCGCTGCCCAAGACCGCCGAGGAGGCCGCCCAGGAGCTGACCCGCCTGTGTCGGCTGCGCAACCGGCCAGCGCTGCTGCGGTCGCGACTGCGCTTCGGTCGAGAGCTGCTGCTGATTCGCGTCTCGGACCTGGATGGAGACGGCAAAAACGAGATCTTGGTCATCGACAGTGACCGCAACGTCCACACGCCCCGCTTTTCAGTCAGGCAGACCGAGAGCGGACCGGTGGCCTCATGGACCATCGGCAGTCACCGCTACCGAGGTCGCCTGCTCGGCGTCAGCTTCAGCCCGTTTGGCGTCTTTCATCGCCAGGAAGCCATCGTCACTTCCGTCGAAGAAAACGATGGCAGCGCGGTCTACCGCGAGCTGAAGCTTACCTGTGACGGTCAGCAGTGGGATGTCTCGGAGCTAGAGCACCGCAGCGTCAGCTCGATGGGCCTGGGCGAGATCCGCTTGATTGGCGACTCGAGCGAGGTCGGACGCGTGCCGGTGCTGCGCGGTCGGCCCGACGATGGCCGGCTGTGGGTCGAGATCCTCGACGATCGCATCGGTCCCCGCAGCGGCCAAGGCACCGACTTCAGCAAAGTCTCGTTTCTGCCCGGCGAGGTCACCGACATGGTGCTGGCCGAAGACGAGCTGGTCGTGGCCTATGCACGCGGGGGTCTACAGCGCATCAGTCGCGATGGTCGCCTACGCTCGCTGCTGTTTCCGCAGTGGCGGTTTGTCTGTCTGGCCTACGCGCCGCCCCGCAAGGGCACCGATCGCCCGGCAAGCTCGGCTCCGCCACCGGCTGCTTCGGGCCGGGGGCTGCTGCTGGGTGGCACGTCGTTTGGCTACGTCTTTGCGATGGATCTGTCGCAGTCGCACTCGGGTGTGCAGTGGCGGATGGATGCCGGCTTCCTGTTTTCGTCGATGACACTGGCCGATGTCGAGTCGAGCGGTCGGATTGATCTGGTGCTCGGCGGAATTGACGGTGGGATGCGCATCTACGAGCTGACCGAGCCGCAGCTGCTCAACCAGCGCTGTCGGCTGCTGTTTCAGTCGCTGGGAAACAAGGCCAGTGACAAGCTGCTCGAGCTGGCGCCGCCTCGCCATGAAGCGCATGCCGCCGTGCAGCTGTATCTGCTCAGTCGGGTGCTGGAGAGCGGCGGTCCGGCGACGCATGCCGTGGTCGAGCTGGTGCGCTGGTTCACGCTGGGACAGCCGGGCTGGCACACCCTGCCCGAGCGGGCGCAGCGAGAAGCGGTGGTGAGCATGGAGCACTTTCTGCTGCTCCACTTGCCGCAGCTGGCGACGCTGGAGGGGCGATCGACGCCGACCGGACCGCTGCCCCTGCTGACCGCGCGCCAGATGCAGGAGGGTGGCCCGGGGGATCTGATTCCCCAGGGACTGTTTGACCCGACGACCAAGCTGCAGCTGGCGCGGACGGTGCTGGCGGAGCTGGTCGAGATCTACCTGGGAGCGCCGCGTCTGGTGCGCCATCAGATCGACCGCATCTCGCGCCGACTGTTCGAGCAGTACTGGCAGCTGGCGCCGATGCTGACGACGGACGAAGATGGCCAGGTCACCGCCGATCAGCCCCCGCCAGAGCTGCGCAAGCTGCTCAATGTCCGGAGCCTGCGCGCGCGGGAGTACTCGCTGACGCTGGCGATTGAGTCGGAGACACGGCTACATCACCTCCAGTCCCTGCCGGATGGCGAGCGGCCCAAGCTGGATGAAAACAGCGACGTGGTGGTCCGGGTGCTGCGGGCGATTGGACTGACCGAGGAGCTGCGCACCGACCGCTTCTCGATTGAGCTAGAGCGCTTGGATCTGTCGGCCACGGCGATTGATCCGATCGACCTGTCGGGAAGCGCGCCTCAGATGCCCGCAGATGTCTGGCCGGAGCGCTGCTTTGTGGTCGGAATTGGTCGTCAGCGAGCGCTGCGGATCGAGCCGCTGCAGCCGCCGCACACCATCTGGGATGGCAAGACCCCCGAGAGCGAGATCATGGCGTGGCCGTGGCTGCCGTCGCAAGGTGGCCCCGAGGTGAAGATCCCCGGCCACGTTCGCTTTGTCGAAGCGCGGCGCTTGTGGCGCGAAGGGGACTGCATCTTACCGACGGTGATCGTGGGCGCAGAGGAGGCCGGGGACACCCGCCTGATAGTCTATACGCCGCTACCGGATGGCCGGCTGCTGCTGCGGGGAGAGGCGCGCTGCGGGGGCCTGGCGGTCGACCCGATCGGCTTTGACTGTCACGTCGAGGAGGAAGGCAAGCCGGGTCAGCCGGCTGCCAGTGGGGTGGAGTCGCTGGTGCTGCGACTGCCGGGCACGTCCGAGCGAGCCCGACCGCAGGTGCTGGTGCTGGATAGCCAGAGCGGGGGTCTGCGGCTGCGATCGACGCTGCTGCCTAGTGATCTGCTGGCGGTGGTGTCTACGGCGGGGGGCTCGCTGTACCTGGCGTCAGCGCGGATCAAGCTGCATAGGCCGGGGGACAAGCCGCTGTGGGCGCCCTCGCCGGCGGGGGTGTGCTGCGCGGCGCTGGATGAGGAGGCGACGACGCTGGCGGTGGGAACCTCGACCGGACAGGTGCAGGTGCTGCACGTCGAGGAAGAGTCGCTGCGGCTGCACGCGCAGTACCTGCTTCCCAAGGGGATCTCGGCGCTGTGCTTTGTGCCGATTGGCGTGTTTGGGGTGCCGTGCCTGGCGATTGGGACCGAGGATGAGCAGGTCCACATCGTCGCCATCGACTTCCGCCATGACGGACAAGAGGTCACGCGCCTGGCGGCTGGGGGCACTCCGCAGCGGATGATGTGTCGACCGATGGCTGAGGGGGGATTCCGGCTGCTGATGGTCCTGTCCGGCGGCGTGCTGACCAGCTGGGAAGCGCATCCCGACGATGATCACAACCACAGCATTGGCCGGCTGCTTGAGCTGGGAACGCGGGCGGCGGGCTCACGCGTCGGGCTGCTGCGGGCGGCGCTGCGGGGTCTGGGGCCACACATCCGCGCGGTGGCAATGCGGGAGCTGCTGCGCAGTGCCCGGGAAGGACGGATCGCGGGGTCGATCTTCACCACCACAGAGCCGAAGTCGCCGTCGATGGTCAGCGCGAGCAAGCTGCAGTCGGCGGGGAAGTCGTTGCTGGAGCGAGGTACCCCAGCGGTGGCCAGCGTGCTGCACCTGTGCAAGCTGATGCTGCAAGGGGAAGCGCTGTCGAGTGGCGAGCTGCCGATGCGTCAGGTCGGTCGCTCTGAGGTATTCGATGTAGCCGCCTGGCCGCTGCCTCGTCCGCCGCGCCATCGCTTGCTGGTGGTACAGCTGTTTGACTCGCTGGTGCCGATTGCGCTGGGTGGGGCGGGCAGTGGTGCCGATGCCCAGCAGTCGCGGCTCGCCCGGGAGCTGCTCGGCAAGCTGGTGCAGTACTGCGAGGAGCCGCTGGCCGTCCGAGGGGATCTGCTGCAGTGCATCGAAGCCCACGTCCGGCCCGAGCACATCGATGAGCTGTCACTGTGGCTGCCGGCGCTGATCCTGTACTACGATGCGCGCTTTGATACTCGCCCGGTGCCGTGGCCGCTGACGGTCGATGGGGTCGCGGCGCTGTTTCTGCGGCACCTGCAGCGGCTGGATCGCGCCAAGCTGTTCGATGACGCCGAGCCGACGTTCTTCCGCAACATCGTGTCGGTGCTCGAAGCGGTAGGGCCGACGCTGCCAAGCCGGTTTCTGCTTACCAACCTGGCGCTCTTGCTGCGGTCGGCGCTGATCTGGCAGCGGGCGTATCTGGCGGGTGACCTGGCGCGGGTCCGGCTATACCTGCCGCACCCGGTGATCGAGGCCATGTGTCAGCCCGAGATCCTGCCCGATCCCGAGGCACGGACGTTTCTGCTGGGTGTCTCGCGGCGCTGGGGACCTCGGCTGCCCACGGTGGGGGCCGACGACAACGACGATGTGATGGCGAGCATCGCGGCGGAAGAAAACCTGGCCTGGCTGTTCGAGGTCGCAGTCGAAAACGGCTTTGATCAGATCTATTACGAGCGGCTCGCGGATGAGCTGACGCGGTCAACCCTGCCGCTCAACTCGGACAGCCAGAACACCGATGCCTGGGCGCTGCTGGAGATGGTCCAAGGCGTGCTGCGGATGTTCGATGTCACCAACATCACCGAGCTGGGGGCGTCGGTGCAGCCGCAGGCGGTCGACAAGGCGCTGGCCTCGCTGCGCAGCCATCGGCAGCTGTCCACCGAGCACCTGTCGTATCGCTATCGGGACGAGGCGTGGGCGCTGCTCGATGAGGAGCTGTTTCTGGTCGAGCAGCAGTTTTTGCAGCAAGCGCTGCAGGAAATGGATCGCAAAAACAACAAGGCGCAGCTGGCGCACACGCTGGATGAAGTGGCGGCGCAGCTCGATCAGCGGCGCAACAACCTGCGGATGAAGCTGCTGCAGCAGCTGTCGTCCGAGCCCACCGCGCATCACACCGGGGCGTTTGTGTCGCGGATGCTGCGGGTGCGACCACAAGCCACGGTGGTGGCGCTGCTGACCATCTGGTGGCAGGTGCTGGTCGAGGAAGCCACCCGGCTGCGCACCGAGCCCGACTTCGAGGTCCGGCTGGTGTCGGATCTGGGCATCACGGAAGGCCGGCGGATGCTGCGCTATGCGGTGCTGCTGGCGGCGGATGCACCACGAACGGCTCATGGCGTGCTGCTGGCGGTGCGCTCGGTGGAGCCGAAAGAGGTGCGGGCGCGGGTGCTCGATCCAGACGCAAGCGACCTGGAGCCAGGTCAGGAGCTGGGGCTGGTGGTCGAGTGCCCCGCCGCGATGGCCGCCGATGGGCTGCGCTATCGGATCGAGATTGAGCTGTCCCATGATGGCGACAAGCGGACCGAGCGAGCCATCGAAGGTCAGTTCCGTCGCGAGTCACGGGTGCTGGCGCGGGCGCTGTTCGACAGCTTCAGCGAGCGCTTGCCCACGCTGTTCTCGGTCCGCAAGCAGGAGCTGCAAGAGCGGCTGCGGTCGGCGCACGCGGTGGTGGCAATTGCGACCGCCTTCCCGGCGCATGCGCACGAGCTGCTGGCCGAGACGGTGGGGCTCGACTGGCCGGAGCGGCCTCTGGATACGCTGGAAGACTGGCGGATGGTCAACGTCTCGGTCCGCACCACCGCGCCGAGCAGTGGTCCGCCGCCGGTCGCGAGCCCGAGGCAGCTGACGCCAACCCTGCGTGAGGTGGTGCAGCAGATTGGCCAGCGCCTGGGCACACTGCTCGGGCTGCCGAGTGCGGATCGGCTCGACACCATTGATGCGGTGGTGCGGGCGGTCGCCGATGCGCCGGTGTCGGGAACGGGCACCGCCAGCCGGGGACTGATCATCTTGGGAATGCCAGAGCTGGCCGAGCGCGCCCGCCTGGAAGACAACGAGCTGCGGCAGCTGTACCTGTTGGCGGCGCGGATCTCGCTGGCGTATCGGGGACGGGTGCTGATCTTGGTATCTCCGCAGGCGGCGGCGACGCTGCTACAGACGCTGCCGTATGCCAGTGGACCGTCGGGATCGGCGCCAGAGCTTATGCAGCCGCGTCACATGGAGCTGCTCGATCTGGATGAAGTGGCCGACCCGCTGTCGCTGCAGCGGACCGATGAGCGAATGCGCCTGGAGCTAGAGCAAGCGCTGCTGAACCTGCTGCTGCATCGCGATGGCGTGCAGATGTCGGCGCAGAGCGGGCCGGGGCTGCCGGGCGTGACGACACCCTCGACGGCGCAGTCGGCGGTGCGGCTGCTGATTGATACGACCGGAACGGACCTGCGGCTGTGTGCCGAGTGCCTACCACTGGTCGAGCAAGCGCTGCGGGAGCGGAGTCGGGCGGCGCTGGCCCCGAGTGCGTTCGAGGCGCGGGTGGGGACCTTCCTGTCAACGTTGTGGGGGGCGCTGCCGCTGGGTCATCGGCTGTACTTGTCGGCGCTGTGCTCCGATGCGGTCGATCTGGATGTGTCTGACCTGCGCGCCGGGATGGTCGTTGATCAGCCGGTGTATTCGATCTCGGGGAAGGATCGACTGCCGACGAGCAAGGTGGTGGCCTCGGCGGGAGTGCGGATTGATCAGCGGACGATCGACGATCTGAACCGAGTGATGTGGCTGAAGAAGGTGCGGATTCGCGGCAGCCTGCATGACTCGCGCAGTGTGCTGTGGACGTATCTGAAGCAGCCTCGGCCTCGGCTGCGGGGGCGGTCACCCGTCGAAGACACCGGTAGTCGCGAGCTGGCCAGTGGTCGCTGGCTGGAGCAGATGGCCCACGATCTAGACGCGCTGGGGCTGATCAGTCATCTGAAGCTGAGCGGGGATCGGGTCTTTTATGCCTTTCGCTCGCCGGCAGCCCGAGAGTGGCTGCGGACCTTGCTCGGCGTCGTCGAGGGGGAGCTGGGGCTGCCCAACACCATCGACGGTCGCAACCTGACGCGCGGCCTGCCGCTGTGGGATGCGGCGGCGGTGGATCGCTCGCTCGGCGGCAATGCCCCGCAAGTGCGTGCGGTGCTGGGCTGGAATCGCCCCAATGTGCAAGGGGGCCAGAGTCGCTGGCAGGAGTTTATGGAGCTGTCCCGGGCGTGTCGGAAGTGGGTTGACGGTCAGGATGAGCCGCGCTTTGTCGAGGCCATCGCCCGCTACTTCCGGCTCGATCTGGTCGATGGCACGGGCAAAGACGGCCCGAATGACCCGGGACAGCTGAGCCTGCGGTCGGTGCAGATCAAGTTTCGCGAAAAGCGGCAGCTGCCGTGGCTGAAGCGGGTGGTGCTGTATCTGCCGTCGGGCCAGCCGGATCGACCGACGCTGGAGCAGGTGCAGATCGATCTGCGCAAGCGGCTGCCGATGCTCAGTGGTGGCTCGGGACCGAATCCCCTGTCGCGCTCGGATGCGTCGTTTGCGGGGATCGAAGCGACGATCAGCGATACCTCGCTGTCGGCGATCGTGGTGGTGCCGGAGCTGTCGCCGGAGGTGCTGTCGTGGAGCCGCAACCTGTTTCACGTCGCGGCGATTGACATCACTGACATCCAGCACGCGGCGCTACATGACAATCCGGTCGAGGAGCTGATTCGTCGCCTGGCCGCCGCTGCGTCGTATGCCGCGCTGTCGCCGTTCCGCTCGAAGATGGGCCTGGCCAACCAAGAGCTGATCGAGGAGATGTTCTATGGTCGGCGGGCGCTGCTCGAGGAGATTCGCGGGCAGCGGCAAGAGAACTTCCTGGTCGTCGGACCGCGCAAGATTGGCAAGACCTCGCTGCTGCAGCGGGTGCGCTTCGAGCTGGAACAGCAGGGCTATCGGGTGATTCCGCGCGGCATGGACTACACCACCGCACCGACGAGTCGCGAGCTGCTGAAGTCGATGATCTTGGAGCTCTACGAAGACATCGATCCAGCGCGGGCACAGTCAGGCTTTGCGCTGGGTGAGCCGCTGCCGCCGCTGCGCGCGGTGGTGGATCAGTGGACGCGCCGCAACCCCGACCGCAGCGTTGCGATTGTGCTCGATGAGATCGACACCATCCTGCGGACCGAGCGGCGGGCGTATCTGCTCGGAGAGTGGCGGGAAGCGGCGACGATTGGTCAGTCGCTGGCGTCGCTGATGCCGCCGGGCTCGCCGCCGCTGCTGCGGGTGATGACGACCAAGCTGCGTGAGTGCCTGGAGCAGCTCGACTTTCCGCACGATGTCGTTGACGGGGTGCTCGAAGGACTGACGACGCCACCGGAGCACCGTCGACAGTCGCCGCTCCTGGAAGAGCTGCGGTCGGCCTCGGCGCTGCTGCTGCAAGGGGGGGCGGTGTGTCGGGTGATCTTGGCCGGTCACGCCGAGCTGGTGGAGGCGCGCTGGGATCTGTTTGGACCGCTGCTCAACTTTGCCAAGCTGCGGCTGCTTGGGCCGCTCGACGATGCCAGTGCCGAGCGGATGGTGCGGGAGCCGTTTGCCCGCTTGGGTCTTCGCTTCGAGTCCCAGGCCGTCGAGCAGCTGCTGCTGGAGAAGACCTTCCGGGTGCCGGCGTGGCTACAGCACTGTGGCGCGCTCATCATCCAGAGCATCGACGAGCGGCTGCGTTCGTCGCGGCGGGAAGAGCAGAAGATCACCGACCGCGACATCCTGCTGGCGCTGGAAAAGGTCTATGCCGAGGAGCGGGCCGCGCTGCAGAGCGAAAACGGGATGTATATGCTCGGTCCAGAGTGCAGCTTCGTGCTGCTGAGCCTGGTCGAGGAGCCGTGGTTTACCGTCGATACCGCCGTCGAGTATGTCCACCTGTGGTTCCAGACCCTGGATGCACGGGATCGCCAGCGGATCGCTCGCCACGACGAGGACTTTGTCGCCGCCTTCAACCACGAAACAGTGCGCCGCATCGTCCGCGACCTGACCAATACCTTCTATCTGGTCAGCGATGAGGCCGAGTACCTGACCACCGAGGGCTATCCACCGGGTCACAGCTCGCCGGGCTTCGCCGTGCCATCGGCCCTCCTCACGCCACCGTCCTCGGTGCATCTGCAGACCTCTTCAGCGACCAGTCCGACGCCTCGACTCGGGGATCTGGGACGAGACAGGCTGCGTCGCACCTACAAGGTCAGCCGGACCATGGTGTCGACGGTCTTCCACGATGAGCTCCACCTGCAGCGACGGATCGAGCTGGCGCGGCGGGCGCTGCGACTGTGGCAAGAGGGTCGGGGGGTGTGGGCGCGCACCGCCAACCGGGCTGTGTATTGACGGAAGGAGCGAGGGCAGAGCAAACTCGCGCTATGGCTGACTCGACGAAAAATCGCCGCTACGAGACGATGTCCGGCATTCCGCTGCAAAACCACTACGGGCCGCAGGATGTGCGTCCGTATGCGGAGATTGGCGAGCCGGGGCAGTTCCCCTATACGCGCGGCGTTCACGAGACGATGTACCGAGGCAAGCTGTGGACGATGCGGATGTTTGCAGGCTTTGGGACGCCCGAGGACACCAACCGCCGCTTCCACTTCCTGCTCAAAGAGGGACAGACCGGCCTGTCGACGGCGTTTGATATGCCGACGCTGATGGGGCACGACCCGGACTCGGACCGCTCGCTTGGCGAGGTCGGTCGCGAAGGCGTCAACGTGGCCAGCGTCGAGGACATGGAGCGACTGTTCCACGGCATTCCGCTGGCAGAGGTCACGACCTCGATGACCATCAATGCGCCGGCGGTGTATTTGCTGGCTTGCTACATCGTGGTCGGCGAGCGCCAAGGCGTGTCCCCGAGTCAGCTGCGCGGCACGCTGCAGAACGACATGCTGAAGGAATACATCGCGCAGAAAGAGTGGATCAGTCCGATCCGTCCAGCGATCCGGATCATGCGCGACATGCTGTGGTACTGCACCAAAGAGATGCCGCTGTGGAACACCATCAGCATCTCGGGGTATCACATTCGGGAAGCGGGGGCGACGGCGGTTCAGGAATTGGCGTTCACGCTCGCGGACGGAATCGGCTATGTGCAGCTGGGTCTGGATGCGGGTCTGGATGTCGATTCCTTTGCGCCTCGGCTGTCGTTCTTCTTCGATGTTCACAACGACTTCTTCGAGGAGATTGCCAAGTTCCGGGCCGCTCGGCGGATCTGGGCCAAGGTGATGCGCGAGCGCTTCGGAGCGAAGAATCCGCGCTCGTGGATTCTGCGTACGCATGCGCAGACTGCCGGGGTGTCGCTGATGGCGCAGCAGCCGCTCAACAACGTGGTGCGGACGACGGTGCAGGCGCTGGCGGCGGTGCTCGGGGGAACGCAGAGTCTGCACACCAACTCTTATGACGAGACGTACGCGCTGCCGACCGAAGATGCGGCGACGCTGGCCCTGCGGACCCAGCAGGTGATTGCGGAAGAGACAGGCATTCCGGCGGTCGCCGATCCACTTGGGGGGAGCTACTTTGTCGAGAAGCTCACCGATGAGATGGAAGAGCGCGCGATGACCTACATCCGCAAGATCGATGAGCTGGGAGGAATCGTCCGTGCCGTGGAAGAGGGCTACCCGCAGCGCGAGATTGCCAACTCTGCCTATCAGTTTCAGCGGGCAGTGGACGCGGGTGAGCGGGTGATCGTCGGCGTCAATCGCTATGCCAGCAGCGACGGCAACAAGATTCCCACGCTGAAGATAGATGCCCAAGTGGAAAAGACGCAGATTGAGCGCATCATATCCCTGCGCCAGCAGCGTGACGCAGAGGCGGCCAAGGGTGCCCTGCAAGAGCTACGTCGCGCCTGCCGGGGCAATGATCCCGCAAATGACAACATCATGGTGGCGGTGCTGCAAGCCGTGCGGGCCCACGTCACACTCGGTGAAGTCTGCAATCTGTTCCGCGAAGAGTTCGGCGAACACCACGATCCTGCGTTTCTGTAGCGACCCGGCCAAGGCCGCGAACCCCAGGCGGCCACAGAGCCGACGCCCCGGAAATCTTGGGGGAATCTCTTCGGGCAGGTAGAAAAACGGAGGCTCTGCCTCTCCCTGGTGGGAAAATAGGCGTAGCACAGAGTCAGTCTGATGTTCGTCCCAAGCCGCGCACTGCTTGCATTGCGCAGAGCAACTTGGGACGATTGAATGATGCGGAATCCTGATCGGGCACTGACTGCAGGCACGGTGCTGCTGCTCTGCGCTGCAGGACTGACAGTAGAGGCAAAGAGCAAGAAGCCTCGGCCGAGCAAACGTCCGGCTGCCGCAGCAGTCAAGAATACCGAGGTTCCCAAAGCCGCGCCTGGCGCTGCTGCAGAAGCAGCCCAGTCGGCATCCGCTCCGGCTCCGGCAGCTGCTCCAGCGCCTGCTGCAGTTCCCGCGCCTGACGCAGCGCCGACTGCTTCAGCTGCGTCTCCATCAGTCACACCAGATTCGGGTGCTGGGAGTCCCGCTCCGGCGCCCAGCGCAGCGAATGTAACCCCGGCACCTGCTGGGGGATCTCCTGCAGCACCGACCCCTGCAGCAGCACCCACGGCGCCCACAGCACCCACAGCGCCTGATTCGGCCCGTGGCATCGCTACCACGTCCGGAGCAGAGCCGCCGGATCCGGGTCCGGCTGCTTCTGAAACCCCGGTGGGCACCACAGTCCCACAGAGTGCACTGTCCACCGCTGCGGCTACTCCCCTTGCGAGCGAGCTTGACCTCTTTCAGCTGGACTCCAAGGTCAACTTGATGGCCATCAGGGTCACCGTGGCGTCAAAGTCAGAGGAGTCCATCCTCGACGTTCCCGCCAATGTGACAGTGTACTCTGCGCAGGACATCAAAGCGCTTGGCTACTACACGCTGGCGGACCTAGCCAACATCACTGCCGGCTACAGCTCCTACACGATCTATGGAGAGAAGGTCTTTGAGACACGCGGACAGAAGGCGGGCAGCTTCAACAACAACAAACACCTGCTGCTGATCGATGGAATTCCGGTCAGCCATGCCCGTGCCAACAGCCTACGTGCTGAAGAGGAGCTGCCCCTTCTGTTTGCGCGACAGGTCGAGTTTCTGCGCGGACCGGCTTCGGCTCTGTACGGCGTAAGCGCATTTTTTGGGGTGCTCAACATTCGCCCACGCGAGCAGGAACAGAACGGTCTGTCGGTAGAGACAAATGCCCAGGTCGGAGCTGCCACCGGAGGCACGCATCAGGCTACCGTTCGCGTCATGTCCTCCGCAGTCCGCAAGACAGAGGATGGTGAGTCTCGACTAAACCTGGGCTACTTCGAGCGCGGCTCTTCCCTAGACTTTGTCGGCCAAAGTGATGATCCCAACAACCTGTACCGTGATCGTCGGCGCTCGATCTTTTTGGATCTTTCGCATCGAGTGACCTCCGGTCTGCTCAAGGGAATCGGTGCTGGTGCGATTGTCTTATACAAAGACGGTGGAATGGGAGAGGGATTCCTAAACGGAAACTACACCCACGATCGCAACAACTTGACGTGGCTGACGGCAGTTCCGTACCTGCGTTACACTCGGGAGTTTGCTCACGGACTGCGAGTCAATTCCTATCTAAAATACAATTACTCGATCGAAAAGGGAGAGTATGCACCGTTCTCTGCGGAGCAGCTGCAGTCCTATATGGGCACAGGTCCGATCTGGAGTTCCTATGAAAGTCGGACCCATGACATTGAGTTTCAAGCCGAGCTGCACTGGCAACCCACGCGGCGAATCGGGGTCGACCTGGGTGTCAATGTAGATTCCCGCCAGGATGGAGGTACCGCGCTCGATGTTACAAGTGGGCGCATTCCACCCTATGAGACCTACGATATCGATGACAGCCGGGTGACCATTGCCTCGGTGTTTGCGCAGTACAAGCATGAGCTTCCGCTGCTCCAAGGGCTCCTGCTCACGGCGGGAGGACGGGTGGACATTGGTACCTCTGTGGGCGCATCCTTTACGCACTTTTCGCCTCGGCTAGCGCTGGTGCAAAGACTCCCGCAGCACTTCGCACTGCGGGCAACGTACGGAACCGCGCTGCGCAGTCCCAACGTCAAAGAGCTGGGTCTAAACAAAGAGACAGGCGCGAAGAACATTCCAGGTATAACAATCCCAAATCTAGATCCAGAGACATTCCAATCGGTTGACTTTGCGTTTCTATTTAACAATGCCTACGTCTTTGCGGCGCTGAACGGTTTTTACAACATCACCGCCAATGCCCTCGACGGTGTGAATACGATGAACGTCAACTACTTTGCCAACCAGCCGGGCAATACCACCGCGTGGGGAGTCGAGCTGGAGGCGCGCTTTCGGACCCCTGTGAAGCTGGAGGGATTCCTAAACTACAGCTTTGCCCTTGCCACCGACAGCCAGAATCGCGAGCTGACCGATGTCCCTTCTCATAAGCTAAATGCTGGCCTGCTGTACTCTCTGCTCGGTCAGGTACGGGGCGTTCAGACTGGACTACGTACTGCGGTGGTGATGCGCTGGATCAAAGACTATCGCGCCGGAGTGCTCGGAGTGGACCAGCGCTTCCCTGGAAACTTTCTCCTCGACCTCAACTTCATCGTTCCCATCGGCCGCAGCTTCGACGTGAACCTGCAGGCCCGCAACGTGCTGGATGGCTCCTATAAGATTCCTAAGAACGGCCTGGCCGAGACGCCAATTGCCCGTGCAGAGCTGTTCGGGGGCGTCTCACTTCGGCTGTAACTGGTACGCTGAAAACACGCCAGCTATCAAGCCAACGCCATTTGACAGCGGAAACGGCGGAAGCAGCCAGCCACTCCCTGTCGACATCCGGCTCAGCACCTTGGCGGTTCCTTCGCCAAAAGCCACAGTCGCAGCCTAAGCAGGCGCCCAAGGTGCGACTTAGCGACTTCTCCCGTCGCGAATTTTTTGTGAAACCTTCCGCACGGACAGATGTCTGAGGGGTTGGGTTGGACGACGGAGCTGATTCCGCTCTGTCCAAGTAACTTTCTAGGCGGTGGCCCGCGATCTGCCGCGCAGCGGAGGGATTCCTATGCCGTCTCCACATTCAGGTTCCGTGTCCCTTTCACCATCGTGGCGACCAAATCGTCTGCTGCTGGCTACAACCCTCTTGGCGGCAAGCGCAGCAGCGACCGTACTCGGTCTAGGATCCCTCCAGCCACCGGAGTCCCGGAATCTGGCCCTGACAGAGGGCCAGGTCAAACGACTCGCAAAGATTCAGTTCGATCTCCAGCCCGAGGAAGCGCGGCCCAGCTTTCAAAAACGTACTGCTGTTCGGTCTTCCGAAGATCAGATCGGACACGCTCCGGGTACCAAGAGCGCGGCCAAGTCCTACGCACTGCACGGACTCTCCTTGGATCACACCCTCGCCCTGCACAGAGCGATGGCTGCTCACAGTGGCACATTGGGAGTCTGGTCTGGTGCCGCCGCGCTGGCCAACCGTCATACCGTGGCCTCCTTCGCAGCCATGGCTAGCGCTGAAGCCATGCAGGGAGTGTTGAGTATCAATGGCGACTCCCAGACCCAGCCGCTGTATGTGGATCGGTCGCAGTATCAACATCCGATGGACCACGGCAGCACCGAGGTGTCCCGAAATCCTGTGTCGACCTTCAGCCTGGATGTGGATACCGGCAGCTACAGCAATGCCAGAGGATACATCGAAAATGGCCAGCTCCCCCCCAGGGACTCCGTCCGATTGGAAGAGTTCGTAAACTACTTTCCGTACGAGTATCCTCGTCCCCAGGGTGGGCACCCGTTCGGCGTCACGACCGAGCTGGCGCAATGTCCGTGGAATTCGAAGAACTATCTACTGCGCATCGGTGTCCGCTCAGTAGATATTCAAACCGAGCAGCTGCCACCGGCCAATCTGGTGTTCTTGATCGACGTCTCGGGTTCCATGCTGGGAGGAGACCGGCTGCCGCTCCTACAGCAATCACTCCGACTGCTGGTGAACAGGCTTCGCCCCGAAGATCGAGTGAGCATTGTGGTGTATGCAGGACGCGAGGCAGTGCTTCTGGAGCCAACCCCTGGCTCCAATCGCAAACAAATCCTATCTGTTATTGACAATCTACAAGCCGGCGGTAGCACGGCAGGGGAAGCGGGGATCCGAACTGCCTATAGACTCGCGCGCTCAGCGTTCATTCCGAAAGGAATCAATCGCATCTTGCTCGCGACCGATGGTGACTTCAACGTCGGAATCAGTGATACCAAGCAGCTTCTCGAAATGATCGAGCACGAGCGCAAATCGGGCGTGTCGCTGTCTACACTAGGCTTCGGCAGAGGGAACTTCAAAGACCACATGATGGAGCGCTTGGCGGATGCAGGAAACGGAAACTATAGCTTTATCGACTCACTTGCCGAAGGCCGTAAAGTCCTCGCACAGCAGACCTCTGCGACGCTGCACACAGTGGCAAAAGACGTCAAGTTGCAGGTGGAGTTTAATCAAGCGCAGCTTCGGGAATATCGGTTACTTGGCTATGAGAATCGAGCACTCCACCGAGAAGACTTCAGAAATGATCAAGTAGACGCAGGAGAAGTGGGTGCGGGTGCCACCGTAACGGCGCTGTACGAGCTGACTCCAAACCGGGAAGAGCCCGAGGTTGACCTACTCCGTTATGTCAAAGAAAAGAAAGCGCAGCTCACCGGTACTGCCTATGCAAACGAGCTTGCCTATCTGCGCATCCGATACAAAGCACCGACGGAAGAAACCAGCAGGCTTTTGGAGATTCCTATCGTCAAACCGACCACAGTCCTGGCCTTCCCAAAGGCCAGCGATGACCTACGCTTCGCATCGGCAGTCGCTGGATTTGCACAGCTGCTGCGGAAGTCAAGCGAGGTGGGAGATCTCTCCTTCCGAGATGTCCGCAAGATCGCCGCTTCGGCCCGCGGCCAAGACGAGTTTGGCTACCGCCAAGGCTTCGTGGAGTTGGTCGACGCAGCGGCAGGGCTGCCGATAGAGTAAGCGCCGAAATCAAAACTGGTCCCGGACAGAAGTTTGACGCGATGAGTACGCAGCCGAGCAAAATGAGCGCGAGGTGGATGTCGGCGCGACGCTCGTAGCGGATAGCGAGACAGCGGTTGCGTTTCAGCGTCCCAGTTCCGCGCAGGCTTCACCAGCGCCAAAAGTAACGCCCGTCGGCCCCCCCAAGATGATTGGGAAGGTCTGCCGAACGGTGAAACCGACTCCCAAGCCGCGCGCGAGCTGCTGCGTTCTGTCGATTCGGGGTGCAAACGGACTGCCATTGTCATCCCACCACTCCTCAAGCTGGGCGATACAGGTCTCTCGACTGAAATAGGCGCTTGCACAGCGAGCAGGCGGGCTCCACTTTGGCGATAAGCGAAGTGAACGGTGAACGTACTACCATCCGGATTCGGTCCGCTGATCGTTCCTTCGGCGCACAGACGTATCCGACCAAGAGCCAACGTAGTTGCCATCGATGCTGCCATATTCGATATCGCTGCTTGCGGCCCTCTCCGTTGGCGGATCGAGTCGTATCGGGCACGGCGTTTGTGAGGGAGTCAGCTGCGCGAGCGCCTGCTCGCTGCTGATGGCCGCCCACTGTGTTTGGGCACTGGCCTTTGTCTCCGCAAGCTCATCGAGCACGTGGGCAAGCTGGGTCTGCTGCGCTTTCGAAAGCAGCTGAGCGCGGGCCTCCTGCCGGAGGAAAAGGCCCGTGGCGCCGCAGCCAGCGCTCGCACAAAAGCACGCAGGCGGGAGGTGATCGGCTCACATCACGAGGAAGCAAAGGGCTGCTATGAGACACGCCTTGCACTCAAGGCGAACCTAGCGGGACGAGTTCTCGTCAACTTTTGGGCCACCACCCTCAGTCTGTGATTTCGATGTCCTTGCCGATAGGAATAGATGACCCTGCACCGTCCGGAGTCCGAACGCGCGGGTGATTCCTAATGTGGATAATTCCTACGGCCGGATGATTCCTACGGCCGGTGAAACCAGCAGCATGGGCTACGGCATAAACAGGCGCAGACTCTGCGTACCAGCTGACAGCGGGAACTGCCGCGCCGGCTCTGAATCTGCGACCCCTGCCAGCTCGCGCAGTGCCTTCTGGATGTGCTCTGGCTTGATGCGAATCCCGTTAGGATCTTCCGCCAGCGTCGATGGATTGAACGTCTTCGCCTTGAACGTCGCATCCGTCCCCCCCACCACACGTCCCCCCGCAATGCCCGGCCCCATAAACATCATGCTGGTGATGTTCTAAAGGAACTGACCTCAGCGACGGAAGTAACACGCGAAAATCGCGATGTCATCCCATTTTTTATCCCATGATGGGATGTGGGGGACTCTGCGCAGAGGGTTCGGCGGGCACCTGGCGGACTTGGCTCGGTTCTGACTGTGCTATCGGAAGGGCCAGTCGAGGGCGTGCATGATGGGAACCGACTCGTCGGGTTCATTGAGTGCCCAGCAGGAAGGACCGACATCAGCTTCCACAGGCGCTTTGTTGTGCTGGCCGCTCACGAACAGCTCGACGTGCGCGGACCCTGGCCACGGTGGCACGGTGAGGCTCAGCTCAAGCATTCCCATGTGGACATAGCCATGCTGTGGCGAAAAAAGTCCAAACAGGAAATCGGTCCGCGTGCCGGTGAGCGCAGGCACGCCACGCGCCAGCGAATCCAAAACACGGAACAACGGGCTATCGAGCCACTGCTCTTGCACAAGATCCAGCGGCGAATGATCCGCAGCAATGGGGACCGAATCAGCCAGACAGAGCATCGAGTGCTGACTCAGCCGCATCGGCTTTGCGCATTCTCCAAGGAGGCGGACCGCTCCATCAAGTTCAAGTTGCGGCTCACCGTGCAGACAGAGAAGAAAATGAAGCTGTGGAGCCAGTCGCCGACAGCTGGGCATCCGGCGGCAGAGCGCATCGACAACATCGAATTGACCCCACTTCTTCACCGTTTCGATCTGGAGAAGCTGTGGCGCCAGTCGCCGCGCACGCACAGCCCAGCGATCGTTGCCCAGGTCGAGATCAACACAGCTGCGGCGCAGCGCTTTGGCCACGCGCTCACGACCCTCTGTGCACTCGATCCATTCGTAGTGGGTTAGCCAATCGCCCATGCCTCATCCTGTGCTGCAGATCCCGCAGTCGGGTTACGTAGCATCATTGCGATTCGGGCAGAACGGCACAGACATCACCATCGCCAGAAGTACCGACCGTCGGCTCCCCAGGCGGTTGGGAAAGTCTGACGGATGGTGAAGCCGACTCCCAAGCCACGCGCGAGCTGCTGCGTTCTGTCGATCCGCAGCGCAAAAGGACTGCCGTTGTCATCCCACCACTCTTCTCGCTGAGCGATGCAGGTTTCACGACTGAAGTAGGCGTTTGCACAGCGAGCAGGAGGACTCCATCTCTGCCGGTGCGCGAAGTGAACCGTGAACGTGCTGCCGTCGGGATTGGGTCCGCTGATCGTTCCTTCGGCGTACAGACAGTAGCCGCTGCTGGGAATGTTCCACTTGACGTAGTGCTGACGCCCAGCATCGGAAGGAATCGGCGTCATTCCGCTACAGTTTGCATCCCCGATGCTCTCACTTGTGACCCGCTGGACGTTGCGGGTTGGGAGTCCTGTTCCATCCGAGTAGCCATCCAGCAACACCCACTGTCCATCCGCAGAGAGCAGGAACTTCTCCCCATAGGAAGGGGGCCAGGACTTCGGATCTCCCCACGCGATGTCCGAGGAAGAAGCGCTCTGCGGTGACCACGCCCACTGCCCCGCCACCGCGCCCCCAGACCAGAACTGACCCGCTGCGCGCGACTGCAAAAGCGAATAGTCATTCCACGTCTCTGCATGCGAAGCAGACATCGCACAGACCGAGACAGACAGAACCGCACAGACCACCAAAGACCGATGTTTTGACATGCCCGCAACCTATCATTGAACGGACTCGGATTCCTACTCCCCCTTCGCCGCTTGTGCTGCTTCAGCAACGGCCCAGCAGCGCAAGGAGCATCGACAGCAGGAGGAGCGCAGAAACGGCCAGCAGAATGTAGCGCGCTCCGCGTGTCCGAATGAACGAAGGGGGCGCATCGGTAAAGTCTTCGGCCCAGCCTTCGAAATGAACGCCGCACTCTGGGCAAGTGGTCGAAGAAGCAGGAATCGGACGCCGACAGCGCGGGCAAGGGACAGCGCCGGACACGGTCCGTGAAGGAGTGGAGACCCCTTTCTTGCGTCGCCGAGAATCGATGGAGATGATTGGGGTGGGCATGGCAGACCTGCTCGGCCCTTTCATATCAGCTTGTGGCCGCTGGAGCCATAGTGCTGGCTTGCGATTGTCACTTCTGTGAACTAGGCTTCCGCGCGTGTTGGGATTGATTCGTCTCGCTTTTGTGACGGTGATTTGGCTTCTTCTCCCGATGCTGGTGGCTGCGGAGCCGTCTGTTCTGCCTGCGGCTCCTCTACGGATGGCGTTTGGTTCGCGCTGCGCGAAGTCTCCGATTCCGTGTAACCGCATTGATTACTTCACGGCGCACTTTCACATCGCGGATGTCGTTCTGCTGCCTTCGACAGACTCCCGAGGCTTTGGCGCGACCGCCTCATATGGCGCTTCGATGTCTCTGTTCCATCGCGTCGAGATCGGAATGGGCGGGACACTGGGAATCTGGAGTCAGGTGAATCAGGGGGTAGTGTTTCAGAATGGACCCGCACTACTAAACGTGAAGGGAGTCCTGTTTCCTCTGCTTCGGAATCCTGTGCCAGATAGTGAGTTCACCTTTGGACTTCAGCTCCAGCAGCAGCTGCGGATTCCCAAGTTTGAAGGGGTCAATGACCTCGGAAGTCTTGCCCCTCTGACGGCTCTGCGCGCGGTTGCGGACAAGCCATTCTGGCGGATGGGAATCACCGCGACCTTGGGATTCCTGCTCACGCAGGGACGAACGGACAGTGAGCTTTCGACGTCGCTCCGGATTCATTTGCCGTGGATGTCTCGCGCGACGGTGCAGGGATTCGGAGTTCTGCAAGGTCTGTTTGGTTCGCGGAATACCGCTCCGCTGCGTGGTGGCTTCGGTCTGTCTGTGCATTTTGCGTGGGACAACGGAACGTCGCTCAGCGGCGGCTACGTCCAAGGACGTGGCGATGGAGTCGCACCCAGCGCAATCTACATTGGTGGCCCTGATTATCACATCGGAAGGGAGACTGTGGATCAGTCCTATTCCCGTCCTCCGATTCCCAATCGCGAGATGGTGCCGTCGCCCTGGCCCTGGCTGTGGGAAAAGTTGAAGCAGGAATGGACCGAGGCCGAGCTGGCAAGCGAAGCGCATCGGCGTGGCGAGGACTGGCTGACCGACGAGTGTTTTCTGTATGAAGACGGCAAATACGACAAGCCTCTGCGCCATTTGGGAAAGCGGGATGCAAGCGGGAAGTTCTGCAAGGTAGGCGAGCAGCTTGTACCGATGGATGCGCCTCTGCGCGAGGTTGGCTCAGATCTGATGCCAGTGTCACCGCCAAGCGGGCCGCAGCCAAACCCTCCTGCTACACCAGCGATTCCGATTACGAGTCCAGCGACGACACCAGCGGCTTCTGAACCGTCCGCTGCCGCGCCCCAGACGTCAAAGAAGCATCGGGACCGGCGTGAGCAGAAGCACCCCGCCAGTGAGTTTAGGAGTCCGCAAACAGATCAAGTTGCGACTGCTCCGGTTGCGCCGACGCAACCACCGGAAGCGAACCCCTCTTCGCCATCATCTCCTCTACGTCGAGAGCGACCCAGCCTCGGTGAGTCTGCCGCAGAATTTGCGCGAGGCTTCGCAGTGGGAGTCGGCGAAGAAAGCTGGCAAATCTATCACGACACCAAGGAACTCCCCGAACGACTGGCCAAGACAGGCCGCGAGCTCGTCGAGGACCTACAGGCAGGCCGCGAGCTGCGGGCGCTGGCACCGCTTCTCGCGATGGAACGTGCGGTGCGGAATGCTTCGCGCGATGACGTGGAGCGAGTGGCACACGCCGTGATCGTATCGACGAAGGAATGGCTCGACAAGCCGGCCTACGAAAAGGGCGAGTCGCTCGGTCGCGCCACCACTTCGCTTGCAGCAGATGCAGCGATGGGAGTGCTCACCGAGGGAATTGGTACGATCGGGGCGCTGCGAAAGATTGAACGAACCGCCGAGGCTGCGGAACATGTTCGGGATGCGGAGAAGGTGGTCGAAAAGGCGGCGAAAGTTGGAAACCACCTGGATGATGCAGCCGCAGCCATGGAGAAGCACTCAGGGTTTCGACGTGTCTATGCAGAGCGCTCTCAGGCAGAGATCAAGAAGGGAATCTCATCTTTGGAGCGACAGATTGCTGAACATGAGAGCAAAATCGCAAACCCAGAGAGACACATTGCGGGATGGTCCAGTTTGGACCCACGACAGCAACGTGCGCTCATCGAGAAAAAGTGGCCGAGCGACATTGCACGCCAAGCCGAACAGCGAGATATTCTAAAGAGCCTCCTCGAACGAGGGCAGACCCCAAAATGACACCTACCACCGCAGAACTCTTTCTTCGTGATCTTGGAACGCTGCTCAAGCAGAAAGCACTGTCCGCTCGGCAGGATGCGGCACAGACTCGCGCCGAAGATCGTGACTACAAGCTGGGATTTCTGATGGCCTACCATGAGGTCATCTCTCTATGGAAGCAGCAGGCTGAGGCGTTTGGCATCGATGTCCGGTCAATCTGTCTGGATGACATCGATCCGGACAGCGACTTGCTCTGAAAAGGGGAGCCCGTCCACGTTCGACTCCCAACACGTCATGACTCCATCACAGTTTCTCCAGACACTCTACCTTGCTGACCGGGCCTGTATGGGGCTTGTCATCGACTGTTGGAATGCACGCGTTGAGATGGTTGTCGACCGCGTCTCGCGGATTCGTTCCGTGAGTGAGGGCTGGAATTTCGACGCCACGGGGGACATTGAAAAGGGCCGACTGGTGTTTGAGAAAGTGACGTCGCTGTCGTTCAGTCCGACGGGGCCACTGCCAAATGATGTGATCTTGGAAATCCATGCGGAGCCCGTCGGTGATGGCCACCGCTTCACAATCAAGATTGCCTCGGTCAACAACCAGGGGAACAGCACGGAGGTCACGGTGGACATCGTGGCCTCTGGTCTGTTCCTGGTCGATCCAAGCTGCCCGCAGGTCGAGATTCGCTCCTAGCGTCCGCTTCCCCTGGAGCAAGGCGCACTCGATGAACTGGTTTCTCTGTGAGACACAATCATGGCCAGTCCGTCCTTCTCCGAACTCCACGACTCGACGCTGCTTGAGCTTACACTGCGCTGGGCCGAAGGAGAGGTCGTGCTGTCGTTTCAGACCGGCATTGCGGACCGGGAGTCACTCGCGCTGCGAGCATGTGGCGTTCACAAGTTGTGTTGTCCGCGCCAGTTTCCATGGGGGCCGAGCGTCTCTGTGAACAGCATTCGCGAGACGGAATCGCGGAGCCTGCCCGCACTGCGGGAACTGACTGTGGAGATGCAGAGCGGCGATGAGATCGTCGTGGTCGCCGAGTCTTTTCAGATCGAGTAAGTACGAGCAGTGAAGACTCAGTGCACGGTCAGTCGCGTGATTGAGGGAGCGCAGCTTCTCGAGTTCTCTCAAGACATGGCGCCCCGGTTGGGTCTCCGATGTCCGCTCGACCGGGAACTGGCGGGGTTGATGAAGGAGATCTGTCTCAGCACTCTGCTGAGACAATCGCTGGAGCGATTGGGAGTCTGCTCGACTTTCAGCAGCCAGAGCTGATCCTGGTTACGCAAGTTTTGATCCACCTGAGCAAGCCATGCTGCACATTGCTACGCTGTCGTCTTCGTCTACGCATCCTTGAGTCTGGAGAGCAGCAGGCGTCTGAACACGGTCTTCCCCCGCTCCACATACTCGTCTTCGGTTTCACCATTTTGGGGCGGCCCAATGGCATCGCTCGCCTGGGCGACAAAATCATCCTTCTCGATAATGCCTGCGACTCGCTCAGCGAAGAGTTGCTTTTCACGGTTGCGCCAACCAACCCCAGTAAGGGTGCTCAATATGCCGTTCTGCAATGCAACGGCGGCCAAGCGCGTCCCATGCTGAAGAGAAAAGTTCAGCGGCAAGTTCCGGCTGAAGTGCCGATACAGTTTGGTAAAATCCCCAAGTGATGCATCGTCACTTGTGGTGCTGGCCCCATGCTCCCTAGGGGGCGACGGATTTTCATCCGTGGACTGCTCGTACTTGAGGGCTGCCATAGGTCACCTTGCTTGGTAGGCGGTTAGGTGGTGGAGTGTCGAAAGATTGCTCGCAGTACTTCGCCGAGAAGGTTGACAGCAGCATCGATAATTTTCCCTTTTGTTTTTTCGTCCAAGCCAGACCAGAGGCTTGCTATCCAGCTAAAGAATTCGGCGATGAACTGAAACATGTTGGGCTCCGTTGGGTCTTAGGATCTTCAGGCCGCAGCGTAGACGTACATCGTCGCAGGGATCTCGTGCGCGACAGGATCAGCCGACACCTGGGGCACGGACGCGCCACAGACGCGCCGGACCAGCGGCACCAGACCAGATGCAGAGTCCCAGTGCCCCATGGCTCTGATGTGATCGGCGAATGCCCACACAGCGGTGCCCGGCAGTTCCTGCATGAGCCCGTCCACACTTTTCGTCCATGACTCGTTGGATGTTCCGCCGAGAGGAACCGAGGCATGGGCCAGATGCAAGACCAAGTCGGGGGCCCGCGTACCCATCGCTGTGTGCCACGCCTCCGATCGGACCTCGCCGCACAGTAGCAACGCAACCTTGGCCCCACCGAGCAGCCGCGACGATTTGCAGCGTGCGTCGCACTCTGCGTCCGAGATGGTGCGCTGCACTTCCTCGGTCGTAATCCCGGTCTGCGCGATGCGCGAAATCAGGAATTGGCCCGCCTCGACGACGTACCCAAAAAGATCGTAGCCGGCTTGTTCCGATGCCGCCGATGCCTTGCCGACCGAGAACTTGTCGCCTGGCGTCTCTTCCACATCGCCTTTGCGGGCTCCGCCTTTTTTGGCGGGTCGGACATCGATGCCGAACGCCACCAAGATTGGCTCGCCAGCTAGCTGCGCTAAGCAGACCTGTTCTAGCGCGTCGCGCTCGGCACAGCTCGCGACGACAAAGAAGCCTGCAGGCAGCACGACGACCCGACAGCCCGCTGTCACCGCCTGATGGACGCAGGCGACCAGCAGATCCAGTCGCGCGTTCGCATCCTGGGCGTCTGGCGTACGCAGGCGGAAGTCCTGCTTGGAGTCCCCCACCAACACACTCGCGATATTCAGCTTGGCTACGCTCATCGTATCCCTTCCTCTCATCGCTGCTCTGTTCAGGCTCCTCGCTGCCTCACGCCGCCGC
>JAEUKA010000051.1 GCA_016794465.1 Myxococcales bacterium | reverse complement strand
GCGCTGGGGGGCGAGATCGTCAAGCACTCGCGGGCTGGCTTCAACCAATACGAATATCGAATGAAGGGCGCCTCGGTCGCGCTGCCTATGTCGATTGTCTCGACCGTGGTGAGTGAGCTTGCGCCGATTGTCTTGGTGCTGAAACACTCTGAAAAGCTGCCCTTTCTGGTGATTGAAGAGCCCGAAGCGCACCTGCATCCCAAGGTGCAGCGGATGCTGGCGGTGGTGATTGCGCGGCTGATTCGCAAAGGCGTGCGTGTGGTGCTGACCACCCATGGCGACTTGTTCTGTCATCAGCTCAACAACTTGGTGAAGCTGGGCGCGCTGCCAGTGGCCAAGCGGCGAGCCCTGCAGAGAAAGTTCAAGCTCAAAGAGACGGACTACCTGCTGCCTGACGAAGTGAGCGGCTATGGGCTGATGCTAAGCAAAGACCGCACCCACAGCGTGGTGAGCGCGCTGCAGATGACCGACTACGGGCTGGAGATGCCGACGTTCAACGCCGAGATCGACAGCCTGGAGGCGCAGACCGAGGCGCTCGACACCGCGATCGAGGCCGGCCAGTGAGCCTCTCGGCAGAGTCGGTCGGCGCGCTGCTGGACGCTGGGTTCGTGGCCGCCTGCTGCCGGTTTGCCGACGCGCAGCAGCCGCTGGTGCTGGAAGAGCCGGCCCGAGATGGCCGAGGCTTTGCCCGGATCGCGGTCCGCATCCGTCGCAAGACCAAGCGGCGGGGCGGCGGCTTCCCCGTGCTGCAGCTCACGCTCGAGCAGAGCGGAGGCAAGCAGTGGTTTCCGCTGCTCAAGCAGCAGCAGTGCGCCGACTTTGCCTTGCTGGTCGAGTGGCAAAAAGACGCGGTGTCCGCCACCGTGATCGAGTGCAAAGAGACAGTCAGCGCCACCGAGTGGGACAAGGTTCGCGAGCAGCTGGCCGGGATGATCGTCCGACTGCGCGCGCTGACCGGGGCCTTGCAACTGCGGCTGCACGCGGTGACGTGCTACACGGCGTTTCGGCGGGATATGCTGACCGCCCAGCTCGACGCGTCCCCGGCGCGGCGGCGTCCGCGAGTCGGCAAGCGGGCAGAAAAGGGTCTGCATCACGACTGGCTGCGGCCACAGGTGGAGCTGCCCAGCCTGGGGAGCTTTCCGCACCGCAAGATCCAGCTCGATGAGCACGGGATCGGCTCACTACAGCTCACGCTGTGAGTCAAACCAGCAGCGCACCGCTCGCGCGAGCAAGCCAAGGCCTCTTCAGTGGGGTTGGCATCGCCCGCGCGAGCATGCCAAGGCCTCTTCAGTGGGGTTGGCGCGCCCGCGCGAGCATGCCAAGGCCACTTGAGAGGGGTAGGCATCGCCCGCGCGAGCAGGACAAGGCCACTGCGGAGGGGTTGGCGCGCTCGCGCGAGCATGCCAAGGCCTCTTCAGTGGGGTTGGACACCTCACGCGCGCGGGTTTGGGCGTGGCGATCCCTTTCTTGGGGCGCGGTTTGGGCGTACGTTCGGCGCGTTTCCGCTTCCGTTGACTGAACCGTAAGAAAAGGAGTCCCCCCATGAGCGTGACAAAGCGTCTGTACCAGTGGTTGGCGTATTCGGTGATGGCGGTCGTGCTGCTCGCGGCTTCGAGCGCGCAGGCGACCAACTACACCCTGTGGATTCATGGGCGCACCGCCTCGACGACCAAGCCCGGCAACTATGCCGACTTCTCGTACTGGGGCCCTTCGACCGCTGCCGCCGGGGTCAACAAGAAGGCCGTCAACTGGGATGGCAAGAGCTACATCAGCAGCCAAAACTATCGCATCCGCGACGCCCTCGACTGCTTCTGCACCGGCAACAACTGGTGCTACCTCGCGGTCCACAGCGCCGGCGACTACCAGATCGGCTACGCCCTGTCGCTGTACGGCGGCTCGGCTCGCTACAAGAAGAACGCCACCCCCAACTCGAGCGGCGTCTGCGGCAACAGCGATGGCACCACCCAGACCGGCTGGAACATCAAGTGGGTCCGCGTGGCCTCCGGGGCAAGCGGCGGCAGTGAGCTGTCCGATGCCGGCTCGTGGGCGTCGTCCGAGCAGCTGGTCCAAGACTTGGTCACCACCACCGCGCGCGCCAAGTACAACCACAACAACACCGCCGGCGTCTGGTTCTACAACTACGCGGGCGCCAAGGGCACGCTCTACTCGGGCATCCTGCCTGGCCAGGACGATGAGGCGGTGTCCTATCACACCACGGGCGGAGTCGCCGGCACCACGGGCGCCAGCTTCGGCAACCCGAGCGACTGGTTCTCCAACGACCTCACCCTGGGCACCGCTGCCTGCGAAGGCGGCGCCGCCAAGTGGAGCTACCACTCGGTGTCGTACCGGGATGATGGCGAAGCGATGAACCACTACGCCAATGGCAACTGGCAGGGAATCATCGGGCCGGTCCGCGCGGACGTGGCCGCTAACGCCAAGTGACATGAACGCGGTGACGCTACGCAGCTCGACGGTCCGGCGAGCCGGTGGGGTGGTGGTGCTGGCCCTGCTCCTCGCTGGCCTGTATCTGTACCAGCGCCCGCCGCCCCCCGCCGCCGCCCCCCCGGAGCCGCCTGCCGAGAGGCCGGTGTCCGGGGGGGCAGAGCGCTTGCCCGCAGCAGCCGGTCCGCTGGGCAACGCGGCGGAGACGGGCGCCCAGTCGGCTCAGGCGCTGCCGCTGTTGCGGGAGGCGGAGGAGCGGCTTGCGAACTATCGCCGCTATGCGCTGTATCCCCCGGGCTCGCGACCGGCCCAGGAGCACCCCGATCAGATGACCCCGTTTGCGCCGGTGGTCCGCAGCCAGCCGCTGTATTTCAAAGGCCAAGCCAACGACGAGGTCCGGGTGTCGCTCGGCCAAGACCGCCGCGAGCTGGTAGGCGAGGAGGTGGTGCGGCTGTGGCTGCGCTGTGAGGACAGCCAGGGCAAGGCGCTGCCGTGTCAGGTGCCCCAAGCCACGGTGATGATGGCGCCGCCGAGCGAAGGCAAGGTCCCGCCGAGTGCGACGCGCTTTGCCGATGATGGGCAAGGCGGTGACGAGCGGGCGGGCGATGGGACGCTGACCGCAGCGGTGCAGCCTTCGGCGCTGGGCTTCGGCGGCTACCATGGCCCGGTGCGGGTCCAGCTGGCGATTGCGCTCGGAGCCGAGCAGGGCGAGTCGTTCTTCGATGTCATGTACACCCCCGAGGAGCCCGCCCGCTTCACCGGCAAGGTCACGGAGTCGCTGACAGACGGCTCGCTGGTGCTGGCGCTGGGCATCCAGGTGAGGCGCCCCGGTCGCTACTTTGTGATCGGGCGGGTCGATGACGAGCATGGCAAGCAGCTTGCCTACCTCCAGTGGGATGGCGAGCTGGCGGCTGGACAAAAGACCGTACCGCTGACGGTGTTTGGCAAGCTGGTGATCGATGGCCGACCCGAGCTGCCGCTCTACCTGCGCGATGTCGAGGGCTTCCTGTTCCTGGACGACAGCGCCCCCGACCGGCTGCACCTGCCCCGGCTCGCGGGCGTGGTCCACAAGACCCGGGTCTATTCGCTCGCCGACTTCTCCGACCGCGAGTGGCAGAGCGAGCAGAAGCAGCGCTACCTCGACGAGTATCAAAAAGATGTCGACCGTGCGAAAGTGGAGTGAGGGGGGAAAGAGCGATGCGTCTTGGGGCTTTGGGGGTCTTGCTAACACTGTCATCACTGACTGGCTGCGTGACGACGCCACCGTATCGCGGCGGGACCTTTGCGACGGCGCCTCCGCAGGTCCTCACCGCCGATGACCGAGGCTACGACGCGGCCCTGGGACCGGGTCAGCCGCTCGTGAGCGGGCAGGTGATGGCGCTGACCGTTCACCTCGAGCAGGCCGCCTATGTCTACGTCTTGCAGCGCCGGGGCGGCGTCCTCGACAGCGTCTACCCCACCGGCAGCGCCGACAGCAAGCTCGGCCCCGGTGACGTGAGAGTCCCCAGCGGCGATGCCTTCCTGCGCGTCCCGACCCTCGATCGCGACAGCCGCCTGTGCCTGCTGCTGTCCGCCGAGCCCATCGATCCCGCCAAGCGCGCCTGCCCCTTCGAGCGCCAGCATTTCAATCGACATCCCCCCATCCAGTCCTACCAGCTCGCCCCCTAACGTCTCGCCTGGGGACTCGGTATAGGATGTTGGGCATGCTTGACGGTTCAAGTGTGGTCCTGCCCTACTGCTTGCGCAGCGGGATGCTGTCTGGAGGCGCGGCGCCTTGGGTCGCGCTCGCAGCGTTTGTGGTCGTGCTGGGCGCGGCGCTGATGTACAGCCCGCCGATTCGCCATGCCCTGGCGACGCTGCTGCAGCTGGTCGTGATGGCCCGGCGTTACCTTGTGCGGCGCCTGCGCGGGGACCAGCAGCTGGCCGGTCCGGTCGAGCTGCGCGAGCTGTTTGTGCGCCTCGGTCCGACCTACATCAAGTTTGGGCAGCTCATCGCCAGCTCCAATGGCCTGTTTCCCGAGCGCTACGTCCGCGAGTTTCAGAAGTGTCTCGACCGCGTGCCCCCCGAGCCCTGGGACGTGGTGAAGCAGACGCTCACTGCGGCGCTGGGCCAGCCGCCCGAGCAGGTGTTTGCGACCCTGTCCACCGAGCCGCTGGCCTCGGCGTCGATTGCCCAGGTCTATGCGGTGACCCTCTGCGAGCAAGGCGTGACCCTCGATCTGGTGGTGAAGGTGCAGCGGCAGCACTTGCCCGAGCGGGTCGCCGCCGATGTCGCGATGCTGGCGTTCTGTGCCGAGGTGCTGGCGCTCGTGCCGGGCGTGCGGGCGATGAATCCCCAGGCGGTGGTCGCGCAGTTCCAGCGCAACATTGCCGAGGAGCTCGACTTCCTGGGCGAAGCGGCGCGGATGGAAGAGTGGAATCGGATCATGACCGAGCTGGGCCGGCCCGATGTCGTCGCGCCGAAGCCGCTTGCCCGCCTGTGTCGTCGCGATGTCCTGACGATGGAGCGGCTGCACGGCGTCCGCGTCGATGATCTCGAAGGGCTCGGTCGCCTGGGCATCACCCGCGAGCAGACCGAGACGCGGCTGATCGACGGGATGCACGCCTGGTTTTCGGCGATGCTGCGCTACGGCTTCTTCCACGGCGACGTGCATGCCGGCAACCTGATGGTCCTTCGCGATGGGCGGCTCGGCTTCCTCGACTTCGGCATCATCGGGCGACTGGACAAGACGCGGCGGCAGCAGATTGCCAGCTACCTGCTCGCGTTTGCGACCCAGGACTTTGCGCAGCTGGCCCGGACGATGGCGGCGATGGGCGCAGTGGATCGCAAGGTGGACGAAGCGGAGTGGGCAACGTTTGCGCAAGACCTGAAGGTGGCGTTTCAGCCGTTCCTGCGCGGCTCGCTCGGCGGCATCGACTACAGCGAGGTCATCACCAACCTGCTCAAGGTCGCCCAGCGACACGGTGCCCACATGCCCAGCGAGTTTGTGCTGATCACCCGCCAGCTGCTCTACTTCGATCGCTACGCCAAGCTGCTGGCTCCGTCCCTGAACCTGTTTGCCGACCCGCGCCTGCTGATGACCGTCGGCGCCGAAGTGCTGGCCCTAGGTGGAGTCGGCGTCGGCCTGCCCGACCTTCCCGCCTAACGCACTGCTGCCGTTGATCGCTCCGTTGTAACGGGTTGAACTTCCAGCAGATATCCCGATTCACATCGCAATTGCCTATTGCCCTTGAAGCGATGGACTGGGTGCGATATAGTGCGTACCGCTCGGTTTGTCCTATGTACCGTCGCCCGTGTATGGGAGAGCGACCAGGAGATCAAGGCGTATGCACCAGAGTCCGGTTATTTGGCAGATTGGCAAAGTACGCATTCCGGGCCAGAAGCAGCGCACAGTCCGCGAGTTCCGCAGCACCCCGGAAGCTCTTCCGGTGTTTAACTATCATGTCGATGCGGACCCGAGATCGGCGGCTCAGCCTGATTGCCCGGGATGGCTCTTCAAAGCGGGCAATCCACCCCGCACACAGGGGCTGAAGAAGTGGGGCACGGCCACTGCCAAGCTGAATATCCACTTTACGCTGGCCAACAACTACAAGGCCGGCGAGCTGACGCTGATTTACGATCGCTTCGGCTCGGACACGGATCACATCCAGTTCGACGGGGAGCTGCTGGCAAACCAGAAGGGGGCCGGCGACGGGGTGCTCAAGCGCTTCCGCCATGTCTTTGGCAAGCTCGCCAAGGGCAAGCACGTGCTGACGCTGTCGATCCACGGCGGCATCGGCAAGAGCCACCTCCTCGACTGCATCAAGCTGGTCGCCACACAGGCCGCCCCGGCGCCGCAGCCGGATCTCTCGATCGGTACCGGTCTACAGGTTGATGCGACCAAGGGCGCGGGTGGAGATCCCTACATCGAGATCACCAGCCACGAGACTGCTGCGGTGGACCTCTCGGGCTGGGCTGTCTATGTGGAAGAGCAGAAGCTGAAGCTTGGCTTCCCGGCGGGGACGAGCTTGCAGCCCGGCAAGAGCATCCGCATCTTTGGCAACCATCTCGATACCACCACTGGCGTCTTCTGCTTCGGAGTCGAAGGAGCCATCTGGGTCACCGCCGGGGACACCATCAGCCTCTGCGACAAGGACGGCAGCCTGGTCACGTGTCTCGAGATCGATCCCGAGACGAGCCAGCCGGCCTCCGCTGAAGGTGGCACGGGTGGTGGCGGATCGTCGGGGGGCACAGGGGGCAGCAGCCCGGGTGGTAGCGGCGCAGGGGGTGGCGGCTTGTTCGGCGTGATCGACACCAGCGCGGTGGTGGCGGCGGCGCTCGAGCAGATGAACCGGCAGTCGGTCCTCGGCATCCTCAAGGAGCTGGTCGCAGAGATCGACGAGCACGGCGGACGGCTTAGCAAGATCGACGGCGACATCCTCAAGCTTCGTGCCGAGCTGGTGGGGCAGATCGACGCACTGCGGGCGGCGGTGGACAACCATCAGGGGTCGATCACCGAGCTAAACGTCGCGCTTTCGGCGCTGAAGCAGCAAGTTGGGGACTTCTACAACAACGTCGAGCAGAAGGTCGGTGACCTGTTTGACAACCGGCTGCAGAGCAAGCTGCCGGACCTCATTGCGCAGGTTGGCTCGGCGCTGGACGAGACGATTCAGCAGAAGCTCTCCAGCGTCGTCAACCAGCCGAATGCGCAGGAGCTGCTGGCCAAGATCGCGGAGCTGAGTGCCAAGATCGAGCTCCTGAAGAAGTCGTCCGACGAGCTGGACAAGGGCGAGCAGAAGCAGGTGGAGAGCCTGATCAAGCAGCTCCTCACCAACATCGATCTGGCGCCGATCGTGAGCAACGTCCAGGTTGCGGTAAGCGGGCGGTCGTTCCGTCTCACCGAGCTGCTGACGATCCTGGCCGGTGGGGACAAGGTTGCGGCGACCAACTTCACCTACCAGGGCGGTGACGTAAGCGGCGCGCAGCTAACGCTGGTGGGCGGGGTCAGCGTGACGTTTGTCTGCACGCGCCACGAGCTGCCCGATACCGCAGAGCTGGAGTACCAGTTCCAGACCAAGGACTGGCGGGGCTTGCCGGCTTCGTTTGTGCTGCGGTTCCGACGCCAGACGACGCAGATGGCGATGTGTGGCAGGGCGCTCTCTCTTAGCAGCTACGACGTGGTCCACCAGTCGAACATCGTGTTCCACTTGACCAGCGGCAGCTAATGGGATGGCTCGACACCTCGGGATTCGTTGGGGCGGCACTTGAGCGGCTGAACCGGCCGTCGATCCTGGCGCTGCTCCAGCAGGTGACAAGCGAGCTGGACGCGCACTGCCGCAAGCTCGAGTCCGAAGTGGAACCGTCGGTGCTGACGCTCCGGCAAGAGCTTGGGCAGCAAGCGGAGGTGCTGCGGGGGACGCTGGATCAGTCGGAGCGAGAGCTTGGCGCCATCGGGTGTACGCTGCGCGCGCTGCTAGAGCAGCACCAGCAGAGCCTGGCCAGCCTGCAAGTCTCGGTTGGGCATCTGGTGTCGCAGCAGCTTCCGACGCAGCTGCCGAGGCTCATTGCACAGCTCCAGGAACAGCTACCGCAGCGGCTGGACGTGACGCTGCAGAGTCGGCTGGGCAGCCCGCTCTCCGAAGCGGAGTTGCAAGAGCTCCAGCAGCAGCTCACGGCGCTACACGTGGAGGTTCAGCGGGTCCAAGCGGAGGCCGAGACGCTCAGCGAAGGGGAGCGGCAGCAGGTGGAGCTGCTGCTGCACAAAGCGCTGCAAGAGCACGACGTTGCGGCGATGATCCTGAACCTGAGTGTGGGCGGAAGTGGCGCGCGGCTCCGTCTCGATAAGCTGCTACAGATCCTGGCCGGCGTAGATCAGCTGGCCCAGACCGAATTTCTGTATCAGCCGGGGCAGCAGCGGAACCTGTGCGGTGCGCGGCTTCTGCTGACCGATGAGACAGTGGTCCTGTTTGACTGCGTGCGACACGAGCTGCCGGGGTCGATCTTTGAGCTGGTGTTTACGACCGCGAGCTGGAAGGGACTGCCGGCGTCGTTCAAGATTCGCTTTGCCAAGCAGTCGCATCAGCTGCCGATGTGTAAGAGATCTCTGACCCTGGACAAATATGAAGTACTTTATACGACTAATATTGTCTTCGATCTGACGGTGCGCGCCCCTGAACCTGCTCCGAAACGAGAAGTGAAGCCGGTGACCGAGGTGACTCCGGTGACCGAGGTGACTCCGGTGACCGAGGTGACTCCGGTGACTCCGCCTCCCATCGCACAGCGCGAGCGCGAGGTCGAGATCCTCAACGGGAGCTTCGAGCAAGGGCCGGTGCCGGGGCGGTTTGTGTCGCTGCGAGCCGGTCCCGATCAGCTGCCCGGCTGGGTGATTGGCGGACAGGGAGTGGACTACATCGGAACGCTCTGGCAGTCCGGTGATGCCCAGCAGCGCAGCCTCCATCTGAACACCTCGGGACCCGGCTCGATTCAGCAGACCATCAAGACCACTCCGGGGGCCACGTATCGGGTGACGTTCCTGATGGCGGGCAATCCCAAAGCCGGTCATCCCCCAGAGACAAAGACGCTCAAGGTCCACGCGACCGGCAGCCAAGAGGCGCTGTTTTCCTTTAGTGTCTGGCGCAAGTCGCTGGGCGCGATGGGATGGGTGATGAAGACCTATCTGTTTACCGCGACCTCGGACAAGACGGTGCTGAAGTTCCAGAGCACTACGTCCGGAGCTGCGGGGCCGGCCATCGACAACGTGCGGATCGATCGAATGTAGCGGCGCATGTAGCGGCGCATGTAGCGGCGTAGGTGCCGTTGGTCATGGGAATCGATCCGACTTGGCAGGATCGACACAAGGCTGACAGCACGGGGGAGCGGCAGCGGACCGGGGGCCGGGAGTGGCGGCGGTCTGGGAAGCAGGTGTCGGCGGCAGCGTCGGCGGCAGCGTCGGCGGCGCCACCGAGCTGGCTGGACGCAGCGCCACCATAGCCTGCTTGCCGAGAAACAGTCCGCTCAGAAAACAGAGCACCACGATGCCGGCAGTGAGCAGCAGTCTGTGCAGCGTGGTCCCACGTGGCTGCGGTCGCGATCGTGGCAGTGGCTGCGTCGCCACCTGCGCATTGTGGCCGCGCAGCAGCTGGGCATTCAGACTCCGGAGCTTCTCATCCAGCGTCTCGCCAAGCTTGGCTTCGAGCTGAGTCGTAACGGCCTCGATGATCGGAGCCAGGCGGGCAACTCGCTCACGACTCGACGGCATGGCCGCAACCTGGGCCCGCTCGGTGAGCAGCTGACCGTGCTGATCCACCTCCTCGATGAGCTCTTCCAGGAGTCGCAGGTGCGATTCCCGATTCAGGCGCTCGATTGCGGCGCAGAAGATGGCTCCGGTCGGAACCACGCTGCGGAGTCGGTCCACAGGTTCCGTATCGGTGACCCCTTCCGAAACCGGACTGTCCGCAGAGCCCTGGTTTTCATCGGTGGAAGGAGCAGCCATGCAGGGTCACCCAGTAAGGAGCACGCAGGGGGATTCCCCAACTGTCGCAGCATATCGCCACTATGGGATACTCGCAAGGTCACTGTCCCTATCCGACACAACCCGACATCATTGCAGTCTGTGTAGCGATGGTGATACCGTACGACAGGCATTTATGTAGATGTCTGGCTCCAGCTCAACTTCTAACTCCAACCCAGCTGATCGGGAGCCTAAGATCGCAACAGACGGCGACTCTTTCGGCCCGCTCAAGCCTGTTATTGCCACGGACACTGTGTCCTTGGCGGTGCTGGAGCGTCTCAATCGACAGTCGATCATCCACATTCTTGAAGAAGTAGTCCGTGAGATCGACCATCACTGTCAGCGCTCTGGCACCAAATCCACTGTAGAGGTAGACAAGCTACGGCTGGAGGTCTTGGCGCTCCTGACCGCGCAGCAGCAGCGCATAGAGAAGAACAGCTCGGAATTGCAGCAAGTGAACCAGCAAATCACCGAACTTCGCGGTCATATGAATCAACAGAAAGACAGCCGAATTCAGGCATTGCGTATCAAGCTAAACGAGCTTGAGACACGCTTCAAGCAGCTGCGGGTCCAACGTCGCGAGCTGGGTCCGCGCGAAGTGAAGCAGATCGAGCAGATCATCCACAAGGTGCCGCTTGGTCAGCTGAGCGTGACGGTCCACCAGCGCCGGTATGTCTTGGCAGAGCTGCTCGACGTGCTGGCCAGCGCAGACAGCGTCGCGGATACCCATCTCGAATACAGTGAGCTCCACATCAGCCGCGCCCGTCTGGTGCTGACCGATCACACCGAGGTCACGTTTACTTGCAGCTTTTGCGAGGAACAGGAAGGTCGGCTGCTGCGCTATGAGTTCCACACGCCCGACTGGAAGGGACTCGCCGCAAGCTTCTCGATGCTGTTTGCGCGTCGCCAAAAGACCACGCAGCTCTGTGGCCGTCCGCGCACGCTGACCACCTACGATGGCGTGCACTACTCCAACATCACCTTCGATCTGGTGCCAAAAGCGTGTCCAGAGTGACCGTACAAGCGGCTGACGGGGGCATTTCTGCGGCAAGGCCACCCCGTGTATCAGCCGAGCGACTGCGCGAGCTGGTTGAGCTGATCCGCCGCCGCATTCCAGCCGGGCTCAAAGCCCATCGCGAGGTGCTGGTCGCGGTCGGCTGCATTCCAGTGCCGTGCGCCCCAGTGCAGGTCCGTCTTCCCGCCCGGTAGATCGCGCAGCTCGACGAAACCGACCATGAACGGCTTGCCCGCCGGATGCCAGTCGCCAGAGAACGCATCGGTAAACACCAGCCGCTGCCCATCGACCACCTCGAGGAACTGGCCGGGATTGCGGACTTCTTCGCCGCCCGGACCATTCATCACCACCAGGCTGGCTCCCCCGGGACGGACATCCTGTTCGGCGTGACTTACAAACCACGGCTTGGGGCAGTACCACTGCTTGAGCAGCGACGGCTCGACCCAACAGCGCCAGACCGCAGCCCGGGGTGCATCAATGGTGCGGCGAATCGACAGCTCAAACGGACTGACGCCTTGCGAGATGCTGTCTTGCTTGCTTTCGTTCACGGTTGCCTCCTTCGGTTTGCGTTGCGCCCGTCGAACAGCAGGGCACGTAATGCTTCAAGTGGGAGGCCATCCCACCATGAACGTCTACGCAACGAAAGGAGGGAAAATGCCAGCGCCCCCGGGACCCCTGGTGGAAGGACAGGACTGCCAACCGTAGAGGCGCGTGCCTTTTGGGCGGGCTGGTGTTACAAGCCAGCGCTCTCATTCCTGTTTCTTCTGCGAGGTTTCTCATGTCTTGGCGCGTGCGGTTGTCTGCGGCTGGTGGAAAACGGTTTCTCTGTGCGATGGGGTTGTTTGCCACGCTCGCTGTCTTGGGGGCGCCAGCGCTTGCGGCTGCCGCTTCGTGTCCCAACGTCCACATTGTGCTCGACCGCTCTGGCTCGATGAGCTCGCTGATGTCGGGAGGCGGGACGCGCTGGTCAACCGCGACGCAGATTGTCAACAAGCTGGTGGGACTGGCCGATCCGCTGCGCGCTGCCAAGATTGGCCTGGCGCTGTTTCCGAAAGCAAGCTGCGACTCCCTGCTTGCCGTCCGTCCCGACTACTCGACCAAGGCGATGATTGCAGCGGCCCTGGCTGCGGCGATGCCCAGTGGCTCAACTCCCAGCGGCACCGCCATTCGCGATGCAGCGACCCTGACCGAGCTAAAAGACGCCACCCGCAAGCAGTACATCATCCTGCTTACCGATGGCGGTCCAGGCTGCGGCGGCGAGCCCGATACCGTCACCGGCACTGTCAATCAGATCACGCTGGCGCGCACCGCATCCCCCTCGATTGGCACATATGTTGTCGGTGTCGGGGATGGACTGTCGAGCAGCGAGCAGCTTGCGCTTGGACAGATGGCGGACGCCGGGGGCTATCCCGAAGCGACCATGGCTCGCTATTACAAAGGCACGACCGCGCTGGAGCTGGAGTCGTCTCTGACCAAGATCATGATTGCCATCCAGACCGCGAATGCTGGCTGCGTCGATGCCACTCCGGCTGACATGGCCATGCCCGCTGATCTGGGAGTGCCCGCTGACATGCGGATGTCCGCCGACCTGGCTGGCCCACCGACGGATCTTGCGATGACTCCGGCGGATCTTGCGATGACTCCGACGGATCTTGCGATGACTCCGATGGACCTAGCGATGACTCCGGCGGATCTAGCGATGACTCCGGCGGATCTTGCGATGAATCCGGCGGATCTTGCGATGACTCCGGCGGATCTTGCGATGACTCCGGTGGATCTTGCGATGACTCCGGTGGATCTTGCGACCGTCGGGGACGGGGGCAGTGGGCGGCGTCCGCTGGTGGTGTCGATTGCCCCGCCGGAGCTGGAGCAAGGCAAGTCTGGACCGGCGATCATCCAAGGCAGTGGCTTTGTGTCGGCGGCCCCCAGCTCCAGCGTCTACTTGGAGGGCCAGAGCCGCCTTGTCGCCCTCACCAACGTCCTGGTCGAAGATGACCAGACCATCAAGGTCTTTGTTCCCGGCGACTTGCCGGTTGGCGTCTACGATGTGGTGGTCAAAAATCCCGACGGTGCGATCGGTCGCCTGAGCGGCGGATTCACCGTCACCGCGACTACGGCGAGCGGCTGCTCGTGCAATGTGGGCGGTCACGCGCCGCCGGCAGCATCGCCCCTCGCGATCCTGTTCGGCCTGGGACTGCTAGCGCTCCTGCGCGTGCGCACCACAACCCGTCGGCGAGCACCGGCCAAGACCGAACCGACCAGCTGCCCGCGTTGAAGGGAATCCGTACGGGTGAGCTCGATGAGATCTCACACGAAGTCGAGGCGCTGCTTCAAGAGCGGTAACCGGGGGTGGTTATGGAGCGGCGGGGGCGGCGCCGGGATTGGCGTTCATCGAGGGAGCTGCGCCCGGAGCTGCGCCCGACGGAGCCGCTCCACCCGTGCCACCTGCTGGGGCCGCACCACCTACGGGAGGAGCGACGGTGGTTCCGCCGTTTTGGGCCTTGGGGCCACACGCCGACACACTGACGAGCAGACCAAGCAACGCAATACCAAGTACCTTCTTCATTGTCCGACCTCCGAAAGGTTTGTTGTTCCTCGTAGGAACCTGCGGATAGTAGGGAAGTCGCTCGGGGCGGTCAACGAAGCTGCGACGGGACTTGGCAAGTCAGAGGCAGGCTACTTGATCGACGCCGACTGCCGACGCCACAGCCCCAGCAGCAACAGGCCCCCGGCGAGCAGTCCAAGACACAGCCAGCGCAGCCAGCTTATCCGTCGCTGCGGCTGGGTCTGCAAGCGACTGAGATAGAGCCGGGCCTCATCGAGGCTGGGATCGCTCCGCAGCGCCAGCGCAAAGTCGGTCTTCCCGTCGCCGCCTTGCCGCAGCGCGAGCTTGCCATCGAGAAGATGAACCTGCGCCGCCAGCGTCGCCGCCCCCGGCTGACTGCGGAAGAGCAGCAGCGAGTGACGAAGCCAGCCCACCGCCTGACTGCGCAGCGAGTCGTCATTTTTTCGCTCCGCTTCCTCGGCCACTTGACTGCCATACTGACGGAACGCCGCCGCCATCTCAGCGCGACGCGGATGATCGGGCTGGTTGGCCAAGATCCAGCCGAACTCAGCGACGGCAGACTTGGGCTGACCGGCGGCCAGATGGGCGGTGCCACTCGCGAACAGCTTGGCGAACAGCGCCTCTTCCTGCTGGTCGTAATGGGCAAACAGCTCGTCGGTGAGCTGCCGCACCGTGAGCTTTTCAGGCGGCTCGACCGCAAACACCGTCTTGTAGGTCCGCTTGAGCGCCAGCGTCGCCAGCTCGCGATAGGTCAGGTAGTCCTCTTTTTCCTCGGACTCTTCCTTGCCTCCGGGGAGCTTGCGCTTGCGCTTCGGGGCCGGCGGCGGCGGTGGCCCGTCGACATAGCGCAGCCAGGCCCAGCGTGCCTCTCGCCTGACCCGTCGCGAGCGTGCCGCCACTTGCTCCAGGATCGCCTCGACCGCATCGATCGCCAGCACCTCGCCGTAGGTGTGGATGATGTCGGCCCGCACCAGATCGTCGGACGCCGAGGCAATCGCTTTGCTGGGCCGCAGCCGATCCATCCGATCGAGCTGATACGACGCATAGCGCCGCATCTTGTAGTTGGCGCGACTGCGGTTGTTGTAGATGCGAATCAGGCCGGGAATCGCGGGACTGCCCATCGCGCGCACCATTCGGCCACACTCGTCACGCAGCACTCCGTCGCGTACGAACGCCTGCTCGAACACCGGATGCACCGCGTCCCGCGAGCCGCGCTGCCCCGCTGCCGACAGCGTTCGCAGCAGCGCCACTTTTAGCAGCAGCTCGGCCCGCGTCTTCTGCACTTCGTCCACCGGGAAGCTCGACAGCAGCGGCTCGTGGGTCACGTCCAGCTCAGCGAGCGCCGTCAGCCAGTCCACCGACTCGGGATCGTGCGGTTTGGGCCTTTCTTTCTTGGGCGTGCCGGGCGGAATCGGCGGCTCGGGTCGCACAAGCCACATCGGCGGATCTTTGCCCGGTCCGCGTGGGTACTCGGGATTCGGATACTGGCCCCAGATCGCGTGAATGAGCCGCTGCAGCACCACCGTTTGACCGGACAGCTCGCGCCGCAGCCAGGCGGCATAGCGCGCTTCGCCGTCCGCGTCGCCAGTGTCCGCCGTGGCAATCAGCCGGGCCGCCGCCAGTCGCTCGCTCGCCTGAGGAGACAACAGCTTGGCCAGCTGCTGGGTAAGATCCGCCTCGGACAGCACCCCAGTCGGCACGGAGGTTGTCGCCGAGCTTGTCGTGGCCAGCGGGCGCGACGGCTCCGCAGCCGATCCAGCGGAGTGACCGACGATCATCAGCCAGACGACTGCCTTGGCAATGCAGCGATTCATCACAAGTTGCTTTCGCGACCGGTTGCTTTGGCGGAAGTTACAGGCCGGGCGCCGGGAAGCGGAGCAAGAACTCGCGCACCTCGCCGGCCGTTTTGGACAAGGTCTGGCTGTCGCCGGCTTTTTCGGCCTCGATGGCGCGATCCAGCCAGGTCGCCACTTGTTCCATGTCGCTCTCGAGCATTCCGCGCGACGTGATGGCCGGCGTACCAATCCGCAGCCCCGAGGGATCAAACGGCTTGCGCGGATCGAACGGGATGCTGTTGTAGTTGGTCTCGATCCCAGCGCGGTCCAGCGCCTGCGCCGCCCGCTTGCCCGGCAGCCCCTTATTGGTGAGATCGATCAGGATCAGGTGGTTGTCGGTGCCGCCCGAGACAAGCTCGTAGCCGCGTGCCAGCAGCGCGTCGGCCAGGGCCTTGGCATTGATCACGATCTGGTGGGCGTAGCGACGGAAGTCCTCGGTCTGGGCTTCCTTGAGCGCCACCGCCAGCGCCGCCACCGTGGCGTTGTGCGGACCGCCCTGCAGCCCCGGAAACACCGCCCGATCGAGCGCTTGGGCATGCGCCGCGTTACACAGGATCATGCCGCCACGCGGGCCGCGCAGCGTCTTGTGGGTCGTGGAAGTCACCACCTCGGCATGGCCAACCGGCGAGGGGTGCGCACCTCCTGCGACAAGTCCGCTGATGTGGGCAATGTCGGCCACCAGGATCGCGCCGACCTCTTTGGCAATCTGGGCAAAGCCGGGAAAGTCGATGGTGCGCGAAACCGCCGTGCCGCCGCAGAACAGGACCTTGGGCCGGTGCTTGCGGGCCAGCTCGGCGACTTCGTTTAGGTCGACGCGCCCGGTGTCCTTGCGAACGCCGTACGGCACCGACGCAAAGTACTTGCCACTGATGCTGACGTTCCAGCCGTGGGTAAGGTGTCCGCCCGCCGGCAGTCCAAGGCCCATGATGGTGTCGCCGGGCTTGCAGAACGCCAGATAGACCGCGAGGTTGGCCGGGGAGCCGGAGTAGGGCTGGACGTTGGCGTGCTCGGCGCCGAATAGTGCTTTGGCTCGGGCGATGCACAGCTGCTCGACTTGGTCGATGAGCTGCTGACCCTCGTAGTAGCGACGGCCCGGATAGCCTTCGCTGTACTTGTTCGACAGGGCCGAGCTGAGCGCTTCGAGCACCGCCGCCGAGGTGTAGTTTTCACTCGGGATGAGGCGAATCTTGTCTCGCTGGCGCTGGTCTTCTTGTTCGAGGAGAGAGAAAATCTCAGGGTCGACGCGGCGGAGAGTATCGCGAAGCATGCGCACATTTAGATTCGCGATCTGCCGACCTGTCAATCCTCACCATGACCGCTGCGACCTGTGGACAACGGACCGACCGCGCTACCATCACCGCCTCGCTGAGCCATGCGTGCTGCATTTTCTCCACCGACTGAGGTTGCCGAGTACCGGATCGTCCGGCTGCTCGGGCGTGGCGCGATGGGGCAGGTCTATCTGGCGCATGACACGCTGCTCGATCGGCCCGTCGCCATCAAGTTCATCGCCGCTGAGCCAAGCTCGGCCATTCGAGAGCGCTTTCTCGTCGAAGCGCGCGCGATTGCCCGACTGACCCATCCCAATGTGGTCAGCGTCTATCGCGTCGGTGAGCACGCCGGTCGGCCCTATCTTGTCTCGGAGTTTGTGCGCGGGCAGAGCCTGGCCGAGCTGGTCAAGCCGGTTTCCGTCGATCAAGCGCTAAAGATTGGACTCGGTCTTTCGGCGGGGCTGAGAGCGGCACATCTGAGCGGCGTCCTGCATCGCGATGTGAAGCCTGCCAACGCGATTCTGGCCGACGGTGGTGAGGCCAAGCTGCTCGACTTCGGGCTGGCCAAGCTGCTGCCTTCCCAAGACTCGGTGAGTCCGGTGAGTGGAGACGAGGCGACGCTGACCCCGGAGCCAGCGGCCAAGCGCTCGACGGAGCCCGATTCACCGACGGTGGATGTGACGCTGTCGGCCCCGGCTGTGGTCGAGAAATCGGCTCTACCGACGGGTCCAGCGTCAGCAGCGGTAGCAGATCCGCCACTGGCCCCGCTGTCGCTGACCAAGACCGGGGCGCTGATTGGGACGCCGCGCTACATGGCGCCCGAGATCTTTGCCGGGGAAGCTGCGACGGCACGCAGTGATGTCTACTCGCTGGGGGCGCTGCTGTTCGAGCTTCTCGTCGGCAAGCCGCCGTTTTTGGAGCCGGATCTGGCGCGACTGTCGGTGGCGGTGCGACTTCACTCGGCGCCCCCGCTGCGACCGCTGCTTCCCGACGGAGGTCTTGCCGATCGTCTCGCGGAAGTGGTCGATCGCTGCCTGCGTCGTGACCCGCAAGCTCGCTACACCGACGGAGCGGAGCTGTATTTCGCGCTTGCCGCGCTAGGTCCGCAGGCTGGTGCTGGTGCTTCGTCTGATTCTCGTCGGAAGGTGCTGTTCCTTGGAATCGCCGCTCTGCTGGCGGTCGGGCTGTCGCTGTGGACCCTGATTTCCGTCGATTCACGGCCAGTTGCCCCGGCTGGTCCGTCCGACGCCGCGTCCGCAATCGAGGCGGCACAAGTAGATGCGGCAGGGCCCGTGGATCTGACTGAGCGACGAGACTTGCTGCCTGAGTTAGACCTTTCGACGCCGCCATTCGATGCCGCGCTGCCGGTCCGTCGGTCACCCGCTGCGGTGATCAAGCGCGCTCCAGCGACCAAGGCGGTCAAGCCCGCGCCGCCGGATGTGGTTGAGATTCCGATCGAGCGCTAGGAGCCCCGCTTGCTTGCCGTTTGGCGCTTATGCAATGGTCCGGCTTTCTTTCGCTAGGGAGGCCGCCATGCTTGGTCGATTCGTGCTCAGCTTTGCTTTTCTTACCGTCGCTGCTTGTAGCCAACCGGGGAACCTCGACTTGCTGGACCTGGGCGTACTGCCCGACATCCCGAGCCCGCCGGACCTGACGGGCCGACCGGGTGACCTGGCGACGGTGAGCGATCTGGCGCGGTCGTTTACCTGTCGAGGCGAGGATGCGCCGGGCACGACCTATCAGCTGGTGATGAACAAGCTGCTGCTGCCCGGGGTGTCGGGGAGCAAGACCTACGTGTACGACCTCGACGGGGATGGGCGGCAGGAAAACCAGCTCAAGAATATCATCTCGACGGTGGCGCTGGCGGGACTGGACATCCAGACCACCATCGACGATGCGGTGCAAAATGGCCTGATCATCAACCTCCTGTCGGTGACGAGTGCGGCGGTCGATACCTCGGCGTGTGTGGGGGTGTCGCTCAATCAGGGCAAGCAGGGATCGCGTCCCAAGTTCGATGGCACCGACCGCTTTACGCCGGTTTCAGCGACGGGAAGTCCGCTTAGCGCGGTGCTCGCTGCGACGCAGCTCAAGTCGGTCGAGTCGCGCAACCTCAAGCCCGATACCGAGTCGCAGTTTGAGCTGCAGATTTCCCTGGGTAGGAGTGTGCTGAAGCTGCCGCTGCGCGGGGTCCACGTCGAGGCTGGCCTGCAGATGGCCGGGCCGTTCTGGCAGCTGACGAGCGGTGCGCTCCACGGGGCCGTCGCCAAGAAAGACATCGACGACAAGCTGGTGCCAGCGATTGCCGATCAGCTGACGCAGCTGATTCACAACGACCCGTTCTCAGCGACGAGCAAGACGATCATCGGCCTGTTCGAGAGCACCACCGATGCGGTGAGCGTCACCAAGTGCATGACCGCGACGCGCTGCTGTCGGACCAGCCCGGCCACCTGCGTCATCCTGCCCGAAGAGGTCGTGAATTCTCCCGTCGGTGGTGTACTGGCCCCAGATGTCGAGGTTCTTGACGGCACCGGTCAGTGGAAGCCCGTCGCTGGTGGCAAAAAGTACAACGCCATGTCGGTCGGGATCGGATTTACGGCGATCTCCGCTTCGTACTAGCTCCCGTCGGTAGCAGCCACAGTGGATGCCAGTTCGGGCCCTTGCTCGTCGTCACTCGCCGGGGATTTTTTCCGTCGAGATCGACCACGTAAACCTGGCTGCTGGTCCCCAGACCAAGGGTGAAGGCAAGCTGTCTGCCGTCGGGGGAAAAAGTCGGCTCGGTGGCGTGGTCGCTCTTGCTCTCGAACAGGGTGGTGCGCTTCTGCGACGAAAGCTCGACGAGACAGAGCTTGTCCTTGCGATCGCGCTGGCGGTGGACATACACGATCCACTTGCCGTCGGGAGAAAAGCTGGCCGACTCTTCGCTGGTGAAAGGATCGCGTGCCTCGCTGGTGAGTCGTCGCGCACTGCCACCGTCTACCGCCTGCAGATACAGTCGATCTGCGCCCTCGCGATCACTGCCGAACAGCAGCGATTTTCCGTCGGGTGACCACTGCGGCTGCCACTCGTCTCGCTCGGTCTGGGTCAGGCGCTTCGCTGGCCCGCCGCTGCTGCTCGTCAGATACAGCTCAGCGACCTGATCGCGACTCGAGACGAACACCACCCGATCTCCACTTGGCGACGGACGCGGCTGAAAGTTGCCTTCGCGGTTGCGGGTCAGCTGGGTCAGCTTCTGTCCATCGAGCTGCAGACGATAAACTTCACGCAGTCCCGTCGAAGAGGCTTCAAAAAACAGGAACCGTCCGTCAGGGGAAAAGCTCGGTCCACGCAGCAGCGATCGCACCGGCCCGATCGGTCGAGCCTGGCCACCGACGAGCGGATAGAGCACAAAGCGCTGCTCTTTGCCTTTGGCTGACTCGCTTACCGACGTGATGAGCAGGCTGCGTCCGTCAGGAGTGGTCGGTCCGTTGTAGTCTTCATCGTCGCTGTGCGTGAGCCGCCGCTCGCCACTGCCATCCCGGTTGATGATGTACACCTCGCGGTTGCCATCGCGTTCCGAGATGAACGACAGTGCCAAGGCCGTCGTCAGGGCGAGCGGCAGAAGGCTCAAGCGACTTACTCCACCTTGATGGCGTCGGCGACAACCACTGAGCCAGCAGCCGCCCAGCGCGACACCGCGACCTGATTCCAGCCGGTGGTGAAGTTGAATTTCCCGAGAGAAACCCACTGACTGCCGTTGGCCTGCTGATTTTTCTTGACAGTGCCAAGATTGGTGCCACTGGCGTTGAAGATCACAAACGGCGTCGCGGTGCTGCGGTCCGAGGCGGCGGTCCACCAGGCGAAGACCTCACGGGTGGCGGCGGCAGGTAGGTAGAACTTGAAGTACGCCGAATCAGAGACAGCGTCGGTCGGTGCCACGTAATAGCCCGAGCCGTAGTAGCCGCTGACGTTCGTCGACGACTTCCAGTTGGTGCTCGGTGTCTCGATCTTGGCGTTTGCGCCGTTGTTGTCCTGGTTGCTGTCGACGATGATCGCAGTGCTGCTGCTGCCGCCGACGCAGCTGCTGATGCGGTTCATGTAGTCGGCCCACGGAAAGCTGGTGCCGGGGTCGCTGGCGCGGTTGACCGGGTCCGGTTGGTAGTGGCCGATGATGTGGTTGCGATCGCGCGGGATAAGGTTGCGCTTGACGATGTCGCACGACAGCTTGGCCGACGCGGAAATCTGGCCCTCGGTCCACTTGTTGGTGCCCTGGTACGAGAAGCCGCCATGCTCGATGCCGACGGAGCGCGGATTGGTGGGCCGGCCTTCCCACGAGGCGCCGACGTGGTGCGCGGTGTTGTTCTCATCGACGAGCGCGGCGATCTCGCTGCCGCTTTCGTTGACGACATAGTGCGCCGAGGTCTTGTATGGATTCGTCGGATACGGTGTCGTCAGCCAGCCGACGCAGCCCGAGTAGCCGCCCGCGCAGGTGTGAATCACCAGCAGATCAATCGCCGCCGAGCGACCGGTGGTGTAGTTCGACGACGGCGCCGGCTTCCACACCGAGCCGGAGTAGCGAGCGCCCGCAAATGGCAGGTCTGACTCGACGATCGGCGCGAAGTTCGGAACCAGATCGGTGTGCGGCGCACTCGGCAGGCCGTGCGTCATCGCTACCTCGGGCGGCAGGCCCTCGCGCAGCGTCTTGTAGACCGCGTTGTGGATGAAGTACGCCTGCGCATCCGTCGAGCCAATCCCCGAAAAACGTGCAATCGGCTCGGCCCACGCTGCCAGGTCGCTGCGATCGATCTTCGCCTCGTCGGCATAGTGTCTGAGCAGCGCCGCACCAGCCAGGATGTTGGCGAGCACCTCTTGCTGGGCGGACTCGACGGACACACCCGCTAGCTGGGCACCGAGCTGGAGCCGCTCGCCCCGCAGTGCCATGACACCGTACGTTGCCTCGCCGCCGCTGGCTTCGCCCTCTTCACCTGGGACAAAGTACAGTCGCGTTTGGGCATAAGCGACGGCAGCGAGCAGTGGCTGAGGAACCGCAAACTGCTGCGCCGCCCGAATGACAGCCTGTCCAATGTCAGATGGAGCCTGACTGGGGGCCGCAGACTCGCCAGGAGCCAAGGCCGGGGCAGCCGGCGACGGTTCAAGCGTTCCACAAGCCGCGAGCAGCGAGAGCGAGAGCAGGGTAAGCCGGGACTTCATACGCGCCTCCTACGTAGTTGGGAATCAATCGCCAAGCTCCCGTGTTCTGGAGATTGGGTAGCCATCTACGCGGAGCATAGCCATCTTGCGGCGTGGCTGCTCCTTTTTGTTCTGTTCGCAAAGATTGCGACGTATTCTGCCCAAAATCGGACTGCCTGCTTGGTGATGCTACCGTCTCGGTGGCCCTGGTGGGCGATGGCAACTTCAACAGGAGTCGGTATGAGACGACATCTCCTTCTGGGCGCGCTGCTTGTGGGCCTATCACCCGTGCTGCCTGCGGTGCTGCCGACGGCGGTGCTGGGACTACAAGTGGCGCACGCCCAAGACCTGGCCAGCTTCGAGAAGCGGACGACGGTAAAGACCCTGGGCAACGGCTTGACAGTGATCATCGTCGAGCGTCCCGAGGCTCCGGTCTTTTCGTACTTCACGCATGTCGATGTCGGCGGTGCGCAGGAAGCGATGGGCCAGACCGGCCTGGCCCACATGTTCGAGCACATGGCCTTTAAGGGCACCGACAAGATCGGCACCAAGAATTTTGCCGTCGAGAAAGGCCTGGTTGACAAGGTCGAAAAGGCCTATCTGTCGTATGACGCAGAGCGCCGCAAGCCGCAGGGCAGTGATCCCAAGAAGGTCGAGTCGCTCGAGAAAGCTTGGCGCGACGCCATCGCCGAAGCGTCCAAGCAGGTCGCGGCCAACGAGTTCGGAGAGATTGTCGATCGCAGTGGCGGTGTTGGACTGAATGCGTTCACCAACTCCGATGAGACGGGCTACTTCTACTCGATGCCGTCGAACCGTCTCGAGCTCTGGGCATATCTGGAGTCCGAGCGTGCCAAGCGTCCGATCATGCGCGAGTTCTATACCGAGCGCGATGTCGTCAACGAAGAGCGGCGGATGCGCACCGACAGCCGCCCCGTCGGACGGATGCTCGAACAGCTGCTGGCGGCGGCGTTCACGGCGCACCCTTACGGGCGTCCAGTGGTCGGCTGGCCGTCGGACTTGAATACGTGGTCAGCGACGGATGCTCTCAAGTTTTGGGAGACGTATTACACGCCGGCCAATATGGCGATTGCGATCGTCGGGGATGTCAAAGCGTCCGAGACGCTGCCGGTGCTGGAGGCCTACTTTGGTCGACTGCCCAAAGGACCGAAGCCGGCGCCGCTGAGCACCGTCGAGCCGAAGCAGTTTGCCGAGCGCATGGTGATCCTGCGGGAGGTGTCACAGCCGTGGTACGCCGAGGGCTATCACCGACCGGATGTCTTCGACAAAGATGACGCGGTGTATGACGCGATCGCGGACCTGATGTCGACGGGGCGAACGGCGCGGCTGTATCGCTCGCTGGTTCGGGACAAGAAGCTGGCGGCGGCGGCGGGCGGCTTCTCGGGACTGCCGGGGCGCAAGTATCCGCACCTGTTCGCGTTTTACGCCATGCCGTCGCAGGGCAATACCCCGCAGCAGGTCCGAAGCGCGATTCACGACGAGCTGGAGCGGCTGAAAAACTCTCTGGTTACCGAGGAAGAGCTGACGATGGTAAGGGCGCGGGCGAAGATGCGGCTGCTCAACAGCCTGAGCAGCAATCAGGCGCTGGCGATCTCGATGGCGACGGCGCAGCAGCGCTTTGGCGACTGGCGCGAGGTCTTTCGGCGCGTCGAACGAATCGATAAGGTCAGCAAAGAAGACATCATGCGCGTCGCCCGCGCGGTCTTCATCGAGAGCAACCGCACCGCCGTCTGGATCGAGAGCACGGCGCAGGGAGGTAAGTGAGCATGAAATCGCAAGCCCTGCTTTCTTCTCTGGCCGTCTTCGGTCTGCTGCTCTCGACGAGCGCGGCGGCAGGTCCGGTGACCGTCAAGAACGACTGGCATCAGATCAAGCCGCCCCCGCTGCGGGTGATGAAGCCACAGCAGCCGAGTCGGGTGGTCCTCGCCAACGGCATTGTGCTGCTCTTGCAGCAAGACCGCGAGCTGCCGCTGCTGTCGATGACGGTCCTGATTCGTGGTGGTAGCAAGGACGAGCCACTTGACAAGACCGGGCTCACCGACATCTTCGCGGAGTCGTGGCGAGCGGGCGGCACTCGGACGAAGACCGGCGACCAGATCGATGACTTTTTGGCCTTGCGCGCGGCGAACGTGGAGACGGGCAGTGAGTCCACTCGGACCTCGCTGACGGTGCACAGCCTGAAAAAGGACTTTCCGGAAGTGCTGGGGCTGGCGGTCGAGATCCTTCGTGAGCCGGAGTTTCGTCAGGACAAGATCGAGATCGCCAAACGTCAGCTCTTCACCGCGATCAGCCGTCGCAACGATGAGTCCGCCGAGATCGCCGGTCGTGAGTCGACCAAGCTGGCGTACGGCAAAGAGCACCCGCTGGCTCGGCAGGCAGAATACGCCACCATCGCGGCCATCGGACGAGACGATCTGCTGATGTGGCACAGGCGGTTTGTCCACGCGGGCAACATGGTCGTGGGCGTCTCCGGGGACTTCGAGCCGGCGGAGATGGTGGCGCTGCTCAAGCAGACGCTCGGCACCCTGCCGACCAGCCCGACGGTGACCGTTCCCGAGATGGGCTTTGTGCCGACGCGGCCAGGGCTCTATTTTGTGCCCAAGCGCGAGGTCAACCAGAGCTCGATTCACCTCGTACAGCTCGGGACGACGCGCAAGAATCCCGATCACTACGCCTTGGAAGTGATGAACGAGATCCTCGGTGGCGGCTTCTGGGCGCGGCTGTTTTCCAACATTCGGACCAAGCAGGGCCTGGCCTATCACGTCGGTGGCGGGGTGGGCCTCGGCTGGGAGTATCCGACGCTGTACAAGGTTGCGATGTCGACGAAGAGCCAGACCACCGGCAAGGCGATCTTGGCGCTGTTTGAGCAAGTGCAAGGCATGCTGATGAGCCCGCCGACCGCCGACGAGCTACAGAAGGCCAAGGACGCGATCCTCAACTCGTTCGTGTTCAAGTACGACACCAAGTCCAAGATCCTCAGCGACCGGATGCGACTCGAGTTTTCGGGCTTTCCGGCGGACTACACCGAGAAGTACGCCGAGCAGGTCCAGAAAGTGACGCTCGACGACGTAAAGAGAGTCGCGCAGAAGTACCTGAATCCGGGCGGCTTTGCGGTGCTGGTGGTGGGAAATCCCGACGAGATCGGCGATCAGCTGAGCCAGCTCAAACACCTTGGACCGGTCCAGACCATCGACATCACCATTCCGCCACCGCCGCCTCGTGCTGCTCCCGCTGCGGCGCCCCGAAAATAGCCGCTCTGTTTCGCTGCGTGGGCCGGTCGCTACGGAAGGCGCAGCGTCAGACCCACCTGAATGGCGAGTGCCGATCCGGTCGGAAGATAGTCATATCCAACGGCAAACGTGGCCGCCGCCTTGCCCATCCACAGGTCCGCACCCAAGCGTGGCGAAAAAGTTGGACTCAGGCTGATTCCAGCTTGGCAGGTGTCATCGACCTGCGTCGCTGCTTGTCCCACCACGCCCATCCGCAGCGCCACCCACGGCGACCACCACGAGCCATCGCGGCTGTTGCGTAGATCGAGCCGAACCCCGAGCAGGCTCGCCAGTGCATGGGGCCGTCGTGGTGCTCGGTGCGCACAGCTGGGAAGGGACAATGGCGCAAGATAGCTCACCGTCGCGGCCAGCAGCGACAGCGGACCATCCAGCCGGGTCGCCAGCTCCAGGTCGAGCGGCACCAACGCGGCGACGCGCTGTCCACCGGACTCCTCACGAAGCAGCGCTGGCGTCACCCCCGACAGCAGCTGGAGCCGGGTCCGAAAACGCGGCAGATCAGCTCGCGTCGGGCGCTTGCCTTCGCTTGGCGGCACCCAGCCGAGGGCCAGCAGTCCACACACCAGCAGCGGTAGCTTCGATGGCAACGTCAGCATGCTCTTTCCGACGAGAACTGCCCACCTTACACCACCCATGGCCGGCTGTGGGAAGGGACGAGACACCCGGGCGGGCCCCTCGCTTGACGCCGAAGCGCACAGGGAAGTAGCCTGATGGCGGAGGATACGTTGGCCGAAAAGAAAAAAGGTTTCGGGGATGCCCTTATCGGCCTGTTTGTGGTTCGCGAGGACGGAACCACCAGCGAAGAGGAAGCCACAGCCAAGCCTGCGTCCACGGCGGACCCGGCGGTGGATGAGCTGATCGCCAAGTATGCCGGCGGCTCGTCTCCGTCAGGCAGTCGGGCAGGCAGTCGGCCTCCAGCGCCACCAGTCGCCAGCGCGTCGGGTGGTGTGAGTGCAGGTAGGCAGACTCGACCGCCGCGACCTCCTGCGACGCCGCCTGCGACTCCCAGCGATCCGGGTGATGTGGCGGCGGCGGCGAGTGGATCGGCGGCGGCGGCGGTTTCAGCGCCACCGTCGGAGCCGATTCCAGAGGTCAAGGTCGACTTTCCCGGGGTGCTGCGCAAGGCCGGTCTGACCGACGAAGAGCAAGGCCGAGTCGAGAAGACCTTGAGCCTGCTCGGATCGCTGCCCGCCGAGACGCCGCTGGAAGTGAAGCGACAGATCGTTGGCGCCTCGCTGCAGGCCTTCGGGATTCCGATCGAGCAGATCATCGAGTCGGCGGCGCTGCACCTTCGGGCGATCGAGCGGCACGGCCAAGACGGCCAGAAGCAGACCCAGGCGTTTTTGGAGCAAGGGACGCGACGGATTGCTGAGCTGGAAAAAGAGCTGTCGCGGATTCGCTCGTCGATGCAAGAGCAGCAGTCGCTGCAGCGCGGGCTGGAGCAGACCTGCAACCAGAAGAAGCGACGGGTACAGGACGTGCTCGACTTCTTTGGCGCGGAGGCCGTCGAGAAAGCCACCAAGCTATCGGCCAAGCTGCGAAGCGGCCCAGCGACGTAGAGCTCAGCCGTGGGGCCGAGCTTTGGTATGACCTTTCATCACGCCGCAGCGATGCGGCCACACTTCAAGGAGCACTCGGAATGTCAGTCTTTGGTCGTCTCGCCAACCTGTGGAAAGGGTTTATCAGCCTCTGGATTTCCGATGTCGAGAAGGAACACCCAGAGATCGCCTACGAGAACGCGATCAACTCGATGGTGGAGAAGTACTCGGCGCTCAAGCGGGCGACGGCGGCGATCATTCGGCGACGGGAGGAGCTGGCCGAGCGCTTGCAGACGCAGCAAAAAGAGCTGGCGCAGGTGAGCGGGGACCTGAGCACGGCGGTGGAAACCAACCAGGATGACCTCGCGGTGGTGCTGATTCAGAAGAAAAACCAGCTCGAGGCATCGATCGCCGAGCTACAGGCCGACGCGGACACTGCCGCCAAGGATGCCGACAGCGCCAAGCAGTCGCTCTTGTCGGTGCAGAACGAGATCAAGAAGCTCAAAGCCGAGAAAGAGACGATGGTCGCCAAGCTCGAGTCGGCCCAGGCGCGGATGCGCATCCAAGAGCAGCTGGAAGGCCTGTCGGTGGACGCTGAGGTGCAGGCGCTCGACAATGTGCGGACTCACATCAAGACCCAGGTCGCGCAGGCGAACCTCAACAAAGAGCTGGGCGAGACGGACCTGGATGCGCGGCTCAAGACGCTGCGCAATGCCTCGGGGGATGTGACGGCCAAGCAGCAGCTGGCCGAGATGAAGGCGGCGTCGGCTGCCAAGCGTGCCGCTGCCAAGTCGATGTAAGCGCGACACCTACTGAACGATTTGCCCTGAGCCTTGCAGTCGAACCGGAGCCCGTTATGAAACTCACCCCTTTTGCGAAGTTCTTCGTCACCCTCATCATCCTCGGGGTGGTCGGGTACGTGCTGTACGTCAAGCGAGACACGATCACCCAGTGGGCCAACCAAGGTGGGGCAAAGCCCACGACCTCGGCGGGAGACAAGCCGTCCGGCGATGGGCCGGCACAGGCCTCTGGAGGCGCGATCTCGAAGGATGACTTTGCGCAGATTGGCGCCGCGCGCGAGGCGGGTCGGCAAGGTGTGACGGGAATCACCAAGGCGCAGCTCGGGACGGGCAAGCTCGGTCGCAAGCTCCGCGTCGGCATCAACACCTGGGCGGGTCACGCGCCGGGCATCGTCTCCAACGGCGGTCTTTCCGGCGGGGACAAGGCGTCGGTGTATCTGTCGAAGTACGGGCTCGATGTCGAGTTTACGCTGCTCGAAGATCCGCAGGCCAAGCTGGCGGCGTTCCTCAAGGGCGACATCGACATCATGTGGGATACCGTCGACTCGTGGGCGCGTGAGGCCTCGGCGCTGGCGGAGCAGGGCAAGGGCGGCAAGGCAATCCTGCAGCAAGACTGGTCACGCGGCGGCGACGGCATTGTCGCGGTGACCAGCATCAAGAACATCGAGGATCTGCGCGGCAAGAAGATTGCGACCACTCGCTACACACCGTCGCACTGGCTGCTGCTGTATCTGCTGTCTCAGTCGGGGCTGACGGCGGCAGAGAAGGCGCAGATCGAAAAGAACTTGGTGTTTACCGCCGAGGCTCCGCTGGCCGCTGCCGCCTTCAAGTCGAAGAATGTCGATGCGGCGGTGACGTGGGAGCCGGATCTGTCAGGTGCCGTCAAGGCCCGCGGCGACGAGGCCTACATCCTGGTTTCGACGACCGCCGCCACCAACGTGATCGCCGACGTGCTGGTCGCGCAAAACGAGCTGGTTGAAAAGTCGCCGGAGACAATCATCGCGTTTATCCACGGCTGGTTCGACGGTATTGACGCCATCGCCAAAGATCCGGCGCAGGCCTACATGCTGGTCGGCAAAGCGCTCAAGCTGCCAGAGGACGATGTCTCGGGAATGCTGTCGGGGATGAAGCTGACCAGCTTTGCCGACAACGCGCTGTTCTTTGGCCTGGATGGCAATCGGGCGCAGTTCGAGGCGCTGTTCAACGCTGCGTTCATCGTCTGGCGCAAGCAGGGCGTGATCAGCAAGTCGGTCGAGCCGAAGAACTGTGTCGATACGCGCTTTGTTGCGGCGCTGGCCGATGCCTATCCCGGTCAGAAGGTGGTCGAGACGTTCAAGTTCGATCCCAAGAAGGTCGATCCGGCCAAAGAGCGCGCGATCATCAACAAGCAGCTGACCATCTACTTTACGACCGGCAGCGATCAGATCATGGCCGGCTCGCACTTTGTGCTCGACTCGCTGGGAGAGACGATGACGGCGTTTGGCAACACCCTGCTGCGCATCGAGGGCAACACCGACAACACCGGCTCGCGCACTTCCAACCGCTCGCTGTCGCAGAAGCGGGCCGATGCGGTGAAGGACTACCTGATCGAAAACCACAAGGTCGATCCGAAGCGCTTTCAGACCGTCGGCAATGGCCCTGACAACCCGGTGGCGCCCAATAGCTCCGAGGCGGGTCGTCAGCAAAACCGACGGACCGACATCAAAGTCATCCTGAACGTGCAGTAACCATGGCTGCATCTGCCGCTGGCCCGAACCAGGGCCCAAACCAGGGCCCAAACCAGGGCCCGAACCAGGGATCGAAGAAAGCGCCGCTGCGCTCGCGGGAGCCGATCTGGTCGCTGCGCAAGCCTCTGCCGACGAGCTGGCAGTTCTGGCTGGGCCTTTTGCTGCCGCTGCTTCTGTTGGTGTTGTGGGTGTCGCTGACCTCGGGGTCGAAGCCGGTGGTCGGAGGCGCTTTTTTGCCGAAGCCGACCGACGTGCTGCGGGTGCTGCTGCGCGACCTCGTGATTGGCAAGCCGGAGATCATTGACGGGCATCAGGTGGTGGTGCGGGTGCTGTTTGATGCGGCGCTGGCGTCGGCGTGGCGGATTGTGCTGTCGTTCCTGCTCGCTGCCGGGGTGGCGCTGCCGCTCGGCATCATGATGGGCGCCTTCGAGCCGGTGAATCGCATCGTCGAGCCGGTGATGGCGCCGCTGCGCTACATGCCGATCTCGGCGTTCATTCCGCTGACGATCCTGTGGTTTGGCATCGAGGAGAAGCAGAAGCTGGCGTTCCTGTTCCTGGGCGTGTTCGTATACCTTCTGCCGGTGGTGGTGAGTGCGATTCGCGCGGTTCCCGAGGAGCTGGTGCAGACGGCGCGGACGCTCGGGGCGGGACGGTTTCAAGTGGTCTTCACGGTGCTGGTGCCAGCGGCGGCGCCGGACATCTTTGACTCGTTTCGGGTGATGAACGCGATCTCGTGGACGTACGTCATCCTGGCCGAGTTCGTGAACACCCGCAGCGGCCTCGGTTATCAGATTCAGCTCGCCGGCAATCACCTGCACATCGACGAGGTCTTCGCGGGCATCCTGATCATCGGCGTGATTGGACTCTTGTCTGACGCGCTGATCCGCTTCTTCGGCTCGCTGCTATTTCCTTGGCGGGAGGCTGGACATGTCTGAGCCAGCGAAGGCCGGGTCCAAAGAGGCCGCGATTGCCGTGACCGTTCACCAAACGGCGATCAAGCTCCACGTCGAGGATCTCCACGTCACCTATCGCGGTCGCAAGGGCGAAGATGTCGAGGCGGTGCGCGGCGTGTCGTTCGACATCATCGACAAGCCCGGCGTTGGCGAGATCGTGGTCTTCCTCGGTCCGTCGGGCTGCGGCAAGTCCACCATCTTAAAAGCGGTCGCGGGACTGCTGCCACCGACGAAAGGCCGAGTGCTGATCGCAGATCACGAGGTCGAGGGTCCGGGGCGCGATCGTGGCATGGTGTTTCAGCAGTACACGTCGTTTTCGTGGCTGACGGTCGTCGAGAACGTCGAGTATGGGCTGCGGCTACAAGGCATCTCGGCCAGTGAGAGGCGGTCGCGGGCGCTGGAGATCCTCAAGCACGTCGGTCTGGAGCAGTCGCAGAGCAAGTATCCCAAAGAGCTGTCAGGCGGGATGAAGCAGCGGGTGGCGATTGCCCGGACGCTCATCAACAAGCCGAAGCTGCTGCTGATGGACGAGCCGTTTGGGGCGCTCGATCCGCAGACGCGCTGGGAGATGCAAGGGATGCTCATCGACATCTCGCATCGCGAAGACAACACCATCTTGTTTGTGACGCACGATGTCGCCGAGGCGGTGTATCTGGCCGATACCGTCTATGTGCTGAGCCGACGACCGGCGCAGATCCTGCATCGGCTCGACATTCCGACGTTTGCCGATCGGACCCACAAGGTGAAGGCGAGCCCCGAGTTCCGTCAGTGCGAGGAGCAGCTCTTGTCGCTGCTGTATGCGAAGTGAGCGAGCGCGCCGACAGCCCCGCCCGAAGCGGAAAAGCCGCCGAGCCGCCGTATGCCAAGTACGCGTTTGCCAATCCGTACAACCTGTCGCTGCTCGTCGGTGCGGGCAGTGCCGCGCTCTTGACCGGTCACTGGTGGGTTGGACTGTGTGCGGTGGCGGCGGAGGCGGTGTGGATGTTGTTTGCACCCGACTCGCGGCTGCTGCGCAAAAAGTGGTTCGATCCGATCTGGGAAAGCCAGCAGGCCGAGGCGCGCAAAGCCCGTCAGAGTGCCAAGTTCAACGCGCTGCCCGACGAGGAAAAAGAGCGCGCGCTGCGACTGCGAGCTCAGCAAAAGCGGATCGAGAAGATGGCGCAAGACAACGCCAGCTTTACGGTCGATCTGCTGTCGACCGACATCGCCAAGCTGGAAGATCTCGTCGACGACTTTCTGGATATGGCGAGCGTGGCGGCGCGCTACGAGAGCTATCTAAAAGACATGAACCTGTCGGAGATCGAGCAGGACATTCGGCGCTACACCCTGCAGTCCGAGAAGCTGCCGGTGGGCGATGAGCGACGCAAAGTGGCGCAGAAAAACCTCGAAGTGCTGCTGTCGCGCAAAGATCGCTACATGGATCTGCGACGGAACCTGCAGACCGCGCGCGGGCAGATGGATTTGATGGAAAATACCTTTCGGCTGCTCGCGGATGAGATCGTCGGCATGCAGAACCCGAGCGAGCTGGGGGCGCGTCTCGACGAGCTGCGCGAAGGCGTGGCGGCGGTGCAAGAGACTTCGCGTGAGACAGAGCGCTTCATGCAGGGGACGAGCCGCTAGCGAGTTCTTTTCGACGCTGGCGCAACACGGGAATCGGAGCAAACGACCATGACCACTTTGAGCACCTCGAGAGCGACGCGACTTCCCGTGTGGGCGGATGAAATTCGCCGCCGCTATCTGCGGGGCGAGTCGACGCAGTTTGTGCTGTTTGGCAACGTCCACGACCTGATCCTCGACGATCCCGACGGACAGATCGACAAGCGCAGCCCCGACGAGAAGCTGCTGCCGCTGCCGGAGTTTCTGACCAAGGTGCTGCTCGAAAAGAAGTCGATCGTTGTGCTCTACAACGTCTCGACGGGGGCGCGCTTTGTGCGGGGCAAGCTGCCGCCCGGTTACGAAGACCTGGCGCTGTCGAAAGAGCCGTCGAAGATCCTGCCGCTCCTCGAAAGGCTGCTGATGACCCAAAACGGGGTCGCGGTGGTGATCGAGTATGCCGAGACGGTGTCGCCGGCTGGTGAGACGAGCTTTTCGACCATTGAAGATCGCGCGTCGGTGGTGACGCTGCAGCGCTGGTCGATGCTGTCGGCGCTCGATAAGAATGACAGCCTGGTCTTCATGCTCGTCGAGAATCTATCGGACCTGCATCCCAAGCTGGTTGCCAATCCGCGCGTGGCGACGGTGCAGATCCCGATTCCCGACGCAGAGGCGCGGCGCTCGCTGCTCCGGCACATCCGGCCCGACATGGCGCACGACGAGCTGGACATCATGACCGAGGTGACGGCGGGTCTGAAGAGCATTCAAATTCAGGGCATCTTGGCGCCACATGTCGTTCCGTCTGATGACGAGGCCGAGCGCACCAAGTACATCGTCGAGCTGCTCGGGGGCAGTCCCGGCGCGGTCGAGCGGGCTCAGAAGCTGGCGCAGATCACCCAAGGCATGCCCAAAAGTGAGATTCGGCGCCTGATTGCTCCCGACGGGCCGGTGACGACCCACGCCGACACCGATGCCCGCGCCGAGGTGCTGCGTCTCATCGCCGCCCGCAAGCGCGAGATCATCGAGCGAGAGTGCTACAGCCTGATCGAGTTCGTCGAGCCCAAGCACGGCTTCGAGGTCGTCGGTGGCATGGACGAGGTCAAGCGCGACCTCCAGCTCATCGCCAAGAACATCCGCGAGGGCCGACGCAGCCGCGTTCCGATGGGCTTGCTCTTCGTCGGACCGATGGGCACCGGCAAGACCTTCGTCGCCGAGGCGTTTGCCAAAGAGTCGGGCCTGACCGCCATCAAGTTCAAAAACTTCCGCAGCAAGTGGGTCGGCGCCACCGAGGGCAACCTCGAGCGCATCCTCCAAGTCGTGCAGGCAATCGGCCAGGTCATGGTCATCATCGACGAGGCCGATCGCGCCTTTGGCAACCAGGGCGAAGACGACGGCGGCACCTCGAGCCGAGTCATTGCCCGCATCAAAGAGTTCATGAGCGACACCTCGAATCGCGGTCGGGTGCTGTTTGTGCTCATGACCAACCGTCCCGACAAGATCGACATCGACCTCAAGCGCGCCGGTCGGCTCGATCGCAAGATTCCGTTCTTCTACGCGCAGACCACCGGCGAGGTCGAGACGATCGTCAAGGCCCAGCTGCGCAAGAACAAGGTCGCAAGCGAGCTGACGTTCCCGATTGCCGGCGACGGGCTGCTCCCGATTGTCGGCATGTCGAACGCGGACATCGAGGCGGTGGTGCTGCTCGCCAGCGACTATGCCAACCAGCGGGCCGAGGAAAAAGGGGTCGGGGAGACGCCGGTCAGCCTCGATGACCTGCTGCGGGCGGCGCGTGACTACCTGCCGCCGCGTGACATGGAGATGCTCGAGTTCATGGAGCTTTTGGCGGTGTTCGAGGCGTCGAACCGGCGCATGCTGCCGCCCAAGTACGCGGATCTGCCGATCGAAGCGCTGCAGGAGCGGCTGCATCGGCTCAAAGTGGTGGCAGGTCATCGTCGCTAAGCGGTGCCCGGCCCAAGTGTTTGTTGGTGAGTAAAACCCCAATTTCCCATTGTAAGGAGACGTGCGATGAACTTCTTCCCCGAGATTCCGCTGACCACCGGCCAGGCCGAGGCGATGGCGCGCGCGCTGTTTCACATTGCTCAGTCAGACGGCCTGCACGAGCGTGAGGCGGCGCTGGTGGCGTCGTTTTGGGCCGAGGCCGGTGGCAGCATGGATGCGCTGTCCGATCTGGCTCAGCTCGCGCCGCCCACTGCCGAAGACCTGGCCGCCGTCCTCGATACGCCAGAGCTGCGCAAGCTGTTTGTGAAGACCGCGCTCCTGCTCGCGTTTGCCGACGGTCAGGTCAGCGGCAAAGAGAGTGAGCTGGTCCGCAAGTACGCCCATGACCTCGGTCAGGGTGAGTCGCTCGCGCACCTCGAGGAGCAGGTCAAGGAATACCTACTCGGTCAGCTCTCGCACATCCACAACACCGAGGCGCTGACCCAGATTGCCAAGAAGCTCGCGATCTAAGCGGGCCGACGCTACGGCGCCCACTTGCTGCAGATGACGCAGTTGTCTTTTTTGCTGCCGAAGCCGCAGTCGCCGCACACAAACGCCTGAGCCTTCGACGAGCCGACCCACTTGCCACAGCGAGCGCAGTTGTCGCCCTTGCTGCCGAAGCCGTGGTCGCTGCATAGCCGGGCAGGAATCCTCGTCGAGCCCATCCACTTGCCGCACTTGGTGCAGTTGTCTTTTTTGCTGCCGAAGCTACAGTCTCCGCACAGCTTGGCGGGATAGTGGGTGGCGTGGGCGCTGCGGGCGGCGAGCAGCACTCCCGCGAGGAGCGGAATCTCAACCAGGAAGCGACGACGACTCTTGCTGAACATGACTGTCTCCTTGCGGCTGGGAAAGTTGTGCTCATCCTACTTCACTTTTTGCACATCGCTTGTAACAGCCATTGTCTCGACTTCGCCGCTGTGCCTAAGATCCGCCGTTATGGCGTACTTCTGCCACTCCTGCGGGAACGAGCAAATCTTCGAGGTCAAGGTCGGTATCAAAGTCGGTCGACGCGATACCTGCCCTCACTGCGGCGCCGACTTGCACTGCTGCAAGAACTGCCAGCACTACGAGCCGAACGTCCACAACCAGTGCCGCGAGCCCGAGGCGGCCTTCATCCGTGACCGTGCCGAGGCGAACTTCTGTCCGCACTACTCGATTCGCGATGCGGAAGGCTGGAAGGAAGATCGCTCCGCCGAGGACGCCAAAAAGAAGCTGGCGGCGCTGTTTAAGAACCTCAAATGACCATGTATCTCGACGAAGAGGCGCCGCAGTTCGATCCCGATGCGCGGCGACTGTGTGGCGATCCGGCGTGCTTGGGCGTCATTGGCGACGACGGTCACTGCAGTGAGTGCCGCCGGCTTGGCGATGGCGAGGAGCCGCGTAAGCCCAGCACGGCCCTTGACGCCGGTGAGCCCGCAGGCCCGTCCGATGCGCAAGCCGTGGAAGCATCCGCCACCGATCAAGCAGCCGATCCAAAGGCCGATTCCGCTGACGGCGCCGCAAGCGAGTCAGACAGCCTGGATGACCGCCAGCTCTGTTCCGATCCCGGCTGCATCGGGGTCCTCAATGCCGAAGGCCGCTGCAGCGAGTGTGGCCGCCTCACCAGCCCCTCGTAACTCTCCATCCGCTGTGCCTAGCCGCTGCGCTGGGCAGTGGCCGAACCGCTGGGAAGCTGTTACGTTTGCCGTGCTAAGCGCCGCTGGATTGAGCGCGCTTCTAACTACCTATGTCTCGCTGGCTGCTTGTCATCACTGTTGGACTGACTTCGCTCGGGTCGGGATGCCTGATTCCGATTCCGCTGGAGCAACAGGTGACCACAGACGGCGGTCGGTACTTGCAGGTCAAAGCGGCGATTCCTCCGTTTGGCACCCAGCGCGCAACCTCGATCCTGGAAAAATATTCGTATCAGGTCGACGTTGTGACGGACAGCCCGGACGTGGCGGCGCGCTTGTATGTGCAGCTGAACGGGACGTGCTGCGACCTCAACCTCGATAACCCCAACATCACGCGCTATTTTCAGCAGGCGCAGGTGGCGGTGGTGGACCCGGCGGCGGGTAGCTACTCGCTGGTGTTTAGCCAGCAGGTGTTGCCATGTGCGACGGGGTTTGCGGGCTCGATAGCTTATGTCGTGCCAGTGGTGGCTTCAGGAGGCTTTGCCGATGGTCCGGTGGGCGTGCGCCCCGAGGGAATCGGCGAGGTGGACCGTAGCCACTACTGGACGGTAATTTGTCCGTAGAAGGATTTTCTTATGCCTAACCTTACCTACCCTTCTCGCGGCTCCGACGGAACGGTGACGCGGAGTCGCTGGCGACGTGTGATCGGTCTGTGCGCTGTGCTGCCACTGCTCGCGCAGCTGGGCGGCTGCGGCGAAGAAGAGTCTGCGGTGCCGATCGCCTGTAGCGGTGACAACGTCTGTCCACCGGCGCGTAGCTCAGCGGCGTGGGCGATTCAGCTGTGGCCGACGGACTCGGGCGACAAGATGGGCGTCGATCCGCACTGGCTGCTCTTGCCGCAAGAGGGTCAGTCGCTGATGTTCGATGGGGCCGGGTCGGCGGTGCTGCGCTTTCGAGCGGCGTCGCTGCTGTCGGGCCTGGTGATGACTGCGGACAGCCGGGCGCTGCCGCGAGCACGGGTGCAGGCGACGCTGCCGAGCGCGATTCCCGGTCAAAACGACTACCGGTTCGATACCCAGACGGCCGAGCAGGTGGCAGGGACCTATTCGCTGCGGATTCCGATTCCCGCCAAGCCGGCGGATCAGCTGTATCGCTTCTGGGTCGGCTTCGACGATGCCAGCCAAGCCAGCCTGTATCCGCCGATGTGGGTCGAGCATCCGGTGACGGGCGATCTGGAGCTGCCGATGCAGCTGCGGCCCGCGAATCAGCTGGCGGTGCTGTCGGGGCGAATCAGCAATCCACTCGGCGAGGGCGTCGGTGGGATGTCGGTCCAGGTCTTCGATGAGAGCAATCAGCTCGTCTCGTCGTCGGTGGTGAGCCTGAACTCTACCGGCTCGAATCGCGGAACCTATCGGGCCGTGATTGATCCGTCGCTGGCCAAGAATCCGCGTGCCAACCTGCGGGTGGTGGTGAGGCCGGGTCCGACGACACCGGGCTTGCCCTCGCTGGAAGCGATGCTGCCGCCGCCGGCCATCGGTACCGAGAAGATCCAGAACTTTGTGCTGCCGTCGCAGCGGACCCCGGTCCAGTTCATGCTTCCGGTGCGTGGCCTCGGGCCGAGCGGGGCGACGCAAGAAGTCGCGGCAGCGAAAGTGGTGGCGCAGGTTCACCTGGAGGATGCGACGACGCCAGCGGGGGTGCGGGTCAGCTACACGGCGCAGGCCGACACCGACGCGCAGGGCATCGCCAAGCTGATGCTGGTACCGGCGCCGAGCGGAGGCTCAAACCTCGTCTATCACGTCACCATCGTCAGTCCGCCCCGGACGCCCTATGCCTCGACGGCGCGTGATATCCAGATCGGCCCGAGTGAGGGACTGCTGACGCCGGTGACGCTGCCGACGCGACCGCGACTCTTTGGACGGCTGCTGTCCGCGACGGGAGAGCCGGTGTCAGGTGGGCAAGTGGTGGCGCAGCCGATTGCGAAAAACGGACCGTCGCCAAGTCCGCTCGATAACATGCCAGAGCCGTCGCTGCCCCAGACGACCACCGATAGTGATGGTCGCTTTGTGCTGCGACTGGACCCGGGCGACTACGATCTGGACATGATTCCGGTGCTGGGGACGGGGCCGCGTACCTCGCTCGACAATCAGCGCATCTTCGACAAAGACATCGAGCTGGGAGAGGTGCGGCTGCCTCGGCTGGCGCTGGCCAAGGTGCTGGTGCTCGGTCCGACTGCGCTGCCGGCGCCACAGGTCAAGGTGCGGGTGCTGGAGCTACCGGATGTCTCGCCGCGCTTTGGGCTGGCGTGTACGGCGGATCTGCCGTGCTCGCGGGTGGCCAAGGTGCGAGCCGAGGCCTTCACCGACAGCAAAGGTCGCGTCCAGTTCCTGCTGCCGGACAGCTCACCGTCGGCTTCGCTGCTTCCCCACTGAGTGCGAAAGGCCAGCTTTTTTCCCGGCGGGCGGCTTCATCGCGGTGTGCGGCTTCGTCTTCACCCGCTGCGTCACGGCGCGTGGGCGCGGTGAGGTCAGCTTGGCGAGGAGCTTCGGTTTGACCTCGACGACATCCCCGTGCTTCACCGTCAGCAGCGACTGCGGCAGCACCGCCTGTAGGACCGCGTGATGTTCGTCAATATAGCGTCGCGCCACCGCTTGAACCTGCGTCGCCGTGAGCGCCTGAAGTAGCTGCTCGTCTTCGTCGCCAGCGGGCAGCCCCAGCGCCGTGGTCCGTGCCAGCGTCAGCGCCACATCTCCCCGTCGCTGTTTTTGCTCTGCCAGGCGTCCGAGCAGCCGCTGTCGGGCCGCCTCAAGCTCGTCTGGGCTGAGCGGATGATCGATGATGCGGCGCAGCTCGTCGCGCAGGCTCGCTTCCGCCCCGTCGAGGCTGGCCGGCGTTGTCGTCGCAAGCAGCAGCAGCGCCCCTCCGAGCCGTCCGCGCAGCAGCCGACTTTCCAGCGACAGCAAAATACCCCGCCGCTCGCACAGCTCGCGCTGCAGCCGACCACCCGGCCCGAGCAGCACCTCGTGTAGCAGCGAGATCGCCGCTCGATCCGTCGACCCCAAGCCCGGAATGCGAAAACCGAGCGCAAGCTGAGCCTCGGCGCGTGCATGGTAGGATAGATACTGACGCGGCGTCTCTCCTCCGGGCGGTGGGCTCGGCGGATGGAGCGGCTGCGGACGTGCGGTGCCCTGCAGCCGGGACTCGACCAGCGAAAGGACGGTGTAGGGCTCGACATCACCGACGATCGCCAGCGTCAGCTGCGCCGGCGTGTAGGCCCGACGTAGCAGCTCGATGAGGCGCTTGCGCGACAGCCCGGACAGCGACTGCACCGACGGCTCCAGCTGATACGGATGACGGCCAAAGAGCTGCTGTTTGAGCATCCGCAGCGACGGCCCCAGACCTTCTTCGCGCTGCCGGCTGTCGGCCAACAGCTGACGCCGCTCGCGCTCTAGCTCGGGCTCCGGCGGGTCCGGCAGCGTCAGTCCATCCAGAAACAGCGGCAGGGCTTCATCGGCCATAAGGCTCGGCCACTCACCCACCACCGTGAAGCCATCGAGATCGAGCTGCGTAAAGACGCGCCCGCTCAGCTGCGACATCGCCTCAGACCACGGCCCTCCACGACCGCGCGGCGCCTCTCGCCACAGCCGCTGCAGCAGGGAATGACTGCCGGCGGTCTGCGGGTCTTCCAGGCTCAGCCCACCGGGCCAGCTGGCCGCCGCGCCCACTACTTTGACGGTGTGATCGGGCACCACCAGCAGCAGCGGTCCGCCTGGCACTTGATAGCGCCACACTCCATCGGGCGAGCGCTCGGGCGTCTTGCTTGGCTGATCGGCGATCGGCAGCGACTGTTGAAGCTGGGCAAGCAGGCGGACGCGGCTGCGCTCTAGGTGTGCGGTTTCCTCACGCGGGGAGCGACTGCGCGGCAGCAGCCACAGCGCGGCCAGCGAGTCCCGCCGCAGATAGCGCGCCATGGTCTTGCGCAGGGCCGCTTCACTGACCTCGCGGACCGCCAGATCGTAGCGATCTTCGTCGATTCCCAGCGCGGCAAAGAAGCCCGCCCGCCGCGCCCGACCACTTGGGGTATCCCGCTGCAGCGCCGTCTCCCCGAGCAGTCGCTGCTTGGCCCGCACAAGCTCACTTTGCTCGATCTCGCGCGACAGGGGCCGAAACAGCTCGCTGAGCAGCTTCTGGGTCGCTTCTTCGAGCTGCCCCGGCCCAACCGCTGCTTGCAGCATGACCAGTCCCGGCTGCCGGCCCGCAAAGCTGAGCGCCGCCACCTCGCTTCCGGGCCGATGAAGGCTGCGCAGTCCCCGACCCCCGCGCAGCAGCTGCGTCCACAGATCAATGGCCGCCACATCCGCCGCGCTCGCCGCCACACCCGGCAGCGCCACCGCCACCACGGCCTGTCCCGAGGGATCGTCGTGACTCATCACCGAGACTTGCGGCTGCCGATTTCGGCTGGGCTCGGTCGGCGCCGGCTCTGGACTTCGGTCACGAGCGGGCAGCCCCGAGAGCAGCGACCGCAGCGGCAAGGTCAGCGCCTCGGTCAGCGCCCCAGCTGCCACCACCGTCAGGCGGTCGGGTCCATAGCGATGTGCTTGGAACGCCACGATGTCGGGCACCCGCAGCGCCAGCAGCTCGTCCCGACTGCCCAGCAGGGGTCGCCCGTAGGGATGGCCGGGATACGACAGCTCGCGCAGCTTTTCGACCGCTAGGCTGCGAGTCGACAGCTGGGCTTGTCGCTGCTCCAGAAGCGCTTGGTCACGCTGGCGCTGCAGCATCGACTCGTCCAGGACCGGCACCGGCTCAGCCGCCACCAGCGCCGCCAGCAGCTCGAGCGCCAGCTCTTGCCGTCCTTTGGGCAGCAGCACGTGGAACACCGTGTGGTCCAAGGTAGTAAACGAGGTCACTTCCCCCCCTGCCGCCCGCACCTTGTCGCTTGGCCCCCGGGCCAGCTCGTGAAGCAGCAGTCGCTCGGTCAGGTGAGACAGGCCGAGGCTTCCGGCAGGCTCCCAGGCCACCCCAGCTGCCACCCACAGCTGCACCGCCACCGTTCCCACCAGCTGATCCGGCAGCAGCAGCACCCGTGCGCCACTCGGCAGGCTCTGCCACGCTGGCTGCGGCTCCGGCTGCGCAGGCGGCACTGACTCTGGCCGAACCGCTGGCTGCGCTGGCGGGCTGGCGATCGGGCTCGGGCTCGGCTGAGACAAGAGCTGTGGACGCCCACAAGCCAGCACCCCGGCCAGCGCCACCGCTCCGGCCAGCGCATAGGTCCACGGACCGGCCAGCGTCAACATCCCAGCAGTCGAGAGCCTGTGCAGCTTGCGCATCGCCGGCTGTCGTACCGCAAAGCGCGCAGCGACGCCAAGCGATATCGCCCGCGCTGCAAGCCGGAGCGCTTCCCGGTGGCGCCTACTTCTTACAAGCGTTTCTTGCGTCCACCTCTGGCATCGTAGTAGCTGTCCCAGGACCATGAGCACTCAACCGAGCCTCACCACCGTGTCCGTCCCGCCGCTTGCCGTGCTGCCGCTTGCGCCGACCGAAGCGACGGAGCACTCGCCCCTGTTTGCCGCCACCGCGCACCTGCAGTCTCTGCAAAAAAAGGACGGTGGCTGGGAAGGAGAGATGGTCTGGAACACCATGATCCTGTCCCAGTACATCTTGGTGCAGCGGGCCTGCGGTCGGGCGATTCCCGCTGGTGAGGCCGCCCAGATGATCCAGCACTACCGCGTCACCCGACTTCCTGATGGCTCGTGGGGCATGCACGGCGAGTCGGCGGGCTATGTCTACTTCACCGCGCTGGCCTATGTCGCTCTGCGCGTGCTCGGGGTGGCGGCGGACGATCCGCTGTGCAGCGTGGCGCGGGCGTGGCTGCACCGGCAGCCGGACGGAGTGCTTGGCATTCCCCACTGGGGCAAGTTCTGGCTGGCGATGTGCGGGCTGTACGGCTGGGAGGGCGTGAATCCGTTTCCGCCCGAGCTGTTTGTCACGCCGAAGTGGCTGCCGCTGAGTCCGTTTCGCTTTTACAACCACACTCGCTACATCTATTTGGGAATCGCGTTCCTGTATGGGAAGCGGTTTCAGATCGACCTCGGCGGGCTGCGGGAATCGCTGCGCCACGAGCTGTTCGAGCTGGCGGGCCGTACGTTTGCGCAGATTGACTTTCACAGCTACCGCCACACCGTCGCCAAGAGTGATCTGTATGTCGCACCGAGTCGCTGGCTCAAGGCCGGTTACGAGCTGCTTCATCAGTACGAGCGGCGGCCCCTTTTGGCGTTGCGAGAGCACGCGCTGGGATTCTGTCTCGACCGCATCCTCTACGAGATGAGCGCGAGCCGCTATCAAGGTCTGTCGCCGGTAAATGGACTCCTCAACTGCCTGGCGATCTATGCGCACAGTCCGTCGCATCCCGAGCTGGCCAAGTGTCTTTCGGGAATGGAGGCGTGGCGGTGGCAAGATGACGCGGAAGGCACTCGCTACTGTGGTGCGCGCAGCAACAGCTGGGATACCGCGCTGGCGATGCTGGCGCTCTCCGAAGCTCCGCGTGAGCTGCGCGACACGACGCCGGTTGCAGAGTCGCTGCGCGCTGCCTATTCCCACCTGAGCAGCCTGCAAATGCAGAGCGAGCTGGTTGGATACAAGGAAGAAGAGCGGGCGCCGATCCTGGGGGGATGGTGTTTTTCCGACGGAGTGCATCGCTGGCCGGTGAGCGACTGTACCGCCGAAGCGGTGTGCGCGCTGTTGACGCTGCACCATCAAGGGAGTCCGATTCCGGAAGGGGAGCGGATCTCGACCGAGCGGCTGATCGATGCGGCGCGATTTCTGCTGCTGCGCCAAAATGCCGACGGTGGCTTTGGGTCGTATGAAGCGCGGCGGGCCGGCTCGTTTCTGGAACAGGTGAACCCGTCCGAGATGTACGGCAGCTGCATGACCGAGCGCTCCTATCTGGAGTGTACGTCGTCGTGTCTGCGCGGACTTTTGGCGCTGCGGAATCACCTCGGGGCCCAGCTGGGAAGCGCGCTGCTACTGAAGATCAACACTGCGATTGGGGCGGCGGTGAGCTTGCTGCGTCACAGCCAGCGCGCCGACGGCTCGTTCCCCGGTTTTTGGGGCATCAACTTTACCTACGGAACCTTTCACGTCCTTTCGGCACTGCATGAGGCCGGCGTTCCCGCGCACGATCCGGCGATTCAGCGCGCGGCGGTGTGGCTGCTCAGTCGGCAAAAGCCCGACGGAGGCTGGGGCGAGCACTACGCAAGCTGTCTGTCCGGGGAATACGTGCCGCATCCCGAGTCGCAGGTGGTGAATACCAGCTGGGCGCTGCTGGCGCTTCTGACCGCGCTGCCGGCCAGCCACTCGGCGATTGTGCGGGGTGTGGCGTTTCTGGCGGCAAAGCAGCAGCCGGATGGGTCGTTTCCGCAGCAGGCCCAAGCAGGCGTGTTCTTCGGCACCGCGATGCTCGATTACCGACTGTATAAGTCGTACTTCCCGCTGTGGGCGCTGGCTCGTTATGCGCGCCTGCGAGAGGACACAAGCCATGTCAGGGTTTCAACGCTCGATCGCTGACGACCACGGGGTTCGCGCCACGCTGTTTTCGGTCAACAGCCGGCGGCGGCGGCGCAGTCGCTTTGTGTGGCCGATTCTCATCGGAGTCTTGGCCGCCCTGCTGCTGCTCGGTCTGCTCGTCGTGCGCGCCTGGCTGCTGCCGCGCTACAACGACAAGTTTGGCGACGCGCCGCTGCTCGGGCACCTAGAGATCGACCGCAAAGTCCAAGCGGCCAGCTTCCGCATCGGACAGTTCGTGGTGGCGTTTGTGCCCGACCAAGGCGGCCAGGTCGTTGTCACCCACCAGAGCGAGCCGCAGCGCCGCATCTGGGAGAGCGTGCCCGGCATGTCCTTTGTCGCCGCCACCTATGGCCACGAAAAGGTTGACGAGTCGCGCGGGTCGTTTTTCTTCTCCGACAAGGCCACCGGCAGCTTGTGTGCCACGCAGCGCCTCGAGCAGATCTCAGAGGTCGCGGGCACCGTCCAGCTGTCGGGAACGCTCCGCTGCACCGGGGCGGGCTCGGCGCCGTACAAGCTGGTGTTTGCCCCGCTGACGCAGAACCAGCTTGGCTTCGAGCTGCGCATTGATGACGACGACCTCAACCGCGTGTTTCTGACCTTTGCCTCGGCCAAAGACGAGAAGGTGTTCGGCTTCGGCGAGCAGTTTACCCACTTCGATCTCAAAGGCCGGCGGGTGCCGATCTGGGTCCAAGAGCAGGGCATCGGGCGTGGACTTCAGCCCATCACCACCGCCGTTGACTTGGTCGCTCGCTCGGGCGGCAGCTGGCACACCAGCTACGTCAGCATTCCCCACTTCATCACCAGCACGCAGCGCAGCTTGATGACGGAAAACTACGAGTATCAGATCTTCGATCTGCGCACGCCCGACCGCATCCAGGTGCGGGTCTACTCGCGGACGCTGAAGGGTCGGATTCTCTACGGGCGGACGCCGGCGGATCTGATTCGCGAATACACCGAGTACTCGGGCCGAATGCGGCCACTGCCCGACTGGGTTCACGAGGGTGCGATTGTCGGAGTGCAAGGCGGAACCGAGCGAGTGCTCACACTTGTTGACAAGCTGACCAAAGAAGGCGCGCCGCTGTCGGCGGTGTGGCTGCAAGACTGGGTCGGCCAGCGCAAGACCAGCTTCGGCAAGCAGCTGTGGTGGAACTGGCAGCTCGACCGGGCCCGCTATCCCGAGTGGGAAGCGATGCAGCGGAAGCTTCAGTTCCAGGGCGCGCGGATCTTGACCTATGTGAACCCGTTCTTCGTCGATGTCAGCAACCTTGGGCGACCGGGTCGCAACCTGTTTGCCGAGGCGCGCGATCGCGGCTATCTCGTCCGCGAGCCCAACGGCCAGCCCTACATGATTCCCAACACCGACTTTTCTGCCGGCATGCTCGATGTCACCAATCCCGAGGCGCGCAAGTGGTGGAAGGACATCATCCGCACCGAGGTCCTGGCGACAGGCGCGTCGGGCTGGATGGCCGACTTTGGCGAGGCGCTGCCCTACGACGCGCACATGCAGGCGGACGTGGCGGCGCGGGCTTTTCACAACCAGTATCCCGAGGAGTGGGCGCAGCTCAACCGCGAGGCGATTCGCGAGAGCGGACGTGAGGACGAGCTGCTCTTTTTCACCCGCTCCGGCTATCGCAAGAGTCCCGGTCAATCGACGCTGTTCTGGCTCGGCGACCAGCTGGTGACCTGGGATGTCTACGACGGCTTAAAGAGCGCGGTGGTCGGCATGCTGTCGGGTGGGGTTTCCGGCTTTAGCCTCAACCACAGCGACGCCGGCGGCTACACCACCATTGTCAACTCGCTCTCCCGGGTGACCCGCAGTCGCGAGCTTCTGTGGCGCTGGCTCGAGCTGTCGGCGCTGAGCCCGGTGATGCGCACCCACGAAGGCAACCGACCCGACGACAACTTCCAGATTGATGGCGACCCGGAGACGCTGCGCCACTTTGCCCGCTGCGCCAAGATCTACAAAGCGTGGGCGGCGTATCGCAAGCAGCTCTGTGTGCAGGCCGCCGAGACGGGAATGCCGGTGGCACGACACCTGGCGCTGCACTATCCCACCGACCCGAATGTCTATGCGCTGTCGTTCGAGGAATATCTGCTCGGTGAGGATCTGCTGGTTGCGCCCATCACCGATCCCGGCGTCGTCACCGCCAAGGTCTATCTGCCCGAAGGCGTGTGGGTGCATGTCTTTTCAGGCCGCAGCTTTGCCGCGCCAAAGACCGGCCTGCGCATCGAGGTTCCCGCCCCGCCCGGCCAGCCCGCGCTGTTTTATCGCCAAGGCTCCGCGATGAGTGAGCCGCTGATGCGATCCCTTATGGAGCAGCGCCTGCTCTGAACTTCCGATCTGGCGAGCAGCCGAGAATCATCCGACCAACAAGCGGCCTTGCTTTGAGCCGACATGTGGTATGTATCTCGCACTTCTTACTCCCTGAGGAGGGTGCGATGATACGTAAGCTTGCCGTCCGCTCGCCCGACGCTGAATCAGCCAGCGTCACTTCTCGGCTCACCGGGACTTTTCGCCACTGCCTGGCTTGGGTGGCGGCGCTCACCGTCCTTGGAGCCACATCTGCTGCCATGGCCGGTGGCCCCAAAGGCTGTGTGATGTACGCCAGCACCGATTCATCGGTCATTGGCGACATCAAGTCCAAGCTCGAGGCCACCAAGCAGTTTGACAGCGTCACCATGATCGATGGTGGCTACACCGTGCCTGCCGATGCCACGCTCGCCAAGTGTGACACCGTGCTGGTGTTCGGCGATGTCAACAAGGGCGGCTTCAACGATCCAACCGGCACGGGCGATGCGCTCGCTCGCTACCTCGACAAAGGCGGCGGGGTCGTCGTCGCACTGCCCTTCTACGGCAACTACTATTACAACTCGCCGACCGGGACGAACTGGAGCAAATACCAGCTCATCGACAACAGCAGCTCGATGTCCTACACGAGCCGCAAGTCCCTCGGCACCAAAGACACCCACGCGGTGCTCACCGGCATCACCAAGGTCGACACCAACGGCAGCACCTGCCGCGAGCGCTCCAGCGTCACGGCCTCGACCATTCGTCCCGGCGCCAAGATCGTCGCCGCCTGGAACGACGGCAACGGCATGATCATCGCTGGCTTCCCGAACGGTCGGCCGCGCGTCGATCTCAACCTGTACCCGGTGTCGAGTGACATCGGTTACTACGGCTGCTACGACTCGGCGAGCGATGCCGCCAAGCTGATCGCCCAGTCGATGGTCTACGTGGCGAGCCCGCTGCGTGGCAACCCCTCGCCGGCGGACTTCGGCGAAGTGCCGGTCGGTGGCAGCGCCGATCTCTCGGTCGAGATCGAGAACACCAGCTCCTCGCCAATTACGATCGACAAGGGCGACCTGGCTCCGGCCACCGTCTTCACCGTCGAAGCGATCACGTTCCCGAAGACCCTGGCTGCTGGCGGAAAGTTCAGCTTCAAGGTCACGGCCAGCCCGATCGCCGCCGGTCAGGCGACCGCCATCTACACCTTGACCCCTTCGACCACCAACGTGGCGCCGGGCGTGGTGCAGCTGGTCGTCAAGGGCCTTGGGCCACGCTATGACGCTCAGCCGGCTCAGATCGACTTTGGCGGCATTCCGGTTGGCTCCACCGCATCGAATGTGAAGGTGTCGGTCACCAACACGGGCGGCGGCTACCTCGACTTCAAGGGCGCCTCGATCGATGACGGGGTCAACTTCGCACTCGAAAACGTCCCGATGGCGACTGGTCTGGCCTCGGGCGCGGGCGTCGACTTCGACGTCAAGTTCAAGCCCACCCTCGAGAAGGCTTATGTCACCAACGTCCGCGTTTCCTACGCCATCAGCGGCGTCAACTACAGCGGCGTGGTGTCCGTGCGCGCTTCCTACGGCAAGCCACAGATCGTGGTACCGGTTTCGCTGGTGCTCTCGCCAGTGCGAGTGGGCGCGACGGGCGCCGAGCAGGGCATTCCGATTCAGAACACCGGCCAAGCCGACCTGAGCATCACCAACCTGACCTTCACGGGGACCGACGCCAGTGACTTTTCGGTGGTGACGATGGCCTCGGCGATGACGCCGTTCAAGGTCCTGACCGCCAGCAGCGCGGACATCAAGGTGCAGTGCAAGCCGACGGTGCAGGCGCTGCGGCAGGCCAAGCTCAGCATCACCAGCAACGATCCCGTGAAGCCCTCGGTCGAGGTTGCCGTTTCGTGCCGTGGCACGGTCGCCAACTTCGAGATGTCCGTCGACAAGATTGACTTCACGGTCAAGCAGCAGACCGGCTCGTGCTCGCCGGCGCAGTACGTGACGATCAAGAACACCGGCACCGACACGCTCAAGATCCTCAGCCTCGGCTTTACTGGCACCAATGCTTCTTCGTTCAAGCACAGCGCCCCGGCCACCCGCACCGTGCCCGGCAGCGGCGGCACGTTCGTGGTTCCGGTCCAGTTCTGCCCGGTCGACATCGGCGCGCAGACCGCAAGCCTGGAGATCGCCACCGACTTCAAGCCCGGCCACGTTGCCAAGGTTCCGCTCACCGGCACTGCCACCGGCCCGAAGGTGGTTGTGACCCCCGGCAACCTCGACTTTGGCGCGGTCTACATCAAGACCACCTCGATGTCGAAGAAGATCGAGATCACCAACGAAGGCGATCAGGATCTGGTGTTCGGCAAGAGCCTGCTGACCCCGGCGATGGGCGCGTTCAAGGTGTCCGGCTTCCCGACTGAGGGCAAGATCCTCAAGAAGGGCGATCCGGCAGTCGTTCTCGACGTGCAGGCCGGTCCGGTCACTGCGGTGCAGCAGAGCGGCGAGATCAGCATGATCGTGAACGACAACGTCAAGATGGGGAACCTGCGCATCCCGCTGTCGGTCACTGGCGTCCAGGCTGACCTCAAGGTCGACCCGATGATGATCACCTTCCCGCTGACGATCATCGGCCTGCGCTCGGCGGAACAGACGGTGAACGTGACCAACACCGGCGCCGCGCCACTCACCGGGCTTGACCTGAGCGTGAGCGGCACTGCCAGCAGCGACTACGTCATCAACGGCGACCGCTCGGTCATCATTGGCCCAGGCCAGAGCGCGCCGTTCAAGGTGTCCTTCAAGCCGACCGGTAACGGCACCCGCAGCGCCATCCTGGTGGTGAACGCAGCAGGCCTGATGGCGCCGACGCAGGTCAAGCTTGAGGGCACGGGCAAGCTCCTCACCATCAGCTGCTCGCCGGACGACAAGAACGTCGGCATGGTGCGAATGGGCGAGAGCACGGAGATCAAGGTGGTGTGCCGCAACTCTGACTCGGCGGACATCGACTTCGTCACCGGCTTCTCCGAAAACCAGGACGACTGGCTGGTTGACCCGGCGATGGGCACGCTACCGGCTGGTACCCCGACGGACGAGGGCCTGGTCACGCTGAACATCACCTTCAAGCCGACCGCCCCCGGTCCGCGCACCACGGTGATGACCATCAAGACCAAGGAAGGCCTCGCGGTCGGCAGCATCAACCTCGATGGCACGGGACTGCCGATGCTCAAAGAGAAGCCGCCGGAAATGACGGGCTGCCAGGCGAGCGGTCACGGCGCAACGCCAGCCGGGACGCTGATCGTGATGCTCCTTGGAGCAGGCACGCTGCTGCTGCGCCGTCGTCGTCACGCCTCGCTGTAGAGAAGAGCGCCGGCCTACCGATTCCTGGGTAGGTCGGCCTTCTCTCCCTCCCCGCCCCTCGACCTTTCTTCCCCCCGACTTTCTATCGATACGTTTCGCTGCGGGGCCCTCCCCCACACCTCTGTACTCAACTGGTTTCTGGGGGGACTTTTTTTTCTGCCCAGGTGGCGATTGTTTGTAGTTGGGCGTTGGCGAGGGCAGCGAAGCGGCAGCCGGTGTCTAGGGACAGGCCGGGGATGCTGGTGGCGGTAAGGGGACGGCGCAGCGCAACGCGAGCAGGTCTTTTTAGACCGGGCTTGTGGGCGCTGACTCGATAGCTTGGCGACAGCGGTCCGAGCAGCGAGGAGCGCAGCCGCACCCAGTGATACTGATGGTGGGCCGCAGCAAAGCCGGCGCGTGAAAGCTCGGTGGTGACGGTGCCTGGCCACAGCGGCGCTTCGTTGTCACTGGTCTTGTCATGCACCAGCGACCCGACGAGGGGCGCAGGCTCCAGCGCCAGCAGCTGCCCGCCCGGCGTCAGCACCCGACCGACTTCCTGAAACAGCGCGGACAGCGGCCTTATGTGATGAAGCACCAAGTTGGCGACCACCAGGTCAAAGCTGTCCGCCGCAAACGGCAGGTCGAGCGCATCGGCGATCACGCAGTGAAGCGGCTCCCCTGCCCCCTGGGTTGACCGCGCCGCCGCCCAGATCTGTTTCGGCACCGCATCGGCTGCCCACACCTCGCCCGCCCCCGCCCGCAGCAGCGCTTGGCTGAGCATGCACTCGCCCGCGCCAAGCTCCAGCACCCGCAGGTCAGCCAGCCGCGACCGATCAAGCAGTCCCAGCGATTCGACCAGCCCCAGCCCGACAAAGTGACCTTGCTTTTGCCACACGGTCTGCCGAGCCAGCTGCTCTGCCAGCGCCGATTCCTCGACGCGATAATAGTCAAACTCGGCCTCGGCCCGCCAGGCTGGACGGGGCCACAGGAGCCGACGCAGGTTCTGTCCCCACGCCCGCGCTGACTCCGCCCACTTCGTCATGACCGCGACTTTTTCCCCGCCAGCGCCGCTGCTTTGGCCTCGGCAATCATCCGGTCGTGCTCGGCGGGAATCGCCCACCGCTCCTGACCTTCCTTGGGCAGCCGGTCGATCGGATCGAAGTAATAAAACAGCTGCCCCGGCTTTACCGACGGCGCCGAGTACACCGATACCCCCGTCACGCGGTCATAGTGATCAAACGAGTGGGCATCGCGCTTGCCGCCTCCGCCCGGCGCATCCATCACGAACATCGGCGTATTAAAGCCCGCCGTCGAGCCGCGCAGCTGCTTCTCGATCTCTAGCCCGGCCTGCACGGTCGTCCGCATGTCCTCGACGCCCTGCACCATGTCGTGGATGTAGACGTAGTACGGGTGGACATTGATGTAGCCGAGCCGCCGCAGCAGCAGCCCCATCACCTCGGTACTGTCGTTGACGCCGCGAATCAGCACCGACTGGTTGCGCACAAAGATCCCCCGCGAAAACAGCACCTGGATCGCGTCCTGGGTGATGCCGGTGATCTCGCGCGGGTGGTTAAAGTGGGTGTGCAGCATCACGTCTTTGCCGAGCTTGCGGCCCTTCTCCACCACAGAAGTCAGCGCATCGACCCACTCGTGATCCGTCAGCAGCTTTTGCGGCATCACCGCCGGCCCCTTGGTCGCAAAGCGCATCCGCCGGATGTGGTCTATCGACAGCAGCGCCTCGCCGATCTCACGAAGCTGCTGGGGCCGCAGGTTGTAGGCATCGCCGCCCGAAATGACGATGTCCTCGATCTCCGGTCGCGACGCGATGTAGGCAAACGCCCGGTGCCAGCGGTCTTCATTCACGCGCAGGGTGTACTTTTCGACGTGCGGCGTGTCGACCCCGACCGCGTAGCTGCGAGTACAGAAGCGGCAGTAGACCGGACAGGTATCGAGCGCCAAAAACAGCGCCTTATCGACGTAGCGATGGGTCAGCCCCGGCGTCGGCGCATCGGCCCGCTCGCCCAGTGAGTCCAGCCCCAGCTTGGGATGATCCGGCAAGAGCCGCGAGCGCACCGGGATGAACTGAATCCGCAGCGGGTCTTCGTACGGGTTGGTCCAGTCAATCAGGCTCAGCAGATACGGCGAGACACGGATGCTCATCGGCGCCTCGGCAAAGCCCGCCGCTACGTCCGCGTAAAACTCGCTGGTGACCAGCGACTGCACCGCCGCGAGCAGCTTGTCCGGGTTGGTGATGGTGTGCTTGGACTGCCACTTGTGGTCGGCAAACGTCGCTTCATCAACCTGCGCGTAGGCCGGGATGTGGGCCCAGAAGCGGTCGCGGCGCAGCTGCCGGTGGACGAGCGTGGCCGGGTCAACCGGCGGTTTCAGCGCCTGGGGAGCCTCGGTCGCGACAACCGGAAGCTTGTGGGGATGCGAGGGATCGTGGTCCATGAAATACCGTCAAAGCCTTGCTGCGCGGGCGGACTGCGCAAGCGGGTGGCACTGGGCTGCATCAGGTTGGCTGAGCGGCCCAGCGGATGCGTGAACTGCCACTTCGGAGGCGGCAGCTACACGTCAGGCTCGTGACGGACGTTGGAGAGAAACCACAAGACCCACCCAGCATAGGAAAGCGCAAAGCGCTCTGTCAACTCGCGCTTGCTAGCCCAAAAACCTCCGCGCCAGCTGGCTGGACCGCCCCAAGTCGAAAAATTGTCAAAACGAAGCCGGCTGGCCTTCCCAAGGTCGAAAAATTGTCAAAACGAAGCCGGCTGGCCTTCCTCAAGTCGAAAAATTGTCAAAACGAAGCCGGCTGACCTTCCCCAAGTCGAAAAATTGTCAAAACCGCTCCGGGAGTGCAGCCAGCGCGAGAAAAAAAGTTTTTTGGCCACCGGCTGGCCAGCCAGCCCAGAAAAAAAAGTTCCAACCCGCACCGGCTGGCCGGCCCACGCGAGAAAAAAAGTTTTTCAGCCACCGGCTGGCCGGCCAACCCAAGAAAAAAAGTTTTTCAGCCACCGGCTGGCCAGCCAAGCCAAGAAAAAAAGTTTTTTGGTCACCGGCTGCGCTCCCAGCCAGCCAAAAAAAGTGCAAACCCACAGCGGCTGGCCAGCCCGCGCGGAAAAAAAAGTTTTGGGGCGACTGGCCGGACTCCCCGCGCAAAAAAGACAATTTTTGAAGTCCGGGCCAAGCAGCCAGACCGCCAAAGACAGTTTTTCAAGTCCGGGCCGGTCAGCCCACTCGCCCTACGACTCCCAGCGGGCGAGTTCTTTTTGGGCGAAGGGGGCGAAGGTTCCGGTGAGGATGGCGGTGCGGGCGCGGCGGGTGAGGTGGAGGTAGTAGTGGAGGTTGTGGAGGGTGGCGAGGCGGCAGTAGAGGATCTCTTTGGCGATGAGCAGGTGGCGCAGGTAGGCGCGGCTGTAGCGCTGGCAGGTCTCGCAGGTGCACTCGGGGTCGAGCGGTGCGAGGTCGGCGGCGTACTTGGTGTTGCGGATGTTGACCTTGCCCAGCGAGGTGAAGAGCTGGCCGTTTCTGGCATTGCGAGTCGGCATGACGCAGTCAAACATGTCGATGCCGGCGGCGATGGCGCGGACGAGGTCGCGCGGGGTGCCGACGCCCATCAGGTAGCGCGGGCGGTCGCTCGGTAGCTCGCAGGCGACTTGGTCGAGCAGCTCGTACATGGTTTCGATGGGCTCGCCGACCGCAAAGCCGCCGAGGGCGAAGCCGTCAAACGGGAGGGCGCAGATCTCGGCCAGGTGCTGGCGGCGCAGGTCGAGGTGGATGCCGCCTTGGACAATGCCAAAGCGGCGCTGGCGACCGAGCGGGCGGATGCCATCGGTAAGGACCGGCGCTTCGACCGAAAGACAGCGAGCAGCCCAGGCGGTGGTGCGGCGCATGGCGGCGGCGGCCTCGGCGGGGGGGGACAGGCCGGGCGGGCAGTGATCGAACGCCATGGCGATGTCGGAGCCGAGGGCGGCCTGGATGCGCAGGGACTCCTCGGGGGTGAGCAGGCGCAGTGAGCCGTCGATGTGCGAGCGAAAGCGGACGCCTTCATCGGTGATCTTGACGAGTCCGCCCTGGGTGACGGAGGCGGCGGACTGGGCGGCGCCGAGGCTGAAGACCTGAAAGCCGCCGGAGTCGGTGAGGATCGGGCGCTTCCAGGTGGCAAAGCGGTGCAGGTCGCCGTGGCGAGCGATGATGTCGGTGCCGGGACGAAGCCACAGGTGATAGGTGTTGCCGAGGATGATCTGGGCGCCGAGATCCTCTAGCTCGGGGGCGGTCATGGCTTTGACGCTGCCGGCGGTGCCGACGGGCATGAAGATCGGGGTTTCGACGACGCCATGGGGCAGCGCAAGTCGTCCGGCGCGGGCTTTGCCGTCATGCCCATCCAGCGTGTACAGCGGCGGCTCAGTGGTCATGGCGTGGGGCCCCCCTTCCCTGCGAGACTTTTTTGTCGTGTCGCAGGCGACCCGAAAAAAAGCTCTTCGGTCGGCCCCACGCCTGTGGACTCTTGTTCGACATCATTGGAACCCCTTGGTTCTTTACATCCGGGTGGGGAGGAGCATGGCGTCTCCGTAGCTGTAGAAGCGGTAGCGGGCGGCGATGGCCTGGCGATAGGCGGCGAGGATGCGGTCTGTGCCGGCGAAAGCGGCGACGAGCATCAGCAGGGTCGAGCGCGGCAGGTGAAAGTTGGTCAGCAAGGCATCGACGACGCGGAACGGATAGCGACCTTGGTTGGGACCGTCTTGCGGGCAGATGAACAGGCGCGTCTCGCCCCAGCCGGGCTGGGGAACGCTGTGGCCTTCGGGGGTCGCGGACTCGAGGGTGCGGACGACGGTGGTGCCGACGGCCAGGATCTTGCGGCCTTCTTGGCGAGCGCGGGCAATCGCGGCGGCAGTCTCGGGCGGAATGTGATAGCGCTCGGCGTGCATGACGTGCTTTGTGGGATCGTCGTCGCGCAGCGGCAGGAACGTCCCGGGACCGACGTGCAAGGTGACGCTGTGGCGCTCGATGCCGCAGGCGGCAAGCTCGGCCAGAAGCTGCGGGGTAAAGTGCAAGCCCGCCGTCGGCGCCGCCACCGAGCCGAGCACCTTGGCATAGACGGTCTGGTAGCGCTGGTGATCGTCGGGCAGGCTGGACTCCCCGGCGGCCTGGCGCTGCTTGACGATGTAGGGCGGCAGCGGCAGCTCCCCGGCCAGGTCCAGAAGATCCTCTAGCGGCTGGTCTATGGGCAGGTCGAGGATCGCGCGGCCTTCGCCTTCGACCCGCTGCACCGTCAGGGTTCGACCGGCCAGCGGCTCCCCCTGGCGATCAAGCGGCTGCAGCATCGTGCCCACCCGGAGCGGCTTGCTGGTGCGGTACATGACTCGCCAGCGGGTCGCGCTCGTGGAGGCGGTCGGCTCCAGCAGCAGCAGCTCGACGCGACCGCCCAGCTCGCCGGTGGGGCTGCGCTTGCGGGTGTTAAGCCGCGCGAGCAGCACCTTGCTGTCATTTACCACCAGCAGCGGACGCGGGCCAACGTGCTGTTCCAGAAGCTCGGGAAGGTCGGCAAAGGTGTGGTGCGAGACGCCAAACCGCTCGACCAGCAGCAGCCGCGAGTGATCGCGCTGCGCCGCTGGCCGGGTGGCGATCAGCTCATCGGGAAGGTCGTAGTCAAAGTCGGCAGCGGACAGTGAAGACATCAGGCGAGGCTAGGGCTGGCTGTTGTGCAGGACCGAGTGGCGCTTTCCGTAGCTGAAATAGATACAGAGCCCAATCGCAAGCCAGACGAAGAAGTTGATCCAGGTCGCCCCATCGAGGCCGGCCATCATCCCCAGACAAGTCAGCATCCCCAGCACCGGCACCACCGGGACAAGCGGCGCCTTGAACGGCCGTGGTCGCGATGGATCGGTCTTGCGCAGCACCAGCACGCCGAGGCACACCAGCACAAACGCGAACAGCGTGCCCATCGAGGTCAGGTTGCCGGCAATCTCGGTCGACATCGTGGAAGCACAGGTCGCAACCACGACGCCGGTCAGGATGGTCGAGCGCGCCGGGGTCTGGTACTTGGGATGGATCCTGCTGATTCCCGCCGGCAGCAGCCCGTCGCGGCTCATCGCCAGGAACACGCGCGGCTGACCCATCATCATCACCATCACGACGCTCCCGAGGCCGGCGAGCGCGCCGATCGACACCAGCGTCACACCCCACGAAACGCCTGCTCGCGACAGCGCCAGCGTCACCGGGGCCGGATCTTTGAGCTCCAGGTACGGCACCATGCCGGTCAGCACGCCCGCAACCGCGATATATAGGATGGTGCAGACGACCAGCGAGGCGATGATGCCAATCGGCAGGTCGCGCTGCGCGTTCTTCGCTTCCTCGGACATGGTCGTTACTGCATCGAAGCCGATGTAGGCAAAGAAGATCGTGCCGGCGCCTTGGACGATGCCCCACGGTCCGAACGGCACAAACGGCGACCAGTTGGCGGTGTTGACGTGGGTCGCGCCGATGCCGATAAAGAGCAGCACGGCGGCAATCTTGATAAACACAATCGCCGAGGTGGCGCGCGCGCTCTCTTTGACGCCGACGATCAGCAGCACGGTGATGGCGCACACGAGCAGCACCGCCGGGACGTTGAACAGGCCGTGGTGGACGATGCCAGCGGCGTCGGTCTGGGTGACCATGTAGCCGTTGACCCACTCGAAGGGCAGGTGAATGTCAAAGCCCTTTTCGAGGAAGCGCACGAGGTAGCCGGACCAGGAGATTGCGACGGTGATGGCGCCGACGGCGTATTCGAGGACCAGCGCCCAGCCGATGATCCAAGCGAACAGCTCGCCAAGGGTTGCGTACGCGTAGGTGTAGGCGCTGCCGGCGACCGGGATCATGGCGGCCATCTCGGCGTAGCACAGGCCCGCAAACGCACAGCCGATGCCCGACAGGACGAAGGACAGGACGACCGCCGGACCGGCCTTGGTGGCGGCTGCGTTGCCGGTCAGGGCGAAGATTCCGGCTCCGATGATGGCTCCGATGCCAATCATCGTCAGGTCAAACGCCGAGAGCGAGCGCTGCAGACGACTGCCGCCGGTTTCTGACTCTGCGATGACTTTGTTAATGGACTTGGTGCGGAACAGCTGGGTTGGCACGGGTCCTCCTCTTTGCGCGGGTTCACCGTCGAGATGCCGACAGGTCAAGCCACCTTACAACAGGCCGATCGAGGGCGGCAGAAAATCGTCGTCGTATCGCGGGGTTCTTTGCGGGGGAATCGCGGCGCGGAATGCCGAGGAAGGCGTGCGGGCGCAGGGCCTAGAAGTCGTCGTCGTCGTCTTTGCCGCCCTTGATCGACTGGAGCAGCGTGTAGGCGGCTTTGACCTTGGGATGGCTCGGGTTGTTGCCGAACATCTGCATGACCTTGCGGCAGTTGTTGCGGGCCTGAGCGGGGTTCTTGGCGACCATGCCCTTGGCCTGGGCGAGCAGCTGATCGGCCTGGGCATCCTTGACCGGATCGCCACCCGCTGCGGCTGGCGGCTTGGCCGCTGTGCCACCACCACCAGCCTTGGCCTGCATCGCCGAGATCTTGCCGCTCAAAAAGCCTGACAGCTGGCCACCGATTCGCTTGTCAGCCGCCGACGCTGCTTGGTAGGCAGCCAGCGCATCCTTCGGGCTTGAGCCTTCGGACCTGGCGGCCTTTTCGGTCTGGGCCTTGACCTCTTGAACGTCTCGGATGGTGGCCTGCGCTTTGGGGTGTTTGCTCGCCTGCAGGGCCGACACTGCCCCCGCAAAGTCCCGACCTCGGTACGCCGAAGCGGCCTGCTTGTTGGTGTCCAGATCGCCACCTGCCGCTGGTGCGGAATCCGGCTTTTTGACGGGCTCGGTCTTGGCAACCGGCTTTTCCACGCGCTCGGGCTTGGCGACCGGCTTTTCGACTTTCTCTGGCTTTTCGACCTTCTCGGGCTTGTCCGGCTCGGCAGCGGCGACCTTTTCGGGCTCTTCGGTCTTGGTCCCGCTCAGGCGCGCTTTTAGCTCGAGCAGCTCGGTGCTCTCGGGATCGATCTCCAGGCCTTGGCGGACGCGATCCATGGCACCGGACGAGTCGCTCTTGGCCAGCGAGTTGGCCTCCGACACCAGCGCCTTGATCGCCTCGCGCCGGGCCAGCCGGGCCTGCTGCTGCGCGTCCTCGTACAGCGTCGAGTCCTTGGGCACTTTCTCAAACTCTTTGAGCGCCTCGGCGTAGCTTCGCTTGTCGAGCGCTCGCTTGGCGGCATCGAGCGCGGCGGCCATCTTTGCTTCGCCATCGCACAGCTCGATGTAGCGCTTAAGCACCGCCGAGTCCGGCGCCTTCTCCGCAGCCGCTTGGAAGGCCTTCTTCGCATCGTCGTAGTGCCCGGCGGTGAAGTTCTTGGTGCCGTTGACGTACAGCTCTAGCACCGCATCAAGCGCCTTGCTCCCGCCCGACGAACGCAGCGCCGAGGTCAGCCCGAGCCCAATGCCCCCAATCAGCAGCACGCCAGCGAGCGCACCAAGGTACATACCACGCTTGCGGTTGTCGCCCAGGAACGACAGCGGTCCACCCGCCGCCCCTTCGCCGCCCATCGACATCGACTGCGACTGCATCGCCTGCGGAGTTCCAGTCATCATCGGCGGCGACGGCACAGCCGAGGTTGGCGGCGACAGCTGCGGCTGCATCTGCTGCGGCATATAACCCGGCTGCGGATACCCCGACTGCGGCGGATAGCCCATCTGAGGCTGCCCTGCGTACGACGCCATCGCCGGAGGCATCATGGGCTGCTGCATCATGGGCTGCTGCTGCATCATGGGCTGCTGCATCATGGGCTGCGGCGGCGCTTCTTGCTGAGCACGCGACGGCGAGTGCTCAAACCGCATGGTCGTGTTGCCGATCTCGATTTGGTCGTTGTCAACCAGCTGCCCTTCGGCCTGGCGCTTGCCGTTGACCATGGTCCCGTTCGGCGAGCCCATGTCCTGCATCCGGTAGCCGTTTCCGGACATGTGGATCTGCAGGTGTTTTCGCGAGACGGCGATGTCGGCGACGATCAGCATCTGGTCGGCACCGCGCCCGATGGTGGTCGAGGTGTGCTTGAGCTCGAAGGTCTTGCCTTGGTCGTTGCCGCTGATGACCCGCAAGATGCCGTATTTACCACCCGGAGGCGAACCGACGGCACCTCCCGCACCCCCGGCAGCGCTGCCGCCCCCCATGCCTCCCGAGCCTGCTGGCCCTGGCGGAGACATCGAGTACATGTTGACACTGGGACGGTCGTGAGTCGCACCAGGGCGGCCCGTTGGAACAGCCTCTGGCGGGAAAACAGGGGCAGACTTGGGTTGTGGGTTCGCCGACATCATGCGCAGTGTATCAACTCGACCATCGGCGTTCTAGCGCCGTCTTGGAACAAGTGCGGATCTGCGGCTTCTTCGGTGAGTCGGCAGCGTATCGACGGCTTACGGTGAGTCGGCGGAAGCGGGCGGTGGGCTGGCAGACGGTGCGGTCAGGGGACGACGCTCTTCGCTGCCGTCTTCGCCGCGTACCAGCAGCTCGATGCGCTGCTCGGTGGCGTCCAGGATCGCACTGCCACGGCGCGACAGCCGGACGCCGTCTTCAAACAGGGTCAGCGCTTGCTCGAGTGGCAGGCTGCCTTGCTCGATGCGGGTGACGATCTTGTGGAGCCGCTCTAGGACTTGATCGAAGCCAAGCTCACGATCGTCCTGCGGGGGCGTGGCGGTCTGTTCCTCGGGCATACCCGAACCTATCCATTCCTCCCCCCGGAGTCGCGGCGAGCAGTCACGCTCGTTGCGCGCAGACGCTAGTTGCTAAACGTGTAGGTGAACTTTTCCATCTTGCCGCTCGGCGGAGGCGGGAAAGTCCAGGCGATCGACTTGAGCCGCACACACTCGGCCAGCAGCGGATCTTTGTACTCGTCGAGGACGTAGGCAAAGCGGTTGACCTTGCCGGCGGGGTCGATCTCAAAGGCCAGCTCCATCTTGCCCTTGAGGTTGGGGTTGCGCGCCGCTGCTTCCTGAATGCAGGCCTTCAGATCGGCATTGTTTTGGCGGATGGTGGCGACGCCGGTGTCCTTGTAGCCGTGACAGGCCGACAGCACGAGGAGAGGCAGCGCAAGACACGTCGAGAGCGAGAACGAGGTCTTCATCATAAACACCGACTTTGCCGAAAGTTGCGCCGTCACGTCAAGATGTGCTCGTGCGACTGTCGGATACGAGGGCTTGCAGGTAGAACGCCCGCAGTCGCGCTTCCAAGACCGGCCAGGTATAGCGCTCGGCAACCAAGCGGCGACAGCGAAGGCGCTGCTGCTCGCGCTCGGTGGGCGACTGTTCTAAAAGGCGCAGGGTGGCCGCAGCGATGGCGACAGGACTCGGCGCGACGTGGTGACCGACCGCTTGCCGTGGTAGCTCGGACCACGGGGTGGCCGTGACCGCAACGACCGGAGTGCCGGCCGCCAGCGCTTCGATGACGACAACGCCAAAGCTCTCCATGTGCGAGCACAGCCACAGCACTGCCCCTTGGGCCAGGAGCCGCGCTTTTTCCGCCGGGCCGACCAGCCCCAGCCACTGCACCGCGTCCTTCAGTCCCAGCGAATCAGCCTGTGCTTGCAGCTTGGCAAGATAGTCGCGATCGGTCGCTGGACCGGCAATCTGTAGCGTCACCTCGGGCCGCTCCTTGCGCAGCGCTGCCAGCGACGAGAGTGCCAGCTCTAGATTCTTCACCGGATGGACCCGACCGAGGACGAGCATCCGCGCCGGCCCCGTTTTTTCGGAAACATCGGTGACAGAGAGCGCGCTGGGCCGGACCCCGTGTTCGACCTGACAGATCGGAACCGGCGACGGCAGATGCCCTTGGGCGACCAGCTCGGCCAGACCTTGCGCCTCAGCCGCTGACGAGACATGCCAGCCGGCCAGTCGGCGCAGCAGCGGCCGTAGCGCGTGCAGCACTTGCAGCTTGCGGGTGCGGCCACGACCACTGTCGAGCGCCCACGGCATCAGCGCTCCGTGCGGGGCAACGATCGTGGGCTTGCCCAGCAAGCGCCCGAGGCCGATGCCAAGCAAGCTGGTCGGACTCCACAGCCCCGACACATGCAGCAGATCGGTCGAGCGCAGCTGGGTCGCCACATGCCACAGCAGACTCGGCGCCAGATCTTCCCCAAGCCGGACCGGCGCATAGAACGTCTTGACCCCAAACTGCGTCACCCAGCGACCCGACAGCTCGGTCAGCCGCGACGAAGTGCCGGGGCCACTCGCAGCGCTGGTCAGCACCCGTACGTCGAGCCCGGCGGCCACTTGGGCAAGGCACAGCTCATACAGCGCGCTCACCGGGCCTCCGTAGCCATGCGCCGGATAAAACGACGGCACGACGTGCAGCACGCGCAGTGGAGGCAGCCGAGGCGAGTCCGCATCACCGTGACGAGACATCGAGGCCCCATACCGTGGCGCAAAGCGAGGCGCAAGTTTGTCACGCTCGGTGTGCAGAAGTGGAAGTCTAGCTCTCAAAATGTGATTGTTTTTGTAAGTCAAATTTCTTTAAACTGACCGGGTCAAATCGCGAAGGAGCTAGTTTGGCATGGCCTGTCCGCCCCGGAGCCTGAGCGCAGAGGACCTTGTCGCTTTCGATGTGGTGCCGAGTCTTTTGGCAGCGGCCCGCACGTCCGGTCTTCGCGAGCTTCGTCCGCTGCAAGAGCAAGCGATCCGCGCCGGACTGCTCACGTCGGCTTCGCTGGCTACGGACGATCTCTTGGTGGTGGGTGGGGCCGGCTCGGGCAAGCGGAGCATCTGCGAGCTGGCCTCGGCGCATCACGCTCACTCGGGTCAGCGGGTGCTGCTGATTACCCACGATCGCGAGTCGGCGGAGCACTGCCTGGCACGCCTTCAGCCGTATCAGCAGATCGGTCTGCGCTGTGGACTGCTCGAAACGCCGCGCGAGCTTGGGCAGCTGGATCTTTCGGTGGCACCGCTCGAAACGGCGGCGCTCTTGCTGGCGAGTGGCGAGCCGGTTCGCTGCGGACTCGGGCTGGTGATCATCGAAGACCTGGAGCTGGTGGCGGACGAAGCGGACAGTGAGCTGTGGCCGCTGCTGCTGCTGCGCTGTCAGGCGCTCAAGGCCGAGCTGCCGCTGCGGATGGTGGCGCTGTGTGCGGATGTCGCACTGGGGGAAAAGCTCGGGCAGGTGCTGCATGCTGCGGTGGTTCGCGATGTCCAGGTGGCGCCGACCGAGCCCGATACCGCGTCCCTTCTGCGAGCCCGAGCCCTGCATCAGCTGCGGGGCGGGCTGCTGGCGCGGCGACTGTCGGTTCCCAGTGTTCCGGTGGCGATTCACGCGGTCCGGCCTCGGTAGCTTGCGGTCGTTGACGGAGGGCAGGTGGCTCTCTAAGCTGGACGTACTTTGCGCCAGGATGCCGCCATGACTCCATCTGCCCCTGTTGATCCGCTTGCTGGGGAGTCTCATCCGACGACTCCTGTTACGCACCTAGACCAGCTGGTCGCCCACTTTCAGCGGGGAAGTAAGACCGGTCCGCTGCGGATTGGTCTGGAGCATGAAAAAATCGGCATGGCGCTGGATGAAGACGGCACGGTGCGGCCGATTCCCTACGCGGACAAGCCGGGGCGTCCGCAGATTCGCGCGCTGTTTGCCGGGCTGTGCGAGAGCTGCGGCTGCGAGGCGGTGATCGAGGGCGGCAGCACCATCGCCCTCAAGCGCAAAGATGGCTCGATTACGCTGGAGCCCGGCGGTCAGTTCGAGCTGTCGGCGCGGGCGTTCGAGCTGGACACCGAGTGTGCCAGTGATCTCGACGAGCACCTGCGCGAGCTCTTGCCGCTGAGTGATCGACTCAATATTGCGTTCATCGGGGTCGGCTTTCGACCGCTTGGGACCTGGGACGACGTGCCGTGGATGCCCAAAGGTCGCTACAAGGTCATGCGCGAGTATCTGCCCACGCGGGGCAAGCTCGGCGTCGAGATGATGAAGCGCACCGCGACCGTTCAGGCCAACCTCGACTATGTAAGTGAAGCCGATGCCATCACCAAGATGCGCGTCGGCGTCGGGCTGGGGCCGCTGGTGACGGCGCTCTATGCCGCCTCGCCGCTGGTCGATGGCAAGCCAACCGACTACAAGAGCTACCGGGCGCACTGCTGGCTCGACACCGACAACGACCGCTGTGGGGTGCTGCCGTTCCTGTTTGCCGATGGGGCTGGGTTTGTCGACTACGCCGAGTGGGCGCTCGATGTACCGCTGTTCTTTGTCTATCGGCACGGGACCTACACCCCGGCGGGCGGGATGACCTTCCGGCGCTTCATGGCCGAAGGGTTTCACGGCGAGCGGGCGACGCTCGGTGACTGGGAGCTGCACCTATCGACGCTGTTTCCCGATGCTCGGCTCAAGCAGTACGTCGAGCTGCGGACTGCCGATGCCGGACCGCTCGATCTGGTGCGCGCCCTGCCATCGCTGTGGCATGGCCTGTATTACAGTCAGTCGTCGCTGGAAGCGGCTTGGCAGCTGGTTGCCGATTGGACCGTGGCCGAGCGAGCGCAGCTACGGGCCGAGGTGCCGCTGACCGGCTTTGACACCCAGCTGCGAGGTCGACCGATTGCACCGCTCGTCGAAGAGATGGTCCGCATCGCGATGGCCGGCCTGCGACAGCTCGGCAGTGACGGTGGGGTGAAGCTGCTCGAGCCCCTGCTTCAGCGCGCGATCGACCGGCGCTGTCCTGCCGACGACATCTTGGACATCTTCCGCGACGTGGGCGGCGACCCGCGCGCCTTTGTGGAGCGGACGCGAATCCGAATCGACTGATGGAACAGCACGACGCTGAGCGCCTAGTCTCCCTGTCCGATTGGAAGCTTCACTGTCGGCGGACCGATCTCGGCTATTACGAGCTGACCACCGACGACCTGTGGGGCGTGCCGGTGCGGCTGTTTTTGACCCCCAAGCTGCTCGCCGAGGCGGAGCAGAACCTGTATCGCCAGATCGTCAATGCGACGCGCTTTCCGGGGGTCAAGCTGGTGGTGATTACGCCCGACTCGCACTACGGCTACGGGGTGCCGGTCGGGTGCGTGATCCTCACCGATGCCAGCTACGGCGCGGTGGCGATGGGTCCGGTCGGCTTTGACATCGGCTGCGGCATGATGAGCGCCAGCTCCACCGTCGAGGCCGAGGCCGCCACCCCTGAAAAGCGGCGCGAGTTCAACCAAGCCGTCATGGAGCGCGTCGAGATGGGGCAAGGCGGTCGCAGCACCCGCATGCGCAGCCTCGACCGCAGCGAGTTCGACGACCTGATCCGGGGCGGCGCCGAGTATTACGTCGAAAAATACGGCGCCAGCTTCGATCGCAGTCGCGCCGAGCGACACCGCATTCCCGTCGAAGGGGACTGGGATGTGCCGTGGGGCCGGCAAGGTCGCCCCGAGCGCGGCGTGGTGCAGCTCGGCTCGCTTGGCGGTGGCAACCACTTCATTGAGCTACAGCGCTCGGAGCAGACCGGGACGCTGTTTGTCCAGGTCCACACCGGCAGTCGCGGCTTTGGACACGGCCTGGCCACCAACTACTTCGAGCTCGCCCGCGCCGAGAAGCCCGACAAGATCCGCGACATCGACCTCGGATACTTCACGCCCGACTCGAAGCACTATCGCGGCTACCTCAACGCCGTCGCGGCAGGCGGCAACTTCGCGATCTTGAACCGGCTCATCATCTTCGAGGAGATCGCTGCCGCTTTTAAGCAGGTGTTTCGGCGCGACCTGGAGCTGGTCTACGAGATCAGCCACAACTTGGTGCAAAAAGAGTGGCATCCCGAGTTTGGCGAGGTGCTGGTCCACCGCAAAGGGGCGACGCGGGCGTTTCCGGCGGGACATCCGGGGCTGGCGGGGACGCTGTGGGAAAAGACCGGGCATCCGGTGCTGATTCCCGGCAGCAACAAGGACTACTCGTTCATCCTGCGCGCGAAGGCGGCGGCGGCAGTCTCGGGCTTTTCGGTCAACCACGGGGCGGGGCGGGCGCTGTCACGGTCGCAGGCGTTCAAGCAGCTGTCGCAGAAGTCGATCGATGCCGAGTATCGGGAGGCCGGAATCCTGGTCAACCTCGATGGCCGGGTGCCGCTGGACGAGGCGGCGCCATGCTACAAGTCGTCGCGGGAAGTGGTGCAAGCGGTGATCGATGCGGGCCTGGCCGAGATCGAGCACGAGCTGTGGCCGCTGTCGTCTCTGAAAGGCACCGATGATCGGGCGGGGGCGCGCAAGGCCAAGAAGCAGCAGGACGAAAAGCGCGAGCGACGCTCCCAGCGGCACGAAGAGTCCGACTGGAAGCGCTTCCTACCTAACGGCGACAGCGACGACCCAAGCGACGACGGCACCCCCAGCTCCGGCCACTACTAACCCCCCCGACAGCGAAACTCTCACTGCGGGGCCCCACAGCGAAACGGACAGCAGTTCCCTGGCTGCTGGCGTGGTAAAATGGGCAGACGCGCATCATGTCTACCGCCTACCATCGTCTGCTTGCCCTGGGTTTTTCCACTCTGCTTGTGGCTACGGTCGCCCCGGCCTATGCCCGCACCCCCCACAAGAAGCCACCAGCGGCTACCGAAGCCGCCAAGTCGGACGAGAGCAAGCCAGCGGCTGCTCCGGCCTCGGCCAGTCCTGCTCCGGCTGCGGCTCCTGGGGCTCCCGGGGCTGCTCCGGCCAAGCCAGCCCCTGCGTCCCCGGCTGCCCCTGCGACAACGGCTGCGACGGCGCCGCCTGCTGCCCCGCCTGAGCCGACCGTTCCCACTGCCAAGGAACAGGCTGCCCGCGAGCACTTTATGCGCGGCGTCGACCTCTACACCCAAGGCAGCTACGCCAACGCCTGGCTCGAGTTTACGTCGGCCTATCAGCTGGTCCCCAAGACCGCGCTGCTCAACAACATGGCCCGCTGCGAGGTCCGCATCGGTCGCCCCGTCGAGGCCCTGCAACACTTTAAGCGCTACATCGCCGTCAACCCCGACGACTCCGATGGTGTCTATATCCGCCAGGAGATCGCCCGGCTCGAAGGTGAGATCGGTCGCCGCAACACCGCCAGTGACGCCGAGACCAAGAGCGCGCTGGCCGAAGCCGCACCCGTCGCCCCAGTTCGTCGCATCCCCACCGCCAGCCTGGTGACGGGCGGCTTTACAGTCGGTCTGCTGGCAGCCGGAGCGATTACTCTCGGGCTGGTTGGCAGCCGTGTCTCGGCCCTGCAGTCGCAGTGCGCGCCGGTCTGCCCGGGGGCCGATGTCTCGGTGATCCAGCAGCAGTCTTATGCCGGCTACGGTCTGCTCGGGGCAGCCGGGGCGGGCGTCGCACTCACTGGCATTTTGCTTTACTTCGAGCTTGGCAAAAAGAGCGAGAGCAACTTCAAGCCCATCGCCGGGCTGCGGACGCTGTCGCCGTTCTTTGTGGCTAGGAGCTACTAATAATGAAGAAGTTAACCCTTATGTTTTTGCTGACTGCGGTGGGCTGCTGGGACTTCGACAGCCTCACCAACGGTCAAATCCTGAGTGACGCCGGAGTGCCGCTGGACTTTACGGTCTGTCCGAAAGTGCCGAACTCGCTGCAAGAGGACTGCCTAAACCCCGACGCGGACGTGAACAACAACTGCCTGCCGGGCTGCGCCGACCCGACCTGTGCGACGCACAGCAACTGTCTCACCTCGAAGGCGAGCTATCGCGGCACCGGCACCGCGCGGGCGACGATGACCAGCTGCACCGGCGAGACGGTCATCCACCAGAACCTGGCGACGCAGAGCTGCACCGCTGCCTGTGGCGTGAGCAACTGCAACAGCGGCACCTGTACGGGCGCCATCACGCTGTTCGACCAAGCCGCCTGCGCCGGCACTGGTGTCAAAGTCAACTTTCCGCCCGCGCAGGCTTGTACCGCTGCGACTGTGCCTGTCTCGGCGGCGCCATCGGCTCGGCTCGACAAGCTGACCGCCGGGGGCTGCACGCCGAAGCAGGCGACCGTGAGCATTCCGCCGGTGTGGTCGGGTAACAACTACCTGTGTGAAAACAAGGGCCAGGGCGGGCTGTTCGCCGACCTCGTCAAGAGCAACGACTGCCTGGTCTTCGATGGCGATGCCGAGTGCCCGGCCCAGACCTTTGTCAACAAGCAGACCTTCTATACGACGACCACTGGCATGGTGACCTGTGCCTGTTCGTGTGCGGTGGCGGCGGGAGGCTGCGCGATTGCCGCCGGCCAGGTGCGCGTCTCGGACAGCATGACCTGCCTGACCGCTGCCCCGGCCAAGAACATGAACGTGACGATGGACACCCAGTGCCTGGCGATCCAGGACGCGGCGCTGCTGCCGTTTACGCCCAAGGCGGTCAACTTCACCGCGACCGCGACCTGTACCGCGACCGGAGTCGTCTCGGCCACGCCCAATCCCGCCGGCCAGCTGACCCTCTGCTGCAAGTAGCCCCCCTCAGCGCCTCCCGACCCCTTGCCGGGTCAACATTCTTGGCCCCTCAGCGCCTCCCGACCCCTTGCCGGCTCGACCGAGAGGCCGGGCGCAGGCTTTCGGGTGCAAGAGGGGTGGGCCGATTGCGGTGCGTGCGCCGGATCTTTTGCATGACAGGCAGAAGCAGCGCGGCGGTAGCATCCGGGCTCGTCCGGCCCAGCCGGAAACGTCAGGCACTTTGGCAACAGCTTTGAGGGATGAGAGGAACGAACCATGGGTGACAAAAAGCAAGTCCTTCGCGCGGTACTGTTCTCGCTGACCTTGATCGTGACGCTCGTGAGAAGCGCCGCTGCTGCGCCCAGTGAAGCGGCGCGGGTGGACCTAAGTGCCGACCAGCTGTCGTTTGCTGCCGGAGAGAGCGTGGTGGTGCGGGTGGCCATCACCAATCCGGGCAGTCATCCCATCAAAGTGCTCAAGTGGTACACGCCGTTCGATGACGTGGAAGAGCCGCTGTTCACGGTGCGGCGGAACGGAGTGCCGGTGGAGTTTGTCGGCCCGCACTACAAGCGACCGGCGCCTACGGGCAGTGACTATGTGGTGCTGACCGGCGGCGAGAGCCTGGTCCGCGAGGTGGACTTGGGGGCGTACTACAACCTCTCCACAACGGGGACGTACACCGTTTCGTATCAGGTGCAGTCGTGGAATCTGTTCTCGGAGAGAGGCAGCGCGGCCAAGCTCGCTGCATCGCTTCAGTCCGGTGAGATCGTGCTGTTTGCGGAAGGCCGGCCCTCGGTCCCGCCGGCCCTCACGGGTGGCGCCACGTTCAACAAGTGCAACGCGTCCCAGGAAGGCGAGCTGCTCAGCGCTCGTGCAGGAGCCAGCAGCTATGCGGACGCGGCGCTGGCGTATCTGAAGTCGGGCGTGCAGGGCCCGCGCTACACCACGTGGTTTGGGGCCGTCAGTACCGCCAACTACAGCGCGGTTCGGAACAACTTCACCCAGATCTCGACCGCGATGAGCAGCGCGGCAGTTCAGTTCGACTGTGGCTGCAAGAAGCCGTACTTCGCGTATGTGTACGCCAACCAGCCGTACAACATCTTTCTGTGCAAGGCGTTCTGGACGGCCCCGATGACTGGCGCGGACTCGAAGGCCGGGACGCTGGTCCACGAGATGAGTCACTTCACCGTGGTCGCCGGGACCGAAGACTGGGTCTACGGACAGGCTGGCGCCAAGAACCTGGCCACCACCGACCCTGCCAAGGCCATCAGCAACGCCGACAACCACGAGTACTTCGCCGAAAACGCCGCCGCACTGCCGTAAGGTACGGCCCACTCAAGGTCGAGGTCGGCAATGAGCGAGAACGAAGAGAGCTGTGATGTGGCGGTGCTCGGGGCGGGGTTTGCGGGACTCGCGGCGGCGGTTGCCATCGCAGACGCGTGCAAGGCTGGCGCCAAGCCTTGCAAGGTGGTGGTGCTGGAAGCGCGCGAGCGAGTCGGGGGACGGGTCTACACCACCACGCTGGCCGATGGCACCTGGGTGGATCTGGGGGGACAGTGGCTCGGCGCGGGGCAAGAGCGGCTGGCGCACTGGCTGGCGCGGTATCGGATTGCGACGTACCCGACCTGGACCAAGGGGGACAATGTCCTGCTGTGGCAAGGCCAGCGGACGCGCTATCGCGGGACGATTCCGAAGCTGCCGCTGACCGCGCTGCTCGGGGTAGCGTGGGCGCAGCTGCGGCTGGATCGGATGGCGAAGCAGGTGCCGCTCGAGGCGCCGTGGCAGGCCAGGAAGGCGGCGGAGTGGGACGCCCAGAGCTTTGGCAGCTGGCTTGCGAACAACGTCGGCAGCGAGCAGGCGCGGCAGCTGCTCTCGATCGGCATGGAGACGGTCTTTGCCGAGCACGCCAACAACTACTCGCTGCTCCATGCGCTGTTCTACATTCACTCGGGGAAGAACACCGATACGCTGCTTGGCAGTGAAGGCGGCGCGCAAGAGACGCGGGTCCGAGGCGGGATGCAGCGGCTGGCCGAGGCGATGGCGCAAGGGCTGGATGTACGCCTGGAGAGGCCGGTGCGGCGGGTTCAGTGGTCAGCGGACGGCGCGGTCGTGCACTGTGATGGGCTTACGGTGAAGGCGGCGCGGGTGATCCTGACCCTGCCGCCTCCGCTGTGCAGCGAAGTCGCGTTCGAGCCGCCGCTGCCGCCCTCGCGACAGGCTCTGCACCAGGGAATGCCGATGGGTGCGGCGGGCAAGTGCGTGGCCATCTACGACGAGCCGTTCTGGCGAAAGGCGGGCCTATCCGGCATGTGCGTCAGCGATGAGGGGCCGTGCCATGTGACGTTCGACAGCTCGCCGCCAGAGGGCAAGCCGGGTGTGCTCTTGGGCTTTGTGGAAGCCGATGGCGCGCGTGAGCTGGGCAAGCAGACAGAGTCCGAGCGGCAAAAGAGCGTGCTCGCCTGCTTCGCAAAGTACTTCGGCGACCAGGCCCTCACGCCCAGGATCTATGTGGACAAGCTGTGGGAGCACGACCCGTGGGCGCGCGGCTGCTATGGCGCGTTCTGTCCACCGGGTCTGCTCCTGGCGCACGGTCCCGCCCTGCGTCAGCCCACCGGCCCGCTGCACTTTGCCGGCACCGAGACAGCCACGGTCTGGAGCGGCTACATCGACGGCGCCCTGTCCAGCGGAGAGCGAGCCGCCCGCGAGGTCCTCGGCCACCTCTCCCCGCGCCCGAGCGGTTGAACCCAGCAGCACAGCACCGGCTGACCCCTTGCCGGATGAACAGTCTTGGCCCCTCAACACCTCGCGACCCCTTCTAGGGTCAACCTAGCCGGCCCCTCAGGTGCTCCCGACCCCTTCTAGGTTGAACCTAGAGGCCCTCACAGCGGCTGTGGGGCCGACCCGGGCGCACTACGTGCCGATTTGGAAATGGACGGGGTTTAGGCTTGTTTTTGCGCCGCGAGCTGGGCGCGCTTGGCCGGGGCCAGCTGCAGGTCCGAGGTCAGCCAGGCACCGCCCTGCTTCTTCGGCAGCCGCCGGAACGACTGGAGCACAAAGTCGACATCGGCAGCCGCATCCACCGTCGGCACGTACGGCGGCGTCGCCACCCCAAAGCGGAAGACCTTGCCATCTTGGTCGCACAGCCAGCGCGCCACCGTGTGGGTCGGAACCCCGCCCAGCAGCATGCTGACCTGCACCGCCACCGCCATCCGCCCGCCGTCACTGCCACCCGGTGGATCAATCGGCTCCGAGCTGATCTCGAGGTTGGTGGCGCCGTTCTGCTGCCACTCGGCGATCTGCTGCTGCACCATCTCGGCCAGCTTGGCCTGCCGCGTCTCGGGCGCGAGCGTCACCCCGGCAATCTGCCGCACATCGAGCATCTGCGGATCATCGGCCCCTTCGAGGATCACCCGCGACAGCAGCTGGACGCCCGCTGGCACCGGCAGCACCCCGTCCGGAATCGGCTGGTAGCGCGGCGGCACCTTGATGGCACAGCCAATCTGGGCAAGCTCCAGCTCGGCCCCGACCGGCGGCAGCGCGGCCTGCGGACTCGTCACCGCCAGCACTTCCTTCTTCTGCGCGAGCAGCCAGCGAACCGCCTTCCGCACACAGGTCAAAGGATGGGTCGGAAACTTGTCGTCGTGCGCCGGATCATCGAAGTGCGCTTGCCCGAGCTTGCGCCGCACCTTGGGCACTCCCTCGCCGGGATTCTGCTGCAGCGCCAGGGTCAGCAGCTGGCTCTCGCGATAGCCGGTCTGCTGGCTGTGCTGAAACACCGTGATATCGAGCAGGCCGTTGCCAAGCGGGATCAGGATGTTGCCCACCACCGCTTCCAAGATCGGCTCATAGGCGACGCGGCGCAGGATAAACAGGCTCTCGACGCCATCGACCATCACGCGCTCAACCGAGATCAGCGGCGAAAACTCGGGATCGGCGGTGCGTACCGGAGGCCGCTGCGTGCCCTGCTGCACCTGGATCTGGTGATAGTGCTGCTCGTAGCCGTAGCGGGCGTGGCGCTCGATGTCGCGGCGCTGTGCCTCGAAGAACTCCTGGCGGAAGTCGGCCCGCCACGGAGCATGAATGATGTGCCAGCCAACCTTGTGCTCTTCATCGAGAAGCACGGCGCGGCGGTCCTGCTGCTCTTGGACCTTCCAGCTGTCGGGGATGGCGAAGCGAACACCGGGAAGACCTTGTTTCAAATCATCTATAAAGCCCATGGAAGCCTCACTCTATCACGAGCCCTCGGTCCGTCTCTAAGCCAATCTGGGCGCCCAATCCGGCTATAAGCCGAGATGCTAGGCGGCGACCGAGGCTGCGCGCGGAGCCTACTACTGTAGGTGAGCACGAAGCCGACCGAGCCCCTGTCCCCGACACGAAGTGGGGGGAACAACGCAGATTGGCTTAGAGACGGATTGGGAGGGTTAGAGCAGGCGCTGCTGGCCGGGTGCGGTCAGGACCGGCTCGGGCAAGCCCAGGTGCTGATAGGCGCGACGGGTGGCGACTCGACCGCGTGGAGTCCGCGACAGAAAGCCCTCTTGGATGAGGTACGGCTCGTAGACATCTTCAATGGTGTCGGACTCTTCCGAGACAGCCGCCGCCAGCGACTCGACGCCGACCGGCCCGCCATCGAAGCGCTCGATCACGCAGCGCAAGAGCGCCCGATCCATGTCATCCAGGCCCAGCCGATCGACCCCCAGCCGATCGAGCCAGCGCCCGCAGTAGGGCTCTTCGATCGCACCGCTTCGTTCAACCTCGGCAAAGTCACGCACCCGGCGGAGCAGGCGATTGGCAATGCGTGGCGTGCCTCGGGCGCGCTGACCGATGGTGTGACAGGCCGCTTCACTGACCTCGACTTGCAGCCGCAGCGCCGAGCGTCGCACGATCTCGGCCAGCTCGACCGGCGAGTAGTAGTCGAGCCGCAGCACAATCCCAAAGCGATCCCGCAGCGGCGAGGTCAAAAGTCCAGTCCGCGTCGTCGCCCCGACCAGCGTAAAGCGCGGCAGGGCCATGTGAATCAGCTGCGCCGCCGGCCCCTCACCAACGGGAATCTCGATTCGATAGTCCTCCATCGCTGGGTACAGGTACTCCTCGACCACCGGCTGGAGTCGATGGATCTCGTCGAGAAACAGGACATCGCGCTCGCCCAGGCTGGTCAGGTAGCTCGCCAGCGTGCCTTTGTGCTCGATCGCCGGCGCGCCCACCGGTCGCAGCGTCACCCCCAGCGCCGTCGCAATCAGGTGCGCGAGCGTCGTCTTGCCGAGTCCAGGCGGCCCGCAGAACAAGACGTGATCGAGCGCTTCTCCCCGGCGACGAGCGGCTTCGACAAAGACCTTGAGGTTGTCGACCACGCGGCGCTGACCGATGTACTCGTCAAAGCTGCGCGGACGCAGGGCGGCATCGAACGCGTCTTCATAGGGAGCGCGGCTCGCCGCCAGCTCGGGAACTCGGCCCTGGCCTGGTGACGGCTGGACGCTGGGCCGGCTGTGCTCGATGGCCCGGGAGCTGGACTCGACAGCTATCGCCCGAGGCACAGCGGACTCGGCATCGACGTGGCGTTTGCGCGGCATGGCCGACATCGTGCCACATCACCTACCAATCCCCAACGCCACCGCCCCGCCCCAAGTAGGTTTCGCGCCCAAAATCAGCCTCAGCAACGGGCCGTGTCGCAATAACTGACGTAGCGTTAGATTTTTTTGCGTCGGCAATTTTCTCGTCGGATGTCTGCGCCCCGCCATGTTAAAGTGAGCAGCGACTGCCTATCCGCAGCACGAGGTATCGGGGGTATGAATGGCCTTGCGTAGCGCTGACCCGCCCAAGCCAGGGCCTGGGACGGGCCCACCAACTGCAAAACCGGGACAACGTAGCGCAGGTCTGGGCAGCTTGGGCTCGGATGATGACGAGGATCGCAGGCCGAGTCCGGGCAAGGTTCGCTTGACCGGTGAAGGTCGAGCACCTGCTCTGCCGCCGCGTCCGCCGATCGCACCGACCCAGCCGGCGATCAACCTGCCGGGGACTTCGGCTCCGCCTGGAGCGCCGACTGTCACGACCGCCAACATGGGCGGCTCTCCCGCTGGGCTGGCGGCTCCAACCGTTCGCGGCGGACCGGCACTTCCCGGGGTCGGTCCACATGGCGGACAGGGCGCCAGCCTCGCAGATGATCAGGGCGAAGCGACGGTGATGCTGGCCAAGCCGGTCATTCCCGTGCCCGCTGGTTTCAAAGACGATGGCGAGTCGACGCGGATGCTGTCCGGACCCCTGCCGGGCATGCACTTTGCGGCGCCGACGGGCGGAGCCAGCCAAAGCGAGTCCACCCAAATCGGCAGCCTCTCGAGCTACGCCGACCTACCGGGAATGGCCAAGCCAGGTGGTGGCGGTGGGGCGAGCGCACCGACACGCGGCAAGCTCAAGCCGATTGCCGAGGTCAAGGCCAAGCACAAAGTCAAGATTGCGCCGACCGATCCGCAGCGAAAGATGTTCCAGCAGGAAGCAGCCGAGCGCCGCGCCTCGGAGACGAGCGGCTTCCTGGACAAGGTCAAAGAGGCGTCGGGCCTGTTCAAGCTCTCCGGCGGCCAGCAGTACGACGCGCCGGCGGAAGGCACGATGGTCGGCCAGTTTCTGGGCTTTGCCGCGTTTGGAGATGCCCAAGGCGGACCGATCAAAGATCCGACGGCGGATACCAAAGAAGCGGCGGCCACGGCTCCGATCTTGGCCGGACTCAACCCGCAGTTTGTGGACGACGCGGTGAAGACCGGCGACATCAAGCTGGTCGACTGCGGACGCGATCACCTGATCGAAATTCAGGGCCGAGCGCTGCTGGTGCTCGATGGGCAGGTGGCGCTTGGACGCTTCAGTCCGCAGGTGTTGGCCAGTGAGCGGGCGGCGCAAGCGGCGTACGTCAAAGGCGACAAAAACGCCGAAAAGCGCGAGTACAACCGTCGCCAAGAGGTCGGTCCGCTGATTCGCTTGGCGGAGTCGAACCTGGGCCTGTTCACCGAGGGCGATCTGCTGAGCCTCGATCTGGCCGGGCCCAATCAGGTCGGTCTGGCGTCGTACTCGGTGACGCCGGTGCGGGCGCTGTCGATCTCGCTGCAGCGGCTGGATACCTGGCGCCGTACCTATCACTTCTTTGCGGAGCGAATTCGCCGCGCCGCCGATGCTGCCCGCAGTCGTCTCGATGCTTCGACGGGCGCGCGGGGCATGATCGCCGACTTTTTCATCCGGCACGGCTTCTCGATCGGCATGTCGCTGCGCGTCCGCATCTTGAGCAAGTGCATCGAGTGCTACGAGTGCGAAAAAGCCTGCGAAAAGCGCTATGGCGTCAAGCGGCTGTCACTCGGTGGCAAGGTGCTCGGCGGACTGGACTTTGTCGACTGCTGCCGAACCTGCGTCGATCAGCGCTGCGTCGATGTCTGCGGCTACGACTCGATCAAGTTCGACACCGAAAAGGGCGAGGTCGTCATCAGCGAAGATCTCTGCACCGGCTGCGGCATGTGCGCCCTGGCCTGCCCGTACGACGCCATCGAGATGCAGGAGCTGGACGAGAAACCGCTGTTGCTGCTGCGACTTCAGAAGGAAAAAAAGCTCGACTGGGGCGACAACAAGCCGCGCAAGGCCAAGCCGCGCCGCATCGCCAGCAAGTGCGATCACTGCGCCAGCTTCGAGGACCAGGCCTGCATCTCGGCCTGCCCGACCGACGCCATCGTCGAGATGTCCCCGGAAGTCGCGTTCGTCGATCGCACCCTCGAGCAGTCCGAGGCTGCCAAAGGTGGCTTCGAGCGCAGCGCCTTCTTCAAACCCGGCGAGCTGTTCGACCCCAAGAAGTTCTTCCAGGGACTCTCCGAGGCCGACGACAGCGCCCGGGCCAGCGACAAAAAACAGGGCGGCGTGCTGTGGACGATCGCCTGGATCATCGGCTTCCTCGGCTTCTTCATCTGCCTGGGAGAGATCCTCCTCCGTCGCTACGAAGACCTGCGCACGCTGTCGTTCGACTTCTATTACCAGCGCCACTTCATCTTCCCCGGTCCCGACGAGGTCGATATGGCGCTCAACCAAGTCGGCTATCGGCCATACGACCAGCTCGGGCTGTGGCTGGCCTACCTTGGCAGCACGCTGATGTTTTCGTCGATGTTCTACTCGATGAGAAAGTGGGTCCCGGGCATCAAGAAGCTCGGGGCGCAGCGCAGCTGGTTCAACTATCACGTCTGGTCGGGGGCGATTGGTCCGATGCTGGTGCTGCTCCACAGCGCCGGGCGGCTCGACAACTGGGTTTCGATCGCGGTCTGGGCGATGGTCGCCGCTGTGCTCTCGGGCCTGGTTGGTCGCTTTATTACCACCGTCATGCCCGAGCGAGCCTCTCGCGCCGAGCTGCGCATGGCCGATCTGGAACGCAAGCTCGGGGAAATTCGCAATCGCCACGGCGGAGTGAGCGTCGCCGATCGCCTCTATCAAGGGCTGCGGCAGCGCTACTCGCGGGTTGCTGATCCCAAGATGTCGGGCGTGGTCGCGGGCGTGTTGGCGCTGGTCATCTATACCCGCGATGTCTTGGTGCGTCCGTTCCGCTCGACGCTGCTGCGGGCCAAGCTGGGTGGCATCAAAGATCCGCAAGCTCGCACCCTGGTCGCCAACCTCGCCACCGAGATGGCCGAGATCGAGTGCCGCCGCGTGCTCCTGCCCCGCATCGAGCCGATGTTCCGCGAGTGGAAGCTCATCCACATTCCATTCGCCATCATCTTGACCATCGTCGGCGGCATCCACATCTTCATCGAAGCCAAGAAGCTCCTCGGCGGCGCGATGTAACCCCGCCAAAACGTGGAGCAAGCAGCGCGTAAATCCTTGGTGGTACAGGGATTTGCTTGCCCGGCCCCCGGTTGAGGCTGCAAAATCACATACGGCACACTCTAAGCAACCTGCACGATCGCGTGCCCGGTGAAGACTATGGCGATGGACAAGACCCAACCCAAGAGCGCAGCGCCCTCGCAACCCAAACCCAAGCCGGCTCCTGCCGCGTCCGGTAGCGCCAGACCGTTCCTCTTGCGCAAGCGACAGAGCCCTCAGGTGCTGCGCTGCCCGGATCTGGCGACGCTGCGGCAGTGGATCGCCGAAAAGCGGCTGACCCGCGACGACGAGGTGTCTCGGTCCGGTCAGAAGTGGCGCAAGATGGGCACCATCGTCGAGTTCGAGTCGCTGTTTTACAGCGTCGACCAGGAACGACTGGCGCGTCGCAAAGCGCAGGCCGCCGAGACGCCCGCCGCTGCCACTGCAACCCCGACTGCGGCTGCGGAAAAGCCCACCGCACCGACTGCAGCTGCGGAAAAGCCAGAGTCTGCGCCGGCGGAAAAGCCCGTGATCGGAACGCTCAAGGTGACGCCACCGGGACTCAATCAAGTCAGCGGCAACTTGAGCCTGATGCGACTGGCTCGACCGGGCAGTGGCAAGGGCAAGCCGGCACCAACGCCACCGGGACTGTCGGGAAGTGCCGCCGCCGCCAAGCGTGCCGCCAGCGAGGGTGGCAAGGGTGCCGATTCAGGTCCACAGGTCGCTGCTCCAGCCGTCGATCCAGCCCGCGCCGAAGCCGGCAAAGCCCCCGCAGCAAAGCCGGCGGCGACCAAGGCGGCAGCAACTCCATCGGAGAGCCAGACCGCCGTTTTCAAGCGCGACCGGGTCGACGAGATCGTGGACAACGACGAGACACGGCGGATCGAGCCAGACTCCAAGGCCACCGCCAAGCAGAAGCCGTCCGACCCGATTGAAGACGCGCTCAAGAAGAACGATCCGGTGCCGCGTGCGCTCACCGAGGCCCGCGATGTCACCCAAAAGATCCCCGCCAGCGAGCCGGATGAGTATGAGCAGATCGAGCGGCAGGCAGCGCGTCGTCGCAATGGCATCTTGCTGCTGGTTGCGGGAGGTGCCGCGCTTGGCCTGTATTACCTGCTCGGTAGCGATCAGCCGCCAACGACTCCGACGACCGCGAGCAATCCGCCGGGCATCGAGCACAAGACGACCGAGACAAGCCCGACGGCAAGCCAGCCGACCACCGCACCAAAGCCGATTGTCGAGCCGCTCGCTGCGACGCCACCTACCACTGGCCCAGCGGCAACCGCTCCGACGACCACACCGCAGGCGACCGCTCCAGCCGTGGCCGCAGTACCGACCCCAAGTGCCCCGGTTGGACCGGCACCAGCTCCGACGGGCGTGATCAAGCCGCCTGCGGTAGTGCCAGCCGCTGTTCCGACGGTAACTCCGCTGGGGACGACTCCACCACCGGGCCCTGCCACTGCAACCGCTCCGACGACGGCTCCGACGGCTGCGACCGCTCCGGCTGTGGCAGTCAAACCGCAGGCTCCCGCCGCCACCGCGCCCGCTGCTGCGGTCAAGCCGCCAGCGACGACTCCAGCGGCAACGGCGACGACAGCTCCGGCGACAGCTCCGGCAGCTGCAGGAACCAAGATTACGTCCGACGAGGTGCGCCGCATCATCGACATGGACATCCCGAAGACTTTCGACGGCCAAATCGAGCTGGCCAACAAGTTCTTCGAGCGCGGCAAGTACCCCGAGGCGCTGGCGGTGTATCAGCTGATGTTGACCTACGCGCCGAACGTGCCGGCGATCCACAAGGCGCTCGGCGACATCGCGTTCGAGCGCAACCAGCCCGATCTCGCGATTGAGCACTACAACACCTCGCTGCAGATTAGGCCGTCCTATTCCGCCGCTGAGTTCGGGCTGGGCAAGACCTATCACCGTCTGAAAAACGACAAGGATCAGGCGCTTGCGCACTATCTCAAATACCTGGAGATAAATCCCAAGGGCTCGGCTGCTCCGGCGTGTCGCGACGGAATTACCAAGCTGGGTGGCACAGTCCCGGCGCCGCCGCCTCCGTAGCCCGCTCATCGGCGCGTGCCCGATCGTGTCAGCACGTGCCAGCGAATGCCCGCTTGTGCTAGACATTCCGACAGCGAGAGGAAAACCATGTCCATCAACAAACCTTCTGGACCAGAAGAAGAGTACTTTGCTCGCGAGGAAGCCGCCCGTCGGCAGCGCGAGGCGCTCGAGAACGCCAAGAAGCTCGCCGATGCCGAGCGGGAAGCCGCCCAAAAGCTGCACTACATGAAGTGTCCCAAGTGCGGCCTCGACCTCAAGGAGATCAACTTCAAGGGCATCAGCATCGACAAGTGCTTCCACTGCGGCGGCATGTGGTTCGACGACAAAGAGTTCGAGACGCTCGTCGGACACGAGCAGACCAACGTCTTTTCATCGATCGTCAACGTGTTCCGCGCCAAGAAGGTCACCTGACAGCGGGCGGGCGGTGTGTTATGCGCCCCTGCCATGCACCACGTCCGCATCGCTCCCTCCATCCTCGCGGCTGACTTTGGCCGGCTCACCGAAGAAGTCCAGGCCGTCGAGCGCGCCTCAGCCGACCTGATCCACGTCGATGTCATGGACGGTCACTTCGTCCCCAACCTGACGCTGGGCCCGCCGGTCATCGCGGCCCTGCGACGCGCCACCAAGCTTCCCCTCGACGTTCACCTGATGATCGAGGAGCCGGAGCGCTGGATCGATGCCTACGCCGAGGCTGGTGCCGACATCCTCCACGTTCATCCCGAGGTCTGTCCGCACCTTCACCGCGTCGTACAGCAGATCCGTCATGCCGGCAAGCAGGCGGCGGTGGTGCTCAATCCCGCGACGCCGCTCTCGGTGCTCGACTATGTGCTCGAGGATCTGTCGATGGTCTTGGTGATGAGCGTCAACCCCGGCTTCGGCGGCCAGTCGTTCATCCCGAGCGCTCTTGGCAAGATCGCTGCCCTGCGCCGCCTGATCGACGAGCGCGGCCTCAGCAGCACCGTCAGCATCTCGGTCGATGGCGGCATCAAGCTCGACAACGCCGCCGCCGTGGTCGAGGCGGGCGCCACTGTGCTTGTCTCGGGCAGCGGCATCTTCGCTACACCCGACTACACCGCGACCATTGCCGAGCTGCGCGCTCGCGGTCAGCACGCCCTTCACAACCGCGCCTCTTTCAGGCTGTGACGCTGCGGTTTTTTGCCTCCGTGATCCGCTCATGTATGCTCGCGCGCATGTCGCGAAGGAAGTTGTCGACGACGATCTACATCACCGAGGAACAGAACGTAGAGCTCAAGCGGCTCCACGAGATCACCAAGGTTCCCGTCGCCGAGTACATCCGCCAAGGTATCGATCTTATCCTCGAGCGGCACCGTCAGCCGGTCAGCCTGCCGCGTCAGCTCGACTTTGAATCGCTCCTGTCCGCCAAGCGAGATTGAGCAACTTTCCTCCACCTAAGCCGTCGGCTCGGTTACAGTGATCCTGAGGCTCTCTGCGCACCCTCGTCGCGTAGGGCCTTATGGGACATGGAGCAGCGACGGTTCGGCAACTACCGGGTAACACGGCGTCTCGGCACCGGAGGCATGGCCTCGGTGTATGAGGCGGTCCACGAGCCGTCGGGACAGCGAGCAGCGGTCAAGGTCTTGCACCAGACCTTTGCCCAAAACAGCGATGTCGTCAGTCGCTTTTTCAACGAGGCGAAGGCCGCCAATCTGGTCGCGCATCCGGGGGTCGTTCACATCTTCGAGTGCGGCATGTCAAAGGACGGCGTGGCGTACCTGGCGATGGAATACCTCGATGGAGTGAGCCTGCATGAGCGGCTCTACCAAGCTGGCGGCAGCCTGCCCGAGGGCACGATCCTCTCAATCGGTCAGCAAGCCGCGTCGGCCCTGTCGGTGATGCACGATCGGAAAATTGTCCACCGCGACTTGAAGCCCGAAAACCTGATGCTGGTGCAGGATCAGGCGGCACCAGGGGGCGAGCGGGTCAAGATCCTCGACTTTGGGATTGCCAAGCTGGCGATGGGCAGTGGGCAGCCGGGGGCGATGCCGACGCGAACTGGGGTGCTGATGGGCACACCGACCTACATGGCGCCAGAGCAGTGCCGAGGCGCGCGCGGGGTCGATGACCGGGCTGATGTCTATGCACTGGGAGTGATGCTGTATCAGATGGTGACGGGAGCGCCGCCGTTTGGCTCGACGGGCGCGGCCGAGGTGATGGCGCAGCATGTCTATGAAGCGCCGCCGCCGGTGGCCCAGCGCGCGCCGCAGGTGTCGCCCAAGCTGGCTGCGCTCATTGACCAGATGCTGCTCAAACAGCCGGGTGGTCGTCCCGCGATGTCCGAGGTTGAGCAGCGCCTCGGTCGGCTGGCCGGGAACAGTGCCGAGCCCGAGGTAGACGATCCATCGGCGACGCTGGTGTTTGCCGCCGACAGTCCAGCTGGGGTGCAGCCACTTGGTCAGAGCCAGGCCAGTACTCCCGAGGCCAAGACCCAAATCGGAGATCCCGCGCCGGGGCCAGCACTGCTGCCGCCACATGCTCCAACTCAGGTTGGCGATGGACCACCTGCCGACGCCAAGACCAAAGTGGTTCCTGCCCTGTCGTCGTCTGCGCCCACCCAGGTCCACGTCGAGGTTCACCCCGGTGGTGAGCCGCCGACGCGCGTGACGGTTGCGCTCGACAATCAAGATCCCGAGACGCTGCGGCCCGAGGACGCACAGCAAGCCGCCGAGCACGCTCGTCGCAGTGCCAAGACCAAGCTGGTGGCGGTGATTCCAACGATGTTTGCGCCGCCACCGCCGCCACAGCCGACGCTGATCGAGAGCGAGGGCTCAAGCCTCCTCCGCCATTCGCCGCGCACGCTGCCTTTTACCTTGCTCGGCGCACTGCTGATGACGGTGTTGCTGCTGGTGCTTTATGCCTGGCTGGGGTGAATTTCATAGCCGACGCGCCTCCGCTGCTGCTAGGTCTTGTCCGCACATGATCCACGCGAGGGCTTGGCCTGCAGGCGCTACTCCTCACTCGGCGCGACCATCCAGCGGCGTGTTGGCCCTGACCGCTGGCCTGCTGGCTTCGCTTTCCACGGCTGCGGTGGCCGAGCCAGCTGTGCCGAGGCGTGGTGAAGCCTTCACGTTTGCGGTCAAGCTGCTCGGCAGTGTCGATGCAGGTCGAGCCCGGCTCGCGGTGTCGCCGGCCCAGCCCAGTCCCACCGGTCCGGTCGTGCGTGTCGTCGGAGAGAGCGAAGCGCTCGGCATGGCCAAGGCGCTCACCGGCTGGCGCCAAGCGTATAGCGTCATCCTCGATGCCACGACGCTGTTGCCCCGACGAATCGAGCAGGTCGACACCGGCCGCATCCCCCGCACCGCCACCTTTGCCGTCAGCGGTCGCAGCTTCGAGATGACCGTCAAAAAATCGAGCGGCGAGTGGCATGCCAAAGGCGAGCTGCACAGCGAGCTGCTCGATCCGATGTCGGTCCTTTTGCTGCTGCGTGGGGTCAAGCTGGCCGAAGGAGATCGCCTGTCGCTGGTAGTCTCAGGTGGGACAGCGGTCTACCGTGGCGTACTTTCCGTACACGGGCGCGAGCAGCTCACCACCGTCGCTGGACCACGACGAACGATCCACCTAAGCGGTCGAGGCGAGCGCATCAACGAGCGGGACCAAGTCATCGACCAGACGCCCTGGACCGGGGAGCTGTGGCTCAGTGACGACGCAAGCCGCCTGCCGCTGCGCATCCAGGCCGAGACGATCCTCGGGATGGCCGAGTTTACGCTGACCAGCTACGAAGCCGGTGCCAGGCCGCTCGCTGTCCCCAAAAACTCCAAGGCCATCGTCGTCGAGAGCCGTCCCCATTAGGAGCGAGGCTAGCCTCGATAGAGCAGCGCGCCGGGGAGCAGCGTAAACGTCGCGGGCAGCCGGCCAGGTGTCTCTCCGTCGACATCGAGCAGGACTTTTTCATCCGGGTTGACCGGCTCGACGACCACTCGCCGCGCCTTACGCGACGATACTTTCGACAGCCGACCCTGCTCGCCTTTGTAAATGAGCCCGCCGAGCCGCAGCGCCTCGACCAGCGACAGATCGCCGAGCGTGGTGATGTCAAAGATGCCGTCGTCGATCTTGGCCTCTGGCGCGATCTGCATGCCGCCGCCAAAGTAGCCCCCGTTGGCGACCGCAAAGGTGTAGATCCGCTCTTCATACGAGGGCTGGTCGTCGAGACGGACTCGCACCAGCGCGTTTTTGTAGCGCAGTGTGGCCCGCAGCGAGGCAATAAAGAAGGTCGCTTTGCCGCCGAACGCCTTGCTGCCCTCATTGACCAAGTGATCGACCAGGCCCGAGATGCCGCAGCTGGCGACGTTGATGAAGTAGCCACTGTGCGGCTTGCCGTCGTGGCCGATGTAGTCGATGCGTCCGGCGTCGATCGGTCGAGGCCGCGCCGAGGCAATCGCTCTGGCAGCCACATCCACTTCGGACGGCGTCCCGAGAATGCGCCGCAGATCGCCACCAGTGGCACACGGCAGATACCCAAACGAGCAGCTGGGCTCGCCGGAAGGACTTTCGGCAAATGCCGCCAACAGACCCGAGGCAACCTCCGAGGCTGTGCCGTCTCCGCCCATCGCCACCACCAGCTCTGCGCCCGCCCGCGCCGCCGCTTTGGCCAGCGGAACTCCGTCGCCGGCTCGCTTGGTGAACTGCACCTCAATCACGCCCAGCGCGTCGCGCAGCATCGGCTCCAGCACCGGCCATTTTTTCTGCGCCCAGCCTCCCCGCGCCTGCGGATTTACGATGAGAACGCTCTTTGCCATGTCGTTTTTCTTTACTCGTCCAGCAAGAAGTCCACCGGGCCGGCGCCCTCACGCACGACCAGCGGCGGCTGCACCGTCAAGTCAAGCACCGTCGTTGGCAGCACCCCTCCCGGCCCTCCGTCGAGGATCAGCGCCACCTGCGGAAACGCCTCGGCGATCTGCTCCGCCCACTGCAGCGGCTCACTGCCATGCTCCGCCGCCGTCGTCGAGATCAGGGGCCGACCGAGCGCCGCCGCAATCGCCCGTGGCACCGCGTGATCGGGCACCCGAATGCCAACCTGGGTCCGCTTGGGCGCAATGATCTTCGGCACCTCACGCGTCGCCGGCAAGATGAACGTGTACGGCCCCGGCAGTAGCCGCTTGAGCAGCCGATACGCCGTGTTGTCGACGGTCACATAGCGCGCAATGTCCGACAGGTCGACGCAGATCAGCGCCAGCGCCTGCGTCTTGGGCATCCGCTTCCACTGATAGAGCCGCTCGACTGCTGCCTTGCTGGTCAGATCACAGCCCAGCCCGTAGACGGTATCCGTCGGGTAGGCGATGATCTCACCCGCACTCAGCGCCGCGACCGCACGGGCGATCTTCCGTGGCTCCGGGTGGGTGGGGTTTATCTCCAGCAGCACGCTCGGCAGCATACACCGCTTCCGCCCGTTCCAAGGAAGAAGCTCGCCGGGCCGCAAACCCACACCATCCGACAGACACCGACCTTGCCGCCAAGTTGCCATTTCTCGACGGAGAACAAGGTTCTGCCATGGTAATCTTGGCCGCTCTGATAGAACATAGAGCCTCGTTTGATCATGCAACCGGAATCCGCCCAATCCCCAGGCACCAAGCTTCCCAATGGCGAACAGGACGAGCAGGCGACTCCTCGTGATGGCGCGCGCGCAGACCATCTTGAAGGTGAAACCGAGCCCGAGGCCGCCGTCGAAGCTGAAGCTGCTGTCGAAGCTGTCGAGCCGAGTGAGGCCGCGTCAGCGAGCGCCTCTGCGACCTCTCCCACTCCGACTCCGCCCGATGACGAGCAGCCGCTCGATCCCAAGCTGCTCCTAGCGCCAGAGCCCAGCACCAGCATGCGGACCCGGCTCCGCTTCATGGTGCCGGACGAGTCGCTGTCGGTTCGGCTCGACCCGCAAGCGCTGCCCGAGGTGCCGATCGATGCCAGCCTGTGGGACATTGTGCCCAAAGTGGCGCGGCGCTCGCTCGATCTGGGGCTGAGCATGCCGGAGAGTGGCTTCCACATCTTCGTCGCCGCCGACCCCGAGGTCATGATCGAAGATGTCGTCGTCAGCCATGCCGAGCGGTTCGCGGCGCAGATGGAGACGCCGGGCGACCTCGTGTATCTGCACGACTTCGATCATCCCGAGGCGCCCAAGCCGCTGCTGCTGCCTCCGGGGACAGGTCCGGCGCTGGTCGAGGCGATGGGCGATCTCATCGACGGACTGCGCGAGCGGATGCCGCACCTTGTCGACGCCGAAGATCTGGAGCGGGCCCACAAGAAGCTGTCGTCGGACATGGAGGCGCGCAACAAGCAGATCCTGTCCGACCTGGAACACACCGCCCGAACGCACGGCTTTGGGGTTCGCACGGTGCAAGGGGCGGTACAGACGTTTCCGATCCTCCACGGCAAGCCGCTGTCCGCCGAGCAGTTCGATGTGCTCGACGAAAACACCAAGCGCGCGCTGCAGACGGCGGCAGATCGCCTGACCCGCGAGGTCGAAAAAGCGGCCCGCCTGGTCCGGGCCCAGAGTGCTCGCTTCGAGGCTGAGCATACCGCCGCCCTCGCCCGCGCCGCCGGTTCGCTGATTCAGCGCGAGATGCGCGAGCTGTTTGAGCGCTTCGCCAGCCTGTCGCCCGACGTGGCCCGCTACATGCGACGGGTGCGGCAGGCGCTGATCGACGACTGGGAGGACTTCCTAGAGCCCGATGCCGATGAAGCGGAGGCCGAAGCGGAAGAGAACCTGGAAGACGGCGATCCCGAGCTGGCAACGCGGCTCAAGCGCTTTCAGATCAACCTCCTGACCACGCACCGACCCGGAGAGCCAGCGCCAGTCATCTGCGAGACGAACCCGACCTACGCCAACCTGTTCGGTCACCTCGAGCGGCGGGTGCGGTTTGGGGCGCTGCTCACCGACTTTATGCGCATCCGGCCCGGCTCGATGCACAAGTCGACCGGCGGCGTGCTGGTGCTGCGTGCCCAAGATCTGCTCACCGATCCACTGATCTGGGAGCGGATGAAGCGAGTGCTGCGCGAAAAGCGGCTGGCCGTCGAAGATCCGGTCGGGCCGCTCGGGCTGTACTCGACGACGCTGCGGCCAGCGCCAGTGCCGATGGTGGTGCGAGTGGTGATGGTCGGCTCGTCGGCGCTGTACGATGCGCTGCGGGCCAGTGATCCCGACTTTGGCTCGCTGTTCCGCATCAAGGTCGAGGTCGAGCCGGTGGTGCCGCGAACGCCCGAGACGCTGAAAGTGCTCGACGCGGTGCTGATGTCGTTTGCGCAAAAGCGCGGGCTGCCGCCGTTTGATCGCTCGGCACGGGCGCGGCTGCTCGATCTGTCGATGCGGCTGGCCGAAGATCGCGAGCGGCTGTCGCTGTGCCTAGAGCCTCTCGACGAAACGGCGACGTTTGCGGTCGCGCAGGCACGCTGTCGACTGCTCGAAGGGCCGAAGACCGAGCCGAAGCAGCCGCTGGTCGTGACGGCCGATGATGTCGCGGCGGCGTGGCAAGAGCGACGCGAGCGCCTGGCCAGCGAGGAACGACACATCCGCGAGCTGACCCTGCGAGGCGAAGTGGCGCTCGACACCACCGGCATGCGTGTCGGCGTCGTCAATGGCTTGTCCGTATTTCACACCGGCGATGTCGAGTTCGGTCAGCCGATGCGCATCACCGCCGTCGTCGCACTCGGTCGCGAAGGCATCGTCGATGTCGAGCGCGAAGCCCAGCTCGGCGGCGCCATTCACACCAAGGGCGTCGCCATCTTGCGCGGCTACCTGGCACGAATGTTCGGCCAAGAGCGCCCGCTCAGCCTGCGCGCCCAGCTGGTCTTCGAGCAGAGCTACGGCGAGATCGACGGCGACAGCGCCAGCTCCAGCGAGCTGTTTGCGGTCTTGTCGGCACTCGCGGACGTGGGCATCGACCAGAGCATCGCCGTCACCGGCAGCGTCAACCAGCTCGGCGAGATGCAGGCCATCGGCGGCGTCTGCGCCAAGATCGAAGGCTTCTTCGACCTCTGCCACGCGCGCGGCCTGACCGGCAGCCAGGGCGTCATGATTCCCAAGGCCAACCTGCCGCACCTCGTGATGCGCGACGACGTGGTCCACGCCATCCAGCGCGGCCAGTTTCACGTCTACACCATCTCTTCGGTCGCCGAGGGAATCGAGGTCCTCACCGGCCTGCCTGCTGGCGAGCGCGATGCCACCGGTCGCTTCCCAGCCGCCAGCGTATTTGGTCGGGTCGAGCGCCGCATCATCGAGATCGCCGAGCGACTCCGCCAAGCCGAAGCCCACGGCTATGACGGCGGCATGGACGGCATCGAGGATGGCGCCGCCGAGATCGGGGAAGCAGGCGAGTTCCGCCGTCTCACCCGCCCTACTTTAGGTCCACCAGCGTCCGGGCGAAGACTTCTTCCTTCCCGTTGATCAGCCGCGTAATCAGCACCTGATACTTGCCGCCCTCTTTGAAGCCTTGATCGGGGCGTAGCTCCAAATCCGACATCAGCACCTTGGTATCCGGCTTGGTGCCAATCTCGGCAAAGTGGAGCGGCTCGCGCGGCTGACCCGGCTTGAGCGACTGCCCGGCGTCGTAGAACACCACGTTGACCTTGCTGTCCCCGGCAGCCTTCTTCAGGTAGGCGATAAAGAAGATCTTCCAGTTTTCGTGCTCGGGCTTCTTGGTCAGGACCTTGGTGGCTTCGGCCTTCAGGTCTTCCTGGAAGCTGCGCAGCGCGGGGTTCATGCGCCGCTCGGTCACGACGATGCTGCCCGCAGGCGGACCCGCCAAGGCCGGCGAGATCGCCAGGGCCAGCACCACAGCACACACCACCGAACGAGTCTTTGCGACGAAACAGGAGCGGGTCATCACGGATTCCTTTCTTAGACAGGCGACGCCGGGCGTGCCGACGCTTCGCTCGACAGCTCGGCCAGACGGTTGATGACAAGCTTCAGGTCTTCCCAGACCTGTGCTTTCGCCGAGGGAGTACGCAGCAGATAGGCCGGGTGGTAGGTCGGCATCACCGGCACGCCCTGCCAGTCGCCAAACTGTCCACGCAGCCGTCCCAGCGGCGCACTGTTTTCCAGCAGAAACTGCGTCGGGGTCCGCCCGAGCGCGACAATCACCTGCGGCTGGGTCGCCCGCAGCTGGGCAGAGATGAAGTCTCCACAGGCAGCGATCTCATCGGGCTCGGGGACGCGATTGCCGGGTGGCCGACACTTGACGACGTTGCCGATATAGACCTGCTCACGCGACAGTCGAGCCCCCAGGTCCGGCCAGCCCAGCTTGAGCGCGTGCTCGCCCATCGCTTTGATCATTTTGGAAAGCAGCTCGCCAGCGGCACCGACGAAGGGCTGGCCACTGCGATCTTCATCTGCGCCCGGACCTTCACCGACGAACGCCAGCAGCGGCGTCGGGCTGCCTTCGCCAAAGACCAGCTGATTTCGACCATGACAGAGCTTGCAGCGGCGACAGTCTCCGACGAACTCACGGATGATGCGCAGACCCTCGGCCCCGCGCGGTAGCACCGCAAGCTCGGGATAGGTCACGCTGCCCACCGGAGCTGGCGATGCAGCGGACGGCGCAGACGCAGCAGTCGGTCGACGAGCAGCCCCACGTGGTGCAGCCGCCGGGGATCGAGCTGCCAGCCGCGAGGCACTCTCCACCGCTGCCCGGGCCAGCGCCGCCGCATCATCGGGCGCGCGCGGTGGTCCGAGATCTTCAGGTGGCGGTCGCTCGTCCCAGGCCGGTGGAAGGTTGCTGCTCGGCGCGGCGGAAGGTGGTGGGCCATGGTGTACGTCCCGCTGGCTGGCCCTCGCTGTCCCAGAAGTCGGTACGCTCACTGGCTGTCGAGCGGCCCGCTTCACTGTCTGCGCCGGCACCGCGTCAACGCCACCTTGCTTGATCCACGTCAGGCGGGCGCGCAGGGCAGTCGCCACCTCTCGCAGCTCTGCACGGAGCGGGTCGGCGTGCAAGCCAGACGACCCAGCCGAGTCCGCGTCCGTAACGCCGGAAAGCCCGTCTGTGGAACCCGCTGTGGGCGGAGGTGGGTACGCCATGGGCAGAGATACTAATGCAAATTCGCGGCTTGCGACGTATCTTGGAACTGCTGGGGACTACTGCCCACCGCTGTCGGGCTCCGCTTTGGAGGAAGCAATGGCGATCACTTCTGTGAAAGACATCATGACCGAAGTCGTTGAGGCGCTCCGCGTCGGCGACAGCCTGGACCTGGCGGACCGCATCATGCGCGTCGGCCGCATTCGTCACCTGCCCGTCGTCGATGGTGACGATCACTTGGTCGGGCTGGTCACCCACCGCACCCTGCTCGCCGCCTGGGTCAGCCACGGCAGCCCCACCAACGAGCGCATCTCCGAGATCGCCCGCGACATCCCGATCGAGATGGTGATGGTCAAGGACGTGCTCACCACCACCCCGGAAGCCTCGGCAGCCGACGCTGCACGCATCCTCGAGAAGCACAAGTACGGCTGCCTGCCGGTCGTCTCAGGTGGCAAGCTGGTCGGCATCCTCACCGAGGCCGACTTCCTCCGCTTCGCTCGCGTTCACCTCGAGCTCGAGCACTCCGCCTCGTAACCGCGTCCGCTTAGGCTCCGTCCGACCGCCTCGCCAAGACAAAGTACTGCGGCAGAGACTCTTGTCGGCGCGTCGCGTGGCCGATCACCACATCGCGCGACACCCGCCGGCAAAAGTCATGTAGGTCTTGGTAGACAAACATCGAAAAGCCGCTGCTGTTGGGCTTGACCTTGGGCCAGTCGGCGGGCACGTCGCTCTGGCTCGGCACCTTGGTGTAGTCGAACAGAAGCTCGCTGCCTGACTCGGTGACTTCAAAATAGCCAGGTCCAGTGAAAAAGCTCATCGACTGGAAGTTGAAGCCGAAGACCTGACCGCTGGCGGTGCGCACCAGCCGCTTTTCAAACACGCGAAACATCGGCAGGTTGTTGAGCCCGGCGCAGATCACGGTCTGTCCTGTCGGAATCGACGCCGGCAGAAAGTCTCCGAGTCGCAGCGGCGGCGAGCTTGCACAGCGCTCGTACAGCGCCCCCAGATCCTTGCGGGCCAGCGAGCGCACTTCGCGAACCCGGGCCGCGTCGTCGAGTCCATCCAGATAGGTCGACAGGGCCGTTGCATCTGCCCCGGCGCCAATCAGCAGACCGAGATCTTGGTGTCCTTGGGGAGTTTGGGTCTTCATCACAAGTTCCTCTCGAAGCTACGCGGCTTACTCGACCGTCACCGACTTGGCGAGGTTGCGCGGCTGGTCGACATCGGTGCCTTTGAAGTCCGCGACGTAATAGGCAAACAGCTGCAGCGGCACCACCGTAATCACCGGCGCCAGCAGCGGATGCACCGCCGGCACCTCGACGACATGATCGGCCAGCGCTGTCAGCGAGCGATCCCCCTCGGTGGTAATCGCGATGACCCGCCCGCCGCGCGCCTTGACCTCCGACAGGTTCGATAGCACTTTTTCGTAGCCACCGTCGTGTGGCGCCAGCACCAGCACCGGCATGCCCTCGTCGATGAGCGCGATCGGCCCATGCTTCATCTCGCCCGCCGCAAAACCCTCGGCGTGAATGTACGAGATCTCTTTGAGCTTGAGCGCGCCTTCCAAGGCAATCGGAAACTGCGGCCCCCGTCCCAGGTACAGCATGTCGCGCGCGTGCCCGTAGGTTCGCGCCAGCTGCTGAAGCTGCTCGGCGGTGTGGAGCACCTGCGAAAGCTTGGCCGGCAGCGCCGTCAGCTCGTGGACGAAGTCCGCCGCCGCCTCCTCCGAGAGATTGCCACTGCGTCGTCCGAGATGCAGCGCCAGCAGTGCCAGCGCAATCAGCTGCGTCGTAAACGCCTTGGTCGATGCCACGCCAATCTCCGGACCGGCGTGGGTATACAGCGAGTGGCTCGACGCACGCGGAATCGACGAGTCCAGCACGTTGGCAATCGAAAAGACCTGGGCGCCCTTCTTCTGGGCCTCGCGAATCGCTGCCAGGGTGTCGGCTGTCTCTCCCGACTGCGACACCGCGACCACCAAGTCACCCGGCTTCACGATCGGATCGCGGTAGCGAAACTCCGAGGCCAGATCCACCTCAACCGGTATCCGCGCCAGCGACTCGATCAGGTACTTGCCGACCAGCGACGCATGATACGAGGTCCCACACGCGAGGATGAACAGCCGCCGGACCTGCGTCGGATCAATCTCAAAGCCATCGAGCAGCGCCGAAGGTGGCGAGTGCAGCAGCCGACCCCGCAGCGTATCGGTCACCGCCCGAGGCTGCTCGTGGATTTCCTTCAACATGAAGTGCTTGTAGCCATCTTTTTCGGCGGCCAGCAGCGACCACGTAATCTGCCGCACCGGCCGCTGTCGCTCGATACCATCGAGCCCGACGACGCGCACTCGACTCCGCGTCAGCTGCGCCAGATCGCCTTCTTCCAGGAAGATCACCCGTCGCGTGTGCGGCAAAAGCGCCGGCACATCCGAGGCAATCAGGTTCTCACCGTCTCCCAGCCCAACGACCAGCGGCGAGGCGCTCTTGGCGCAGACAATCTCGTCGGGCGTATCGGTACACAGCACCACGACTGCATACGCTCCCTCGACCAGCTTCAGCGCCCGCCGCGTCGCCAGCAGCAGCCGATCCGGCCCCGGCTCGACCTGCGCCAGCTCTTCCCAGATCAAGTGCGCGATGATCTCGGTGTCGGTTTCCGATGAAAACGTGTGCCCGCGATCGCTCAGCGAGCGCTTGAGGAGCAGGTAGTTTTCGATGATGCCGTTGTGAACCACCGCGACCGAGCGGAAGCGATGCGGATGCGCATTTTCGTCCGAGGGCCGTCCGTGCGTGGCCCAGCGCGTGTGACCGATGCCGACATGACCGACGGGAGCGCCCTCAGCCAGCTGCCCCTCTAGCTCGCTCAGCTTGCCGCGACAGCGAACGACTTGCAGCTCGCGCGGCGCCTCGCCCGTCACTGGCTCGCTCAGAACGGCCACGCCCGCCGAGTCGTAGCCGCGATATTCCAGGCGCCGCAGCGCTTCCAGCAGCAGCGGGGTTACTTGCTTGGGTCCGATGTATCCGATGATTCCGCACATAGGTGTATGTATCCCATAAGTCGAAGCGGCCGGCACCAAGTCGCTGTCAAAACGCCCGCTGTAGGACCTGTATGGCCTGGTAAGCAGCGGTCGTGAACTACCGTACGTGACGGGCAGCGTACTCGCACTGGGAGGCGATTTTGCGCGCTCCGCGTTGCCGGCGCAAATGCGCTTTTGATACCCTATGGGACTATGAGCATACAGGTCATTTATCAGTCTCTTCCCATCGCCAAGGAGCCGCGCTTCCGCTTGCAGGACGGGGGCCTGTTCATCGAGCTCGACAGTCCGATGCCGGTGGCGACCGCGCTCCAGGTGACCGCCGGGGAGCACAGCTTGAGCGGCAAGGTCCGTCGCGTTCGCGAAGGTGCGGGCGCTGGCATGCTGGTGGTGCCGACGGACATGGTGAAGCTGCCGCGCTGGCTGCTCGGGCTGGGTGCCGAGGTCGGTGCAGGCGTCGAGTTTGAGCCCGAGCCCGCGCCGCCCGCGCCCGTGGTCGAGGTCAAGCCCGCTGAGCCCGTCGCTGAAGCCAAGCCCGCTGAGCCCGTCGTTGAAGCCAAGCCCGCTGAGCCTGTCGCTGAAGCCAAGCCCGTCGAGCCCGTCGCTGAAGCCAAGCCTGCCGAAGCCAAGCCCGCCGATGGCAGTGCAGAGGCAGCACCGTCGAAGCAGACTCCCGCCGAAGCGGCGAATGGCGACGAAGACGACGAAGACGGCAAGTCCACCACCAAGGCGGGCGACAAGAAGCCGGCGGCCAGCAAAGCCAAGAAAAAGCCTCGTCGTCGCTAAGCGCCAGCCCCTCCGCTTCGACCTGCGTCGGTCATTCCGCTTTTCCCTCGCGTCCAAACTTTGCTAGCGTGCGCCGGTCGCTTGGCGACTTGAGCCACACACGAGGGAGTTCTTCCATGCGCTTTAGCAAAGAGCATCGCGTCGAGATACCAGCCAGCCGTTTCATCGAGCTTACGTTCGACCCCGCGTTCATGAAGCGCCTCAACATCGAGGCCATGAAAGTCCAAAGCTACGAGCCGCTGGCTCACAGTGTCGACGGAGCGGTGTGGACGATGAAGAACCGCGTCACGCCGCAGGACAACATGCCGGCGTTTATTAAGAAGCTGGTCGGCGGCGGCTTCAACTACGAAGAGTCGGTGACCCACCACAAGGGCTCGGACACGGTATCAGCGGTGATGGCACCGTCGGTGATGCGCGACAAGCTGCGGATGGGTTACACGATGCGCGTGGTTCCTGCCGGCGACAACGCCTGCCGCCGCATCATGGACTGGGAGATCGAGGTCAAGATCTTCGGCATCGGCGGCCAGATCGAAAAGTTCGCGGCCTCAGAGATCGAGCGCAGCCTGGAGCACTCCGCCACCTTCATGAGCAAGAACGGTCGCCTTCCGGCGGCCTAGTCGCGCACGGCGGCGGGGCGTCAGTACTTCAGCCGATCCAGCTCGCCGGCCACAAAGTCGGGCGCCAGGTGGCTGTAGACCAGCGTCATCGCAATGTCGGCGTGTCCCAGCAGCCGCTGCAAGGTCAGGATGTTGCCGCCCTGCATCACAAACTGCGAAGCGAAGGTGTGGCGCAGCGCGTGCCAGCCGCGCGCAAGCGGTGGACAGTCGGCCCGCTTCAGCAGCTTCGCCAGTCCGTGGGTGGCGCGCCGACTCGACATCCCCCAGGTTCCTTGATGCCGCACCGGGCAGACCAGCCGCTCGCGGGTCTTGGGACACAGCGGCAGCCAGGCTCGCAGCAGTGGCAAGAGTGTCTGCGGCAGCGGCAGGTGACGCGGCTTGCCCGACTTGGGCAGAAGACCATAGCTGCGTGCCACCGTCAGCCGTCCCTGTTCCAGATCGAGATCCGACCAGCGCAGGCCAAAGATCTCTCCGCGCCGCAGCCCCAGCCGCAGCGCCAGCGCAATCGCCACCGCCCGAGATCCATGCGCTGGGCAGCCCCGCTCCTTGGCCCGCAGCTCGCTACAGTCGAGCAGTCGCCGCGCCTCCGCCAGCGACAGGTATTCCAGCGAGCTTTCCCGGCGCGGCAGCTCGATGCCCCGGGCCGGACTCTGCGACAACAGCCCTTGCCGCACCGCCCACGACAGACACGTTCCCAGCGGCCTGAGCGAGGCCCGCACCGTGTTGGGCCGATAGCGCAGCGCCAGCGTGTCCCGTACCCGCTCGAGGTGAAGCCGCGACAGCGCGGTCAGCTCCACCGCCCCAATCAGCGGCAAGCAGCGCCGCAGCGCCGTCTCAGCCGCCGCCCGATAGCGCGACAGATCTTTCACTTTCGGACCACCACACTCGGCCAGCCACCGCTCGCACAGCTGCGAGAGCGACAGCGGTGCCTGTTGCGTCGGCTCGATCAGGCCCGCCTGACCGCGTGCCACCCGCGCTTCGATCTCCAGCAGCAGCCGCTTGGCCAGCGCAAAGGTGGGCTGATGACTCGCCCGCTGCTTGCGCTTGCCGTCCAGATCCACCCAGCGGATGTACCAGCCAAGGACCTTGCCGTTCTTCTTCTTGCGGATGATGTCGCCCATCTCCGAAAGACCCCCGCCGTCATCGTATCACGGCCCGTGCCCCGCTTATGCACCGCCCAGCCGATGTAGGTGCGCCTCGAAGCGTCCGAACGCCCGCCAGACCCGCCACCCGCCGACCGCCGCAACCCCGCCAGATCACCAGGCTTTTTCCAACCAGCGCGCGCATGTACGACATCGGCGAGCACTTGGGTGAAAAGTTCCTGACCATGGAGTTGATCGATGGCGCCCCGCTGTCTCAGGTGCTGGGTGTCGAGCAAGGCCAGCCGATCGCGCTGCCGATCAGCCGCGCCCTCCCGATCGTGATCGAGATCTGCGCCGGACTGCAGGCTGCCCATGAGATCGGAATCATCCATCGGGAACCAGTCCCGCGAGTGGAGGCGCGGCTGCGGCGTTGTTCACCGTCGCACTTCCGGGGAACGGTCCGCCACTCAGCCGTCTTTGGGCACCGGCTTTGGCTGCTCCTTGTCCCTGCTCTCGCCGCGCTTGGCTTTGATCTGACGCTTCAGCACGCTCCGCAGCGTCTTCAGGTCGACCGGCTTCTGCATGATGTCGTCCATGCCACACGACAGCACGTCGAGAATGACCTCTGGCAGCGACTCGCCGGTCAGCGCCACAATCGGCAGTGCATCAAAGCGCGGATCGGCTCGCAGCTGCAGCACCGCCGCTTTTCCGTCCAGCTCCGGCATCTGCAAATCCATCAGCACCGCCACGTAGTGGTCCTGGGGATGGCCAAACAGCAGCCGTAGCGCCGCCGCTCCCGTGCTCGCCAGATCGCAGTCATAGCCCAGCCGGCGCAGCATTTTTTGAGTCACCAGCTGGTTGGTCTGGTTGTCATCGGCCAGCAAGATGCGCGCCCGCTCGACCGGCGGAGCAGACACCGGCCCCGACGGCTGGCTGGTGGTACTCGGCGGAATCGACGGCGACGAGGTCTGCGGGTCCAGCTCAGCCGCCAGCTCGGGCGACTGTTTGCGGGCCGCACGAACCTTCAGCTTGACCTTTAAGCGGAAGACACTGCCGACGCCTTTTTGGCTCTCGCAGGTCAGCTCTCCGCCGAGCAGATGCGCCAGCTGGTGACTAATCGACAGCCCCAGCCCCGTGCCGCCAAAGCGCTTCGAGGTGTTCTCGGTGGCCTGGGAAAACGGTCGAAACAGCGCCGCTTGCTGCGCGGGATCAAGGCCGATGCCGGTGTCTCGGATAATGAACTCCAGCACCACCTCGTCTGCCGACTGGCTCTGCATGGACACCGACAGCTCGACCTCGCCAAAGTCCGTGAACTTGATCGCGTTGCCGACGAGGTTGGTCAGGATCTGCTTAAGCCGCATGCCGTCGCCGTGCAGCGCGTGAGGCACCGCTTCGGCCACACTCAACGAAAAGCGCAGGCCTTTGTCGCGAGCGCTCAGCCAAAACATCTCGGTGATCGACGACAGCAGCGAGCCGAGATCGAAGTCCACCGGCGCCAGCACCAGCCGCCCGGCCTCTAGCTTGGAGAAGTCGAGCGTGTGGTTCAGCAGCTCCAAAAGATGCCGCGTGGCCCCTTCCAGCCGGCGCAAGAGGTCATGCTGCTCTTGCGCCAGCTCTGTCTCCCCGAGCAGCCGCGAGATGCCCATCACCGCCGCCAGCGGATTGCGAATCTCGTGACTCAAGGTGGCGACAAAGCGGCTCTTGGCCTGGCTGGCAGTCAGTGCCTCTTCCCGCAGTCGCAGCGCATCTTGGGCCGCTCGCTTCGTTTCAGAGATATCCCGCGTCAGGATCAGCAGGCCCGACTGATGCTCGTCCGCTATCGGCTGGACATCGACTTGAAGCCACGTGGTCGCGCTGTCCTCGGGGAGCCGGTACTCGCACCGCCTCTTCTCCCCGCGCTGTACCGCCTCGGCAACCTCTGGCCAGCGTGCCAGCAGCTGCACCGCCGGCTGACCAATCAGCGCCGCCGGGGTCTGTCCAAACAGCGCCGCCGCCGAGCCGTTGACATCGACGATCTGCCGCGCCTCATCGACCACCAGCACGCCGGCCTGAAGGTGTTCAAACACCAGCTCGCGCGCCATCGGCACAAGGTGCAGCGCCCGCTGCCGCAGCAGCGCCCACATGATAAAGACATTGGCCAGCGCCAGCGCCAGCGGTCCGATGTCGCGGTAGCCAGCCAGCGTGATCCCAAGGAGCGCCGTAACGAACGTCAGCGTCGGCAGCAGCAGCCCGATGAGGATGCCCAGCGCTTGCCGACGAAACACGCCGCGCTGCGCCAGCCCATACTCCACCATCGTCACGATCGACATCCCTTGCAGCCCCAGCCAGTACGGCAACGTCAGCCAGGCCACGGTGCCAAGCTCGTAGTACAGCGCCGGGGCGGGCCAGCCGGGGATGATGCGATGGCCAAGCCCGATGTAGTGATGCCACGTATTGGTGAACGCCAAGATCGTGACCGCGATCGGCACGATGCCAAGCTGGAGCAGCAGCCAGCCCGGCAGCGGCTTCTTGCCGGTGTAGGCGCGAACGAACAGCGCATGAAACAGCACGATGCTCAGGCTCGGCAGCCACTGGAGGTTGTCCCAGAAGATCTTGCCGCCGAGGCTCTCCGTCAGCACCTCGCACAGGTAACCCGCGATGTAGATCGCCTGGCAGAACAGCGCCGCGATCAGACAGCGCGCCCACGGCATCTGCCGCCGCTGCCATACCAGCACAAGACACAAAAGTGCCAGCAGCAGCGAGAGCTCATAAGGTGCGAGCCGGAGGTAGAGCATCGGCAAGGACGGCAGGGGACTCAGAGTTATCGTACCAACTCTGATACCGGGGCCGATATCTGGGTTTTGGGCTTCGTCGGAAAGGGGCGTACGTCGGGGGCGAGCGTGTGGCTACGTAGGCTGATCGGTTCGCGTCTCGATCTCGGCTTGCAGGCGCGCGATGATCGCATCGAGGGGCAGCGCCTTCAGATCCGTGCCCGAGCGCAGTCGCACCGCCGCCGCGCCCTCTGCTTGCTCGCGATCCCCGACGACCAGCATGTACGGGATCTTCCGTAGCTGGGCGTTGCGAATCTTCTTCTGCATCGACTCCCGCGAGTCATCGACCTCGGCCCGAATCCCGCCACCGATTCCACTGCGCAGCGGCACGGACCCAAGCTTTTCAACGATGCTCTGCGCGTAGGCGTTGTGGCGGTCCGCAATCGGCACCACCACCGCCTGTAGCGGCGACAGCCAGGTCGGGAACGCGCCGGCATAGTGCTCAATCAGCACCGACATGAAGCGCTCGACCGAGCCGAGCACCGCGCGATGCAGCATCACCGGCCTCCGAGGCTGACCGTCCTCGGCAATGTACTTGAGGTCGAAGCGCTCCGGCAGGTTGAAGTCGAGCTGAATCGTCGCCAGCTGCCACGCCCGGTCGAGCGCGTCTTTGGCGGTAAAGTCAATCTTCGGTCCGTAGAACGCCGCCTCGCCCGCTTCCTCGATCCACGTCACGCCCCGGGTCCGCAGCACCGAGCGCAGCTGCTCTTGGGCGCTCTCCCACATCTCTTTGGTGCCCAGGTACTTCTGCGGCTTCTCGGCATCCCACAGCGACAGCCGAATCGACAGCTGCATCCCAAACGGCCGATAGAACGCGTCGATGATTTGGTAGATGCGCAGCGCTTCGTCTTGCACTTGCTCGGGCGTGCAGAACACGTGGGCATCGTCTTGGGTAATCATCCGCACCCGCGACAGGCCTTGCAGCGCACCCGGCAGCTCATCGCGATAGACGCTGGTCACTTCCGACAGCCGGATCGGCAGATCGCGATACGAGCGCTGCCGACACGCAAAGATCTGCGTGTGGTGCGGGCAGTTCATCGGCTTGATGCAGAACTCCTCGCCGCTCTTGCCTCGGACGTGAAACAGGTCTTCCTGAAACTTGTCCCAGTGCCCCGAGGTCTTGTAGAGGTCGTTCTTGGTGATGTGCGGAATCTGCACCCGCTGGTAGCCGAGCGGCTCTTGCAGCGACTGCACGAAGTCCTCCAGCAGCCGCCGCAGCAGCGTCCCACGCGGGGTAAACAGCGGCAGGCCCGGCCCCACCAAGTCCGAAAAGGTAAACAGATCCAGCTCTTGCCCGAGCCGCCGGTGATCGCGCCGCTTGGCCTCTTCGAGCAGCTGGATGTGACGCTCCAGCTCCTCTTGGGTCGCGAACATCAGGCCATAGATGCGCTGCAGCTGCGGGTTGCGCTCGTCGCCTCGCCAGTACGCGCCCGCGACGGTGGTCAGCTTGAACGCGCCGATCTCGGTCGTGACACTGACGTGCGGACCTCGGCACAGATCGACAAAGTCGCCCGTTTTGTAAAACGACACCGTGCTCTGGCCGGCACCATCGACGACGCTCTCATCGCCCGTCTCTTTGGCCACGGCGGTCGAGCCCTTGTCGCGCAACAGCGTCAGCAGCTCGACCTTGTAGCGCTGTCCGCGCCGCTCCATCTCGGCAATCGCGTCTTCGATCGGCAGCTCGATGCGCTCAAAGCTGAGCTTCTTTTTGCGTAGCTCGCGCATCTTCTGCTCGATGCGCTCTAGCTCCTTGGGACCGATCGCGACCGGTACTTCGATGTCGTAGAAGAAACCAAACTTGATCGCCGGGCCGACGCCAAAGCGGGCCTCGGGCCACAGGGCTGCGACAGCTGCTGCCAAAAGGTGCGCCGTCGAGTGACGCATCCGTTCCAGTTCTGCTTCGCTCACCGGGGCCGGATTCTGCGGGGCTGCGCCCATCTCCAAATCTCCTTGTCTGCCAACTGTTCGCGTGTCTTGCCGCAGCCGCGCTGCGTGACGAGGCCATAAGTACCGCGCCTACACGAAGCTGACAACTCCGACGCCGCCCAGCCGAGCCCGCCCGCCGACCTTACGACCGCAGCGAGCGACGACGGCGCAGCAGCACTGCCGCCAGCCCAAGCGACGCCAACACCGACAGCGTCCCCTGGGCCGCCGCACCTTGCCGCAGATCGCAGCTACAGCCGCTGACCGTCATCTGGTTGGGATCGTCGGCATGCGGGTCGGTGCCGGGCAGCGGCAAGCAGGTCCCTTCCATCGCCACGCAGGCGAAGTTTTTCGGACAGGTCAGGTAGGAACACGGGTCATCGACACAAGCGCCGGCGACGCAGCCTTGACCGGTCTTGCAGCTCTTGCCCGCGCACGCTGGATCGGGCCGGCAGCTGCCGCCCTCGCAGATCTCGCCCTTGGCACACGGGTCCGGACAGGCGGAGGCTTGGCAGCTACCGCGCACACAGCGCTGACCGCTCGGACAGGCGTCGCGGCACGGGCCGATGCACTGCCCCGCTGAGGTTCCACTGGTGTAGCAGTAGCTGCCGGCTGGGCACGACACGCTGGCGCACGGGTTCTTTTGGCACTGAGCGCTGACGCAGATCTGGCCGCTGCCGCAGGGAACCGAGTAGCAGCTGTCATCGCAGATGGTGGTGCCGCCGCCGACATCGCCGCCGCCCAAGATCACGGTCTTGATGATGCCGTCGAGCGCTGCGCTGAGTGCCGTCGAGTCTTCCGCGCGATAGTAGTGATACATGCCGCTGGTCGCCGCCGGGACACCGCCGGCATCTGCCATGTCGTTCATGACCTGCAGCTCGTCGGGAGCCAGCCGTCCGAAGCCGACCACGAAGGTCTTGATCTCGACCTGGCGCCCGCGTCCGCGCTGCACTGCGCTGACGGCATCGAAGGCCAAGACCGAGGCATCGGTGCAGCCCGGCATACAGCACGGCTTGCCGTCCGTGATCAGGATGACGAACTGCTTGCGCGCGGCATCAAGGAACGACGGCTCGTTGATCGCGTTGCTTATGGCGTCGCCGGTCGGGGTGTTGCCGCTCGGCTTGACGGTTGTGAGCGAGCCTAAGATGGTGCTCTTGTTGCCGTAGCCAATCGGGATGTCGAAGCTCGCGCTGGTGGCACAGACGCCGGTCACGCTGGTCGATGGAAAGTACACCAGGCCCATCGGGAACTTGCCGTCGTGCTGATTGACCAGATCGCTGACCGCTTTGGTCGCAAGCTCCCACTTGGCGGGGTTGGTCGGGGTCGGCGCACTGCCATCGGTGGCCTGCGCCATCGACCCCGAGCGATCGAGGATGATGCCGACGTTGGGACAGCGCCCAGCCCACGCAGATGGCACCGCAAACAGACTCACAGCCCACAGCACGGCCAGTCGCAGCCACGTCATCGTAAATCCCCCTAAAGAACGTGTACGAGCGCCTTCGTCGAAGCCGATCGCGCGCCCTTCTGCGAGCGTACGCTGCCCCAAGTCCTCGGTTCAATCGCGTCTGACTTTATGAAGTCTTGACGGCGGATTCGACGACTTCGCCACTGCCCGGCTCGATCAGTCCGGGAAGCTCTCCCGGCGGGGCCACTGCAAGCGCGGCGGGCGGGGTGTCGAGCGCCGGCTCTTTGGCGGCTGGCTGCGCATCCATCGGAACACTGCTGGCAAGTGACACGGCGGCCACAGCAGCCGATCCGCTGCCCTGCCGCTGGAGCCGCTGAAGCTGCCGTTCTTTGTAGCGAGAGATCGAGCGCTGCACCATGTCAAACGCGGCATCGGGACCGACCCAGCCCCGCACGACCGGATCTTTGCTGGTAAACGCCGACGACATCACAAAGAAGCGCTCTAGCTCCTGCTGCATCCGCCGACCCAGGTCCGAGAAGTTGCGCAGCTCGTCTTTGCGCGCCGCTTTCACCGGCACCGCCACCAGCCGATGATTGGGCCGACCGCGCAGCCCGCGCTCTTCGACCTGCAGCGCTCCGAGCAGCCGACAGGAGATCACCACGCCCGGATAGGTCAGCGCATCAATCAGCACCATCACATCGAGCGGGTCGCCGTCCTGAGCCAGCGTCTGCGGAACAAAGCCAAAGTCGTACGGATACGTCACGCCAAGCGGCAAGATTCGACTGAGCGAAAAGCAGCCCAGGTCTTCGTCGTACTTGATCTTGATGTTGGCGCCCCGTGGTGTTTCGACGACCACGCGCAGGTTGTGCTGGGCGTCAAAGGGCGGCAGATCAGAAACCAAGTGGCACGAAGGCATGGTGTAGACCCCTCGGGTGGGGAACGCGCAGTCTACCACGCACCCGCAGCCACACTGCCGCATCTTTGCTGCGCCCGGTGCTTTTTCACGGCCCGCAGGTGTGCGTTGCTGTGCGCAGGCTTGCCAGGCATACTGCCCTGCCCATGCCTCGGCCCGTTCTTCCATCGTCGCCCGCCGCCGCCATCATCCAAGAGGAGCTAAGCCTCTGGGAGCGAGTGGCCACCTTTTTAAGCAGCGCCTCGCTGGCTGCCGACCGCAGAAACGATAGCCACGAAGCCGAGCTGATCGAGCTGCGTGACGCGATCGCCGAAGCCAAGCCCGAGGACTTGCCACCGCTCGTAGAACAGATGACTCGCATCAGCGCGCTGGCCGTGAACCGCCGGGGCAAAGCGGTCGCGCCGATCGACCAGCAAGCGCCGTACTTCGGCCACCTGCGACTCCAAGCGTCTGTGCCTGCCAAAGCCCCGAGCCGCGACGTGCTGATCGGTCGCCGAGGCGTCATCGACCGCGCCGCCGGCATCCAGATCGTCGACTGGCGCGATGCTCCGGTGTCGCAGCTGTACTACCGCTACGAAGAAGGCGACGACTACGACGAGCACATCGGGCAGACGGTGCTGCAAGGCGTCGTCGAGGTCCGCCGCAGCGTCACCATCACCGCCGGCAAGCTGCGCCGCATCAGCTGTCCGCAAGGCGTCTACTTCTGCGACTCCGATGATGTCTGGTGGGAAGCCGAGAGCCAGGCGCTGCCCGCGCTGCAAGGTGGACAAGGGCTGTCGGCCCGGGCGCCCAAGCCGCTGCCCATCCACAAGGACAAAGACAAGGACAAGGACAAGGACAAAGACGGCAGCCGACCCAAGGCCCCGGCCAAGCCCGAAGCAGACTTCGTGGGCCGCGCCGACAAGCACTTGCCTGAGATCGCCGCACTCATCGACCGCCACCAGTTTGAGCTGATCAGCCAGCCAGACAGTGGCGTGGTGGTCATCCAAGGCGGCGCTGGCAGCGGCAAGACCACGGTCGCGCTTCACCGGGTCGCGTACCTGCACTTTCAGCAGCCCGCCCGCTTCCGAGGCGCCAAGGTCATGGTGATTGTCCCAAGCGAAGCGCTGGTTCGTTATGTCAGCGGCGTGCTGCCTGCGCTCGGTGTCAGCGGCGTTCCGGTGCAGACCAGTGCCGGCTGGATGCGCCACCATCGCAAGCGGCTGCTCAAACACCTACCGGATCAGCAAAACCACGAGACACCGCAGGTGGTGTCCCGGCTGAAAAAACACCCCGGCATGCTGGCGCTGCTGGAACAGTATGTTGCCGATCAGGCCGTCAGCATGCGCGCTGAGCTACAGGCGGCACTTGGCGGCTTTCCGGCCTCGCAGAACCGCGTGCTCAGCGAGTGGGATGCCCGCAAAGAGCGACCGCTGCGGCTGCGCTGTCGGGGGGTGCGATCCACCGTGGCCGACCGGCTCGAGCCGGGTCTGGGGCAGCGCATCGACGAGCTGCTGCGGCGCTTGTCCCGACGGGCCGGCGATGTCTTTCGCGACCTGGGGGAGTGTCTGACCGATGGCGAGCGGCTGTTTTCAGCCTTGTCGGCCCACACCCCGCAGGGCAGCGGCCAGCCCGCCATCACCCGCGCCGATGTCCGCGAGCTGGTCGAGCACGTCAAAGCCCAGCTCGAAGAGGTCGAGGAGCTGCCCGACGATGTCGATCCCGAGCGGTTCCAAGCCGTCGATGGCCGTCCGCTCGATGAAGGCAGCCCGGCTGGCATGCTCGATGTCGAAGATGATCCGCTGCTGCTGTATCTGTACCGGCTCAAGTACGGCGGGCTCGATCACTCGTCGGGCAAGGGCTACGTCCGCTACGAGCACATGGTCATCGACGAAGTGCAGGATCTGTCGGTCATCGAGGTCAAGCTGCTCATCGGCTGCATTGGCTCCGACGACAAGCACGCCGGCGCCGAGCCGTCTCTGACCATGGCCGGCGATGTCGCGCAGCGACTGGTGTTCGACAACGGCTTCTCGCGCTGGGAAGAGCTGCTGCCGGCGGTGGGACTGCGCCATGTCCACATCCAGCGGCTCCACATTATGTATCGCTCGACGGCCGAGGTGATGCAGCTGGCGCACGAGGTGCTGGGACCGCTGCTCACCGATGAGAGCCGTCAGCTGGCCACCCGTCACGGCGCGCCGATTGCCGCCTTTGCCTTTTCTGAAGTCGGTGAAGCGGTGGCATTCCTCGGAGAGTCGCTGCGCAGCCTGCTCCAGCGCGAGCCCACCGCGTCAGTGGCCTTGGTGTCACGACACGCCGGCACCGCGACGCTGTTCTATCAAGGGCTGCAAAAGTCCGAGGTCCCGTCCCTGCGCCGCGTTGCCCGCCACGAGTTCACCTTTGCCCCCGGCGTCGATGTCACCGATGTCATGCAGGTCAAGGGCCTGGAGTTCGACTACGTGGTGATCCTCGACGCGACCGGCAGCGCCTATCCCGACACCACCGAAGCGCGGCATCTGCTGCACATTGCGATCACCCGCTGCGCCCACCAGCTGTGGCTGCTCGCGGCGGGATCGCCCTCGCCACTGCTGCCCCGTCACCACTTCATCAAAGAGTTCTCACCTGCCGATGAGCCCCGGCCCGCATGACCGTGCCGCCGCTCGCGCGCCCCAGCGGTTCGCCCTGGGCATACAAACGGCATCCCATCGTGTGTTATGGATTTGACCATGTACGAATCTTCTCGGCGCCGCGCGTTTGAGGAGCTGGATCAGCAGCGCTTTGATCTCGTCGTCATTGGTGGCGGCATCACTGGGGCGGGGATTGCTCGCGATGCGGCCCTGCGCGGGCTCTCGGTCGTGCTGCTTGAAAAGAGTGACTTTGGCTCTGGGACCAGCAGCAAGTCGTCCAAGCTCATCCACGGCGGGCTGCGCTACCTTCAGCACGCGGAGTTTGGCCTGGTGTTCGAGGCGGTCAGCGAGCGCACGCTGCTGCTCAAGCTCGCCCCGCACCTCGTCAAGCCGCAGCTGTTCTTGGTGCCGACCTACAAAGGCCAGTATCCCGGTCGGTTCGTGCTCGGCTGCGGGATGTGGATGTACGATGCGCTGTCGAAGTTTGCGGCGCCCGACCGCCACCGTGCCTACCGCAAGAAGGGCGTGCAGAAGATCGAGCCGAGCCTGCGCGGCGATGGCCTGACCGGCGGCGTGACCTACTACGACGGCATGACCGATGACGCGCGGCTGACGCTGGAAACCATCCTCGATGCCAAAGCCGCCGGGGCCAAGGTGCTGTCGTATGCCCGCGTGCGCGGCTTTGTCGAAGATGGCAGCGGGGTCGTCCAAGGTGTCACCATCAGCGATGTACTCGATGGCGAGCGGACCGCCACCGTCCTTGGCCGCGTCACCGTAAACTCCACCGGGCCGTGGTCTGACTTGGTGCTGCGCCTGCTCCGTCACAACCAGCCTGCGCCGATGGTTCGTCCGACCAAGGGCGTTCACATCTTGGTGGATGCGGCGCGCCTGCCGGTGCAGCACGCGGTGGTCATGACCGTGCCCAAGGACGGTCGCCTCATCTTCGCCATCCCCTGGACCGATCCCGAGTCCGCCGCCGCCAGTCGCACCGTGATCGGCACCACCGACACCGACTATCATGGCGATCCCGACCGGGTGGCTGCCGACACCGCTGACATCGACTACTTGCTCGAGGCCGCCAACTACTACTTCCCCGACACCAAGCTACAGCCAGCGGATGTCTTATCGACCTGGGCGGGCCTGCGGCCACTGGTGATGCCGCACAGCGATGGCCTGGACGCGTCCAGCGTGTCGCGTGAGCACCGCATCTTGAGCCGCCCCGGCCTGGTGACCATCATTGGCGGCAAGCTCACCACCTATCGGCGCATGGCCGCGCAGCTGCTCAGCGAAGCGTACAAGCAGCTGGGCGACACCGAGCCGCCGTGTGCGACCCTCGACCGTCCGCTGCCTGGCGCCACCGATGTGAAGCCACCGACCGACGACTTCGATCCAATTGCCGAGCTGACCGAGGAGCTGTGCGCCAAAGACCAGCCCGGCATCGACCGTCAGGTGGCCCGACACCTCGCCAGTACCTACGGTGGCCGCGCGCGCCAGATCCTCGACCAAATCCAGACGAGCGGCGACCCCACCGCGACCGAGCGACTCGACCCCGAGCTGCCCTTCATCTATGCCGAGGTCGACCAGGCGGTGCTGGCCGACTTGGCCATCCGGCTCGATGACGTGCTGTCGCGCCGCTTGCCGCTGCTGCTCCTGTCGCGCGATCAAGGCCTGCCGTGCGCCGAGAAGGTTGCCCAGCGCATCGCCAAGCTGCTCGACTGGAGCCCCGAACGCACCGAGCGCGAGCTTGCCCACTACCGCGACGTGGTCGGGCTGTCGCGTCAGTTCCGCAGCGTGCCGTCTGGAAAGTAGACCATCTGTAGGCTGTGGTCGTCGCGCAGGCTGACGATCACATCGGCGCGCTCACGCACCGGCAGCACGAACCGCTCGACCTGGGGCCACAGCGACTCGTGCCAGAAGCGCTGGACCTCGGCGTCGGTCATGCCACCACGCCCGGCTGCAACCTCGGTGGCTTCGCGGTGCCGACGCCACGCCAGAGCTGCCTCCGGCTCCATCTCCACGAAGATCAGGTGATCGAGCGCCCGCCGCAGCGGCTCATAGCCGGGCGCATCAATGCCGACCAGGAAACCTTCCAGCACGCACAGGTCCAGCGGACCTTTGCACAGGCGCGGCGGCAGGGGCTGCTCTGTCCCGCGATCGAAGACCGGCAGCGCCACCTGACAAGGCCGAGCGCGCAGCTGGGCGACAAAGCCCGCGAGCAGCTCCTGGTCATGCGTCCCCGGTGGCCCGCGATCCGGAAAGCCCCGCGCAAGGCGCTCTGGGCGCGGTAGGTAAAAGTCATCCAGCGACACACAGGCCGCCCGCACATCCGACAGTGCTTCCACCAGCTGTGCAGCCAGCGTTGACTTGCCGGCGCCAGGCAGGCCCACCATTCCCAGCAGCTCGGTCTGTCCTGGCCGCAGCCAGTGCCGCACCTGCGAAACCAGAGACACAAACGCCGCGTCTTGACGCATCGGTCTAGCTCGCAGCGGCCACAGCAGCCAGGCCCGCCGCCAAGCGCCGCACACCTTCGACAATCAGCGGTACCGAGGCGGCATAAGACAGCCGCAGGTAGCCCGGTGCAAAGAAGCCACTGCCCGGTACCACCGCCACCGAGGCTTCCTCCAGCAGATACCGCGACAGCTCCACGTCATCGGGAGCCTTTCCGCCCAGGTACGCCGAGACATCCGGGAAACAGTAGAACGCCCCGAGCGGCTCGACGCAGCTCACCATGGGAATCGCGTTCAGCGCTGCGAGCATGATCCGCCGCCGCGCGTCAAACTCGGCCACCATCTGCGCAGTCGGGGCCTGATCGCCGAGCAGTGCCGCCAGCGCCGCGTGCTGCGACACCGCCGCCGCATTGGTCGTCACCTGCCCTTGCAGCTTGTCCATCGCCGCGATCAGGGGCCGAGGCGCCGCGCAGAAGCCAATCCGCCAGCCAGTCATCGCATACGACTTCGAGACGCCATCAATCAGCACCACCCGCCCCCACAGCGCCTTGTCGAGCGCCAGCAGGGACACAAAGCGGCCCGGCGCATAGACCAGCCGGCGGTACAGGTCATCGGTCATCACCAGCAGCTGCGGATGATCGTGGAGCAGCTCCACCACTTGCCGCAGCGTCGCTTCCGCGATGACCGTGCCGGTGGGATTGCTCGGGCTCGATAACATCAGCAGCCGGGTCCGAGGCGTGATCTTGCGGCGCAGCAGCTCGACATCGATGGCAAAGCCACTGTCCGCCGTGCTCGGGCACAGCACCGCGACCCCACCGGCCAGCCGCACCAGCTCGGCGTGACTCGGCCAGGTCGGAGTCGGGAGCAGCACTTCGTCGCCGTCATCGAGCAGCGACTGCAGCGCATTGAACAGACACTGCTTGGCTCCGGTTGACACCATCACTTCTTCGGGCCGAATCGTCACGCCGTGTACCGCTGACAGATCCGCTGCCGCTGCTGCCCGCAGCTCCGCAATCCCGCACACCGGGGTGTAGCGGTTGGCGCCGCGCTCGATGGCCTGCGACGCCGCTGTCCGAATGTGGGCCGGGGTCGCAAAGTCCGGCTCGCCCAGCGTCAGGCTCAAGATGTCCCGCCCCGCAGAGACAAGCTCCTTGGCACGCGCCGCAACTTCCAACGTAATCGACGGTACCAGGGCTTCGACTCGGCGAGCGAGGCGCATCAGCGGTCTTCTTTCGGCAGATTGATCACCCCGAGCCGCTCGCGCAGCGCTGCGGGAATCCCTGGCGGAACCATCCAGTCTACGTCGCCCCCGAACTGCGCGACCTCTTTGACCAGCGACGAGCTTACGTAAAAATACTGCGCCGCTGTCATCAGGAAGATGGTGTCGACCTCGGGCGCCAGGCGATGGTTCATGTGCGCAAACTGAAACTCGTACTCGAAGTCCGCGAGCGCCCGCAGTCCGCGTACCACAAAGCGCGCCCCTCGCTCCTTCACGTACTTCACCAGCAGCCCGGAGAACGCATCGACATCGACCCGAGGATCGTGATCCACAGCCTGCAAGATGTGCTCGCGACGCTCGGCCACCGTGAAGAGTGGCTTCTTGCGTACGTTGTCGGCGATGGCAACGATCACCCGATCAAACATCTTCAGAGAGCGCGACAAGATGTCGATGTGGCCGTTGGTGACCGGATCGAACGAGCCGGGATAGATGGCGATTCTCTCGGTAGACACGTCTCAGCTCCGCAGGCTTGGTATGCGTCAGCCTTGCAAGTGTGTGTAGGTAGAGTCAAGGGGGGCCTGTCGAAAGCGCCGCTGTTTGTCCATCCGACCCCACGCCAGCTGTTGTGACATCGGTCCCCCTTCGCGATACAAGTATGCCCATGCGAAGACCTCTTGGCCGTGGCAGCCGGCTCGCTCTGCGCCGTTCGTTCGTCGCTGTGACTCTTTCGGCAGCGGTCATCCAGTGTGATGTCGACCTGGGCAGTCGGCCCGCCACGCCGGACCGGACCCTGGGCGAGCAGGTCTTCCGCGAGTCGTGCCAGCGTGTCGCCTACACCGCCCAGCTCAGTGAGCAGGCCGCCGGCAAGCGATCCTTCGTCGATGCCTCGGGGGTCAGCTATCGACCGCTGTGTAGCGATGGTCAAGCGCCCCCAGCCGATGCCCCGAGCATCCTGGCGGCTGTCTCCGCAGAGCGCAGCCACATCATCTTGGGCGTCGATACCGCCGTGCCCACAGCGCTGTACGACGATCTGGACCAGGCGCTGCGCGGCACCATGCCGGCCTTGGAAGGACTGCCCGCGCAGCAAGCCGCAGAAGCCGGCGGGACCACACTGCTACAGGTGGCTGATAGCAGTAACGCCGTGGCCGCGATGGCCCGGCTCGGCTGGCGCGACGGCTTTACTCCACCGCACACGGCAGGAGGGCTGGCCCGGGGCCTGCTGGCAGCCCCGATGCTGCACGAGTCGCTGCTGGCCGTGCTGCCCGTGCTCAGTGACTCGCAGCCGGGCGCTGGGGATGCAAGGGGAGCCCCGGCGCTCAAGGCGCTGCTCACGGTGGCCAGTCGCGAGGTGGGAGCGGTGACGGCGGTGGCCAGACCGCAAGCGCCCGACCGGACGCTCAACCTGCTCAACCGCTTTCTGCTCAGCGAGTCGAGCGAGCTTGTGACGCTGCCGGCGGGTCAGTCGTATCCGGCGGTGCGGCGCGATCACCGGGGCCTGCCGCTGATCAGCCTGCAAGGCAGCGCGCTGCCGGGGCCGTACGTTGACAAGGACAAAGATGGCTATGCCGACAGCGATGCCAGCGGTCGGTTTGTCGATGCCGGCGGGGTGCCGATTCCGTTTGTGACCCCGTTTGCCAGCCTCAGCCTGCACCACCAAGACCGGGCGGTGGCGCGGGACAGTGCAGGCCGCGCCCTTTTGGCCGCTGCGGGGCCGCCGCTGTACAGCTATCAGAACCTCGATGCCACGGTGCTGACGGCGCTGCTGCGCGAGGCCCCGGCGCTCCTCGACAGCCAGCGGGACCTGCCGCTGCGGCTGGTCGAAGGCGCCAGCTCTCTGCTCGGACCGCGCGCGCTCGCCCACAAGGACTTGGGCGGCACTCGGCTCGACTATCAGGGCTTTGACAAGACGCAGTCGCCGCTGCTCGACATGGTGTACGCGTACCTGCAGCTGCTGACGTACCAAGACAGCGGCAGTGGCAGCGGCGCCGACCTCCAGCGACTACTGCGCGCCGTGCAGCTCGTGCTGCGCACCCAAGAGTCCTTGCTGGCCCGCAACCTGGATGCCGTGGCCAAGGCGCTCGACGAGTCCAAGCAGCCTGCCTATGCCGCAGCGCAGCTCACCGACAAGTCGACGTTCTATGACGACCTAGCGCCGATCCTGGTGCGGCTGCTGCGCCACCCCGACCTGCTGCGTGACCTGCTGCTGGCGCTGAGCGACCCGGCGACCGCCGACCTGGGGCAGATCCTGGGCATCTTGGCGACCGACTCAAGCCAGCTGTTCATGAACCAGAACCAGCTCGATACGCGCGGTCAGCCGGCGGATCTGACCTCGGTGATTGGGACGTTCGGCAAGCCGGTGGACCGCAGCCTGCCGGACTCGGATGTCGACAAGAATCCCGGCAACCCGAAGAACAACCGCTCGATCATGCAGCGGGTGCTACAGATCGTTCACGACGCCAACCACGCGACGCTGTGCAACAAAGACGGCGCGTTTGTGAACATCAAGATCGTCATCGACATCAAGGTCGCCGGCCCCGCCAAGCCGTGCGCGCTGTTCAAGCTGGACGAGCTGGCGCTGTACTACCTGCTGTCGATGGCCGATGACTCGGTGAAGGCGCGCGACCCGTACACCAACTTCCTCAACTCGATTACCGATCCGGGGCTGAAGACGCAGGCGCAGATCATTGACGGGCTGGGGCTGCTCGACAACCTGCTGGGCATCCCCGGCTTCGGCAAGTACCCGACGCCGGCGATGCTGGCGCGGCTGCTGTTCCAGGACGACAGCAAGCGCTCAGAGTTCTTCAAGACCACGCTCGACTTCGGCCCGTGCAGTCCGGCCAGGCCGGGGACGCTGTGCTCGAACCAGAACCACTCGTGGGTCAGCCACTACGACGGCGGGCTGTTCGGCCTGGAAGCGGTTCACCCCCGCGACGCCGCTGGCAAGCTCAAGCAGAGCGTGAACTTCTACACCGCGTTCCGCCCGATCGTGAACGCCTTTGCCAAGCACGACGAGTGCATCCAGCGCAGCGCAAGCGGCACCTGTGAGAAGTCGCGCAACGCCGGGCAGATCCTGGTCGACCTGTTGGCGGTGCTGCATCGCCACTGGCCGACCGCGCAGTCGCGGTTCTTTTCGGCGCCCGGCTACGAGCCGCAGCAGCAGTACAGCGGAGGCTCTCGCTACGAGCCGCTGATTGCCACGCTGATGGGGTCGGGCGACCTGTGGCCTTCGACGCGGGCGCTGCTGGTGATGCTGGCGCAGGTGACGACCGATGACGGCTCGAACCTGCCGCTGTCGACCGTGGTGGCGCGCTTGGGGCGCTGGCTGCTCGATCCCGAGGCGGTACGGCTGGGCGGACCGCTGGTGTTCCGCGATGGCCGCACGGTGGCGCTGCGCAATGACGGCAAGCCGACCTTTTCGCCGCGTGCCGACCCGGTGATTGTCGATGTGCTGCCGGGGTCAGCGGCGGGCAAGGTGACGCCGTTCGATCTGCTGGCCGATGCGTATCAGAAGAAGCGGGCTCGGCTCGGCGAGGACCCGGTTGCAGCCGCCAAGTGGCAAGCGGCAATGAGCGGGCTCGGCGACCTGTACCTGACCGCGCGACCGCAAGGCGGCGGGGTCTACAAGCTGGCGACGCCTCGGCTGCGGCCCATCACGCTGGCGGCCCTGGACCTGCTGCGCGACCGAGTCAGTGCCCATGGCAGCGCGATGGACCTGCCCAGCTGGGTCCGTGGCTCGCTGTATCCCGATATCGAGCAGGCGCTGACCGGCCCGCTGTGGGCAGCGTCGGCGGACCTTGTCACGCAAGTCGCCACGTCCCAGCCGGCCAAGACCCAGCTGTATCGGCTGCTGGCGGCGGTGCTGGCGGACCCCGGGCCGACCAGTCGCGATGCACCCCGGTTCCAAGCGCTGCTCTACGCGGCCACCGATGGCATCCAGCTGCTGGCCGATGATGGCGACCTTGTGCCGATTGTGCGACCGCTGGCCCCGCTGCTTGCGCCGACCGTTGCGGAAGCGGTCCTGGGCATCCTGCGCCGCAGCCTGCCAAGTGACGACAAGCAGGTCTTGCAGAAGCTCGGCCAGAACCTGTTTTCGCCCGACCCAAGCGGTCGCTATCCGGCGTTCTATCTGGGGGAAGCGCTGTCGGAGATCAACCGCAGCGGCGCCGGCCAGCCAGGCGTGTGGGGCGCAACCTTCACCGCCAGCGACTACCAAGCGCTGCTGGCCACAGTCGGCAGCTTCCTCCGCGATGAGCGACGCGGCGTCCGGCGCCTACTCGACATCATCAGCACCCGCCACGGCGACTAACCGCACCGTAGCGGACGGTCTGGACACCCTATCGAACACCCCTGGGCACCGTATCGAGCGGTCTGGACACCCTATCGAACACCCCTGGGCACCGTAGCGGACGGTCTGGACACCCTATCGAACACCCCTGGGCACCGCATCGCGCGGTCTGGACACCCTATCGAACACCCCTGGGCACCGCATCGCGCGGTCTGGACACCGCGTAACGCACCCCTGGGCACCGCATCGCGCGGTCTGGACACCGCGTGACGCACCCCTGGGCACCGCATCGAGCGGTCTGGACACCGCGTGACGCACCCCTGGGCACCGCATCGCGCGGTCTGGACACCGCGTAACGCACCCCTGGACACCGCATCGCGCGGTCTGGGCATCGCGGGGCGCACTCCTAGGCATCGCGGGGCGCGCTCCTGGCCATCGCGGGGCGCACTCCTAGGCATGCGGGGCGCGCTCCTGGCCATCGCGGGGCGCGCTCCTGGCCATCGCGGGGCGCGCTCCTGGCCA